>NZ_JBFTQK010000014.1:0-413 GCF_056398965.1 Arthrobacter sp. 01T414 | reverse complement strand
GTGCTGGCCGTTGCTCCGCTGATGGCGGCGCCGTTGGCCTTCCACTGGTAGGCCAGGGTGACCGGGGCCGGAGCCCAGGTTCCCGGGACTGCCGTGAGCGTGGCCCCGACTTTCGCCGTTCCGGTGATGGTGGGAACCGGTGCGGTCAGGATCTGGTCTGCAGCCACGACTGGAGCCGTCGCCGCCGAGGTCTTCTCGGCGGTGGTGTAGCCGGTTTTGGAGCCGGTCACGGTGACGGTGATCGCTTTCCCGAGGTCGGCCGCGGCCGGCTTGTAGGTGCTGGCCGTTGCTCCGCTGATGGCGGCGCCGTTGGCCTTCCACTGGTAGGCCAGGGTGACCGGGGCCGGAGCCCAGGTTCCCGGGACTGCCGTGAGCGTGGCCCCGACTTTCGCCGTTCCGGTGATGGTGATGGT
>NZ_JBFTQK010000013.1:0-428 GCF_056398965.1 Arthrobacter sp. 01T414 | reverse complement strand
CCGCAAACGCCGCGCCACCAAGCAATGCCACGGGCGTGCACTCAGGCGGCTCAACCACCCCTCCGGCTGGACCAGGGTCGTCCCAGCCGGACAATTCGAACAAGCCGGACACGCCGAGCTTTCCTCCTGTCACGCCCCCGGTGGGCAACGGCGGTGACCGCGGGAACGGCCACGGCAACGGCACCGGTGGCGACAAGCCCGATGCTCCGAGCGTTCCTCCTGTCACGCCCCCGGTTGGCAATGGCGGTGACCACGGCAACGGCAACGGTGGCGGTGGTGACAAGCCGGATACTCCGAGCGTTCCTCCTGTGACGCCCCCGGTTGGCAATGGCGGTGACCACGGCAACGGCAACGGTGGCGGTGGTGACAAGCCGGATACTCCGAGCGTTCCTCCTGTGACGGAGCGTTCCTCCTGTGACGCCCCCGGT
>NZ_JBFTQK010000011.1:0-547 GCF_056398965.1 Arthrobacter sp. 01T414 | reverse complement strand
TCGGGCTCCCGGGAGCCCGACGCCGGGACGCACGCGACGGCAGGGAACGAACGCGCATGAACGACAACGGACCGCTGCTAGCCCCGGCGCGCATGCTGAGTCTCAGGCCGGGCCGATCGCCGTCGGCTCGCACTGTGACCCACTTCATACGCGCCCTACCCGGAGCTATTGGGCTCTATAGGCCCGCTGCGGCGGTAGGGATCCGCGAGATTCCGGGGGATTATGACCCGCAGAGGCACCCGCGGGGGTCGATTTGTTCCGGGTCGGGTTGGTGTGTAGAGTAGTTCGAGTCGCCGCCGCTGAAGCGGAAAGCTAGCGACCGACCCCCTTGTTGAACGGCCTGAAAATGGTGCGGATTTCCGTGCTGGTTTTTTGGGTGGGGACCCTTCCATTGCTTGGAATTCGGCGGATACGCCGGTTTGCAAAGCGGTTGGTGATCGGGTAAGTTTGAAAAGTTGCTCCGGAGCGATCCTGGACCGTTTGGTTTGGGTGGTGCCGGGTGTGTCTGTTGTTTGAGAACTCAATAGTGTGCCAAGTTTGTTGATAC
>NZ_JBFTQK010000010.1:0-3605 GCF_056398965.1 Arthrobacter sp. 01T414 | reverse complement strand
GCTGTAAAAACCATGCCATCCACGGGGTGGACAACACAGCCAAAACAACCAATCAATAAAACAATTGGTATCAACAAACTTGGCACACTATTGAGTTCTCAAACAACAGACACACCCGGCACCACCCAAACCAAACGGTCCAGGATCACTCCGGAGCAACTTTTCAAACTTACCCGGTTTCAGCCTCCGAAGCAAATCCGATTTCCCGGACCTGCATCAGCATACGAACCAGCCCCACCAAAATTCTTTAGCGATCTTGACGCCGAAAGAACTCGGTTTTGAATTATTTTTGGGGGATTGGCCGCCTCCGGTCCTTCAGCGTTTCCGCTGCGCTCCCTCGTGGCGACTTAGAAAACAATACACCCAGTCGGGGGTAACTGCAAACCCGCCCACCCACCGGGCGGTGGCGCGCGCGGTCAACGCGAAAACCGCGGCAGCCCGGACCAGCGGCCCCGCCTTCCTCTCCCTGGCGGCAGACCGCCGTCGTGGTTTGGGGCTGTATGCTCCATCACTTTTGGCTGCGGCTGCGGATACCATCAGGGGGTGAGGGCACAGCGCCGGCGCCAGAAAGCAGTTCCGTTCCATCGGCACGTGTCCGGTCCGGCCGTGAACGGGCTTTCGCAGCACGACGTCACGGCCCGGATTGAAAGCGGTCTGGACAACCGGGTACCGGACAAGACGAGTCGCAGCCTCTGGCAGATCTTCCGGGCCAACGTCCTCACGCTCTTCAACGCGATCGTGGGCTCGAGCTTCCTTGTGCTGTTGCTCCTGGGCCGCTGGCAGGACGCACTGTTCGGCCTGGCTGCCGCGGGGAACGCAGTGATCGGCGTCGTCCAGGAATTCCGGGCCAAAAGATCCCTGGACCGTCTTGCCGTCCTGGATGCCCCGCGCGCCCGGGTACTGCGCGACGGGAGCATCCGGGAGATCGCCACGGCCGACGTCGTCCGTGACGACGTCCTGGTCCTGCGCGCGGGAGACCAAGTTACGGCAGATGCAGCGGTGCTCGAAGCCGCGGGGCTCGAAGCGGATGAATCCCTCCTCACCGGCGAATCGGACCCCATTGCCAAGGACACCGGGTCTGAAGTGCTTTCGGGATCCATCATTGTGGCCGGCCATGGCAAGGCCCGGGTGGTACGGGTGGGTGCAGACTCCTTCGCCAGCCGGCTCACGGCTGATGCCCGCCGGTTCTCGCTCGTCAACTCGGAAATCCGCAACAGCCTCAACCGTGTGCTGCGCTGGATTGCCTGGGCTATCCTTCCTGTCGCCGCTTTGGTGGTCAACGGCGAGCTGCAGGCGCGCGGCGGTTGGCAGGACGCTATTGCGACAGGCGCCTGGACGGCAGCCTTGGTAGGCGTCATCGCCAGCGTGATCGCGATGGTTCCCTTAGGCCTTGTGCTGCTGACCAGCGTGGCGTTCGCGGTCGGAGGGCTCAGGCTGGCGGCCCACAAGGTCTTGATTCAGGAACTGGCAGCTGTCGAAGGACTCGCGAGGGTGGACGTCCTGTGCATGGACAAGACCGGCACCTTGACGGAGGGCGGCCTGAAGTTCGACGCGGTCCACCGGCTGTCGTCAACGCCGGATCCGGGCTGGGAGCAGGCACTCGGCTGGTTTGCGTCCGAACCCGAGGCAAACGCGACAGCGCGGAGCCTAGGCAGCGCTTTCGAGGACGACGGCGGATTCCAGTCGATTTCCTACGTTCCGTTCTCCTCCTCCCGCAAGTGGAGCGGGGTGACCTTTGGCGGGGGAAACGGCACGGCACCAACATGGATTTTGGGGGCCCCGGAAATGATTCTGGCGCCGCCAAACGGCGTCTCCGGAGGTTCGCATCCGGGGTCCGCCGACAGCTCGCCCGGGACGACGGAGCCGGACCATGCCGGCGTCCTGGAACGAGCCGGCGAGCTCGCCGGGACCGGTCTTAGGACCCTCCTCCTGGCCGCAGCGGACACATCACCCGGAGGGAGTAAGACGCCAGCGCTGCCCCCCGGCCTCCGGCCCGTCGCACTGCTGACGTTCCGGGAACAAACCCGCACCGACGCCCGGGACACCGTGGAATTCTTTCGCGCCGAGGGTGTGGCCGTGAAAATCATCTCCGGCGACGATCCGCGGACCGTCGCCGCCATCGCCCGACGGGTTGGTCTCGATGTGGCCCAAGGCTACGACGCGCGCTCCCTGCCCGAGGATCCCCTGCTTCTCGAGGAGGTGATGGGGAGCAACAATGTCTTTGGCCGAGTCAACCCCGAGCAAAAGAGGGACATGGTCACTGCCCTGCAACGGCTTGGCCACACCGTGGCGATGACCGGGGACGGAGTCAACGATGCCCTCGCCCTCAAGACGGCAGACCTGGGCATCGCCGTTGATTCCGCCGCGCCCGCCACCAAAGCGGTGGCGCGCCTGGTCCTCCTCGACGGACGCTTCGACAGGCTCCCAGAAGTGCTGGCAGAGGGGCGAAGGGTCATCGCCAACATCGAGCGGGTATCGAGCCTTTTCCTCAGCAAGACGTCCTACTCGATTGCCATCGCCGTCAGTTTCGCACTGCTGCAGTGGCCATTCCCTTTCCTCCCCCGCCAGCTGTCCTTCACCGATGGTTTGACGATCGGCATCCCTGCGTTCTTCCTCGCGCTGATGCCGAACACCCGCCGCTACAAACCCGGATTCCTCCGCCGGTCCCTCTGGTTCTCGCTGCCGGCCGGCCTAATCGTCGCGGCCTCCTTGCTGGTCCTCAACGCAGTCGCCCCGTCGACTGGAATGGCGGCTCCGGAAGCAGCGCGTTCCGCTTCCGTGCTCACCCTCACGGTGGTTGGACTCTGGATCTTGGCGGTGGTGTCCCGACCGCTGAACGCCGGCCGGGTCACCGTACTGGCAGCCATGTGCGCCGCCCTCGTCATCTTGCTCAACGTTCCCTTGGCGCAGGACTTCTTCATCCTCTCCTGGCCGCCCACCGGACTCCTGCTCGCGGCACTGGCAACAGGTGCTGGCGGTGGCCTCGCGATTGAACTGCTCGCCTGGCTCCATGGCCGCAAGTTTCCGCGCTGACTCGGCCGACGTGCTCTCAGCAAGTCTGCCGTCAGGGTACCGACCAACGGGGCGACGAACCCTCCGATTCGGCTGCCGACGACGTCCGCCCCGGCCAACTCCGCATCGTCCTCTATCGACGCTCTCTCACCTTTGCCGCGTTTGCACCCAACGCTCCCTCACCTTTGGAGCGTTTCCTTCCGACGCTCCCTCACCTCTGACGCGATTTCAGACGACGCTCCCTCACCTCTGCCCGGTTATGCCGGCCGGTAATGCGGGAGGGGTTTCACCGATATGCTCCGGTGCTGAGGGAGCGTTGGTGGTGTGCCGGCCACGTCTGAGGGAGCGTCGCCCTTGAGCTCACCACTACTGAGGGAGCATCGTCCTAGAGCCCACCACAACTGAGGGAGGGTTGGTGGCGTGTCCGCGCCGGTACTTTGTGGGTTTGGTGGTTAAAGGGGGAGAGCCTCCAACCTGGTGGTTGGAGGCTCTCGACCTAATGTATGTCCGGCGGTGACCTACTCTCCCACACCCTCCCGGGTGCAGTACCATCGGCGCTGTGGGTCTTTTAGCTTCCGGGTTCGGAATGGGAC
>NZ_JBFTQK010000009.1:0-11096 GCF_056398965.1 Arthrobacter sp. 01T414 | reverse complement strand
CTGCTGGGAAGCGCAGGAACCGCAAACGCCGCGCCACCAAGCAATGCCACGGGCGTGCACTCAGGCGGCTCAACCACCCCTCCGGCTGGACCAGGGTCGTCCCAGCCGGACAATTCGAACAAGCCGGAYACKCCGAGCKTTCCTCCTGTGACGCCCCCGGTTGGCAATGGCGGTGACCACGGCAACGGCAACGGCAACGGCAACGGTGGCGACAAGCCCGGTGACCACAATGGCGGCGGCAATGGCGGCCAGCCCGGTGATCACAACGGTGGCGGCAATGGCGGCCAGCCCGGTGATCATAACGGTGGCGGCGATGGCGGCCAGCCCGGTGACCACAACGGTGGCCCCGGCGGCAATGGTGGCGGCAATGGCGGCCAGCCCGGTGACCACAACGGTGGCCCCGGCGGCAATGGCGGCCAGCCCGGTGACCACAACGGTGGCGGCAATGGCGGCCAGCCCGGTGACCACGGGAACGGGAACGGCAACGGCGGTGACCACGGGAACGGAAACGGCGGTGACCACGGCAACGGCCACGGCGATCATGGTGACCACGGCGACCATGGCGGCAAGGACCACCATGGCGACAAGGACCATGGCGACAAGGGCCACCATGGCGACCACGGCGACCATTGCGGCTGCGAAGAGCCGGCTGAGCCCCCGGCGCACGAGCCTGTAACCCCGACGCCTGCGAAGCCCGCGACGCCGCCGACCGGTGCCGGCCAGGGCGCTGCCGCTCCGGCAGTCTCCAACGTTGGTTTCAACGTCCAGACGGCGGCAGCCAGCACCCCGAGCGCGGGCGTGCCGCTCTGGCTTTCGGTGCTGACCGGACTCTTGATGGCAGGGGCCGCGACGGCTCTGCTGCGGGGCACGGTCCAGCGCGGTAACGCCAACAGCTAGGAAAGATGCGGGTCGGTTGCCACTGTGCAGCCGGCCCGCACAGCTATTGCCCTCAGGCAAAGACCGCACCAGGAGCTCCCATGGCACTTCATCGCAGTGCAGGTAATCCCGACGAGGCATCGCCGCGACGACTGCTGTTGCGTGGCCGGGACAAGGTGCTGCTGGTGTTCTGCACCGTTGGACTGTTGGCGGCGTGGCTGCTCTACGCGGCCTTCGGCGTCGGCGCTGGAGGGGCGGGCGCGGCCAGCCCCTCGGCAGGCCCCATTCCGACGGTTGCGGCAGCGGCGCAAAGCCCGATTCCGTCAGTCGCGGGATCCACCCTGGCCACGTCGCCAAAAGCCACCCCCAAGGCGGCCGTACGACGCACGGTCCCGACGGCGGCGCCAGGCCCGGTAGCCGCAGCCCCGGAGCGTATTTCCTACCCTGCTGCACAAATGGACGTCGTGATTCATCCCCTGCAACCGAGCCCGGGTGAAGCTGCGAGCCAGAGCATCGTTCCCCCCGAAACCATGGACGGATACTGGCTCACCCCGTTCGGCGTCCCGGGCGTGGGATCGACAAACACGACCTACGTCGTCGGGCACAGCTGGCAGGGAGTGGATGCGCCGTTCAACCGGCTGAGCACGATGGCCGCACCCGGTGATAAGTTGACCGTCCACACGGCCACCGGCGCCATCACCTACAAAGTGGACTCCGTGACCACCTACCTCAAGTCGAGCCTCAAGGACAGCGCCATTTGGGCAATCGTGCCCAATCGGCTGGTTTTGATCTCCTGCTATACCGGTGACCTTTGGGGAAAGAACGTGACCGTAGTGGCGTCCCCGGTTGCGGGCGGCTGAGGATTCGCCCCCGCCCTTCCGGATATTGAGACAATTTGACCAGCATGTGGATTCCTTGGCTACGCTGAAAACATGAGCGCATCCACGATTGATCTCGCAGTCATCCCCGGCGACGGCATTGGCCCCGAAGTTACCGCCGAGGCACTAAAGGTCCTGGAGAAGGCTGCCGCCGCCGAGGGCATCGTCCTGCAGCAGACCCACTATGAGCTCGGCGCCCAGCACTGGCTGGAGACGGGGGAGACCCTGCCGGCAGAAACCCTTGCCGACCTTCGTACCAGGGACGCCATCCTCTTCGGAGCGGTGGGTGCAGCCCCCGGCGACACCCGGATTCCTTCCGGGATCATCGAACGCGAACTGCTGCTCAAACTGCGCTTTAGCCTGGACCATTTCGTGAACCTGCGGCCCTCGCGCCTTTATGCCGGCGTCGGTAGCCCGCTCGCGAACCCGGGCAACATCGACTTCATCGTGGTGCGAGAAGGTACCGAAGGCCCCTATGTCGGAAACGGCGGCACCCTGCGGGCCGGAACACCGCACGAAGTGGCCACCGAGGTCTCGCTGAACACGGCCCACGGCGTTGAGCGCGTGGTCCGGGACGCCTTCCGCCGCGCCAACGAGCGTCCGCGCAAGAAGCTGACCCTGGTCCACAAGCACAACGTCCTGGTCTTCGCCGGCCACCTCTGGAAGAGGACCGTGGAAACCGTGGCGCAGGAATTCCCCGACGTCAGCCACGACTACCTGCACGTGGATGCGGCCACGATCTTCATGGTCACCGACCCCGCGCGCTTCGACGTCATCGTCACGGACAACCTCTTCGGCGACATCCTTACCGACCTCGCAGCCGCGGTCACCGGCGGTATCGGCCTCGCAGCTTCGGGCAACATCAACATGGACCGCACAGCGCCGTCGATGTTCGAACCGGTCCACGGATCCGCCCCGGACATTGCCGGCCAGCAGAAGGCCGACCCAAGCGCGGCCATTCTGTCCGCGGCCCTGTTGCTGGACCACCTGGGCTATGCCACGGCGGCACGGAAGATCGAGGCCGCCGTCGCCGCCGACGTCGAAAGCCGGGACGGCAGCTTCCGGAGCACCGCCGCCATCGGGGACGCGATCGCCGCCGCCCTGTAGGCTTCCCGCGCGGCCCACGGGCGTAAGCTTGTTGCGAATCACCAATATGCTGCCGTGGTCCGAGGATGAACCGCGTTCATACGCCAGGCAGCCGACCGTGGAGGAACCATGACCCAGACTGCCCATGGCGTCGAATTCAGCCAGCGGCTCTCGGCAACCCCGAAGTCCGCTGAAGAACGTGCAGCCATCCTGGCCAACCCGGGATTCGGCGACTATTTCACCGACCACACCGCCGTCGTCGACTACAGCGTCGACGCCGAGGGCAAGGGCGGCTGGCACGATGCACGGATTGAACCCTACGGTCCCATCACGCTCGATCCCTCCGCCGCGGTCCTCCACTACGGCCAGGAAATCTTCGAAGGCCTCAAGGCGTACCGCCATGCCGACGGCTCCATTTGGACCTTCCGGCCCGAGGCCAACGCCGCGCGCCTGAACAAGTCCGCGCGCCGGCTCGCCCTCCCGGAACTGCCGGAGGAATACTTCCTCACGGCCATCCGTGAGCTCGTGTCCGTGGACAAGGAATGGGTTCCTTCCGGGGACGGCGAAGCCCTTTACCTGCGCCCGTTCATGATCGCCACCGAGGCCTTCCTGGGTGTCCGGGCTGCCCGCGAAGTGTCCTTCCGCGTCATCGCCTCGCCCGCGGGCAACTACTTCGGCGGGGAGCTGAAGCCGGTGTCCATCTGGATCTCCCGCGAATACGCCCGCGCAGGCCGCGGCGGCACCGGTGCGGCAAAGTGTGGCGGCAATTACGCTGCGTCCCTGATTGCCCAGCAGGAGGCCGAGGCCCACGGTTGCAAGCAGGTCCTCTTCCTGGATCAGTTCAATGACAACGCTGTCGAGGAACTTGGCGGCATGAACGTCTTCTTCGTCATGAAGGACGGTTCGCTGGTCACTCCGGCGCTGTCCGGCACCATCCTGGAGGGCGTCACCCGTTCCTCCGTGATCCAGGTGGCACGGGACATGGGCCGCGAGGTTACCGAGCGGAAGATCACCCTGGACGAATGGCGTGACGGCGTGGCCTCCGGCGAGATCACCGAGGTTTTCGCCTGCGGCACCGCTGCCGTCATCACCCCGATCGGCGTCCTCAAGGACGAGACCGAGTTCATCGGCTCCGAGGACGCCAAAGCCGGCGAGACCACCATGGCCATCCGCCAGCAGCTGCTCGGCATCCAGACCGGTACCGTGGAGGACACCCACGGCTGGCTGACCCGCCTGGCCTAGGCCGCAGGTCCACCGTTCGACGGCGGCCCGCACCCACCGGGGGTGCGGGCCGCCGTCGTCGTTCCTAGTCTTGAAGGTGCGGCGGGCGATTAGGGCCCTGCGGCTCCTCCGTCTCGCATCCCGGGGTGGGAAGATGGAAGGGTGATTGCCGATGATGCCCGCGCCCTGGTCCGCAGCACCGAGCTGACTAGGTTTCGGCTTGCCCCGAACCCGGGCCCGATGAGCCTGCACGGCACCAACTCCTACGTGGTGTCCGCCCCGGGTTCGGAGGGTGTCGTGGTGGTGGATCCGGGGCCGCTGGATGAGGAGCACCTCCGGGAGCTGACCGAGTACGGTGCCGTCGAACTTGTCCTCATCACGCACCGGCATGCGGACCATACCGCGGCCGCGGAACGCTTCGCTGAACTCACCGGTGCCGCCGTCCGCGCCGCAGACCCCGCGCACTGCCATGGGGGAGAACCGCTTCGGGAAGGCGAGGTGCTGCACGCTGCCGGGGTGGAAATCCGCGTGCTGGCGACGCCGGGCCACACCTCAGACTCCGTATGCTTCCACCTTCCGGAGGACGGTGCCCACGGCGCCGTCCTCACCGGGGACACGATTTTGGGTGTTGGCACCACCGTCCTGGATTACCCCGACGGCAGACTGGGAGACTACCTCGATTCCCTGGACCGGCTGGAAGCCCTGGGCCCGGCGACCGTCCTGCCAGCCCACGGCCCCATGCTTCCGGCGCTCGACGCCATCGTCCGCGCCTACCGGGACCACCGGCAGGACC
Organism: Arthrobacter sp. 01T414; assembly: GCF_056398965.1. Lineage (NCBI taxonomy): Bacteria > Bacillati > Actinomycetota > Actinomycetes > Micrococcales > Micrococcaceae > Arthrobacter > Arthrobacter sp. 01T414. Next base: position 6,242 of record NZ_JBFTQK010000009.1, on the reverse strand, counting down.
GCCTCGCGCAGATCCGCAACGCCCTCGCCGAGCTTGGACCGGAAGCGGGTGTGCACGAAGTGGCCGACGCCGTCTACGCCGCCGTCGACCCTGCTGTCCGGCCCGCTGCGGAACTCTCCGTCGCCGCTCAACTGGATTACCTGCGCCCACGCGGCTCCGCCTGAAACACGCGTCCGGAGGCCCGCAGCCGGAGACGGTACGCTAGGAACCATGCGTATCGCCCGGTTTGTAGTCGATTCTGATCCCATGTACGGCATTGTTGAGGGCCAGCCCGGCAGTGAGGAAATCACTGTCATCAACGGCGACCCTTTCTTCCACGGTGTGGAGCGGACCGCCGTCAAGCACAAGCTGGAGGACGTCCGCCTCCTCGCCCCGATTATCCCGCGCAGCAAGGTCGTCGGCGTCGGACGCAACTTCGTGGAACACGCCCACGAACTGGGCAACGAGGTGCCGGCCCAGCCGCTGCTCTTCCTGAAGCCCAACACCTCGGTGATCGGGCCCAACGATCCGATTATCCTGCCCGAGTTCTCCGAGGAGATCTCCTTCGAAGCCGAGCTGTGCGTGGTGATCGGCCGGATCTGCAAGGACGTCCCCGAGGAACGGGTCGACGACGTCGTCTTCGGCTACACCTGCGGTAACGACCTCACAGCCCGGGACGTCCAGAAGACGGACCTCCAGTGGGCGCGGGCCAAGGGCTTCGACACCTCCGCGCCGCTGGGACCGTGGATTGAGACGGAGCTGGACACTGAGGACCTGCAGATCCAGGGCCGGCTCAACGGCGAACTCCGGCAGGACGGCAGCACCAGCCAGATGATCCGCGGCGTCCGCGAACTCGTTTCCATCGTCTCCCAGGCGTTCACCCTGCTGCCCGGCGATGTCATCATGACCGGCACCCCGGCCGGCGTCGGCCTGGTCCAGGCCGGGGACCGCTTCGAGGTGGAAATCGAAGGCATCGGCCGCCTTTCCAACCCGGTGGTCCGCCGCTAACAGCTCCCGCGGAAGAAACCGCACCACTTTCGGACAGCCGCACCGTGGATCCACGGTGCGGCTGTCCGCTTGTGTAGCGGAATCCGACGTCGGGCACGCGGTAAAGTTGGTACCACTATGACTACTCCCACCGCGCCCGACGCCGTCTCCAGCACCGCCACCACGGAATTGACCCGTGAAGTCACCGCCGAAACCCCGGTCCGCGTCCGGTTTTGCCCGTCACCGACCGGCACTCCGCACGTCGGCCTGATCCGCACGGCCCTCTTCAACTGGGCCCACGCGAAGCACACCAAGGGCACCTTCGTGTTCCGCATTGAGGACACGGACGCGGCGCGCGACTCGGAGGAGAGCTACCAGCAGTTGCTCGAGGCCCTCAAGTGGCTCGGCATCAGCTGGGAAGAGGGCGTGGAAGTGGGCGGCCCGCACGAGCCGTACCGCCAGTCGCAGCGACTGGACCTTTACAAGGACGTGGTGGCCAAGCTCCTGGAGGCCGGTTACGCCTACGAGTGCTACTCCTCCCCGGAGGAAGTCGAGGCCCGGCACCGGGCAGCCGGCCGGGACCCCAAGCTGGGTTACGACAACTTTGACCGGAACCTCACCGAGGAACAGCTCGCGGCGTTCAAGGCCGAGGGCCGCCAGCCGGTGCTGCGCGTGCGGATGCCTGACGAGGACGTCACCTTCACCGACATGGTCCGTGGCGAGATCACCTTCAAGGCCGGCAGCATCCCGGATTACGTGATCGTCCGCGCCGACGGCTCGCCGCTCTACACCCTGGTCAACCCGGTGGACGACGCACTGATGGGCATCACCCACGTGCTGCGCGGCGAGGACCTGCTCTCCTCGACGCCCCGCCAGGTGGTGCTGATTCGCGCGCTCATGGACATCGGCGTCGCCAGCTACCTGCCGGTGTTCGGCCACCTGCCGTACGTCATGGGGGAGGGCAATAAGAAGCTTTCCAAGCGTGACCCCCAGTCCAACCTGTTCCTGCTCCGCGACCGCGGCTTCATCCCCGAAGGCCTGCTGAACTACCTGTCGCTGCTGGGCTGGAGCCTCTCCGCGGACGAGGACATCTTCACCGTGGACCAGCTGATCGAGAACTTCGATGTCAACGACGTGCTGGCAAACCCGGCCCGCTTCGACATCAAGAAGGCCGAGGCGATCAACGGAACGCACATCCGCATGCTCGACCCGGAGGACTTCCGCGGCCGCCTGGTGCCGTACCTGCAGTCCGCCGGCCTGGTCGGGGAGCAGCTGACCACTCGTGAGGAGGAGATCCTCGCCGAGGCCGCGCCGCTGATCCAGGAGCGCATCTCGCTGTTGGGCGAAGCCCCCGAGATGCTCGCCTTCCTGTTCAAGGCCGACGACGCGATCGACGTCGCCGATGATGCCCGCAAGGGACTCCCGGAGAACCTCACCGAGGTGCTCGACGCCGCCCTGGCCGCGCTGGAACCCCTGGCTGACTGGACCGCCGAGAACATCCAGGCCGCGCTGAAGGAGGCCCTCGTGGAGGGCATGGGCGTCAAGCCGCGGCTGGCGTTCGGACCCGTCCGCACAGCCATCTCCGGCCGCCGGATCTCGCCGCCGCTGTTCGAGTCGATGGTCATCCTCGGCAAGGACTCGTCCCTGGGCCGCCTGCGCGCCTTCCGCGGCTGATGAACGGCCGGTCCGGGTCCGGCAGCGGGACCCTCGCCGCCGGATTTCAGGGCATCCGCGGGGTGCTGTTCGACATCGACGACACCCTCGTGGACCTTGAATTTGCGATGACGACGGCGTTGCGTGACGTCAGCGAACACCTCCTGCCCGGCCTCGACGAGGCCGGATGGGAGCGGTTCGGGCGGATTTTCACGCGCGAGACGACGCATTTCTACGACCGTTACCTGGCCGGGGAACTGAGCTTCAATGAACAACGGCTGCTGCGCGGCCGGGCTGCGCTGGGGCACTTCGGCGTCGAACTCGAAGAGGGGGAGCAGGCCCACCACTGGGTGAGCTCCTACGCCAGCCTGCAGCACAGCTACATCCGCGCTTTTGATGACGTGGCACCGCTGCTGGACGCGCTTGACGCTGCCGGCGTTCCGTACGGGGCGGTGAGCAACAATGTGCACGACTACCAGCGGGTGAAGCTCGATGCCGCCGGACTTGGGCGCATCGGCGTCCTCGTGGGCACGGACACGGTTGGTGTGGCCAAACCGGATCCGGCCATCTACCTCGAGGGAGTGCGGCGGCTCGGTACCGGTGCCGGCGAGACGCTGTACGTTGGTGACAACCGCCTGCTCGATGCGGAGGGCTCGACGGCGGCGGGCCTGCTGGGCGTGTGGTTGAACCGCGCCGGGGAGTCCTCTCCTGGTTTCTCAGGGCGCGAGGTCGGCTCGCTGCTGGAGCTGCTCGCCTGACCCTTTCGACCCCGGTCGCCGAAAAGGCCCCGCCTGAGGATGCATTCCTCCGGCGGGGCCGTTTCGCGTGAAAGGGCTAGGCCGTCTCCTGCGCCAGGCGCCGTTCCTGCGCCAGGCGCCGGTTCCGCAGTCCCAGGTAGGCGCCGACGGCACCCAGGGCCAGGAGCGCGACGAGCCCCAGGGCCACTGCCACGTCGGCCTTGATCATGTTCGACGGCGACACGGCCGCCGCGCTGGAGTAGAGGGTTCCGGTGCCGGCCGCCAGGCGGGCGTTCCCGTCGGCGAGCTTGCCGGCGCCGGTGGAGAGCTGGGTGGATCCGGTAGCCAGCTTGGTGCTGCCAGCGGAGAGCTGCGACGCGCCGGTGGCCAAGGCCGTGGAGCCCTTCAGCAGGCCGGGGTTGGCCGGATCCGCCGGGTCTCCCGCAATTCCTGCATTCAGTGCCAGCGTGCCGTCGGCCAGCCGCGAGGTTCCGTCGGTCATTCTGGCGGCGGCCTTGAGCAGGCCGGGGTGTTCGGGGTCGCCCGGAACACCGTCCATGCCGACGCGGATCTTGGCTGTGCCGTCGGCCAGCAGCTGGGTGCCCATCACGACGCCGGGGCTGTTGGGATCGCGGCTGTTGAGCTTGCCGGCAAGGGTGGCGAAACCGGCGGTGAGCTTTCCCGTGCCCGCGTGGAGTTGTCCCGCGCCGTCATCCAGCTGCCCGGCGCCGGCCTGCAGCCGGGAGGCACCGGCCTGGAGCTGGGAGGCGCCCGCATCCAGCCTGTGGGCGCCGTCAAGAATCTTCGCGATCTTGTCCTTGACCACGGACAGCGGCACGAGGCCCTGGACCGGGTCGTTGGCGGCGGCCTCGAGCAGCTCAAGGGCCTGGGCCAGCGCGGCGGTTCCGGTGCCCGCTTCGGGGTTGTTGTTAGCGCCGCGGTAACCCTTCAGCTGGTCGGTCCCGGCCTTCAGCGCTGCGGTGCCCGTCGCGAGCTGGCCGGTCCCGTCGGCAAGCCGGGCGGCTCCGGCGTCGAGCTGGGTGGCGCCGTCGGCCAGGTTGTTCGGGGCTTTACCGGAAGCCGTCGGAGTCAGGGCGGCGGAGAGCTGCACCGCTCCTGCGGCCAGCTTCTGCGCGCCGTCGTCTACCTTGTAGACGCCGGGTGCCAGCTTGTTGGTGACGTCCGTTTGGATCTTGACGGCGCCTTCGGCGAGCGTGTTGGCGCCGGCCTCCAGTTTCTCCGCACCGGGTGCGAGCTTGCCGGCGATCCCGGCCTGGATCTTTGACGCGCCGTCCGAGAGCTTGCCGGCCCCGACGTCGGCCTGTCCCGCGCCGGTGGCAAGCTTGCCTGCGCCGTCCTTGAGCTGCTGCGCCCCGGCGGAGGCGAGTCCGGCTCCGTCGTTGAGCCGAGCGGATCCGTCCGTGATGCGCCCGGTAACCAGGGTATAGAACCCCAGCAGCGCGATCAGCAGGAGGGCCAGGATGGCGATGGCGATCTGTTGCGCCCGGGTGCGGGGTGGGGCGGTGGCGRCACGGCTCTGTGACACAGGTTGTTCCTCTCGACGTTCTCGCCGGCAGCGGCTCTGCTGCCGACCCCCCGCAACTGTGATGCAGCTAACATCCAAAAATGGCCGTCATTCTGCCCGCAACTGAGTGGGGGAGGGGTTTGTTACTCGTTGGTAACTTACCGAGCGTAAACTTGATCGGGCTGAGTTGGCAAGGGTTTTCAGAAAATGGACAAACACGAGAGGGTCCTTCGGCCGCAGCCGAAGGACCCTCTCGTGTTAGTGCTCAACCAGTTTCGGGGGAGCGATTTCCTCTCCGGCTAGCGCAGCCTGGCTGTCGCTATGGAGGTCTTGGCAACCGTTGTGTACCCCGCTTTGGAGCCGGTCAACGTGACAGTGAGTGCCTTGCCCCGCAGCGCCGCACTCGGCTTGAACTTGCTTGCCGTTGCCCCCTTGATGGCGACGCCGTTTGCCCGCCACTGGTACCGGAGTGTTACCGGCGCCGGACCCCAGGTGCGCGGCAGGGCAGTCAGGGTGTACCCGACCCTGGCCGTTCCGCTGATCGTCGGAACCGCGGTGGCGAGAACTCCGGCCCCGACCTTGGCCGTGGCAGCCGAGCTCTTAGCCGCCGCGGCGTAGCCGGACTTTGAGCCGGTCACCGTGACGGTGACCGTCTTCCCGAGGTCCGCGGCGGCCAGCTTGTAGGTGCTGGCCGTTGCTCCGCTGATGGCGGCGCCGTTGGCCTTCCACTGGTAGGCCAGGGTGACCGGGGCCGGAGCCCAGGTTCCCGGGACAGCCGTGAGCGTGGCCCCGACCTTCGCCGTTCCGCTGATGGCGGGAACGGCGGTGGCGAGGGCTCCGGCGCCGACAGCGCCCGTGGCAGCCGAGGTCTTAGCAGCCGTGGTGTAGCCGGACTTTGAGCCGGTCACCGTGACGGTGATCGCTTTCCCGAGGTCCGCGGCGGCCAGCTTGTAGGTGCTGGCCGTTGCTCCGCTGATGGCGGCGCCGTTGGCCTTCCACTGGTAGGCCAGGGTGACCGGACTCGGAGCCCAGGTTCCCGGGACTGCCGTGAGCGTGGCCCCGACCTTCGCCGTTCCGGTGATGGTGGGAACCGGTGCGGTCAGGATCTGGCCTGCAGCCACGACCGGAGCCGTCGCCGCCGAGGTCTTCTCGGCGGTGGTGTAGCCGGTTTTGGAGCCGGTGACGCTGACCGTGATCGTCTTCCCTAGGTCCGCCGCGGCCGGCTTGTAGGTGCTGGCCGTTGCTCCGCTGATGGCGGCGCCGTTGGCCTTCCACTGGTAGGCCAGGGTGACCGGGGCCGGAGCCCAGGTTCCCGGGACTGCCGTGAGCGTGGCCCCGACTTTCGCCGTTCCGGTGATGGT
>NZ_JBFTQK010000008.1:0-90068 GCF_056398965.1 Arthrobacter sp. 01T414 | reverse complement strand
CGGCTACGGAGCGTCCGATGCCCTGGTAACCGGTGCCRGAGCCGCGGGTGCCGGAGCCTCGGCCTCCGGAGCGTCCTGTCCCCCACCACCGGGCTCCCCCGCGTCCGATCCGTGCGCCGCCGTCGTCGTTTGCTTACGCGACGGACGCCGCCACAGTGGTTCCAGCCCAGCCATCTCGGCGGCGGTAGCGGTCCCGAACGGAGCCCGCGCCGGCCCCTCGGGAGCCTTACGCTCCTGGCCGCGGGTGGCCCACAGGCTGGCACCGATAGAGATGCCAAGGATCGTGGCGATGACACCCAGGGACAGCGGGGTGGGGATGTAGTAGATATCGATCTTCAGCAACATCTTGATGCCGACCCAGATCAGGACGAGCGCCAGGCCGATCTTGAGGTAGATGAACCGGTGGATCAGGTCAGCGAGCAAGAAGTACATGGCACGCAGGCCAAGGATCGCGAAGGCGTTGGCGGTGAAGACCAGGAACACCTCATCAGTCACGGCGAAGATTGCGGGGATCGAGTCGACGGCGAAGATGATGTCCGTGACCTCCACCAGGGCCAGCACGGCCAGCAGCGGCGTCGCCAGCACCAGGCCGTTCGCGCGGACCAGGAATTTCTGTCCGTGGAACTTGTCGGTCATCGGCACGTACCGGCGGAAGAGCTTCAGCGCCCGCGATTTCTCCGGCTCCGGATGTTCGTTGCGCTGGCGGATCATCCGGTAGCCGGTGAAGAGCAGGAAGGCCGCGAACAGGTACAGCACCCACCCGGCGCTGGCGATGATCGCGGCGCCCGCGGCGATGAAGATGCCGCGGAACACCAGTGCGCCAAGAACGCCGAAGAACAGTACCCGGTGCTGGTATTCCCGGGGCACACCGAAATAGGTGAAGATGATGGCCCAGATGAAGACGTTGTCCACGGCCAGGGATTTTTCGATCAGGTAGCCGGCGAAGTACTGCTGGCCGAATTCGGCCCCGTACAGCTGCCAGACTAGGACGCCGAATCCGACGCCGAACGCGACCCAGACGGCGGACCACAAGGCCGCTTCACGGACGCCGATCACATGCGCTTTTCGGTGGGCGAACAAGTCCACCGCCAGCATCAGAAGGATCACGCCAAGGACGGCCAACCAGGCCCACAAAGGAACATTCATTGAAGAGCACCCGCTTCCAGTCAGTCAACACCAACTGGAGGTCTCTCCCGGCCCGGGGGCCTGCCCGCCGGGCCGCTCAGGGGCGGCCGTACTGACGACGGAACATTTGGGGGATACTCCCCTCCACCTAAAAAGTGAAGCACACTTCACCCCTCGCCGACAACGGCCGACGCCGGGGACGCCGCCGGTGCCCCGGCCCGTCGCCCGGCGGCATCCCGCCCGGCGCCGTTGCATCCGCTCCCCCGATTTGACTAGGGTAATTACTAAGCATGCTTAGCGTGTTGTGGGATCCACCCGCCGTCGATGTCCGGCCCCGCAAAAGGTGCCGGGCGCAACGCAACCATCGGAGGAGAACTATGACTGACCAGTACACGTTCAGGAACCCCGTTACGGCGTACGAGCAGATCGAGCCGCCCGAGCAGAGCCAGCCGGAGCCCGGACTGGACGCCAAGCTCACGCCCAAGGCGGATCTCGGCGAGGACACGTACCGCGGCACCGGCCGGCTGGAAGGCCGCAAGGCACTCGTCACCGGCGCGGACTCCGGAATCGGCGCAGCAACGGCGATCGCGTTCGCCCGCGAAGGGGCCGACGTCGTGATGTCCTACCTTCCCGAGGAGGAAGAAGACGCCACCCGGATCGCGAACCTGATCGAGAAGGCCGGCCGCAAGGCAGTGAAGGTCCCCGGCGACCTGAAGGATTCGGCGATGTGCCGGGAGCTCGTGGAGACGGCCGTTAGGGAACTCGGAGGCCTGGACATTTTGGTCAACAACGCTGGCAAACAGGTGGCGCAGAAGGCCCTCGGCGACATCACCGACGTCGAGTTCGACCACACCTACAAGACCAACGTGTACGCCATGTTCTGGCTGACCAAGGAGGCGCTCCCGCACCTGCCGACCGGCTCCAGCATCATCAACTCCACGTCGATCCAGGCGTACAAGCCCTCCGAAACCCTGGTGGATTACGCCTCCACCAAGGCAGCGATCAACAACTTCACCAAGGGCCTGGCCCAGCAGCTCGCGCCCAAGGGCATCCGGGTCAACGCCGTCGCGCCCGGCCCCATCTGGACCCCGCTGCAGGCCAGCGGCGGCCAGCCCACCGAGGACCTGCCGGAGTTCGGCAAGGAGACGCCGCTGGGCCGCGCCGGTCAGCCGGCCGAACTGGCGCCCGCCTACGTGTTCCTCGCCTCGGCCGAGTCCAGCTACGTCATCGGTGAGACGCTCAACGTCAACGGCGGCATGCCGACGCCGTAACCCTCCCCGCCCAACTGGCTCGCAGTTGTTGTCGTTTTGAGCGCTCATAACGACAACAACTGCGAGCTACTTGGGTCCCGACGCCGGCCCGGCGCTCCCCCGCCGCTACCGCTCGGGCTGCAGCGCCTTGCTCCACAACACTGCGCCGTTGGAGTTGCGCAGGCTGACCGTAAAGACGTCGTCGGCGCCGAGGTCCACGTGGCCGAAGTACTGGCTTTCGCCGCTGCGCGGGGATTCGTTGGCATAGGCGCCGGCCTTGAAGAACGCCACCTCCGGGCCGAAGGTGCCGTCCAGGGCGTTCGGGCCGAAGCTGCCGGCGTTGATGGGACCGGCCACGAATTCCCAGAACGGATCGAAGTCGGTGAAGGCGGCGCGCTCGGGCGAGTAGTGGTGGGCGGCGCAATAGTGCACGTCGGCGGTCAGCCAGACCACGTTCTTAACCCGGTTGCGCTTGAACGCGGAGAGCACCCCGGCGAGCTCGAGCTCCTTGCCCAAGGGGGCGCCGGCGTCGCGGTTTGAGAGTGACTCCTGGTTGACCGGGCCGTCCGGCACCACCAGGCCCAGCGGAAGGTCGTTGGCGATGACTTTCCAGGTTGCCTTGGACTTGCTCACCTCGCGGATCAGCCAGTCGGCCTGTTCCTGGCCGAGGATGTGGGTGAGGTGGGTTTCTTTGCCGTCCGTGTTGGCGTCCTTGTAGGTGCGCATGTCGAGGCAGAAGATGTCCAGCTGCGGGCCGCGGCTGATCTTGCGGTAAATCCGGGCGGGCTCGAAGCCGGTGCCGCCGGCGCTGACGCCCGCGATCGGCTGGTACTCCTGCCACGCTTGGCGGCCGCGGGCGGCGAGCACGTCCACGCGGCGTTCGGTGTAGCGGCTGTCGGTCAGGATCTGGCCCGGGTACCAGTTGTTGTGCGTCTCGTGGTCGTCCCACTGGGCAATGACCGGGACCTCCGCGTAGAGCGCGCGGATGTTCTTGTCCATCATGTTGTAGCGGTGCCGGCCGCGGTACTCGTTGAGCGTTTCGGCCACCTTGGAGACTTCCTCGGTGACGAGGTTGCGCCACACCTGGCCGTCCGGCTCGGTCACCTCGGCGCTGATCGGACCGTCGGCGTAGATCGTGTCACCGGAGTGGATGAAGAAATCCGGCGCAGTGGCGTGCATGGCCGCGTAGCCGCGCATCCCGCCGATCTCCTCGTTGATGCCCCAGCCCTGGCCGGCGGTGTCGCCGCTCCAGACGAAGCTCTGGCCCCGCGCGGCGCGGCCACTGCGGAGCAGCCCGGTGGCCGGGGCGGTGCTGAAGGAGCCCTGCGCGGTCTCGCCGGCGTGACCGTCGGCGTCCTCGAAGTGCATGCTGACCGCGAAGCGGGTCCCGGCGGGCAGGTGTTCGGCGTTGATCCTGGCGGTGAAGTCGGTCGCCTCAGACGCGGCGCTCCCCCGCAGCACCCGCCGGAAGGCGCGGCCGCCGCGGAGCGGGGACCCGCCGTCGTCGACCGCCAGCAGGTTCGCCACCAACCGGCCCGGGCCCGACGCGCGGGACCACAGCACGCCGGAGCCGGTGGTGACGTCGCCGGTGGCGATGCCGGACGGCAAGGTTAGGCGGTTGCGGACCAGGGCGACGCCGGCGGGACGGGCGGCGCTGGCCGCTCCACCCGTAGCGGGGACGACGGCGGCGGCGCCGGCAGCGGCCAGGGCACCTTTGAGGACATTGCGGCGGGTGAAATCAGTCATGCGTCCCAGCCTTGACGGTCCGCGTGAACCGTCGGTGGCGGGCGAGTGAACGGCACCGGGCCAGCGCCCGACGCCGGCGGGTTACCGGAACCAGAGCGCGGGCAGGAAACTCCGATTCGCCGACGCGTACGGTTCGCTCGGCAGATTGCCGGCTTTCCACGGTTCGGTGGACCGCACCTCGGGGGTGTGGCCGTGGCCGTCCCGGAGGATGGCGACGAACGTCCCGGGGATCGCGACCAGCGCGGAACCGGCGAGCAGGATAGCGAGAACTTCCATTGGTATTGCACCTCGGTGGTGGTTGGTGAGTGGATGGCTTCAGTGTCTTTTGGGACCGTGTGAGCCGGCGTGTGAGCGGGGTTCCGGCGGTAAAATTGCCGGTATGGCCGACACCTGGATTCGGCTCCTCGGCCCGCCCCGGATCGAACCCCCTGACACAGCGCCCGCGGGCCCTCAACAGAGGGGCACGCCTCCCGCGCAGCCCCGGGGCCGCAAGGCGTGGGCGGTACTGGCCTACCTCGCCCTGAGCCCGGCCGGCGTCGCGCGCGCCCGGACGGCAGCGCTGCTCTTCCCGGACGCCGCGGATCCCCTGGGTGCCCTGCGATGGAACCTGTCCGAGCTGCGCCGTGTGCTCGGCGGGCCGGCGATCGCGGGCGATCCCTTACGCCTGGAGCTGGCGCCGCCTTGGCGCTGCGATGTGCTGGAGCTCGGTTCCGCCGCCGCCCGGGACGTGGACCCGCGCCGGTTCGAGGGTCAGCTGTTGGAGGGCCTGAACTTCGCCGACAGTCCGGTGTTCGAGTCCTGGCTCGCGGACCAGCGGTTCCGGCTGGAGAACGCAGTGCAGTCCCTGTTCTACGACGCCGCGCTGGCCTCGCTGGCGGTCGGCGTCCCGGCGGAGGCGGCCGCCCTCGCATCCCGGGCGCTGCAGCGGGATCCGTTCAACACCGACTGCGCCACCGTGCTGGTCAAGGCGCTGGTGGCCCTCGGTGAGCGTCGCCGCGCCCGCGAGCAGGTCACCAGGTTCGGCGAGTTGTACCGCGCGGAGCTGGGCCTGCCGCTGCCGGAGGAGGTCAGCCGGGCGCTCTCGGAATCTGGTTCCACAGCGGATGCCGGCACTCCGGCGAACGCGGCCACCGTCCGGTCCTACCTCGACGCCGGCGCCACCTCGCTCTCGGCCGGCGCGGTGGACCGCGGACTCGCGCAGTTGCGCCTCGCCGTCGAACTGGCTCAGCGGGCGGGCGAGCGTCACCTGCTGGCCGAGGCGCTGGTCACCCTCGCCGGGGCGGTCATCCACCAGGCGGGCGGACGGGGCGCCGAGGTGGCCGACTTCCTGCACCGCGCGCTGACTGCGGAAGCGCCCGACGGCGGCTCCCGCACCGCCGCGGCAGCTTACCGGGAGCTGGGCTACCTGGCCGTGCAGCGCGGCGTGCCGGACCGGGCCGCCGGCTGGCTGGCGAAGGCGATGCGGGCGGCCAAGGGATTTCCGGACGAGCAGTCGAGGATCCTGGCCATCCGGGGCATGCTGGCCTCGGACACCGCACGGTATGGGGATGCGGTGGCTGCCCTGGCCGAATCTGTGCGGCTGGCTGCCGAGGCGGGGAATCGCCGACAGCAGGCATTCGGTGAGGCGCTACTGGGACGGGTACATCTGATCCGAGGCGAGCTGGGCCCGGCGGGAGCGTGCCTGGACCGGGCCCTGGCCGGGGTGGCCGCCGAGCATTGGACGGCGTTCGAACCGTTCGTGGCGGGGCTGCGCGGCGAGACCTACCTGGCCGCAGGAAAGCTCGAGCAGGCTGCGGCAATGATCGACCGGTCCTGGGTGATGGCCGAGCTGGCCGGCGACCACTGCTACATGGCCCTCGCTGCCGGGGCCGAGGCGCGGCTGTTCCTGGCGCACGGGGACCTGGCCGCCGCGGAGCACTGGGTGGGCCGCGGCCTGGAACCGACCCCGTGGTATCTCTGGTACTCGGCCCGGCTGCTGGACGTCGCGGCCGAGGTGGCGCTGGCGGCCGGGTCGCCGCGGGCCTCCGAGTTCGCCGACCGGCTGGGTTCGTTGGCCAGCCGGTCGGGGATGCGCGAATTCGCGGTGCGCGCGCAGTCGCACCGGGCCGCGCTGGGCGATCCGGACGCCGCGGAATCGGCGCAATGGCTCGCCAAAGAGATCGACAACCCGGCGCTGGCGGGGTGGGTGGCACGGCGGCAGGCGAGGTGAATCGGCCCGCCGCCGGGGCCGACGTCGGGTTGGTGCGCCCGTCCGCGGACCGGGCCGACGTCGGGCGGGTGCGCCCTGCCGTTGCGGCGGGTGCCGTGCCAGCGGCCCCGGATGCTCTCTCAGCTAGGGCTGTTCTGACGGCTCCAGAACAGCCATAGGTGAGAGAGCATCCGAGCTGGGCGCCCTCAAGCGCGTGCTGTGTCCACGAAGGGGACCTGCCCGGCGTACTGCTGGTAGAGCTTGACGGCTTCGTCGACGTCGATGTGCCCGACGTCCAGCGAGACGGCGAGGCTTTCGAGCTGGGCGCTGCAGGTCTCCGCGGCGCTGACCCGGTCCGCGACGGAGCGTGAGGTGGCGAAGTTCGTGGACAGCGCGGCGGCGACGGAGAGAATCACGGCGAGCAGGCACAGCACGCGCCAGACGATCGAGTCCTCGCTGAGCGAGAGCAGGCCGGCCGTGGCGTGGGTGAAGCCGGTGCCGCCTACCGCGGGTCCGGCGGTGAGTGCGGCGGCCAGGCCGCTGCCCACGATGCTGACGTTGGAAAGCCGGTTCCGCCGGGGCCGTTCACGGGCCAGGTAGGCACGGACGGCCCGTTGTTTCTCGTCGATCCGGTCGGACAGCCGTTGCCGGGCGTCTGGTGCTTCGCTCATGGTCTGATGCCAGCTTCCCTCGCCGCTCCTTGGGGTTCCGCGTGGTGGCGACCGCGGACAGCATCAGAATGCTCCCGCGGGTGTGCGGTGTCTAGGGGGCGTTTCCGGGGAGGGGACAGCGCCGCGGGGCACTTCCGGGTTAAACAAAAGCAGGGCCCGTCCGAAGACGGGCCCTGCTCGAAACCTAACGGTCCCGGGTCTCTAAGAAATTAGAGAGCCTGGATGTTGGTGGCCTGAGGACCCTTGGGGCCCTGCTCGGTTTCGAAGGAGACCTTCTGGTTCTCTTCGAGGGAGCGGAAGCCGGAGGAGTTGATCGCGGAGTAGTGCGCGAAAACGTCCTGCGAGGAGTCATCGGGGGAAATGAAGCCGAAGCCCTTTTCAGCGTTAAACCATTTGACGGTACCAGTAGCCATTATTTTTGTCCTTCGTGAAGGTGGAGGAAAAGTCCCGACTTTCGGGTCCTCCAGTGTGGGGTGCTCAAAACCGCTGCTTCAGAAGAACACGGGCTTTCGACCGTGCGTACTGCCTGAACTACGAACTGCATAAACACAACAACAGGATCTACTCTACCGGAGTTTGGCGGGCCGGTTTACCACGCGTCATACAGCCCCGCGGTCCCCTCGGGCCCGGACACCCAACCTCCCATTCTGAGGAGCTCTTGAAAACTCCCCCTGGCTAGGCATCCGGAGCTTCAGGGCCCCTACTCGCAGGCGATACCGTCACTGTCCCGGTCCAGAGGGCTTCTGTAACCTGGCTGTCCGATAAAGATCGGGGCCGCGCCCGCCGCCCTAGCAGCAGAGCAGTTAGCGTAGTAAACCGCCGAAACGACGGGAACCGGGGCAGCGGGCGCAGGAACGGCAACTCTGCGGCCGGCGGAAGACTTGCCGAGGGTTGTGTATCCGGCCTTGGACGCGGTGACGCGGACCGACAGAGTGGCACCCGCAGCGCTGGCAGGGATCCGATACGTAGCTCCGGTCGCACCGGAAATCGCCCGACCGGAGCGGTACCACTGATAACGGAATGCGACAGGGGCGGGCGACCAGGATCCGCGGTTCAGGGTCAGCAAACGCCCCACGCGGGCCGTACCGGTAATGCGCGGGGTCGACCCCGCCAGTATGCCCTTAGCCACGACAGCAGTTGCTCCGGAGGTCTTGCCGAGAGTGGTGTAGCCGGCTTTAGATGCAGTAACGCGCACTGTGAGTCTCGCACCGGCAGCGCTGGCGGGGATCCGGTAAGTCGCGGCGGTTGCCCCAGCAATCGCCCGGCCGGAACGGTACCACTGGTAGCGGTAGGCAACGGGCGCCGGGGACCAGGATCCACGGTTGAGGGTCAGCACACGTCCAACGCGGGCAGTGCCGGTAATCCGAGGCGTGGACCCTGCCAGCACACCCTTCGCCACTACCGCAGTCGCTGCGGACAACTTGCTGACGGTGGTGTAGCCAACCGCGGAAGCGGTGACGCGAACGGTGAGTCTGGCACCGGCGGCGCTGGCCGGGATCCGGTAAGTGGCGGCGGTCGCCCCAGAAATTGTTCGGCCGGAAAGGTACCACTGGTAGCGGAACGCCGAGGGGGCCGGCGACCAAGAGCCGCGATTCGCAGTTGCGAGGTATCCCACCCGGGCCGTACCGGTGATCCGGGGCGCAGACCCGAGCAGCGTACCCTCCGTCACCACCCCGGTCGCCGCAGACATGGCCGTTGCGGTGGTGTAATCGGGCTTGGAACCGGCCACGCCCACCACCAGCGAGGCACCCAGGTCACTTGGTGTCAGGGTGTAGGTCGACCCGGTAGCACCGGTGATGGCAACTCCGGCGCGGTACCACTGGTAGCTAAAAGAAACGGAGGACGGTGCCCAACTGCCGGGGTCGGCGGACAGTACATATCCGACCCTGGTAGTGCCAGAGATACTAGGGGTGCCAGCGGCGAGGGCGTATTTGGCCACCACGGCGGCGGACGTCACCGTGCTCACGTCGTAGCCGGGATTGGAGCCGGTCACTTGTACCGAGATCGCCTTCCCGACGTGGTCTGCGCCAATGAGCAGGGCGGCCTCGGTCGCCCCCGCCAGGGGAACTCCATCAGCCAGCCACTGATACTCGAATGTGGTGCCCGGGGTCCAGAGACCGGGATCGACCGTCAGCGTCGCACCTACCGTGGCGTCGCCCGAAAGAGACGGGGTTGAGACGGTCAGCGTGCTGTCTTGAACAACGGCAGTCGGCTCACTGGTACTCGTAACGTCCGAAGATGCGACTGCAGGCAGCACCCCGGAGGCAGTGACAACTGCAACGACTGTGATCAATTCCGCTAGGCGACGTGTCCAAGACGAAGCGGGTGTGGCGCGGCAAACTTTCAAAGCTCATTCCCCCAATATTCAACTACTTCAAGATTCAACTGAGAGAACTATGCCACAGCTTTCGCTGGAATTACCTACCCGTTTCCAGCCGATTCCTAACGAATGAAAAGCAGCCCAATTGTCGGCCGGCAATGGCGCTTCCAGAGCGCACCACTTACCAATCGACCGACGACGATTTCTCCACCCCTCGGGCCGGCTAGGAGACGGGCTCCCGCTCCCGGACGCTGGCGGCCGACGTCGTCGCCGCCTCGGGCGCGACGTCCGGCACCACCGGGGTTTGCCCGCCCCTGTTGCGGCCAAGGCGCCGGTCCACCGCACGTCCGGCAGCGATCGAGAGGCGCTGGGCAGGCTGTTCCACATAGCGGTAGAACAGTTCAGCCGCCGCGAAGCAGAGGACGACGGCGACGGCGAGCGCCAGCGGCAGCGAGACTCCCCGCATTAGCGTCACGCAGGCCAGGATGATCGGCAGGTGCACGAGGTACAGGCTGAAGGAGATGCGGCCCAGCCATTGTGCGGCGGCGGTGTCTCCCAGCTTCTTCGCGGAGGCGGTCAGCAGGAACACCAGGACGAGCAGTGTGGCGCCGACAGTGATGAGCGCCTCCACACCCTTGACGGGTTTGGCCGGGCTGATCCATTCGGCGTTGGCCAGGAAGAGCCCCGCGGCGGTCAACGGGAGCCAGACGAGCCGCGGCCAAGAGTCGGTCAGCTCCCGGATCCGGTCCCGCTCGACGCCCAGGATCGCACCGATGGCAAAGATCGGCAGGTAGATCAGCCACTGCACTTCCTGCAGGGCGCCCAGCACGGTCAGGCCGACGGCGAGCGCCAGTTTCAGGTGCCAGATGCGCCGCCACTTGAGGGCGATCAGGACGTAAAGCGGAAGCAGCAACGAGAACAGCACCTCCCACCGCAGCGTCCATAACGGCGTATTCACGGTACTCGCGCCGAGCACCAGCAACCCGTCGCGGGCCACCCGGCCAAGCTCGGGGTCCACCACGTACATGTCAGCCCACGAACTCTGCAACGGCGACGCCGTGCGGGGCACCAGCGCGATCAGCGCCGCCGCAAGCCCCAGGGCCGCCCAGGCCGGCAGGTAGAGCCTCAACAGCCGCTTGACGTAGTACGAGGCCCAGCCTTTGCCCCGGCCGGCCTTGGTAAAGGGCAGGATCAGGACGAAGCCGGAGAGCACAAAGAAAACGTGAACCGCCGGCGTGCCGTTCCAGAGCAGATGCAGCGGCGAGAACACCGCCCAGGTCTCCGCGCCGTTGAGTGGACGGGAGCGTTCGTCGAATACGACGTGGCCAATTCCGGGCACGACGGAGAGCACGTGGCAGGCGACGACCACTAGGGCGGCGAGCCCACGGAGGCCGTCCAATTGCGTGACTCGGGTGGTTCCAGGCTGTTTTGGCATCAGCCCCATGTTACCAGTTCGTTATATTTTGCCGATGGCTGGCGTTAGCTCGCTGGCATGGATTTGGGACCTCGCCGCGGACCGTCGCAGTCCGGTTCCCGAGGGAGAATTCCCGGGTGTATCCTCCTGGCTACGCAGCGGCATGCCTTCTGAAAGCGGGCGCTTTCCGGGTATTGACTACTCGTGACACGTGGTCACCGGGGCTATAACTTGAGCTTCACTCAGTACGGGTCGAGGTAGAGGTGCCAGGCGGGGAGGCAACCATGCGTAAGAGTGCAACTCTGGCCTCCAAAGCGCAGGCAATCGAGGCTGCGGCGCTTCCCGGCCCAGTCCGCAAAGGCCTCACGCCGTTATCCGAGAAAATACTCTTCAACTATGCCACCGTTGCGCCGATGAGCCGGGCCGCCTATGAAGCCGCACGCACATTCATGGCGGATTTTTACCTCTATGGGCCCCCCGAAGTTCTCTACCAATACGACACACTGGCAGACGACATGGCCACCGAAGCCGCCCGGCTGCTCCATTGTTCGGCGGAGGAAGTCACGTACCTAAAAAATACGACCGAAGGCATCATGATGGCGAGCGAAGCCTTGCCGTTGCAGCGGGGCGATGAGGTATTGGTACTCGGCAACGAATATCCCGCAAATCTGCTGCCGTGGCTGCGTAAGCGCCAAGACGGCGTGACCGTGAAGGTAATCACGGGCCGTGACAATGAAGGCGCGTTCCTGCGGTTGCTCGAGAGCATCGGCCCCCAAACCAGGGCCATAAGCATCTCCTCGGCCCAACAGTACGACGGATTCATGCCCGCTCTCGGCTTGCTTTCGGACGTGTGCCGGGGCCGGGGCATCTTCCTGATTGTCGACGCCGTCCAGCACGTTGGTGCGCGGAGGATTGACCTGGCCAAAACCCAAGTGGACATCCTGGTGTGCGGCGGCCAAAAGTATCTGCGCGCCGGTATGGGCATCGGGTTCATGTACGTCAACCGGAACGTCATGCCCCTCCTGCGCGACAGCAAAGCGGGCATTCGCAGCGTGGAACGCTTCGACGAGAATTCCTACGTGCTGAAAAGTACGGCCGCGCGCTTCCAGGATGGCACCCAAAATGTCAGCGGGCTGGCGGCCCTGCATGCGGCACTAAGGGAAACCAACGCCGTCGGGATGGACGCCATCGAACGGAAAAACCTTGAGCTCCTAGCGGGGATCAAGGACATTCTGCGCGAACACAACCTGGACTTCATTGATCACGGCACGAAGCAAAGCAACATCGTTTCGATCCGCACCCCCGATCCGGCCGGCCTATGCGGATTCCTGACGGAGCGCGGCATCTACCTCAAGCCCATCCAGGACGTAGCCCGAATCTCCTTCATCCACGAGTCCAGGCTGGAAGACGTCGCGGTCCTGGCCCGGATTACCCGGAAATTCCTCGACGGCGGCAGAAGCTAGCTTTTACGCGGCTCGCACGTGACGCCGCCAGCTGCGGCGGGCCCTGGGAGCAGGCTTAGCTGGCAGCGGCTTGCCCCGCCGACCACTTGACCCTGGGCATGATGATGGCCGGCTCGATGTCGTCCCGGTAGCGGCGCGTGAACTCAAGCATGGCGGCCAGCTCTGCCTGCAGCCGGGCCTCCAGGTCACTGTGACAGGCCCTGATTGCCTCGTGCACTTCCACGCGAGGTTCGAGCTTCCCGGTCGCTTCGTGGCGGGGGTTGGTGACGTAATCGATTGCGACCGAGGGATCGATGTCTGCGAGTTTTTGGGCGATTTCGCCGATGCTCAAACGGTGGGTGAAATTGTGCACCATCTGGTGTTCACCGGCCTCGACGTCGAGGTCGATGAACTTGAGGAAGTTTTCGACCGTGTCGGTCAGGCTGATCAGGCCGGTCTTCTGGGTGCCATCGCCGTAGACAGTGAGGGGATGGCCGATGACGGCCTGGCAGACAAAGCGGTTGATGACCGTGCCGAAGACGGCGTCGTAATTGAACCTGGCAGCCAAGCCGCCCCGCTCGGGTGCATGGTTTTCCGGAATCGTTGCGCCAAAGATGGTGGCTTGCTGGACGGTCATGACCTTCAGGCCCCACATTTTGGAGCAAAGGTCATCGATCAGCAGGTCGGCGATTTTCGACTGATGGTAGAAGTCGGTGGCTTGCATCGGAAGGAAGCTTTGCAGGACCTTGTGTTGCCGGCCCTCATGTTCGAAGGCAAAGTCGTGCTTGCCAAGCGGGACAGCGTCCGTGTCGGTGGCCATGTAGCAGCCTCCCGAGCCAAGCTTGATGTATTTGGTGGCTTGACTCAGGTGCGCGAGAGCCCACAACACGTTGAGATGGCCGACGATATTATTCGTGAAAGTGGCTGCCGCATTTTCCGCGCTGCTCATTGAAAACGGCGCCGAGGGCTGCTGGGCCGCATTAATGACGACGGCGGGCCGGTACTTTGCTAGGACGTTCTCAACTGCCTTTGGATCCAGCAGTTCGACCTTCTCGAATGAGAGATTCTCCTTCCCGAAGATCCGTGTGTACTCCGCGATGCGCACTTCGGGGCTCCGTAGGGGCACCAGGACCTTGGCCCGGGCTTCCTTTTCCCAGCGGCGCTTGATGAGGTTGTCTACCAGAACCACCTGCCGGCCGGTGCGGTTAGCCATCGCCAGACCCAGCGTCCAGCCTAAATACCCATCCCCGCCAAGAATCATGAGCACATTGTCGTTCGTCTCAATCATGGCTGAGCCCCATGAAAATCACGCTTTCCGCTTTTACAAAATGCATGAATGGTTCTGTAATTCGAGAACGTAGAGCAACTCTGCCCATGAGTCAATGGTTTGGGTCAGCTCATAGTGCGACTTTAGCCCGCGAGGTTGCAACGACGGCGCCTACCAGGCCCGGGTGCGGGAGTTCCGCGCCGGGACGGGAGCCCAGTAGCTCTAGGCTCGGACGATGCCAGCCGGATTGCTGGACTCGGCGATCCGCTTGATCGCTGCGAGCGTCCTCGGAATGCCGTCGAGCGCCTGCTGGGTGCGGTCCGCGATTTGGGCGTCCGCCCCATCGCCGAATTTCTCCCCGAACATGGCGATCCCCTCCGGCAGGAATTCCCACGTCTCGCTCAGGACGGTTCCGGCGTCGGACGGGGTGAGGGTGAAGCCCCAGCGCACATACTTGCCGCCCACCACCCACGCGAATTCGCGGCCGCGCTCGGCCGCCACCACCTGCGACCGGGTTTCCCAGTACCGCGTCGGGAGCTCGTTGCGGCCCGTGAACCAGGCACCGACCTGGCCGGCGCTGTCCTCGTCGTCCCACCAGCATGACGTGCAAACCGGGCTCCACTCGCCGGTGCGGGTGATGTCGGAGACCAGGTCGTAGAGCGTCTCGGCTGATGCGTTGATCGTGACCGAGTCCTGGTATTGGCGGATGCTGTGCTGAACCATGAGTCCATCCTTACAGACGCTTCCCCCCTTCCGCCGCTGTTTGTCGCCGCCGGTAGCCGCCGGGGGTGCCTTCGGCTCGCAGCAGGAAGGCCTGATACTGCCGCGAGCAATCCACGGCCCCGGGTCCTCCGAATTGCTGGCATAAGCACAGGACCGGCCGAACCACAGGCCGCTCCCTCACCGCAAGCCCGCACCCAAGGAGCCAGCTATGACAACCACGAACCACACCCGAACCACAGCCCGCACCACCGTCCAGAAGGCCAGCCTCGCCGTCGGCGCCGTCTTCCTGCTGGTCGGCATCCTGGGCTTCGTCCCGGGCATCACCACCAACTACGAGACGCTGCAGTTCGCCGGCCACCACTCCGAGGCCATGCTGCTGGGCCTGTTCCAGGTCTCGGTCCTGCACAACGTTGTCCACCTGCTCTTCGGCGCCGCCGGCCTGCTGCTGGCCCGCACCGCCACCGGCGCCCGCTCCTTCCTGCTCTATGGCGGCATCGTCTACCTGGTCCTGTTCGTGTACGGCCTGCTGGTTCCCGAAGATTCGGCCGGCGACTTCGTGCCGCTGAACAGCCTGGACAACATCCTGCACCTGGTGCTCGGCGCCGGCATGATCGCGCTGGCGGTTATCCTCACCAAGGGCCGCGCCAAGGCACACGCCTAAGACGCCGCCGCACGGAGCACCGCTCCTCCCCAACAACCGCGCCCGCCGGAACCCGGCGGGCGCGGTTTGTTGTGTCAGGTCTTGTCGCGCAGTTAACTGCCCATTCATGTCTTCCTTGGATTGGGTCAATTCGGCGTGAATAGCGTGGCAGGCATGGACAACATTTCGCGCAGATCCGTTCTTTCCGCCGGTCTCGGGGCCGGGCTGGTCGCCGCCTGGCCGGGGGCCGCCGTCGCCGTTTCCACCGCGGACGACGCCGGTCTCCGCTCCGATCCGTTCCGGCTCGGCATCGCCTCCGGCGAACCGTGGCCGGACGGTTTCGTGATCTGGACCCGGCTGGCCGTGAACCCCGTGGCCGGGGACGGCCTGGGCGGGATGCCGTCGCGCAACGTCTCCGTGTCGTGGGAAGTGGCCGAGGACGCGGGGATGCGCACGGTGGTGGCACGCGGCGTTGAGCAGGCCCGGATCGAGACCGCGCACTCGGTGCACGTGGAGCTGCGGGGCCTGCGACCGGGACGCGAATACTTCTACCGGTTCCGCACCGGCCGGCACCTGAGCGCTGTGGGCCGGACGCTGACCAGCCCGGCGCTGCACGAGACGCCGGCGGCGCTGGCCATGGCGTTCGCCAGCTGCGCGCAGTATGAGCACGGCTACTTCACCGCCTACGCCCGGCTGGCCCAGGACCACCCGGACCTGGTGCTGCACCTGGGCGATTACCTGTACGAGTACAAGAAGGACAGCTACGTGATCGGCGGCGGCAACCCGCGCGACCACGAGGGTCCGGAGACCGTGAACCTGGCCGGCTACCGGCAGCGGCACGCGCAGTACAAGGCCGACGCCGACCTGCAGGCAGCGCACGCGGTGGCGCCGTGGCTGGTGGTGTGGGATGACCACGAGGTGGACAACAACTGGGCTGACGATGTGCCGGAGAACCGGGACGCCGGGCAGTTGAACGACACGACCGAGCATTTCCGGCAGCGCCGGGCCGCCGCGTTCCAGGCGTACTACGAGAACATGCCGCTGCGGCGCTCGTCGGTGCCGGCGGGCGCCGACATGAAGATCTACCGGCGGTTGCAGTGGGGCCAGCTGGCTAACTTCCACATGATGGATACCCGGCAGTACCGGGACGACCAGCTCGCCGGCGACGGCTGGAAGAAGAACGTGGTCGAGCGTCTGGCGGAGGACCGCACCATCACCGGCGCGGAGCAGGAGAAGTGGCTGCTGGACGGCTTCCGGAACTCCACGCAGCGCTGGGACATCCTGGGCCAGCAGGTGTTCTTCGCCGAGCGGGACCGGAACCAGGCACCGGAGATCGACGACGTCTCCATGGACGGGTGGGACGGCTACGCCGCGTCGCGCCGCCGCATCACGCAGGGCTGGGTGGACGCGAACGTGCGCAACGCGGTTGTCCTCACCGGCGACGTGCACCGCAACTGGGCGAACGACGTCAAGGTCGACTACAAGAATCCGGACGCGCCCGTGGTTGGCTCGGAACTGGTCTGCACCTCCATCACCTCCACCGGCAACGGCACCGGCTCCACCACGGACGCCACGATGGCCTGGAACCCGCACCTGAAGTTCTACAACGACAACCGCGGCTACGTGAACACCCGCATCACCAAGGACGCCATGACGGCGGACTTCCGGACGCTGGACCACGTCACGACGCCGGGCGCTCCCGTGAGCACGAAGGCATCGTTTGAGATCCGGGACGGGGTGCCGGGGCTGGCGGCGCGGGGGTAGGGGTCTGTACCCGGCGCGGCGCCGGGCATATCCTGCGGTGACCGAGCCCTTCCCGCGTCCGGAGGAACAGATGGAGATGCCCAGGGCGTCAGACGCCGACAAGGAACACTTCCGCGCGATCATGCCCGACCGGGCCGAGGTGGTGGTCAAGCCGATGTTCGGGAACCTCGGGGCGTTCGTGAACGGGAACATGTTCGCCGGCTTGTTCGGCCCCACCATCGGTGTGAAGCTCTCCGAGGCGGACAAGGAGACGCTCGAAATTACCGAGCGGACCGTACCGTTCGGGCCGGCCGAGCGCCCCATGGGCGGCTACACCGGATTGCCGGAAATCTGGAACGGCGAGGGCGACGGCGATGAGGCGCGGGCCAAGGCCTGGGTGGAAAAGGCGTTCGAGCACGTGGCCGGCCTCCCGCCGAAGGCACCGAAGGCGGCAAAGGCCCCCAAGAAGTAGCCGTGACCTCCCCCGGCGCAGGACCAGTCCACGAGATTGACACCCTGGTGATCGGCGCGGGCCAGGCCGGCTTGGCGACCAGCTACTGGCTGAGCCGGCACGGCGTCGACCATCAACTGCTGGAGCAGCGGCCGGAACTGGGCGGCGCCTGGCAGGATCGTTGGGATTCGTTCTACCTGAACACACCGAACTTTGCCTTCCTGCTGCCGGAACTGAGCTACGACGGTCCGGACCCGGATGCCTTCCTCACCCGCGACGAGGTGATCGGGCTGTTCCGTGACTACGCCGCTCGGATCAAGGCGCCGGTCCGGCTCGGCACGGAGGTGACCCGGGCCGCCGTCGTCGACGGCCGCTTCACGGTCGAAACGAACCAGGGCCGCTGGCACGCACGGAACGTAGTCCTCGCGAACGGCGCCTTCCAGCGGACGCGGATTCCGGCGTCGGCCGCCACACTGCCCCCACACCTCCGCCAGCTGCACAGCCACGACTACCGCAACGCGCAGCAGCTCCCCGACGGCGCGGTGCTGGTGGTGGGTACCGGGCAGTCCGGCGGGCAGATCACCGAGGACCTGCTCGCCGCCGGCCGGGAGGTCCACCTTTCCGTCTCCGCCTGCCCCGAGGCCCCGCGCCGGTACCGCGGACGGGATGTTTTCTACTGGATCCTGCAGCTCAACCTCCACGGCCCCGAGTACGGCATCAACGGTCTCCAGGCGGACCAGCTGCCCTCACCGGCCGCGCGCTTCATGTGCAACCCGCTGATCTCCGGCAACGGCGGCGGCCACAGCATCCACCTGCGGGACCTCGGCCGCCGGGGCGTCCGCCTGCACGGCCGGTTTGAGGGAACGGACGACGGCGGCCTCGTCTTCAGCGACGACCTCCCCGCACGCCTCGCCCTGGTGGAGGCGGGGTTCGGTGGGCGGCTGGGCCGGATGGCCGACGCTTATATCGCGGCGGCCGGCATCGACGCCCCGCCCGCAGAGCCTGTGCCGGCGGACGACTGGCTGCCCGCCGAATCGGGGGCGCGGCTCGACCTGGCTGCCGAGGGTGTCACCTCGGTCATCTGGTGCACCGGCTACGGCCTGGACTTTGGCTACCTCGACGTGCCCGTGTTGGACGATTGGAACTACCCGCGTCACCGCCGGGGCGTCACTGAGGTCCCGGGTCTCTATGCCGTGGGCCTGCCCTGGCTCACGAAGCATCTCTCCGCCACGCTGTCCGTGGTGGGCGACGACGCGGAGTTCGTGGCGGAGCACATCGCGGGGCGGTGACGGGGCGTGCTACCTCCGGGAGGCCCCCGGTAAGGCGGCGCAAACCTGCGCCCGAAGCTCGGCGTCCCGGAAGGCCTGGTCCCAGTCGTCCTTGTCGCCGGCGACGACCCAGCGGCGCTGGACCGACCACCGGGAGAGATAGGCCGGCGCCGGAGCCGGGGCGGGGCTCGGGACGGCCGGAGCGTTGTGGTAGAGCTTGGCTGCCGGGGCGGCCCGCGGGGCGACTCGGTGCCGGGTGCGTACATGTTTGACGATCGCCACGGTCAGGACCAGCGCGAGGACGAACAGCCACGTTGCGGCGATCACGTAGACCACCACGGCCAGGAACAACAGGAACCCAAGAATTCGTGCCATGGCAGCATTGTTCCAGACCCGAGATGGGAACACCCGCCTGTTACCCGGCTCAGAAGCTCTCCGCCGACCCAGCGTCTACCGGCGCCGTGGGCCTCGGAGCCACCCAACCCGCAGCGTTGCCGGGGCCCGCATAGTCCCGGCAACGCACAGCGCAACCCCCGGCGCTCCTGCCGCTAGGGATGCACCAGCACCTTCACGGCGGTGTCCTTGTGGTTGATCAGGATGTCGAAGCCCTGTTCCACGAGGTCGTCGAGCGCGATCCTTCCGGTGATGAAGGGCTTGAGGTCTACCTTGCCCTCCTGCACCATCTTGATGACCGCGGGGTGGTCCCGGACGTAGGCGATCGTGCCGCGCAGGTCGATCTCCTTGAGCACCAGCTTCTGCATGTCCACGGTGGCCGGCGCACCCCAGATGGACACGTTGACCACCACTCCCCCGGGCCGGACGGCCTCGAGCATGGTGTCCAGCACCGCGTTCACGCCGGCACATTCGAAAGCGACGTCGGCGCCGGTCCCGCCGGTGAGTTCCAGCACCCGGGCCGGGACGTCCTCCTGGCTGGGGTCCAGCACGTGGTCCGCCACGCCGCTGGAGAGGGCCTTTTCCTTCCGCGCCTGGGTCAGTTCGCTGATGATCGTGGTGACGCCCATGCCCTTGAGGACGGCCGCGGTCAGCAGCCCGATCGGGCCCGACCCGCCCACCAGGGCCACGTCCCCGGCCTTGGCGCCGCTGCGCGCCACCGCGTGGTGCGCCACGGAGAGCGGCTCGATCAGGGCCGCCTCATCCAGGGGGATGTCGCCGATCGGGTGCACCCACCGCTGGTCCACCACGATCTTTTCGCTGAGGCCGCCACCGCCGCCGGAGAGTCCGATGAAGCCCATCTGCCGGCACAGGTGGTAGCTGCCCGCCTGGCACATGTCGCAGTCGCCGTCCACAAAATAGGGTTCGACGACGACGTTGTCCCCCACCGCGAGCCCTTCCACCCCGTCGCCGACCTCGGACACGGTCCCGGAGAACTCGTGCCCCAGGGTCACCGGTGATTCCTCGTGGGAGAGCGGGTGCGGATGCCCCGGCGCGGGGCAGAAGATGGGGCCTTCCAGGTATTCATGCAGGTCCGTCCCGCAGATCCCGCACCACGCGACGTCGATCTTCACCGCGCCGGCCCGGAGCTCCGGCTCGGGGATGTCCTCGATCCGGATGTCCTTGCGGCCATGGAAACGTGCTGCCTTCATGATGGTCCTTTCCTTCCGTGGAGGTGGCGATCTTTCGACACCCGGGGCTGCGGCGTGCCCGGGTACCTTGCTGATCCTCGCACCGTCGCGGCGGGCTTGTTAGGGACTACGGACCCTGAACGGCAGGAGCTTCCAAGGGCTTCAAGGGCAGCCCGGACAGTTTGTCTGTTATGAGCGATACGATCTGTTGCAGTGGCCGCAGAGCAGCACGGCTGGAGCTCATTTGGGGGAATGAACCGATGGTGGAACTGAAGCGCATCTACTGGAGCCGGCAGGTTCTGCGCGTCACCTATGCGGCTGTCGTTGTGTGGATGGCCTTCTCCGTGGTCCTGGCGCTGATGCCGAAGGGGAAAGCCGCCGGAGGGAACGGCGCCTCAACCGTCAGCGGGGTCCTTCGCGGCTTTGTTGACAGCGTCCTGGCTGCGGTCGCTCTCCCGGGGCTGTTCATCGTTGTACTGATCGTTGTTGCAATCGTCATCCGCGCCCGCCATGTCCGACGCCGGGACCCAGTCAGACGATTTAGTCGTCAGCAGCGCAGGGAGGGTATGGAACGGGCGGGCGGCCAGTGTGAGATGGAGGCCCGCCGCGGGCGCCGATGCTCGCGGCCCGCTGAGCACGGAGATCACTTCTTCCCGTGGTCCAAGGGCGGATCCACTAACCTGCAGAACTTCGTCGCCGCCTGCGCGAGATGCAATCGGGCCAAAGGCGCGAGGATCCCGTCGCCCGGTAGACAGGCGCGGATAGAAGGACGACGGCGGGAGTACGTTGCGCCGGCCGGTCCCGTCAGCGTCGGCGCACGTCGGCCGCTGTCGTGAGCGTCGCGGGGCGAGAAGGGAGTGCCCCCCCCGGCGACGACGCGCGGGCCAGGGCCTGGGTGGAGAAGGCGTTCGAGCATGTGGCCGGGTTGCCGCCCAAGGCGCCGAAAGCGCCGAGGTCGGGCGCCGGGAGAAAGTAGCCGCCGCCGACTGCGCAGGTCTTCACCACCGCAGGCCGCCGCCCGTCGTCGTCAGCTAGTCCCTACAGGTAGTCGCCGGCCCGTTCGCGGGCGATTTCCAGCAGCGTGGAGTGGAAGGCGACCTCCGCCGGGGCGTAGACCTTGTCCTGGCGCTGGGCCAGGAGCACGCGCCGCAGCGGGGCGTCCGGGCCGAGGCTGATGACCCGGACATCCGGGTGCTGCAGGGCCACCGCGGTCTTGGGCACCATGGCCACGCCCATGCCGACGCTCACCATCGCCTGCGCTTCCTGGTAGTCGTTGGCGAGGAAGCCGATGGTCGGTTCGAAGCCCGCCTCGTGGGCGGAGCGCTGCAGGACCTCGACGACGGGGTGTGCCTCGGCGCGGACGATCCATGATTCCTTGCGGAGCTCCTCCATCCGGATCTCGTCGCGGTCGGCGAGCGGGTGGCTGCGCGAGACCAGCAGGACGGTGCTCTCTTGGAACACCTCCGTGATCCGGATGGAATCGTCCTGGAACCGGTTCCACGGGTAATCCCACAACAGGCACAGCCCGGTTACCCCGGACTGCAGATCACTGACCAGGTCATCGAAGCGCGCGCTGCGCAGGGACAGGCCGATGGCCGGGTACCGCTTCTTGAATGCGCGGATGACCAGTGGCAGGAAGGACCCGGCGAGCGTGGGGAAGGTCCCGACGGTCAGCGAGCCGCGCTTGAGGCCGGCGATCTGGTCCAGGTCGGACTGGGCCGCGCGCATCTGCCCGATGATCTTGCGCGCGTGGCCGGCGAGGACCTGCCCTGCCTCGGTGGGCACCACGCCGCGGGAGCGGCGGTTGAGGAGCGGCTGGCCGACTTCCTGCTCGAGTTTCCGCAGTTGCTGCGAAACCGCCGACGGCGTGTACATCATCAGCTCGGCCGCGGCGGTGATCGATCCCTGCTCCACCACCTCCACCAGCAGGGCGAGGCGCCGGATGTCGAACAATTCTTGATCAGGATCGTTAAGCAACGCTTTACCCTTCTGTTGAATCCGTTAATTCTATACATCCACCGCCCGGTTCGCGGCAGGAAGCCGGTGGTTTCCGACGGCGGCGCCGCCTGAGGCGGGTACCTACGGACCGGTGCGATAGTGAATTAAGCATCGCTACACTCCCTTGCAGATATCCAACCTTGTCTTCATTTGTGATCTGGATCAATCTCGAATCAAGCCCTTGAACACCATTGAGGCAGATCGAAGCAGAACCGAAGCAAGGAACAGACCATGAAGATCGAAGCGGAGTGGATGCGCGGAGGCACCAGCAAATGTTGGGTCTTCGAAACCGGCCAGCTGGATGAAACCGGGACCAGCCCGGACGTCCTGCTGCCCCGGCTGTTCGGCAGCCCCGACCACCGGCAGATCGACGGGGTGGGCGGCGCCACCTCCACCACCAGCAAGGCGATGATCCTGCACCGCCCCGCCGACGCCGGCGTCGACGTCGAATTCACCTTCGCCCAGGTGGGCATCGAAGAGGCCGCCGTGGACTGGGGCAGCAACTGCGGCAACTGCTCGGCAGTGGTTGGCCTGTACGCCATCGAAAAGGGCTGGGTGGTCCCCACCGGAGACATCACCCGGATCGTCACCCGGAACACCAACACCGGCCAGGTCATCATCCAGCGGGTGTCGACGCCGTCCGGCGCCCTACCGATCGTCCCGCAGGCCCAGATGCCCGGCGTTCCGTTCCCCGGCTACCGGGTGGGGCTCGGCTTCCTGGACCCGGCCGGCAAGACCACCGGCAGGCTGCTTCCCACGGGATCAGCCTCGGACACCATCGTCGCCGGCGGAACCCGCTGGACTGTCTCCATGGTCGACGCCGGAGCGCCGGTCGTCGTGCTGCGCGCCGAGGACCTGGGCCTTGACCCGGAGCGCTACGCCGGCTGGCCCGCCGGGCTGGAACTGCAGCTGGACACCCTGGAGCACATCCGGCGCCAGGCAGCGGTGCGGATGGGTCTCGCGCCGGCTCCCGGCGAAGCCGCCCGCGCCGTCCCCAAGGTCGCCGTCGTGGCCGCCCCGGCGCGCTCCGACGCCGAGTCTGACGTCGCCGTCGTCATGCTTTCGATGGGCAAGCCGCACCCGGCCCTCGCCATCACCGGCAGCATCGCCCTGACCCTCGCGGCCCGCACCCCGGGCACACTGCTGGGCGACATCACCGGCGGCACCGCCGGCCCCACCCTGCGGCTGCGCACCCCGGCCGGGGTCATCGAAACCTGGATCGAGGAACGGGACGGGTCGCTGCTGGTCGGCGTCGACCGCACCGCCCGCACCATCGCCACCACCACCATCCACCTTCCCGAGGCCCTCGGCACCGCCGTCGACGCCGCCTTTGCCAGCGCTACTCAATGAGGAGACAGCATCATGACTAACATCGCAGAAAAGCCTGCAGAACAGCCCACGGAACAGACTGCCGTACAGGCCGCCCCCGGCGGCACGCGCGTCGAGCCTTCCCGGCGTCCCGACCGCCGCCGCCRTGTCCTGCTGGTGGCGGTAGCCGCCCTTACTATGCTGGGTCTGGCGGCCCTCCTGTTTGGAGGTGTCCTCTTTAACCCCGCGGCCGCCTCTGAATCGGAGCCGACCATGACCGCCACCCAGATCATTCCGCTCGTCATCCTTGTGGTGATGTTCGTCGTCGCCACAAAATGGCCGCTGAACATCGGCGTCATGGGGCTGGTGGCGTCCTTCGGCGTCGGCTACTTCATCCTGGGCATGAGCGACAAGGAAATCCTGGCGGACTTCCCGGCCAGCATCGTGCTGACGATCATCGGCGTAACGTACTTCTTCAGCATGGCCCAGCGGAACGGGTCCATCGACATCATCGTCCAGACCTGCGTGCGGCTGGTCCGCGGCAAGACCATGCTGCTCCCCTGGGTGTTCTTCCTGCTGGCGGCGGCGCTGACGGCGCTGGGCACCTTCTCGCCCGCGGCGGTGGCGCTGCTGGCCCCGGCGGCCCTGGGCCTGGCCTACGAGTCGCGCATCCACCCGGTGCTGATGGGCGCCTTCGTCATCAACGGGGCCCACGCGGGCGGCTTCTCCCCGCTGTCCGTGGCCGGCGTGCTGGTGCACGACATCGCGCTGAAGAACGGCTTCCCCGTCTCGCAGGGTTCGCTTTTCCTGGCGAGCTTCGCGCTGAACTTCATCCTTTCCGCCCTGACCATCGTGCTGTTCGCCCTGCTGGGCAAGCTGCGTGACAAGCACGGCAACGAGTACACCGGCCTGGACACCGTCCGCACCGGCCGCCCCGGAGGCCAGCAGATCTTCACCCTGTTCTTGATCGCCGCGATCCTGGTGTGCACCTTGGGCTTCCACATGCCGATCGGCTTCGTGGCCCTCTCCGCCGGCCTGCTGCTGGCGTTCGTCAACATCAAGGAACACAAGACGTTCATCGGGGGCGTGTCCTGGTCCACAGTGCTGCTGGTGGCCGGCATGATCACCTACGTCTCCCTGCTGCAGCACGTGGGCGTCATCGACACCCTCGCCGAGATGGCCCTGGCCCTGGGAGCGCCGTTGCTGATCGCCCTGGTCCTCTGCTACGTCATCGGCGTAGGCTCCGCCTTCGCATCGTCGACGGCGCTGCTCACCGCGTTCATCCCGATGGCCGGCCCGCTGCTGGCTACCAGCTCGCTGAGCGCCTCCGGCACCGTTGCGGCCCTCGCCATCGCGGCCACCGTGGTGGATGTCTCGCCCTTCTCGACCGACGGCGCCCTGGTGGTGGCCAACGCCCGCGACAACGACCGCCAGCGCGTCTACCGCCAGCTCATGATGTACGCCGGAGGTGTGGTCCTGGTGGCTCCCGCACTGGCCTGGGTTCTGCTGGTGCC
This sequence comes from Arthrobacter sp. 01T414, assembly GCF_056398965.1. Classification (NCBI taxonomy): domain Bacteria; kingdom Bacillati; phylum Actinomycetota; class Actinomycetes; order Micrococcales; family Micrococcaceae; genus Arthrobacter; species Arthrobacter sp. 01T414. The sequence goes on along the minus strand of NZ_JBFTQK010000008.1, from coordinate 65,417 downwards.
GACCGGGTTTATGTAGGGGGCCTTCTAACGCACCAAAGGCAGGGCGGCTCTTTCGGCCGCCCTGCCTTTGGTGCGTTATGGCGCCCATCCGTTTCACACGCCTCTGGGCGGGCAGTAAGGAAGCACGGGAACGACGCGGCTACCGAGTGGGCGCCGCATCTCCGATGACCCCAGATTCGATTTCCTTATCTGTGGTCTCTGCCGGCACCCGCCGACGCTCCTCTATTCCTTGAGCTACCTGCAGGATTGTGTCTTCGACTGTTCCGCCGATCGCCTTGGGAACTGAAGCCACCCCCTCGGCAACGGCAACAGCGGCACCCGCCACTGCGCCGGTCGCCTTCTGACCCAGACGCATCACCGATTCATGCCACTGGGTGCGCTTGACGGCGCTGGCTTCGGGCATGCCAAAGTTTGAGCTGAAGATCCGCAGCAACCGCTGCAACTCCTCGGCGGAGGTGTAAAGCCTGCCCATTTCCAAGGGGTTCGTGATGCGAGTCAACGCGTCAACATCCACAACCGCCGACACGGCGTCGGAGAGATTTTGGATTGCTGCCGTGGTGCTAGCCAATCGCCGCTCCCGCGACTTGGCGATGTGACGGGCGTGGGCAGTAGAATCCGATCCGTCATGCGAGCTGCGGACGGCCTCCAGGGAGTCCATTCGAACCATATTGGTGAGGGCCACGGCCGCGATGACCAGCCAGTGTTTCAATTCGCCTTTGGCTGCCGCCTCGGCGCGACTCACCCGCTTGCTGAAATTCTTGACGGCCAGCCCGTCTGCAATGGTGTCGAGGTGGTTGAGGGCGACGGCGTGCGCCTGGGCAAGTGCGGCCGCCTGTCCCGACACTTGGTCCCAAAGGGCATCGTTGAGGCGGCCGGTCTCCTCGAAATACCCAAACGCCTTGTCCAGGACATGTGTTGTGCCCTGCACGTTCCCAAGGGCTTCATCACGGTTGTCCCGGACGATTGTGTCCAGTTTCGCGTCAACAGCCTGCACGAGGGTATCGAGTTCCTTGAGGGCCACGCGGATCGCCAGAGTTGCGGCCATCATCTGCACGTTCGCGGCAGCGGCCGGGTTGACCGGCGAGGAGCTCACCAGTTCGATAATGGTGTCGATCCTGCCATCGGACTGGCGTAGCACACCGCTGACGATCCCGAGCTTTTCCTCGGTGGACCCGACGAGTTCCAAGAATCGCGCGTAGGATTCGGGAGTCATGTGGAAGGAGTTGCCCGGGACATTAGCCGACATGGCAAGCGCAGCTGCCCCAGCCAGGCCGGCAAGCAGATCCGCTACCCCTGAACCTAGGTTCGCGCGGGCCTCTTCTTTGACGTCAAGCTTGCGGAACAGCTCGGCAATTGCTGTCGGGTCGCCCGCCACTAAGGCATTTCTGCCCTCGACGTATAGGGAGAGTTCACGGTCGGTATCGGTCATCCCAACATCTTCACACACGCCGGTCCTGGCAGGGCGGCACTTCGGGGTCCCCGAGAATCTGTGTTGCCGAGCAATGTCAACTCTCGCCCATGCAGGGCCAAAGAAAGTTTTCAGCGAGAAGTCCTTCGGGGGATGCACGCAGAAGCAACCATTCCACGAGTTAGCTCAGTTCCCCGAGCCCGATCTCACGCGGTGCTAGTCTCGGGACAAACCAAACGAAGTATGGAGATAACGGTGGCAGGAACAGCCGACAAAGTGGCAGACGCGATCAAGGCCGGCGGCGCGACGGCGAAACAAGCTGCYGCCAAAGTGCATGATGTAGCCACCGACCCTGTCGTGCAGGAGAAGGCCCGGAAGCTCGCCGAGATTGGCGAAAAGGTCTACCGCGCGGCCAACAGCCCGGAGGCGAAGAAGGCTTACCGTCAGGTCGCAGCCTTCGTGAAGAAGACACGCAAGAGGTAAGGCTTTCCGGCCGACGCTTCGGTATCCCAGAATCTGTGTGACCCACCAATGTTAGCCCTCCCACAATGCAGGGGCGTCTACGTGGCAACCCGATTGATTTTGAACAGCGAGCTGGATGGGTTCACCTGTATCTGGGACATGCGGTCCGCAAGAATATGGCCGAAGCGCATGGTGCCGAAGTCCTCAGGCCAGGCGTTCGAGGCACTAATGCATCCAGAATCACCGGTTCAGACATCAGCGGTGAAAATCTGTTTACTTGCCACCGGTCAATCCGCCCGGCCTCACGAAGGCGACAGGTTCACCTTCGTCTGGCGAGAGTAGCCGTTCCGGGAATTCTTCGTGAACGGGCTATCGGGGGCAGACCTGCGCCATACCCAACGGGCGCGCCCGAAGGCCCCCAGCCAAGCTCAGCCACTCCTGATCGCTTCGTGTCCGATCCGCGACTTCGATCATGGGGTCGAGAATAGATTCAGGAACCGGCGACGCCCCAAGATCCTCGGCGACGTCAGCAAGGATCGCATCCGCGACTCGAGGGCTTAGCTCCGCGGAACCCGCGGCGTGGAATACCGAATATCGGAAGGCATCCGCGTGCATGCCCCTGCGGACACTGACGGTGCACTCGCCGAGACTCGTTTCGAGTTCCATCGACGCCAGCGAGCGGCCTTCACCTAGCCTGAAATTACTTATCCCGACGGCCGGACTGTCACCCAGGTTCGTGCACGAAGCCCAAATCCGATTCAGGATCGCCTGCCGCCGTATCGAGTCAAACGCTTTGCCCACCTCGCTGGCTTCAATGTCTCTTCCTTCAGTCTCGACGCTGGCTCCCGAGAATCGAATTAGTGGATGGCTTCGATGCTCGATTGCGTAGTGGACTGAGGTTCGTGACAGCTCGAAATGATAAAATTCGCCTCCCGCGGCCAGCTGGCCAATGAGTGCGCTATCCAAGTACAGCCGTTCATTTTTCAACTCACCGACGACTCCGGAGTCCTCCAGAAGGTCGAGGCACCAATCGTAAAACTTCTGCTCATCTGGCCTGATGAACTGCTGGCAGTCCTCCACCGTCAGGGCTGTCGGCGCTAAGCTCCGAAACGAGCCCTCAGCGGCGGGGAACGTCATCACATTCCTGGGCCCAGGATATTCGCCGCCGACGGCGCGTCGTGCCTCTGATTCTTTTCGACCCTCTGGCATGTGACGATCCTATTGCAGCGTGCCAGCCGTAATGCAAAGGCTCGCGGGCGAGCCCTCGAAGCTTCCACACAGTTGGTCCGCTGCGATCTCCCCCTGATGCTCACACCTTCGGAGAGGAAGCGAATTTCACAACGAAGCGTTAGCGCCGAACTCAGCGTGATGCAGAGCCAAAATGCCCGCGATCTTGGGCTTTTTCGGTACCTTTAGCTCTACTCCGGCAAGTTCGACATAGGCCGGTACGTGCAGGAGGTGCGGAGACACTTCAACGCGCCATGTGCTGGGATTTACGGACAAAAGTTTTCTGTCGAATAGTGCATGGAGATCCCGCCGCAGGAGCAGGCCCGAGTTGAAGTCATGCAAGCCATGTTCGGCATATTGAACGAGATGGGCGGCCTCAAGGCCCGCGTGAAAGCTTGGACCAGACATTGCACAGTTCTCGCCGTACATTTCCAACAACTTTGCTCGAAAACCCGCTTGACCGACGCGAGCCCTGATCGTAGCTTGAACAAACCCGCCGGGCAACACAAGTTCCGTTCCGGTGTCGGCCAGCTGACGAACGCCACTGCCTAGGGAAACTTCATCCAACGCTTCAACGAATTCGTTCCAGTTCAGATAACGAAGGCTCAGCTGTTCTTTGGGGTTTCTACAGACAGACCGTAGGACGCTCCCAGGCAAGAGCCCCCGAAGGTCAAGCCAGTTTCCGGCATGATTGGACCGGTAGGCCGTCACCTCTTTAGTCGTCTGCTCTGGCTCGTCAAATTGATGAAAACATGTATTGCAACGCCACTTGGGGGACCTTGTGGACCGCGCTTTAAAAGTCTGACCGCGGCAGTTTGGGCAGTGGAAATAGACGTTAACGACCTCCTCTTCGTGGATTGAGTCGATCTTCGAGGCTCCCAGTACGACTGACTTGTTCCACAGGACTACCAAGTCCCCGGCTTTCAGCAATTTGTGTCGAGGAACCGTCGAGTCCCAAGAGTAGTGTTCCGCCGGAAGGTCGTCGTAACCTCCATTTCCGCCATGAACACGGTTCTCACCAGCCGCTAAGATTAGCCAGGCTGTCACAGGACGACGTTCCGCAGCAGTGCGTATGCAAGGAGACCGAATGTTCGTACGTCATTTCCTGTGGTCATTGGTTTCACTCTTTCTGCTTTGAGCCGCAATGTGGTGGATCGGTCCTAATCTAATCGTGTTCCTACAATTTCTCGTTATTGCTCTCACCTACAAATCAGGTTGTGCCCGCCGAGACCTCTTTTCCAGTGTCGCGAGGCCAGGACTTTCCGCCGGAGAAGGCGCCTCGTCGGACTTCATGGGCCGCTGATATCATCTTGTTCACTTAAGCCCCTGAGAGTGGCGTGACACTTCAGGCACTCGTAGACCGGTGTGCCAAAATGTCGCTTTTGCCAGCTAGGCTCATGAGAAAGCACAGCATAAGGGAAAATCTGGGGACGCAATGGGGCAAAATTTCATAAGTAGGGTCGTGTCCCGGCTCATATCGCATAGGCGAACAGGTGCAGGTGACCACCTAGGGCAGGTAGCGCTTGGCCAGACGCGGCAGGCGGGCTCGGAGACGCCATCGTTCGTTATCGCCAAAGTGGGTGCGCCCGTTCCCGCGCATTCCGGCTCTTCCGACGCCGTCCTGACTCATGACCTCCCTGGAATTGCCACGGAGGAACAGGACTACGCACCAACGCCAGCTGTGGCCGGCGGCGCTCAACTTGCACACGTCAGTCCGGCACTCCATCAAGCAATTCCTGAGGAGACGAAGCGGACAATCCCTGAGCCACTGAATCCGACAATGACGTCCAACGTGGAACCTCTCCAACGGAGTGTGCCCGCGGTTATTGATCCACTGAAATACCCCGACGTCCATCCCTGGCAAGCAGACGCCCTCGACGCATGGCACAAGAATGGGCGCCGTGGAATGGTAGAAACACTTACTGGCGCCGGGAAGATCGGACTTGGATTACTCGCCACGGTGGAAGCCCTTCGCCAAGGCGTTAGAGTCCTTTTTCTCGTTCCTAGGTCGCAGCTTCAAACTCAGTGGCTTGAGGAGCTCAAGCTGCACCTTCCCACCGTCCGGACCGGCGCCCCCGGAACCGACAGCCTCGGGTCGGCCGCCAACGTCGACGTGCTTGTGGCCTCCGCTACCTCATCTGACCTCGAACAGAACGTCAGGAGCCACAAGGCGGGATTGGTCATCGTCGACGAATGCGACCTTTGGGTTGTCCCGGCGTGGTTGGCAGCGGAACCTGAAAATGAATGCGGGTGGCGTCTGGGGCTGACGGATCTCTGCGACGAGCCGTACTCCTCAAATCAGGAGTATGCGGACCAGTTCTTCGGCCGCATCGCATATTCGCTCCGGTGCGACCGGGCGTTGAAGGACGGCCCCATAGCCCCATTCGAAGTTACCCTTCTGGGCGTAGACCTTGCACCCGGAGAACTACGGAAGTACTGCGAGCTCTCGGAAGACATGAACGAGGCCGCGCGCTACCTCGAGCAATACGCGAATGTCCCAGAGCGTCCTTTTCAAGAGTTCATCGTCCAAGTGGCCGCACTCGCCGGGGAATCCGAACTAAGACCGGTTACAGTCCTGGCCCGAAAATACATGAATTTCAGGTCCTCTCGCCTCTCACTTCTGACCGGAGCGAAGACCAAACGTCAGGCAATCGCGACTCTGAACGATTTTGTCTCCGCCCCGACGGTGGAAGGCGCTGGCTCAGCTCCCGCGAAGCTGGGAATCGTTTGGCCAGCGAGCGGCACTCCCAAGCAAGTGGTTCAGCTACTCGAACGCCTGATCCCGAGAAAGCCCGGAACCCACCAGGCACACCTCTTCGTCGTTTACGCCAAGGGGACGGTCGAGGACCCCCATCTCGCTGGTGACCAGTTCCTTCATCTCCTCCTCCCCCATGCGCAGCGAGTAAACCACGTAGACGTTGGAACCGATGCGGGCTCCCTAGAGAAGCTTCTCAACCTCCCATTTATGCCCGCGGTCAAGACCGACGACCGGCCAGAGGGAAATGGTTCAGCCAAAGGTGAAGACCCGACTGCGGCAGCAGGTCCCAGCCATCCAGACCGCGCCAACACGAGTGGCGAATGGGAAGGCAGCCCGATTGGCCCCAGCACCGGCCCGAGCTCCGAAATGTCCCTTGAGGAGAGGAAGGCGGCGACCAGCGCTAAGCGCGCCGCCACGCGCGCAGCCAAAAGGGCCGCATCCCAAAAGGGCGGCGACACCGTCGCCAACCATGAGCCCAAGAAGCGTGGGCCCAAGCCCGGCGCCAAAGCCGCGGCGGAGGCCGCAGGCAAAGCCGCAACCGGTGACGACGAAGTAGACGACGATGTCGAGGTTGACCTCGACGACGCCATCGTGGATGCCGTTGAGATCGGCGATGACGGCGAGGAGGTGCCCGGCAAGACGGCAGCAGCCGCCACCGGCTCCGGCTTCGTCTACTCCGACGCCGACGACGACGACGCGCCCGTCCAGCAGGTCATGTCCGCCGGCGCCACCGCCGACCCCGTCAAGGACTACCTGAAGCAGATCGGCAAGGTCGCCCTGCTGAACGCCGAGCAGGAAGTCGACCTTGCCCTGCGTATCGAGGCTGGCCTCTTTGCGGAGGAAAAGATCGCCGCTGACGACGGGTCCATGGATCCGAAGCTCAAGCGCGAACTCGAATTCGTCATCCACGACGGCAAGCGCGCCAAGAACCACCTGCTCGAGGCCAACCTTCGCCTCGTCGTCTCGCTGGCCAGGCACTACACGGGCCGTGGCATGCTCTTCCTGGACCTCATCCAGGAAGGCAACCTGGGCCTGATCCGTGCGGTCGAGAAGTTCGACTACACCAAGGGCTTCAAGTTCTCCACCTACGCCACGTGGTGGATCCGCCAGGCCATCACCCGCGCCATGGCCGACCAGGCCCGCACCATCCGCATCCCGGTGCACATGGTGGAAGTCATCAACAAGCTGGCCCGCGTGCAGCGCCAGATGCTCCAGGACCTCGGCCGCGAACCTACTCCGGAAGAGCTGGCGCTCGAACTGGACATGACGCCCGAAAAGGTCGTCGAGGTCCAAAAGAACGGCCGCGAGCCCCTCTCGCTTGACGTGGAGATCCCTGACGGAACGGGGGAAATGCAACCTTTAGGGCATCTGATCGAAGACACCGACGCGGTCTTGACCCAAGACGCCGTGAACTTCACCCTGCTACAGGAACAGCTGCACTCGGTTCTGGACACCCTCTCCGAGCGCGAGGCAGGCGTCGTAGCGATGCGCTTCGGACTGTCCGACGGACAGCCGAAGACTCTGGAGGAAATCGGCAAGGTCTACGGCGTCACGCGCGAGCGGATCCGCCAGATCGAATCCAAGACCATGGCCAAGCTGCGGCACCCCACACGGTCGCAACTTCTGCTTGGCTACCTCGATTGAACCGATTTCCCCGCCCCAGTCCGCGTCGGATCTGGCTCAGTGATCAAGGAACTCTCTAACGTCAACAACGAAATTTGTCTTTGCGGACACTTCGCACTCCCAAACATCGAGATATGTCCAGCCCATTTCCGTCAGCCTCAACCTCTGGGCGGAATCTCGCTCCTGGTTGCGGCGCCGTTTGTCCGCCCAGAACTCCGTGTTCGTCTTGGGCAGACGGCTGCCTACGGGGCAGTTGTGCCCATGCCAAAAGCATCCATTGACAAAGATGACTTTTCTCCGGCCGGCGAACACCAAGTCGGGCTTACCCGGTAAAGCACCGTCGTGAATACGATACCTGTATCCCAGCGCATGCAGAGCACGCCGGAGCAGCAACTCCGGCTTGGTGTTCTTGGACCGGATCTTAGCCATATGGGCGCTGCGCTGCCCCGAGGTCATGAAATCCGCCATTGACATATTTTATCGATACGGCTCCTCGACGTCGCCGTAGCCGCCCTGCCCTACACCCCGTCGTGGAGCCCGGAGCGAAACTTCCAAGTACGGGCTAGTGCTGCCCGCCCAATCAGACCGACAAGAGGGATCTCATCTTTCTTCCCACTGCCAGGGCTAGCCAGGGCGAGACTGCATTCCCGACCTGCGAGTATTGCGGGACCTCGAAGCGGCGCCGGTCTGAGCCGGTGGTTTCCTTGCCCAAAAATTCGAAATGGTCGGGAAATCCCTGAAACCTGGCCATCTCTCGAACAGTAAAAATTCTCGGTTCGATCGGATGTACGTAATCATCGGGGAGAGTAACCACAGTTCTGGCAGGTTCCCCCCAACGCAGTACCTTTTGGGAGTGTTTCTTGGTCGCCAACCCGTGTGCGACTTGGACGAGCTCGTCCAGAGAATCGGCAAGACAGACACCATCCGGAGCTATGGCAGGCACTGGGGCGTGCAAAAGACGATGCTTCAATAGAAGCTTCGAATCGTCCTCCGGGAGCCTTGCGGCGTGACTCAGAAGTCGTTGGTCGAGGCCGTTCTGTGAAAGGTACTGGTAGAAACGGAACCGTTGCGTCGTGCGCTCGCCGTGCCGGCGACGAACATGGTTCCGGATCTCTGCAGCCGCCGTCGCGCGCCCTGGCCAAAAATCTTTCGAAAGCGACCGCACGTAGGCGGCAGAGTGAGCGTCGGTGTCGGCTGCTCTCCTCGTCGTAAGATCACCCACAGCGTGGCCCACGGACTCCATCTCAGTCATCAACTTGGTCGGACGTGGCGCCAAAGCCGGAATGTCACCTTCGATCTGGTCGATGAAAGTGGAACGCCAGGTTTCGCCTGTCGTAGTCACTCCGTGTTCGGCCGCGACGTCCGCTCTCAGGGCGATGATCATCAGCCGCGGCCGGTGCTGTGGAGCACCGTAGTGAACGGCGTTGACGTGCACACCCTGAACGACATATCCATCGCCCGTCTCGGCGAGGGCTTGCTGCAACTGGCGGAAGGAGGATTCCTCTCCACGCGCAAAGCTCCTATCCATCCCGACCACGTTTTCAATGACAACCGCTCGTGGGCCAGTCGCCTCAACGAACTTCAGGTATTGCCACGGAAGCTCGTTCCGGATATCAGAAGGATTACGCCGACCGGCGAGGGAAAAGCCCTGGCATGGGGGCCCACCGACGACGAGGTCCAGGCCGTTAGCGCGGATCTCCTCCATCGCGGCAGTGTTGTCGAGCAGGACGCCGAGCTCACGCACCAGAAGCCTCGACGCTATCTGGTTGCTTTCGTCGGACGCAACATACCGCTCCCACTGCACGGCATCCGAAGCATCCCTGATGAGGTTGTGACAGAAGGTACGGGCAGCCATGTCGGACTTCTCGACAGCGAGCACCAGCTGGCCGCCAGCTCGCTCGATGCCCAGGGACAGCCCCCCGCAGCCGGAAAACAGGTCAACGTATTTCATAAGGCTCCTATTCTCCCTCACCTAAGCACATGCCACCGACATCCCGCCCTTGCCTCAGGGACGGGGCGCGAAGCGGGGGCTCGATGCCTGGCACCGAACCCCCACATGAGCACTACACGAGTCCTACGACCCGTTAGAGGCGCCGTCCGCTCTGTCGCTAAGCAACTTGAAGAAGGGCACTTCCTCGATGAACTTCCCTGGAAAATTCAACGAACTGTACAGAGCATGGTGAACCTTCTGGCTGGAGATCTTGCTCGCTATATCTGCGGTGATATTCGGCAGGCCTAACGCCTGCAGTTCCTTCAAGGCGACCGAAGGCACCTTGTGGAGGAACCAGGTCAGTAGCGGCTGCCCGTAATTGCGCCCATCCTTTTTGAAATGGTCTAGGTACTGCGAAGCGAGAATAACACCGAAGCCAAATTCGCGGCCCTGCAACATCAGGTTCATGAGCACCGGGAAGTTGTACTTCATGATGTTGACCGCTTCATCCACAAGCAGGAAGGAGTTGAGTCTCCTCAGCTGTGGCGAGCTACCTACAAATGGCCACTTGGTGGCGTTGAGCATGTAGTCGTAATACAGATTGAGGAACATGACGACTAGTGCGTTTTTCCCGTTATCGTCCGTGCCGAAATCATTGAGGGCTACAATGACGACTTTGTCTTCCATCATTTCTTCAAACGACATCATCTCCTTCGGATCGTCGCTGAAGATCTCGCCAAGGATAAAGGGCTTGAGGATGGACGTTACGGCGTCAGGTTTTTGGCCGTCGCTGTACTCTGCCAGGACTTCGGCCAGCGTAGGCGCCTCACCGTGCTTCTCCTTGTAGAGGTTGACGATGGAGGTGACGAGACGATCCGTCTGGACGGGCCCGATATTGCCATAGATCTTGTCCAAGACATCGGCAAATTGCTGGGCACGCTGGTACGCGGCCAGAGGCGAATAACCGTCGCGGAGGGAGAAGATATTTATCGGGATCCGGTAAGGCTTCAGCACCCTTCCCCCAACTGCCTCAAGGAAATCAGTCGATTGGAAGTCCCGTTTGTAGTCGAATACAAGCATCGACAGCGGTGTCTCCTGATTGGACTTGCTTCCTTCCCGGAGCTGATAAACAAGGGCTTTCAGGAGCTGGGTCTTCCCGGTGCCAAGGTCGCCGACGACACCGATATTCATCTGGTTCAGCTCGGTGTTGCTCGGCCAGTAGTCTGCCGTGGCCGCCCCTAAGGTCCCAAGAACCCTGCCTACGCCGAACCGGACGCCGTCACCCCGAATTCCGCCGACGAACGGAGTGTCGTCAGGGAGGTAGTGTCGTCCCTCTTTTTGGGGGCTGGGCACGGCTACAGGCATCTGGGAAGGCTCTTCATTGGTTTCCTCTGCCGCGAGGTCGCCAGTTTCTGGTTCTCTTACCTCCTTGGGGTCAGGCTGGGCCTCAGTTGTCCCCGCAACGACGTCCGGCTTCTGGCCCTGCGAGTGCTCCGGGTCGTTTTCTTCCTCGGGTTCTTCCTCGGAGGGGGCTGGAGCGGGAAGCTCGATCGGGTTGCCAAGCGCCCATTGAACGAGGTCATCCCATTCGCGAACCAATGCGCTTTCGGGATCCGCGACTGCTTCGAAGGCGTGGCCCGCGTTTGCGGCAAGAAGGCCGAAACCGGAGCCCGGTGATGCTCCGTCCATTTCGGAAGTGTGCACCACTCGGAAGCTCTCTCCCTCGGAGGTAGTAGCTTCATGCTTGAAATAGCAAACCAAAGGCTGGCCGGTTCGGACTTGGAGCTTTCCATTGACAAGATCTTCAAGCTGCCGCGCCAAAGCCTCAGGTTCTGCGCTGCCACCGGGCCGCAAACGAATCGCCGCCTCAACGAGCGCAGCCAGCCCATTGGACCAGAGTGCCTTGTCCGCCTCCGAGCCACTTGTGCCAATGGCGCACGAACTTTCCGCCACGCTGAGCAACAGCTCCTGGGTCGCACGGAGCTGCTCAAGCGGCTCATTCATGGCCGCGTCGCTGGGGCCCGGGAGGTTGCCGTTAGTGTCGTCGGAGCCCAACCCGTAGAACTTGATCTCCACGGGCGATAACGTGACTCCTTCCTCGTTCATCCGAACGATCAGGAGGTCGGCACGGCGCATTTGCGCGGCATGGTTTTTTCCGCCAGCGAGGGCCCTCAGGAAATTATCGCAGGCATCGATGGGCAAAACGTATGTGTTATCGGACTGGTCATCGAGGCGATTCATGAGGGCGAATGCCAGGTAGAAGCCAAGCGCACCTGACGCGTGCGTTCCACCCATGGATAGCAGCGACGACAGCCCCACCCCGCGGGCGCCCAGCTGCCCAAGTAGATCGTCCAGCGTCTCCTCGGATACGTTCCCACCTTGAGCCTTGGCGAGCATCTTCTTAATCTGTGCCCGGAAGCTCCCAGGAACCCTCGCAACTGACACGAAGGGGCGCCGCTCCAAAAGAGGAATATCTGCCGACGACTCAAGGAAGGGCGGTCGCCACTCCCAAAGCATCTGGCTACCGCCGCTCGAGTGCTGGACAATTTCCGCCATTGCACTGGGATTCATCAACGCTTCGCCCGACACTGTCCAGTCCGCAGAATCGTTAACCAAGTTGGCTTTGAAAAGCTTTGAGATGATCTGGGGACTGCTTGCCGCCCCCTCTATGAGGCGAAGGGCCCTCGAAAGGGGCTCCCACCCTGTTTCAGGGCGAAATGTGGGATGTGATGCCGAGGATGATTTCGAGCCGCCATTGCCTGTCACTGACTCGAACCGGCGCAGCGGCGCGTCACCCAGTACGCCAAGGTTTCTTCCTTGGCCTGACTGAACCTCAACGTGGACGCCGGCGTCTTGGAGGATGCGGACGTTGCACCGCTTCATGCCGGCGCTATCCGGAGCATATCGCGACCAAGTCAGCGGGATCCCTTCATTGGAGCGCACTAAGCGCGCCATTTTTTCTCGGGGAGGCTCACCCGAACGTCGATTCGAGTCCCAGATTCTGGCCCCTCCGATCAACGGAACTTCGGGTCTCCCGGTCCAGGTCTCAATTTCTTTCAGTACGGCGTCATCGACTTCGTGGAGGCGGGTCGATTCTGTCGACGCAGATAAGTCGATTGTTAGTGTTGAAACATGGGGGTTCATCTGGCGATAACTGCGCAATGCAGCGGCAACCGCGGTCGCGTTCAGTCCACTGGCAGCGCTTCCTGGCGCAGGCCGATCGCCAATCCGGTCTGGCGCGTCCAAAGGCTCCGGGCCCTCGATAGACGCCCGTACTAGCATTGTCCAGCCGAGGAACAACTGATCGTCACCAGTTTCCATTGGAACGGCGAGCATCCGGCCACTCGACATTTCCTTTGGTCCGAGAAGGGGGAAATTCCAGCCCTCAACCGTCCCCGCAAGGTCCTTTGCCCATTCCGATTCCCATAGGACAGATTCGACACCCGCCAACCAAGCCAATCGCACTGGGTGCAGGGGGCTGAGAAGGACCGCGGAGCATTTAGCAGCCGGCTCAGTGGCCCAAACGCTGATGCTGAAAGGATAGGCGGCCCAGAAAACTCCAGCAGGATCGCCGTTTCGACGAGCTTTCTCAACGAGGTCGGCATAAGCCGTAAGGTACCGTTCCAATTGCCCATCGCGGTTTTCCCAAAGGCGTCGCCAGGAGGTCTTTGAGGGCCATTCGACGTACATAGCACCGTCGGCATCGCGGGTTTGCATGGCGCCTAGGAGGTCCAATTCCTTGAAAGCGCCACGGAATTCTTCTGCTTCAGCCGAATATAGGATGTCATCCGGAACTCTGAAGTCAGTGACATTGGCCCAAGTTTCGGCCATGGTTCTGTTCATAAGGAGGCCCCCGAAGGCATCCACTTCTTCGAGAGGGACCGTTCGGTCCGAAGGCATTACGACGTGTCCCATGCAGGTGTTCCACGCATTGTCGAGCAGGTTTTCAGCAAGAAGCGACTCGTACAGGCCGCGAACGGATTGGAGAACTGCCAAGTCTGGTCGTTCTTTGGCTACTCGGTCCCTATTCACAGCTGCAACAATGGGCGATTGCGGGGACTCTCGGCTTTCGGCGGCGCGAATCTCAAACGTTGTGTCACCCACAACAATGCTCGCCAGACTCACCGGGGTTGCATCGACGGCGAATATGCGGGTCCGACCGTTGAGCGGCCCTATCTCTGTTCCTTCGTAGAGCGGAACAGCCCCATCATCAGTTGTCCAGACGATATATCGGTATTGTGACGCCCTTCCATCCAGCGTGATCCCGAAGGTCCCACCGCCGGGATCGGAGCCCATGTACTTGGGCTTTCCGGCTGCGCCCTTCGCCTTCAGCGGCAGGTAAAACAACCCCACAGCGTCGTGCGGCGCCAAAAGCAAATCAAATGACAAAGTCGTATTTACACGACCGGAAAAGACGTCTCCAGCGGGCACCTTGAGCGCTAAAGTTACCGGCCTGGAAGGAGATACTTTACCGTCTCGCCAGATTTGTCCGACGGCCCAGAGGGCACCGGAATCGTCCAGCTGAAGGCTGCCGGACCAATCCGTCTTTGCCGCCTTGGTTGTCAAACTGAGGTCCGTCGATTCAAGTTCGCCCAGCGACGGCGCGCCCGCTATGGGAACCCTGACACGGATTTCTTCCGACCAAATCCCACGTGACTCTTCGTCGGGGTCGGCGCCAGCGACCGCGACCGAACCGGAATCACTCTGCCCGATCGCGGTGAGTGGCCTGCCGGCGCCGTCAGTGACCACGAAGCGAGCCTTTGTCAGGTCCTCACCCAGAGGCTCGACGAAATCGCGATCCGTCAGGGAGCTGAGTGCCTCGGTAACATCAGACCCGTCCGGTGAGTAATTCGCTAGGGCTACTGCTTGATTATCGTCGGCTGCCATCTGACGATCGATCCCAGACCAGTCGATGTCCTCCACCGCATGGCGCCCCACGTCGCCGCCGGCGAGCTGGCCCAAGGACTTCGCGGTTGCTTTGATCGTGGCCTCATCCGCCCAGTATGCCTGCAACGCTTCCACGAACTTCTTCGGCGAATACTTCGTTGGGCCAGATCCATGCGGCCGGGGCAGCCGGAAAGCGGCATAGGTGTAGCAATCGAAAACATCATCTATCGACAACTCGGGCGCCACCAACTTCGCAGTGCGGATCTTCTCCACCAAGCGAGTAAGTCCGATGCCCACGTGCCTACACCAGTAGGTGTTCCAACTTTCCGTCCCCTGGCGCAACTCCTTATGCACGCCCGCCAATAGGCTTAGGCATTCCGCGAGCCTGAGGCTCGCCAACTTCGGATCCCAACCAATCACGTTGTTGATTTCGGTTGCGTCTGCCACTTCCGCGATTGCTGCTTCCGCGACGGACTGCAAGGAAACCTCTTGAGTGGCGCCCTCAGGAAAATTCTGGCCCAGAACTTCGCGGAATGCCTGTACGAAAGAGGCCAGGTCGGGGTGCTTGCCCACGACCACCGCAAGTCGGTCGCCCTGGCGATATTTGATGGCGTTATGTGCGGACACCCTTATGCAATGTTCATCTTCGTCGCTCTCTGCGCCAGCCGACACCAGAATCGCGTACGGAGGGACAGCGGGCCGAAGCTCGTTCGCACGCCGGACAAGTGCGGCCGCGGTCGCATCATCAATACCTTCGGGCAGGTACGCTGCGGTGAGCGTGTCCAAAGACGACAGGCAGCGCCCTAATACCGAACCAAACAATTCCAAGTCCACCATGTCTCCTAGAACGCACTTTCGATGATGACGCCGCGATCGGCATCGGCGCTGCCCCGCGCCAGTCCAGCCTTCTCGAGCAGCTGAATCAGGTCGCCGGCCTCGGGTCTCAGACCGAGTTCCTGGAGACTCAGCATCAGGGTGGCCACATCCGAGGTCTTCCCGGGTCCGTCACAGGAGAGGCTCGCAACAACGGCCATCCACTCTGTCCCCGGTTGTACGGTTAGAAAGCGACCGCTTGACCGTAGGAGTCCGTAGTAGTCGGCGAAAGGGCCACTTGCGTCGCGCGTCAGCAACGCATATTTGACCGCTTCCCACGTATTAGCCGCCGACCGTTCCCCGCTGCCGAGAGCGACGGTTAGGGACCCCTTGACATCCTCATCCTTCGACATTTGAGCCAGCGCGGTAACAAAATCCATCTGAGCTGCCTGATGCGACTCAAGCCACTCCTCCAGGATCTTCCGGATCCTTGAGCCCCGATGCACGCGCCAGGAGAGCAGAGGAGCTACATCCCTAACAGCAACCGACGAACGACTCGATTTCCAGGGAAGGATCTCCGGTACCTGCTCCCTGACCTCACTCCAGTTGCCCGGTTTGCCGCTCAGGATCCGACGAGCCAGAGTTTCGTACCAGGCAGCTTCCCAAAGGAAGCCTTGTCCGAGGGCGAGGCGCAGTACGGTGGTGGCCCAATCAACCCATACCCTGGCCGGAAGCGCATTGACCCATTCGTCGCTCGTCAGTTTCTGCCATGCCCTTGCGAACCAGGAGAATGGGGTGCCCTCGTACAGGCCCGTCCGGTCAGGTTCCGTGGCATTGGTCCTGTCCCCGTCATCTCCCTCAAGTCGTTCCGGATATCCCGCATCGAGGAGCGCTACCTTTGTCGCATTATTGATGGCAGACAACAGGGGGTCTATTTCACAGCGTCTGTTCGCTGCGTTGAGCCAGAGCCGAGCAGCTGATGTTCTTTCGTCGTCCGCTGTGAGGCCAAGCCGGAAGAGGGCTTCAAGAATGCCCCCCAGATCCGGCGGGTTCTTCGTCCTTTGGAAACCGCGCATATCTTGGAGCAGTGCAAAAGCAGGCGTAATGGGGCTGGCGGCTTGGCTCTTGCTCTTCTCAGCCTGAACTCCCGCAACACTATTCAGTACTGCTGCAGCCATGTCGATCTCGTATTTTGCGTTTGTTGCAAGTCCTTGAACAGCAAGCTGTTGACCGTAATCCGCCAACTTCTGGGCCTGCGGAGCCGTAGCCCTGATCTTCAGGGTCGCCGTGCCGGAGGTTTCGGACCTGAACATATAGCCCAATGGAACACCGTTTTCGGATATTTCCTTCGAACGATGGTCGTGAACCATCCATGCTAGTGATGATATGAACGCTTCCGGCACAGACACATATTGGGGCCGGTTCAATGGAAGAAGGATGTGTGTCGCAGCGACCATTAGTAACCTCCAGTCACGTTCATGCTGTAGTCCGAATTACCCACGACAACACGGTAGTTGGCCTGATTCAATTGAGCAGGAATTAGTCGGGCCGCTCTGAATCTCTCCAGACGGGGGGACGTCACGTCTGTCATTTCGGTAACTCCGGCGTGTTCGTGCCCGCAAGCCAAGGCCTCCCTGACCAGCGGAAAGTCCAGAGGCATGCGGGAGATCTCCTTGCCCTGCTCGCTCAGGATTAGGAACAGAGCTTCAGAGTCCCTGAACGTCTTCATTTCGACGTCGCCGGTCTTGAGTGCAAGCTTTGGCTCGGATTGCACACCAACAATCGGATCAGTCCGGCTCGCTAGAATCGGAATCAACGATGCAGATTCGATATCCCCCGGCCTGCGCTTCGGACGCAGTAGGGTACGAAGGCCGAATCCCAACTCGTCGGGGAGGTTCGGACTGAGGTACCAGGCTTGAGTCCATGCAGCGACCTGAGGTCTGAAGGCGGGGATCCCATTGGCAAGGGCGTACAGGCGTCCGAGATATCCCCCGTACCAGGAAATAAAAGCGTAGCGATCTTTATCTCTGATTTTGGTGCTTTGCATGGCATCGACAAACGCCTGGTCCACGGTTCTATCGAACTCTGTTAAGACCTCGCAGAAAGGATCCGGCGAATTTAGGTCCTCCTCCAGACTCTTGAGGTCCTCCTCCAGACTTTCGAGCGGTGAACCGTTCGTCACGGGACCAGCGAAAGAGTCGGCCAAGGGTGTCGCCCAGCCGGAATCCCAGGTTCGATCGTAGCGCCCTGGAATAGCGTCTCTCATTGGGTCCACGAAATGTGTCAGCTTCGTGATCGGATTACCCAGTGGATCGAAGCTCTCGGAACCGGGATTCCTACCACCAAAGATGGCCTGGGAGAAGCGCAAGCCTGCGAGCAACTGAAGGTCCTTGAAACGCAATACCGGGTCGCCGTTGTTTGGCTGGAGCCGAGTAATGAGGCCGCGGAGGTCGTCTCTGGCAACCTGATCCGGCGCGTCCCCGAGGACGCAACGGGTGACTGTTCCCCACATCTCGCGGAACGTCATGCGCTGTCCGGAGCTGAGCTCGGCCCCACGCACCACGGTCATGATTCCAGCGCGAACACGGCTCGAGCGAAGGGACTCAATATTCGCTCTAATCGGATCCACCAAGTCTTCTGTACCGTCGTTAAAGTCGCCGGTCGAGACGTAGTCGATGACATGGCTGAATAGAGCGCCAGCGGGCGTAATCATGTCCATAGAAGTCCGCTTCGCAAAGTCCGCGATTTGATATGGTTCAGCCGCGAAAAGGGTGCCGTCTTCTTTGCTCGACGTGATGATTACCTTTGGGCGCCGTTCAAGCAGCGAGCAGACGTCAACGTACACGACTAATACGCTAGCTACGATGTTGGGACCATCAAAAAGGTGGCCGGCTCGCAGATAGGGCTCATCGCAGTCGGTTTGGACATTCCAGTTCGATTCCCCTTGTGCATGCCCTGCCAACCAGCTCAGGAGCGCTTGCCCCGGAGAGAAGTCGAATGTTGGTGTGGCATTGATCGAAGCTGCTTCTTCAACGAGAATGCCACGATTGACGCACGCCACAAAATGCATACCCGCACGGACAGACGCGTCAATTTCCTTGGTAAGCGGATTCCTCCGGTGCCCAGTGCTTCCAATCGTGGCGTCGTTGATGAGTAGAAGCTCCCTTCTCCCGGCGTTATATCGATAGCTCCGGTGAGCCAGTCCATCTTCGGGGGCCTCAATCGGGTCCAGCCCGGCGACGATATCAGCTGTGGCATGGGATTTCCCGGCCCCCGGGCCTCCCACGAGGAAAAGAAAGCGGGGAAGCGAGTCGCCGGTTAGACCGCTCTTAAACCAGGCGCAAGCTTCCTCGACCCCAGCTGGCCGAGGCGCTGTCGGCAGGGGACTGCCATCGTCGGTCGTCGGTTTCGCAGCGACATCACTTCCGCCAGTTGTCCGATCCCACAACTCCCCCAGTGCATGCCAGTAGGCGCTCTCTTCGGCGTTCACAAACTCCCCCTCATTGCGTGGCTCAAAGGTACCACCGGACGCTCGGCTGGACTTAGGGACTGCAGTCGGCGTTGGATCATCACGGGTTGAGGCTTCGGAACTCGCCAAGTCGTCGTCGGGATCGGAACCTTCCGCTAAAGGAAACTCGTCAAGCCTCTGAAGTAGCCGGACTTGCAGGGCCGCCTGAAAGTGGGGACGTGGCTTGTACCCAGATATGTATTTTCGACCCAACCCGTCCAAGACGGCGCTCAAGTTGCAGAACTTGAACTCGATAGAGGCGTGCGTCCTCTTCACGTACTCCTGTAGCTTCAGGTTGTTTTGACGCTTGTTGTAGCTCGTACCTGCAATTTCGTCCTTCAACATCCCCAAATAGCTGTCTATGAGAGCGTCGAGCTCGTCATCAGACCATTGGAGCGAGCGTGTTTGGTTAGGCATTCGATCAGAATACGGTTCAGACGAGAATGCAGAGGCCGCGACACTCGCCTCCGAGGCTCGCGTCCATCGCAGGCATTCGATGGCCGCGACAATTCTATTGCGTCCCCCTCGAAAGGAAGATCCAGGCCTCTGTGTGAGCCGGAGCAGCAGGATGGTATCCACCTGAGGCCAGGCCCTCGTTAAAGAGGTCGACGGCGAAGATGCAGTTGATCTCGCGTGCGGCGAGCCGCTTCCGCGCCGCCGCGCGGTCGGCGTCGTCGGTGCTGCCGTCGACGGCAACGGAGGCGATGCCGGCGCGGTTGAACACCAGCGCCATGTAGTGGGCGTGCTGGACCGAGACGCAGAAGCCGATGGCCCGCATCTGGTCCGTGCTGGTGACCTTGTCGCGGAGTTCCCGGATCACCTTGGCGGCGCGGGCGTCGTCGCCGGTGTAGAGGTTGTTCAGCTGCGCGGTGTCGTAGTTGCCGCGCTTCCATTCCAGCTGGCTGGGCTCGACGTCGTCCGAGACGCCAAAGTAGTGGAACGGCACCAGCAGATCCGCGTCCAGGGCATCCCAGAGGCGCAGTTCGCTTGCGGTGCGGCCGTCGAAGAACTGCTGGGCGACGTCGACGCCGTCGCCGCGTTCCGGCGTGGCGGTCAGCCCGAGGAGCTGCTGCGGCTGGAGGTGGTCCAGCAGCCGGCGGTAGGTGGGCGCCATGGCGTGGTGGAATTCATCGATGACCACGACGTCGAAGAAGTCCGGCTCCAGCTGCTCGATTCCGAGGGAGGAGAGCGACTGGACGGAGGCGAAGATGTGCTTCCACTCGGCGGGTTTGTGCTCGCCGACGTAGAGCTCGCCCAAGGCGCCGTCCTGCATAACGTCGCGGTAGGTGCGCATGGCCTGCTTGAGGATATCCTGGCGGTGGGCGACAAAGAGCAGCTTCAAGTCGCGGCCGGCCGCCTCCCAGAGCCGCTTGTAGTCGAGAGCGGCAATCACGGTTTTGCCGGTGCCAGCGGCGGCGACCAGGAGGTTGTGGTTGAAGCCTTTGAGCCGCTCGGCTTCCAGGTCCTCGAGCATCTCCTCCCGGTGGAGGTACGGCCGGACCTCGAGTCCGGTGGCTGCCCCTGGGACGGCTGTGCGCCGGCCGCCGTTGCGTTCCAGGGCGGCATCCAGCTTTTCGCCGTCGCGTTCGGGATCATAGCTTTGGAAGGCGCGCTGCGCCCAGTAGCTGTCGAAGGTGACCTCGAACTTCTGCAGCAGGGCGGGCGTGCCGACCGAGCTGAGCCTGACGTTCCATTCGAGGCCGTCCAGGAGGGCCGCCTGGCTGAGGTTGGAGCTGCCGACGTAAGCGGTGTCGAATCCGGAATCCCGGCGGAACAGCCAGGCCTTGGCGTGCAGGCGCGTGGCCTGGGTTTCGTAGCTGATTTTGACTTCGGCGCCGTAGCGATTGACTAGCTCGTCGATGGCGCGGCGTTCCGTGCCACCCATGTAGGTGGTGGTGATGACCAGGAGGCTGGCGCCACGCTCTTTGAGTTGCGCCAGGGCTGGTTCCAGGAGCCTGAGACCGGTCCAGCGGACAAAAGCGCAGAGCAGGTCGACGGTGTTGGCGGATTCGATCTCGGTCCTGAGTTCCGCGGCGAGGTTTGGATCGTCCTTGCTGTTGGTGAGCAGGGCCGAGTCGCTGAGTTTGGTGGTGGGTCGGCGGAGACTTCGGCGCTTGAGCGTGTCTGGGCGGTGGAGGGACTGGAGCTGGGTGGGACCGGTTGCGATGCGCTCTCCGGTGTTCAGCTCTTGGAGGAGCTTGTTCGCGAGGGCGACGCGGTCGGCCGGTTTGGCTGCAGCCAGGGCCCGCCGGACGGCGTCGGCGACGTGGCGGGAGAGGATGTCCGGTGAGTCTTGGTCTTCGATTTCTGCGAAGACGGGGTGGAGTTCTTGCTCCTGGCTCAGATGGTCATGGAGGACATCAGTGTTCAGAAGTTCGTAAAGTCCCTCGGGCAGCTGCTCCGCTGCCACTCCCCCAAAGAAATTATTCACTGCGCCAGGGTATTGGGCTGAAGTGGGCATGCCAAACGACATACGCGGTTTGAGAAGTCGGGGTAGCTTCGCACCAAGTTTTCAGCCACTCGCTGCTACTGTCCGTGAAGGGGCACAACGGTCATCAGACGGAGGAAATACGTTAAGTCTTGTCCGGGGCTGAAACCGGCGACTTCCTCGGTGTTTCCACTAGATCAGCGCTTCTACCCGCGCCGAGTTGACATTTGCACGGTCTATTGAATGTCTTTATGCATGATTATTGACTACCCGGATAGCGACGCACCGTGCGGGATCGTCTCCGGCACAGGCGCTGCTGCGCCCGCGGGGCGTGCGACCACTCCTAGGTTGCTGTACAAATATCGACCGGTCACGAACTACACAGGGCCGATGCTAGCAGCGGGTAGGTTGTGGGCCGCCAAGCCTTGCAGCCTCAACGATCCGTTCGAATGCCAAGCAACGCTTATCGGTCTCGCTACGTCTGCTGCTGAAGCAAACACCCGGCACTGGGCTAACACCATATTCTTCACCGGGATGCAACTTGAAGCTTGCGCCGCCAACGGAAGATCCAAATACGGGATATCCAGCCGCGGCCTCGGAGTATTAGCTGAAAGACTCCGGGCGGCACAGACCCTTGACGAAAAGAAGGCTATCCTGGGCATCATTTATGCTCGGCCCGACGGTGTTTCGACCTTGCAGGAACCCACGGACTTCATGGACTTAGCCCGTCAGACACTCCAGAACGTTGGGATTCTTTCGCTGTCCGCCAAGCCGGACGTAATGCTCATGTGGTCCCACTACGCTGACGGTCACCGCGGGTACTGCCTCGGCTTTGAACGGCGTTCGGGTACTCCGCTAGCCGATGATGTACGAACAAGCCCAGTGAACTACGCCGAGACTGTCCCTGAAATGGATCTGGACAGGCTGCTTGTTACGAAGTCATTTTTCGACTGCGACAGCTTTGGGTTTCGGAGGGTCGTTACCAGCTTGAATTTGGAAACGGAGTCGCTGAGACATGTGTTGTTCCGGAAGTCACCAGCCTGGGCGTACGAGGACGAGTGGCGGCATGTTGTAGAACGAGGTGATCGGGAGATCCCGTATCCGGGTCCCCTTCGTGAAGTGATTTTCGGTGTAAAAATGCAGGAGCCCGAACGAGCAAAAATTCGATCGTTCCTGAATGGGAGCGCAGACCGAGTCACTTTCAAGGAAGTCGTGAGGAACGGAGAGGGGACGCTTGATGTCGTCGACGTGGAATAGGTTGAGCAGTGGGACCGCGGATACGACACCGATAGCGCCAATTCGCGGAGGAACTCAGGAGCGGTCCACCGTTTGGCCTAGCCCTCAGACGTGTGACGAACTGGATACAGGCGGTGCACCTAAAGTTCCGGAATCCGTCAAGTTCTTATCACCGTTCCACACCTAAGGCCCCCCGATAGGGAAAAGTCATGCAGAATGGCCGAGTGCCACTATCGAATCTTTTCCAGAAACGTTCCGAATTTCAGCCCGTTCCCCGCGAGCCAACAGTTGCGTTGGCCGCGGGGCTTTCTACCTTCGACCTCGCCGCACGAGTTAGAACCAACCTGTACAGCGCGAAGACCTACGCCAGGTGGCGCCGCCAGTCATGGAGAATCATGGCCAGTGGGACGCACTTGCTCGGTTTGGCGCTTTCAGCGACCGCGACCGTAATTCTTGGGCTGGCGGAGTTGACCGGTCCCGCTCAATGGGGCTTTATCTTCTCCGCACTTGTCACGACACTTAGCGCTATTGAGCCGTTTTTTAACTGGCGATCTCGTTGGGTGCTGGCCGAGGAAGCACTCGCTGAATGGCACCGTATCGATAACGAGCTGACCATGTATGTGGCCGACACAGAGGAACGGAATCTGGATCGGACCAAAATCATGGCCTTCCACGATGAGTATTCCCAAGTCTGGGAGCACTTCAGCAACCAGTGGCTGGAGCAACGTCGGGCCCGAACGTCGGACACTACATCCTGACCCGTTTCGCAGCTGGGTTACCGAAACCGGCCTGTGGCGCAATCCTCTGGTCTGGATGTCCTGACTGTAACCATTTACTGGGCCCTTTGATGATCCTCCGAGCGTGACGCTTAGGACGAAAAGAATGGGGCAGCGAGAAAGCTCTCATGGTCTCGGATGGGCTGGCCTCCCAGGTCATGCGGGGCGTGGAGAAGGGAAGCCCAAGAACGCGGCTACGCCGTGATAATCGGCCGCACCAGGCCGCGTCCGTCTACACCGCCGGCTACCTCCGCACCTACCGAGCCGCCGGTGTCATTCTCATCTCCGTCGCCAGTACCAACAAATCCAAACTCCCAGCGCACCCGTCGACGACAACCATGCCGTCTACGACCCAACCGCCACCCAGCCGATTTCCCGCTCGTCCTGGCCAGCCCCGCAAAACATCGCGAAGGGCGCGCCCGGCAAGACCGGACGCGCCCTCCGCATGCGCCGACCCCGCGATGCGGGTCCGTAGCAGGTGACTTAGTCGATCAGTACCGGCTCCTTGGCACGCTCCGGGGAGTCCTCAACCGGCGCAGCCTTCCGGTTCCGCTGGTTCAGCCAGCACCCCACCGCCAGCAGCGCCACGAGCGTGAAGGTGCTCAGGAGCTGGGGGCGGGAGTCCTCGCCGATGAAGCCCACCGTGAAGATCGCCGCGAGGATTACCAGGCCAAATACCGTGAGCGCCGGGAAGCCGGGCATCCGCAGCGGCAGCTCGGTGCCCTCGCGGTCGGCGCGGAGGCGCAGCGCGAGCTGGGCCAGCAGGGCGGACGTCCACACCAGCAGGCACGTTGACCCCACAATGTTGAGCAGGACGGGAAGGACCATTTCGGGGAAGGCCAGCTCCAGCACAACGGTGACCACGCCGAAGGCGACGCTGGCCAGGACCGCGGCCACCGGGACCCGGGCCTTGGACACCGAGGCAAGCAGGCGTGGTGCCTCACCGCGCTCCGCGAGGGAGTACGCCATCCGCGACGCACCGTAGAGGTTGGCGTTGAGGGCCGAAAGCAACGCCGCGACGGCCACCAGGGTGATGGCGGTGGCTGCGCCGGGCATGCCGGCAGCCTCCAGCACGGCAGCGAACGGGCTCTTCAGCCCTGCCGAACCCACCGGAACAACGGCCGCGATAATGAAGATCGCGCCGATGTAGAAGACCAGGATGCGCCACAGCACCGTGCGGACTGCCGTCTTCACGCTGCGGGCAGGCTCGGCGGTCTCAGCCGCGGCGACGGAGACAATCTCGGTGCCGCCGAACGCGAACGCCACCACGAACAGCGCCGTCGCGATCCCGGCAAAGCCGCTGGGCGCGAACCCCTCACCCATGAACTTGGACAGGCCCGGCGACTGCACGCCCGGCAGCCAGCCGAAGAGCAGCGCAAAGCCCACCAGGAGGAACCCGACGATTGCCGCCACCTTGAGCAGCGCAAACCAGAACTCGAACTCGCCGAAGTTCTTCACGCTGGTGAGGTTCACGGCGGTGAGCACCACGATGAACACAAAAGCCATCAGCCACACCGGCAGGGCGGGGAAGATGGTGGCCAGCAGGCCTGCAGCACCGAGCGCTTCGGCCGCGATGACCACCACCAGCTGCACCCACCACAGCCAGCCCACGGTGGCACCTGCCACCGGCCCGTAGGCCTTCGCGGTGTAGACGGAGAAGGCGCCGCTGTCCGGGTTGGCGGCGGCCATCTCGCCGAGCGCCCACATCACCAGGATGATCAGCGTGCCGGCGACGAGGTAGGAGATCAGCACGGCCGGGCCGGCCGCCTGGATGCCGGCGCCGGAGCCGATGAAGAGGCCGGCGCCGATGGCGCTTCCGAGGCCCATCATGGTGAGCTGGCGGGGTTTGAGTGCGGCGCCCAGTGCGCGGCCAGACGTCTTTGTCTGTTGTTCCATGGGGAGTCCTCTGGTTTTTGGTCGAACGGGTTAGTTAAGGTCAGTGGTTTCTAGGCGGCGTGGGCTTCTAACAGCCGGAGCACGCGGTCGTTGGAGGCGGGATCGGCAACGGTGATCCGCACGCCGTCGCCCTGGTAGCCCCGGACCAAGATGTCTGCGCGGTCGAACGCGTCCACCAGCTTGGCCCGGAGGCTGTCATCCGCGCGGATCCACAGGAAATTGCCCTGGCTTGGCTGCAGTGTCCAGCCCTGCGCTTCCAGCTGCGCGGCCATCCGGGCGCGCTCCTGTTTGACGGCTGCCACCCGCGCTTCCATCTGGTCCCCGGCGTCCAGCGATGCGATCGCAGCTTTCTGGGCCAGCGCGCTCACCGAAAAGGGAAGGGCGGTGCGGCGCAGTCCCTCGGCGATGGCCGGTGCCGCCACGGCGTAGCCCACGCGCAGGCCAGCCAGTCCGTAGGCCTTCGAAAAGGTGCGCAGGATGCAGACGTTCGGGTACTGGCGGTAGAGCGCCAGGGAATCGGGACCGCTGCCCGCGTCGGCGTACTCCACGTAGGCCTCATCGACCACCACGAGGATCTCGGAGCGGACGGACTGCAGGAAGGCCTCGATGCGCTCGTGGCTGATGGGCACGCCCGTGGGGTTGTTGGGGGTGCAGAGCAGGATCACCTTGGTGCGGCGGGTGACGGCCGCGGCCATGGCCTCGAGGTCGTGGCCCTCGGCGTCGTCCAGCGGGATGCGGACCGGGCGGGCGCCGGCCAGCTCCACCAGGATGGGGTACGCCTCGAAGGAGCGCCAGGCGAAGATCACTTCGTCGCCGGCGTCGCACAGTCCGGTGATGATCTGCTGGAGGACCCCCACGCTGCCGGGTCCCACAGCGACCTCCCCGGCGGTGACGCCCAGGTGCCGGGCCAGCCGTTCGCGGAGTTCGACGGCGGCGCTGTCAGGGTAGCGGTTCATGGTGCCGGCCGCTTCGGTCACGGCAGCAGCGGCCGCGGGCAGCGGCTCGTAGTGGCTTTCGTTGCTGGCGAGGGCGGCAATGTCCAGGCCGGCACTCTTCCGTCCCGGGACGTAGGACGGCAGTCCGGCCACAGCCCCGCGAAGGGTGGGAAACGCTGCGTCGGGGGCGGTGAGGAGCTGATCATGGGTCATGAGGACTGATCATGATTGTGACCCGCCACACAATGCAAGCTAACCTCATCCCATTGGGACTTCTGCTCAACTCCTACAGTTTGCGGTGAAAATATGACCAACCCGAACCCTCGCACCCTGGATTCCCTTGACGGCCGGATCATCCTGGCCATGGACAAAGATCCAGAAGCCAGCGCCCTGGCACTCTCGCGGACGCTCGGCGTCGCCCGGAACACGGTCCATGCCCGGCTGTCGCGGCTCGAGCGCAGCGGCGCCCTCCGGTCGTTCAGCCGCAGGCTGGACCCCGCCGCGCTGGGCTATGAGCTCATGGCCTTCCTGTCGTTGTCCATCAGCCAGACGCGGACCGGGGCCGTGGAGGACGGGCTCGCCGCGATCCCGGAGATCATCGAGGTGCACGCAACCACCGGGGACGCGGACCTCATGGCCAAAGTGGTGGCCCGCGGCACGGCCGACCTCTACCGCATCACCAACCAGATCCTGGAGATCGACGGCATCCAGCGGACCAGCACCGCCATTTCCGTGCTGGAGCTCATGCCCCCGCGCTACGACGGCCTCCTGAGCCGGCTGTCGGAACAGGAGTCCCGCCCCTCCGCCTAAGCGCGGGTGATGCACGCCACGAGCGACACGCGAAGCACGTGTTGTTCACAGGCCTGTCACAATGGACGGGAACGCTGTGGATTTAGTGAGTTGGCTGGGAAAAAACATGACATTGTCTGACACTGAAGTTGGAGGCATGTGGCTTGAGAACTTCGCGCGCGAAGATCGCCAACTCGCACGGAAACTGCTCGACGCGTTCGCGCTCGACAGCTGGACATCCGCGCGTGCGCAGCTTCTTGACCTCCTCAGGACCGAGATAACTACGGCTCAGAAAACTGGCACTGTCTGGGTCATTCCAGCGATGGATATTGGCGATATCCGCAGCGCAAACCATCTGCATCAAAGCGAACCTTTGGTCGCCTTCGGAAACTTTGAGTCAGGCATGGATATCCCATCAATGCCTGGTAGCGAAGGCCTCATTGGCCATCTGCTAAGAGACGTTCAGGGTAAGGGCGTGCTTTCACCGACAACACAACTCTCAGTACTCCGGGACAAGAAGTTACGCACAATTATCGTGGTCACTGACACAATTGAGACAGGTGCGCAGGTTGCGAAGTACGTACGCGCATTACTGCGAAACCCCACGCTGAAGAGCTGGCGATCGTTTCGCTGGTTTGAGTTAAAGGTCGTCGCATATGCCGTATCGAAAGAAGGTGAAAAGGCACTTTCTCAGTTGGCGGCTGTGGACTCCCTTCGGTTCGTTCGACGTGCACCAACCATACGAAGTCTGCCGTGGCCTAATGACGTCATCGCGGATGCAATCTCTCTTTGCCGCCGTTACGGACGGGGGTCCACGGTTCTTGGCTATGGGGAGCAGGCCAGCCTATTTGGGTTTCAGGACCGAGTCCCAAATACGGTTCCCAGAGTCTTCCGACAGACAGGTGGTGATTGGGCGCCTCTATTCGAAGGAAAAGGTGGGCGATTGGTTCCAACTGGAGTGATTGGTGAACTCCTCGACTCATCGGAGGCACCAGTTGCGCACAATGATGTGGTGGAGGCCGTTCGCCAAGAGCGCCTGTCGATCAGCATCCGCAAACAACAACGGGAAAGCAATCGCGATATCCTCGCTGCGCTGGCACTTTTGAGGGCTTCACCCGAGCGTGCCTTGCTCTTGGGGCTTGCACTGGACCTTACCCAGGCTGAGGTTTCGGCACTTCTGGGCTATCTGGTGTCCCAAGGTTGGATCTCGGACAGTCACAGCCTGACGCAGTCCGGAATTGCAGAGTTGGCCGCCGGCAAGCGCAAAGTTCGGCGTGTCGAGCACCAACCCACTTCAGTAAGCCCGCGACCCTACTATCCTAAATCATTGAGGTGAGGAGATGGTAGAAGGTGGCCTAGCAATGAAGTTGCGGCGTCGTCGTGACTCGTTGAGCCATATTGCTCAACTGGTTCGTTTTCGAACCTCGGTGCCCCGGATAGCCGGCGCATTCGGACTAGCTCGCGCAACGCGTGCAAGCACGGACAGGCCGCCCTGCGTGCGCCTCCGGGCTCTTCCTGCCCGTGGATCCCTCCGGGATCTCCCATCAGAGTAGGTCCAAATTTGCCATCTCCTCATCACTACATAGCTGAAGGCCTAACACTTGGCCGCGACGTCGACATGCTTCGTCGGGCCGGGGCCTATCAGCGAGCAATCGCGGCGAACAACGCGTTCCCTCTTCTCACTTTGCGTCACCTAGCTCGGGAAACCGGTACTGAATGGGGATACCTCAGATCAATTGTTGAACGACGTTTGAATGAGTACTCTTCGATCCGACGGCGCAAGAGGGACGGTTCTTTCAGGGAAATCTCGGCACCCAATCCCAACCTCATGCATGTTCAGCGCTGGATGCTGTCGAACGTCCTGACTGGGCTACAGTTCCACGATGCGGCATTCGCGTATCGGCGTGGTCGATCCATAAAGCACTGTGCTGAATTACATCTGGGAGCGAACTGGTTGCTGAAGATGGACCTGCATAACTTCTTCGGAAGCATCGAAGAGTCGCGGGTTTACGGCGTGCTTAGACGCCTCGGATACCCCGCGCTGCTCGCACTCGAAATGGCAAGGATATGTACGAAGCCGATCGCACCCGCCGGCGTGCAGAAACCTTGGCTTTCCGGTCGAGGTGTGGAGGCTTACGGCACCCCGCACCGCGGAGTGCTTCCACAAGGTGCCCCAACCAGCGGTGCTTTGGCAAACACAATTGCATTTCGCCTTGACACGATGCTGACCTCTATTGCGGAAGAGATTGGACTAACGTACACCAGGTACTCAGATGACCTCACATTCTCGTCCTACGAGGGCTTATCCCGCCCCGGAGTCTCAAAGCTCATTTCTCAGATCGAGCGTGCAATCTCGCTTTCCGGATTCGATGTCCACAAGGGGAAGACACGCATTGTTACTCCTGGTGCCCGGCAGATTGTCCTTGGGCTCATGTTGACCCCAGAGGCGGTGAGACTGTTGCCCGAATTCCGGCATCAAGTCGACAACCACATTCGCTGCGTGGGGCGTTACGGTCCAGCAGCTCATGCAAACACCCGACGCTTCGATTCAGCCCTATCAATGATCAACTACGTGGATGGTTGCTTGGCATTCGCCACCGACATCGAGCCCGATTGGACAGCGCGGCGAAAAGCCCGGTGGTGGGCAGCGCTCGATAGACACGGACATCCTGTCGCTCAGGACTCATGAAGCCGAGTCGTTCCAAGCAACCTTTTGACCTTCTGGTATCGTCCCAGCATTGGACCGGCCCTCGGACATCACGGGTGGAAGGCCGTAAAATCTTCGTTGCAAAGCCGACAGTAATCGGATTCGCGACAGTAAGGTGCACGCCCCCACCGGGGACGCGGACCTCATGGCCAAGGTGGTGGCCCGCGGCACGGCCGACCTCTACCGCATCACCAACCAGATCCTGGAAATCGACGGCATCCAGCGGACCAGCACGGCCATTTCCGTGCTGGAACTCATGCCGCCGCGCTACGACGGCCTGCTGGCCCGGCTCTCGGAGCATGAATCCCGCCCCGCCGACTAAGGCACTTCACCGGGACCCCAACTGTGCAGATTTTCACTTTGAACGTTGTCCGACTGCCAAAAGTCCCTGTGAAAATCAGCGCTCTTGCCGATCCGTGACGCAGCACACACAATTCCTGCATGACTTCACTCACCGTTTCCGGCCGCGTGGCACAGGTTCTCAGCAGCTACCTCACCGATCTCTTCGGCGTCATGGGCAACGGAAACGTCCACTTCCTGGACGCCGCCGAGCAGCTGGGCCTCCGCTTCTCCGCCGTCCGGCACGAGGGCGCAGCCATCGCCGCAGCCGACGCCTACTACCGGACGTCGGGCCGCCTCGCCGCGGGCACCACCACCTACGGCCCCGGCTACACCAACGCGCTCACCGCACTGGCCGAAGCGGTCCAGGCGCAAATCCCCGTCGTGCTGGTCACCGGGGACGCCCCCACCAGCGGCGCCCGCCCCCAGGACGTGGACCAGGCAGCCATCGCCGCGGGCCTCGGCGCGGCCACCTTCACCGTCACCCGCGACGCCGCGGGCTCCATCACACAGCAGGCGGTGGAGTACGCGCTCACCAAGCGGACCGCCGTCGTGATTGCCATCCCTTACGACCTCGCGGCACTCGAGGCGGCGGACGAAGAGCTTCCCGCGCCGCTGGCACCCATGGTGAGTGACGACGTCGACGGCGGCCTCGGGCAGGTAGCCCGCCTGCTGGCCGGGGCGAAGCGGCCGCTGATCCTCGCCGGCCGCGGCGCACATCTCGCCGGCGCCGGCCCGGAGCTTCGGGAGCTCGCTGACCGCCTGGGCGCGCTGACCGCCGGAACCGCCCTGGCGCTCAACCTCCTCGAAGGCGACGGATACCTCGGCGTCGCGGGCGGCTTCGGCACGGACACCGCGGCCGGGCTCATGGGTGAGGCCGATGTGATCCTCGTGGCCGGGGCAAGCCTGAGCCCCTTCACCATGCGCTTCGGGCACCTGCTCGCCCCGGACAGCACGGTCGTCCAGATCGACGCCGCCCTGCAGCCGACGCACCCCCGGGTGGACACGTTCGTCAGCGCGGACGTGAAGTCTGCCGCGGCACGCATCCTCACAATGCTGGACGACGCGGCCTCGCCGGCCGCCAGCCCCGCCGGAGCCTGGCGCGCGGAGGCCCGCAAACGCCTGGCCGAGGGACCGGCCCACCACCCAGGCTCCGCGGAGACGCCGGACGGCCGGCTGGACCCGCGCTCCCTCGCTAAGGCACTGGACGCGGTGCTGCCGGAGCGCCGCACGGTGGTCCAGGACGGAGGGCACTTCGTCGGCTGGGCACCCATGTACTGGCGCATCCCGCGGCCGCAGGACCTGGTCATGGTGGGGACCGCCTACCAGACCATCGGGCTGGGCCTTGCCAGCGCCGTCGGGGCAGCCCGCGCGGTGGAGGACGGCCGCACCCTGGTCCTGGCCTCCGGCGACGGCGGTTTCCTGATGGGCCTGTCCGACCTCGAATCGCTGATTGGGGCGGCCAGCAGCGCCGTCGTGGTGATCTACAACGATGCCGCCTACGGGGCCGAAATCCACCAGTACGGATCCCAGGGCCTGACCGAAAAGCCCATGCTGATCCCCGAGGTGGACTTCAGCGGCGTCGCCCGAGCGCTCGGCGCCGAATCGGCGATCATCCGCTCGCTGGCGGACCTCTCCGCGCTCACTAACTGGATCGACGCCGGGGCCAGGGGAACCTTCGTGGCCGACTGCCGGATCACCTCCAGCGTCCGGGCCCCGTGGCTGAGCGAGTGGATGGAAGCCTCGCGGGCCGCGAAGGCGGCGGTGGCCGGCTGACGATTATCCGTTCCAGTAGGCCCTCACGGCCGGCCCGCGTTCGCTCGGGCTCCGACACCGACACCGACTGGTACCTGCACCTCTTCTCCGCCGGTCAGCCAAACTGGAACTGGCGCAACCCAGCCGTCGGCGACTACTTCGACGGCGTGCTGCGTTTCTGGTTCGACAAGGGCGTGGACGGCCTCCGGATCGACATCGCCCATGCTCTGTTCAAAGCAGGGGGCCTGCCGGATTCGCCGTCGGAGGGCGGCGCGGTGGACGGGCTGCGGTCCACGGTGCTCTCGGGCCCCGGTCATGGACGGACGGTGAGGGCTGTCAGTGTGTCAACGATGAGTGCCCGGTGCACGGCGGCAGACCAGCCGTGGGCTCTCCTGATATGCACGACGGTGTCTGCGCATAGCAGAACGTCAGTAATCACGGTGAGGCGTTCAGGGTGCAGACCCGTCGCGAGGAGGCCGTCGGCGGCCGCATGCTCCCAGAACGACCGGCACAGCTGGGTGGTGGCGCGGCGTCCGGCCTGGGCACCCTCGGCAAGCTCCGGCTCAAGACCTTCGGACTGTGCAGCAACCTCGAACAGCTGCCCTGCCCTCTCCGCAATACCCACCGAAACGTCGGCGAGAGCCTCGATCCGTTCGGCCAGGGTGCCGGCGGTGATCGCGTTCTGGGCCCGGGGGCGGTGGGCGACATCAACGGCCAATGCGTCTCCTACGAGGGCCTCGTCGACGACGCGGCTGAACAGCGCTGCCTTTGTCCCGAAGCGGACGTAGACGGTCCGGGCAGCGACGCCGGCGCGCTCCGCGATCTGGGCAAGTGTAGTGGCCACGTAGCCCTGATCAAGGAAAAGCTCGCGCGCAGCCCCAATGAGCTGGGCCTCGGTTCGGGCCACTCGCTTGGCTCTCAGGTCCGCAGCGGCACGGGATTCTTGCTTGACGTCATCGCTCATAAGATGCAGTATAACTGCATAGATACAGTTGCACTGCAATTAGGGAGGTTTTCGATGATTCCGAAACTGGCCGGGGTGCATCACCTCAAGCTGCCCGTCTCCGACTTGGACCGGTCCATCCAGTGGTACGGCACCCGGCTCGGCTATCAAGTCGCCATCGAGTTCCACGACCACGGCCGCCGCACCGGCGTCGCGATGACGCATCCCGACGGCGGACCCGACCTCGCACTGAACGACAAT
Source organism: Arthrobacter sp. 01T414 (assembly GCF_056398965.1). NCBI lineage: Bacteria > Bacillati > Actinomycetota > Actinomycetes > Micrococcales > Micrococcaceae > Arthrobacter > Arthrobacter sp. 01T414. The sequence goes on along the minus strand of NZ_JBFTQK010000008.1, from coordinate 32,736 downwards.
CCGGACCGGGCGAAGGCGTCGGCCGGCTTCGACTACTTCTCCATCGGAGTAGCCGACCGGGACCGGCTCGAGGAGTTAGCGGCCCACCTGAGCGCCCTGGGCGAGGACCATGCCGGGGTGCACTTCGCGACAATCGGATGGATCCTTCCGATGCTGCACGACCCCGACGGTCACGAGGTTCGCTTCTACACAGTCGAATCCCACACTGAGATCGACCCGGCTGCACCGCTCGTCATCAACGACGCCGTCGCGACCGCACGGGCCAAGGAGGAGCGGTGGCTTGCCGATAGGGCCACATCCACAGGCGTCACGGGCGAGGTGTCCTGAACGGCGCGGCGCAGACCGCCGCTCTAGGGCTGGGCCCTCCGGCCATCCTTGGCTGAGCCGGTCCCGCTGTGATCGGCACCTTACCGTAGGTTATGAGGGCGCTAATCTCTTCGCGCCGGACCGTAGTCGTTGGCCCATCGGCCGGCGCCAGAAAGTGAGCGAAAAATCCTTGAGTCCTGAATCCCTGCCGCTGCAGCACTCCCCCTCGCCGTCTGACGCCCAGGCGCCGCCCACAGACTGGTGGGAGTCCGCGGTCATCTATCAGGTGTACCCGCGCTCCTTCGCGGACGGCGACGGCGACGGCGTGGGCGACCTCGCCGGCCTCACCGCACGGCTGCCGTACATCGCCGATCTGGGTGCGGACGGGATCTGGATGACGCCGTTCCAGCCCTCCCCGCAGGTGGACCAGGGCTACGACGTCGCCGACTACTGCGGCGTGGACCCGCTGTTCGGAACGCTGGAACAGTTCGAGGTGCTGCTGGAGAAGGCGCACTCGCTGGGCCTGAAGGTCCTGCTCGACGTCGTTCCCAACCACTGTTCCTCCGAGCACCCGCTGTTCCAGGCGGCCCTGGCCGCCGGACCGGGATCGCCGGAGCGGGAGATGTTCCACTTCCGCTCCGGACCGGCGGGAGACACTCCCCCGAACAACTGGCAGAGCGTCTTCGGCGGCCGGGCCTGGAGCCGCGCCAACCCGTGGTCCGAGACGGATCTCGACTGGTACCTGCACCTCTTCTCCGCCGGGCAGCCGGACTGGAACTGGCGGAACCCTGCCGTGGGCGACTCCTTCGACGGGGTGCTGCGGTTCTGGTTCGACAAGGGCGTGGACGGGCTCCGCATCGACGTCGCGCACGCGCTGTTCAAGGCGGAGGGGCTCCCCGATTCACCCTCGGAGGGCGGCGTGGTGGACGGGCTGCGGTCCAACCCCCAGGTCTCGGACCAGGAGGAAGTCCACGAGGTGTACCGCCGCTGGCGTGCCCTGGCCGAGCAGTATGAGCCGCACCGCCTGCTGGTGGGAGAAGTGAACCTGGAGCCGGCCCGCGCCGCCCGCTACACCCGAGCCGACGAGATGCAGCAGGCCTTTGCGTTCGCGTTCGTGAAGCTCGGCTGGGACGCGCACGCCTGGGCCACCGTCGGCAACGAGCTCGAAGCCGCCCGCCTGGTGCACGGTGCGACACCCACGTGGGCGCTGGAAAACCACGACATCGTCCGCGCCGTGACCCGGTTCGGCGGCGGTTCTGTCGGTGCCGCCCGGGCCCGCGCGGCGCTGGTGGCCCTGCTGGGGCTGCCTGGGCCGGCGTACCTGTATCAGGGCCAGGAGCTCGGGCTGCCCGAGGTCGACGTGCCGGTGGAGGCCCGGGTGGACCCGATGTGGGCGCGCGGCGGCGTCTGCCGCGATGGCGCCCGCGTGCCGCTTCCCTGGACTGAGGACGCCGGGCGAAACCACGGCTTCTCGCTGGGGGACTCTGGCGTTAGTTCCGAACCCTGGCTGCCGCAGCCCGCCGGGTGGGGAGCCCACGCCGTCGACCGCCAAGAGCAGGATCCGGCGTCAGCGCTGAACCTCACCAAAGCCGCGCTGGAACTGCGCCGGAAGCTCTGGCGGGAAGGGGTCTTCACCGCGAACGACGGCGGCACCTGGCGCGTCGAGGCCGGAAACCTGCTGATCTGCGAGCGCAACGAGCACTTCCTCGCCGCCGTCGCGATGGGCGATGAACCGGTGCGGCTCCCGGCCGGCACGGTCCTGCTCAGCGCAGCCCCGCTGGAACGGGATGGCTGGCTGCAGCCGAACAACGCCGTGTGGGTATTGAACGGCTGAGCACGTTGCAGGGTTGCGGAGGCCTGCCATACGAAAGGGCCGGCGCGCGTTTCTAAAGGCGAGATGGCTGTGGGCCAAACGCTAAAGAGCTGGGCGGTTGCGCCGGGTCGCGTTGCCGGCGTCAGCTGGACTCATGGTTTGGGTCAGCTCTGGCGGCTCGGCCTCTCGCTATTTCACGACAACCTCCAGATCGATTACTTCGGCGTCAATGATCTCGGCGTCAACGATCTCGGCGTCGTCGGTTCGGTGTCCTGGCTTGGTCAGCTCCAGGCTAGCGAGGTGCTTCTGCAGCCGTTTGGACATGGGAAGGAATGTGCCCAAGGTGAGGCCTCCGGAGAGAACTGCTCCGACTATTGGGATAGCCTTTGCGACTCCGCTGGCGAAAAGCTTCTTGGTCATGCTCACACCGAGATAGCCGGCCACCTTTTTCACGATCGGATAGATGACACCCTGAGTAAGTGCCTTCTGCGGCAGTTTCTTGGCAACGGTGGCGGCGACCATGCCCGCGACTCTTGCCACTCCACTCTGGGCGATCTGCACGCCGAACATCACGCCCACGAACAGGATCAGCATGCTCTCGGTGGCTTCATCGATTTCGTCGTCATCATCGGCGAATAGGTCAGGCCAACTGTAGATATACGCCAGCTTCTGGGCGATCCGAAGCATGTGACCCAAGTACTGCGCGAGGTCGGCTGGGACAGTGCCGATCATTGCCAGACCGCCGGGGATACCTGCGACGGTTGATATGCCTGTGACCTTGCTCGTCTCATAAGCGATCGAGGTGTTTGCGATCTCAGCGATGACCTTGAGTGGAATGCCCGCTGCCGCGGGAGTTTCGGCGATTGCCCTCTTGATCTGTTCCTCGGTGCAGTGGCGCTTGAGTGCCGTTCGGAGATAGGCGGCCCTACTGATCCTCACGCCTGGCAGCTTCGCCGCCGCGTCCAGCACCTGGGTGAAATTCGATCCAGGGTTATCAATCTCTTGGGTTTCGGTCATGAGGTAGATCGTATCTGTGGGCTCCGACCTACACCGGTATTTGCGAGTCCGAAAATGTTACTCTCCCGTTCCTTCCACTTCCAAGGTTCTTTTGAACTCATGGGCAAGTCATAAATCAGGTATGAATGGGGACATGAAGAGATCATGGGCCGATTTGGAGCGTCGAAGCATCGACCGCGCAATTGAGCTGTGGCATGAGCTCGGAAGCGAGGAGTTCATTGCCCGGACCCGATTTAAGGAGTCTCACCGGTACGTAGTGATCGACCGAGGGCAGTCGATTGCAAGCAAGCCACTGGTCGCCATGGCCTTCCAACTGCAATTCGGCTGCGGCAAGGACGGGCCTCCGCGGCTGTCCGGGGGAGAACAGACACGGTCCATCTTGAATCGACTGGGATACGAGCTGGTGGACATTCACGGAGAGAGTCTCGAAGGCACAGCCGAACCCCTCAGGATCGAAGTCAGTCCGAGCACGAATTTCTGGTGGGCGAACCAGTCGGTGAACTTCGACCCCGTCTTTAACGACGGTACCCTGTGGGCTCCCCTGAAGGATCGCCGTGGCCAACAGGTTGACCACTGGCGCACTCTTGACGGTGTGTCCCCAGGGGATCTCGTTTTCCACTATGCCAGCCCCGAGATCCGGGGCGTCAGCCGCGTGGCAACTATGCCGCGACCGGCCTATCCGCCTCGCGGCTATGACGATGTGCCTGCCGGCACGAAGGGCACATTGGTTCTCACGGAACCGGTGCATGAGATCCGTGTTTCACGGGATCGGGCTCTGAACGCGCTCGACGTCGGCCAGGGTCCGATCACCGCAAGCGGGTCCCTTAGGAACGGCTATTTCTTTCCCCTCGACCCTGGCCGCGCACTGGAGGTGTTGCGGCTAGCAGGCATTGAGCCCGTCACCGGAACAGCCGAGGAGCGAGGGGAACACGCTGAACCGTTCGAAGGCTATGTCGGCGGTCCTAGTGACAGTTTGGCAGTAGTGGCAATCCGGGCAGAGCAGCGGTTTCTGCGGGACCAGCAGCTGCGGCGCTGGGGTAGCTCGTGCGCACTTTGTGGACGCTCGCTCCCCGAAGAACTAGTTGTCGCGGCGCATATCAAGCCCCGCTGGGCATGCTCGGAGAACGAGCGCATGGACACACGAAACGTGTCCATGCTCGCTTGCCTGTTCGGCTGCGATGCGCTCTTTGAGCTCGGCTATGTTGTCATCGGTGATCAGGGAATCATCGAACACGGCAGCCGCGGTTCCGAGCAAGCTGCGGACCGGATACGGGACATCGTCGGCAGGAGATGCGCGGCCTTTGGCGAAAAGTCCCGGCAGTACTTCGCTTGGCACCGACAGCACAATTCGGCCAAACGCGGCAAATAGCGGTTGAGGGAACGCTGCCTATTTTCTCCGCTAAGTGCCCACGTCCAACCTAACCAGATCGTGCCGCTGAATACCCTTGGAAATGGGCCTGCAGACGAGCCCGTCTTTCTATAGGCGGGTGCCCCACGGCGGAACCGCCTGGGACCGGGAACAGAAACCCGGCTCCGAGTAACCTGCATCCAGACCCAGGGGAACCCCGCAGTGCCCGGCACTGCGGGGTTCCCCTGTCTGTCACTGTGCCCGGGGCGCCGCCCATAAGATGAGGCATGGACTTTGCGGATACGCTCTGGACGGTTTTGGGGGCCGGGCTGGTTCTGCTGATGCTCGTCGACGTCTTTCGTACGCTCCTTTATCCCCACGGCTCCGGTCCCGTGGGCCGGGCGATCATGCGCGGGTTCTGGCTAGCATCCCGAAAACTGCGGGGCCGGGGCTCCTTCATCGCAGCGCCGTTGGCCATGGCGGCTGTCATTGGCGCCTGGGCGGGCCTCGCGGCCATCGGCTGGGCCCTGCTGTACCTGCCGCATCTGACGGACGGTTTTGTTTACGGAGCCGCGGTTCCCCTGCGGGCCGACTTCGCCGAGGCCCTCTACATCTCCCTGGTCACTCTTTCCACCGTGGGATTCGGCGACATCGTGGCCACGCATCCGCTGCTCCGGCTGGTTGTGGCCTTCCAAGCCGTCACGGGTTTCGGTTTGCTGACAGCAACGGTCACCTGGATCCTGCAGATGTACCCGGCTCTTAACCGCCGCCGGGCCCTTGCCCACGATCTGAACTTGTTCAGGGAGGCTGCAGGTCCTGCAGGTGTACTGTCCGTGGAACCCACGCATGCCGCCGGGCTGCTGGAGTCAATGGCCGGAAACGTAGCTCTCGTGAGCATCGATCTGCTTGCGTTCCATGAAACCTACTATTTCCGTGAAGTCGAGCAGCGCGGCTCCTTGCCGGCCACAGTCGCCTACGCCCAGGAACTGGCATCCGAGGCCCAACGCAGCGACAACCCTGAGCTTCAGTTCGCCGGACGGATGCTCCACGCCGCGCTGGATGGACTCGCCGCCGTTCTTCGCGGCAAGTTCGGCCACTCAGGAACCACCTCTTCTGACGTGTTCGACAGCTACGAGCTACACCACCGCCACCTTCGGGGCAGGAAACCCGACACTAACTAGCGTGCGGGCAGCCGCTGCCAGCGCTGCTGTTCTGGACGCACTCGTTGCCCTGTTCGGGGGCGACGTCAGGCTCGAAACCGGCTCCCGCCTGAGGGCTGGATCCGGTTCCCTCCGGCTCCGTTGCCGGCGTTAGCGATGTTGATCGGTGCCAGCCTCCGGCCTACGAGCGCTGGGCGATGTTGAGGATATTGCCCTCGCTGTCCAGGAACCAGGCCCCCTTCCCCCAGGATGCCGTGGCAATGCCGTTCTCCGTCTTCAGGCCGGGAAAGTCGTACTCCTCAAAGACGACGCCGCGGCCGCGCAGATCCTCCATGTCGCGTTCGATGTTGTCGGTTTCCCAGCCCATCTGGGTGTTCTTGGCCGTCCCCGCATTGTCCGTCTGGTAGACGAGGAAGCGGGTTCCTTGGCCGCAGCTGTACATCACGCTGCCCTCCTCCATGGATTCGGAGGGCTCGATGCCCAGCTTGTCCCGGTAGAACTCCTTCGCCCTGTTGATGTCCTTCGCGGGGAGGACAGCCATAATGTTTGAATCCTTGAACATGATGAATCCCTTCAGTGCGTCGATGACCGCAGTGATGGCGTAGCTCCCCCCGGTTTCGGTCCCCGGAATCATTGTCCGGAGCCGTGACCGCCCCTCGCGCCGAGCCGGGGCAGCCACCTGGGACTCTCCAACGCCGCGCCACCCATCACCGGCGCGAGGGGTCCCCGAAGCTTATGTGGCCATTATGGACCGATCTGATCCCGCAGAAAATGGGTGCCGGGTGTCCGGTTTCAGGCTCTGAGGACCGCCGGCTGCAACCGCGGAACCCCGCCAAGGCGCTGCGCGGCTGACGCTGGCGTGGCAGAGTGCTGGCATGACAGCCTTCACCCAGTCCGAAGACCTGCAGGGCGCAACGTTCACCGACGTGAACCTGCGGGGCGCCCGGTTCGTCCGGACCGACCTGTCCGGCGCGGTGATGCGTGCGGTCGACGCGGCCGGGGCGGACATCGACGCCCCATGGCTGGTCGAAGCCGGGAACACCCTGTACGTCAACGGCGTCGACGTCGTTCCCTTCGTCGAGGCCGAACTCAACCGCCGCTTCCACGGCCGGGAACAGAGGCGCGCCCAGGGCCCGGACGGGCTACGGGAGGCGTGGGCCGTCGTGGAGCAGGCCTGGCGGGCGACGCTGGAGCGGGTTGCGGCGATGCCGCCCGGCAAGGTCGATCTCTCGGTCGATGGCGAGTGGTCCTTCGCCCAGACCCTGCGCCACCTGGTGATGGCCACGGACACGTGGTTCCGCAAAGCCATCCTGGAACTCGAGGAGCCCTATCACCCGGCAGGGCAGCCCAATGCGGAGTACGAGACCGACGGGTACGACCTCTCTGTCTTCTCCGCAGCCGCCCCGCCCTATGCCGAGGTGCTGGAGGTCCGGGCCGGCCGGCAGGCCATGGTCCGCGATTTCCTCGCCACGGTTACCGAGGCGGAGCTGTCGGCGGAGCGCCGGAACCCGTGGGGGCCGGAGCACGCGGTGACGGTCCGATCCTGTCTGCACACGATCCTCAACGAAGAGTGGGAGCACCTGCGCTACGCCGTCCGCGACCTGGAGGCGATAGCGGTGGGGCTCAACAGGTAGAGGCTGCGGGGCGCCGGGAGCCGTCTGAAACAATGGAGGGCATGACCCTCACAACTTTCGCGCTCATCCGCCATGGCCAAACCGACTGGAACGCGGAGCGCCGGCTGCAGGGATCAACCGATATTCCGCTGAACGACGTCGRCCGCGGCCAGGCGCGGGACGCCGTCGCCGCCCTGTCCGAGTACGAATGGGATGCGATCGTTTCCTCGCCGCTGAGCCGGGCCGCGGAGACGGCGGACCTGATCGCCGCCGGGCTCGGGCTCGGCACGGCGCGGCGGGTTCCGGAACTCACCGAGCGTCACTACGGCCCCGCCGAAGGTCTGCAAGACGGTCCCGACCTCGACGCCCTGCGCATCCCCGGCGGCTTTCGCGGCGCCGAAAGCGACGACGATACATCTGCCCGCGGGCTGGTCGCGTTGGAAACTCTGGCCGAGGAATTCCGCGGCGGCCGGGTGCTCGTGGTCGCGCATGGCTCGCTGCTCCGCGTGACCCTCGGCCGTGCGGTGGGCTGCACCATGCCCAGCATCGATAATGCCGCGCTGAATCTGGCCCATCACCACGCCGTCGAGGGCTGGCAGCTCGAGTACTTCAACGGCGAGCGGCTCAGCGCCGTGGTGTGACCGCCGTCGTTCGAGGGACTCCCAGCAGCCATGCCTAAGATGGGCCCATGACCGCTTCGCCGCTGAGTGCCATGCTGTCCGTCCACCCGGTGACCGGACTTCTGCCGCCATGGCTGGACCCAAACGTGTTCCTTCGTGATCCGGCGGTGGCGCCGTGGCTCATCGCCGTCGTTTGCGCCTTCCTCTTCATTGAGACCGGCCTGCTGGTGGGATTCTTCCTGCCCGGAGACTCCCTGCTGTTCACCGCGGGCCTGCTGGTGGCCACCGGCTCCGTCCCGGTCAACATCGTTCTGCTCGGCGCGGCCGCCTCTGCTGCGGCGTTCGCCGGGGACCAGACCGGCTACCTGATCGGCCGGAAAGCCGGGCCGTCCGTCTTCAAGAAACCGGATTCCAAGCTGCTGCGCAGTGACTACGTGGACAGGGCCCACGAATTCTTCACAAAATACGGCCGCCGCTCGGTGGTGCTGGCCCGGTTCGTCCCCATCGTGCGGACTTTCCTGCCGGTGACGGCCGGCGTCGGGAAAATGGGGCACCGGACCTTTGTCGCCTTCAACGCCATGGGTGCCCTGCTGTGGGGCTTCGGGGTAACCCTTCTGGGGTTCGGGCTCGGCCAGTATGAGTGGATCGGTTCGAACATCGACCTCATCTTCATCGTCATTGTGCTGGTCTCGGTCATCCCGATCGGCATCGGGGTGCTCAAAAAGCGCCGCGCCAAGGCCTCCGACCACGCCGGATAGTCCCTCACCCGGGGTTCAAGCAGCGCCACACTCCCCCGCAAGGAAAGTTGATTTGTGCTTAATCGATTGAAGTCCGCCGAGCCGGCCCGGCTCCACCTGGTCCTGATGCTGGTTTTGACCTTCTCCACCGGCGTGATCGACGCCGTCGGCTACCTCGGCCTGGACCGGGTGTTCACCGGCAACATGACCGGCAACGTCGTGATCCTCGGCATGGCCCTGATCGGCGCAGACAACCTGCCGGTGGTGGGACCGTTGATCGCGCTGGCCTGCTTCATGGTCGGCGCCGTGGTGGCCGGCCGCGTCCTCCGCCCCGAGGCCACGGGCTGGAGTCGCCGTACGACGGCGTTACTCACGGCCGTCGGCGCCACCATGACCGCGGTCGCCGCCGTCCTCTTCGTCCACGCGCCGCACGCCGGCGACCCCGTCACCCTGACCATCACCGGCGCGCTCGCGGTCGCGATGGGCATCCAGGCCGCCACCGCCCGGCCCCTGGCGGTCAAGGACGTCACCACCGTGGTGGTCACCTCCACGCTGACCGGCCTGGCCGCGGATTCCCGACTGGGGGGCGGTTCCGGCAAGCACACCGGCCGCCGGCTGGGCGCCGTCGTCCTGATCCTGGCCGGCGCCACCGTGGGCGCGGCACTGCTGCACGTGCACCCGGGTCTCGGGGTGCTGCTGACCGCGCTGCTGACGCTGGGCGTCGCCGTGGCCGGCGGGATCGCGCGGGCGTCGGGCCAGGAGCGGGTTCGGTCTGAGCCGGCAGACGCCGACGCCGGGCCCTCCACTGCTGTGGAAGACCCGGCGCCGATGTCCGTGCAGCGCTAGCCGCGCCGGGCTAGACCGCCGCCCGCTCCCCCACCAGCCCCGCGAAGAACGCGGCGAGCTCCGCCGTCGCCGTCAGGGGCAGGACGGTGGCCACATACTGGTCCGGCCGCACCACCACCACGACGCCGCCGCGGTCCAGGCCGCGCTGTTTGAAGATGTCGGCCTTCGGGTCCGTGCCGTAAACCTTTTCCAGGTAGTTCAGCTGGAACGGGCCCACCTGCGGCTTGAACACCCCCGGCACGGCGGTGATGTCCACCTCGGTGTGCTCCTGCTGGTAGATCACCTTCACGTCTAACCAGGCGTCCCGGTCCAGGCCTTCCGGGGTGGCGGCGAGCGGCGAATCGGGCGCCTCTGCCAGCCACGCCGCCAGGTCCGTGGTCGGCGACGGCGCACCCGCCACAGCCGGATCGGCGAAGACATAGATCCGCCAGCGGCCGTCCGCCGTGGCCTGGTGGCCCAGATGCAGCGGGTTGGTGTCGCAGACCCGCACCACGGGCGCGGACTTGAAGCGCTTGCCGATCGGGAAGCCGGTGGCGAGCTCCTGGTGCGTGGCCTCGCCGATCAGCATCGAGGGCGCGTACTGGGTCATGAAACCGGCCGGGAACTCGGCGGTGCTGACGTAGAAGTCCTCAAGCTCCGAGGGGCTGTTGAACTCCTCCGGCTTCTTCGCCATCAGGGTCGACCATTCCTTGTCGAAGTCGATGAGGTTCTTCGCGACCACCTGGCGCTCGGCCGAATACGTGGCCAGCAGCGTCTCCGGGCTGCGGCCCTCCAGCACGTGTCCCAGCTTCCAGCCCAGGTTGAAGCCGTCCTGCATGGAGACGTTCATGCCCTGGCCGGCCTTGGCGCTGTGCGTGTGGCAGGCGTCGCCGGTGATGAACACCCGCGGCGTGCGGGTGCCGCGGTCCGCCGGGACGACGTCGTCGAACCGGTCAGTCAGGCGGTGGCCCACCTCGTAAACGCTGCGCCAGGCGACGTTCCGGACATCCAGCGTGTAGGGACGGATGATGGCGTTGGCCTTGGCGATGATCTGCTCGATGCTGGTGCTGCGCACTGCGCCGGCGTCGCCCTCGGGGACCACGCCCAGGTCAACATACATCCGGAAGAGATGCCCGCCCTCGCGGGGAATCAGCAGGATGCTGCCGCCGGAGCCCGAGGTGATGGCGCACTTGGTCCGGATGTCCGGGAAGTCGGTGTTGGCCAGCACGTCCATCACACCCCAGGCGTGGTTGGCCTTGTCGCCGGCCATGGTGCAGCCGATCGAGTCGCGGACCTTGCTCCGGGCCCCGTCCGCGCCGACGACGTACTTGGCCCGGACGGTGCGCTCGGTGCCGGCGTCAGGCCCGGCGGTGTGCGCGAGCGTCACGGTGACGGGGTACTCCCCCTCGGTCACCTCCAGCCGGACGAATTCGTAGCCGTAGTCGGGCTTCATCCGGGTGGGGGCGTTGGCCATGAACTCGGCGAAGTAGTCCAAGACGCGGGCCTGGTTGACGATCAGGTGCGGGAATTCGCTGATACCGGCCGGGTCATCCAAGGTGCGGGCGCTGCGGACAATCCGCGACGGGTCCTCGGGGTCCGGCTTCCAGAAGGCCATCTCGGTGATGCGGTACGCCTCGGCGATGATCCGCTCGGCAAAGCCGAAGGCTTGGAACGTCTCCACGCTGCGGGCCTGGATCCCGTCGGCCTGGCCGATGGCCAAGCGGCCGGGGCGGCGTTCGACGATCCGGGTGGTCACGCCGGGGAACTGGGACAGTTGCGCGGCGGCCACCATGCCCGCCGGTCCGGTACCCACGATGAGCACGTCGACGACGTCGGGGAGTTCGGCGGGGCGGTCAAGGCCGACGCCGTCGGCCGGCTGGACCCGCGGGTCACCGGAGACATATCCGTGGTGGTGAAAGTGCACGGGATTTCCTTACGTCGTTGTAGGGCTGGCTTCCGCCGTCAAAGCTGATTGTTCGATAATTGAACACGACGTTCTATTATCGAACCGCTGTATTGACTATAGGCTTCGGCCCGGCACGCAGGCAACTTTTTTGTGGCTCCGCTCACACCCCAGTGCCGGGGCGTGGCCGCGGCGTCAACTCCCCCGCTTACGCCGTCCGCCGCTCCCGCCACAGCAGCGACACCACGAACACCACCGCACCCAGGCCGATCATGACGAAGACCATCAGCCCCCAGTTCGCCTGGCTGACGCCGGTGCCGTAGAAAATGCCGATAAGCACGGTGGCCGTGATGGCGCCGAGGTAGCGGCAGGTCTGGAAGATTCCCGCGGCCACCCCGCGCTCCTCCAGCCGGGTGGACAGGTACAGGCCCTGGCTTGAGGAAATGCTGACCACGCAATATGGCACGCCCAGCAGCGCGGTCAGTGCCAGCACCAGCGGAACGGCCAGCGAGGCGGTCAGCAGCCACATCGCCGCCGACGCCGCAACCAGCGCCCCGACGCCGGTGATCAGGACCCGCCGGACGCCGAAGCTGTCGATGGCGCGGACCGCGAAGGGCGTCCCGACCACCGAGATGGCGGCGAGTGGCAGCATCAGCAGGCCCACGATGCCAGGGTCGTAGCCGCCGGCGGTCTGCAGCAGCTGCGGGAGCCCGAAGAACGCAAAGTAGTAGACGCCGTTGAACAGCGCGAAGCCCAGGTAAACCAGCAGCAGCGGCCGGTTGGTCCCCAGCAGCCGCAGGTCCAGGAAGGGCGGGCTGAAGCGCAACTCCCGCACGGTGAACAGCACGGCGAGCAACAGACCGCCGCCCAGCAACCACCACCGGTAGGCCGGCAGCACATTGAGCAGCGCCATCATCACCAGCACCAGCGCCCCGATGAACGCGCCGATGCCCGGCAGGTCCGAGTCGCGGAGCAGTTCCGACACCCGGCCGCGTTCCCGCTCAGCGTCCGCCGGCGCAAACCGGCGGACCACCAGGATCGCCGCCAGCGCCAGGGGCACGTTGATCAGGAACAGCGCCTGCCAGCCCACCAGGCTCACCAGCAGGCCACCCACCACCGGCCCGACGGCGGCGGCCGAGGTGTTGGCCATCTGGATCCGGCCCAGCGGCCGGGTGGACCTCACGTCCGCCTGCCGCGCCAGCGCCGCTACCATCACGACGGCGCTGGGATACGCCGTCGCGGTGCCAAGCGCCATGAAAGCCCGCGCGACGCAGAGCAGCGCGAAGTTCGGCGCGAAAGGGGCGAACGCGCAGGTCACGGCCACGAGCGCCATGCCCAGCAGGAACAGCCGGCGCGGGCCGAAGCGGTCCGCGAGCCGTCCCATCAGCGGCTGGCCTGCCGCGGAGGTGAGGTAAAACGAGGTGACCACCCAGGTGACCGTGGCGACGTCGAGCGCGAAATCCGCGCGCAGCACCACCAGCGCGACGGCGATCATCGAGGAGTTCAGCGGGTTCAGCGCCGTGCCGAGGCTTAGTCCTGCGATGGCGACGCCGGTGCGGGGAGAGTTGCTCACGGCAACAGTCTGTCCTACGACGGCGGCCGGAACCGAACCCGCTCGCCGGCACGGACGGGTTGAGTCGTCACAGAACGCAGGCTGTGGCAGGCAGCTGCCTACTGACCCGGGGCCCGGTAGCTGGGTGTCTTCTTGACCGCTTCGTCGATGTCCTCCACCGACATGAGCGGCTTCAGCCGGACGTTGACGTTGCCGGTGGCGTTGATTATCAGCGAAAGGGCTGCGGCGTCGGCATCGCTCGGGGCCTCCAGGACGCCCAGGACGTCGGTGTCCCCGAAGGCGTAATAAAAGCACTCGAGCGTTCCGCCCACGGATTTGAGGGCGTCCACCAGGGCGTCGCGGCGTTTGCTGCCGCCCTCGCGCATCAGTCCCTTGATTCCTTCGCCCAGGTAGTTGGCTTCAAACAGATACTTGGTCATGGCAGTTCCTGTCCCGTGAAGTCCAGGACGCGGGCATCCGGGGGTGTGATGGCACCCCGACGAGGGAGGGTCCTGGAGCCGGTCCCCGGAGTGGGGCCGTCGTGGCACAGCGTAGGCCCACTCCGGCACACTGACAACGGGTGCCGGAAAGTCTGCCGGCACCGTCCTGCGGCTCAGCTCTTCGTCTTGGCCACCGTCATCAGGATCGCCGAATCTTCTTCCGCCATCAGGCTGTGCAGCCCGTCGGGCACGATCAGCAGGTCGCCGGCTTTCCCCTGCCACGATTCCTCGTCGGCCTGCAGCCGGACGCAGCCGCGGATCACATAGACCGTCGCCTCCCCGGGGTTCTGGTGCTCGCTCAACTGCGTCCCGGCCTTGAACGCCATCACGGTCTGCCGGAGGACCTTCTCGTGGCCGCCGTAGACGGTGTCGGCGGCCCTCCCGCTGCCGGCCGCGAGCGCCGCCGTGACCTGCTGGCGGGCCAGGGCGTCGATCGATATCTTCTGCATGCGGCCACCCTACCCAGCGCCACGGTCCCTGCCGAGGGCCATTTGTCCCGGCCGGGCACCACAGCGTTTTTTGTATCACCCGGCTGCGCCTACCCTGAACTCAAAGACGGCACACAGCCGCCAAGAAGCCGCGAGCGCAAGGGAGCCGCCGAATGAGCCAAGCCATTGCCGGCCCGTCGCGCGGAGCGCCCGACGACGGTGCCCTCCGCGCGCTCGCGGCCACGGCTTTCGGCCTCCCCGGGCTCCGCGACGGGCAGCTCGAGGGCATGGCCGCGTTGATTGCAGGCCGGGATGTGCTCGCGGTGATGCCCACCGGCTACGGGAAGTCGGCCATCTACCAGGTCCCGGCGCTGCTCCTGCACCGGGACCTCAAGCGGCCCACCGTCGTCGTGTCCCCGCTGATCTCCCTGCAGGAAGACCAACTGGACGGTCTGGCGGAGGCGCTCGGGCCGGGCCACGCCGTCGCGGTCAATTCCTCGCACAGCGCTGCGGAGCAGGAACGCGTCTGGCAGGCCGTGGAACACGGAGATGCGGCATTCCTCTTCCTCGCCCCCGAGCAGCTGGCGAAGACCGGCACGGTGGAACGGCTCGCGGCCCTCAACATCGCCCTGTTCGTGGTGGACGAGGCCCATTGCGTCTCCGCGTGGGGCCACGACTTCCGGCCCGACTACCTCGGCCTCGGCGAAGTCCGCGAGCGCCTGGACAACCCTACGACGGCTGCCCTAACAGCCACCGCCGCTCCCCCGGTCCGCGAGGAAATCCTGGACCGCCTGCGGATGACGGGTCCGCTGGTCCTGGTCCGCGGCTTCGACCGTCCCAACATCAGCCTGGACGTCGTCCGCCACCACGAGGACAAGGAGAAACGCCGCGACGTGCTGCGCCAGGCTGAAACCCTGGTCAGCGACCTGCACGGCCCCGGCCTGGTTTACGCCGCCAAACGCAAGGACACCGAGAAGTACGCCGCGAAGCTGGTGCAGCGCGGATTGCGCGCCGCGGCCTATCACGCGGGACGGAGCGCGGTGGAGCGGGACGAGGTCCACCGGCGCTTCCTGGCCGGAGACCTCGACGTGGTGGTGGCGACCACCGCGTTCGGCATGGGCATCGACAAGCCGGACGTCCGGTTCGTGCTGCACGCGGACATCCCCGAGTCGCTGGACAGCTACTACCAGCAGATCGGCCGGGCGGGCCGCGACGGGCTGCCCGCCGAGGCTGTGCTGCATTACCGGTCCGAGGACCTGGGCCTGCGCCGGTACTTCGCCACCCACCGCCCAGACCAGGATGCCCTGCTGGCCGTCCTCAGCTTCCTGCGCGACGCCGGCGGCCCGGTTCCCCAGCAGGACCTCGCGGCGGCCGCCGGGTGCAAGCCGCGCCGGCTTACCGGGCTGCTGCACGAACTGCAGGACACCGGCGCCGTGACAACCGGCGGCGTCGTGTGCCTGGAACGAGGTGCCGATCCCGCGCAGGTGGTGGAGCGCGCCGTCGCCCTCGCCGCGGCGCGGGAACGCGTGGACAAGTCCCGGATCGCCATGATGCGCGGCTATGCGGAGACGCACCGGTGCCGGCGCCAGTTCCTGCTGGGCTACTTCGGCGAGGAGCTCCCCGCTCCCTGCGGCAACTGCGACAACTGCGCCGAGGGTTCCGCGTACCGGACGCCCGACGGCGGCGCTGCCGGCGCCTCGTCCTCGACGGAGACCGAGGCGTTCCCGCTGAACTCGGCCGTGGAGCATGCCCTCTGGGGCCCGGGCCTGGTGATGCGCCACGACGACGGGCTGATCACGGTGCTGTTTGAGCGGGAGGGCTACAAGACCCTGTCCCGAAGGGCCGTGCTGGCCAGCGGACTGCTCAGGCCGCTGCCGACGCCCCGGCCTGACGTCCCTGCCTAAGCACCTACCGGGCTCAATACACCACCCGGAAGTTGCTGAACGCGCCGGTCGCCGGGGACAGCTCTTCCTCCACGTGGTCCACCCGCCCGGGCGCGTCCGGCGAGCGGAGCCAGCTCCGGAATTGCAGCACCACGGCCTGCGGGCCCTCCACCACGACGGCGACAGTACCGTCGTCGTCGTTCCTGACGGTGCCGCACAGGCCGAGCTGCTCGGCCTTGCGGACCGTCCAATAGCGGAAGCCGACCGCCTGCACCATTCCCTGCACCCGGGCGGTCAGCCGCACGGCGATCCCCGCATCCGCCGGTCCGGAATCCTCAGCGTATTCAGCCATGAACCAAATGTAGTCCCGGTCCGGCGCCAGCCACATCCGGGACTTTCGCCCCTTTCAGGCCCGCCGCGGGCCCATGGATGGTGGAAGAAGACCTCCGGCACACTGCATCCAGCGGACAACCCGCGTCGCGCGCCGGAACGCCTGAAAGGAATAGACAAATGGCAGGACAATTCGAGATCTTCACCGACGCAGAATCGAACGTCCGGTTCCGGCTGCTTGGGGCTGACGGCACAGTGCTTGCTGTCTCAAAGGCCTTCGAGGACAAGCGTGCCGCAGCGGATGGCATCATGGCCGTCCGTGAATGCGCTGGCACCGGGCTGATCCGCGAGACGCATTCCACCCCCTGGGGCGGGACCACTTGGACCAAGGGCAGCCAGCCGTCCCGCCCCCACTCACGACAGCGCAGGCACTTGCCTGCCGTCTAGCACACCCCAGAGCCGACGCTCCCTCACATCCGGCGAACCCGGGCCCGACGCTCCCTCACATCCGGCGAACCCGGGCCCGACGCTCCCTCACATCCGGCACCCCCGGGCCCGACGCTCCCTCACATCCGGCGAACAACACTGAGGGAGCCTCCGGGCAAGACCGCCAGACCTGAGGGAGCGTCCCTGACTGCACCGCCAGAGGTGAGGGAGCGTCCAAGGCAAGACCACCAGACCTGAGGGAGCGTCCCGGAAAACACCACCAGACCTGAGGGAGCGTCCGTTTAGTCCGCGGGGCGGAGGGATGTGATCATCTTCCGGATTAGTTGGTACTCGGCGGTGCCAGCGTAGCGCTTGGCCTTCTCCAGGTACGGCAGCGACGCCGGGCCCGGGGTGAGGTTGTTCGCCGGGTTATAGGAGCCACCGAACAACGCTCCGCTGGGCGGCCAGAGGAACAGATGGAACATCGGGCACGCGAGCGGGCCGGTCTCTTCAGGCATCATGGTGATGCCGTACGCGGCCATGGTCGTGGGGGACGGTCCGGTGCCGTCACCGCGGGATTCGAAGACGTAGCGGGGCACGCCCCGGTCCGCGCTGCCCGGCTCCACCAGGGACTGGACGTCCTGGGAATCGTAGACCTGATACGGGTACTGCTCGGTGCACTCGGCGCCGGTGACGATGTTGGTGCGCAGTTGGGCCATCGGCTTCCCGGCCGCGTTGGTCACGTCCACGAACGCGCCGCCCAGGTCACCGCCGGGATCCCTGGCGGTCCAGCCCGGCGGGTAGTCGAAAGACAGCCCGTCCGCTGTCGTGAAGGTCTGCCAGCCCGACGGCGTCGTCTGCGGCGGCGGCGTCTCCGAGGGCGGTGCCTCTGAGGGCGGTGCGGTTCCGGAGGCTGGTGGGCCCGCCGTCGTCGTTCCGGCCGGCGCTCCACTCTCCGCCGGTACTGCCGGAGCCGCACAGCCGCCGAGGAGGATGAGCAGTCCCAGCGCGGTGCCGGCCGCCTGCCACGCGTGTGCCACAGGCGGCTATTTCCCCGCCGGGCGCAGGGACATCATCGCCTGCTTGATGTACTTGTACTCCGTGGTGTCCTTGTATACCTCCGGTGTGTCCACGTGCATCGGCTTGCCGGGGGTGGTGTCGAACGGGTCGTATACACCGCCGAAGGACGCCGACTTGGGCGGCCAGGGGAAGACGTGCGAAATGGGGCAGGCCTCGTTCCCGGTGGGCTCCGGGGCCGCCGTGATGCCATAGGCGAAGGTATTCGGCTTCCCCGGATCCGCCGGGGTGGCGTTGACCCGCGCCTCGTAACTAAATCTGGGAGCCACCCCGGACTGCGCCAGGGCGGGAATCGGCGCGGAGTCGTAGGCCATGAACTGCGACTTCGTCGTGCATGCCGGACCGGCGCCCACCTGGGTCCGCAGCGTCGCCATCGTCTTGCCGTAGTCACTCACCAGCGCCGCAGCACCGTTGACCTCCTTGACCGACCAGGTCGCTGGGTAATCGAAGGTCAGGGATCCGTCCGCCGTCGTGTACGACTTCCAGCCTGCCGGGGCAGCCGGCGTCGGGGCGGGCGTTGTCGAGTCCGGCTGCGTGGTACCCGTGGGGGACGGTGACACCGATGTTGGCGAGGCGCTCGACGGCGAGGCGCTCGCAGTGGCGGAGGCCGACGTCGTGCCCGGCGGGGTGGTGGCCGGAGCCGCCGCGGGCGACCCGCATCCAGACAACAAAAGCGCCGCGCAGAACGCGGCGGAAACGGCTGCACCCGATGATGTCTTATGGCTCATGTCACCCTCCCCCGGAGATGCAAGTGATGGCACCATTCTGGGGCATTGAACCGCGGATTCTAGGGCCTTAGGGCCCTAAACCGGCTCCAATGCGACCCCCGAAGTGCCGGGGAGAACGGGCGTGACCAGACCCACCTTGACAATCCACCGATTTCAATTGGCCAGCGAAGCTTGCTAATCCTTAAATGATGCAAGAGTTTCTGAGTTCCGCCATGCCGTTCCTCGCCGTGGCGTTCGCCGTGGCCGCCGGGCTGATCGCCTCCTGGCTGGTGCGCCGGGTAATCCTCCGGCTCAACCGCAAGCAGGAGGCCCTGCGGGAGACCTCCCGGATGGCGCGGTTGCCGCTGCGTTTCGCACTGTGCCTGATCGGAGTGCGGATCGCACTGGCCCTGACCACCGCCGACGCCGATTGGCGCCGCAACGTGGACCACGGCCTGGCGATCGCGCTCATTGGGTCTGTCGCCTGGCTGGCGATCGCGGTGCTTCTGATCATCGAGACCATGGTCCTCACGCGGTACCGGGTGGATGTGGCGGACAACCGGCGGGCACGCCGGCTCCGCACCCAGGTGATCCTGGCCCGCCGGATCGGCGTCGCGCTGATCGCGATCGTGGCCCTGGGCAGCATCATGCTGACCTTCCCCGCCATCCAAGCCCTCGGCGCCGGCCTACTGGCTTCCGCGGGCGTGATCTCGATCGTCGCCGGCCTCGCGGCGCAGACCTCCTTGGTCAACGTCTTCGCCGGCATCCAACTCGCCTTCACCGACGCGATCCGGGTGGACGACGTGGTGGTGGTGCAGAAGGAATGGGGCCGGATCGAGGAGATCACCCTGACCTATGTGGTGGTGCACATCTGGGACGACCGCCGGCTGATCCTGCCCTCCACTTATTTCACCACCACCCCGTTCGAGAACTGGACCCGGCGCCAGTCCGAGGTCATGGGTACGGTTGAGTTCGACCTCGACTGGCGCGCCCCGGTGGAAGCCATGCGCGCCGAGCTGAAGAAGGTCCTCGCGTCCACGGAACTCTGGGACAAGCGCGTGGGGATCCTGCAGATCACGGACGCGACGGCGGGTTTCGTCCGGGTCCGCATCCTGGTCAGTGCCGGGGACAGCGCCTCGCTCTTCGACCTGCGCTGCCTGATCCGCGAAGAGCTGGTGCTCTTCCTGCAGCAGGAATACCCGACGGCGCTCCCCCACGTCCGGCTCGAATCCATGCCGTCCACTGGAGCCTCCAGCCAGCCCGCGGCCCGGCGTCCGGGCAAGCTCGCTGCGGCAGATGAGACCGCCGCCCGGTTGCCCTCCGACCCGCACGACTCACAGCTCTTCACCGGCTCGATCGAAGCCGTGCAGCGCTCCCGGGCATTTTCCGGACCGGGCGAGGACGTATTCGAGGACCGAGACAAGTCGATCGCGGCGCAGAACTAGCCGCGCGCTCTCCTGCCGCCTTCCCTCCGGGGTAGCACGGGTCGATAATCGGAGCCATGACCATCCCCCCAGCACCCGAACCGTCCCCGTTTCCGCCTGAGCCCGGGCCGACGTCGCCCGAGCCGCAGCCCGGCGACCCGTTCCCGCCGGATCCGGGACCTACCCCGCCGGCACCGATCCCAGCCCCGGGCCCAAGTCCGGCGCCAGGGCCTACGCCGGGTCCGTTGCCAATTCCCGACCCCGGCCCGGTTCCGCCGCCGCCCGTTCCACCGGCCCCGGACCCCACCCGGTTTTAACCCGACGCGGGGTCACTTACGGCCCATCCCGATAGCCAGGATGGGCCGTAAATGACCCCGCGTTGCTTGGTGCAGATCCGCCGCAGGCCTACTCGACGACGATGTCCTTGGTCCGGTGGTCGTACTGGATCACCAGCAGGCCGCCGCGGTGGTGCACCTCGTGGTTGGCGCCGTCGAAGTGGCCGAACGCACCGTAGTTCTCATCCCAGGAGCGGTTGATCGCGATCTTGAAGCTGTAGGAGCCGGCGGGCAGTTCCGCGGCGATCTTCCAGAGCTGGTCCACCTCGTCCAGCTGCATCTGGGACTCGTCGTACTGCGGGGCCCAGTTTGCAGGGGCGCCGAGCAGCACGTTGAAGTCGCCGGCAACGGCCACCTCGGCAGGCTGCTGGATGGTCTCCGCGCCTGCTGCCGGGGCGGCGGGCGCGGCGACGCTGGCTGCCTTTTCCGAAGACTTGCGCTTGCGGACGGCCTTGGCGACCGGCGCAACAACCTCTTCCACCAGCTTGGCGGCCGTGTCGGCCACCTTCTCTGCGACCTCTTCGGCTACCTTGACGGCCTTCGGCGCGGCCTTTGCCGCCGGCTTACCCGCGTGACCGGCCGGGCCGGCAGGAAGCGGGGTGTCCGCGGGAGGCTGGGTACCGGCGTCGAGCGCTGCAGTGAAAGCGCCGGGATCGGCGAAGGCGACCGTGGCGCGCTGGCCGTCCTCGGTGATGGTCCAGCCGGAGCGGCCCTTGACCAGCCAGCCGGACTTGACCAACTTGGCCGTCGCGGTGGTCAGCGCCTTGTGGCCGCGGGGAATGCCGCCGCTGAGCAGTTCTCGCTCGTGGTCGTTGAGCGGCACCCGCGCGATGGCCTCGCCGAGCACGACGCCGGCGTTCAGCTTCTCGCCAGACCAGACCCCCTCGGCCAGGACGTCCAGCACAGCCTTAAGCCGAAGGTTCGTGTTTTCCGCAGCGTTCGCGCCCATGGGTCTCCTTTAGAAGCAATTGATCCACCTGCATTTTGCCAAGGTTCGGCCCGTTCCGCGACCGGGCAGGGTTAACTCTGTGTGTCGTGACCCCCTGTGACGGCCACAGCGGCGTTGCGTGGCTAGATCCGCGGGATCAGCACAGGGGTATTCTTCTTGTACTCCTCGTAGTCGGCCTGGCCACCCCACTTAGTGTCGGCCTTCTTTTCGAGATGCGGCACCCCGCTGACCTTGGTGATCAGCAGGGCGACGAAGACCGGGGAGATGAGGGCGACCCACTGCCAGCCCTGCAGCACCGGCAGGGCAATGATGGCGACGCCGACCCAGAGCAGGATTTCACCGAAGTAGTTCGGGTGCCGCGACTTCGCCCACAACCCTGTCGAGATGAACTTCCCCTTGTTGGCGGGGTCGGCGCTGAACCGTGACTTCTGGGAGTCAGCCACAACCTCGAAGCTGAAGCCGGCCACCCAGACGAGCAGGCCCGCCACGGCGAAGCCATCCAGCGCTGCCCGGTTCGYGGACGTCATGGCCACCCATGCGGCGGCCGCCGTGAATGCCACCCAGATTCCCTGCATGGTCCAGACGCTCAGGAAACGGACGAAGGATGGCTTGATCTCATCGAAGCGGTCGTCCTTCCCGGCTTTACTGATGCGGCGGAAGAGGAAGGAACCCAGCCGGATCGCCCACACCAGGACCAACCCCGCCAGCAGGAGTCCCCGGGCGTCGATCCCCGGCGTCAGCAGCACCAGCAGCAGGGTGACGGCGATGTAGCTCAGGGAGCCCGTTAGGTCGTAAAACTTCTCGGTTTGAGCCAGGAAGGCCGGGATGAATGCCAGCCACTGGATCAGGAAGGCTGCCCCGACGGCGAGCACGAACACTGGGATCCCGCCCGCAACTGCACCGCCTTGGCTGCCGGCCCAGGCGAGCCCGGCACCGAGCAGCACTACCACCGGGATGGCGGCGAGCGCCTTGCGTTCGGACTCCTTCATGGACGGTTCCTTCCGTTGGCGGCCCGAGGTCTCGTAACCGGCGCTTACTACTAAGCCTACGAACTAGTATTGGGGAAAGTTCCAGTTCCACCGGTCATGCCCCGCCCATCACTCAACGCGCGTCCCGCCCAGAAGGAGCCCCCATGACCCGTCCGCTCAGGAAGTGGCTGCTGGCCTACGCCGTGGCCGCCGTGATTTTCGCCGGGATCGACGCCGTCTGGATCTTTACCGTGGCCAATCCCCTGTACCGCAGCCAGATCGGGCACCTGCTCCCGGCCAACTTCAACGCCGTGGGCGCTGTCCTGTTCTACCTCGTCTACGTGGTGGGTATCGTGCACTACGGTATCCGGCCTAACGATCCCCAGGCCACGCTGAAGAGCCGGGTCCTCGGGGCGGCGCTGTTCGGCTTCTTCACCTACGCCACATGGGCCCTGACCGCGTTCGCCATCCTCAAGGACTTCCCCGCCCTGGTGGCCCTGACGGACATCCTGTGGGGCGCAGCCGTGTGCGCGGGCGTCACCGCCCTCACGGCGACGATTCTGCGACTGGGCAAACCCGTTGCCCGCGGTAAGCAAGCTCACTAGAGTGGGTTGATCGGCGCCGCCCACCGCCCGCTCCCCCGGGGCAAATCCGCGGCACTCCATCCCCCTTCAGGTTCAGGAGATCCCCATGGAATCACGCACCCTTGGCTCGCTCACCGTCTCCGCCCTTGGACTGGGCTGCATGGGCATGAGCGAGTTTTACGGCCGGGGCGACGAACGGGAGTCCGTCGCCACCATCCACGCCTTCCTTGATGCCGGCGGAACCCTGCTGGACACCGCGGACATGTACGGCCCGTTTACCAATGAGAAGCTGGTGGGCGGCGCCATCGCCGGCCGACGTGACGACGTCGTACTGGCTACCAAGTTCGGCAACGAACGCCGTGAGGACGGCTCCTGGGTGGGCATCAACGGCAAGCCCGAGTACGTCCGGGCCGCGTGCGACGCGAGCCTGCAGCGCCTCGGCGTCGACCACATCGACCTGTACTACCAGCACCGGGTGGACAAGACGGTGCCGATCGAGGAGACCGTCGGCGCCATGGCCGAGCTGGTCCAGGCCGGCAAGGTCAAGCACCTGGGACTCTCCGAGGCCAGCGCCGACACCGTCCGCCGGGCCCACGCCGTGCACCCCATCACSGCCCTGCAGACCGAATACTCCCTGTGGGAGCGCGAGCCGGAGACCAAGATTTTCCCGGGGCTCGCCGAGCTCGGCATCGGATTCGTCCCCTACAGCCCGCTGGGCCGCGGCTTCCTCACCGGCCAGCTGCGCAGCGAGGAGGACTTCGCCGAAGACGACTTCCGCCGCCACTCGCCGCGCTTCCAGGGCGAGAACTTCACCCGCAACCTCGAACTCGTGGACCGGGTTACCGAGCTCGCCCGCGAGAAGGGCTGCACCCCCGCGCAGCTGGCGCTCGCCTGGCTGCTGGCCCAGGGCGAACACATCGTGCCGATCCCCGGGACCAAAAAGCGCGAACGGCTGCAGGAGAACCTTGGCGCCGTCGACGTCGAGCTCTCCGCGAGCGACCTTGCCAGGCTCGATGAGCTGGCCCCGGCCGGCGTCGCCGCCGGCGCCCGTTACCCGCACATGGACAGCATCGACGTCTAGTCGCCCCGCCCCGGGCGTTGCTCTCTCACTTATGGCTCCTATCCGGCCGGTTTGGCAGCCATAAGTGAGAGAGCAACCGAAGGGTTAGCGGCCCGAGGGGTTTAGCKGCCCGAGGGGGTTAGCGGCCCGAGGCGGCCAGTTCGGCCAGCAGTTCAGTCTTGCGTTCCTCGCTTGCGAAGGAGGACCGGATGGAGTTCGCCGCGAGCCGCACGCAGTCGAACTCGGAGAGGCCGATCACGGACTTGAGCTGGGCAAAGTTGTCATCCACATACCCGCCGAAGTAGGCCGGGTCGTCCGAATTCACGCTGACGTTTAGCCCGGCCGCGAGCATTCCCGGCAGCGGATGGTCGGCGAGCGTGTCAACCGCGCGGAGTCGGACGTTGGAGAGCGGGCAGACGGTCAGCGGCATGAGCTCGTTGACCAGGCGTTCCACCAGCTCGGGGTCCTCCATGCAGCGGATGCCATGGTCGATCCGTTCCACGCCCAGCAGGTCCAGCGCCTCGATGATGTACGACGGCGGGCCCTCCTCACCGGCGTGCGCGATCCGCCGCAGCCCGGCGTCCGCGGCCCGGGCGAAGAGCCGTTCGAACTTCGACGGCGGGTTGCCCACCTCGGCCGAGTCGAGGCCGATTCCGGCGATCGGCGCGCCCATGGCGAGCAACTGCTTCAGCACCTCGAGCGCCGATTCCTCGGACAGGTCGCGCAGGAAGGCGGCGATCAGCAGGGTGGAGATGCCGAATTCCTCCGCCGAGGTGGCCAGCACCGAGGCCACGCCGTTCACGCAGGTCTCCAGGGACACGCCGCGGGTCAGGTGCGCCTGCGGATCCAGCATGATTTCGGCATGCCGCACCCCGGCCTTGGCGGCCCGGGTCAGGTAGGCGCGGGTCATGTCCGCGAAGTCCTGCTCGGTCTGCAGCACGGCCATGTTCGCGTAGTACAAATCCAGGAACGACTGCAGGTCGGTGAATTCATACCGGGCACGCAGCTCGTCCAGGTCCGCGTACGGCAGCGTGATGTTGTTCCGTTCGGCGAGCGCAAAGATCAGTTCCGGTTCCAGCGTTCCCTCGATGTGCAGGTGCAGCTCGGCCACCGGCAGCGCCGCGTGGACCTCCTCGGGGATTTCGGCGAACTCGGGAACGGTTTCAGCTTCGCGCCCTGCGGCCTGCTCAGCCTCCCGCTCAGCCTGCGGCTCCACGTCCGGCTCAGCTTGCGGCGCCTCAGCACCGCCGTCGTAAGTTTCCATTCGGTAAGGATATGCCCGCCCGAGGCAAGGACGGATAGAGTCGAACAGATGCAGAATAATCAGCAGGCTTCCGATCTCACCGGCGTCACGCCGGACCACCCCACGGACGGCTTCGTCCGGGTCCGCGGCGCCCGGGAGAACAACCTGCGCAACGTGGACGTGGACGTGCCCCGCGACGCAATCGTCGCCTTCACCGGCGTCTCCGGCTCCGGCAAGTCCTCGCTCGCCTTCGGCACCATCTACGCCGAGGCCCAGCGCCGGTACTTCGAATCCGTGGCGCCCTACGCCCGGCGGCTGATCCAACAGGGGCACAACCCGAAGGTGGAGCTGATCACCGGCCTCCCGCCCGCCGTCGCGCTCCAGCAGCGGCGCGGCACCCCCAGTTCCCGCTCCACGGTGGGCACCGTCACCACGCTGTCCAACTCGCTCCGGATGCTCTTCTCCCGCGCCGGCAGCTACCCCGACGGCGCCGCGTCGCTCGACTCGGACGCCTTCTCGCCCAACACCGCGGCGGGGGCCTGCCCCGAATGCCACGGCCTCGGCATCGCCCACGCGGTCACCGAGTCCTCGCTGGTCCCGGACCCCTCGCTGAGCATCCGGGACGGCGCCATCGCTGCCTGGCCGGGCGCCTGGCAGGGCAAGAACCTGCGCGACATCCTCACGCACCTGGGCTACGACGTCGACACCCCGTGGCGGAAGCTGCCCAAGAAGCAGCGGGACTGGATCCTCTTCACCGAGGAGCAGCCCGTGGTGGAGGTGACACCGCAGCGCGACCGCGTCGCCAAACCCTATAAGGGCCGCTTCTGGAGCGCCCGCAGCTACGTCCTGCACACACTCGCCGATTCCAAGAGCACCACCATGCGCGACCGGGTGCTTCGCTACATGGAAACCGGCCCGTGCCCGCGCTGCGGCGGCAGCGGCCTGCGCCCCGAGGCCCTCGCCGTGACCTTCGCCGGCAAGACCATCGCCGAGCTCAATGCCGTCCCGATGATCGAACTGGCGCAGATCATCCGGCCCACCACCGAACTGACCTCCGCTGGGACGGCTTCCCGCAAGCAGTCCTCCGGCGAGTCCAACGAGGTGGCCGTCGCGATCACGCGCGACCTGCTGCAGCGCGTCACCGTGCTCCTGGATCTGGGCCTGGGCTACCTCGCGCTGGGCCGTTCCACGCCCACGCTTTCCCCCGGCGAGATGCAGCGCCTCCGCATCGCCACCCAGCTGCGCTCCGGTCTGTTCGGTGTGATCTACGTGCTCGACGAGCCCTCCGCCGGACTGCACCCCGCCGATGCCGAACCTCTGCTCGCGGTGCTGGACCAGCTCAAGTCCTCCGGAAACTCGGTGTTCGTGGTGGAGCACAACATGGACGTGGTGCGCCGCGCCGACTGGCTGGTGGACGTGGGCCCGCGCGCCGGCGAGGGCGGCGGCGAGGTGCTCTACAGCGGCCCGGTGGCCGGCCTCGCCGAAATCGAAGCCTCCGTCACGCGGCCGTACCTGTTCCCGGAAGCTGACGGGCTCAAGGCGGACGGGCTCAAGGCGGACGACGGCGGCGCGCCCGGTTCGGCGGGCAAGGGCAGCCGCCGTTCCGGGAGCGGCGCTCGCCGCGAGGCGGCCGGCTGGCTCGAGCTGCGCGACATTAGCCGCCACAACCTGCAGAACCTCGATGCGAACTTCCCGCTCGGGGTGCTGACCGCCGTCACCGGGGTCTCCGGTTCGGGCAAGTCGACGCTGGTCAGCCAGGTCCTCGCCGAGGTGGCCAACTCTTGGCTGCACCCGGGGGCTGACGCCGCGGCCGGCGCCGCGGCATCACCGGACGAGGTTGCCGACGACGCCGAAGAGCTCAGCACTCCGCTGAGCGTGGGACCCGTATCCGGCCTCGAACAGATTCACCGCCTGGTGAAGGTGGACCAGAAACCGATCGGCCGCACCCCCCGGTCCAACCTCGCCACCTACACCGGGCTGTTCGACGCCGTCCGCAAGGAATTCGCCGCCACCGACGAGGCGAAGGCCCGCGGTTTCGGTGCCGGGCGTTTTTCCTTCAACGTCGCCGGCGGGCGCTGCGAGACCTGCCAGGGCGAGGGCTTTGTGGCCGTCGAGCTGCTCTTCCTGCCCGGCAGCTACGGCCCCTGCCCGGAATGCCACGGATCGCGCTACAACCCCGAAACCCTGGAGGTCACCTACCGGGGCAAGAACGTGGCCGAGGTGCTCGGCATGACGGTCAACGCTGCCGCCGACTTCCTCACCGACGTCCCGGCCGCAGCGCGCGCCCTGCAGACCCTGCGCGAAGTGGGCCTGGGCTACCTCCGGCTGGGCCAGCCCGCCACCGAACTCTCCGGCGGCGAGGCCCAACGCATCAAGCTCGCCACCGAGCTGCAGCGCGCCCAGCGCGGCCACTCGCTCTACCTGCTGGACGAGCCCACCACCGGACTGCACCCGGCCGACGTCGAACTCCTGATGGCCCAGCTGCACCGCCTCGTGGACGCCGGCAACACGGTGGTGGTGGTGGAGCACGAGATGGACGTGGTGGCCGCCGCGGACTGGGTGATCGACCTGGGACCTGCCGGTGGCGACGCCGGCGGCAAGATCATTGCAGCCGGGGAGCCCGCCGTCGTCGCACGCTCCAAAAAGAGCAGGACCGCCCCGTATCTCGGGGCGGTCCTGAAGGGCTAAAGCGGAGCAGGCCCTACGCGGCGCGGGGCAGTTCGCGGATGATGCGGACCTTCCAGGCGGTGTCGTCGCTGGTGTCCAGCAGGGCCACGGTGCCCTGTGCGAGGTGCAGGGCGACGCGCTTGGCTGCGAGCAGTTCCAGGTAGAGCTGTTCGTTCATCCGGGCCGGGGTGTCGATCACGTACTTCACCGCGTCACGGACCTTGCGGTAGTTGGCGCTGCGCTCCCGGTGCAGGTGGAGTTCGAGCATCCGGCGCTGCCGCAGCCGCGGTTCATGCCGGTTCAGCCAGGACACGGCCGCGTGCACAGCCACCACAAGGGTGAGCGAGATGGCGTAGATTTCCCAACCGCTGGAGAGCAGGAACAGCGGCAAATTAGCGATCGCGACGACGGCGATGAACAGCCGGAACGCCAGCAGCCGGCGCATGGTCAGGGCCACCGAGGCAAGGGCCGCGCGGAAACCGTGCTGTTCCTTGCGGGCCTCGGCCGGGTCCAAGGTGAATTCTTCGAGGACCAGGATTCCGTTGGCTTCCGGGCCGAGCATTTGTCCGTATTTGGGCGCAATGGGCGCCGTTGATTCAAGGGTCATGGCGGGTCTTCCGTGCGGCTGGGGTGGTTCCCGTAAATGATAAATCCCCGGTCTGGGAGCTGTCTGTACGTATCCGCGATGTGAACACGCTCACCCGGCGGCCCCAGCAATTGGCGATGCGGCCCCGTGGCCCCAAACTGGAGAGATGCAGACTTTCCTCCCCTTCCCCGATTTCCAGCAGAGCGCCGCGGCCCTTGACCCCGCGCGGCTCGGCAAGCAGCGCGTCGAGGCGCTGCAGATGCTGCGCGCGCTGGTGATTCCCGAGTACGGCTGGCAGTCCCACCCCGCCGTCCGGATGTGGATGGGACACGTCCCTGCCCTGACGATGTACGGCCTGGCCATGGTGGACGAATGGACCGCACGCGGCGGCGAAGACACCACCCGGGAAAAGATCATGGAGTTCGCTCCGCAGGCCGCGCACCCGGACTACGCCGCCAGGATCCCGATGCCCTACTGGCTCGGCAACCCGGATTTCCACCTCAGCCACCGCTCCCGGCTCCTCGCCAAGGATGAGCGGTTCTACGCGTCGGTGTTCCCCGGCACGGACCCGGACCTGGAGTACGTCTGGCCCGAGCCCAAGCACGAACTGCTCCCGGAAGATCCCACCGGCGACCGGATGTGGGTCCTCCGCCTGCCGCTGGGAGACACGGATCCGCAGCAACTGGACACGATCAGCCTGCCGCCGGTGCGCGGCAAGGCGAACAGCGCCGCCGGGGAAGATGAGTACCAGTTCGTCTACGCGGACAACGGTTCGCGCCGGCCGGATAAGAACGCCCGCAAGCGCCCGGCCAAGCCGCTGGTGAAGAAGCCCACCCGCAAGCGACAGGCGCAGGAAGAGGCCTTCACCACGCTGCCCGGCAAGTCGGTCGTGGCAATCCCGCTCGAGGGCGGCCGCTCCTTCGCCGTGGGCGAGGTCCAGGGCCGACCAATCACGGTGGACGGCCACTTTGCCCGCAACTTCCAGGTCAACGAGATCCTGGCCCGGCGGGACTTCGACTACCCGGCGCTGCTGCAGGATCCCCGGGCGTTCTTCCCGATCCCGGCACGCTAGCTCGGGGCGTCTGACCGCTCGCGGGTTCCGTCCGCAGTCGACGTTTCGAAGCGTCGAGGTGGGTCGGAACCCGCGAGTACGTCTGCTGCCGACCTCACCGCCCCGGAATTGCTGGCAGACTTGCCGGTATGACTGTACTGCTGGCCGGTTGCGGCGATCTGGGGACCGAGGCCGGGCTGCGTTTTGCCGCGGCCGGGCACCGCGTGGTGGGCTGGCGGCGCTCACCGGAAAAACTCCCTGAGGCCATCGAGGGCGCTGCGGCGGACCTGAGCTCCGGCACACTGCCACCGGTCCCCGCGGACACCACAGCCGTCGTCGTCGCCATCGCCGCGGACTCCCCCACCGAGGAGGCCTACCGGGCGGCGTATGTGGACGGCCTGGCGCACGTGCTCGACGCCGTAGTGGCGTCCGGTGCGCCGGTCCGCCGGGTGCTGTTTGTCTCCTCCACGGCCGTGTACGGCGGCGCCGGGGGCGGCTGGGTGGACGAGACCGCGACGCCGAACCCGGGTGGATTCTCCGGCCGCATCATCCGCGAAGCCGAGGAGTTGCTCTTCAGCCGGCTCCGCGGCACCGGGATTACGCCGGTGGTGCTGCGCCTCGGCGGGATCTACGGGCCGGGCCGCACGCGACTGATCGACCAGGTGCGCGGCGGGAGCGCCACCCTTCCGGCCGAGTCCCGCTTCACCAACCGGATCCACCGCGACGACGCCGCTGCCGCGATCGTGCACCTGTGCACCATGGACGCCGAGCCGGCGCCGTTGTATCTGGGCGTGGACAACGAGCCCGCCGAACTTGGCGAGGTGCTGCGGTTCCTGGCCGTCGAGCTGGGAATGCCGGAGCCTCGTCTCGAAGCGGGGGCTGCCTCGGCCGGCGAGCCCGGGCGGACAGGCAGCGGCGAGCCGTCCCGCGGCGGAAACAAGCGTGTCAGCAGCGCGCTGCTGCGCTCCACCGGCTTCGAGTTCGAGTATCCAAGCTTCCGCGAGGGCTACCGAGCGATCCTCGCCGGCGTCGGCGAGCGGCACCCGTGATGCCGTTTGCTCGCTGACCACTAATTTTCACACTCGACTCCTCCAAGGGGCAGCATGGATTTTCAGCACATCATCGAGACGGTCGGCCGGTTCATGGACTTCGCCGGCGTGGCCATCATGGTCATCGGCGCCCTGGTGTCCATCCCGATGGCCCTGAGGGGATTTCAACCGCGGCAGCTGCCGGCCGGGTCCGAACCGCTCTCGGTCTACCGGTCCTACCGGCAACTGCTGGGCCGCTCCATCCTGCTGGGCCTCGAACTGTTGGTGGCCGCCGACATCATCCGAACCGTCGCCGTCACGCCGACCTTCGAGAGCGTCGGCGTGCTGGCCATCATCGTGCTGATCCGAACCTTCCTGAGCTTCTCGCTCGAGCTCGAAATCACTGGGCGCTGGCCCTGGCAAAAGCAACCGGCGGCCGCCCAGACGGCCTCGACGGCCGGCTGACCAATGGGGAACGATCCCTGGCCGGAGGCGGGCGGTTGGCCGGAGGCGCCGGAGCTGCCGCGGCCCGTCATCATGGACCAGCGCTGGACGGACGCCGTGTTCCTGCACTGGCGTATTCCGCTGGCGGTTGCGGCTACGTTTATGCCTGACGGCGTGGACCCGGACGAGTTCGACGGCTCGGCCTGGGTGGGGCTCATCGGCTTCCGCATGCAGGGCGCCGGCCTGGGCCCCGGGCCCGGCATTCCCTACTTTGGCAGCTTCAACGAGGTCAACGTGCGGCTCTACTCCAGGGAACCGGACGGTACGCGGGGCGTTGTTTTCCTGACCCTGGATGCTTCGCGACTGGCGGTGGTCCTGGCAGCACGGGCGGCGGGGATCCCCTACGTGTGGTCCCGGGACCGTTTCAGGGCTGCCAGCCCGGACGACCCCTCGATGGGGTATTCCGTCCGGCGCTTTCGGGGCGGCGTCCGGAGTGAGTTCGCGGCGGTCCCGGAGCTCGACGTCGAAGCAGCCGATCCGTTGTCAGTACACCTCACGGCACGATTTGGCCTGCATAGCCGGTTCGGTGGCAAAACAATCTACATTCCCAACACCCATGCGCCTTGGCCGCTCTACCGGGCTCGGGTGACGGTGTTGCAGGATCAACTCGTCGCAACCGCCGGCATCACTGTTACCGGACCGCCTGAATCCGTGTTGTTCTCCCCAGGTGTGCGAACGCAGTTTGGCCGGCCGAGGGCGCTGGCCGGCGGGAGCTGAGCCCGTGGCCGTTCTGTTGCGGATAGTTGCTCGGTGCGCATTCGACTGCGGCCAATAATGTCGTAGGTCTCTGATGAACTTGGTTCATGGGAATCAGCGCAGCTCTCATCGCTCGTCCGGCCGGCTGGCCGGGCGGCAATGCGGGTGGGGTTCCGTCGATGGACATCATTGCCCGGCAGTTGCGGGAGTTGTGTACGACGGCGGCGCGGGACGCTGCGCTGCTCGGATTCCGGGGCGCGGCGGAGTTTGCCGGCCGGGTTGAGGAGATCTCCCGGGCCATGGAATACCTGCAAGTCGTTGCCGCCGGGGCCGTGGACCGGACCCGCAAGGAAGCCGCCGCCGATGCGCTCCCGGCCGCCGGCGACGGGTACCGCAAGACCGGGGACTTCCTCCGCGCCCGGCTCCAAATCAGTGCCGCCGAGGCCCACCGCCGGCTCTGCCTCGCCGGGACCGTGCTGCCGCGCACCGGGATCACCGGGCAGGTCCTTCCGCCCCTGCGCGAGGAACTCGCCGGGGCCGTGGCCGCCGGCGCGGTTCCTTCCCGGTCCGCGACCATCGTCAGCCAGGCACTGGACCGGGTCCGGCCGGTGTGCGACCCGGACACCGCCGCCAGGATGGAACACGCCCTGACGGCCACCGCGGCGGAGCACGACCCGGACTTCCTGGCCCGGATCGCCCGCCGCTGGGTGGACGCGATCGACCAGGACGGGGCCGAACCCTCCGAGGAGCTCCTGCGCCAGTTACAGGGCGCGTTCATCCGCAGGCCCCGCCACGGCCTGCAGCACCTGGAAATCTTCGCCACCGCCGAACAGTTCGAACACCTTCTGACCGTGATGAACACCGCTACCAACCCCCGCGCCGGCACCCCGGCAAACGACTCCGGTGACTCGGCAGCCGGGCGTGCGGGCAGCGAACCCGGCGGAGAGGCGGCCGCCGGAGAAGCACTGCTCGACCGGCGGTCGAGGCCTCAGAAACTTCTCGACGGCCTCATTGGCGCCTGCAAAGTCGCCCTCGCCTCCGGCGGGCTGCCCGCCGCGGGCGGCCTACGCCCCCAGGTCATGGTCACCATCGACTACCGCGACCTCCTCGAACGCCTCCAGCGCCACCAACGTGACGCCGACGCCGACGCCGACGGACGCAGCCCCGGAGCGGGACCGCTCGGGTTTACCGGCACCGGCACGATGGCGTTCACCGGCCCCGTCACCGCCGCGACCATCCGCAAAATCGCCTGCGACGCCGACATCATCCCCGTCCTCCTCGGCACCCAAGGCAGGATCCTCGACATCGGCCGCACCAGCAGGCTCTTCCCACCCCACCTCCGCAAAGCCATCACCGCCCGCGACCAAGGCTGCACCTTCCCCGGCTGCACCATCCC
>NZ_JBFTQK010000007.1:0-228403 GCF_056398965.1 Arthrobacter sp. 01T414 | reverse complement strand
CTCCGGGACCTGCACGAGGCCGGCTGCGACCTGATCACCATCACCCAGTACCTGCGCCCGTCCGAACGCCACCTCCCGGTGGACCGCTGGGTCAAGCCGCAGGAATTCGTGGACCTGCAGCAGGAAGCGGACGAGATCGGCTTCCTCGGCGTCATGTCCGGACCCCTCGTGCGCTCCTCCTACCGCGCCGGCCGGCTCTGGGCCACCGCCATGCGCAAAAAGGGCTGGGAAATCCCCGCCGCCCTCGCCCACATCGAATCCTCCGGCAGCACCCGCCAGGAAGCCAGCACACTGCTCGCGGCACACTGACATCCTCCGCGGATCACGGGCGTCGCG
Organism: Arthrobacter sp. 01T414; assembly: GCF_056398965.1. NCBI lineage: Bacteria > Bacillati > Actinomycetota > Actinomycetes > Micrococcales > Micrococcaceae > Arthrobacter > Arthrobacter sp. 01T414. The sequence goes on along the minus strand of NZ_JBFTQK010000007.1, from coordinate 228,067 downwards.
GGCGGCGCCGATTAGGATGTGGCGCTATGAGCCAACTCTCCAGCATGGACCCCGGCATCTTCGCGGCCGACTTGCGGGTCCAGTTCGACGCCTTCCTCGACGAGCACCGGGCCGCCCTGCATGACTGCCTCGACGGGCTGAGTGAAGAGGAGGCCCGGACCTCCCTGGTCCCCTCGCGCACCACGCTGCTGGGGCTGGTCAAGCACGCGACGTTTGTCGAGAAGGTCTGGTTTGACGAGGCCATCACACGCGGGAGCCGGCAGGAAATCGGCATACCGGCCACCCCGGATGAATCCTTCGTCCTGGACCCGGGAGACGCGATCGCCGGCGTGCAGGCCGCGTACCGCGAGGCGTGCGCGGGGTCCCGGACCCGCACCGCAGCGCTGGGGCTGGACGAGCTGGTCACCGGCAACCGGCGCGGACCGCTGCCGCTGAGGTGGGTCTATCTGCATCTGTTGCGGGAGCTCGCCCAGCATTGCGGGCACGCGGACATCCTCCGCGAGCAGATCCTCGCCGCACGCGCGCCCGGCTGAGCGGCTGGCTGAACCCCGGATCAGGCCAGCAGGGTGCCGAAGTCGCCGTCGTTCAGGGACGCGTAGCGGCCGTACGCGGCTAGGACCGCTTCCTCGACCGTCTCCACGCCAATTCCCGGCACCAGGTCATCGGCGGCCCCCGCCGTCGCGGGATCCCAGTCCAGGCCCAGTGCCGCGTAGCTGGCCTCCAGCACGGCACGGATCGGGGCGGAGTTCTCCACGATGATCACGGAGCTGAACAACCAGCCGCCGGAGACGACGCGCTGGGCAGTACCAATGAGCTTGATCCGATGTTCCGGGTCCACAGGGTCCTGGCCGTGCACGCTGAACTCGCCCGGGCAGTACTCCCCCGGGATCTCCCCGACGGCGGCCGCCACGCCGGCGTCGCGCAGTGCCTGCGCCAGCAGTTCACCGAAGAAGGAGAAGCGTCCCTTGGCCCCCGCGATCGCATCGGCGTGCGGCTCGAGGTGGTCGATCACCAGGGTTCCCTCGTGATAGGCCGCGGCCCGGCCGCCGGCCTTCCGGACCAGGGGTTCGAAGCCGAGCTCGCGGCAGGCCTGGGCGGCGGCGTCAAAGCCCGGCAGGTGCGTGTCACGCTGGCCGAAGGCCACGGTGGGTGCAGGCCGGTATAGCCGCAGCAAGGGGCCCAACGCGCCGGTCTTCACCCGCTGCAGCAGTTCCAGCGCGAAGTCCAGGTCCGCTGCGGCGCCGAGGGAACGCTCTTGCCGGAACGCTGTCAGGGTCCGGGGTCCCGCCGCGGCCTGCTGCATGTTGTTATGCTCCCTTGATGGTCATTCTGCAATTCCTGGTGGTAGCCGCCGCATTCGCCGTCATCGACGCAGTTTGGCTCAAGTCAACGAGCAAGTTCTACCGCCGGCACCTGGGCCACCTGATGGCGGACAAGCCCCATCTAGGGTACGCCGTGGTGTTCTACGCGCTGTACATTGCCGGCATCGTATTCTTCGCCCTCCGCCCGGCCCTCGACGGCGGCAGCTGGCTGACCGCGCTGGGGCACGGAGCCGCGCTGGGCGGGTTCGCCTACGCCACCTACGACCTCACCAACGCCGCAACGCTGAAGAAGTGGCCGCTGGCGATCGTCGTCGTCGACATCGCGTGGGGCGTGTTCCTGACCGGCGCCGCCACGCTCGTCGGCTGGCTCGTCTTCCACTAGCCGGATTTCCATCCGCTGTCCGCATGCGGATTCCCGCAGGCGGATTCCGCAGGCCGGAATACCCCCGCCCGGACGGTTTTGCCCGGGGCGCCCGGCTAGCTCTTGCGCAGGGTCAGGATCTGTTCCGCGCGTCCAAAGGGCCCTTGCAGGTCGTGCAGCACCGTGGAGGTCAGGCCGATGCCGTCAGTGCCGAAGGACACCTCGTTATCCAGGCCCAGCCATTCCCCCTCGGGACGCCGGTACATGTGGATCTGCAGGTCCAGGTTGGGGAAGGCATAGCTGCCCTTGCCCGGCGGAACCCGGGCCGCAATGCCGTTGGCGGTGTCCACGAGGCCGACCAGCCGGGCCAGGTCGCCGCTGTCCGACCGGTCCGTGAGCGGATGGTCGGTGTGCAGCCAGACGGTCCCGGAGCCGGCGCGGTGGCCCTCGGCGATGCGCATGGTGAGCGAGGCGATGTACCCGCCGGGCCAAACCGTTGCAGCGTCGTAGGGTTCGCAGTCCTCCGGTGCGGGGATCCTGGGGTCTTCGAAGGCGGCTATCGCCGAAGTATCGGAGGTGATCATCCGCCAGGCGGTCGCCCGGATCGCCACGCGGCCGCCGGCCACAAGCTCCGCCTGCAGCAGCTCGATGGTCCGGCCGGGGCGCAGCGTGGTGGTGGTGACTTCGAACTCGCCGCCTGGGATGAGGCCGAGGATCTCGTAGCTGATCCGCGCCATCCGCATGTCCTCCCGCGGCTCGTTCCGGGCCAGGCAGTCGGCCATAATGCCGGACGCGGGCGCCATGTGCTGTTCGTGCTCGTTCCAGGCGCCCTGGGCGTGGATGGTGGAGCGGAAGCGCCCACCCCCCAAAACCTCGTAGTAGAAATCGCCTTCGGCCAGCACCGGTAGTTCAGCAGTCAACATCGACCCTTTCGCAGCAACAATCAGAGAATCCCAAACCACCCTATCGCCTCTCGCCGCCAGGCCTTCGCGGCGCAGTGCAGCACCGTCCGTCATGCGTGACCAAGGCCGCGCCGGTGCCGGAACTATTCCCGTCCGATCCGCCGGAATGGGTAGACTCGAGAGCAGGTTTACCCCGACTATTGCGCGAAGAGGTGCTCCCCCTGATCCGAGTTATCAGCTACAACCTCCGCAAACACAAGGCCAGCGGCGAACTGGAGGCACTGGCCAGCGACTATGAGATTGATGCGCTCTGCCTCCAGGAGTGCGACACCGAGGACCTGCCCGAAACCATCGGCGACCTCCACCTCGCCGACGCCACGAGAGGCAACCGGCTGGGCCTGGCAATCTACTATCGCAAGGACCGCTTTACCGCGTATGAAACCAAGACGTTCGCGCTGAAGAAGTCCATGCACGACCGGGTGCTGGCACCGGCGCACGAGCGGCTGATCGGCACCCGGGTGGTCGACAACGAAACGGACCACGACCTCGTCATCGCCTCCTTCCACGCCGCGCCCCTGACGGCGTCGAATTCGCTGCGCCGCAACCAGATCCACGCGGCGCATGCGGAACTCCTGAGCATGGGCGGGGGGTTGATGACGCTCATGGTGGGCGACTTCAACTACCCGTTCTTCACCAAGTACCTGACCGAGCAGATGAAGGACGCCGGGTACGAACTCTCGCTCAGCGACCGGCGGACGTACACCCGGTACAAGGTCTTCAAGGGCCACTTCGACTTCGCCACCTCCTCGGGGCTCATGATCGAGAACGTCGAAACGCTGCCCCGCGGCGCCTCAGACCATCTCCCCATCCTCATCTCCGCGGAGTACGGCCAGAACGCACCGGGGATGCCGGGCGAGGCCGCTCCGGCCTGACCGTTGCCCGGCGGAATTTCGGGTTCCCACCCGGATTTCCGCCGCGGTACCTGACCGCCAACACCCGGTGAACAGTTAGTGAACCAGCCCCAAAACCGGCCCAGGCCGTAACCTTCCCGTGATCTACTGCTGGGCGTGAACTTAACACGACGTCACTTCATGACCGCCGCCGGCACGGCCCTGGCCGCGAGCACCGCCACCGCGCTGGCCGCCGGCAATGCCTCCCGTGCCGCCGCGGCGGCGGCCCTTCCGGCCCCTGCCGCCTCCGGCATCGACCACATCATCGTGGTCATGATGGAAAACCGTTCCTTCGACCACTTCCTCGGCTGGATGCCCGGGGCCGACGGTAAACAGTCCGGACTCAGCTACACCGACCGCTACGGCATCCCGCACTCCACCCATCACCTGACGGACTTCCAGGGCTGCGGTCACCCGGATCCGGACCATTCCTACGAGGGCGGCCGGATCCAGTTCAACAACGGCAAGAACAACGGGTGGCTCCTGGCCGGCGAGAACGACGAATTCGCAGTCGGATACTACGACGCCGCCGACCTGGACTTCTGGCGCCAGGCCGGACCCGACTGGACGGTCTGCGACCAGTACTTCGCGGCGACCATGGCGGAGACGTACCCGAACCGTTTCTACCAGCACGCAGCGGCCACCGACCGGATCCACAACTCCACGGCCACCAGCACGTTGCCAACCATCTGGGACCGGCTCGCCACCGCCGGGGTATCCGGCAAGTACTACTACGGCGACATCCCCTTCACCGCGCTCTGGGGCGCCAAGTACCAGGCCATCTCGCACCACTACTCGGAATTCCTTAGCGACTGCTCCGCCGGGACCCTCCCGGCGGTGTCCTTCGTGGATCCAAGGTTCACCGACGAGGGGTCCGGAACCTCCGGCGACGACCACCCGCACGCCGACATCCGATCCGGCGAAACGTTCCTGGCCGAGGTCTACAACGCGGTCACATCGGGCCCCGGCTGGGCCAATACCCTGTTGGTGGTCAACTACGACGAATGGGGCGGCTTCTACGACCACGTCGCACCGACAACCGCTCCTGACACCAGTTCCGCCACGGCCCTGCGCGGCTTCCGGGTACCGTCCGTCGTCGTCTCGCCCCGCGCCCGACGCCGTTATGTCGCCCACGACGTGTACGACCACACCTCCGTCCTCAAGGCCATCGAATGGCGCTGGAACCTCCCGCCCTTGACGCCGCGGGACAAGGCTGCCCGGAACATCGCCGAGGTCCTCGACTTCGGCACGCCGGCCAACCTGGCCGCACCCAAATACCTGGTCCCGCCCTTTGTGGCCGGACCGGCCTGCACCCCCGTAGGCCCGCCACCGGCCGAAGAATGGTCCGGACTGAAAGAGAAAGCCCTCGCCGACGGATGGAAGCTCCCGTGAACCCCAGCACCCCGACCACACCCCGCGTAGTTGCAGTTGGGAAGCGCCGCCGCATCACGAGGCGCCTTGCGTCCGCCGCGTTGCTCGTGCTGGCTGCCGCGGCGCTCAGCTACGGCCCCCAGGCCGTCTCAACGGCGACGCCGGCCAACGCTGCCGCCCCGGCCGCCACCACCGCCGGACAAGGCTATCTGCCCGGCACCCAGCACGTTTTCGTCATCAACCTCGAAAACAAGGGCTATGACGAGACCTGGGGCCCTGGTTCGGCCGCGCCGTATCTCTCGCAAACGCTGCGCAGCCAGGGCGTCCTGCTGAACCAGTACTTCGGAACCGCTCACAACTCCCAGCCCAACTACGTCGCCCAGATTTCCGGGCAAGGACCCAACCCCCAGATGCAGGCCGACTGCCAGAGCTACACCCCGTTCGTCGGCAGCGGCACCGCCAGCCCGGGCCAGGCCGTCGGGGACGGCTGCGTCTTCCCGGCCAGCGTCCCCACCGTCGCGGGCCAACTCAAGGACGCCGGGAAGACCTGGAAGGGCTACATGGAGGACATGGGCACCCCGTGCCGCCACCCTGCGCTGGGCGCCGTCGACGACACCCAGAAAGCCAAGGTCGGCGACCAGTACGCCGCGCGCCACAACCCGTTCGTGTACTTCGCCGGTATCACCGGCTCCCCTGACTGCGCCAAGAACGACGTCGACCTAGCCGCCCTGAAAACCGATCTCGCCTCGGCCGCCACCACCCCGAACCTGTCCATGATCACGCCAAACCTGTGCCATGACGGACACGATTCACCGTGCGTCGACGGACAGCCGGGCGGCCTCGCCAGCGCCGACGAGTGGCTCAAGCAGTGGGTCCCGGTTATCACATCCTCCCCCGCGTTCAAGCAGGACGGCGTCCTGGTCATCACCTTTGACGAATCCGACGGCCCACAAAGCGACGCCAGCGCGTGCTGCGGCGAAGGCCCCGGGCCTAATGCGGCACTTCCGGGCATCACCGGCATGGGCGGAGGCAGGGTGGGCGCACTGGTCCTCTCTCCCTTCACCAAGGGCGGAACCTGGTCCACCACGCCCTACAACCACTACAGCCTGCTCGCCAGCATCGAAGACACCTTCGGCCTGCCCTACCTGGGCTACGCCGGGACCCCGGGCCTCAACCGTTTCGGCCTGGACGTCTACAACGCCGGCGTCTAGGCGAAGGTCCTGGTCCCCACTAGGGTCCAGGGCCCCACCGGGGACGCCCGGGCCGGTTCTTAAGCGTTTCTTAAGAGCCTCGCGGCAAAGTTGATCAGGACGCGTGACCGCGCGCCGCCAACCCGAGCCGAAGGATTCCATGACTGGGCCCGCCACTGACGACCGCACCGCACCATCAGGACTGCCGCCCGGACGAGCCGTTGCTGCACCGCGTTTCCGGGCCCTCCCGCAGGCCAGGCACTGGCTGGTGTTGGGCGCGCTGCTGTGCGCCGCCGTGATCGCGCTCGGCCTGACGGTAAAGCTGCTGCCCGGTGACGCCACGGCCGAGCTGGGCGTGGACCAGGGCCTCAGCCGGCACCACGCCGCGGCACTGACCGCCGTCGCAATGGGAATCAACGTGTTGTTCGGTCCGGTGGCGGGACTCGTGCTGGTCGGCGTCGTCGCCCTTTACCTCTGGCTGGTCCGCCGGGACCTGGTCAAGGCTGTGGCCTTCGGCCTCGTCGCCTGCTCCGGCTGGGTGGCCAGCGAAGCGTTCAAGCTCCTCATCGCCCGGCAACGGCCGGACCCGAAGCTGCTCCTGGACCCCCTGGCACCGGAGACCGGCTCCAACAGCTTCCCCTCGGGCCACGTTTCCTTTGCCGTCGCCCTCGCCTTTGCCCTGTACTTCCTGGCCCGCGGAACCCGCTGGTCCAAAGCCACCGCCGTTGCCGGCGCGGCCATGGCGCTTATCGTGGCCTGGTCCAGGCTCTATGTCGGCGTCCACTACCCCACGGACGTCGCGGCCAGCTTCCTGGCGGCTAGCGCCGCAGTGGTCCTGCTGAGCGGGCTGTGGAACCGGTTCGCTCCCCGGATCGTGGAACGCCTTCCGGCATCCGCGTTCCTCCCGTCCATCCGACCCTAAGGACGTAACCGTGCACAGCATCCTGACCCCGTTCCTGGCTCCGGCCCTGACCGCCGCAGCCGGAACGCCCTCCCTGCTGGACCCGGCAAGCCTTCTCGGGGGGCTCGGGCCGGCCGCGCTCGGAGTCATCGCCGCGATGGTGTTCGTGGAGTCCGGCGTCCTGTTCCCGTTCCTGCCCGGGGATTCCCTGCTCTTCACCGCCGGGTTGCTGCATCAGCAGCTGCACCTGGCACTGCCACTGCTGATCGGCGTCGTTACCGCGGCCGCTGTCGCCGGCGACCAGGTTGGCTACATGCTGGGACGCACCTTCGGCCGGAGATGGTTCAAGGACGACGCGAAGGTGCTGAAAACAGCCCACCTGGCCACAACGGAGGACTTCTTCCGCCGGCACGGGGGCGCCGCCGTCGTGCTGGCCCGCTTCGTACCGATGGTCAGGACCTTTGCCCCGCTCACCGCGGGCATCGGCCGCTACGGGTACAAGTCCTTCACGCTCTGGAACATCGTCGGAGCCTTCGCCTGGGCTACGTCCGTGACTTTGCTGGGCACCTGGCTGGGACACTACGAGATCATTGCCAAGAACATCGACGTGATCGCCGTCGTCATGGTCCTCGTATCGGTGGTGCCCTGGGCGATCCAGTTCCTCCGGCGCCGGCGCAGCTCCCGCCGCGCCGCCGAGGACGGATCCGGGGACGACACGGCACAGGGCGTACTGGCCGGCAAGAGCGCCACGGAAGAATAGGCGGCATGACAGTCATTGACCGGCAGTCCCTGCTGCTCATCGAGGATGACCCCGTCCTGGGCCCGCTGATCGCCGAATTGTTGGAACCTGACTACCGGGTCCGGCTGTCGGTCAATGGCCGGGACGGCCTGCACCTGGGACTCACGGAGCCGTGGGACGTCATGGTCATTGACCGCGGGCTGCCCGTGATGGACGGGATCAGCGTGATCGCCGCCTTGCGGTCCAAAGGTATTGCCACGCCCATCCTGATCCTGACGGCGCTCGGCGACCCGGACGAAAAAGTCCGTGGCCTGGATGCGGGGGCCAACGATTACGTCACCAAGCCGTTCGACGCCGGCGAACTGGCGGCGCGGTTGCGCGCGCTGACGCGCAGCTACGCCGCTCCCGCCGGGCTTGTGGGCATCGGCGACTGGGAGCTCGACCCGGCGACGCGTTCGGTCCGCTCCGTTTACGGACGCCAGGTCTCCCTCACCGCCAAAGAGGCAGAATTGCTGGGGGCGCTCGCCGCCGAGCCCGGCAGGGTTTTCACCCGCGACGAACTGCTGGCCGGCTTCTTCCACCCTACGGACCAGCCCGGCGTGATCGACACTTACGTCCACCACCTGCGCCGGAAGATCGCCAGGACCGTTATCCGCACCGTCCACGGCGTCGGCTACCAGATCGGCGACGCCCATGACTAGGACGCCCATGACCAAGGAATCACCGCCCGGCGTCACACCGGACCAGTCCACCCTCCGCAAGGCCTCGCTCAAGGTGGCCCTGCGGATCAGCGCCGCCTGCGCAGTGATGGTCGTCTGCCTCCTCGCCGTCGCCGCGATCTATCTCATGAACAAACTGGCCCAGCCGGAGTTGCCGCCCGCCGTGGCCGCCGGAACAACGTACGCCTACCTTGACTCCCGGGATCTGCTGGAGGCGATGATCATCGCCGGCGTGGCGGGAATCGCGCTGGCAGGCCTGGTGGGATGGCTGAGTGCCCGCAGCGCCATCCGTCCGCTGGGCGAGGCGCTGGCCCTGCAGCGCCGCTTCGTCCAGGACGCCAGTCACGAGCTGCGTACGCCGCTGGCTATCCTGGACACCCGGATCCAGCTCGCGCAGCGCGACGCCGCCCCGGATTCCCAGCAGGGCCGGAACCTGGCCAGGATCCGCGAGGACGCCGCCACGCTGACAGGAATCGTCAACGAACTGCTGTTCGCCGCTACCGCGGCGGCCCCCGAGCCGGGTGCGGCTCCGGTCGAACTGGCCGACGTCGCCTCTTCCGTCGCGGAGAGCCTGCAGCAGCTCGCGTCGGCGAACAATGTGAGTTTGGACTTCGCCGCCGCCGGCCGTCCGCTGGCCAGAATCGAGCAGAACGCCTTACGGCGGGCAGTACTGGCGCTCGCGGACAACGCCCTCGCGCACACGCCTGCCGGCGGACGCGTCACCATTTCGACGAGCGAAGAACCGGAACATGCCGTCATCACCGTCGCAGACACGGGAGCCGGGGTCGACGGCGTGGAGCTGGAGCGGATCTTCGACCGCTTCGTCAGGACATCCAACCCCGACGGCGCCAGGCGCCAGGGCAGCTTCGGCATCGGCCTGTCCCTGGTCCGCGAGATCGCCATGGCGGCCGGGGGCACGGTTGAGGTCGCCCGCACCGGGCCCGAGGGAACCGTCATGAAGATCATCCTCCCGGCAGCCGGACGCTGAGCCCCGGAGGCGGGGCCGGCCCGTTTAGGGGCGGCGCCGTTCATGGCCGCTTCGTTTCCGGGCCGCCTCGTTTAGGGGCGGCGCCGGACCGCAAACGGACTAGTCTCGTTCCATGGCGACACACCCCCGGGCGAGGGACACGGCGGCACCCCTCGGATGGCACCCCGCACCTGCGGCCGATGGGGCGGGGAGGCCTGCGCCGTCAGTGCCCGCAGGGTTGTGCCCACGGTGACGTTCCTGTCCCTGGCGCTGATCGCCGTCGTCGCCCTGGCCGGGCCGTTGCTGGCACTGCCAAGCCGCTGGCGCCTGCCGGTCGTCCTCGGCGAGTTGCTGGCCGGCGTCCTTATCGGCCGCACAGGACTCTCGCTGGTCGATCCGGGTGATCCCACCTTCAGCCTGCTGGCCAACATCGGCTTTGCGCTGATGATGTTCGTGGCCGGAACGCATGTGCCGGTCCGGGATCCCCAGATCCGCTCCGCCCTGGGGCAGGGCTCGGCCAGGGCCGCGGCGGCGGCGGGCGTCGCCGTCGTCGTCGGCTCTGTCGTGGGACTGGCTTTCGGGACCGGCCACGCCCCGCTCTACATGGTGCTGCTCGCGTCCTCGTCCGCCGCGCTGGTCCTCCCCATCGTCGACTCCTTGCGCCTGGGAGGACCGCAGGTGGTGGCCATGACAGCCCAGGTTGCCATCGCCGACATCGCCTGCATTATCGCGTTGCCACTGGCCGTGGACCCGCCGAATGCCGGCCGCGCCGCCTTGGGGGCACTGGCGGTAGGGGCAGCGGCCATTGCGCTGTTCTTCGCCCTGCGGGCGCTGGAGCGCAGCGGCACCCGGCAGCGCATGCACCGTCTCTCCGAAGACCGCAAATTTGCCCTGGAACTGCGTATCCAGCTGACGCTGCTGTTCGCGCTGGCCGGAATAGCCAACTTCGGCCACGTTTCCGTGATGCTGGCCGGTTTCTCCTTCGGCCTGGTGGTGGCCGCCGTCGGCGAACCGAGGCGTCTGGCCCGTCAGCTGTTCGCCGTCAGCGACGGCTTTCTGGGTCCCATCTTCTTCGTCTGGCTGGGCGCGTCCTTGAATCTGCGGGAGCTTGCCGGCCACCCGGACATGGTGGTCCTGGGCCTGTGCCTGGGGATCGGGACGATGCTGCTGCACGCCGGCTTACGGGTCGTTGGCGTCCCACTGACGCTGGGCGTTCTCTCGGCTGCCCAGCTGGGGGTGCCCGTAGCAGCCGCCAGCATCGGCACGGAGCTCCACGTGCTGCTGCCCGGCGAAAACGCTGCGCTGCTGCTCGGCGCCCTGGTCACCATCGTTGCCAGTTCCATCGCGGGTTCACGGGCGGCGGTCTTCTTCACCGCCCCGCCAGGAACCGGGTCCGGGTCCGGGTCCGGGTCCGGGGAAGCCAAACGCTAAACGTGCCCACAGCGCGGCAATGTGGACAATTGTGCAGGCGCGCCACCGAGGTTACCCGCCAGTAGCTCCTCGCGCCCAGAAACTACTGCACAAACGTGCAGGTCCGGCCACAAGTCCGGCAGGTCTTCCTAGTCTGGGTTGATGCAAGTGAGCCGGATCACAGTGGGGCGGCTCCGGAACTCAGCACCATCCAGCTGACCCCTCAACGCCGAGGGGCCCACCGAGGAGGTATTCCCATGTTCCAGCCCAAAGTATCGGTACGAGCCAAGCGCGGCACGGCCTTGGCCGCAGCAGTGGGGGCAATCGCGCTGCTCTGCGGATCCCTGGCCGGCGGTCCCGCGGCACACGCCGACACCGTGGACGTCTCCCCACCCGGCGCCAACGACTGGTCGTGCAAGCCCTCAACCGCACACCCCTACCCGGTGATCCTGGTACCCGGAACCTTTGAGAGTATGGCCAAGAACTGGGCCACCATGGCGCCTGCCCTCAAGAGCGAGGGCTACTGCGTGTACGCACTCAACTACGGGACAACCAATGGCATCGACGCCACCGGTCCGATCGCCGATTCTGCCGAGCAGCTCGCCCCCTTCGTCGACGCCGTACTGGCCGCGACGGGCGCCAAGAAAGTCGACCTCGTGGGACACAGCCAGGGCGGCATGATGCCGCGGTACTACCTGGGATTCCTGAACGGTGCGAAAAAGGTCAACCACCTCATCGGCATCGCCCCCTCCAACCACGGTACGCAGGGACTGATAACTCCGACGCCGGAGCCCGTGCCGCCGGCGACCTCACTGGGCGGCTCCAACTGCCAGGCCTGCGCAGACCAGCAGGCCGGCTCGCCGTTCCTGGCCATGCTGAACTCGATTGGGGACACCGTGGCTGGCCCGGCATACACGGTCATCTCCACGACGCACGACGAGGTGGTGACGCCGTACCAAAGCCAGTTCCTGGCCGGCTCGGCACGGCAGGTCACCAACATCACCATTCAGGACAAGTGCCCCGCGGATCTCATAGAGCACGACCAGACGCCCAACGACCCCGTTGTTCAACGTCTGGTTTCCAGCGCGCTGGGACGCCCGGCCGGTCAGCCGGCGGATCCCGCTTACCAGCCAAGCTGCGTCTAGGCAGGGAATTCCGCGGCTCACGGGACGTAAAATCGAGCATGTTGCCCACCAGCCCGCCGCGAGCCCGGACCTGAGCCGGGGCTGCTGTGGGACGCCGCTGGATCCGAAGTACGCCGCCCGGCCTCAGGAATGTCCTCGAGTACCGGCGCTCGTGGCTGAAGTCCGACCTGGCTGCGGGTACAGCGCTGAGCGCCGCATTGATCCCCGCCGGCATGGCCTACGCCGAAGCCTCGGGACTGCCGGCCGTCACCGGCCTCTACGCCTCGGTGGTCCCCCTGCTGGCGTACGCGGTGTTCGGACCCTCACGGGTGCTGATCGTCGGGCCGGACTCCTCCCTTGCGCCGATGATCTCCGCTGCTGTCCTCCCACTGGCGGCCCGGGAGTCCGGCCATGCTGTGGCCCTGGCGGGTGTGCTGTCGCTGCTGATCGGGGTGATGCTGATCGTGGGACGGTACCTCAAGCTTGGGTTCGTCACCGGTCTGCTGTCCAAGCCCATCCGCGTGGGTTACTTGAACGGTATTGCGCTCGTCGTGATCGCGAGCCAGCTGCCCAGGCTGTTCGGCATCCCGGTGCCCGGCGGCGCCCTCGCCGACGTGCTGACCGGCACTGCCCGCACGCTGGCCGAGGGATCCGCCCATCCGCTGGCTGTGCTGTTTGGCGCCGGCAGCATCGCGATCATCCTCGGCTGCCGCGCACTGCCGTGGAAAGTCCCCGGCGTGCTGCTGGCCGTGCTGGTTTCCATGGCTGTCACCGCGGCGGCCGGGCTGGGCGCGGCCGTTCCGGTGGTGGGTGCGCTGCCGGCCGGTCCTCCGGCGCCCGACCTGGCCAGCGTCCGCCCGGCTGAAGTGATTGCCCTGCTCGGCCCCGCCGCCGGCATCGCGTTGATCGCCTTTGCCGATACCTCGGTGCTCTCGAAGAGCCTTGCCCGACGGCGAGGCTCCCATGTGAACGGGGACCAAGAAATGGGCGCCCTCGGCTTCGCCAATGCGGCCTGCGGACTCTTCGGCGGCTTCCCGGTCTCCGGCAGCGCCTCCCGCACCCCGATCGCCCTCCAGGCCGGGGCACGCAGTCCCCTCAGCGGCGTCATAGCGGCGGCCTTCGTGGTCCTGTTCATGATCGCAGCCCCGGGGGTCACGGCCTTCCTGCCCTCCAGCACGCTCGCCGCCGTCGTGATCGTCGCGGCAGCCTCGATCGTTGACGTCAAGACCCTGGTCCGGCTCATCCGCATGAGCCGGACCGAAGCCGCACTGCTCGTGGCCACGTTCCTCGGCGTCGCCTTCGTCGGCGTCCTTGAGGGCGTGGTGGTCGCCATTGGCCTGTCCCTCATCGCCTTTGTCTTGCGCGCCTGGGACCCCTACCGCACGGAACTGGCCAGTGTCGATGACATGCCCGGCTACCACGACCTCAGCAGGCACCCGGACGGCCACCGGGTGCCGGGGCTGGTGATTGCCCGCTTCGACGCCCCGCTGTTTTTCGCGAACGGCGCCGTCTTCGCCGAACACATCCGGACACTCGTGGGCCGTGCCCCGGGACCCGTGCGTTGGGTGGTGGTGGCCTCGGAGGCCATCACGGACCTGGACACCACCGCCCTGGATGACCTCGTGGAACTCGATGACGAGCTCGCCCGGAAAGGCATCAGCCTGGTGTTCGCCGAGATGAAGGGCCCCATCAAGGACCGGCTCATCCGGTTTGGCGCCAGCAGCCGGTTCGGTCCGGACCACTTCTTTCCCACCGTGCACAGCGCCGTGCGCGCCTACCGCAGGGAGTCCGGGCTGCCGTGATCCGCAGCCTGATCAGGGGCGGCAGCCCCGCCGCGTTCAGCCGCGGAGCGGAATAACGTCCACGCTGCCACCGGGGCCCGTGATCACGAGCACGCGGCTGGCCCTCACCCCGGCCAGGGCGCCGGCCATGCGGGCACCGGGATCGCCGACAGGCACGCCGGGCGCGGTCCCGGCGGGCACCGGCACGGCGGCGTCGTCCCGGCTCCAGACAGTGACCGGGGCCCCGGTGAGCTCCTCGAGGGTCCGGCGCAGCGGCTCCGACTCCGGCCCGGCCACGAGAATCACGTGCCCGATGGTCCGCTTCCGGCCCGGACCTGCGGCCAGCGGCCGGGATTTGTCCTGCCGCCACACCGCAAAGTGGTAGCCGGCGGCCAGGCCAGTGGCCACCAGCAGACCCAAAGGAGCGCGGATCCGGTCCACCAGGCTGCCGCCGGTGACATCGCCCAGGAAGTACTCGAAGACGCGGTAACCAACCACCAGCAGCGCAACCAGGGCCACCGCCGCGCTGAGGCCAAAGACTGCGATGAGGTACACGCGCCTGCCGAGCGGCACCGGACCTTCCATCCGGTGCTGCCTTGCGGGCCGCCAGGAGAGCCACCAGACGCAGCCGCCGACAGCGAGGGAACTAATGCCGCCCAACAGCAAGGTTCGGGCGTTGCCCCCGGCCAGCGGCGACACCGCGATGGACAGGGCCGCGTTCACGATCACGCCGACGCCGGTGGCGCTTGCTGCCAGGGCAACGCCCGACGTCACCAGCGCTCCGGCCTGACGGGTCCGTTCGGCGCGGCTGACCGCAGCTGTGCGGTGATAGCGCCACACCAACGAGCCGACGGCGGCGGCGGCAATAGCCGTGCCGAGGGGCGCCAGCAGTTCCATCAGGGGGTCCTGCCGGTCGAAGGCCAGCCGCAGCAGGACAAAGAGGACGGTACCGGACCCTCCCAGCGCCAGCAGTCCGGAGGCCAGCACGCCGACGACGACCAGCCCCACATCGGCGAATCCGCCCCGGAGCCGTTGCGCCCCACCCCGGAGCCAGTGCCACCACCAAACCAGGCACCCGCCGGCAGCCCAGAGCAGATCCTGCAGGGTGGACCGCCACCACGGGTCGACGGTCGAGGTGAGCTCCATCCATCCGCGAATGGCGACGTCGAGCAGACCCCCAAGGGCAGTCACGGCGGCGCCCACCCCGACGCCCAGCCCAAAGTAAGTGCCGATAACAGCCGGCACGTTCCTGAGTTCGAGCGGGCCCCTGGTCGGGTGCCGCCACATCCAGCGGTGCCAAACCCAGACCAGTGCCCAGACCAGCCCGACGGACAGCGGCGACCGCCATTCCGGATTCTCCTCGGCAATGAACGAGGCCGCCATCGCGAGCAAGGATGTCACAAACAGCACCAGGGAAATCGTGTAAACCGCCGCGACGTAGAGCCCCCATGACGTGGCCGCCCGCTCCGCTTCCTGGTCCAACCGCCGCCAGACGAGCCACCACAGCAACGCCGCGAGGGGGCCGCCGATCAGGGTGAACGCCAGCGACAGTGCGAGCCCCGCAACCCCCTCCCCGGCCAGTACCTGGCCGGACCGCAGCAGCCTTTCCAGCAACCCGCTCAGCCCGTTGGCGGCAATCACCACAAGCGCAAACAGCAGCACGAAGACCACCAGGCGCCGGACCTTCGCCTGGACCGGCCCCGCCGCCGGACCGGCGGGCATCCGGGTAGGCATTCGGGCGGTGCTCACTTCTTCACCACTCCCCCCGCGCAGGTCTGGAGACTGTAGGGCAGGTCGTTGATCATCCATTTCCCGGCCACTTTCACGAGGCCGATGACCCCCTCTTCGGAAAATTCCGACGGCCCGAAGGGACCCTCTCCGGCGTCGTGGACAATGGAAACCTTCACCGTCGCGGTGTCCCCCCGTTCAGTGGTGGAGATCAGGACCACGCGGCTGGCCTGGGCGTTGCCGTAGAAGTTGGCGCAGCGGGACCGGGCGGCATCGGTGAGGTAGGCGTCCGCCGCGGCGCTATCGGAGTCGATGACGGATCTGCTGTAACGCTGGACCGCTCCGGCCGGGGACGATGCATCCAGCGACTGCGGCTCGCCGCGCAGGAATACAACGGCCAAGGCGACCACCACCAGAGCGGCGATCGCAACCACGATTCCCAGCAGCACCCTGTCGGGCCGGCGCCGTTCCGCAACGGGCGCCGGTGCCGCCGCCGATTCCGGGACAAGCGGCGGGCTGTGCCGGCTGTCGTCACCGGGTGGCACCGGTCCCTTGGAGCCGTTCGGCGGTTGACTCATGCCGTCAGTATGAAGGGGTCCTGTGCCCCCGTCATGGTGTCTTTAGGCCCTTTCAGCGCCTCGGTGGCTCGACGACGCTGGCAGCAGACACTAGTCTCAGGCGATGGGGATTATGCGGAAGATTATCGGCCCGAAGCTGGCGGGCGCCCTGTTGCTGCTCGTCTTCCCGTTGGCCGTCCTGCTGGGCGGCGCGACGGCGGCGCTCGCCGTCCCGCCTGCCGACGTCGTCGTGGAGGACCGGGCGGGAGTCCTCGACCGCAACACCCTGCTCCCCGCTGTGCAGAATATTCAGTTCTACGAACCCACCAAGGTGGCCGTATATACGTACAACGGCAGGGCCTCGGACAACCTGAACGAGGAGGTGCTGCGCTTCGCCCGCGCCGAGCACCCGGACTGGATCAGCAAGGACGGGCAGAAGTGGGCGGACGGGCTCTTCATCTTCGCGCTGGATCCGGTCGGCCGACACGTGGGAACGTACATGGGCGAGGACCGAAAGGTGTCGCTTGAGCAGCGAGCCGACATCCAGGATGCGGCCAAGGAACTGCTGCGCGACGCCCAGTGGACGGAGGGCACCATTGCCGGCATCCGGCGCGGTGCCGAGCTGATCAACCAGCCGTGGTACCGCTCGACGGCGTTCCTCGTCACAGCTTGGAGCGCCGTGGGGGCTGTCGCGGCTGGAGCGGGCACTTGGTTGCTGGTTCGCTGGCGTACCCGGGTGGGCAGCCGCAAGGAGATCGCCCGCGGCGACGCGAACTATGCCAATGTGAGCATGGACCTCCAAGTAACCGAACTCAATGCCAGCACCATCCCCGAATCCTCGCGGTACGGCAGCACTGTGCTGGAGAAGCACCGCACCTTCCTGAGCCGCTACAACACGGCCACCGGGCTCTCCAACCAGGTGCACGCGCTGACGCCGCGGCAACTGGGGCGCCGGTCCAGCCTGTCGCTGGCGCGGAAGTACGCGGACGCGGCTGCCGAACTCGATGCCCTGGACGACGTCATTGCCGACACCAACGCCTTGCTGAACCGGGGGTCCATCTGGGCGACGGCGTGGGACCGGCAGCTCGCTCCCTTCCGCAGCGACCTCGCCGGGATTGAGGGCATGCTCGCCAAGAGCCACGGCGAAAGCGACTCCGCCACGGCAGCCTCCCTCCGTTCCTTCCGCGACCGCAGCCAGCGTGAGATCGAGCGCTGGACGGCGGAACTGTCCGACGGCACCATCACTCCCGAAACCGCATTGGACCGGCTGCGCGATGCCAGGACCGAACTTTCCGGTCTACTCAAGAGCCACGCCGACACTGTGATTGCCGGTTTCGCCCGCAACGAGCGCGAGGCCAAACTCATGCGCCGGGAAATGGAGGAGGCCCAGGCGGGGACCGGCAAGAAGCAACGGCGCAGCTATGAACCCAGCATCCTGGGCACGGTTTATCCCTCTTATTACTTCTTTTCGGTCCCCACCTTCAACTCTGGTTTCAGCACGGGCGTCGGCAGCGTCAGCTCTGCGAGGGGCGGGTCCACCACAGGCTACGGCGGCAGCGGCGGCAGCTTTTCCGGGTCCGGGAGCTCGTCCAGCTTCTAGGAAAACTGTGTATCGACAACCGGCGGCCAAGCGAGGACGCTTGGCTCCGTAAGCAGTTAAATTCCCTGATCGAAAGAGGGAGTGCCATGACCACAAATGTTGTTACCCAGCTGCAGGTGAAGTCCCACAACTCGCCGGATGAGAAACGCCGTCCGGATAAGACTGAGGTGGACATTGTGTCCGTCGGCGACTACACGATCGGCCGGTTCAGCTTCGAGCCGGGATGGCGCTGGTCCGAGTGCATCAAACCCGTGGTGAAGACTGAATCGTGCGAGAACAGCCACGTCGGCTTCTGCGTTTCCGGCAAGCTGACCGTCGAGACCACCGACGGCGGACGAATCGACATCGCTGCTGGCGATTCCTACACCATTCCGCCGGGCCACGACGCCTGGGTTGAGGGTGGGGAACGGTTCGTCGGGATTGAGTTCCTGAGTGCAGCAGCCTTCGCCAAGGGCGCGGAATAGGCGCGGCTAGGGCTCAACCAGTGGATCCCCGGTTCAGGCGCTTAGTTCCTGGCGCCTGAACCGCAGCTCCCGCTGTGCCCCGCGCAGCGGTGAGCCGGAGAATGGCAACTCGTCGAGGCGGACGGCACCCGCCGCGGAAAGCGCCGTGCGGTTGGCACTTTCCGCGGCGCGCTGCGGCAGGCCAAGTGCGTGCGCAAATTCTGCCCAGTGCCGTGCTTTGAGGTTCCGGGTTTTGCCGGCGACGGGCAGCGCCAGGGTCTCGTCCCCGTACAGCAAGGTGCAGGGAACGTCGTAGACGGGGGCCATGACGAATCCGCCGGGTCCGCCCAGGATGGCCAGGTTCTTGGCGTGCAGGTCACCGTTTCCGGTCAGCCACGCGAAGAGGAACTGGAGGTACAGGTTGCGGCTGGCTACCACCGGGGCCTTGCACATCCGGGCCAGGGCGGCGGCGACCTCCTCGGCGTCCACCCCGTATTTGGAGGCCGGCGGCAGACCCAGCACCTGGGTGCCGTCCTCAAGCGGCAGCCGGTGCCATGCGCCGTCGGCCGACTTGACCCGGTCGAACCGTTCGACAAGGAGCCCGGGCAGTCCGTTGCGGTCGGCAATGACGGAGCTCTTCGCGACGGGGATCTTCAGTGCCTTCGCACCTTTCAGGTGGGCGGCCTCGTTCTCCACCAGGTGCGGATGTTCCGGAGGATCGAGCTTCAGCAGGTAGCGGTGTCCGCGCAGGGCCAGGGGCGTGGTCAGCATGGACGCGCTGGTCTTGCGCTGAACCCCCGGGATGCCGTGCAGGTCTACCGTGTTGGCGAGGAAGGAAAAATCCAGCTCTTCAGGCCGGGAGGTATCGGCCAGGGCCGCCGGTTCAGCCGGCGCCTCTCCGGCAGGAACCACCTGCACATCGCCCGGCACGTCCGCCCCGACGGCGAGGAGCAGGGTCAGCTCGTCGTCGAAACTGGTCTTGGTGGCGTTCTTCAGGACGGTGAGCCGGTGGCCTTCGGGCAGGAGGCCGGCGAAGAAGGCAGGCAAGGCCCCGGCCGGGGCTTCCACCGCGACGTCGACCGGCGGCAGGGAGACGGCAACGGCCGGATGGCCGCCGGCGAGATAGTCGGGGCGGTAGGTAAACTGCACTCCCCCGGCGCCGGTGCGGGCTAGGCGGCCGGCCAGGCGGCCGTTCTTGTAGACGTCAGCGGCCTTGACGAACCTCAGGTCCTGGAGTTCCGGGACCATCAGCCCACCGCGAGTTTCAGGCCGAGCACGTTCGCCACCGCCACGACCGCCTGCAGTGACGGGTTCCCGCTCCCTGTCTCGATGGCGCGGACGGTGCGCTCCGAGGTTCCGGCCAGGTGCGCCAGGTCCGCCTGGGTCAGACCGGCCTCCCTGCGGGTCCGGCGGATCCCCTCGGCTATCGCCCCCACGTCGCTCACTGTGCTCCCCTTCTCGTCCCTTTGTTACCGCATCCTCCGGCCAATCCCTTCCGGCGGTATGTTGCCGATCCAGCGCGAGGACTCTCCCATCATGGCCGATACGGACTCATTCGGCAAGATACTGCCGTAATTGGCTCAAAGAGCTTCCGCCGGAAGCCATAAGACCCTAATCGGCAGAAAATTGCCGGATCGGCCCCACGGTCACGCTACAGCCTCCCGCCAGGGATCCTCGCGGCGTAAGCTCTCGGCCATGCGGAAGATCATCCTGGCAATACAGGTGTCCCTCGACGGCTTCTTCGAGGGCCCCAACGGCGAGATCGACTGGCACATGGTCGACGAGGAACTCCACACCCACTTCAACGAGCAGCTCGCCACCATGGGCGCCTTCCTGGACGGCCGCGTCACCTACGAACTGATGGCCGGATTCTGGCCGACGGCGGATCAGGATCCCTCCAGCACCCCAGCCGAGGCCGAGTTCGCAAAAATTTGGCGGGACATGCCGAAGATCGTCTATTCCAGGACGCTGGAGCGGGCGGGGTGGAACACCACGGTGGCGCGCGACGTCGTCGCCGATGAGGTGCTGGCACTGAAGGCGCAACCCGGGGGAAGCCTGGCGCTCGGCGGGGCGGACCTGGCCGCTACCTTCCGCCGGCTCGGACTCATCGACGAGTACTGGATCTACGTCCACCCGGTGCTGATTGGACGCGGGAACCCGCTATTCAAGGACTCTGACGACAGGACCGCGCTGAGCCTCGCCGGCACCCGTACGTTTGGCAACGGCGTCGTCCTGCTGCGGTATACCGCCTGAGCATCGCCGGCAGGCGAAAAACGTGCGCAAAAGCCGGGGCCGGCTGCCATGAAAAGGCAGCCGGCCCCGGCCCTGGAAAGAGGTTCCTGCGCTTGTTGCTATGCGCCGGCGCGGACGAAGGTCACACCGCCGGTGGCAGTCAGCCAGGAAAGCGGGTGCTTGATGGTCTGGTTGCTGCCGTTCATGCCGCCGCTGATGACCTCGCCGCCACCGGCGTAGATGGCCACGTGGCCGGACTGGACGATCATGTCACCGGGCTGCGGGGTGCCCACAACCTTGCCGTAGTTCATGAACTGCTGGGGACCGAGGTCGCCCACGTGGATGCCGGCCGCACCGAGGGCCTTCTCCACCATGGCGGTGCAGTCCTGGGTGATGCCGATCTGGCTGTAGGCAGCAGAGAGCATCGCGGCGTTGACTCCGCCGGCTGCGGGGGCAGGCGCCACGGCCGACTTCGCCTGCACGGTGATCTGGGGAGCTGCCGGCGCAACGGCCGGGGCGGGTGCGACGGCCGGCGCCGGGGCGGCGACTGCCGGGACTGCAACAGGCTTCGGCTGTGCGACGACCGGTGCCGGCGTGGTCGTCACTGCCGGGCGGGCGAAGCTGATCTGGACCGCGGAATCGGCGGTGACGGGCGCGGAAATCTTGCTGCCGACGTCAACGGACGACGCCGGGGCGGCCTCGTTTTCGGCCGGGGCGACAGCTGCATTGGCGGCCATTCCGCTCGTGAGGACCAGGCCGGAGGCTGCGAAGACTACCGCGGCCTGACGGCCGATGATGCCTGATTTGCCCGAGAATGCTGAGCCCTGTCCGGCGGATGCGTCGGAACGATGGCGCGCAGAAGTAATGCTTGAAGTCATGGTTGTAGCCYCTCCCAATGCCTGCGAGGTGAGCTGTCGGATTCGGATGGGAGGCACCCGGCCGCGGGCCCGTCAATGCGGGCGCTGTGCGGCTTCACCCCAAGACCTGCTAAAAACGCAGATCGAAAGTGGTTTCCCCGTCTCTGCCAGATGGTTGCATTCGGATCCCGGGCCGCGGCAGAGTTAGGCAATCGGCTCGGGAGCGCCCGTATCGGATACAAACAGGCACCTATCCACGGTAACGGCCCATGGCCTGAATGTCACATTCAGATAACGGGGCCGTGTGCTCGCGCGGACAGTCCGCTGTGTCCCCTTGCGGACAAGGCCTAGGGCTCCGGCGGTCGTCCGCCATAGGATGAAGGCACCCAGCGTTCCCCGAGCGGAGGCACGAAATGAACAGCCACTGTGTCGCGATTTGCCAGCTCAGCGATGAGTCGCAGGAGGATTTTGACGTCAACACCGAGTTGCTGATTCTCGAGGAGAAGGAAATCCATGTGGCGACGTGGGACGCCGAACCGCGCGACGGCGGCTTCGATGTCCACGTCCTGAACGACCGTGTGGACACGCTCGGTTTCATGGTGGTGACCGATTGGCAGTTCCTCGACGGCAAGGCATACGCCGTCGTGGAGCGCCGGCCGCAGCGCTAGGGCAACCTGCTGAGCACCTGGTTGACGACGTCGGCGCCCTGCCTGGCGGCGGCATCGGCGTCGAGTGTCTGCGCCGCGTTGCCGTTGACGGTTTGGCGGTAGATCACGTCCACCCCGGATTTGCTGCCGCCCACGTAGATTGCGCCGACCCGCGCGCCGTCGGAGGTGAGCTGCGAGACCGCGAATGACTGCTCTCCGTCGACCTTCGCCGAGAGCCGGACAATATCCATCTGCAGCTTGCCGGGCAGCAGGGAGATTTCCCTCACGGTGTTGCATGAACCATAGGCATCGCGCCGCTGCTGGAATTCGGACCGCCCGGTTGAAGACGCGGGATGGACGGCGCTGAGGGAGCGGTAGGTTCCGGTCATCTTCATCGCGTCCTGGTCCCCGGGCGTGGACGGAATCAGGAGGCCGCTTGCCAGGCTGCCGTTGGCGGCGTTGAACATGAGGTAACTGTCGAAGAGCTCGCACTTGCCCGGCGCAGCGCCGCGTTTCGGGTCGGAGGCGTCGTGGTAATCACCCAGCGCGCCCGACGCCACGGCCCGGGGGTCATCTGCCTGGAGCTGGCCGATGCCATCGAGCTTGACTCCCCGGAGCAGCGCCTGCAGCCGTGCGTCGGTGTAGTCCCGATTCCCATCAGCCGTCGGCTTTCCGGCCGGGCCGCTGGCCGCACCGGGGGTGCCCGTCGTGGGGGTTTCCGTCGTGGGGCTGCCCGTCGTGGCGGCGCCCGTCGTGGGGGCGCCGGTTGTGCCCGGCCCCGAGCCGGGGCCGGCCGAGCACCCGGCCAACAGCGTTCCTGCAACGACGGTCCAACTGAGCTGGCGCGCCCAGCGCCGCGCCTGGAAGGTCTTCACCGCTTCAGCTTGACCCCGCCGCGGTGCCTCCCGCGAGAGCCTTAGTACCCGCTTCGCTAAAGCCGCAGCTCAGGGCGGCGTTTCCGCACCTCGGCGACGACATGTGAGACCGCATCCCGGACCAGGCAGGAGTCACCGACGAGGGCCTCCGTCCCGCTCCCGGCACTGGGCGTGAGGCACTTTCTGGCATCGCGCACAAAGCGGTCCCAGTCGCCCGCGCCGGATCGAAGCTCACGGAGCGGCGCCATCAGGGCCGCGCGTCGCAACCAGTCGTCCGGGTCCTGCAGCCAGCGGCCCATCACAGCGTCCGCGCGGGCCCGGCTTTGGGGATCCAGCCCCGCCAGCAGCGGCCCGACGACGTCGATTGCCAACGGGTCGGCCAGCTCACGCAGGCGAGCGGTACGGACGAAGCCCTCGATCCGGGTCAGGTCCGAATTGTCCAACACAGCCACGCGGGATTGCAGTAGGACGACGGCGGCGAGGCGGCGTTCGAAAACCGGGACCGCCCACAACTCCGAGCTCAGCGCCGCGATCTCGTCACGGTCAAGGTCCCGGTAGCGGCGGAGCGCATCCCGGACCGTGCCGCGGACGGCACCGACGGAACAGCCGTAACTCGCCAGGTCCGGTCCATACCGGTCCCGCGCTTCTTCGGCGCGCTGCCATGAGCTCTCACGCTGCAGGCACGCATCGATGAAGTCCCCGGCCTGGCTCATGGATCCATTCTGACCCGGCTAGGGCTGCAGAGCCTAAGCGGGCCCGGACGGCGGGACACCAGCCTGTCGTGCGCCGAGGGGCACAAATCCTCTGGTGCCGTCCAACCCCGCGGCGGAACATGGGCTCAGCACATCTTTCGACGGCAGGGAGTCCAGTCGTGTGTCCAGGTGCTGCAACAACCCGAAATGCCGGTGGGCCTGTTTCACGGTCACGTCGCTGGCTCTTTGCCTGCGCTGCCGCCGCTCTGGCGGTCACCGGCTGCACGCCGGATCCGCCCTCACCACCTGACGGGAACGGATCGGTCCCCGCGAGCGCGCCTGTCCCGGCGTCGACGGCGGAAGGTGTGCTCTCCGATGAAGAACTCATGGTCCTGCTGGAGTCGGCCATCAACGGAAACCATGAGGGCACCGGACGTGTCTCCAGGAGCTCGGAGTTGCGCTCCCGCCTGCAAGGCCAGCAGGGCCCCCTCGACGATCCCGCCGTCGAGCCCGGCGAATGCGGGGTGTTCCGCCCGCACAGCTCGCCCACCAGCGGAGCGGACCTTGCAATGCACTTCGCCGCGGGCGTCCTCACCCTGACCGGGGCGTGGTCCCGCGAGGCCCTCGCTTTCGTCTTTGCCCGAAGCGCGCCGCGAAGCGAGATACTCGCTGCGGATTTCGCCTACACCGACGCGCTGGCCCAAAGGTGTGCAACGTTCCGGCAGACGTCGGGGAATGCCCCATCCTCCACCGTCAGGCTGCTCAACGTGCCGGCCGTGGGCGAGAAGGCCTACGCCACCGTCCTGGGCACCCCGGCGACTGCCGGTACTCCCCCGGTCGGAGCCACCATCGCATTGCAGGTGCTGCAGGGCACGCTGTCGATTGGGCTGCGCCGACAGGCACCCGCCCCCAGTTCCGAAGACGATGTTAGGACGGCCCTCGAGCCGCTGGTCCGGCTGGCCCAAAAGCTGATCGGCCAGACAGTCTCCAGCCCAGCGCCGTCTGCCGCACCGGCGCCGGGTCCGCCCGCCAGCCCTCGACGTCCCGCGCAGCAGACACCGCAGCAACTGGCCCGGCTGCTGCAGGGCATTACCGGGCCCACAGGGAACCAAGCCCAGGTGCTGGAGGGTGGCTACGCCCGGTCCGGGCCCGCAACGGCTCGGGCCGCGCCGGCTTGCGTCTATGACGACGCGGCATATCTTGCCTCCCTCGCGGGGTCCTCCGCCGTGGTGGCGGAGATCCCTGGTGATCCGCCGAAAACGGACCGGATCAGTTTGCGGCTCCTCAGCTTGCCGTCTCCGCCGACGGGATCGTCACCCTCAGACAGCCGGGCAGCTGACCTTGGCCGCTGTGGCTCCATCCTGGAAAAGCTCCCCGGCGGCGGCTCGCGCACCTGGACGGCGATCAAGCACCTGGCCGTCGACACCGGCGGAGAAGCCGGCTACGCCCTGGTTTATGTGCTGCCGGACGGGACGGGTGTCAGGCATGTCCTGGTGGGCGCCAGGAAAGGCGTGCTGTGCGTGGACACGGAAACGAAAACGCTCTCCGACGCCACCGTCCTCCAGGCTGCGCGGGGACTCGCCGCCACCATCAACAAGGTGCTGGCCAGGGTCGGCGGCTGAGCCTCCGGGCCACGCCGTCGGCCCCGCCGAAGAATCTGTCCTGTCGCGTTTGCGAGATACCCCCCGGGGTATTATTGTTGAACGTAGAGGAGGAAGGAATCCCTTCCCCGTCCACCTCAAGAAGGAGTTCCCCGAATGCTCATCGAGCGCATCTACGACGAAGACCTCGCACAGGCCAGCTACTTCATCGGCTGCCAGGCCAAGGGTGAGGCCCTTGTGGTTGACCCCCGCCGTGACATCGCTGTCTACCGGGACCTTGCTGCCGCGAACGGGATGAAGATCGTGGCCGTGACCGAGACGCACATCCACGCGGACTTCCTCTCCGGCACCCGCGAACTGGCCGCCGCAACCGGCGCCACCGCCTACGTCTCCGGCGCGGGCGGCGCGGACTGGCAGTACGGCTTCGAGGCCGAACGCCTGAACGACAATGACGAAATCACCCTGGGCAACATCACCGTCAAGGCCCTGCACACCCCCGGCCACACCCCGGAGCACCTGTCCTTCCTGATCACCGACGGCGCGTTCGCCGACAAGCCCGGCTACCTGCTCTCCGGTGACTTCGTGTTCTCCGGCGACCTCGGACGCCCGGACCTCCTGGATGAAGCCGCCGGCGGCGTCGACACCCGCTTCGAAGGTGCCAAGCAGCTCTTCGCCAGCCTGCGGGATAAGTTCCTGACCCTGCCGGACCACGTCCAGGTCCACCCCGGCCACGGCGCCGGCAGCGCCTGCGGCAAGGCCCTCGGCGCCATCCCGTCCTCGACCGTCGGCTACGAACGCCTCTACGCCTGGTGGGGCCCGTACCTCGCGGCCAACGACGAGCAGGGCTTCATCAACGAACTCCTCGACGGCCAGCCCGACGCCCACGCCTACTTCGCACGGATGAAGCGCGAAAACCGTGAAGGCCCCGCTGTCATGGGCGAACGCGCACCCCTGACCGAGCTGCCGGCGGCCGACGTCGCCTCCGACCTGGCCGCGGACAAGGTCATCTTCGTGGACACCCGCCCCAACGGCCAGGTCCACGAAGGCACCGTCACGGGCTCGGTCAACGTCCCGGCCGGCAAGTCCACCGCCAGCTTCGGCGCCTGGGTGGTCGACCCCGAAAAGGACAAGGCCCCGCTGGTCCTGCTCGCCCACAACCAGGCCGCAGCACAGGAGATGTGGGACCACCTGGTCCGCGTTGGCATCGACAAGGTCGCCGGCTACGTCACCGGCCTCGAAGGCCTCCCGATCTCCGTGCCCAAGCTGATCCAGCCGGAAGAACTCGAGGGCTTTGACGCCGCCATGGTCCTGGACGTCCGCAACAAGACCGAGCACGCGGCCGGCCACATCCCCGGCTCCTACCAGCTCAGCGGCGGCCGCGTCATGTGGCACCTGGACGAACTCCCCGCAGAGGGCACCATCGTCTCCTACTGCCAGAGCGGCGTCCGAAACTCCGTCGCGGCCAGCGCCCTGCGCCGGGCCGGGTACGACGTCGTCGAACTCGACGGCAGCTACGCAGCCTGGGCAGCACAGCAGCAGGCAACGGACACCGTTCCGGCCAGCTAGCCAGTATCAGCAGTAACGAAACAGAGTAAATGCGTGGCGGCGGCCCGGGGAAACCCGGACCGCCGCCACAGCTGTGTCTGGGAAAAGTTCCCCCTGGCATCCCAGCGGCGACGGGGGCCCGATGAGCCCCTGGCCAGCCTCGCCGTCAGGAGCCCGGCGCCGGGTGAACGCCTGGACGGACGACCAGCACCGGGCACTCGGCGTGGTGTACAGCCTGGGTCGATACCGAGCCCAGCAGCATGTTCGCGAAGCCGCCGTGCCCGCGCGATCCAACCACGAGGAGGTCGGCCCCCGCGGCGGCGCCGAGCAGCACCTCGGCCGGATGCCCTTCGGTCACCTCACCGGTGACATCGACGCCAGCATCCGCCGCGTGCCGCACTGCCTCGGCATGAGCCTGCCGGGCATGGTCGCCGAAAGCATCCCGATCCGGCGCCCGGCCTGCCGCGTCACCGATGACGGGGTAATGCCAGGCGCTCACAATGTGGACCTGGCCAGAGCGCAGGCGGGCTTCTTCGAGGGCCCAGTCCAGCGCGGCATAGGAGGAAGTCGACCCGTCGACCCCCACGACGATGCGGAACGTTTTTCCTGTTGCCATTGCGCGCCTCCGTCGTGTGTCCCTCGGGCACAGCGCCATGGTTTTTAGGGCACAGCGCCGCGCTGCAGGGCCAACGATCCTCCCGATACGCCACGGATTCAAGAGGATCCGGAACCCCGCCAACGGCCCGCGGGACGCTGCACAGACCCGTCAAGGCGAATTCGGGCACAACAAAAGCGCCGGAGGACAATCCTCCGGCGCTTTTGTTCAGTTGAAGCCCTCTTAGGAGACCAGCGCCTGCGCCGTCACGTAGGCGGCGACCAGCAGGACCAGGACGCCGAAGCCGCGTTTGAGCGCCTTGTCCGGGATCTTGGTCCCCAGCCGGCCCGCAATCAGCGAAGCAACCATTGCTGCCCCTGCGAAAGCGGCGGTCACGGCCCAGTCGATCTGCAGGTCGCCGAGGTGCGCTGCGAAGCCGGCCATCGAGTTGATCACAATGATGACCAACGAAGTGCCGACCGTCACCGCCATCGGCAGGCCCAGGACGAGGGTCAGCGCCGGGACGATCAGGAACCCGCCGCCGACGCCCAGCAGCCCGGTCAGGAAGCCCACGACGGCGCCGGTCGCGATTGCCTTGGGCAGGCAGCTGCGCCAGTTCACGCCGCCGCCGGGGAGGGCGCAGGATCCGCCGGCCGCCTTGGACGGAAGCATCATCCGGATGCCGGCGAAGACCATGATGGCGGCGAAGGCCAACAGCAATACCTTCGGGTCGAGCAACCGGTTCACGTAGGCGCCCAGGTAGGCGGTTGCCGTGCCGGCGGCACCGATGATGAGGGCCAGCCGCCAGTTCACTCCGCCCCGCAGCCGGGGCACCACCGCGACGGCGGACGAGGCCCCGACCACGACCAGCGACGTCGGTATCGCCGCGGCCAGCGGCAATCCCACGCCGTAGACGAGCGCGGGGACGGCGAGAATGGACCCGCCGCCTCCTACCAGGCCCAGCAGGCCGCCGACGATCAGCCCGAACGCCGCCGCGGTGAGGATCATGCCTTGGAGCCCAGGTTCTGCAGTGCCTGGTGGGCGGTGGGCTCGTTGGCGGAGCGGTTCCACGGCATCTTGGAAAGCATCTGGCCCATCGCGCAGCTGTTCGTTGCCGCGGAGAAGGTCAGGCCCGCCCCGATGCCGCCGGCAAGCAGTCCCAACTTCGGCGAGAGCAGCTTGCTGCCCACCACGCCGGCCAGGACCAAGGATCCGGCCGTCATGCGGACCTGGCGCTCCAGGGCCCAGGTGTTCCTGCCCTTGACGACGTTGCCGCCGGCGGCGGCGTAGGCAGGAACGCCTCCGGTCAGCACGCTGGCGCTGCCGAGGCCTACCGCATCCAGATGCTTCCGGGCCTGTTCGGCACGGTTTCCGGACTGGCACACCAGTACGACGCGGGTGCCCATCTTGGCGGCAAATTCCTCAGCGTGCTCGCTCAGCAGCGGGAGCGGGACATGGTACGAGCCCTTGATGTGCATCGAATCAAACTCGGCACCGCTGCGTACGTCAATCACCATCAGGTCATCGTGGTTGTCCTCCCAGGCTTTCAGCGTGGAGGCGTCAATGGACTGGGGTGCGGACTGGACCGGGGTGGTCTGCTTTGAGGTAGTCATAGTCTCTTTCGGTATAGCTTGGGCAATTCTGGCGACAGCCCGCGGATGCGGGACATCGCCGTCCACCGGCCCGGAGCCCGGCAGGGCGCAGCCAGGACAGAACAGTCAGGACAGGTGGAGGCCCGGGCGGCGCGTGGGGGGAAGCGCCGCCCGGGCAGTCTTGGGGAGAGTCAGCCGGCAGGAAGTCCTGCGGCAGTCCAGTCGAGCATCCCGCCAGTCATCGTGTAGGCGGTGAAGCCTGCGGCGGCAAGTTGGTCCGCGGCTGCGGCGCTGCGGCGACCGCTGCGGCAGACGGCGACGACGGGGCGGGAGTTGTCCAGCTCGCCCATTCGCGCGGGCAGTTCGCCCAGCGGGATGTGCTGCGCGCCCGCGATCATGCCGGCGGCGACTTCCTCGGATTCGCGAACGTCCACGATCTGGGCGTCGCTGCCGTTCTTGAGCTGTTCGTCGAGTTGCTGGGCGGTGATGTCCATGGATGTGCACCTTTCGGGAGGCATTCGGGCGGGGCAAGTGGCCGATCCAGCCACTTACAATATACCCCCAGGGGTATAGCGGATCAAAATCTATAAGGGCGCACGAGGAGCGCCGGGAGCGCCACGCAGGCTGCGGGCATCAGGTCAAGCGCAGGAAGAGGCCACGAATTTCCTCGAGGGTCAGCCTCTGCGCCTCCGCACCGGCGGGCAACCCCGCCTCCACCCCGGACGGCACGTCGGTAATGCAGTCGCGCATGGCGGAGGAAAGGAGCTCGAACCCGGCCTTATCCAGGGCGCCGCGGACAGCCGAGAGTTGCGTGACGACACTCCGACAGTCTGATCCGGACTCGACGGCGGCGATCAGGGCGCCGAGCTGGCCCTGGGCGCGCTTGAGCCGGTTGATGGTGCGGCGCATCCCGGCGTCACTACCCGGCGTTGCCCCGGGCAGGCTGATGGCCGATGCCATGCTCAGTTGCCTCCGCCGCGGTAGGTTACCGGATGGCCGTTGCGGTACCACTCGGTGATTCCGCCCATCACATTGACGGCGTCGTAGCCATGCTCGGCGAGGAACGTGGTAGCCCGGGCGCTGCGGCCGCCGGAGGCGCACATGACATAGACGGTACGGCCGGTCGGAATGTCGCCAAGGGTGTGTTGCAACCGCGACAGCGGGAGGTTCTTGGTGCCGGGAACACTGGCCTCGGCGAACTCCTCGGCCTCCCGTACATCGATAAGCGGAACGCCCGGGACCAGCATGGCCAGGTCGTCGACAGAAATGCTTTTCATACTGCTTTCCTTTCAGGCCGCCGGAGCCCCGGACGGGAACGTTACCGTTCCATAATGATACCCCCCGGGGTATTTTCGCAAACAGCCGCAGGCGACTGTCCAGCCTTGGATGCGCGCTTGCGGGCAATACCCCCGGGGGTATATATTGAGGGCATGGCAACCATCGACATTTCTGAAAAGACCTTCAACGACACGATCTCCGGCAACGACATTGTGCTGGTGGACTTCTGGGCAGCCTGGTGCGGTCCGTGCCGCATGTTTGCCCCCACCTTCAGCAAGGCTTCCGAAGCGCACCCCGACGTCGTCTTCGCGAAGGTGGACACGGAGGCCGAGCCTGGACTGTCCGCGGCGGCACGCATTACCTCAATCCCCACCTTGATGGCCTTCCGAGACGGCATCCTCGTCTTCTCGCAGCCAGGTGCCATGAACGCCGGCGGCCTGGATGAGCTCATCACCGCCGTCAAGGGGCTGGACATGGAAGAAATCCGGGCCAAGCTGGCCGCCGCTCCCGCGTCCTGACCGTGTCCTAGCCGCTGGCGCCCAGACCTTCGCGGTCCAATAGAGGTGCGGCTTTGCACCACGCCAGCAACCACCAAACCAGCACCACCCATCCAGCAGTACCCACCAAAGGAGAAACCCAATGTGCAGTCCCGTCCGTTGCAATAACTGTGGAAAGATCACCTGGGCCGGCTGCGGCGAGCACGTCGATTCCGTCATGGCCGACGTACCCACCGAACAGCGCTGCACCTGCAAGTGACCCGCCGGGCCGGCCGGGAAACGCAAGAACATGYCGCGGCGCCACGACGCTAGGGACCATCCAGCCGAAGCCGGCAGGGAGCGCTTCCTTGGCCGGCTAGCGAAGTTGCTTAGCGACTGTCGCTCGGTGCGCGGCTGGCGGCGCCCGCGGATCGTGGTTGCCGGAATCACGGCGGTGGCCGCAGCAGTGGCCATCATTGCCTCAAGCGGCGCATCCGGAGCGGCCGGATCCGCGTGGTGGAGTATCCCGGCCATCGCCGCGGGGACGCTGCTGGCCGGCCTGACGGTAGGCAGTTATCTCGGTCCCCCGATCGGCGCTGAGGCCACGGTGTGCGACACCCGGTGGCCGATACTCGGTCTCGCTGGCCTCGCGCTTGGCAGCTCCGCCGGCCCGGACAGCCTTTTGGCCTATTTGTTCAGCTGGGCGACGCCTACGGTACTGGGCGCTGTGATTCAGCCGGCCGCCTCACTCGCCGCCGTCGCCCTGCTCGGCTGGGCGCTGCGCGTCCGGCTCGATCTTGAGCAAACAGCCCTGGCTCCCGTCGGCGGCGTGCCGTCGGGCGAAGGTTCCTGCCCCACCTGCCGGCCTCTTTTCCCGCAAAACCGCGCAGCCGGTCCCCTGCCCGGGGACGCTCCGCAACAAAACGGCACCCGTACGGTACGGTCGACAACACGCCGGCAGTAGGCTGCGCCGTCCACGGGGACGACTTGGCGGCCGCTGCCAGAGACCATCTGCGCTTGGCCGAAGGGAACCCACGATGTCAGACACCGCCGCCGCCCCATCCTCCCCCCATCGTCCCGCCGGCGCGGGAAGCGGCGTCCGCTGGGGGATCCTCGGCACCGGACTGATCGCCGGACTGCAGACTTCGGATTTGGTCGAGCACGGCTTCACTGTCCGCGCGGTAGGCTCACGGAACCTCGAGACGGCCAACGACTTCGCCGGCAGGTTCCAACTGCCCGTGGCTCATGGCAGTTACGAAGCCCTGGTTAACGACCCCGAGGTGGATGTCGTCTACATCTCCTCGCCGCACCCGTTCCACTACGAGAACGCCCTGCTGGCCCTCAACGCCGGCAAGCATGTGCTCGTGGAGAAGCCCTTCGCCATGAATGCCTGGCAGGCCCAGGAGGTGGTTGCCCTTGCCGCGGCGCAGGGACTGGTAGCGCTCGAAGCGATGTGGACCCGGTACCTCCCGCACATGGTCCGGATCCGGGAACTGATCGCCGCGGGCACCCTCGGAGAGGTCAGGACCGTCATCGCGGACCACAACCAGAACCTGCCCAAGGATCCGCAGCACCGGCTCAACGACCCCGCGTTGGGCGGCGGCGCGCTCCTGGATCTGGGGATCTATCCGGTCTCCTTTGCCTTCGACATTTTCGGCGAGCCCGCCAGGATCCAGGCCGCCGCCAGCATGACGGCCACCGGCGTCGACCGCCAAACCGCAGTGATCTTCGAATACACGGAAGGCCAGCAGGCCGTGCTGCACTGCGCGCTGGATACCGCCGGGCCCAACCGGGCAGCCGTGATCGGCACCGAAGGCAGCATCGAAATCGACCCGGTCTGGTACACGCCCACGGGCTTCACGCGCTACAACGACGGCGGCAACGTCGTCGAACGCTTCGACGAACGGGTGACCGGCCGCGGCATGCAGTACCAAGCATGGGAAATGGAGCGCCTCATTGCCGCCGGCGCGATCGCCAACGACGTGCTGTCCCCTGGCGAGAGTGTCCGGGTCATGGCGACACTGGACGCAGTCCGAAGCCAGATCGGGCTCAGCTACAGCAGCGACGAACGGTAGGGTCAGGCCGGCGCCGACCGGACCGGCCTACCGCCCGGGATACGGGCGCCGCTCCCGGTTAGCGCGCTCGACGTCGGCCGCGCTATCCGGCTGCCCGCTGGCTCGAAGCCCGGCCACGACGCCGGCCACGTCCTGCTCGGAGCGGTTTTGGCTGAGCTTGGTCTTCGCTTCGATCCTGCTAATCAGCAACTCGACGCCGACGATGGCGCGCAGCTGCCCGGCAATGTACCGCTCCGGCGCGTCGTCGACGGACCAGGGCCGGGCTGAATGGGCTTCGTTGTGGTCGGTGAGCCGCCTGACATGGTCGGCAAGCCATACCGGGTCCTCGTGGATCACCAGGGTGCCGTAGACGTGGGCCGTGGAATAGTTCCACGTCGGAACGACGCGTCCGTGTTCGGCCTTGGAGGCATACCAAGCCGGTGAAATATAGGCGTCGGCTCCCTGCATGATCACCAGGGCCTCGCCGATCGCGGGTTCGGACCACTGGGAGTTGTTTCTGGCCAGGTGCCCGGTCAGTGCGCCGCGCTCGCCGGCCGAGGGGTTAAAGTGCAGGGGCAGCATGGTGGCGAGGATGCCGCTGGCCGTCATGGTGATCAGGTGGGCGGCTGCCGGGGCCGTGAGCAGGTCCTGGACGGCGGCCGGGCTGGCCGCGAAGTGGGCTGATGTGTACATGCAATTGTCCTTCTGTACGAGGTGGAGGCTGGGAAGCGTCAGGGCTGTTGCGGCGCGGGCTTGAGCCGGACGCGGACGGCGATGCCGGCACACGCGATGACGGCGGCACCGCCGATCAGCGTGGCCGGCGTCAGGGACTCGCCAAGGAGGAGTGCTGCCCAGGCGATGCTCAGCAGGGGTTGAATGAGCTGAATCTGGCTGACCTGCGTCATGGGTCCAATGGCGAGGCCGCGGTACCAGGCGAAAAAGCCGAGGAACATGCTGACAACTCCGAGGTAGCCGAAAGCGGCCCACTGCGCCGGGGTCGCCGACGGCGGCTGCTGGGCCACCGCCAGCGTGGCCAGGACCAGCATCAGCGGCGCCGCGAGAACCAGCGCCCAGGAGACGGTCTGCCAGGCGCCGAGTTCGCGGGCGAGCAGGCCGTCTTCCGCGTAGCCGATGGCCGCAGCCACGACAGCGCCGAGCAGCAGCAAATCCTCCCAGTCCACCTGGCCGAATCCTCCGGGCTGCGCGAAGGCGAAACCGGTGGCTGCCGCGGCACCGGCGGCGGTGGCGATCCAGAAGGTCCCGGGCGGACGTTCGCGGACCCGTAGGACGACGGCGGTTGCGGTCGCCGCCGGGAGCAGGGCGATTACGACAGCGCCGTGGCTGGCCGGCACACCAGTGAGCGCGAACGAGGTGAGTAAGGGGAAGCCGATGACAATTCCGCCGCCGACGACGGCGAGCCGCAGCCACTGCCAACCGAAGGGAAACCGCTGCCGGGTGAGGATCAGGGCGGCGGCGGCCAGGACCGCAGCCACGACCGCGCGGCCGGATCCGATGAACAGGGGCGCCAGTCCCCCGACTGCCACCCGGGTGAAGGGCACAGTAAAGGAAAACGCCGCCACTCCCAGGAGGCCCCACCAGAGGCCGCCACCCTTATGCCCAGGCTGGAGCGGCGATATCACCGGGCGAATAAGCGCAGTAGCGCTACTATTGTCTCTCATGTACAACAATAGCAGTTCGCGGATTGCGGCACAGCTGAAGGAATGGATCGCGCGCGCCGCTCCCGGCTCCCGGCTGCCCTCGACCCGGTCGCTGGTGGCCGAGCACCGGGCCAGTCCGGTCACGGTGCAGAGGGCACTGCAGGCTCTCGCCACACAGGGCCTCATCGAGAGCCGGCCCGGCGTCGGGACGTTCATCCGTGAGGTCCGGACTGCGCGCCCGTCGGACTACGGCTGGCAGACCGCTGCCCTGCGGACACCGCACGCACCACTCCGTGCGGCGTCGACCGCGATGCGCAGCGCCTCCAACGACGTTATCGCCCTCCACTCCGGCTACCCGGCCCGCGAACTGCTGCCGGAAAGGCTGGTCCGGGCGGCCCTGACCAGGGCCGCGAGGAGTGACGCGGCGCTGTCGCGCCCACCGGTGGCGGGGCTCCCTGAACTGCAGTCCTGGTTTGCCCACGAACTGGGCTCCTCGATGCCGGCCGGCATCACCCCGCCGGCTGCAAGCGACGTCGTTGTATTGCCCGGGACCCAGAGCGGGCTCAGCTCGATCTTCCGGGCACTGGTGGGCAGCGGGCAGCCGGTACTGATGGAATCGCCCAGCTATTGGGGAGCGATCCTCGCTGCTGCCCAGGCCGGCGCTAACGTCGTCCCCGTTCCGAGCGGACCGGACGGCCCGGACCCGGACGGGCTGGACCGCGCGTTCCGGGATACCGGGTCCCGGCTGTTCTACGCCCAGGCCAACTACGCCAACCCCACTGGGGCGCAGTGGACGGGCCGGCGTGGCGAAGAGGTGCTGGAGATCGTGCGCCGCCACGGGGCGTTCCTGGTGGAGGATGACTGGGCCCATGATTTCGGCATCACCACGGCGCCCGCACCCGTCGCCGCCCGCGACGATTCCGGCCATGTCATCTACCTGCGGTCCCTGACAAAGAGTGTCTCGCCGGCCATGCGGGTGGGCGCCCTGATCGCGCGCGGGCCGGCCCGGGACCGCATCCTTGCAGACCGAGGGGCCGAGTCCATGTACGTCAGCGGCCTCCTCCAGGCCGCCGCCCTCGATGTCGTCACGCAGCCGGCTTGGCAGACGCACCTGCGCAGCGTCCGCCACCAGTTGCAGTCACGCCGCGACCTGCTGGTCACGAGCCTTCGCGAGTACGCCCCGCAGGCGCATCTGACCTTAGTGCCCAAAGGCGGACTGAACCTCTGGGCCCGCCTGCCTGACGGGACCGACGTCGACCGGCTCAGTGCAGACTGCGAGCGCTCCGGGGTGTTGATCGCCGCCGGCACGGAGTGGTTCCCCGCCGAACCCGCCGGGCCTTTCATCCGGCTGAACTACGCCGGGCCGAACCCCGGCGCGTTCCCGGAGGGCGCCCGCCTCCTGGGCCAGGCGCTCGGGCGCAGCGCGCGGGAGCGTGCCTGAGTAGGGGACGCTGGTAGGGTCTGCGCATGGATGAAAATTTGGGGAAGTTCATCGAGGATTTCGCGCAGCTCGTGCAGCTGGCGCAGGCTGGCCAGCACCGGGTGCCGGCGGGAGCGCAGCTGCTGGCCACACTGAGCGAGCACCTGGGCGTGCCGGCCGGGACGCTTCCCGTGGTGGCAGAGGAGATTCCGCCGCACCGGTTCGTCGACGCTGACATCCAGATGGCGGAACTGGCGCGCGAGGATCCGCAGTTCCGGCTGGTCGGCATCGGCGGCGGTGACCAGCGGCACCATCACTCCCTGAGTGACATGCTGCAGCAGGCGCAGGTCTTTCCCCAATTCCCGCTCTCCCAGCCCGACTACGCCAACATGGCGGTGGGCCCGGACGAACAGCGGCAGGCCGTGGCGCTGGGAGTGTGGCTGTTCAGCCACGGTGGACACCCTCTCGCGGTTCTACAGCGCGATGCCAACCCCCGGTACGGCCGGCAGGCCGCCTCCCTTGAGGTCCTGGCCGGCAGCACGGACACCGCCGCGAGCTTCCTCGCCGAGTTCCGGCGCCGGATGCAGCGCCAGAGCGTTCTGAAGGGACAGATCATCTCCCTTGTCATGGAAAACTACGGACCCAGTGCGGCAGGAGTGACCTTCCACGCCCGGCCGCAGCTGGCCGCGTCCGAGGTGATCCTGCCGGAAGGCCTGTTGCAGAAGGTGTCCGACCATGCCCTCGGGATCGCCGAACACCGAGACAGCCTCAAGCAGTACGGGCAGCATCTCAAGCGCGGCATCCTCCTGTATGGCCGCCCCGGCACGGGCAAGACCCACACGGTGCGGCATCTGCTGAGCAGGAGCGGAAGTGCCACGGCCATCCTGCTCTCCGGCGGTTCACTGGCGCGGATCTCCGAGGCGGCCACCATGGCCAGGGCGCTGCAGCCCTCCATCATTGTGCTCGAGGACTGTGACCTCATTGCCGAGGATCGGAGCTTCGGGCACGGACCCCAGCCGCTGCTGTTCGAGGTGCTCGACGCGATGGACGGCTTGGCCAGCGACGCGGACGTGGCGTTCGTCCTCACCACCAACCGGGTGGACATGCTGGAGCGCGCACTGGCCCAGCGGCCCGGGCGGGTGGATCTGGCCGTGGAAATTCCGCTGCCTGCGGAGGCCGAACGCGTGGCGTTGCTCAAGCTGTATGCCCGCGGTATCCCCTTCAGCACGGCTGCCCTTGAAGAGGCCGCCGGCCGCACCGAGGGAACCACGGCCTCGTTCGCCCGCGAGCTGATCAGGCGCGCCGTCGTGGCCGCCGCCCTGGCTGGCGTCCCCGTCGCCGACGCCCACCTTCAGGGGGCCGTGGCGGAGCTGATGGCCGACGGCGAAGCGCTCACCCGGAGTTTGCTGGGCACGGCGGGTTCCGCCGGCGAGCCTGCCGGACACGCCGGCCCTTAGGGGCGGCGTCCCCCGAAGAGACAGAGAGCCAACACACAGAAAGGTCCGACCGGGTACACGCCCCGGTCGGACCAGATTCCTGCGTGACGGGCCACAGCCCGGGCGGTGCTAGCCGACCTTGCCCGCCAGCGCCACGAGCACACCGGCGGTGGCGAAATACTTGTTGCTGCCCAGGTCGCGGATGGTCTTGATGCCCATGCCGGCGAGGATCTCGTCGTGCTTGTCGGTCAGCCCGGCAAGGGCCGAGGGCGGGGCCGAGAGTACTTCCTCGAGCGTCGCGTTCTCGTAGGCCTTGTCGAGTGCCTTACCCAATTCAATGGAAACCGCCATGTTCATTTCCTTTCATCGATACGGAACAACAAACCACCCGCAACGGCACCTTTTTGGGGGCCGGAATGGGAATACTGCCAGCGCCGGGAAAACTCCCCGAGCACCTGCCGGACACGCTATCGCAGGTCGGTGGATAATGCATTGAACCGCAGAAATGGACTCTCGCGCCGCCCAGGAGGGACGGCCGCCTTCTACGGGACGTTGGTGTTTCGCTAGGGCCTGCGTTCCTGCTGCAGGGCATCGCGGATTTCGGTGAGCAGCGCGATTTGCGGGTCTTCGGCGGCCTCGTCCTTGACGTCGGAGCTGATGCCAAGCCTGCGGTTGCGGCGTTCGATCATATGGTTCATCGGGACCACCACCACAAAATAGATGGCGGCCGCCACCAGGAGGAAGTTGACGATAGCGGTGAGCAGGACACCGAACTTAATATCGTTTCCGTTGAGGGTTACCACCGCAAAACTGTCGAAGTTGGGAGACCCAACCAGTGCCGCAATGAACGGCATCAGGACGCTTTGGACTAGGGCCGTGACCACTGCGCCGAAGGCGGCACCAATCACGACGGCGACGGCAAGGTCTACGACGTTGCCCTTCAGAATGAAATTCTTGAATCCGGTCAACATAACCCTCAAGCTACTCCCCCGAGATGAGAATGCGGTGACCTTTGCAAAAATTTCGGGGGCCGGTGTTTCCTCCCGGGTCTATGCTGGGTTCCGCCACGTCTGCCCGGATCCCTCGGGCACAATAAACCCCGGGGAGCCGTAAGCATGAGCACTTCAGCTACCGTCCTGGCCGGCCTTGATGCTGAACTTGGCTGGATCCGCGACACCTACACCGCCCTGCACCGGCGCCCGGAACTGAGCCTCCAGGAGCAGGAAACCTCGAAGCTGGTCGAAAGCACACTCGCCGGCTTCGGCTACCTCGTCAGCCGAATCGGCGGGACCGGCGTTGTCGGCGTCCTGGCGAACGGGGATGGCCCCACGGTCCTTGCCCGCGCCGACATGGATGCCCTCCCTGTATCCGAAGCCACCGGGCTGCCGTACGCGTCCGAGGTGGACGGGGTCATGCACGCCTGCGGCCACGACCTGCATGTCAGCACCCTCCTAGGGGCTGCCAAAGTCATGGCGGACGGACGGGGCGCCTGGTCCGGGACCTACATCGCGCTGTTCCAGCCGGCCGAGGAGATCGGCGCCGGTTCGCAGGCCATGGTCGACGACGGCCTCGTCACCAAGGTGCCGAGGCCCGACGTCGCCTTCGCCCAGCACGTGATGCCCCTTCCGGCCGGCAATGTGTATACGACGCCGGGCCCGGTCCTCTCCGCCGCGGACTCGCTGAAGATCACCGTGCACGGGAAGGGCGCGCACGGTTCGATGCCGCACATGTCCGTGGATCCGGTGGTGCTGGCCGCCTCAATCGTGCTCAGGCTGCAGACGGTGGTTTCGCGCGAGGTGACCCCGGGTGAGTTCGCCGTCGTCACGGTCGGGGCCATCAACGCCGGAGCCACGTCGAACATCATCCCGGACCGCGCCACGATGCTGCTGAACATCCGGACCTACGACGCCGGGGTCCGGACGGGCGTGCTCGCGGCGATTGAACGGATAGTCAAAGGCGAGTGTTCTGCCGCCGGCTCGCCGCGGGAGCCAGAGTTTGAGTACTACGACCAGTTCCCGCTCACCAGCAACAACGCAACCGTGACCCAGCGGATAACGGCCGCGTTCTGCGCCCGGTTCGGTGCGGACGCCGTGCAGTCGGCGCGGCGGCAGACAGCATCCGAGGACTTCAGCAGGATCCCTGATGCCTTTGGCGTGCCGTACACATTCTGGCTCCTCGGCGGGGCGGATCCGGGTGCCTACAGCGCCGCGGCTGCCAGCGGAACCGTGGCCCGGGACATCCCGGCGAACCATTCCCCCCTGTTCGCCCCGGTGCCGGATCCGACCCTGTCTATGGGCGTGCAAGCCCACGTCGTCGCAGCGCTGTCGTATCTGGCTGACGGATAGGGTGCTGGCGCCACCTGCCTGGGCGGACCAGCCGAAGGTGCCCAATGGCACTTCCGCAGACTCACACATGGCGCCATGATTCCACCACGGCAGCGCTCCGGACCGAAAAGAAGTGGAGGAACCATGACCGGCCAGGACAAGTTCAGGATCGTGGTGGGGGTGGACGGTTCGCCGCAATCCATGGCGGCCCTGGACTGGGCCGTCGAAGAAGCAAAGCTCCGGGACGGCCAAGTGCTGGCGCTGTCGGCATGGAGCTTCCCATACGTCAGTGATGCCCTTGGCCAGGCCTGGGACTACGAGGTCTTCAAGTCGGACGCCGAGTCCATCCTCAAGGAGGAGCTTGAGCGTGTTAAGCACAGCGGTGTGGCGATCACCGGACGCGTTGTGCAGAGCAATCCCGCCTCAGCGCTCGTGGAAGCATCCCGGGAGGCCGACCTGGTGGCCGTGGGCTCACGCGGCCACGGCGGATTCGCTGGCATGATGCTCGGATCCGTGTCGACCCAGACGGTCCACCATGCGTACTGCCCGGTCTTGGTATTCCGCGGCCCACCCGCTGAGCAGGCCACTCCGCGGCAGTGATCCCGGAAGAGCTTGTGGGCTATCGTGGTGCCATGCCGAGCCAGCTAGCTTCTGTTGCCATTGACGCGACCAACCCTCGGATTGTGGCGGACTTCTGGTGCGCCGTCCTTGGCTGGCGTGTCGTCGAAGAGGACAGCGGCATCGTCACCATCGCGCCCCAAGACGGGATCCGGCCCTCCATCGACGTGATTGCGGTGCCCGAGGGCAAGACCATCAAGAACCGGCTGCACTTCGACCTGCGGGCCGACGGCGTGTCGACAGCAGAGGAGCTGGAGCGCCTGCTCGCCCTCGGCGCGGTGCGGACGGACGTGGGCCAGGGCCCGGACGTCAGCTGGGTGGTACTGGCTGATCCCGAGGGCAACGAGTTCTGCCTGTTATCGCGATCCGTCCAGGACGTGGAGCGGGAAGAACCCGGCCAGCCGTAAGGAGTCCAGCGACTCCCCCGCAGCGCAGCAACGGACGATGGGAACCATCTTGGCACGCATCTTTGTCACCGGATCCACAGCCGGGCTGGGCCTCGGCGCGGCCCGCACCCTGATCAGGGACGGGCACGACGTCGTCCTGCACGCCCGCACCCGCGAACGCGCCAGCGCTCTCAAGCAAAGGGCCAGCGACGTGGCAGCCCAGGCGGCCGGCGTCGTCGTCGGCGAGCTGGGCAGCGCAGCGGAAACCCGCTCGGTTGCCGAGCAGCTAAACAGCATCGGCCGGATGGACGCCGTCATCCACAATGCCGGCACCTATTTGGAACCGAACCGCGGAACCACCCCGGAAGGCCACTCGCGCACACTGGCCGTCAACACCCTGGCGCCGTACCTGCTCACTGCGTTGATCGACCGGCCGGACAGGCTCATCTTTCTCAGCAGCGGCCTGCACCGCAGCAGTGGCGTGGAGTTGGCAGACATCGATTGGACAGCGCGGCGCTGGAACGCGGGCGAGGCCTACGCCGAGAGCAAGCTGTACGTCACCACCCTGGCCCTCGCCGTGGCGCGGCGCTGGCCTTCGGTGCTGAGCAACGCCGTGGACCCCGGCTGGGTTCCCACCAGGATGGGCGGTCCCGGTGCGCCCGACGACCTGGAACTGGGGTATCTGACCCAGACGTGGCTGGCCGCCAGCAACGATCCGGCTGCCCGCACCAGCGGCGGGTACTGGCACCACCGCGCCCTGCGCTCCCCGGCAGCCGCCGCCCTTGACCCCGGCTTCCAGGACCGCGTTTTGGATGAACTGGCCGGGCTGACCGGCGTTCAGCTGTCCTGACTGACGTTGCTCCGGGTCAGTTTGCTCTGGGTCAGTAGGTGTAGAAGCCCTCGCCCGTGGCCACGCCGAGCTTGCCCTGGTCGAGGTAGTTCTCCTTCAGGTACTGCGCGAAGGCCTGCGATCCCGCTGCCGGCGAAGAGGCGGCGATGTTGTACGCGGTTGTCAGGCCAACGACGTCGAAAATCTGGAAGGGGCCACTGGGTGCGCCGGTGGCGATGCGCCACGTCTTGTCGATGGTTGCCGGCTCGGCGACTCCCTCCAGCAGCAGGCCGGCGGCCGCGTTCAGGAGCGGGACCAGCAACGAGTTCAAGACGTAGCCGGCCTTTTCCTTCTTGATTTCAATCGGCTCCAGCCCGCTGTTCCGGGCGAATTCCACGACGGCGGCGAACACGGCCGGATCGGTCTGGGCCGTGCCCATCACCTCAGCGACATTCTGCGCCCAGATGTTGTTGGCGTAGTGGAGGGCGAGGAAGCGCTCCGGGCGGCCGGTGGAATCCTTGAGGTCGCTGGGCAGCAGGGTCGAGGAGTTCGTGGCGAATATCGTCTTCGCGGGGGCGAGCTCCGCGAGCTTGCGATACAAGCCCCGTTTCAGCTCGAGGAGTTCGGGCACGGCCTCGATCACGAGGTCCGCATCGGCGACGGCGTCCGCGAGGTCGGCGGTGAGGCGAAGGTTGCCGAGGGCTGACTCTGCTCTGGCCTCCCCGGCGCCGGCGACATTAGCCGCCCGGTAGATACCGGCGAGCTTTGTGAAGCGGGCGCGGGCCTCGTCCAGCGCCGCCGCGTCGACGTCGTAGGCGGTGACGGAAAAGCCGTGGAAGGCGGCCTGGTAGGCGATCTGGGAGCCGAGCACTCCGGCGCCA
The DNA here is from genome assembly GCF_056398965.1 of Arthrobacter sp. 01T414. Taxonomy (NCBI): domain Bacteria; kingdom Bacillati; phylum Actinomycetota; class Actinomycetes; order Micrococcales; family Micrococcaceae; genus Arthrobacter; species Arthrobacter sp. 01T414. The sequence goes on along the minus strand of NZ_JBFTQK010000007.1, from coordinate 186,006 downwards.
AGCACGGTGAGGGTTTTGATCTCGGGCATGTGCGTTTTCCTTTCAGCCCCGGCCGTTACCGGCGGCCGGCGTGACGGATCCGTAGATGCTACGGATCCAGATGGTCGATAGGACATCCAGGGCGTGGGATTCCTCGATGGCGGGCGTTTCATGGTTGAGCACGGCGGTGATGACCCGCTCGTTCATGAGGTTGAGGCTGACCGCCAGGTCGTGGGCGTCGATGCCCCCCGCCGCGGCCCCGCGGGCCTGCTCGGAGAGAATCACGCTGCTGGAGAAGTCGACCCAGGACTGCATCGACTTGGACCAGAGCGCACGCACTTCCTCGCTGCGGGCGCGGGCTGCGATGGCGGCGGTCGCGACACCGCGGTGGGCCACAAAGACCTCGACGAACATGCCGATGGATCGGGTCCAGGCACCTGCGGGGTCGCTTTCGAAGTCCCGCGGCAGGGCGCCCACCCGGTGCTCAACCTCGGTGATCACACGGTCCAACAGGGCGAGCAGCACCTCGTCCTTGGACGAGAAGTAGAAGTAGAACGTGGGGCGCGAAATGCCGGCGCCCCGGGCAAGATCCTCGATCGACACCTCGTCGAAGGCACGCTCGCCGAGGAGCTCCTCGGCGGTGATCAGGATCGCGTCCTGGCGCTCATCCCCCGAGATGCGGGCACTTCGTCTTCCTCGTTGAGCCATGCGCCCATCCTAACCATTGTTCTCAACACTGTGTTGACTCTCTCGACTTTAAGTCGATAACTTGGCGTGATGAGCGAGCACGTGGATGTGTTGATTGTCGGAGCCGGGCTGAGCGGCATAGGTTTTGCCAGCCGGCTGAAGCGCGAGGTCCCTGGGAAGACCTTTGCGATCCTGGAATCCCGGAGTGCCGTGGGCGGCACCTGGGACCTCTTCCGCTACCCGGGGATCCGGTCAGACAGTGACATGTATACGCTCGGCTACTCCTTCCGGCCCTGGGCCGGCGCCAAAGCGATCGCCGACGGCGACTCGATCCGCGAATACATCCAGGCGACGGTGGCCGACGAGGGACTCGAGCCGCAAATCCGGTTGAACACCCGGGTGGTCTCGGCGGACTGGTCCAGCGATACGGCGCTGTGGACCATCACTGCCGTCCGCACAGTCGGCGGCGAATACCAGCCCAGTGATGGAATACCCGGGAGCGAGGAGACGATCAGCTTCACGTGTTCATTTCTCTCTGTCTGCTCGGGCTACTACCGCTACGACGAAGGGTTCACACCGGCCATCGAGGGCGCGGACTCCTTCGCCGGTCGCATTGTGCATCCGCAGCACTGGCCCGCGGAGCTCGATTACGAGGGCAAGCAGGTTGTGATCATCGGCAGTGGAGCCACCGCCGTGACCCTGGTCCCGTCGATGGCGAAGACAGCAGCGAAGGTGACCATGCTGCAGCGCTCCCCCACCTATATCGCCCCTGTTCCGTCCCGGGACCACCTGGCTGACCGGCTCCGGGGCAAGCTCCCGGCGCAAGTGGCCTACGACGTCGTACGGGCGAAAAACATCCTCTTTTCGATGTTCACCTACCAGCTCAGCCGGCGGCGTCCGGAGACCATGAAGGCGATCCTCCGCAAGTCCGCCGTCGCGAAGCTCCCGGCCGGCTTTGCTGTGGACACGCACCTGGCGCCCACCTACCAGCCTTGGGACCAGCGTGTCTGCGCGATCCCCAACGGGGACCTCTACCGCGCCATCAGCGCCGGCACCGCCGACATCGTGACCGACAGCATCTCGCGGATCACCCCCGGCGGGATCGACCTGGTCTCAGGCGGGTCGATCCCGGCCGACGTGATTGTCACGGCGACGGGCCTGAACCTGCTCGTGATCGGCGGCATGACGCTCACCGTCGACGGCGAGCCCGTGGACGTGGGCAAGACCCTCACCTACAAGGGCATGATGCTCGACGGCGTCCCCAACTTCGCCCTGACCATCGGCTATACGAACGCGTCCTGGACCCTTAAGGCGGACCTCGTGGCGGGCTATATCTGCCGGCTGCTGAAACATCTCGACCGCCGGGGCCTGCAATGGGTGGCACCCCAGGCGCCCGCCGACATCGCCGGCGGCGAGCTGACGTCACTGATCGACCTGAAGGCCGGCTACATTTTCCGCGGGGCCGATCAGCTACCGCGGCAGGGGGCAGGATCTCCGTGGCGGCTGCACCAGAACTACTTCCGCGACTTTGCCCTGCTCAGGGCGGGCCGGCTCAAGGACCATGTCCGCTTCGGCCGGCGCGGGCAACGCGTGCCGGCCTCCGGAAAGCGGACGGCTGCGCCGGATCCGCTGGAGCTGCCGGGAACCGGGCACGTCGACGTCGGCGGCACGCGGGTGCGCTACCGGAGGACCGGGAGCGGGGATCCGGTCCTGCTGCTGCACGGGATCGGCCAAAGCCTGGAGGACTGGACCGAGCAGCACGAGCGACTCTCGGCACGCCACACCGTGTACAGCGTCGACCTGCCCGGCTTCGCCTACTCCGAGCGGCAATCCGGGCCGGCGACCCTTGCGAGGCTCGCCGATGCCCTGCCGGCGTTCCTTGATGCCGTCGGGGTGCATGAGCCGCTGCCGGTGATGGGCAATTCGCTGGGCGGGGCCGTGGCCATGAAGCTGGCCGTTGACCACCCGGATCGCGTGTCAGCCCTGGTTCTGGCCAACAGCGCCGGGTTCGGCAAGGAGGTTGCCCTCGCGCTGCGCCTGCTCGCCATCGGGCCGCTTGCCGGGCTGCTGATGCGCCCCGACCCGACGGCCTCACGCCGCACCGTCCAGGCGATCTTCTACGACAAGGCGCTCGTGACGGAGGACCGAATCAGCCATTCGCTGAGCTTGTCCCAGCGGGCATCGCACCGCCAGACGGTCCTTGACATCACCCATGATTTGGGGACGATTTCCGGCATCCGGGCGCAATGGCGGACGGAATTGCTGGCGGCCGTCGCGGAGCTGGACATTCCCTCGCTCGTGGTCTGGGGCGACCACGACCATATCCTCCCGTTCAGCCACCTCGAAGCTGCCCTGGCGGCACTCCCCCACGCCGAATCGCATGTCTTTCCGAAGACGGGGCATATGCCCCAGATAGRGCGGGCCGACGAGTTCGCCGCCGTGGTGGAGGACTTCCTTGCCAGACGGGTAGTACGGAGCCCGGCGGCGGGAGTGTAGCCCGCTCCGCGCCGTTGCCCTGGAAGTCTGCCGCGTGCATGATGACTGGATGGAGGGATCGGCGTGAACAAGAACCGCCTGGAGGCGTTCAGCGACGGCGTGCTGGCCATCATCATCACGATCATGGTCCTGGAGCTGAGGGTCCCGGAGGAACCGACCTGGCATGGGCTGGCCGCCGTCCTGCCGACGTTCTACAGCTACCTGCTCAGCTTTGTCTACGTCGGGATCTACTGGAACAACCACCACCACATGATCCACTTGGCCGACAGCGTCAACGGCGCGATCCTATGGGCCAACCTGCACCTGCTGTTCTGGCTGTCGCTGTTCCCCTTCACCACCCGCTGGATGGATGAATCCGGCTTCGTCCAGGTGCCGGTGTTGGTCTACGGCATCAACCTGCTCTGCGCGGCCATCGCCTACTACGTCCTGCAGCAGGCGCTGATCCGCCGGCAAGGCAGGGCGGGAGCCCTCTCCCGCGCGGTCGGCCGCGACTGGAAAGGCAAAGTCTCGCCGCTGATTTACCTGGCCGGCATCGCATTGGGAGTGGCCCAGCCGCTGCTGGGGGTGGCCGTCTATACGGTCGTGGCGCTGATCTGGCTGGTTCCGGACCGCAGGGTCGAACACTTCGTCACCCAGGCGGGACGAGGCTAGCCTTTTCCGCCCGCAACTCCAGGCCCTGCCGGGGCGTGGCTTAGGTCAGCGTCCACGAGCGCTTTGACAGGCCGAACCAGAATCCGTCGATGGCGGTCTTGGCCTGCAGGGCGCCCGACTCGTACGCCGCCCCGAGGGCCACGTACAGCGGGGCCCAGTGCTCGCTGCGGGGGTGCGCCTCGCGGGCCGCCGGGGCCTTGTTGAGGAAGTCCAGGATGGAGTCGACGTCGCCGCGGGCCATGGCTTCTTCCGCCCAGTGGTCGAACTCGCGGGAGACCGACGGCGGGGTGCTGTCCGGGCCGCCCGCAGGATTGAACCACCGCAGATTGTGGGTGGTGAACCCGGAGCCAACGATCAGCGTGCCGCGGTCGCGCAGCGGCGCCAGCGACTTGCCCAAGTTAAACAGGCCCTGCGGATCGAGGGTGGGCATGGACATCTGCACGACCGGCACGTCCGCTTCCGGGAACATCTCCTTGAGCGGGACGTAGGCGCCGTGGTCCAGGCCGCGGCTCTCGTCCCGTTCAACGTGGTGGCCGTGGCCGGCCACGAGCTTCTCCACCTCGGCGGCCAGCCCGGGCGCCTGCGGGGCGTCGTAGGTGACTTCGTAGTACTTCTGCGCGAATCCGCCGAAGTCGTAGACCAGGCCGGGATTGCGTCCGGTGGCGCTGAGCGTGACCGGGGCGTTCTCCCAGTGGGCGGACACCATGAGGATGTCTTTGGGCTTATCAAAGGAGCCGGACCAGTTGCTCAGCTCCCGGGTCCAGGTGGCGTCGTCGGCCAGCGGCGGCGCACCGTGGCTGAGGAAGAGAACGGGAGGGCGATCGATGGTCTGCGTCATGACAATCATTCTACCCGGCTTTAGTTGAAGGTTCAAGTGTCTTCTTTGGCAATGAGCTTCTCCCCTCTCGACTGCTCGACGACGGGCCTGTTGGCTCTAGTGCTTCGGAGTTTCCGGCCGGAAGCTTAAGTCCGGGAACAAATCGTGCTTGATCGCGTCGAGGGGCGTTCCCGGTTGCTAATGAGGTGGCGGCACATGAAGATCTTGCGGCTGATGCTTGTGACTCTGATGGTGGTCATGGGGTTTAACGCTCCAACGCCCACCGTGGCCGCCGCCCGGCCGGCAGTAATCCAAACGGTCACCAGCCCCATGCCGCAACTGCACTCCGCGTCCCGCCTGTCTGCCGCCGAGAAGTCCAATATCCTGCATCTTTACTACCACGGCGCGAAAGTTCGCCTGACCTTCGATGACTGCGCCAGCCAGGCTCGCCTCACCGGGATCCTCAACTGGCTGCGCAAAAACAACGTGCAGGCCATCTTCTTCTTTACCGGCACATGCATGCTGGCCCACCCTACGTACCGCACGCAGCTCATTAAGGCCCACCAGCTGCTGGGCAACCACAGTTTCGACCACGGCGACTATTCACGGATGACCTCCGCTCAGATCTACACCGAGGTCCGCCGCCACGGCAGCGCCCTGCCCACCACGTCACCCAAACTGTGTCGGCCCCCTTATGGCGCCGGGGCCTTCAGCCTGCGGGTCTACAACGCGTTGGCCCGCGCCGGCTGCCGCCCCGCATTCTGGACGGTCGATACGCGGGACTGGGACGGATCCTCGGCCGCCACCATCATCCGCCGCGTCCAGTTCGGCGACCGCTTCACCCCTCGCGCCCGGGCTGGCGGCGTCATCCTGATGCACGGCACCGGACCCCATACCCTTGAGGCGCTCCCGGGTGTCCGCCGGGCCCTCATGTACTGGGGGCTTGCAACGTTCCATCTCCGCTAGGCCAGCTGCCGCGGGCCCGGTCCGGAGGTTCGACGAAAAGCCGGCGCCGGCCCGGGGCGTTTAGGGCAGACTGGTGGCGTGAACGGAATCAGCTGGGTGCTGCACGTCGATCTCGACCAGTTCATCGCCGCCGTCGAAGTGCTCCGGCGGCCCGAGCTTGCGGGCAAGCCGATCATCGTCGGCGGGCGGGGCGACCCCACCGAACGAGCCGTCGTGTCGACCGCCTCCTACGAAGCCAGGGCCTTCGGCGTGGGGTCCGGAATGCCGTTACGCGTTGCGGCCCGCAAAGTGCCCGACGCCGTCATCCTGCCCGTTGATCACGAGGCTTACCTTGCGGCGTCCGAAACGGTGATGGCAACGTTGCACGCGCAGCCCGGCGCCACCGTCCAGGTGCTGGGCTGGGATGAAGCCTTTGTGGGCATTAGGTCAGACGATCCCGAGGCTTATGCCCGGCAGGTGCAGGGAGCCGTGCTGGAGCAAACGCAGCTGCACTGCAGCATAGGCATCGGCGATACCCTGGTCCGGGCCAAGGTTGCCACCGGGTTCGGCAAGCCTGCCGGCGTCTTCCGCCTCACGGCAGCGAACTGGCTGGATGTAATGGGCAGCCGCTCCACGAAAGAGCTCTGGGGCATCGGAACGAAGGTCTCCGGCCGGCTGGCCAAGCTCGGCATCACTACTGTCGCCGAGCTCGCCGCGGCCGACCCCCAGCTGCTAGTGCCGGAGTTCGGCCCCAGGATGGGTCCCTGGTACGCGGAACTGGGACGCGGCGACGGCGCGAACGTCGTGGACCCCACTCCGTGGGTCGCCCGCGGGCACAGCCGGGAGACCACCTTCCAGCGGGACCTAACCGAGCCTGCCCACGTCGACAACGCCGTGCGGGAGCTGACAGCGCAGGTCCTCGAGGATGTCGCGGCCGAAGGACGGCCGGTGGTGGGCCTGACGTTGAAGGTCCGGTATGCACCGTTCGTGACCAAGACGCACGGGCGGAAGGTGCCCGAGACGTTCGACCGGGACGAGATCTTGGCGAGGGCCATGGACCTCGCGGCCCTGATAGAAGTCGGCCGGCCTATCCGGCTCCTGGGCCTCCGGGCCGAAATGGCCATGCCAGACGATGCCCGGAAGGGGCACACCCCCACACGCGGCGGCTGGTGACGTCTGTCCCCCGCTGTATCCTCGGGAACATGACTGACAGGCCGCCGCTGGTGCACCGAGCACGCGACTGGATCGCAAAGGCACGTTCTTTTCACTACCGGCAGCTCACCACGCACCGGAAGGTGAGGCGGCTCGGAAAAACCCGCCTGACATTCACCACGGGCCAGGCGCTCACGAGTGTGGGCGGCTTCTTTCTTGCCGGCTCTAGCGGCTCCGCAGGCGCACCGGACTGGGTCGTCCTCGCCGTCCTGGCCGGAGGCTTCTTGGCTGGAAAATTCCTGTTCCCCACTCCAAGCAGCAGCGTTGCCAGCCGGCGGGGCCCGGCCGACGTCGTGAGCAGAAGCGCTGCGGAGCTCGACACGCTGGCCCCGGAGGAAATCCGGATCTATGAGAACAATATGGTCCTAAAGCACCGACTCAAGGACACGCGGCAGCTGGGGACAGCACAGGCGCTGCAGCGCCAGCGCGAGGCCACCTGGAGGGTGGAGGAAGCCGCTGGCGTGGCCTCCGGAGGGCTAAGTGGGCTGTCGCTGGCCGACGCCCACGCCTTTGGGGCCGCCGCGGCCCAGCACAAACTTCTCGACAGCCGGTGGCTGGCGTACGAGGTGGACCCGAAACTGCAGTTCGATTTTCCGTCGATGTCCGATGCTGCTTTCCCCGCCACCGCGGCCATGCTCCGGGCTCGGCGCCGAGCCGAGCAGGTAAGGTCGGAAGGCGACACGGCAAATTACCGGTCCGCCGTGTCTGCGTTCGGCAATGCACTGACGGCAGCGGAGTCCGCCGCCGGAGTGCCGCGGAGGTAGCCCCGGTCTGCTGTAACCCAGTTAAGACCGGTGCCACTGGTCACGCCGGGGTCGGCCCTGTCTGCACGGCCGGCCGAGCAGTGCTGAAGGCGTAATTGGGGGTGACCACGCTTGTGGGGAACGTCCGGACATTTCTACCCCAACCCGCGGTGAACAGTTCCCGAAAGCCGGATAAACGGCGGCGTGTGGGTACCGGTTCCGCATCCTCGCGACCCTAGCGTGGGTGACCATGATCGACACCAATCAGCGTCACCGCCGCGTAGTTATCACCGCCGTCGCCGTGAGCCTCCCCCTCGCCTTTCTTTCGCCGGCCGGAGTCTCCACCGCGGCACCCGCTGCTCCGGCCCCGGATCGGCAGACGGCCGCACACTCAAAGCCGGGCCATCTTGACCTTGGCGCAGCGGACCAGCCGGAAACGCGCACCGTGACCACCCTGGCCCCGGGCCTGACCCGGACCATCATCACCCGCGGCACCCCCAACCCGGACTTCTTCTGGACCGCCGAAGTGGCCGTCCCGTCCACCTCTCCCGACCCGGACGCCCCCGCATCGGCACTGGCCACGCAGGCCCGGGCCCAACTGGTCGCAGACAGGCTGAAGTCTGCAGGGATCGCGGCCAGGGTCGAGCACGTCCAGTCACCGCAGCTGGCAGATGCCGGCGGAGACCTCGGTTATAGGGTTCGGGCCGGACAGTTTACGGCCAAGGCGGACGGAACCGCGACCGTGGACCAGATCAAGGCGGCCGGCTACACGTCCTCCGTCATCTACACCGGCTGGGACGGCGACGCCGGGACCAGCGAGGATGACCGTGGCCCCTGGAACCTCCAGGTGCTCACCATCGACCCCAAGAAATTCAACGGCAGCCTGACCTCCTCGGCCGGCCCCAGCCTGGAGGACCGCGAGACCACGAGCTCACTCGCTGCCGCGGCAGGTGCCCTGGCCGCCACGAACGGCGGCTACTTCGTCATGGACCCGAAGGCCGGCGCCCCCGGTGATCCCGCCGGCGCTGCGGTCCACGAAGGCAAAGTGCTCAGCGAACCGGTCGGGGACCGTCCCTCCCTGGTCCTGGACCAGAACGGGACTTCCATACAGCGTCTGCACTGGCATGGTGCGGTCACCGCCCCGGGTAGGCCCGGGGCACTCCCCCTGGACGGGATTGACCGTGTTCCGGGACTCATCCGCAACTGCGGAGGCACCGACGACACCCCCACAAACCTGCCGCTGCACGACTTCACGTGCACCGATGCGGACGAGATCGTCGCCTTCACTCCGGAGTTCGGGCCCTCCACGCCGTCCGGGCCTGGACTCGAAGTCATCCTCGACGCCCACGGAACCGTCACCGCGGTCAACCACACCCGAGGCACCACCATCCCTGCCGGCGGCCGGAGCCTTCAGGCCATCGGGGCGGACGCGGACAAGCTCGCTACACTCGCAACCCCCGGCACCAAGCTCAAGGTCGACACAGACTTGATCAATGAGGCCGGCAAACGCCTAAAGACCCGTGCCACGACGGACGTCGTCAACGGCGGCCCCACCCTCGTCCAAAACGGCCAGCTCAACGTCACGGCCAAGCGAGACGGCATGGTCCGCTCCGATGACAACAACAGCTTCTTCTACGGCTGGGTCCACAAGCGGAATCCCCGTACCTTCGCGGGAGTCGACGCCCAGGGCCGCACCCTCCTGGTCACCGTAGATGGACGCCAAACCACATCCCTGGGCCTAAGCCTGAATGAAGAAGCACATGTGGCCCGGTCCCTGGGAATGGTCACCGCCATGAACCTCGACGGCGGCGGATCCACCACCATGGTCCAGGGCCGCCGGGTCGTGAATTCACCCTCCGACGCCACCGGCGAACGCCCCGTAGGCGACGCCCTCCTCGTACTCCCGGCACGCAAGCCATAGCGGTACGTGCCTTGAACCTTCACCATCACAACTACCCTGGAGAACCCATGAAGTACACAAAGCTGCTGACCGCTGCTGCCATCACCGCCGGCCTCGCCCTGGGAACATCCCTCCCGGCCCAGGCCGCTGACACCAACCCGAACGGCACCGACAACCACTTTGACCTGCAGGCGCACCGCGGTGGCATTGGCCTTACCGTCGAATCGACGCTCGCCTCGTTCGCCAAGGGGATCGAGACCGGCGTCAGCACCCTCGAGATGGACCTGCAGATCACCAAGGACGGCCGTGAAGTGATCACCCACGACCGGAAGATCAACGGGGACAAGTGCCGCGACACGGCACCCGTTACCCCAGGCGACCCCAAGTTCCCGTATGTCGGCAAATACATCAAGGACCTCACCTTCGCGCAGGTCCGCAGCCTGGACTGCGGTTCCTCCAGCCTGCCGCAGTTCCCGGGCCAGCAAGCGTCCCCGGGCGCGAAGATGCCGACCCTCGCCGAGGTCTTTGACCTGGCGAACCGTTACCGGGCCAGCCAGGTCAAGTTCAACATCGAGACCAAGGTAGAAGCCGGCGCCCCGGAAGAAACCGCTCCGCGTGAGCAGTTCGTCGACGTCGCCCTGCGCGAAATCAACAAGGCGCACATGGCCGAGCGCGTCTCCATCGAAAGCTTCGACTGGGGCTCGCTCCGCCTGGTAAAGGAACGCCAGCCCGGCATTCGCACCGTCGCACTGACCAACAAGGACTTCCTGCAGGCCGGGCAGCCCGGCAAGTCGCCGTGGCTCGGCGGCATCGATGCTGACGATTTCCGCGGCGACCTGGTGGACGCGGCCGCGTCCCTGGGATTCGACGCCATTTCCCCGGTCCACGGCACGCCGCAAAACGGGACCGTCACCGACGCCAACTACGTCCCCTACGTCACCGCAGACATGGTGTCCCGCGCCCACGCCAAGGGCATGCAGGTCATCCCGTGGACCGTCGATGACAAGCCGACGATGCGCGCCCTCATGGATTACGGAGTCGACGGAATTATCACCGACTACCCGAACCGGCTCCGTCAGGTCATGGCCGAGCGTTCGATGAAGCTCCCGAAGCAGTTCACCCTCGAGCCCGGGGCATCAGCACACACAAGCTGATCGGGCACCCCACGCCCTGAGGCCCCTGTCCCGACTATCCGGGGCAGGGGCTTCTTGGCGCATAGCGGTCGAAAAAAGATGTCCCCGAACGCAAGAGCTGTGCCGCTACAGAGGCCTACACTTTCAGCCATGGGGGCCTCAAAGTCAGACGCGGTAACAACTCCGGTGATCGGGCGGCTTGCGGTCGGTATCTGCGCCGCGGCCAACCTGATCATCCTGGGCGTAATCATCACGGACGCAGCATCCACCAGCGCAGCCGCGGTCCTGTCCGCCATGGCCCCACCATCAGGGCCCCTCGGGCTGCTGGCCTTCGGGCTCGGGGCTTCCGTCATCCTCGGCGTCATCTTCGCGGTGAACTCCCTGACCGGTCACGACCCCGACAACGGGGAGATGCTGAGTCTCTTCAGACGCAACGACCTCAGCGGATTGAGCGAAGCCGCACCAGCCATGCCGCTCCTCGGCTTTTCGTTCCTGACCTATTGGCCGGGCTTCATGGGCGTCACCTGGTTCGCGTGGAGACGGAACGAGCCGGCCTCTGCCGTAGCCCAGGTGAGCGCCACCCTCACACTCGTTGGCGCTGCTGCCTTGGCTCTGTGGCTGATCCTGGTCGCTCTCAGCATCAGGGCACCGCGCTCCGCGGAAAATGGCACGCCGAAGCAGCCCTAGCTTCGCCGGATCGCTCAGCCAGCAGGCCCAAGACAAGGAAAGCCCCGCCGTCACCGACGGCTGGGCTTTCCTGTTCCTGCGGGCGGCTTAGGGCTGCCAGACGCCGGCCTGGTGGACGGGCTCATCGAAACGCTGCCCTTCGGGCTTAGGGCCCATCAGGGTGAAGACAAGAATGATGAACGGTCCGGCGAACGGAATCAGCACCAGAAGATACATCCATCCGCTGAAGTTGGCGTCGTGGAGACGGCGGACCATGAGAGCCAGGGACGGGATCAGCACCGCCAGCACCCAGATACCGGCCAGGATCAGTCCCACGATCATGCCCGCGCCCGGGACGCTGGTGCCGTTGGGGCCAAGCTTCGCGCCGGCCGAGCCGCCGGCAACCATGATGACGTTCAGGACGATGGAGACGATGCCGGACACGAGCGCCCACCACCAGTATTCACTTCGACTGGCGCGGCCGCTGAACGTCGCATACTTCTTGAAGAAGCGCTTGACGGCCGCCGGCAACGGCGCACCGTAATAGGGTGCCCACAGCGGCGGTTCGCCTCCCTGCAGGGCCTGGTGCGGGTCCTGCTGCTGCGTATATTGCGGATAGCTCAAAGTTCCCCCATGGATTTGTTGGTGGTATGACGCGCTCATGGTACGACGCCGAGCAGACGCTGACCCCGTTCCAGGGGATTTTTGGGCCGCGTTTCCTGACAGACCCCGTGGCATGAAAAAGGACGGCACCGAGCAGGCACCGTCCTTGTGGACTGTTTGGCCAGGGCGTCGGCCTACCTACAGGTCCTGCAAGTAGGCCGACGCGCTCCTGTAAACAGAAGAACTAGAAGTCCCAGTCCTCGTCCTCAGTATTGACAGCCTTGCCAATCACATACGACGAACCTGAACCCGAGAAGAAGTCGTGGTTCTCGTCTGCGTTCGGCGACAGAGCCGAGAGGATTGCCGGGTTCACGTCGGTGACGGAGGCCGGGAACATGGCCTCGTAGCCGAGGTTCATCAGCGCCTTGTTGGCGTTGTAGTGCAGGAACTTCTTGACGTCCTCGGCCAGGCCGACGCCGTCGTACAGGTCGTGCGTGTACTGGACCTCGTTCTCGTACAGCTCGAAGAGCAGTTCGAAGGTGTAGTCCTTGATTTCCTGGCGCTTCTCCTCGGAGACCTTCTCCAGGCCCTTCTGGAACTTGTAGCCGATGTAGTAGCCGTGCACGGCTTCGTCGCGGATGATGAGGCGGATCAGGTCGGCCGTGTTCGTCAGCTTGGCGCGAGAGGACCAGTACATCGGCAGGTAGAAGCCCGAGTAGAACAGGAAGCTCTCCAGCAGCGTGGAGGCCACCTTGCGCTTCAGCGGGTCGTCGCCCTGGTAGTAGTCCATGACGATCTGGGCCTTCTTCTGAAGGTTCTCGTTCTCAGTGGACCAGCGGAACGCCTCGTCGATCTCCTTGGTGGAGGCCAGCGTGGAGAAGATCGAAGAGTAGCTCTTGGCGTGCACCGACTCCATGAAGGCGATGTTCGTGTAGACAGCCTCTTCGTGCGGGGTGAGCGCGTCCGGGATCAGCGAGACGGCGCCGACGGTGCCCTGGATGGTGTCCAGCAGGGTCAGGCCGGTGAACACGCGCATCGTGAGCTGCTGCTCGGCCGGCGTCAGGGTGTTCCACGACTGGACGTCGTTGGACAGCGGCACCTTCTCCGGCAGCCAGAAGTTGTTGACCAGGCGGTTCCAGACGTCCACGTCCTTGTCGTCCTGGATGCGGTTCCAGTTGATCGCCTCGACGTGGCTCAACAGCTTGACCTTCTCGGTCATGTCATCCCCTCAATGTTGGGTAGTTCTCTAAGTTAAAGCGTACGACGGCGGGCGGGCGCCCGCCGTCGTACTCAAGCCTTCAGCGGCTGCCTACAGCATGCAGCTGACGCAGCCCTCTACCTCGGTCCCTTCCAGCGYGAGCTGGCGGAGACGGATGTAGTAGATGGTCTTGATGCCCTTCTTCCAGGCGTAGATCTGGGCCTTGTTGATGTCGCGCGTGGTGGCGGTGTCCTTGAAGAACAGCGTCAGCGACAGGCCCTGGTCCACGTGCTGCGTGGCCGCGGCGTAAGTGTCGATGACCTTCTCGTAGCCGATCTCGTACGCGTCCTGGTAGTACTCCAGGTTGTCGTTCGTCAGGTACGGCGCCGGGTAGTACACGCGGCCCAGCTTGCCTTCCTTGCGGATCTCAATCTTGGAGGCCACCGGGTGGATCGAGGAGGTGGAGTTGTTGATGTAGGAGATCGAACCGGTCGGCGGGACGGCCTGCAGGTTCTGGTTGTAGATGCCGTGCTCCATGACGGAAGCCTTCAGCTCCCGCCAGTCATCCTGAGTGGGGATGTGAATGTTCTGGAAGAGCTCGGCAACCTTGGCCGTCTCCGGGACCCATTCGCGGTTGATGTACTTCTCGAAGAACTCGCCGGAGGCGTACTTCGACTTCTCGAAGCCGCCGAAGGTCTGGCCGGTCTGGATGGCCAGCTTGTTGGAGGCGCGGACCGCGTGGAACAGCACCGTGTAGAAGTAGATGTTGGTGAAGTCCAGGCCCTCTTCGGAACCGTAGTGGACCCGCTCGCGGGCCAGGTAGCCGTGCAGGTTCATCTGGCCGAGGCCGATCGCGTGGCTCTGGTCGTTGCCGCGGGCGATCGAGGGCACCGAAGTGATGTTGGACATGTCGGAGACCGCGGAGAGGGACCGGATGGCCGTCTCGATGGTCAGGCCGAAGTCCGGCGAGGCCATGGTCTTCGCGATGTTCAGCGAGCCCAGGTTGCAGGAGATGTCCTTGCCGGTGGTGTCGTAGGACAGGTCATCGTGGTACGTGGTGGGCTGGGAAACCTGGAGGATCTCCGAGCACAGGTTGGACATGATGATCTTGCCGTCGATCGGGTTTTCCCGGTTCACGGTGTCCTCGAACATGATGTACGGGTAGCCGGATTCGAACTGGATCTCGGCGAGGGTCTGGAAGAACTCGCGGGCCTTGATCTTGGTCTTCTTGATCCGGGAGTCGTCCACCATCTCGTAGTACTTTTCGGTGACCGAGACGTCGGAGAACGGCATGCCGTAGACCTTTTCGACGTCGTACGGCGAGAACAGGTACATGTCCTCGTCGCGCTTGGCCAGCTCGAAGGTGATGTCCGGGATCACGACGCCGAGCGAGAGGGTCTTGATACGGATCTTCTCATCCGCGTTCTCGCGCTTGGTGTCGAGGAAGCGGTAGATGTCCGGGTGGTGCGCGTGCAGGTACACGGCACCGGCACCCTGGCGGGCACCGAGCTGGTTGGCGTAGGAGAAGCTGTCCTCGAGGAGCTTCATCACGGGGATGACGCCGGAGGACTGGTTCTCGATCTGCTTGATCGGCGCGCCGACCTCGCGGATGTTGGTCAGCGCGAAGGCAACGCCGCCGCCGCGCTTGGACAGCTGCAGCGCGGAGTTGATGGAGCGGCCGATCGATTCCATGTTGTCTTCGATGCGGAGCAGGAAGCAGGAGACCAGCTCGCCGCGCTGCTTCTTGCCGGCGTTCAGGAACGTCGGGGTGGCCGGCTGGAAGCGGCCTTCGATGATCTCGTCCACCATCGCGGTGGCGAGCTTCTCGTCGCCGCGGGCCAGGTGCAGGGCCACCATGCAGACGCGGTCCTCGTAGCGCTCCAGGAAGCGCTTGCCGTCGAAGGTCTTCAGCGTGTAGGAGGTGTAGAACTTGAACGCGCCGAGGAAGGTCTCGAAGCGGAACTTCTTCTTGTAGGCGCGGTTGAAGAGCTCGCGGATGAAGTTCATCGTGTACTGATCGAGGGTTTCGCGCTCGTAGTACTCGTTCTTGACGAGGTAGTCGAGCTTTTCCTCAAGGTCGTGGAAGAACACGGTGTTGTTGTTCACGTGCTGCAGGAAGTACTGGTGCGCGGCCTCGCGGTCGGCCTCGAACTGGATCTCTCCGTTCGGGCCGTAGAGGTTCAGCATGGCGTTGAGCTCGTGGTAGCCCAGGCCCTGGTAGGCGGCCGGCAGGGCCGGCTTCTCGCCGGGGACTGTGTGCTTGTCGACGGCGGTGTTGGCCGGAGCGCCGATCCCCTCTACTGCGGTGTCTGCGACAGTCGTGTCCAAAATTCTTCCAATCCTTGTTGTACTCGGCTGACGTCTTCCGGCGTCCCCATGAGTTCGAAACGATATAGGTGCGGGACCTGGCATTTGGCAGCGATGATGTCGCCGGCCATGCAGTAGTTGTCCCCAAAGTTCGTGTTGCCCGCCCCGATCACTCCACGGAGCTGTTGCCGGTTTCTCGGATCATTCAGAAAGCGGATGACCTGCTTCGGAACCGAGCCCTCTCCCCCGGTCCCCCCGTAGGTGGGAAGGACCAACACGTACGGTTCGGTGGCCACTAGCGCCGGCTCCTTCGACAGAAGAGGGATGCGGGCGGCGTCGACACCGAGCTTCTGCACGAAGCGCTTGGTGTTTTCGGAGGTAGAGGAGAAGTAGATGAGGTGGCTGCTGGTGGTCCGGAGCGTGGCTGAGTCCACGGTCTCTGCTGCCAGCGGCCGGTCGGCGGTTGCCGGTGCAGCCATGGGAGTCACCTCATCCGACGTGGTGTTGCCTTGGGTAGCGTTTCAGGCAACCGCGACGGCGGCAGCCTGCGCCAGTTCTTCGATCTTGTCCGGGCGGAACCCGGACCAGTGGTCTCCGTCGGTGACGACGACCGGGGCCTGCATGTAGCCCAGGGCCTTGAGGCGCTCAAGGGCCTCGGCATCCTGGGAGATGTCGACGCTCTGGTAGGCGATGCCCTTCTTATCGAGAGCGCGGTAGGTGGCGTTGCACTGCACGCAAGCCGGCTTCGTGTAAACCGTAACGGTCATGTCCTTCAGTCCCCTTTGTTGAAATCTGTGGTTCGTGTCCGGTGGGCCTGACCGGAACAGGAATCCTTATCCGTTACTGGCCCCGCCTGGCGGTCTGCAACCGCTCCGCTCGAACTGTATGTCGATACTACATGTAGTGCAAGAGCCCCGCGCGGACCCCAAGATGATGTATTACAAGTATGTCATTTAACCCACTTTTAATCCACAGCCCGGGGCCCTCAAAATGTCCGGATTTCAGCCATTTTCACGGACGAAATCCACACCCTGTGGAGTACTTAGCCACAATTAACCACTCCGCGTGTCGGATTCCGGACGGCGTGTCGCGGCTCCGTCCCAGCAGGCCCCGGAGTGGCATAAAGCACCGCCTCCAGTGGGCGAAGGCACAGCTAAGGGAGGGCCGGCTGGCCGGGTCCGGGCGGCGCTCAGCCAGCCGGGCGCAGCGAAGTGATCATCTGACGCAACGAGTCGTACTCCTCGGTGCCCGTATAGGCCTCCGGAGTGTCGACGTCCGGCGCTTCCCCCTGGACCGGGACGAGCGGGTCATAGACCCCGCTGAAGGCCGCCACGCCCGGCGGCCAGTTGAAGAATTGGAATATCGGGCAGGCACTGCGGCCGCTTGGCATCGGGGCGGACGTGATCCCGTAGGACAGCGGGGCCGGCCTTGACGGGTAGGACTCATGGTCGTCCCGCCCCTCGAAAACAAAGCGCGGCTTCACGCCGTCCTGGGCAAGCGCCGGCAGCTCCTGCGAGTCCATCACGGCATAGGGCGATTTCTGGGCGCAGTTCGCTTTGGTCACAATGTTGGTGCGCAGGGTGGCG
Source organism: Arthrobacter sp. 01T414 (assembly GCF_056398965.1). Classification (NCBI taxonomy): domain Bacteria; kingdom Bacillati; phylum Actinomycetota; class Actinomycetes; order Micrococcales; family Micrococcaceae; genus Arthrobacter; species Arthrobacter sp. 01T414. The sequence goes on along the minus strand of NZ_JBFTQK010000007.1, from coordinate 169,083 downwards.
ATCGACTTTCCGTTGCCGGTGAGGACTTCGAGGAAGACACCTCCCGGCGCCGCCTCAGGCGCCCGGTCCTTGACGACCCAGTCCGGTGGATAGTCGAACATGAACTCGCCGTCCGGGGTCGAATACGTCTTCCAGGCGGCCTGCGCGGTCGGCCGCGGGGATGCCTGGGCTGCGGGCTTCAGGCCCGTCTTTGAGCCTGCGGACTGGCTTGGCGAGGACGTTGGAGCCGTCGTCCCGGCCCCCGTCGGCGGGCCGCCCGGCGAACACGCCGCCAGCAGGGCGGCGACGCAAAACCCTACGGAAACTGCCTTGAAGCACGGTCCGGACCGACGCATGGCGCCCTCCCCTTTTGGGTGCTACTACTCCGCTCTATTCTGCTTCGTCCCAGCCCAAAGACAAGGGTCTTTGGCCTCCGGCGCGGATGAAAAACGGGGGCTGGCGAAGTTTCGCCAGCCCCCGCAGGGCTTCCGGACGGCGCCGGAAGTCAGTCTCTCGACAGCTACCGCTTCAGGAGAGTGTTCCCGTAGCCGGCGTCGCATTTGCCGTCGTGGATGACACCTGCGCCCGGCGCCACCGCGTAGTTGCTGGCCGGGTTGAAGACAGCCGTCCGCATGTTGGTTACCTTGCTGGCGCAGTTATCGGCGCCGTCAGAACTCATGCTCTGGCCGCCGATCCACATGTCGATCCAGATGGTGGAATTGGTGCCCTCCACGTTGGTGCCCTGGTGGCAGGGGCCGCCCTGCGGGTCGTTGCCGTCRCCGCAGCTGTCCTCGACGATGAAGTAGCGGCGCACGTCCGGAAGGTAGATCCGGGTGCCGGCGGGGAAGTCCAGCACGTCCTTGCCGGTGGCCGTGGAGTGGCCCACGGCGATGGTGATCGGGTCCTGGTAGGTGCCGGTGCCGCCTGCGGTCTTGTGCAGGATCGGGTGGCTGATCGTGGCCGAACCCACGGGCGTGTTGTCGTACCAGGTGTACGCCGTCGTGTAGGTGGTGTGAACAATCCGCTCAGACGAGGACGCCGGAACTACCGGCGCCGGGGCCGGCTTGGGCGCGGCGGGAACCACGGCCGGTACAGCGGGCACTGCCGGCGCTGCGGGTACCTTCACGGCAGCCTTTTTAGCTGCCGCAGCGGCTGCAGCCTTCTTGGCGGCAGCGTCTGCCGCTTTTGCCTTCTTGGCGGCAGCAGCAGCAACCTTGGCCTTCTCGGCAGCGGCACGCTGGGAGGCTCCGATTTCGGCGGACGGCTTGTCCGCTGCGGTGGTGGAGGTGGCTTCAACACCGGCGTTGGCCGATCCTGAGGACTGTTCGGTCGAGTTGGCGGCGCCGGTGGCGCCACACGCCGAGGTGGCGAGTAGAACCGAGAGCATGCCGGCAGCCAGCAGATGGTTTCTGCGCATGGAAAATAAAGCCTATTCATGGAGTGCGGAAAACGAGCAGTCGTCCGAAGACATGTCCTGCCCGGACTTGGTCACGGTCTGCGGAACGCAAAGGCGCTGCCACCTGGGGACTTATCACACGCGGGAGCGTTCAGGACGCTCCGCCAGGCGTGTGCGCCAACCGGTGACCTAAACGTTACCTTGCATGTCATGGAGAGGCCAATCGACAGGGTCCTTTGGCCTGTCTTGGACGTTTCTTCCCGATCTCAGGGTGTCTTGGGGGCCGCTGACGTCGTGACGAGCTGGTTCCCGTAACCGCTGTCACACTTGCCGTCGTGGATCACGCCATTTCCGGAGGCTACGACGTAGTTGTCCGCTGGGTGGAAGATCGCGGCCCGGACGCCCGTTATTTGGTTGGCGCAGCGCCTGGCAAAGGACTCACTCTCCCCCTCGCCGCCAATCCAGACGTCAAGCCAGCTGGATGCGCCGCCGTGCCTGGCGGCCATGGCGTGGCATGGCCCATCCTCGGGGGTAGGGCCGTCGCCGCAAGTGTCCTCCACGATGAAGTAGCGGCGAACATCGGGCAGGTAGATCCGGGTGCCGGCAGGGAAATCAAGGACGTCATGGCCCGTCGCCAATGAATGCCCGACGGCGATGGTCACCGGATCCGCGTACGTCCCGGCCCCGCCGGCCTTCTTGTGCAGCACCGGGTGGCTGATGTCCGGAGAGCCCTCGGGTGTGTTGTCGAACCACGTGTAGGCCGTGATGTAGGTGTCCGGAGCGGCCGTCAGTCCCGATGCCGCCGGAGACGTCGGTGGCGGCGGAGCCGGCGGAGCCGGCGGCTCGCCCTCGCACGCGGCGACGGCCAGGACAACCGACAGCAAGCCCGCGGCCAGTCCGATTTCTCTGCGCATGCAGCCTCCGCCTCCCCTAATACCCACCACGTACCTTGAACGCTACCCTTGCGCCCTGCTGCCGCGATAGCCACAATTTCCGGCCGCCCTCCGGCGGCCCGCGGCACCACGGCCACCTACCCCGCACGCACCCGCCACTCGGCACCAATCGCGGTACTCGGCCCATGAAACCACGTAGGGCCGCCCCGAAAACGCGAGTGTTTTCTACGCGTGTGTGACCCCATTGGGCGCTCCTAACCTCGAAGGCATGAGGGTACGCCGCGAACCGGCGACTCGTGCGGCTTCCGGGGAGAGATCAAGATGAGCGCCAATTTTTCCCTCCGCGAACTGATCGCCAGTTCCGGGTTTGACCCCCGGACAACAGAGCTGGCGCTCACGCCCTGACCTAGGTCGGGGCGTCATCACACAAGATTTCCTGGCGAGGCAATCCATGACGAAATCATCCCCAATTTCCGGCACTGCACCGGTCTTCTTCGATCCCAGTGGAAAACGGTGGCGACGGATTCTCGTCGCCTTGGTGGCGAGTGTACTGCTGATCGTTTTCTCGGTCGTATGGATCCTGCCCGCCGCCAGCGCTCCGGTCTGGAAAGCGCCGGTGAACCAGTCGGTGGATTACCCGCGGAAATTGCTGGCCACCCAGGACCTGCGGAATATTCCCCACATCGGCCCTGAAGGCGGCTTCGTCTTCGACCGGATTGCGCTCATCGAGCGGCGAAACGGCAAGGTCTTCCTCAAGGACCCCTTCAGTGACACCATCTGGCGGGAGGCAACAGCCGACGAAATTGATCTGATCGGCAACAGCCCGTACGCCATGGAATCGTTTGGGAAGCCGGCGGACCACACCTTGATGTTGACTTTCGATGATGGTCCCGATCCTCGGAATACGCCGCAAATCCTTGACCTGCTATCCAAGGAAGGCGTGCCGGCAACGTTCTTCACGGTTGGCGACAATATCGTCAAGTATCCCGACATCTTCCGCCGCATGACCCAGGAAGGTCATATGGTCGGAAACCACACGATGTCCCACATCGATTTCTGGGCCCACGACGACCTCTTCAACCGCCAGCAGCTTATTGGGGCGGACCGGGTGATGCGCGCTGCCGACAACTACGGGACACGGCTGTTCCGGATCCCCACCGGAGATCCGGAAAACAACACCCTGGCCCTCCTGCAGGCCCAGCAGTTGGGTTTCCTCCACATCAACATGGACTTTGATACCCGCGACTGGTCCTACGCTCCCGGCGCTCCGATCAAGGCCCAGAAGCTTGACGGGCAGGGACACATTGTCCTGGTTCACGACGGTGGCGGCGACCGCAGCGCAACGATCGAAATGCTTAAGACTTTCATCCCGCAGGCGAAAGCGATGGGCTACACCTTCACCACGGTCGAGCCTTTGCTCCCGGCGGAATACATTCCGCAGACCGACGTCAAAGGCTCCGTGGAAGACGAGGCCACCCTGGCCRCGATGACAACGTACCTGGTAACTCCGAACGTCATCCTGACCTGGCTTTTCTGGTTCGGCATCGGCTCCCTTACCATCCTGACGTTCCTCTACGTGGTGCTTGCCGTTATTAACAATCACCGGCAGAAGAAACGTCGCTGGGCGGACGTCAAGGAGGAAGACTGGCCATTCGTCAGCGTGGTTCTACCGGTATTCAACGAAGAACTCGTCGTGGCCAAAACCCTGGACGCCCTGCGGGCCAGCGACTATCCCCGGATGGAAGTCGTCGCCATTAACGACGGCTCAACCGACGGGACCCTCTCGGTACTTTCCGAATACGCCCGGACCTGGCCGCAACTGCGAGTTATTGACCAGCCCAACGGCGGAAAGTCCGCCGCCAGCAACCACGGCATAGCCCAGTCCCGCGGAGAAATCGTGGTTACGCTCGACGGCGACACACTTTTCGAACCGCAGACGATCAAGATGTTTGCACGCCATTTCCTGGCGCCGCGGAACGGGAAGATAGTCGGAGCAGTCGCCGGGCACGTGAAAGTCGGAAACCGGCGCAATCTCCTGACTGCCTGGCAAAGCCTCGAATATCTGTCCGGCATCTGCGTCACCCGAATGGCGGAGGGGCTGATGGGAGCGATCTCCATTGTCCCGGGCGCCTGCGCAGCCTGGCGGCGGGAGGCCCTCATCCAAGCAGGCGGCTACTCCCACGACACGCTTGCTGAGGACGCCGACCTGACTCTGTCCTTGCAACAACTGGGCTACAGCATCGTCCAGGAGAACAACGCCGTCGCCTGGACCGAGGCGCCCATGACCCTCCGGGGACTGTTCAAGCAGCGGCTCCGCTGGACCTACGGCAACATCCAGACGCTGTACAAGCACCGCTCCATGCTCTTCAATCCGCACTTCGGCGCCCTCGGCATGCTGACCATGCCGTACGCACTGATCTCGGTGCTGGTCCCGCTGGTGTTCATGCCGCTAACGGTCATCGTCGCAGTAACCAGCCTGGCCCGCGGAGAATGGCAAGCCGTTGCAGCGTTCTCGATATTCGTCGCCGCAACCCACATGATCATTTCGATCGTGGCGGTCCTGATGGTCCATGAGAGTCCCATGCACCTGCTCATGGTCCCCATCTACCGGCTCATTTACGAACCGCTCCGCGCCTACGTAGTGTTCGGATCCGCGATTCTGGCACTGCGGGGCACCGCCGTCGGCTGGTACAGGCCGGAACGCACCAACAGTGTGCTGATGCCTACGGGCCAGGCAAAGCTGAGTTCCCTGGCCCCGGCCCCCGCACCGGCGGACAGCCTGGCCCCGTTGTAGCCTGGGCCCTGGATCCGTGGCGAAAAGAAGGCCACCCACGTGGACGTAGGGAGCAAATATGCACCGACGGCATAGGCCCCGCTCCGGCAGACGGAGCGGGGCCCTCGCGGCAATCGCCGTCGTGCTGGCGGTAGCCGCCTGTTCTCCCGCACCGCCGGCCAACTATGGCCAGGAGCCACGCGGGAGCCAGCCCACGCAGGCCCCTCAGTGGTTTGGGGGCTACCTGGACGTCACCCTCAGCCCGGGCGTCCGGCTGCAGGACACGGCGCCCCAAGGAGCCGCCACCACGGTCCTGTCCTTCATTACCGCACATCCGAAAAACCCCTGCCAGCCCTCTTGGGACGGCGTCCACACTCTTGATCAGGCCGCCGCCAGGCTGAGCGTCGACAGCCAAATAAGACCCTTCCGCGCGGCTGGCAATGACATCGCTGTCTCTTTTGGAGGCCAGCTCGGCACCGAACTCGCCGCGGCCTGCACGGACGTCGACGCGCTCGTGCGGGCTTACTCGGCGGTCATCACCAGGTACGGACTCGATACTGTCGACTTCGATATTGAAGGCACCGGGCTGAAGGACCAGGCCGCAACAAAACGGCGTGCCGCGGCCGCCGCGAAACTTCAGGCCCAACGTCCTTCCGTCAACCCGTTGAACGTATGGCTGACGCTTCCCGTTTCCCTGCAGGGCCTGACGGCGGAGGGCGAAAAGTCCGTGACAGCCATGCTGGACGCCGGAGTTGAACTCGCCGGAATCAACATCATGGTGATGGACTTTGAGCCACTCGCGCCGGGCCAGACGATGCTCGCCGCGGCAAAGAGCGCCGCCGAGGCTACCCACAAGACGCTGAGTGCACTCTATAAAAAGGCCGGCAAGCCGCTCGACGACGCAGCCGCCTGGCAACTGATTGGACTCACCCCGATGATCGGGATGAACGATGTGAAGGGGCAAGTCTTCACGCTCGCGGACGCACAGGGCCTGAACAGCTTCGCCGTGGATCGCGGCATCGGGCGGCTCTCCATGTGGTCGCTGAACCGCGACGTCGCGTGCACCGCTACCAGCCAGCCGGAACCCGACAGCAGCGCTTCGAGCAACTGCAGCGGCGTCAAGCAGACGCCGTGGATGTTCGCGAAAGCGCTGGGCAAGTCCCTTTCCGGCTGAGCCCGGCGCCGGGTGCCGTCGCACCCAGCGCCCAGCCTGCTGCCAAGCCGTTACTCCGGACGGCTGCAGAGAATCTGTTCCACCCCCATGCGGCCTTCCGCGAAGCTGCGAAGTGCGCCCACCAGGTAAAGCCGCCAGACCCGGGCAATTTCCTCACCCATCATTGCGACGGCGGCGTCGTGGTTCTGTTCGAATCGGGCGTACCAGGCCTCAAGGGTGCGGACGTAATCCCGGCGCATCGCCTCGACGCCCTCAACCTCGAGGCCGGCCTCCTCCAGGAATCCCAGCGTTTCCCCCACCGGACGCATGTGCATGTCCGGGGCAATGAACGACTCGATGAACGGTCCTCCCCCGGGGTGCTTGCCGCGCCGCGACATCTGCTGCACCAGGACGCGGCCGCCGGGGACCACGTTGTTGAACAGTGCACCCGCATACACCGGGTAGTTGCGCTGACCCACGTGCTCGCCCATTTCGAGCGAGGCCACGGCGTCGAATGGTCCGTCCGGGATCTCCCGGTAGTCCTGGACCCGGATCTCGACGCGCCCCTCCAGGCCGCGTTCCTTGATCCGCGCGTCGATGAATGCCTTCTGCTCGACGGAAAGTGTCACGCCGACGACGTCGACGCCGTAGTGCTGCGCTGCGTGCAGGCTCAGCGAGCCCCAGCCGCAACCGATGTCGAGCAGCCGCATACCCGGCTTCAGCCCGATCTTGCGGCACACCAGATCCAACTTGTCCCGCTGGGCGTCCTCAAGGCCGTAACCCGAAGCGGCGTTCCCTCGGGAATCCATCCAGTAGCCGCTTGAATAGGCCATCTGCGGGTCAAGGATCAACGCGTAGAAGTCGTTGCTGAGATCGTAGTGATGGCTGATGGCGGCGCGGTCCCGGATCAGGCTGTGCAGCCGGCCCTTCACCCGGGCCTGGCTGGCCGGCGGCTCCGGCGGCGTACCGAGGGCCCCGGCGACCTTGGCAATTTTAGCCACCCCGGCCAACACCGACGGCGTCGGCCGGACGCCGGTCAAGCCGCGGTCCCGGACCACCTTCCAGAGGTGCTCCAGCGCCGAGTTGAGGTCGCCGTCGACGTCCAGTTCCCCGGTGACGTAGGCCTGCGCCGCACCCAGCTCCCCCGGCGCCCAGAGCAACCGGCGGATTGCGTCCGGCGAGTTGAGCCGCACCACCGGCGCCCCGGCCGGACCGGCCTCGCTGCCGTCCCACACGACCAGCCGGACGGGGAGTTCTCCGCCGACCACCGGGCGGAGGACATCCGCGATTGTGCTTGCGAGCGCCGCCGTCATCCTGCGATCCGTCCGCTGGAAGCATTGGCTGTTGCCCTGCTGGACGCCTTATCCAGCACGATCTGCTGCACGTCCAGGTAGCCGGTCTCGAAGCCGGCGCGGGAGTAGCACAGGTAGAACAACCACATCCGCTGGAAGATCGTGTCGAACCCGAGGGCCTCGACGTCCGCGGCGCGGGCCATGAAGCGCTCCTCCCACAACCGCAGGGTCTGGGCGTAGTGCTCGCCCATGGCGAGGCGTTCGCGGACCCGGAGGCCGGTCTGCTTCTCGGTGATTTCCTCGATCGCCCGGACCGAGGGAATGACCCCGCCCGGGAAGATGTACTTGTGGACCCAGGTGTAGCTGGTGCGGGTGGCGATCAACCGGTCGTGGCCGATCGTGATGGCCTGGATGGCGACCTTCCCGCCCGGGGCCAGGACGCGCTCGATCGTCTGGAAGTAGGTGGCCCAGTACTCATAGCCCACCGCTTCGATCATCTCAACGGAGACGACGGCGTCGTACTCGCCTTCGACGGCGCGGTAGTCCTTGAGCTCGATCGTGACGGCGTCGGCGTAGCCGGCCTCGGCCACGCGCTGCCGGGCCAGCTCCTGCTGCTCGCTGGAGAGGGTCACGGAGTAGACCGTTGCGCCGCGGGCTGCGGCCCGGAGGGCCAGTTCGCCCCAGCCGGTGCCGATTTCCAGTACCCGGGTTCCCTGCGTGACGCCGGCCTTGTCCAGCAGGCGGTCGATCTTTGCCTGCTGGGCGGCGGCGAGGCCGTCCCAGGCAACGTTCCGCAGCTCGTCGCCGCTCTCCGGGAAGAGAGCACTGGAATACGTCATGGTGCTGTCCAGGAAGGTCGCGAAGAGCTCGTTGGACAGGTCGTAGTGCCGGGAGATGTTGGAGCGGGTGTTCTGCTCCGTGTTCCGCTCGGTGCGGGGCGTGCGGGGCAGGTACAGCCCGCGCAGCTTCTGCAGCGGCTCGGGTACGAGCGTCCCTACCCGGGCAGCGAAGACTTCCATCACGGCCGTGAGGTCGTCCGCGTCCCAGTCCCCGGCCATGTAGGACTCGCCAAGGCCGATCAGTCCGCCGTCTCCGAGTCGGGCAGCGAAAGCCTCCGGGCGGTTCATGGTCATTACCGGGAAGGACTGGCCCGGCTCAACCGCGGCCTTTCCGAGCACGGTGCCGTCGGGGTAGCGCACCTCCAGCGGCAGGCGGCGCACGGCAGCGCGGAAGATCGCATCCGCGGCCTTCCCGGCCAACCGGGCCTTGAAGCTTGAGGGCACGGTGGCGATGCTGGGCCAGATCGCGGCGTCGATATTCGCCGGAGGCTGCGGCACCTTGTAGGGCACGGCCGTGGTTGAAGGTGCCTGGCCTGCGCCTGACGGCTTCGCCTGGGCAGGGTTCGTCTGCGCCGGCTGGGATCCGGTCGCTTCGGTCATGGTCACTGGACTGCCTCCTGTGAGGGGTGGTGTGGTCTTTTGATGATGGGCAGCCGACGTGCCCAAAGCTTGATTCCCTGCCAGCGGATTTGCGCGGCCACCCGCAGCGGCGCCAGCGGGACGGCGAGCGCCGCGGCCAGGATGTTCGGCACCGCGGCGTCGCGGCGGATGCCGTCCATGGTGGCGACGAAAGGCTTCTGCCCATCCCGTTCCAGGACGATCGAGACGGCGAGACGCTCGGCGGGTTCCGGCAGTTTCATCCGGTAGTCGCCGTCGACGTCGTTGAACGGCGAGACGTAGAACGCCTTCGGTACGGTGGCCCGTCCGGCGTCGTCCGTCTCCAGCAGGTAGCAGTGCCGTTCCCCGTAGGTGTTGTGGACCTCGGCGACCACGCAGCGCAACTCCCCCGCGCCGTCGTGGCACCAGAACAGGCTGAGCGGGTTGAAGACGTGCCCGAGGACGCGGGCGCTGGTCAGCATGGTGATCCTGCCGCCGTCGAGGGTGATCCCCTGGGTAGCGAGGTAGCGTTCGACGTTGCCGCGCAGCGTGCCATTGGGATCGCCTAGGTGGTCCGCCACGGAGAATCCCGCCAGCGGGGACAGCCAACGCGGCAGCTCGGGAAGGGCATCGACGTCGACGTACCAGCTGTAGCTGCGGTAGGTAAAGGCGTTGTGCAGCGGGCTGCGCCGCACGTGGGCAATCGAGGTGCGGTAGATGGCTGAGCTGCCGGTCATGCGCGCTCCACAGAAGCCGACTGCAGTTCCGGCACCTGCCCGTTGGGAGCGTCGGCCTGTTCCCACTCGCGTCCGAGCTTCGCGGCGGCGCGGACGCCGGACAGGGCGCCGTCCTCGTGGAAGCCCCAGCCGTGGTAGGCGCCGGCGAACGCCAGGCTGCCGTCGCCGAGGGTCAGGATCTGCTGCTGGGCGCGCAAGGAATCCGGCGTGTACTGCGGGTGTTCGTAGACCATCTGGTCGAGGACGGTCCCGTCGCCGATCAGCTCCGACTCGCCGAGGCTGACGATGTAGCGCTTGCCGTCCGCCGGTTCCAGCCGCTGCAGGCGGGTCATGTCGTAGCTGACCAGGACCCGGTCCGGGCGGGCGTCGCAGGAGGGCAGCCGGTAGTTCCAGGAAGCCTTGGCGTTGTCGCTGGCGGGCAGCACGGCGTCGTCGCGGTGGAAGACGGTGTGGTTGACCGAGTAGGGCATGCCGCCCAGGGCGTCCCGTTCGGCGGGGCTGGCATCCTCGAGCATCCGCAGCGCCTGGGCCGGGTGGGTGGCGATCACGACGGCGTCGAAGGTCTCACTGCCGAGCGCCGTGGTGATATCCACCCCGCCGTCGTGCCGCCGGACGCCGGTGACCGGAGCGGACAGGCGGATGTCCGGCAGCGTGGCGGCGAGCTTGTCCACGTAGCTGCGCGAGCCGCCCGTGACCGTGCGCCACTTCGGGGAGCCCTTGACGCCGAGGAGCCCGTGATGGCCCAGGAAGGTGAAGAGGTAGCGGGCCGGGTAGGCCAGCGCGGTGGTGGGGTCGCAGGACCAGACGGCGCTGACCACGGGCGTCATGAAGTGCACGATGAAATAGCTGCTGAACTTCTCCCGGTCCAGGAACTCGCCGAGGGTGAGCTCTGGAGCGTCAGCGCCCGTGCCAGGGTTGCTCGCGGCGGCGTCGGCCTCTGCCAGCAGGGCGCGGGCCCGGCGGTAGAAGCGGGTGACCTCCAGCAGCATGAGCAGGTAGCGGCCGCGCAGCAGGGTGGAGGGGCGCGGGATGATGCCCCGCGCGCCGGCCCGGGCCCCGGCATATTCCAGACCGCAGCCGTCGCAGCGGATGGACATGCTCATTTCCGATTCCTGCGTCTGGACGCCGAGTTCCTTGAACAGCCGCAGCAGGGTGGGGTAGGTCCGGTTGTTGTGGACAATGAAGCCGGTGTCGATGCCCAACACGGAGCCGTCGGCCTGGCGGACATCGTGGGTGTGGGCGTGGCCCCCGAGCCGTGCATCCGCTTCGAACACCGTCACGTGGTCGCGCTGGTTCAGGACGTAGGCGGCGGTCAGTCCGGCCACCCCGCTTCCGATCACGGCGACGCGCCGCCCGTCCGGGATGCTTGCTCTCTGCTGCACTGGTCTACTCCTGTTGCTTCGCCTGAATTGTCCTGGTGGATCGTCTTATGGGCAATTCGTAACCGCGGGGCGGCCGGATGAGTGCGATTTCCCATCGGCTGCCCGCACACCAATGTGCCAGAATGAAGCGGGATTTCGCTCCCGCCTCACCGTAACCACCGAAGGACCGTCCTTGATCAACCCCGTGCACCTCCGAACGCTCGTGGAAGTGGTCCGGCTGGGCTCGTTCGCCGCGGCGGCCACGCGGCTGGGCTACACGGCCTCGGCGGTCTCGCAGCAGATGTCGGCCCTGGAGCGGGACACCGGGGTGGCCTTGTTCCAGCGGTCCGCCCGCAGCATCCATCCGACCGAGGCCGCCGTCGTAATGACCCGGCATGCGTCCAAGGTCCTCACCGACATCGACGCGCTGATGGCAGCCGCAGCCCGTACCCATGACAGCGCCAGCCAGGAACTCCGGCTCGGCATCTTCCCCAGCCTTGCCACCTACGTCCTCCCCCGGATCCTGCAGAACCCGGCGTGGAAGAAGCTGGGCATCGAACTGAGGGTCTCGGTGGCCGAGCCGGGGCAGACGATCCAGGGGCTGCGCACCGGCGGCGAGCTCGACGTCGCGCTGGTCTACCAGGTGGGCCAGTCCGGCCTCGCCTGGCCGCACACGGTAAACCGGCAGTGGATCGGCGACGACGACTTCCGGGTGGTGCTGCCGGCAGCCTGGGGAATCGGCCCCGGGTCCAAGGTGGCGGCCGACCACCTCTCCGACATGCCCTGGATCATGCACCACCCCGGCACGTCCGACGCCACCGTGATCGAACGGCTCTTCGCCAGCTGCAACCTGCACCCGCGGGTGGTGGCGTACAGCGACGATTTCCATGCAAGCCTGGAGATGGCGGCGGCCGGGCTGGGTGCGGCGCTGGTTCCGGAGTTGGCCCTGCTGCACCGTCCCGCCGGCGTAGTGGTGCTGGACGTCCCTGAGATCCGGTTGGCCCGCAACGTCTTCGCCCTGCTGCCCAAGGAAAAGCAGACCGCCCAGGTGCAGCTGTTCGTGGAACTGCTGGCGGACACCTTGCACAAGCTAGGAACCACGCACCGGGACTAGGCCTTAGGGCTGGCCGGGCTTCTGGTGCTTCCTCCCGAACTTGGCGATTTTTCCGGCCGGCGCCACCAGGGTGCTGATGATCCGGTGCTTGGCCTTCGTATACGGCGGGTAGATCAGCGCCAGTGTGTCCGGCCAGAGCGGCTTGGAGAGTGTGGAGCGCTCGTGAGAGAACGTCCGGAGCGAGTGTTCGCCGTGGTAGGCGCCCATGCCGCTGCCGCCCACCCCGCCGAAGGGCAGGCCCGGAACGCCCAGGTGCGCAGCGGGCACGTCGAAGCACAGCGCCCCTGACGAGGTCTGTTCGGCGAACGCCCGGCGCGTGTCGGCGTCGTTACTGAAGACGTACAGGGCCAGCGGCTTGGCTCCGGCGTTGATCGTCCTGATTGCCTCGTCCCGGCCGCTGACCGGAACCAGCGGAAGCAGCGGGCCGAAGATTTCCTCGCCCATCACGGCGTCCCCGGGCGCAGGCCGCAGCAGGGTGGGAGCAAAATACCGGCCGGCGGCGTCGCGTTCGCCGCCGTGGACGACCTTGCTGCCGTCCGCGAGCGCCGCAAGCCGGTCGAAGTGCCGGTCGTTGATGATCCGGCCGTAGGATCCGCTCCGCGCCGAATCCGCGCCGAACAGCTCCCCGATCGCCTTGACCAGCGCGCTTTCCAGCGGAACCAGGACGTCCTCCCTGGCCAGGATGTAGTCCGGCGCCACACACGTCTGCCCGGCGTTCATGAACCTTCCCCAAGCAATCCGTTTGGCCGCCTTGGCAAGGTCCGTGGAGGCATCGACGTACACCGGGGATCTGCCGCCCAGCTCCAGGGTCACTGGCGTCAGGTGTTCGGCCGCTGCGCGCAGCACCACCTTGGCCGCGGCCTCCCCCCCGGTGAAGAAGATGTGGTCGAACCGCTCCGCGAGCAGGGCGGAGGTTTCGGGAATTCCGCCTTCCACCACTTGGGCCGCGCCGGGCAGGTATTCCGGGATCCAGCGGGCCAGGGCGGCGGAGGTTGCCGGGGCGTGCTCGCTGGGCTTGAGCACCACGGTGTTTCCCGCGGCCAGCGCCCCGGCCAGCGGGGCCAGCAACAGCTGCAGCGGGTAGTTCCACGGGCCGATCACCAGCACCACGCCCAGCGGGGTGAGTTCGGTCCACGCCTTCGCCGGCTGGACCGCCAGCGGAACGGGGACAGGTCGGGGACGCAGCCACGCTTCGAGGTGTTTCTCCAGGTGGGCGGCTTCCGCCGTGACAAACCCGATTTCCGTCAGCTGCGCCTCGGTTTCGTGCTTGCCCAGGTCGCTGGCCAGTGCGGCGGCGAACTCGCTGCGCCGCTCGACGAGCATCCGCCGGAGGCTGCCGAGCTGCTCCAACCGCCATGCGAGCGGGCGGGTGGTTCCGCTGTCAAAAAAATCTCGGGCGCGGGCAACGGCGTCGGCAATGGTTTGCATTCGAACAATGTACCGGTCCCCCGCCGGTGTCCGGGGGCGGTACCGGATAAATCCCGGGCGATGCTGGAACGGACCCGTATTGAGGACTATGTTGAAGACATGAGCAAGGTAGCGAGCCAGCACTTTGGAGAAATCGAGCTCAACCACGGGCGTGACCATAATTTCGCCGCGAAGCACGAACTAGCGGGCCAGCCCCTGGAGCTTGACCTCAATGTCAACGCGCATGACCATTTCGACGAGGCGGCCATGCACAAGGTTGACTACCGGCTACGCTTCCTACCCGAGCTCGTGGACCAGGTCCGCGAAATGATCGCCGAGGAGCTCGAGCAGGAAGGCACCAGCCCGCAGGAGTACCTTCGCTTCCATTGCAACGCCATAAAGCCCGAACACCTGCAGCAGGTCTTCGGCGTCACGGACAAGGCGCAGCTGACCAACCAGGTCTTCCTGAAGGCGCTCAAGCTCGGCCACGTGGGCATCTACCCGGGCCAGCCGGAGCGCTACTTCGTCCTCGACTTCACCCTCGGCGCGCACTTCTCCGACGAGGTCCTCGTCGCCTCCGCGGACGAGGACGGCGTGGTTGACGACGAGATCCTCTGGGAATCCTGACGGCCACCTCGGTAGGTGGCCGGCCGCCGTCGTTCGTGGAGCCGAGTGCTACTTGGCCGCCTCAAGGAGATCGGCGCGAACCGTCCTGGTGGCCGCGACCAGGTTGCGCAGCGATTCCTCGGTCTCAGCGTAGCCCCGGGTCTTCAGGCCGCAGTCAGGGTTGACCCAGAGCTGGCGGGACGGGACGTGCTTGACCGCGGTGCTGAGCAGTTCGGTGACCTCCTGCTCGCCCGGGACGCGCGGCGAATGGATGTCGTAGACGCCCGGGCCCACGCCGCGGCCGAAGCCGTGCGATTCGAGGTCGTGCACTACCTCCATGCGGGAACGGGCAGCCTCGATCGAGGTGACGTCGGCGTCGAGGCCGTCGATCGCGTCGATGATGGCGCCGAACTCGGAGTAGCACAGGTGTGTGTGGACCTGGGTGGCGTCCGCGGCGCCGGCAGTGGCGAGGCGGAAGGACTTCACCGACCAGTCCAGGTACGCGGCCTGGTCCGCCTTGCGCAGCGGCAGGAGTTCGCGCAGGGCCGGCTCGTCGACCTGGATCACCTTGATCCCCGCGGCCTCCAGGTCCGCGATCTCGTCGCGGAGCGCCAGGGCCACCTGGTTGGCGGTCTCGCCGAGGGGCTGGTCGTCGCGGACGAAGGACCAGGCGAGGATGGTGACCGGGCCGGTGAGCATGCCCTTCATCGGCTTGTTGGTCAGGGACTGCGCGTAGCGGGCCCATTCCACCGTGATCGGGGCGCTGCGGGTGACATCGCCCCACAGGATGGACGGGCGGGTGCAGCGCGAGCCGTAGGACTGGACCCAGCCGTGCACGGTGACGTCGAAGCCCTCGAGGTTCTCGGCGAAGTACTGGACCATGTCATTGCGCTCGGGCTCGCCGTGGACCAGGACGTCGAAGCCGAGCTCTTCCTGCAGGTCGACAACGCGCTTGATTTCGTCCTTCATGAGCTGCTCGTACTGTTCGGTGCTGAGCTCCCCCTTGTTGGCGCGGGCCCGGGCGGTGCGGATCTCCGACGTCTGCGGGAAGGAGCCGATGGTGGTGGTGGGCAGCGGCGGCAGGTGCAATGCCTCGGTCTGCGCGGCTTCGCGGACCGCGTAGGCGGAGCGGGTGAAATCGGCGTCGGTCAGCGCCGCGGTGCGTGCCCTGACCTCGGCGCGGCGGACGCCCTCCGCCTCGGCGCGGGAGGCGATGATGCGGGTGGCCTCCTCGATGGCCGGGCGCACGGCGTCGGCGTCGGTCAGCAGGCCCGCGAGGGTGACGACCTCGGCGGCCTTCTGGTCGGCGAAGGCGAGCCAGCTGCGCAGCTGTGCGGAGAGCTGGACTTCCTCCTCGACGTCGTGCGGCACGTGCTGCGCTGAGGTCGAGGTGCTGATGGCCAGCTTGGCCACGGACTGCTGCAGTGCGGCGATTTTCGCGGCCGAGGCTGCCAGGTCGTTGCGCCAGATGTTGTGGCCGTCCACGACGCCGGCCACGAGGGTCTTGTTGCCCAGCGCGGCGAGGGACGCGGCGGAGGGGACCTCGCCCTTGAAGACGTCCAGGTGCAGGGCGTCGATGCCGGTCGCCGCGAGGGTGCCAAGCTGTCCGCCCAGCGCGCCATACGGCGTGGAGACGAAGAGCTGCGGACGGTTCGCGGCGGCGGCGAGGACCTCGTAGGAACGGGCCACGGCGGCCTGGATTTCCTCGGCCGGGGTGTCCTGGTCAACCACGAGGGCGGGCTCATCGAGCTGGACCCAGCTTGCGCCGGCGGCGGCCAGCTTCTCCAGCAGTGCTGTGTAGACGGGGAGGACGTCCTCGAGGCGGGACAGCGGGCTGAACCCGGCAGGGGCGTCGTCGGAGGCCTTGCTCAGCAGCAGGAACGTGACCGGGCCGACGATGTACGGGCGGGTCTCCACACCGTTGGCGAGGGCGTAGGCGAACTCCTCGACGATCCGGCTGGAGGTCAGCGAGAAGCTCGTCTCCGGGCCGATCTCCGGAACCAGGTAGTGGTAGTTGGTGTCGAACCACTTGGTCATTTCCAGCGGCTGCTGGGCCTCGGTGCCGCGGGCCAGGGTGAAGTAGCCGTCGATGTCGAGCTGGCCGTCGGCGTCGAGGAGGTTGCCGAAGCGGGCGGGCACGGCGCCGAGGTGGGCGGCGGCGTCGAGGACCTGGTCGTAGTAGGAGAACGTCCCCGGAACGGCGGCGGCTTCGCTCAGGCCGAGGTCGTGGAGGCGCTTGGCGGTGCCCAGCTGGATTTCCTTGGCGGCCGCGTCCAGGGCGGCGGCGTCGATGGTGCCGGCCCAGTAGGCTTCGACGGCCTTCTTCAGCTCGCGGCGGCGTCCGATGCGCGGGTAGCCAAGGATCGAGGCGGCCGGGAACGGGGTGGGGACAGCGGTGTTCTTGTCAGTCATGGGAAGTCCTAAAAGTTGGTGGGGCGGTGCGGGGGAAAGTTGTGTCTGCCGGCGCCGTCAGCTGGCGAGCTGGCGGCTGGCGGCGGGGCGTTGGAGGCTGCCGTGGCGGTGGCCGTTTCGCGGGCGCGGCAGCGCGAGCTTGTCCAGCACCTCGAGGGCGCTGGCGTGCTCGTTGAACGTGTAGAGGTGCAGGCCCGGGGCGCCGGCGTCCAGGGCCGCGTTGGCCAGGTCCACGGTGGCGTTGACGCCGATCCGGTTGCGTTCGGCGTCGGTGTCGGCGGCGGCGAGCCGTTCGATCAGTTCCGGCGCCGGTTCGACGCCGGTCAGTTCGCCCAGCCGGGTGAGCCGCCTGATGCTGGTCAGGGGCATGACCCCGGGGATGATCGGGATGGTGACGCCGGCGCGGCGGGCCCGGGACAGCAGCTGCGCGTACTGCTCGGTGTGGAAGAAGACCTGGGTGATTGCGAAGTCCGCGCCGGAGCGCTGCTTGGCCAGCAGCACCTCGACGTCGTGCGCCTCGCTCGGCGACTCGGGGTGCCGGGTGGGGTACGCTGCGACGCCGACCGCCACCTTGCCGGCGCAGAGCAGGGCCGAGCGACGTTGTTCGACGCGGCGGATGAGCTCGATCAAGTCCTGGGCGTAGCGCAGCGAGCCGTCGGCGGGGACTCCCCCGTCCCGGGGCTGGTCACCGCGCAGGGCGAGAATGCCGCGGACGCCGACGTCGAGCAGCTCGCCGATGATTTCGGCCAGCTCCTGGGGCGTGTTGCCCACGCAGGTCAGGTGCGCCAGGGGGCGCAGTGTGGTTTCCTGCACCAGGCGGTTGATGAGTTCGACGGCGGTGTTCCGGTTCGAGCCGCTCGCGCCGTAGGTGACGGACACGTAGTCGGGACTGGTGGCTTCCAGTTCCCCGATGGTGGTCCAGAGCGACTCAGCCGCCGCGGGCGACCTGGGCGGGAACAGTTCGTAGGAGAGCGCAACGGGTGCCGCGCCGGCGAGATTTGGATGTGCGTCAATAAGGCTTGGTGGAGACATTTGCGTCCTTGGCTGTGAGCCACTGGTGCCAGCTGTGCCGGAGTCCGGCCGGCGCTGGCGCCAATGAGTTGAGTTTGGGGAACACGGAGGGAACTTCAGCAGGACGCAGTCGCGACTGTTACGCCTGATACGAAGTTGTCCGTGAGCAAATGTCAGGCCCACATGGGGGCACCCACACCCTCCTTGGCCGCCCGGGAAATTTCCTGTGGGCCGGCCCGCAGCGGAGGATCGCTGACACGTTACCGCGGTAACTTGTGTACGACTCTAGGGCGGCCGGGAGAGGCATTCAAGTCTGGCGCCGAATTAAGACGCGTCTTTACGTTCTTTTCCAGCCCTTCGCAGAAGATTCTTCGTTCATTCGGCCGATTGCGTCTGCTGGCTGTGCGCCCGGGAGCAGGGCTTCGGGCCCTCCCCAGCGCTGCCCACGCAGGTCTATCCTGAGGGCATGATCCAGCTTCCAGCCAGTTACCAGGAGTATCTCGCCGGCAAGAGCGAGAGCGTCATCAACACCGTTCGGCCGATCCTGATGCAGTCGGCGGCGGACAAGTTGCACGGCGTCCGGGTGGTGGTGCATCCGCACGACCACCAGGCGCATCTGGATGACACCATCCCGTTCGGGACCGTCATCGAGGACATCGACTGACGGCAGTCCCCGCGGCCGAGGGGGCTGCTGCTCGTTAGCCCTCCAGCAGGAGGCGCTGGGAGCGCGGAGCCAGCGTGTGCTCAAGGACCAGGCAGGCGGCGCCAATCGCGCCCACGTCCTCGCCCACGCCGGTGCCGACGACCTCGATGCCGTGGATCTTCCGGGTGGCGCTGTTATCCCCGACGAGTCCCGGGATGAGTTCAAGGTAGGCCGGCGCGAGGCAGGTCCAGAAAGGGCCGCCGAACACGACGCGGTCCACATCCAGGGCGTTGGTGACCGCCGAGATGGCCCGTCCCACGAGCACCGCAGATTTCCGCAGGATGCCCTGGGCCTCCTCGTTCCCGCTGTAGGCCAGCGCGCAGAGTTCCGCGAAGCGTTCCTGCACGGCGGGCGCGCTCCGGTCCGCAAGGGAGCCGTCCAGTACGCCGGCCGCCTCGGCCTGGGCCACGAGGACCTGCGGTATGGCGGAGGACTTCACACAGCCGTGCTGGCCGCAGTCGCACAGCGGGCCGTCGGGATCCACGATGATATGCCCGATCTCGCCGGCGTTGCCGGAAGTGCCGCGGATGACCTCGTCGTTGAGCACCACCCCGCAGCCGATTCCGGTGCCCATGTACATGAAGACGAAGCTGCCCGCGCCACTGGGGCCGCCGGCCCAGGTCTCGGCCACGGCGGCGCTGGTGACGTCCTTGTCCAGCAGCGTGGACAGCCCGGTGGCCTCGGCGAGACGGTCGCGCAGTGGAACACGTTCCCAGCCCGGCAGCAGGGGCGGATCCACTACAGCGCCCTCCTCAAGGTCGATCGGCCCCGGCGAGGCGATGCCCAGCCCGGCGACCTTGGCGCGGTCCACGCCGGAGTCCTCGACCAGCTGCTTGATCTCGGTGGCGATGGTGTCGATGATGGAGTCCGGATCCGCACCCGACGGCGTCTTGATCCGGGAGTGCTTGACCACGGCGCCCACGAGGTCCAGCACAACGAAGGTTAGGACGGCGGGGTCGAGATGGACGCCGACGGCGTACATTCCGCCCGGGTTGAGCCGGAGCATGGTCCGAGGCTTGCCGGGGCCGGTGCCTTCCTTGCCCGCCTCGACGATCAGGTTCTGGTCCAGCAGCCGGCGGGAGATGTTGGAAATAGTCTGCGGCGAGAGTCCGACGATCTGCGCGAGTTCCACCCGGCTGAGCCCGTTCGGGGCGCGCCGGATGGCGTCCAGGATGACGGTGAGGTTGAAGTCTCCCATTCGTGGCAGGTTTGTTCCGCGCCGCGGCGAGGGTGTGCGGATCTCAGTCACTGGTACCTCTCAACGTCTTCGGCCAAGCACTGCTGATGTCAGAATCGTACGTTACTTGCGGCCCCCAGCCCCCACCTTTGTCCGTCACAGTCGGACTGATTCGCCCCGCCGGCACTGCCGCGGGCCCAGCCGGACCCGGACGTGTGCCCTTGCCTGCCCCCCTAGGGGCGTGGGCCTCTTACACTCGCGGTGACGGTGAATTTCGGGTTCCGCCCCACCTCGCGGGTGCGGCCGACCAGCCGCTCCAGCGCGGGCTGGTAATGCAAGTGGCTGTTGAACACCGTCCACAGTTCGCCACCCGGAGCCAGGACCCGGGCGGCGGCTTCGATCAGCTTGATCCCGGCTCCGGCGTGCACGGCGGCCCCCAAGTGGAAGGGCGGGTTGAGCAGGACCAGCTCGGCGCAGGCATCCGGCATGGTGCTCATGGCGTCGTCCTGCAGAACCTCGATCTGACGCTCCAGGCCGTTGGCGCGTGCCGTGGCCCGGGCGGAGTCGACGGCCGCCGCAGACCGGTCGGTGGCGGTGACCTGCGCCTCCGGGTGGCTGCGGGCGTACAGGGCCGCCAGGATTCCGGTGCCGCAACCGAGGTCCACGGCGTGCGCGACGTTGGGGATCTCCGGCAGGAAGTCCAGCAGGAAGCGCGTTCCGATATCCAGCCCGGTGCCCGCAAAGACGGCCCCGTGGGCGTGCACCGTGAGGTCCAGCCCGGCGTGGCGCTCGGAAACGGGATACGGAGGGGCCCCGGTGACCGCTTTCGCGGCCCGGGCGAGCAGGATCCGTGATTTCTGCCGTGCCAGCTGCGGCTGAACCTCGCCAAAGTAGCGCTCCAGCACGGCGTTCATGCCCAGGCTCATGTGCTTGACCCGGCCGCCGGCCAGCAGCACCACACCGGGTGCGGCGTGCCGGGCGACGGCGTCGGCAATCTCCTCGAGCTCGGCGAGGGAGCGTGGCAGCTGAAGCAGCACCAGCCCGGCGCCTTCCACGGCATCGGCCAGCGGGAGCTGCTCGAACCCTTCCGTGAGACCGGTCGCTGCGGCGTTATGGCGCAGCGCCCGCTCCCCCGTGACAAGATCCTCGTGGACCCGGACGGGTCCGGTTTCCTGCAGCCCCAGGGCGAGCGCACCGAGGGTCAGGGCTCCGTAGCGGTCCCCCACGGCGGCGATCCGGGCGCCGGGTGCCAACTGGCCGGCGGCGCGAAGCTCGGCCGCGGTGTCCAGCAGCAGCCGGTCGGTGGCGTCCCAGGCCTGCAGGTTGGCCGCCTCGACGTCGGGAAACCTCCGGAGCCGGGAGAAGAGGGAATCAAGATTGTTGTCCGCCACGCGAGGGGTTGCCGCCGTTCCTTGTCGGGCCGTCACAGATCAGGCTTGGGTATGTTGCAACGCTATACGTTATCCCGGACCGGCCAGCAGTTTGACGATCCCGGCCACGGCGGCCCGGCCCGCGCGGTTGGCGCCGATGGTGGAGGAGGACGGGCCGTAGCCCACCAGGTGGACCCGGGGCTCAGCGGCCACCTGCGTGCCGTCCATGGCGATGCCGCCGCCGGGTCCGCGCAGGTGCAGCGGCGCGAGGTGCTCCAGCTCGGCGCGGAAGCCGGTTGCCCAGAGGATGACGTCGGCGGCCAGGAAGCTCCCGTCCGCCATCCGCACTCCCCCGGGTTCGATGCCGTTGAACATGGGGTGGCGCTGGAGCACGCCGCGCTCCGCGGCCGCACGCAAGGCCGGCGTCCAAATCAGTCCGGTCACGGCAACGACGCTCTGCGGCGGCAGCCCCTGTCGCACCCGCTCCTCGACCAGGGCGACGGCGTCGTGGCCTGCCTGCCGGTCGAAGGCGGCGTCGCGCCAGACGGGTTCACGGCGGGTGAACCAGGTGGTGCTGGTGACCTTGGAGATCTCATCGAGCAATCCCACGGCGGAAATGCCGCCGCCCACCACGATCACGTGCCGGCCGCGGAATTCCTCGGCGGAAACGTAATCCGCGACGTGCAGTTGCCTGCCGCGGAAACTGGCCTGGCCCGGGTAGATAGGCCAAAAGGGGCGGGTCCAGGTGCCCGTGGCGTTGATCAGGGCCCGGGCGGACCAGGGGCCGCGGGACGTTTCGAGATGCAGGCGTCCGGCCGGGTTGCTGTCCTCGCGGCCAACGGCCTGCACCTTCACGGGCCGCTCGATGGCAAGGCCGAGTTGGGCTTCGTAGCCGCCGAAGTAGCGGCTCAGGAAACGCGAACTGGGCTCCTGCGGGTCCACCGATGGCTGCGGGATCCCCGGAAGGTCGCTGATGCCGTTCACAGTGTCCATCAGCAGGCTCTTCCAGCGGTGCCGCCACGCGCCTCCGGGACCGTCTTCGGCGTCGAGCACCACATAGCTCAGCGGGCCGGCGGAGGCGTTGTCGTGACCCGGGCCGCCGGAAAGCGGGGCCGGGACGAAGCCGTGGCGCTGGAGGTGGTACGCGGCGGACAGTCCCGCCTGACCGGCACCGATGACCACGACGTCGGCTGGACGCACCGTCGTCAGCGTGCTGTCGTTCACGGTCCCATCCTATTTGCGCGTTAACTAAAGCGAGGCCCCGCTCGGAGAGCGGGACCTCGTTCGGTGGAGCTGAGGGGACTCGAACCCCTGACCCCCTGCATGCCATGCAGGTGCGCTACCAGCTGCGCCACAGCCCCGAAACCGCTGCTGACCGGAACCGAAAGATGCTGTTTCGATCAAGCAACCTGATTAGCTTAATCTACATTTGCCGCCGACGCTAATCGGCCTACGGCGTGGCGGATCTGCAGTCTTTGGATACGCCCGGGCGGCGGCAGGACACAAAAAAATCCGCCGGAATCTCTCGATTCCGGCGGATCATTCGGTGGAGCTGAGGGGACTCGAACCCCTGACCCCCTGCATGCCATGCAGGTGCGCTACCAGCTGCGCCACAGCCCCGAATTTTCGCTGCTCCGAATTCGTTCTCTCCGAAGCAACTCAAATATCTTAGATCAGCACTTCTGAAAATTCCAAATCGGGCATATTCAGGGTTTTGCGCCGGTCGCTCCCTGGCCGCTTACTCGGTTTCGGTGGCAGCGTTGGCCTTCGCCGAGGCGTCGTCGCCGAGCTGCAGGTCCACGACCGGGCAGTCCTTCCAGAGACGCTCGAGGGCGTAGAATACGCGGTCCTCCTCGTGCTGGACGTGGATCACGACGTCGGCGTAGTCCAGCAGCACCCAGCGTCCGCCGGAGCGTCCTTCGCGGCGCACGGGCTTGAGGTCGAACTTGGACAGTTCATCCTCGATGCCGTCGACGATCGCGTTGACCTGGCGCTCGGACGGCGCCGACGCAATCAGGAAGACGTCCGCGAGGGCCAGCCGCTCACTGACGTCGAGAGCCACAATGTCCTCGGCCAATTTTTCCGCGGCCGCGCGGGCTGCGTGGCGGGCTGTGGCGATGGATGAATCGGTTGCAGTCACGGGACTCCTTGTTGAATGTGTAAAAGCTTTTGAATAGAGAAGCTGTTTTGAAAGAAAAAGGTGCGTTGGCGCAAACGCCTGCTGGACGGGGCCAGATCCGAAACAGCGCAGGGACGCTGTTACGACTCGGCTAGTGTGCCAACCCGGTGATGATCAGGACGATGCCGACGATCAGCGCCACGACCCCAAGGGCCAGCACGCCGAGTTGAAGGGCGCGCAGGCGCCGTGCCCGGCCCAGCCCGGCCGTGGCCGCGTCGAGCGGATCGAGACCGTAGGCGGCGTTGGCAGCGACCGGCGGACGCGCGGCAACGTCCTCCTCCACTGCCTGGGCGCTGGAATTTTCAAGGGCGGCTGCCGCAGCCGGGCGGCGGGTCGAAGCGGCCTGCGCAGCTGCCTCGGCACGAGCTAGCACACCCGCACGGCCGTTGGCCGGGCCGGCATCCCGCTTGCGGGCAGGGCCGGGACGGCGCGCGGTGCGCGGAGGCTGGACTTTCGGGCTGGAATTGGTGACCAGCGGGACGTACGACGTGGCAGGGCGCTTCATGACCGGCCGCTCCACGCCGGGAACCTGGACGAATTCCAGCGGAGTCACCATGGCGAGGTTGCTGGCGGTCGAGGGATCGTTCTTCGGCGCTTCGCTGCGCGGCTGTGCAGGCCGGTTGTTCTGCTCGGCCAGCTTCTGTTTCGCGGCCGCGCGCCGGTTGAGCACGGCGGCCCGTTCGGCGAGGGCAATTTGCTCGGCCAGTATTTCCGGGTTGACCGCGTCCGGATCAGTGGCGGCAATGTGCTCCATCTTCGCCACCTGGTTGCGGGCCTGCGCGGCAAGCAGCTCGCGGGCGGCGAGGGCTTGCTCGACGCTCATGCCCTCCGGTAGCTGGCCGCCGGGGCCGGGCCCTTCTTTAGCGGCGCCCTCGTTTGGCGCGGCGGCAGTCTCCGCCGGTGTCGCGGTCGGCTCGTCCGAGGTATCAGTGCCGGACGACGGCTTGGTTTCCGGTTTGGCTGCCTGCGCCACGACCGGATGTGAACGGGTGCGCTGCGAGGGCATCGGCACGATCGGGTTGGCCGAGGTGGCAGGAGCCGTCTCCTCCGCCAGTTGCTGCAGCCGGAGCTGGCGGCGCGTGGGGGCGCCTCCCGGTGAAAGTTGTCCCTCTTTTTCAGCCAGTTCCTTGATGGTGCGCAGCGCGGCACGGTCGCGGGCCCGGATCTGGGAAGAGCGTTCGGCGGCGGAGGTCGTTCGGACCGAATCCACCGGGCCGGGTACGCGGCGGCGTCCCGTGGTCTCGGCTTCGGTCGGTTCCTCGGGACGCCCTGAGAAGGAGGGGTTCGCTCCGGCCTGCCCGGAGCCGGACCCTGTGCCCTCCTGGTTCCGGGCAGCCTGACCGGCACCAGCACCCGGGGTGCTCGCGTTCGGGTTGGCTTCCTGGCGTTCATCCCTGGCCTGGCGCAATTCGCGGCGGCTGCGGATGGGAGGCTGTTCCTGACTCATTGAAGGCTCATTCGGTGCTGGCGGTTTGGTTTGTTTCGAGGGCGTGCGGGGAATCCTGGAAATCCGGCCCGGGGTCGGGCTGGCCGTCGTACAGGTCGTACTTGGCGATGTACTGGACCACGCCGTCCGGCACGAGGTACCAGACGGGATTTCCCGCCGCCACCCGCGTACGGCAGTCGGTCGAGGAGATCGCCATGGCCGGGACCTCGAGCAGGCTGACATCGTCGCGGCCCATGCCGTCCAGCACGTGCCCGGGGCGCGTCACCCCGACGAAATGGGCCAGGGACCACAGCTCGTCAATATCTTTCCAGGACAGGATCTGGGCAAGCGCGTCGGCGCCGGTAATGAAGAACAGATCGGCATCGGGCCGCAGCGTGCGCAGGTCCCGCAGGGTGTCGATGGTGTACGTGGGACCGGGGCGGTCGACGTCGACCCGGCTCACCGTGAACCGGGGGTTGGATGCCGTGGCGATGACCGTCATCAAGTACCGGTGCTCGGCCTCGCTGACTTTCTTGCTGCTCTTCTGCCAGGGCTGTCCGGTGGGGACGAACACCACTTCATCGAGGCCAAACTTGGCCGCGACCTCACTGGCCGCGACGAGGTGACCGTGATGGATCGGATCAAACGTGCCGCCCATCACACCCAGGCGCAGGCGGCGCTTCGCGCCGTGCTGCTTCACTTTGGCGGAAATACTAGTGGCCCTGGCCGTGGTCGTGCTTGTTCGGGTGCTGGCGGTGCGGGTCCGGGTGCTCCTCGACGGCTTCGTGGCGCTTGCCGAGGTTGCCGTAGGACAGCGTGATGAACATCAGGACCAGCAGGATCACGAACATGGTGCCGCCGATGACGAACGGCGGCGCGATGAGCGGCGCGAGTTCCTCGTGTTCAACGGCTGCGGCTATGGACGTGGTGATCTGCTGCGACAGCATGTTCTCCCCTAGTGACTTAACAACTTAATGCGGTTTTGCGACGACGGAGGTCCCGCCGTTCCTGGCTTCTGTTCCATGTTACCGCGTTGCTAGCCCCGGATCTGGCCTTCGCCCTGCACGATCCACTTTGTGGTGGTGAGCTCGGTCAACCCCATGGGGCCGCGCGCATGCAGCTTCTGCGTCGAAATGCCCACCTCGGCGCCGAGGCCCAGCTCTCCCCCGTCGGTGAACCGCGTGGAGGCGTTCACGATCACGGCCGCGGAGTCCACCTCTGCGATGAAGCGCTCGGCGTTGGCGAGGTCGTTGGTGAGGATGGCTTCGGTGTGCCCGGTGGACCAGGTGCGGATGTGCTGCACGGCCTCGTCGAGGCTGTCAACCATGGCCACCGCCAGGTCCAGGTCCATGTATTCGGTGGCCCAGTCCACCTCGGTGGCGGGCACGGACTCCACCGCGGCCGGCAGCGCGGCGCGGATCCGGTCGTCTGTGTGGAGGGTCACGCCCGCGTCGCGCAGCGCGGCGGCCACGGCGGGCAGCACGGTGGAGCCGGAATGGACCAGCAGCGTCTCCACGGTGTTGCAGACGCTGGGGCGCTGGGTTTTGGCATTGAGCAGGATCTCGACGGCCATCTTTTCGTCCGCCGAGGCGTCGAGGAAGATGTGCACATTGCCCTCGCCGGTTTCGATGACGGGCACCGAGGAGTTCGTCACGACGGTCTGGATCAACTCGCGTCCGCCGCGGGGAATCAGGACGTCGACGCGGCCCCGGGCGCGCATCAGGACGTTCGCCCCGTCCCGGCCGAACTGGTCTATGGTCTGCACGGCGTCGGCGGGCAGGCCCACGGAGTCCAGGGCCTCGCGGAGGATGCCGACGAGTGCCTCGTTGGTCGCGGCGGCGGCGCTTCCGCCCCGCAGGATCACTGCGTTGCCGCTCTTGAGGGCCAGTCCGGCAATGTCCACGGTGACGTTGGGACGCGCCTCGTAGATCGCGGCCACCACACCCATCGGCACGTTGACCTGACGCAGGCGCAGTCCGTTCGGAAGCGTCTGGCCGCGGACCACATTGCCCAAGGGGTCCGGCAGGTTGGCGAGGTTTTCCAGTGCCGCGGCCAGGGCCTGCACGCGGGCGTCGGTAAGGGTCAGGCGGTCTAGCAGCGCGGCGGAGGTGCCGTTGGCCCGGCCGGCCGCGACGTCCGTGGCGTTGGCGGCCAGGATCCGGTCCTTGTTCTCGACCAGCGCGGCACCGATGGCGCGCAGCCCGCGGTCCTTCCAGGCCCGGTTGGCGCGGGCCATCTGCCGGGAGGCTGCGCGGGAGCGGTCGGCGATGGCATGAACGGCGGCTTCGACGTCCGTTGCGGCTGGCGGCAGGCCCGCGGAGGGCATGTCGTGAACCGGCAGGTCGGGGTGCGAAGTCAGGGCCTCAGTCATTCTCCAAGTTTAGGCGAGGCGGGAGCTTAGACCAGCACCAGGTCGTCAACATGAACAACTTCACGGTCATAGCCGCGGCCCAGCGTCTTGCCGAGTTCGCGGGTAGAGCGGCCGAGCATCTGCGGCAGTTCGGCGACGCCGTAGTTCACCAGTCCGCGTGCGATTACGGTCCCGTCGGTGCCGACCATCTCCACGGCGTCGCCGGCTTCAAAGTCGCCGTGCACGGCTGAAATCCCGGCGGGCAGCAGTGAGGTGTGGCGGTCGCGGACGGCGCGCACGGCACCGTCGTCGAGCACCAGGGTGCCTTGAACGGACGCCAGGTGGGCGAGCCAAAGGAGCCGGATCGGCTTGCGGGAGCCGTTGACGGAGAACCAGGTTCCCACGTCCTCCCCCGCCAGCGCGGCGGCGGCGTTCGCGGTGGAGGTCACGAGGGCGCTGATCCCGGAGCCGGCGGCGATGGACGCGGCCTCGACCTTGGTGACCATACCGCCGGTGCCGACGCCGGCCTTGCCGGTGCTGCCGATCGAGACGCCTTCAAGGTCGTGCGGGCCGGAGACGTGGGCAATCCGTTTGGCGCCGTGTGACGGCGGGCCGTCGTAGAGCGAGTCGACGTCGGAGAGCAGCACCAGGGCATCGGCGCGGACCAGGTGGGCCACCAGGGCAGCGAGCCGGTCGTTGTCGCCGAAGCGGATCTCGTGCGTCGCGACGGTGTCGTTTTCATTGACTACCGGGACGACGCCGAGGTTCAGCAGCCGGTCAAGCGCCCGGAAGGCGTTCGTGTGCTGACTGCGGCGCATAAAGTCATCCGCGGTCAGCAGCACCTGGCTCACCGTGACGCCGTGGGCGCCAAAGGCGTGGGTGTAGCGGGCCATCAAGAGGCCCTGGCCCACGCTCGCAGCGGCCTGTTGGGTGGCGAGGTCCCTGGGGCGCTTCTCGAGTCCCAGCGGCGCCAGCCCGGCGGCGATCGCCCCGGAGGAGACCAGGATGATTTCGGTGCCCGCGTTGCGCTTGTGCGCGAGGGCATCGGCGAGGTCGCTCAGCGCTTCCTCGGCGATCCCGCCCTTGATGGAAGTCAGCGAGGAAGACCCGACCTTGACCACGATCCGGCGGGCGCCGGAGAGCAGCGTGCGGCTGGGGGCGCCCGCCGCTCCGGGCGTCGCGACGGTGTTACTCGTCATCGGCTTCGCCGAGTCCACTCTCCTTGAGCGGCTGCGGCGCGCGGCGGGCACTGACCGATTCGGTCCAGATGCCGGCCTTGCGCTCGGCCTCCAGCTCGGCCCGGGCTGCTGCCTTGGCGTCGCGGCGCTCCTGCTGTTCCTCGCGCTTCTGTCCGCGGGTGGGGCGGTCGCCGATGTCGGCGAAGCGCACGTCGGTACCGCGCGGGGAGGCCAGCAGTTCGGCACCGGCCATCATGGTGGGCTCCCAGTCGAAGACGACGCCGTCGTCTTCGCCGATGACGACGGTGTCGCCGGGCTTGGCGCCCTGCTTGAACAGTTCCGTTTCGACACCCAGCTTCGCGAGGCGGTCGGCGAGGTAGCCGATCGCTTCCTCATTGGTGAAGTCGGTCTGCTTGACCCAGCGCACGGGCTTCTCGCCCAGCACGCGGAACAGCGGCTCGAGGTTCTTCTCCTCGCGGCGGATCGTGAAGCCGCTCTCGTTGACGGCGCGCGGGCGCAGCACCGGCGCCTGGACCTTCGGCGGCGTCGCGGCCACAGCATCGCGGGCTGCCTTGACGATCTCGGCCATGGCGAAGCCCAGCTGGCGGAGCCCCTCGTGGCTGGTGGCGGAGATTTCGAAGACCTTGTAGCCGCGCTTTTCGAGTTCCGGACGGACGAATTCGGCCATGTCCTTGCCGTCCGGCAGGTCTACCTTGTTCAGCGCGATCAGGCGGGGGCGGTGGTTCAGCGGCACCACTTCGCCGTCCGAACCTGCGTAGCTCATGTCCACGGCGTACTTCTCGAGCTCGGCCTCGATCACGGCGAGGTCCGAGAGCGGGTCGCGGTCCGATTCCAGCGTGCCGCAATCCAGCACGTGGACGAGGGCCGCGCAGCGTTCKACGTGGCGCAGGAAGTGGTGGCCCAGGCCCTTGCCCTCGCTGGCGCCTTCGATCAGGCCGGGTACGTCGGCGATGGTGAAGCGCACGTCGCCTGCCTGGACGACGCCGAGGTTGGGGATCAGAGTGGTGAAGGGGTAGTCGGCAATTTTGGGCCGCGCGGCGGACATGGCGGCGATGAGGCTGGACTTGCCGGCGGAGGGGAAGCCGACCAGGGCGATGTCGGCGATGGACTTCAGTTCCAGGACGATGTCGCTGGAGTCGCCTTCGATGCCGAGCAGCGCGAAGCCCGGGGCGCGGCGCTTCTGCGAGGACAGTGCGGCGTTGCCGAGGCCGCCCAGGCCGCCGGCCGCGGCAATGAACTCGGTGCCTTCGCCCACCATGTCGGCCAGGACGGTGCCGTCCTTGCTCTTGACAACCGTGCCCTCAGGCACGGGAAGAACCAAGGTCTCGCCGTTCTTGCCGCCGCGCCAGTCGCCCATGCCGGGGCCGCCGTTGGTGGCGTGCCGGTGCGGGGCGTGGTGGTAGTCGAGCAGGGTGGTGGTCTGGGGGTCCACGCGCAGGATGACGTCGCCGCCGTTGCCGCCGTTGCCGCCGTCGGGACCGCCGAGCGGCTTGAACTTCTCGCGGTGGACGGAGACACAGCCGTGGCCGCCGGTACCGCCGGATACGTGCAGTACTACCCGGTCTACAAAGCTCGCCACGTGGATCTCCTCAGTGCTGTTCCTCGGGTCCGCGAGGGGCCCAAGATGATTGTAATGCGGTTAAAACACCGGTGGAGCGGACCTACTGGCCCGCCCCACCGATTTAGAACTTGTTGTTACTCTGCAGCTGCAGCAGCCACGATGTTCACAACGCGACGACCACGGCGGGTGCCGAACTCGACAGCACCGGGGGTCAGGGCGAACAGGGTGTCGTCGCCGCCACGGCCAACGCCGGCGCCCGGGTGGAAGTGGGTGCCACGCTGGCGGACGATGATCTCGCCTGCGGAAACTACCTGGCCGCCGAAGCGCTTGACGCCGAGGTACTGGGCGTTGGAGTCACGACCGTTGCGAGTGGAGCTCGCGCCTTTTTTATGTGCCATTTGAAATGCCTGCCTTTAAAATTCTGGGGAATCTGCTGAAAACCTGAACAGTAACGCTAGTTACTTGATACCGGTGATCTTGACCTTGGTCAGTTCCTGACGGTGACCCTGGCGCTTCTTGTAACCGGTCTTGTTCTTGAACTTCTGGATGACGATCTTGGGACCACGGAGGTCTTCCAGGATCTCAGCCGTGACCGTTACCTTGGCCAGGTCCTTGGCTGCAGACGTGACCTTGTCACCGTCCACCAGGAGCAGTGCGGGCAGCTCAAAGGTGCTGCCGGCTCCACCGGGGACGCGGTTCAGGGTAACGAAGTCTCCAACGGAAACCTTCTCTTGGCGGCCGCCTGCGCGGACAATCGCGTACACCACTGGGGAACTCACTTCTCTCGACGTTTATTACTAGATTTGCGTGCGGAACCTGGGGCCAAAATGTTTGGACCGGCTCACGCTGTGCCTCAACGCCGGTGGATTCCCCGGGGGAACCCATGAGCTATCCCGTGGAATGTCCTGCCCGTAATACGGGTGAACAGTTCCTCAAGGTCATAACCCAAGTGTTGGCGTAAGCACCGAAGATCTAGACTACGCTAATTTTGCCTTCGGTCGCAAACGAGGCTGGTCCCGGCGGGTAGTGCGTGACAGGCGCCACACCATGTCCGCGGGGGACAAAGTTGTGGTGTTGCAGCGACTTCCGGAACCGCGCCCCATTATGTTACCGGCTGCCCTGCTCCGCGCGGCTCAGGCGTGCAGCCTCGGCGCGTCGAAGAACTCGACTTCGTACCGGGCGGACTGCCGGAAGGCCACCGCCATGGCGTTGCGCTCCGCCTCGGAGCCGTTGCGGGCTGCCGCGTCCGCGTACCTGATCGCCTGCCGGGTCGACTCGGCGAAGGCCTCGTCGGCGTAGGTCCGCAGCCAGACAGCATATGCGTGCCCGGCCGGTGCACCGGCGGTGAGGAAGTCGCGGTGGAGCGTGGCGCCCACCTCGGCGTAGAGCCAGAAGCACGGCAGCGCAGCCGCGACGAGCACGCCGTAGCTGCCCGCGAGCGAGGCTGCGTGCAGATGATCCACGTAGGCCTTGGTGACCGGGCCCAGCTGCCTCTCGACGGTGCGGCCGGCCAGCCAGCTCCGGTGGAGTTCGGATTCGACTTCGAGGCACTGCTGCGCCGAACGGGACCAGAAGAGCTGTTCGGCTTCCGACGGCGCCAGCGCCGCCGCACGGGAGAGCACCCTGGAGTAGCCGTTGAGGTAGAGGGCGTCCTGTGCGAGGTAGTAGGCAAACTCGTGTTCCGGCAAGGTGCCGTCCGCGAGGCCCCGAATGAAGCCCAAGGCGTAGATCGCCTCCAGCTCGTCCGCCGCGTGCCCTTCCAGCAGCGCCGCGAAGTGGCCCTCGGCGGGGAGCTGCGCACCGGCCGGCGAAGCGGCGGGCTGCAGGTGGTGGAAATGGTGCACCGGTCCGTTGCCGGTTCCGACCTCCAGGCGCCCTGCTTCCCGCAGCGCGCCGAGCAGCCAGGGTTTCACGTCCCGCAGCGATGTCTCCCAATCCCCCGTCCTGGCCTGGACCGTGGCCAGCGCCGAGGACAGCGAACAGCCGGTGCCGTGGCTGTTGCGGGTGGCGATTCGCGGGCCTGCCACGACCACCACCTCTTGGCCCAGCACTCCCCCGGTGTTGACGAGCGCGTCCGGGCAGCCGCCGGCGTCCTGGCTTCCGCCGTCGTAGGACCCGCCGACGTGGGTTCCGGTGTCCGGCAGGTGTCCGCCTTTGACCAGCACCGTTGTGCCGGTCAGCGCCGCGAGCCGTTTGCCCTGCTCCAGCGCCCCGTCCCAGTCCTGGGCGGCCGGTTCGCCGAGCAGCATGGCCAGTTCGGCCAGGTTCGGGGTGATCAGGTCCGCGAGCGGGAGCAGCTCCCGCAGCGCGGTCTCGGCGGATTCCTGCAGCAGCCGGTCACCGCTTGTCGCGACCATCACCGGGTCCAGGACCAAGACGCCGGGGCGCACCTTTTCAAGCCAGGTCCGGACGGCGTCGATCACAGAGTCGTCGCCAAGCATGCCGATCTTGACGGCATCGATGGTGATGTCATCGCTGATGGCCTCCAACTGGGCCGTCAGGAAAGACGCCGGCGGCACATGCACGGACCTTACGCCCTTGGTGTTCTGGGCCGTCAGCGCCGTGATGGCCGCCATTCCGTAGCCGCCGTTCGCGGCGATGCTTTTCAGATCGGCCTGGATGCCGGCCCCGCCGGAGGGGTCGGAGCCGGCGATGGCGAGTACCCGCGGGATCCTTGGCGTCCCCGGGGTTCCGGCGTCGGGCGCCGGGAAGACGGACTGCAGGAGGGCCGGGGCCCGGTCAGGTCCCGGTTGGGTTGATGAGAGCGCGGTCGTGGAAGACAAGAGACATCCCTTCGCCGGTGCTAACCGGACAGGTTCAACGGGTCTGGATCTCAGCCGGCTCGATGCGCGGCACCCCGTGTCAGTCCCCTAGCCTAGCGTTCCCCGCCGCCAGGCTTCCTACATGTCAGCCCAGTGGCCGGCCCGTTAACCAACTCGCGGGTACCGTCCGGGATCGACGTAACGCTACATCGATTCCGGACGGCACCCGCGAGCCGTGATGCCTGCTGGCCCTAGAGCTCCGACGCCGGGACGCCGACGCCGAGGATGATCGGCTTGTTGGCGGCCGGCTTGGTGGCCACCATGGCCTGCTCCGGGGCCTTCGCCTCGTGGACCGAGACGGCCGCAGCCGACGGAGCGGTTTCCCGCTGCTGTACGGACGTCTCGTTGGCGGCGCCCTGGGCTCGGCTGGCGCTCCGGTTCCGGCGCACCCGCCGGGCTCCGGTGCCGCTAGCTGCCTCAGCCGGGGCCTGCGCCTGGGGTGCGGCCGCCTTGCGGGTCTCCTGCCGGACCGGGGCCTGCGCCTGGGGTGCGGCCGCCTTGCGGGCTTCCTGCCGGACCGGGGCCTGCGCCTCGGGTGCCTTGCGGGTCTCCTCCCGGACCGGCGCCTGCGCCTCGGCGGTGCGTGCGCTCGGCGGCGTGATCCGAGCCGTCCGTGCGCGGCCGCGGCCACGGGTGGCACGGGAGGCGGCTGGCGCCGCCTGCTCCGCCGCGGGAGCCTCCGGTGCGGACCGTTCCGAGGACCGTTCCGCCGGACGTTCCGCAGTCTGGACCGCGTCGGCCGGCTTGCCGGCTTCGGCGTCGCCCAAGTGGGCGAACGCTTCGGTCAGCACATCCAGGGTCAGCGCAGGCTGCGGGGTTTCCTCGGCGTGCTCGACGAAGGGCAAGGCGACCTGTTCGCCGCCGAAGGTCAGCACTGCCGCGGGACGTCCCGCTGCTTCCTCCGTCGAAGCGAGCTCCACGGCGGCGTCGAGCGCTGCCTGGCGGGTCTCGGCGTCGGGAGCGGCTGTTGCCTCGCCGTCGTGCAGGTGGGCTGCGTGTGCTGCGGCGGCGATGTTGGCCAGCGCGGCACGCGTCGCCTCCGCCTTCGCGTGGCGCTCTGCCTCGGTGGGCTCGGCGTGCACGGCTGCGGGGGCGGACGGCGTGGTTTCGCCGGCTCCCTGACCGCCCTTGCCGCGGCGGCGCTTGCGCTCAGTGCGTGCGGCGGGCTGGTGTTCGGTGCGCGGGACGTGGTGTTCCGCGGCGACGGTGTTGGCGCGGCGGTGCTCCACGGGCTCGTCGTGGGTGACGACGCCGCGGCCTGCGCAGGCCTCGCACTGTTCGCCGAAGACTTCCAGCAGCCCGGTGCCCATCCGCTTCCGGGTCATCTGCACGAGGCCCAGCGAGGTCACCTCGGCGACCTGGTGCTTGGTCCGGTCCCGGCCCAGGCACTCCACCATGCGGCGCAGCACGAGGTCGCGGTTCGATTCCAGCACCATGTCGATGAAGTCGATGACGATGATGCCGCCGATGTCGCGCAGCCGCAGCTGCCGGACGACTTCCTCGGCCGCTTCGAGGTTGTTCTTGGTGACGGTTTCCTCGAGGTTGCCGCCGCTGCCCGTGAACTTGCCGGTGTTGACGTCCACCACGGTCATGGCTTCAGTGCGGTCGATCACGAGGGAGCCGCCGGAGGGCAGGAAGACCTTGCGGTCCAGCGCCTTGTGGATCTGCTCGTCGATGCGCCAGGCGGCAAAGATGTCCGTGTCCTTGGTCCACTTTTCAAGCCGGCCCACCAGGTCCGGTGCCACGTAGGTGACGTAGGCCTCGATGGTGTCCCAGGCTTCCTCGCCCGAGACGATCAGCTTGGAGAAGTCCTCGTTGAAGACATCGCGGACCACCTTGATGGTCAGGTCCGGTTCGCCGTAGAGGAGCTCCGGGGCGAGGATCTTGGTGGATGTGGACTGGCTTTCGATGCCTTCCCACTGGGCACGCAGACGGTTGATGTCATGCGTCAGTTCCTCTTCCGAGGCGCCCTCAGCCGCGGTGCGGACGATCACGCCGGCGTCCTCCGGCAGGCGGTCCTTGAGGATCCGCTTGAGCCGGTTGCGTTCGACGTCGGGCAGCTTGCGGGAGATGCCGGTCATCGAGCCGCCGGGCACGTACACGAGGTAGCGTCCCGGGAGCGAGATCTGGCTGGTCAGGCGGGCGCCCTTGTGGCCCACCGGGTCCTTGGTGACCTGGACGAGTACGGAGTCGCCGGACTTCAGCGCGTTCTCGATCCGGCGTTGCTTGCCCTCGAGGTTGACGGCGTCCCAGTTGACTTCGCCGGCGTACAGGACGGCGTTGCGGCCGCGTCCGATGTCGACGAAGGCCGCTTCCATGGACGGGAGTACGTTCTGGACCTTGCCCAGGTAGACGTTCCCGATCAGGGAGTCCTGCTGGGTCTTGGAGACGAAGTGCTCGGCCAGCACGCCGTCTTCCAGGACGCCGATCTGGATTCTGTCGTCGCGCTGCCGGACGATCATCTGGCGGTCCACCGATTCGCGGCGGGCCAGGAACTCGGCCTCGGTGATGACGGTGCGGCGGCGGCCGGTGTCGCGGGATTCGCGGCGGCGCTGCTTCTTGGCTTCCAGGCGGGTGGAGCCCTTGAGGGAGGTGACGCGGTTGCTGGCCGGGGCCTCGCTGATCGCACGCGGCGCGCGGACGCGGGTGACCGTGTTGGGCGGATCGTCGTCCCCGCCACCGGTCAGTTCGAGGTCCTGGTCTCCGCGGCGGCGACGGCGGCGCCGGCGCGAGGTCACGCCGTCTTCGAGCGTCCCCTCGGAGTCTTCGTCGGACTCGCCCGCACCTTCGGCGGAGCCGTCTGAGTCGGTGTCGGCTTCGCCGGTGCGGCTGCGGCCACGGCGTCCACGGCTGCGACGACGGCGGCGGCTGCCGGCGTCGTCGCCTTCCTCGTCCTCTTCCTCTTCGGCTTCCGCGCTTGCCGCGGGGGCCGGGGCGGGACGGACGACGGTGCTCAGGTCCGGGGCCTGGAAAATCATCGAGGTGACAGCGCCGGGAGCCAGGAAGAGCGAGGGTGCCTCGGAGGTCTCGGCAGCCGGCGCCTCTGCCGGAGCAGCCGCGGTGGTTGCAGTCTCGGCGGGTGCGGCCTCGGCGGGTGCGGTCTCGGCAGCCGGCGCGTCGGAAGGCACTTCAGCGGCTTCGGCCTGCGTGGCGGCCTCTTCCGTCGGTGCAGGGGCCGGGGCCGTCTTGGCGCGGGAGGCACGGCGGCGGACCGGCTTTTCCGGTGCCGTCTCGGCGGCCGGCAGTCCAACGAATGCCTCGGCGGCGGGGGCAGCTTCCGCGGCCGCGGCTGAATCGGCGAAGGCGGGCAACACTTCGTCCTCGGTCTTCTTGCGGGACCGGCTCCGGCGGACCGGGGCCTTGGCTGCGGGGGCTTCGAGGTTGTCAGCGGCCGGGGCTGCGTCAGCAACGACGTCAGCAACGGCTTCGGGAGCGGGAACCGCGGCCTCAGCCTTCGGGGCGGCCTTGCGGCGGGACCTGGTTGCCTTCTTGGGCGCCTCCGCGGCGGCGGTTTCCGGGGCTTCTTCGGCGGCAGCGGCTTCGTTGTTACCGGCTACAAGCTGGTCATTATCCATATGTGGCTACACTCCTGCCCTGACGTACCGCCACATCCGGCACCCGTGGGGCAAATATTTGTCAGCACCCGCAGGCACCGACAGAAGTCAGTTGGATACCTCCAGGTTCGCACCGGCAGTGGGGTGCGGCAGCCCTGGAAGGCCGGCGAGATTGCTTTGAACCCGTTGATCTCTGTGTCACAACCAGGTGCCGTCCAATGGCATTGCGGGATAGGCCGGATCAAGTGATCCAGAGTATGCCCTGCTCATCATTGGCGGTCTTGAAAGCAAAGTCGCCGGACCGAGACCCGAATGTGGATCGAGCCCCAGCCAGGTTCATTGTCTCACAGCAGGCGCCAAAGCAGGGCTAAGCGGGTCATCCTGTCCGCGCCGTGGACCGAATCACTGTCGACGGCCCAACGCCTACCCGGTTACGTCCAGCCTCCGGCGATAGAATCGGCCCAAGAGCACCCGACGCAAAGGACTGAAATCCCATGCCCAGCATCTCCCACGCCCCCGGCGACGTGACTGCCCACGAGCGTGGCGCCGGCGCGGCAGCTGCGGAGCGCCCGTTGCCGCCGATGACGCGTGACCGGCCCTTCGCCTGGCTACTGCTGATCACCGGCGTGGTCGGCTGGCTTGCCTCCGGCGCCTTGGTCCTGGAGAAACTGGAAGTCCTCAAGGACCCGAAGCACGTCACCGTCTGCGACGTGAATCCCTGGATCTCCTGCGGCCAGGTCATGCAAACACCGCAAAGTTCCGTCTTCGGTTTCCCCAATATGTTCATTGGCATTGTCGCGTTCGCAGTCATTATTACGACGGCGATGGGCATCTTCGCCGGGGCCCAGTTCGCCCGGTGGTACTGGATCGGGCTGCAGACCGGCGTGACGTTGGGTTTCGCCTTCGTGGTGTGGCTCTGGTCCCAGGCGCTGTACTCGATCCACATCCTCTGCCCGTTCTGCATGATCGTCTGGGCCGCGATGATTCCCATGTTCGTCTGGGTGACGGTGCGCAACGTCAGCCACGGCGTCATTCCGGTCCCGGCCCCGGTTGCCCGCATCATGGGGGAATCCGGCTGGATCCTTACAGCCCTGCTCTACGTCGCCGTCATCGCCACCATCTTCTTCGCCTTCATCCAGGTCTTCATCGGGACCTCCGGCTACTGAGCGCTCCGCAAACGCCGCGAGGTGACAGATAAGGCCACTTTTCGCTCGCGTTCATTGGCCTTATCTGTCACCTCGGAGTGGTGCTTCGGGTTCCTAGAACCAGATGTTGATCTCGCGCTCGGCGGACTCGGTCGAGTCGGAGCCGTGGACCAGGTTCTGCTGGACCTTGACGCCCCAGTCGCGGCCGAAGTCGCCGCGGATGGTGCCCGGCGCCGCCGTCGTCGGGTCGGTGGTGCCGGCGAGCGAACGGAAGCCCTCGATCACGCGGTGGCCTTCGAAGATCGCCGCGACAACCGGGCCGCTGAGCATGAACTCGACCAGCGGCTCGTAGAACGGCTTGCCGACGTGCTCCTCGTAGTGCTGCTCGAGGAGTTCGCGGGTGGCGTTGACCTTCTTGAGTTCGGCCAAGGTGTAACCCTTGGCTTCGATCCGGGCGATGATGCTGCCGGTCAGGTTGCGGGCGACGCCGTCGGGCTTGATCAGGACTAGGGTGCGCTCAATGCTCACAACTGCTCCAATGTGTTGGGGTGGGGTTCGGGACAAGTCTAGTTGCTCTGGCCCTCGGGGTTCGCGGCCTCCCAGGCCGCCTGCTCGCGTTCGCGCTCGGCCGACTCGCGGTCGATCCGGATGCCGGTCCGGATGCCGTACCACCAGGTGATCGCGAACAGCCCGCCGACCACGAACATCGTCGGTTCAATGAATCCGGTGAGCACCAGCAGCAGCTGCAGGACCCAGCCCAGCCCCACACCCCACGGCTTAGTCAGCACGGCGCAGGTCAGGGCGAGCACCAGGCTCAGCCCGATCCCGACGCCGAAGACCAGCAGCGGCGGGAATTCGCCGCGGCGCAGGCCGAAGACCGCGAGGGTGCCGAAGAGCGCCACGAAGGCCTCCAGCAGCAGCACCGTAGAGGCGAACATGACCTTGGTGGAACGGCGCTTCTTGGGCATGCCCGGGCGCCACTCGCGCTGGGCTTTGGTGAGTTTTGCCATGGGTTATGCCTCGGCCTTTCCGAGCAGGACCCGGGCCTCGGCCACGAGCGTGATGGACCCCGTGACGAGGATTCCGCCAGCCAGGTCGTCGTTGGACTCGGCCCGCTCCACGGCCCATTCGAGGGCGTCGTCGAGCTTCTCGGCGACGTGGATGTTCTCCTCGCCGAAGCCCAGGTCCAGCGCCAGCTCGCCGAGTTCCTCCGCGGGGATGGCCCGGGGCGAGTTGGACTGCGTGAAGCAGAATTCGGCCGGGACCTCCGCAAGGGAGTCCTTGAGCTGGCGGAGGATTTCCTCGGCGTCCTTTTCCTGCAGGATGCCCAGGACCACCACCAGCTTGCTGAAGCTGAAGGCCTCCTGGAGCGCCTCGGCGGAGACCCGGATGCCCTCCGGGTTGTGCGCCGCGTCCACCACGATGGTGGGGGCGGTACGCAGCACCTCCAGCCGGCCCGGCGAGGTGACGGCGGCGAAGGCCTCCTGCAGCACCTCGGCATCCAGCGGCTTCTCGGCGCCGAAGAAGGCTTCCAGGGCGGCGATCGCGACGGCGGCGTTCTCCGCCTGGTGCGCGCCGTGCAGCGGCACCAGCAGGTCCTCGTACCGGTCCGCCAGGCCCTGGATGGTCACCATCTGGCCGCCGACGGCCACGGTGCGGGACTCGACGCCGAACTCCACGCCCTCGAAGCGGAAGGGCACGCCCACCTCCTTGGCCTTTTCCAGCAGCACCTGGGCCGCGTCGACCGGCTGCGCCGCGCTGATCAGGAAGCCGCCGGGCTTGATGATGCCGGCCTTTTCGTAGGCGATCTCCTCGGTGGTCTGGCCGAGCAACTCGGTGTGGTCGAGCGAGATCGGGGTGACCACGGCCACCTGGCCGTCGCCGACGTTGGTCGCGTCGGTGATGCCGCCGAGGCCCACCTCGATCACGGCAACGTTGACCGGCTGGTCCGCGAAGACCGCGAAGCCCAGGATGGTCAGGCATTCGAAGTAGGTCAGCCGGGGCTGGCCCTCGGCCACGAGCTCGCTGTCCACGATCTCCAGGTACGGGCGGATCTCGTCCCAGATCCGGACGAAGGTCTCATCCGGGACGGGTTCGCCGTCGATGCTGATCCGCTCGGTGACCTTGGACAGGTGCGGGCTCGTGTAGCGGCCCGTGCTCAGCCCGTGGGCGCGGAGCCCGGCCTCGATCATCCGGGCCGTGGAGGTCTTGCCGTTGGTGCCGGTGACATGGATGATCGGGAACGCCTTGTTCGGCTCCCCCAGGATGTCCATGGCCCGGCGCAGCGGAGCCAGCCTCGGCTCCATCTTGTTTTCCGGCGCCCGGCCCAGCAGCTCGGCGTAGACGCTCTCTACGGAAAATTCGTCGCTCATGGATTATGCCCCTGCCTCAACAGTTACTTTTTCGACGCTGACCTGCGGTTCCTTGACCTCGGCGGCTGCGGTGTCCAGCTCGATGGTCAGGGTCTCGGTCTTGACCAGTTCGGCGTGGGCCAGCAGCGCCTCCACGGTGTCCTGCGCTGCGGTGACGGTGGTGCGGATCCGGTCGCTGACGTGCAGCCCGGCATCCTTGCGGGCCTGCTGGATAGCGCGGACCAGGTCGCGGGCGGTGCCTTCGGCCTCGAGTTCCGGGGTGACTTCGGTGTTGAGCACCACGAACCCGCCGCCGGGAAGGACCGCCGCCGCGCGTGATCCTTCGCCTTCGGCGGCTTCGGCCACCACGGTTTCGAGGGTGTATTCCTGCGGCTCGAGGGCAAGGCCGCCGGCGGTCACCACCCCGTCCTCGCCGACCGACCAGTCGCCGGACTTGGAGCCCTTGATGGCCTGCTGGACGTTCTTGCCCAGTCGCGGGCCGGCGGCACGGGCGTTGACCACGAGCTTCTGTTCGATGCCGAACTCCTCCGGGGAGGCGCTCTCGGCGTCGAGCAGGCGGACCGAGCGCAGGTTCAGTTCATCGGCGACGACGGCGGCAAAACTTGTCAGTGCGTCCGCGCCGGGTGCCACGACCGTGAGTTCCTGCAGCGGCAGGCGCACGCGGAGGTTGGCGGCCTTGCGCAGCGACGATCCGGTGGAGCAGATCTGCTGGACGCGGTCCATCGCCTCGACGAGTCCGGCGTCGGCCGGGAACAGTCCGGCGTCCGGCCAGTCGGCCAGGTGCACGGAGCGGCCGCCGGTGAGGCCGCGCCAGATTTCCTCCGAGACCAGCGGCAGCAACGACGCCGCAACCCGGCAGACCGTTTCCAGCGCGGTGTAGAGGGCGTCGAAGGCGTCGACGTTCTCGTCGAAGAAGCGCTGGCGGCTGCGCCGGACGTACCAGTTGGTGAGCATGTCCAGGTAACCGCGCAGTTCATCGCACGCTCCGGAGATGTCGTAGCTGTCCAGCTGGGCGGTCATGTTCCGGACCAGGTCACCGGTGTTGGCCATCAGGTACTGGTCCAGGGTGTCGGCGTAACCGTCGTAGCGCAGCTTCGCTTCGTAGCCCTCGCCCCCGTTAGCGGCGTTCGTGTACAGGGTGAAGAAGCTGTAGACGTTCCAGAGCGGCAGGATGACCTGGCGAACGCCGTCGCGGATGCCCTGTTCGGTGACGACGAGGTTGCCGCCGCGCAGGATGGGGCTGGACATCAGGAACCAGCGCATCGCGTCGGAGCCGTCGCGGTCCAGGACCTCGGAGACGTCCGGGTAGTTGCGCAGGCTCTTGGACATCTTCTGCCCGTCGGAGCCGAGCACGATGCCGTGGCTGATGACGTTGCGGAATGCCGGGCGGTCGAACAGCGCGGTGGAGAGGATGTGCAGCATGTAGAACCAGCCGCGGGTCTGGCCGATGTACTCGACGATGAAGTCCGCCGGGTTGTGCGTGTCGAACCATTCCTCGTTCTGGAACGGGTAGTGCACCTGGCCGTACGGCATCGATCCGGAGTCGAACCAGACGTCCAGGACGTCCTCGACGCGGCGCATCACGGACTGGCCTTCTTCCGGGGTGCGGGGGTCGTCCGGGTTGGGGCGGGTGAGCTCGTCGATGAACGGCCGGTGCAGGTCCACCTGGCCGGCTTTGTTCAGCGGCAGGCG
Organism: Arthrobacter sp. 01T414; assembly: GCF_056398965.1. Taxonomy (NCBI): domain Bacteria; kingdom Bacillati; phylum Actinomycetota; class Actinomycetes; order Micrococcales; family Micrococcaceae; genus Arthrobacter; species Arthrobacter sp. 01T414. The sequence continues at coordinate 127,963 of NZ_JBFTQK010000007.1, read as the reverse complement.
GCCGAAGTCGGCTTCGATCTCGGCGAGGGAGCCGTAGACGTCGGTGCGCGGGTAGTCCGGGTCGCTGGACTGCCAGACCGGGATGGGGCTGCCCCAGTACCGGTTGCGGCTGATGGACCAGTCGCGGGCGTTGGCGAGCCACTTGCCGAACTGGCCGTCCTTGACGTTGCCCGGGATCCAGTTGATTTCCTGGTTCAGCTCGGACATGCGGTCCTTGAACTTGGTGACCTCGACGTACCAGGAGGACACCGCGCGGTAGATCAGCGGGTTGCGGCAGCGCCAGCAGTGCGGGTAGGAGTGCTCATAGCTTGCCTGGCGGACCAGGCGTCCCTGGGCGCGGAGGACCTGGGTGATGGGCTTGTTGGCCTCGAAGACCTGGAGTCCGGCGATTTCGGCGAGGTCGCCGTGTCCGAAGAGCGGCAGGAACTTCGCGCCCTCATCGACCGAGAGGACCACGGGGATGCCGGCCTCTTCACAGACCTTCTGGTCGTCCTCACCGTAGGCGGGAGCATGGTGGACGATGCCGGTGCCGTCGGTGGTGGTGACGTAGTCCGCGACGAGGAAGCGCCAGGCGTTCTCGGTGCCGTACTTCTCGGTGTCGTGGAAGTAGTCCCAGAGCGGCTCGTAGCCCAGGCCCTCGAGTTCGGCACCGGTGTGGCGGGAGACGACGGCGGCTTCCGCCGCGGCGGCACCCTCGGCGCCGTCGCCGTAGCCGAGATCCTTGGCGTAGGCGCCCAGCAGGTCCGCGGCAAGCAGGAAGCTGCCCGTGACGGGAGCCTCGGCCGAGGCGGCCTTGATTCCGTGCGGGCCGGCCGGGAGGACAACGTAGGTGATGGCGGGCCCGACGGCGAGGGCCAGGTTGGTGGGAAGGGTCCAGGGCGTGGTGGTCCAGGCGAGTGCCTGCACGCCGGCCAGCTGGCGGGACAGTTCCGACTCCCCCGGCGTGATCGGGAAGGTGACCGTGACGGTCTGGTCCTGGCGGTTCTTGTAGACGTCGTCGTCCATCCGCAGCTCATGGTTGGACAGCGGCGTCTCGTCCTTCCAGCAGTACGGCAGCACGCGGTAGCCGTTGTAGGTGAGTCCCTTTTCGTGCAGCTGCTTGAAGGCCCACAGCACGGACTCCATGTACTCGACGTTGAGCGTCTTGTAGTCGTTGTCGAAGTCCACCCAGCGCGCCTGGCGGGTGACGTAGCTCTTCCACTCGTCGGCGTACTTCATCACCGAGGCGCGGCAGGCGTCGTTGAACTTGTCGATGCCCATGGCCTCGATCTGGGTCTTGTCCGTCATGCCCAGCTGCTTCATGGCTTCGAGCTCGGCGGGCAAGCCGTGCGTGTCCCAGCCGAAGCGGCGTTCGACGCGGCGGCCGCGCTGGGTCTGGTAGCGGCCCACCAGGTCCTTGGCGTAGCCGGTGAGCAGGTGGCCGTAGTGCGGCAGGCCGTTGGCGAACGGCGGGCCGTCGTAGAAGACGAATTCGTTGGACCCGCGCTGTCCTCCTGGAAGGTCAGAGTCGCGCTGGTCGATGCTCGCCTGGAAGGTGCCGTCCTGATCCCAGTACTTGAGGATGCGCTCCTCGATCTCCGGGAACTTCACGGAGGCGGACACGCCGGCTGACGGGGAGCTGCTGGCGTCGGAAGGTGCGGCTGAGGCCTTGGGGTAATGGGTCATCTCGACATCCTGGGTTGAGCTGGTGAACAACGGGATTCATTCAGGATGCGAGGACGGCTCCTGTGCTGTCGGAACAACACCGGCACCGCGGTACCACCTCACTTACCGCACACTGGCCCGCGCTCCCCGAGGAGGACGCCGGCCGGCCACGGCCGCTCGTTGACTGCTGTGACGGGCTTACCCGTCCGGTTCTACCTGCCCTGCCGCGCACTGTTGCCGCGGTGGGGCGCTCTTCCGGAAGCTCACCGGTGATGGCCGGGTCAAAGCTGATACCTCGATGTTACCGGAAGTCGCCGAGACCCGGGCGCCGCGGCCAGGCGTGCCCGCGGCAAGGACCGGCGGCGTTCACGGCTGGATCGGCGCAGCGGTCCGTCCAAAGAGTGGAATGAACGCCAGCAGCGCAGCCAGCTGGGTGGCCACGGTGAAAGCAATGAGCCCGGGCAGGGAAGCCGCGTAGAGGGCGCCGATGATGGTGGAACCGGCCAGCCATGCCGTGCCGTAGATCGCGGTGAAGATGCCGTATCCGGTGCCGCGGCGCGCGGCGGGGACTAGGTCCGCGACCGCGGCCCGCAGGGTGGATTCGTGGATGCCCAGCGCCGCACCCCACACCACCGCGCCGGCCCAGACCAGGCCTGGCGAGTTGCTGAAGGACAGGAACGGGACGGCAGCCGTCAGCGGCAGGGCAATCAGCAGGCCGCGCAGGCCGATCCGGTCGTACAGCGTCCCGGAGGCCAGGGCAGCCAGCGCTGCCGCGCCCATAGAGACGGCGTAGGTGACAGGGATCAGGGCGGCGGGAAGCACCCTGTTCACCTCAAGGTGGTAGGAGATGACCCCGAAGGTGGAAAACCCGAACATCGAGATGGCAGTGAATCCGCTGTACCACCAGAACCTGGCCGGCAGCGGGAGCCGCGCAGGGCGGCCCGCCGGAGCCCCCGCGGCGTTGGCGGCGGGTCGGGGGTCCGCACCGGTGCCGTGGGTGTCGAACCTCGCCGGCACCGGGACGGCGCGGCGGAGCAGCATCACGGCGACCAGGGCGAGCGCCCCGGGAATGGCGAGCACCGCGAACCCGAGCTGGTACCCGGACACCGCGACCATGAGTCCGACCAGCAGGGGTCCCAGCAGCGCTCCGGATTGGTCGAGAGCTTCATGGACGGCGAAGGCCCTCCCGTGGCCGATCTTCGACCCGGCGTGGGAGAGCATCGTGTCCCGCGCCGGCGTGCGGACGGCCTTGCCAAAGCGTTCCGCGATCACCAGCGCCGAAGCTTGCCACAGCGCTCCGGCCAGGGACAGCAACGGCACGGCAACAACGGTCAGGGTGTATCCCGCGATTGTCAGGGGCCAGTACCTGCGGGTCCTGTCCGCCAAGGGGCCGGTGGCCAGGCGCAGGATCAAGGCCACGGCTTCGCCGGCTCCCGTAATGAAGCCGACCATGACGGCGGACGCGCCGAGGGTGGCCAGGAAGGGGCCCGTGATGGCGCGGGCGCCCTCGTAGACGACGTCGGCGAGCATGCTCACGACGCCGAAGGAGAGCACGAATCCCAGCGGGCCGAGCTTGTTCGTAGCCCCCGACGGGCGGCTCACAGGAGCCCGGCCAGCGCCAGCCCGGCGGCGGCCGCAGCGACGGCGGCGACGGCTGTGCCGACACCGTTCAGGAGTGCCAGTCCGGTGCGGCGGGACTGGATGAGGCGGACCGTTTCGAAGCTGGCCGTGCTGAATGTGGTGAAGCCGCCGAGGAACCCGGTTCCGGCGATGGCCTGCAGTTCGGCCGGCGCCGCGTGGGTGATGACCAGCCCGGCGACTAATCCCAGGAGGAACGAACCGGCGATGTTGATGGCGATGGTTCCCAGCGGCAGTGCGGTACGCAGCCGGGACCGGACCAGGCCGTCCACGACGAAACGGGTTCCTGCGCCAAGGCCGCCGGCCAGGCCGAGCAGGAGAAGTGTGGGGAGGGTCATTCGTCCTGCTCCTGCCGTCGGCCAGCCTGACGGGCGTGCTGCCCGGCGGCTGCCCGGATGCCGGCCACGGTCGCCAGGGCTCCGCCGATCACGGTCGCCGCGACGTAGCCCAGCGCGTCTGCGGCCCGGCCTTCGCCGAGCAGGATGTTAGTTTCCAGGGCCAGTGAACTGTAAGTGGTGAAGGCGCCCATGAACCCGGTCCCGGCGAGCAGCCGGACAACCCGGAGGCGGCCGGCGTCGGGCCCCCGCCGCACCAGGGCCTCGAGCAGGACGCCGAGCAGGAACGCCCCGACGAGGTTGATGACGAAGGTCGGCAGCGGCCAGCCGCCCGGGGAAGGCAGCACGGTGCCGAGCCCGTAGCGGGCCAAGGCGCCGGCCACACCGCCGCAAACCACTACCAGCACAAAGCCCGGGTGCAGGTGCACCGGGCGGCGGATGCGGGCGGCTCCGAGCGTCCCAGCGTCGCTGTCCAGCCCGGCGACGGCCGCCGCCGGGGTCGTATCGGGGCTAGTGTCCGGCGCGGTCGTGTCCGGCGTGGGCCGCTCCATCAGTGCGCTTCTTTCGGACGGGATTTGGGCTGCGGCGCGAGCGGAACCACCAGGACCGGCCGGTGCTGGCGGTGGGTCAGGTGGACGGCCACGGACCCGACCAACAGTTCCTCGAACCGGGCCCCGAGGCCGCGTTCCCGGGTGCCGACCACGATGACGGAGGCAGCCGAAGATTCGGCCAGCCGACCCAGCGCGCGGGCCGGTTCGCCGGCTAGGGTCACGAAGGACCACTCGACGCCGGAGCCGTCCAGCGCCTCCCGCAGGCGTTCGGCGATTGCGGCGCTGATGCCCTCGACGTCGTCGTCAATGCCGTCCGGATCGATGGGCCGGGCACCGGCGCCGCCGTCGGGATCGCCGGTCAGGTAGCTGGTGACGTCCACGTAGGCGCAGACCAGCTTCACGTTCAGGCTGTACGCCAGCTCCGCGGCGCGGTGGGCGACGGCGAGTGACTGGCCTGGCACGACCCCCATCAGGACCGGGCCGGTGATCCTGCGCGGAACGAAGGCGGTGGGGCCGGTGTCCGCCCCGGGGCGCTTCTCGGGCTCGCTCATCAGTGCTCCTGTCGTTCGAGTTCAGCATCGCCGGGGCGGGACGCTGCGGGGACGACGCAAGGAAGATCCCCGGCTAACTCGAGGGACCGGGATGGGGCAACACGTGCGGGCATGGGTCACCTACCTTCGTATCCGCAAAGGTAGGAACCATCAGCCGGGAGGCGGTTCGAACGTCCGCAGCGAGTGCGGCGCGTTCCGGCGGGATCCATCGCCGTGAACAGATGCTACAGGCACAATCGCGGGCACGCCATCATTGGGCGCCCCGCGGGCACCGGCTGCTAGCTTTTGCGGATCACCTTGAAGTTGGAAGCCTGCGCCACCGGGCGGATGATGATCTGGTCCAGGTTGACGTGGTGCGGCGCGGTCACGGCGTAACGGACGACGTCGGCGACGTCGGCGGCCGTGAGCGGCTTCTCCACCCCGGCGTAGACCTTGTCCGCGGCGCCCTTGTCGCCGAGCCGGTTGAGCGAGAACTCTTCGGTCTGCACCATGCCGGGCGCCACCTCGATGACGCGCAGATTATGCTCAGCCTCTTCCAGGCGCAGCGCGCCGGTGAGGGCGTGCTGGGCGAACTTGGCCGCGTTGTAGCCGCCGCCGCCCTCGTAGGCGGAGAGCCCGGCCGTCGACGTCAGGTTCAGGACCGTGCCTTCGCCGCAGGCGCGCAGCATTGGCAGGAACGCGCGGGTGAGCTTCATCGTGCCGAGCACGTTGACCTCGTACATCCACTCCCAGTCCTCGGATTTGGCCTCGGCCACCTTGTCCGCGCCGCGGGCGCCGCCGGCGACGTTGATCAGGGTGTCGATGCCGCCCGCACGGGTCACCTCGTCCACCAGGCGGTTGACGTCGGCGTCGATCGTCACGTCGGCGGGAAGGGCAACGGCGCCGGTCTCGGCGGCGAGCGCTTCGAGCCTCTCGGCGCGGCGGGCGACGGCGAACACGGTCCAGCCCTCGTTCCGGAGGGCGCGGACGGTAGCCTCGCCGATCCCGGTGCTGGCGCCGGTGACGACCGCCGCCTTGGCCGTAGGTGCAGTTCCCGCGTTATCGATTCCCTGAGTCATGGCACCACCCTATGGGAATCCGCCGTTCATTTCCTGCCGTGCTCGAGGAACTCCAGCAGCACGCGGGCGTGATTGGTCTGCGGATCTTTCGCGCCGAACAGCAGGGTCACCTTCCCGTGCTCGGCCGCCAGGCCCCGCAGGGTGCCCACGGCCGGGTTGGACTCAAGCTCTGCCTCGTAGGCGGCGCGGAAGTCCGCGAAGCGTTCCTGCATATGCGCGAATTCCGTGCGAAGGGGCGGCGAGGGCGCCACTTCCTTGAGCCACAACTCCAGTTGCGCGCGTTCCTTGCTGACCCCGCGCGGCCAGAGCCGGTCCACCAGGACCCGGCAGCCGTCGTCGTCGGCGGGTTCGTCGTAGATGCGCTTGATCGTGAAGCTTCCGGTGCTTTCCTTCATCTGCTGCATGCTACTGCAGGGCCGTGCTGCGGAGCCCGGCGGCAAAGCGTGGAAGAATTGGCCCATGGCTGAAGACACGCAGGGTACAGACACGCCCACCACCGCCCCCATCAACGTTCCGGACAAGCCCGCCCTGGAGGGGCTGGAAGCCGCCCTCACCCGGCGCTGGCTTGACGAAGGGACCTACAAGTTCAACCGGGAAACCACCCGGGAGCAGGTCTACTCGATCGACACGCCGCCGCCCACCGCGTCGGGATCGCTGCACGTCGGACACATGTTCTCCTACACGCAGACCGACGTCCTGGCCCGCTACCAGCGGATGACCGGAAAGAACGTCTTCTACCCGATGGGCTGGGACGACAACGGCCTGCCCACCGAGCGGCGCGTGCAGAACTACTACGGCGTGCGCTGCGATCCGGCCATCCCTTACGACGCCGGATACCGGCCGCCGGCCGAACCGGCCAAGAACCAGCGCGATTTCGACGTCGTCTCGCGCCGGAACTTCATTGAGCTCTGCGAAGAACTCGCCGTCGAAGATGAAAAGGTCTTCGAGAACCTCTTCCAGACCCTCGGCCTGTCGGTCGACTGGGACCTGACGTACCGCACCATCGACGACAAGTCCCGCGCCATCTCGCAGCGCGCCTTCCTGGCCAACCTCGCCGCCGGTGACGCATACATGGCCGAGGCCCCCACCCTGTGGGATGTCACGTTCCGCACCGCGGTGGCGCAGGCCGAGCTCGAAGACCGCGAGGTGGCCGGCGCGTACTACCGCTACCCGTTCTTCACCGAAGACGGCGAGAAGGTCTACATCGAGACCACCCGTCCCGAACTGCTCGCCGCCTGTGCCGCACTGGTGGCGAACCCCGACGACGAGCGCTACCAGCCGCTCTTTGGCAAGAAGGTCACCTCTCCCCTGTTCGGCGTCGAGGTGGAGGTCAAGGCCCACCCGCTCGCCAAGGCGGACAAGGGTTCGGGCATCGCCATGGTCTGCACCTTCGGCGACCTGACGGACGTCACCTGGTGGCGCGAGCTTCAGCTGCCCACCCGGGCGATCGTGGGCCGCGACGGACGCATCGTCGGCGAAACCCCGGACTGGATCACGTCCGAGGAAGGCCGTGCGGCATTCGCGGCGATCGCCGGCAAGACCGTCTTCAGCGCCAAGGAAGGCGTGGTGGAGCTGCTCACGGCCGCGGGCCTGCTCGACGGCGAACCCAAGAAGATCATGCACCCGGTCAACTTCTTCGAGAAGGGCGACAAGCCGCTCGAAGTTGTCACCTCCCGCCAGTGGTACATCCGCAACGGCGGCCGCGACGAGGAACGCCGTGAACGCCTGGTCGGCCGCGGCAACGAGATCGAGTTCCACCCGTCCTTCATGCGGTCCCGCTACGAGAACTGGATCACCGGTCTGAACGGTGACTGGCTGGTCTCCCGCCAGCGCTTCTTCGGCGTGCCGGTGCCCGTCTGGTACCCGCTCGACGCCGACGGCAACCCGGACCACGACGCCCCGATCCTGCCGTCCGACGCGCAGCTCCCGGTGGACCCGGCTGCGGACGCGGCCCCCGGCTACGAGGAGGCCCAGCGCGACAAGCCGGGCGGCTTCACCGGCGACGCCGACGTCCTGGACACCTGGGCCACGTCCTCGCTGACCCCGCAGATCGTCGGCGGCTGGAGCACCGATGAGGCGCTCTTCGCCAAGGTCTTTCCGTTCGACGTGCGGCCCCAGGCCCACGACATCATCCGGACCTGGCTGTTCTCCACCGCCGTCCGTGCCGATGCCCTGCAGGACGTCGCACCGTGGAAGCACGCTGCCATCTCCGGCTGGATCCTGGACCCGGACCGCAAGAAGATGTCCAAGTCCAAGGGCAACGTGATCGTCCCGACCGACGTGCTCAACGAATACGGCTCCGACGCCGTCCGCTACTGGGCAGCCTCGGCCAAGCTCGGCGCTGACACTGCCTACGAGATCGCGCAGATGAAGATCGGCCGCCGCCTGGCGATCAAGCTGCTGAACGCGTCCAAGTTCGTACTGAACCTGGGCGCCACCGAGGACTCGGTGGTCTCCGGTGATCTCTCGGTCCTGACTAACCCCGGGATTGATCGACCCAACGCGGAAAAAGCGCTCGCGTCGGGGCCCTTGATCAATCCCTTGGACCGAGCCGTGCTCGCCCAGCTCTCCGACGTGGTCCAGCAGGCCACCAAGGCGTTCGAAAACTACGACTACGCCCGGGCCCTGCAGATCACCGAGAGCTTCTTCTGGCACTTCACCGACGACTACGTGGAGCTGATCAAGGACCGTGCCTACGGTGCCGCCGGCGAAGCCCAGCAGGCGTCCGTGCTGGCGGCGCTGGCAACCAGCCTGGACACCCTGCTGCGGCTATTCGCCCCGTTCCTGCCGTTCGCCACGGAGGAGGTCTGGGGCTGGTGGCGCGCCGGCTCCGTGCACCGCGCGCAGTGGCCCGCCGCCATCGAGATCGACGGCGACACCACCCTGCTCGCCACGGTGGGCGCCGCGTTGGGCGGCATCCGCAAGGCCAAGTCCGAGGCAAAGGTCAAGCAGCCGGCTCAGGAAATACCGAAAAGAGGGCCCTCCGCCCGGCTCAGGCCKGGCGGAGGGCCCTCTTTGGTTCTCTGCTTTCGGTTCTGCGACTTTGCGCTCAGATCCCGAAGGAGTCCTCGAAGTGAGTGAGGACCGGCGGGGCGGCCAGGAGTTCACCCAGCCCGCTCGCGCCCTCCTCGGTGGACCGCCACGCCCGGTAGGCCGCGTCCTGCTCCAGCGAGGCCCACTTTTCCACGACAAGGATGTGCGCGGGATTTTCCTTGTCGACCAGGACGTCGACCCCGAGGCAGCCGTCAAATGCCCGGGTGTCGGAGAGAATGTCGCGGAGAACGGCCGGCGCCGTGGGCAGGGATTCCGTTTTGAGAGTCAGGTCGAGATGGGCTGTGACGGGCATGGCGCTCCGATGTTCGCAGGTAGGCTCAGGGCCGGGGTGGACACAGCGCACAACAGCGGCACCGCCCCGCTTGTTCCTTCGAGCCCGTGCCCGCCCCGCCAGCGGTTGTCAGGTCGTGCTCCCCCGGAGCCGCCGTTCCGCTTCGCCGATTGCCCAGGCTGCGTTGACCAACCCAATGTGGCTGAACGCCTGCGGAAAGTTGCCCAGCAGTTCCCGGCTGTCCGGCGCCACCTCCTCGGCCATCAGCCCCAGCCCGGTGGCGAAGCCGGCAGCCCGCTCGAACACGGCCCTGGCCCGGTCCGTCAGCCCGGCCAGGGCGAGGGCGTGCGCGAGCCAGAAAGTGCACAGCAGGAAAGCGCCCTCCTCCCCCGCCAGCCCATCGTCGCCGTGATACCGGTAAACCAGTCCGCGGGCGTCGGTGAGCCGCTGCTCGATGGCCTCGACCGTGGCGAGGAAGCGCGGATCTGCGGCCGGAAGGAAACCGACAATCGCGAGCATGAGGGCCGAGGCGTCGAGTCGCTCGGTCCCGTACGCCTGGGTGTACGCCCCTGCGGCGTCGCTCCAGCCGTTGGCGCGGATGGACTCGGCGATCTCGTCCCGGGCCAGCATCCAGCGCGGTACCCGGTCCCCGGCCTGCAGCACGCCCGCGAGGGTGATGGCACGGTCAACCGCCACCCAGCACATCAGCTTGGAGTACAGGTAGTGCTGCGGTTCGCCGCGGACCTCCCAGATCCCCTGGTCCTTGTTCTGCCAGCGGGCCACGGCGGCATCGGCGGCGTCCGCCAGGAAGCGCAGGGTCTCCGGTGCCAGCTCCGCCAGGAATTCCGGCATCGTGGCGGCAGCATCCAGCAGTTCGCCATAGACATCGAGCTGCCGCTGGTTCCAGGCGCCGTTCCCGACGCGCACCGGGGCACTCGACCGCCAGCCTGGGAGGTGATCCAGCACCCGTTCGGGCAGGTCCCGCTCACCGCCAATCCCGTACATGATCTGCAACTCCTCACCGCCGGCGAGCTGGCGGGCGGCGGCGGTCGCGAGGAACTGGAAGAACTTGCCCGCCTCATCCGGGCAGGCCGCCACCCACAGCGCCTGCAGGGTCATGCTGGCGTCCCGGACCCAGGTGTACCGGTAGTCCCAGTTGCGGGTGCCGCCGGCGACCTCAGGCAGCGAAGTGGTGGGGGCGGCCACGATCGCGCCGCTCGGGTAATAGCTAAGGGCCTGCAGGACACGCCCGCTGCCCGCCACGAGCTCCTGCCACGGGCCCCGGTAATTCTGGTGGATTCCGGACCAACTGGCCCAGCCCTCGAGGGTGTCCGTGAGCCGGTGGGCAAGCTCCTGCTGGCTCCAGAACACCGGCACCTCCTCCGGGCCGCGCTGGCAGTGCAGGGCGAAGCCGATGGTATCTCCGGCAGTCAGGTGCAGGACGGCCCGGCCGGTCCCTCCCTCCAATTCGAAGGGCACCGGGGAGGACAGGGAAAACGCCTCTCCGCCGGCCCGGACCAGGACGCCGCCGTCCACGTTGCGCAACTCCGGAAGGATGGCGCCGTAGTCCGGCCGCGGCGCGAAGCTGACCTCGACGTCCACGGGCCCCCGGGTACAGGAAACCTGGCGCAGCAGGGTGCCCGGCGAATCCTGTCCGAGGTCGTGGCCGCGCCGGCCGGAGCCGAGGACGAGGGCATCGCTGACGGCAATTTGCCCCTGGGCGGTGGTGTGGAGTGACTCCAGCACCATGGACGGGCCCACGTACCTCCGTGTGGTCGCGTGGGGTGCCGCGGGGCTGATGGACCAGTAGCCGGCGTCCTCGCCCAGCAGCCGGCCGAAGACCGAAGGACTGTCGAAGCGGGGGAAGCAGAGCCAGTCCACGGAGCCTGCCTCGCTGACCAGGGCGGCGGACCAGCAGTCGGAGAGCAGCGCGTAATTTGCGATGGGCTCAGTGCTCACGGACCACCCCCGCGCTTTGGGATTCAGCCTATTTGGACTGCGCTGTTTTGGGCTGCAGCGTTTTTGGGCTGCGCTGTTTTTGGACTGCGCTGTTTTTGGGCAAAGGGGAAGCCCCATCAGCTTTTTGCGGTTGGTGGGGCTTCGACTTTTTCGATCACCACGTGACGTCTTAGGTAATCTGGCGGGATCCTTGGAATTTCAGGTCTTCCTACCTCGTCACTGGTAGCCATCATCTGACTTTGCCGAAGGCTGCGTCGGATGAGTGTCACTGAATCTTTGGTTCCTGCGTCCCGCTTCTTTCGAAGTGGGTAAGTTCTATTGTTCTCCCGCTGTTCGGGATGCACAAGGGCCCCGGACGAACTACAAGGAAGTAGTTTTTCCGGGGCCAACGTGACCGCCCTAGGCGCAGTAGCCTAGCTGAAAATCGGGCTCTCGGTGCGGCTTCGCTTGAGCTCGAAGAAGTACGGGAAGGAAGCGAGGGCCACGGTGGCGTCCCAGAGCTTGCCGGCGTCTTCGCCGCGGGGAATGCGGGTGAGCACGGGGCCGAAGAACGCCGTTCCGTTGAAGGCCACAACCGGGGTGCCGACGTCCTGGCCCACCAGCGAGATGCCGGCTTCGTGGCTGGCGCGCAGCTGGGCGTCGAATTCATCGGTCTCACCGGCGGCCGCGAGCTCCGGCGGCAGGCCGGCCTCGGCCAGCGACTTGGCGATGACCTCGGCGATGTCCTTGTTGCCCTCGTTGTGGATCTTGGTGCCCATGGCGTCGTAGAGCGGCTTGATGTATTCGGCGCCGTGCTTCTCGGCGGCGGCCACGATCACCCGAACGGGCGCCCAGGCCTTGACCAGGAACTCCTTGTACTCGGCCGGCAGCTCATCGCGGCCCTCGTTCAGGACGGCCAGGCTCATCACGTGCCACTCGGTCTTGATGTCGCGGACATCTTCCACCTCGGAGATCCAGCGCGAGGTCACCCAGGCGAAGGGGCACATGGGGTCGAACCAGAAGTCGGCTTTGTTCGTCATGGTCTCAGGCACAGGAATTCTCCTTTGGAAGTCAACGGGGCTGCACTGCGACGGGCCGGCTGAAATGGCACGGCGGCACGGCGCATCATCTACGCATAGCCACGCTGCCGCTAGATTTATTCCGCAGCTTGGCTGATGCGCTGCGTGATTCGGATCAAGCGGACTTACGCCGCTTCACGTCGTGGGCGATCAAGGTGGGCGGCGCCTTCTTGGCCACCACGTCCTCGGTGATGACCACGCTCGCAACGTCGTCGCGGCTCGGCAGGTCGAACATGACCGGCAGCAGGACTTCCTCGAGGATGGCACGGAGGCCGCGGGCACCGGTGCCGCGCTCCAGCGCCTGGTCCGCGATCAAGTCCAGGGCTTCGTCCTCGAACACCAGCTCGACGCCGTCCAGCTGGAACATCTTCTGGTACTGCTTGACGAGAGCGTTCTTGGGCGTGGACAGGATCTGGATGAGCGCCGGGCGGTCCAGGTTCGAGACCGTGGTGATAACCGGGAGCCGGCCGATGAATTCCGGGATCAGGCCGAACTTCAGCAGGTCTTCGGGCATGACCTCACCGTAGGAGTCCGCGTTGTTCTTGACCTCGTTCAGCGGGGCGCCGAAGCCGATACCCTTGCGGCCCGAGCGCGAACCAATGATCTCCTCGAGGCCGGCGAAGGCTCCCGCCACGATGAAGAGCACGTTGGTGGTGTCGATCTGGATGAATTCCTGGTGTGGGTGCTTGCGGCCGCCCTGCGGCGGAACGGACGCGACCGTGCCCTCGAGGATTTTCAGGAGCGCCTGCTGCACGCCCTCGCCCGAGACGTCCCGGGTGATGGAGGGGTTCTCGCTCTTGCGCGAAATCTTGTCGATCTCGTCGATGTAGATGATGCCCTGTTCGGCCTTTTTGACGTCGTAGTCCGCGGCCTGGATCAGCTTGAGCAGGATGTTCTCGACGTCCTCGCCCACGTAGCCGGCTTCGGTCAGGGCGGTGGCGTCGGCGACCGCGAACGGCACGTTCAGGCGCCGCGCCAGGGTCTGCGCCAGATAGGTTTTGCCGCAGCCGGTGGGGCCGATCAGCAGGATGTTGGACTTGGCGATCTCGACGTCGTCGTGGTGGCCGCCTTCGGCGAGGGCGCCGCTCTTGGGCGCGTGGCCGGCCTGGATGCGCTTGTAATGGTTGTAAACGGCGACGGCGAGCGACCGCTTGGCGGGCTCCTGGCCGATCACGTATTCCTGCAGGAAGTCGAAGATCTCGCGGGGCTTGGGCAGCTCAAAGCTGCCCAGGTCAGCTACTTCGGCGAGTTCTTCTTCAATGATCTCGTTGCAGAGTTCAATGCACTCGTCGCAGATGTAGACGCCGGGCCCGGCAATGAGCTTGCGGACCTGCTTCTGGCTCTTTCCGCAGAAAGAACACTTCAGCAAATCGGTGCTCTCGCCAATCCGAGCCATATGTGAACCCCTTTGTATCTTGCTGCCGGCCGGGTCGTGCTCCTGTGCAGCGTTGCACCCGTTACTGGAATCACGGACGTTTCCCGCAGGACGTACGGCCGTGACAACTTCCACTCTAGGTCACTTTCGGCCTGATGGGTGGAAAGAAGACGCCGGTGCGGCCCCATTTCTGCTGGGCTGCACCGGCGTCGTGGTTGGACTGACGTCCGGCTACTTGGTGAGCGCCTGCGGCTTGATCTTGCGGGAGTCAAGCACCTGGTCGATCAGGCCGTAGCTCATGGCCTCGGCGGCCGTGAGGATCTTGTCGCGCTCGATGTCGTTGTTGACCTGCTCGGAGGTGCGGCCGGAGTGCTTGGCCAGGGTGTCCTCGAGCCAGGAGCGCATCCGCATGACCTCGGCCGCCTGGATCTCAAGGTCCGAAGCCTGCCCGCCCTGGCCGCCGGAGAGGGCCGGCTGGTGGATCAGGACGCGGGCGTTCGGCAGTGCCAGGCGCTTGCCCGGGGTGCCGGCGGCGAGCAGTACGGCGGCCGCACTGGCAGCCTGGCCCAGGCAGACCGTCTGGATCTCCGGGCGGATGTACTGCATCGTGTCGTAGATCGCCGTCATGGCGGTGAAGGAGCCGCCCGGGGAGTTGATGTAGAGGGTGATGTCGCGGTCCGGGTCGGTGGACTCAAGCACCAGCAACTGCGCCATGATGTCGTCGGCGGAGGCGTCGTCAACCTGGACACCCAGGAAGATGATGCGGTCCTCGAACAGCTTGGTGTAAGGATCCTGGCGCTTGAAGCCGTAGGGGGTGCGCTCTTCAAACTGCGGCAGCACGTAGCGGCTGCTCGGCAGGTTGCCGGCAGTCGATCCGAAGTTGTAGTTCATGTTCATTGCTCCTGGAGTCGGTTCTGTCTGCGTGCCGTTTAGTTTTCGGTGCCAGCGTCGGCGTTGGTTCCGCCGCCGCCTGCTACGGATCCGGCGTGCGCCGCGATCTTGTCGAAGAAGCCGTATTCGAGGGCCTCCGGCGCCGTGAACCACTTGTCGCGGTCGTTGTCCTTGAGGATGGTCTCGACGGTCTGCCCGGTCTGCTCCGCGGTCAGTTCGGCCATGACCTTCTTCATGTGCAGGATCAGCTCGGCCTGGATTTTGATGTCCGAGGCGGTGCCGCCGATGCCGCCGGAAGGCTGGTGCATCAGGATGCGCGCGTTCGGGGTCGCGTAGCGTTTGCCCTTGGTGCCGGAGGAGAGCAGGAACTGGCCCATCGAGGCCGCCAGGCCGGTGGCGACGGTGACGACGTCGTTCGGGATGAACTGCATCGTGTCGTAGATGGCCATGCCCGCGGTGACCGAGCCGCCGGGCGAGTTGATGTAGAGGTAGATGTCCTTCTCGGGGTTCTCGGCCGAGAGCAGCAGCAACTGGGAGCAGATCGCGTTGGCGTTCTCGTCGCGGACCTCGGAGCCGAGCCAGATGATGCGCTCTTTCAGCAGGCGGTTGTAAATGTAGTTATCCTGGGCGGCCGGATCGACGGTAGCCATCCGGGGTGCCCCTGCTTGCTGTGACATATGTACTTACCTCTCGCTGGCGACGGTGACGCCACTGGACGGCGCCACTGAACTTTCCTACATGGACACTAACGGTTTTCCCGCCTGCTTTGTGCTCAGGCACAGGGCTGTTCGCTGACGGCGCACGATTGCCGGGGAGGGTTCATTGCAGGCTTAAAAAGCCGCACCCCCGGATCGGTGATCCGGGGGTGCGGGCAGGAACTGCGGGAACCGTTCGTGCTAGAACTTCACGGCCGCGGGGTCGTCGTTCTTCGGCGCTTCGGTGGCTGCTGCGTCATCGGCGGTCTCGGCCTCGGAAGCGGCTTCCTCGAAGGAAGCCTCTTCGCCGCCGGGGCGGACGAAGTCGCTCAGGTCAACCTTGTTGCCCTCGGAGTCRGTGACCTCGGCCTGGCCCAGGACCACGGCGAGTGCCTTGCGGCGGCGAACCTCGGAAACCATCATCGGAACCTGGCCGCTCTGATCGATGATCTGGGCGAACTGGTTCGGGTCCATGCCGTACTGGCTGGCGGTGGTGACGATGTAGTCGATCAGCTCGTTCTGAGTGACATTGACTTCTTCCTTTTCGGCGATGGCGTCAAGGATGATTTCGTTCTGGAAGGCGCGCTCGGTGTTGGCCTTGACMTCGGCGCGGTGCTCCTCGGTGTCGTGCTCGCCTTCACCGTGGGAGTTCTCGGCGCTGAAGTGCTGCTCAAGCTGCTCTTCGACGACGGATGYCGGGACCGGGACCTCGACGAGCTCAACGAGCCTGTCCAGGACCTTGTCGCGGGCCTCGACGCCCTGCTCGACGGTCTTGGAGTCGGCGGCCTGCTTGGCGAGGTCCTCGCGAAGCTCGCCAAGGGTGTCGAACTCGGACGCCAGCTGGGCGAAGTCGTCGTTGGCCTCGGGAAGCTCGCGCTCCTTGACGGCCTTGACGACAACCTTAACCTGTGCGGACTCGCCGGCGTGGTCGCCGCCCACGAGGGTGGTGTCGAAGATGGCGTCCTCGTCGGCGCTGAGGCCGGTGACTGCCTCGTCGAGGCCTTCGAGCATGGTGCCGGCGCCGACCTGGTAGGACAGGCCGGACGCGGAGTCGACCTCGGCGCCGTCGATCGAAGCGGTGATGTCGATGGTGAGGAAGTCACCGTCGGCTGCCGGGCGGTCCACGGACTTCAGCGTGCCGAAGCGGCCGCGCAGTTCGTCAAGGGCCTTGTCGACGTCGGCGTCGGACGACTCCGCAGCGGCAACCTCGACCTTGATGCCGGAGTAGTCCGGGAGCTCGATCTCGGGGCGCACGTCGACCTCGGCGTGGAACTTCAGCTCGCCGTCGGTGGCGGACGGGTCCGGAACCTCGGTGATTTCAACCTCGGGACGGCTCAGCGGGCGGATGCCGGTTTCCTGCACGGCAGCCTGGTACCAGCCGTTGAGGCCTTCGTTGATGGCCGTTTCCAGGACGTAGCCGCGGCCGACGCGCTGGTCAATGAGCTTGGAGGGGACTTTGCCCTTGCGGAACCCGGGAACCTGGATCTGCGAAGCAACAGTCTTGTATGCCTCTTCGATGCTGGGCTTCAATTCCTCAAAGGGGACCTCAACATTGAGCTTGACCCGCGTGGGGGTGAGGTTCTCGACAGCGCTCTTCACAGTCTAAGTACTCCTGGTTTTGGGGGATGGGGTTCTGCAACGCCACATGTCTGGCAGTTGCTGCAGAGTCGGGGTGACAGGATTTGAACCTGCGACTTCCTGCTCCCAAAGCAGGCGCTCTAGCCAAGCTGAGCTACACCCCGTAAGTGCACAGAACAGTCTACGGTCATACTGTGCCGATTTGCACATTTGACACTGGGGGCCTGAATTGGGTTTAGTTATATCCGGCTTCAACAGCCGCCCGGAAGTTTTGCTGAAGTTCCAGCAAATTCCCGGGGACGTAGCTTAATGGTAAAGCCTCAGTCTTCCAAACTGATTACGCGGGTTCGATTCCCGTCGTCCCCTCCGAAACATGACGAAGCTAGGGCCCCTCTCCGGAGGGGCTTTTTTTCGTGCCCGTCGCCCCCATCGATTGCTCCGTAGCCGCCCTTTTGGCGCGTCAAAAGGGCATCTACTCAGCAATCGACGCGCCTGCCGGGCACCCCGGCCGGTTCAGGCTGACTGGCAGGCAGGGCACCAGTAGAGCTTCCGGGCGGCGTGCTCCGTCAACGCCACCGCTGTGCCGCAGTCCCGGCACTCCTGGCCGTGCCGTCGGTACACGAAGTGCGCGTCCCCGGGCTCCGGCAGCGTGCCGGCGGGGCGGGCTMCGTTGCCCCTTGCGCCCACGACGGCGGTTCCGTCGCCGCGGGTCGAGGTCCAGTAGCRCTCGGGGGTGGTGATGATCCGGCCGTCGCGCACGCCGTCGGACATCATCGCGACGGTGTCGTCCCACAGCTGTCCCGCGGCCGCCGCGGACAGGGCCGTGCCCGGCAGCCAAGGATCCAGCCGCTGCCGGAACAGCAGTTCGGCCCGGTAGACGTTGCCGACGCCGGCGATCACCTTTTGGTCCATCAGCAGCGTCGCCAGCGGGGTGCGCTTTTTCGCCAGGGCGGCGATGAAGCCCTCCCGGTCCCCCGGAAGATTCCGCAGCGGATCGGGTCCCAGCCGCTCGGTGACTGCCTGGGCCTCTGTTTCGGTGAGCGTCTCGCAGGTGGTTGCCCCGCGCAGGTCAGCCCAGCCGTGGGCGCTGGCCAGCCGCACCCGCACGGCGCCCACCGGAGCCGGTGGGCCGGCATACACGGCATCCGGGGCGGCGTCGCCGGAGACCTCCCGCTCCCCTATTTTGCGGGGCGCGCCGATGCTGGAAGCACCACGGAAACGCTCGTCCCCGCCAAAGTCCCACGCGCCGTAGAGCCCCAGGTGCACGTGCAGCACCAGGCCGTGGTCGAAGTCGAGGAACAGATGCTTGCCGTGCGCCACGGAGCCGGTGAGGACATGGCCGTCCAGCAGTGCCGCGCCCTGCACGAAACGCCCCTGCGGGCTGGACACGGTGAGCCGCTCCCCCGCAAAGACGTCGGCGAACTGCCGCGCCAGCCGGTGGATCGAATGCCCCTCTGGCACTACTCGACGACCTCGCCGGTGGTTTCGTAGGTGGCGATCTTGCCGATCCGGCGGACGTGGCGTTCGTCATTGCTGAACGGCTCGGTCAGGAAGGCCTCGATGATGGCGGTGGCCTCGTCGACGCTGTGCTGGCGGCCGCCCACGGCAACGACGTTGGCGTCATTGTGCTCACGCGCCAGCTTCGCGGTGGAGAGGTTCCAGGCCAAGGCGGCGCGGACTCCCTTGACCTTGTTCGCCGCGATCTGCTCCCCGTTGCCTGAACCGCCCAGGACGATGCCCAGTGCGTGGATGCCGGCTTCCTGGTCCGCGACGACCGCGCGGGCGGCGTTGATGCAGAACGAGGGGTAGTCATCGAGTGCGTCGTAGACCTTGGGCCCGTGGTCCACCACGTCGTATCCCTTGGCGCTGAGGTGGCCCACCAGGTGGGCGCTGAGCTCCATGCCGGCGTGGTCGGTGGCGATGTGAACGCGCGGGAAATCCGGGGCAGTGGTCACGGCGTATCCGTTTCTGTGGGGCGCCGGTGGGCTTTCGGCGCTGCTGGTCAGGGTTCTTCCCAGCCTACTAGGGCTGCGCCGTCGGCGCCCCGCCGTTGCGGCGTGCCCGCGCCGCCACGCGGGAGAGCACCTGCGCCACGCTGTCCGCCGTCGTCGCATTTCCCCCGCTCACTGCCAACCGCCGGCCGTCGGAGCGGTCGACGACGACGGCGGGGCCGCTGCTGACCAGCATCGCCGTCGTGGCGCCGTGGCTCCGGTAGCCCCAGCCGCCGTAGTCGGACGCCTTGACCTCTTTCGGCGTCGCCGAGTCGATGGCCGCTGCAGGAACATCAATGACCCGCACGAACCCGGCAGCGAACACCCGCAGCCCACTCCGGTCCACCCGGATCCGGGCAAAGAGGAACACGGCCGCCAGCAGTGCGACCGCCACCAGCAAGGCGGCCAGCCAGGGCACGGCGACGGTGAGCAGCGCCGCGGGGAACAGTGTGGCAATCCCCAGCATCACAAAGACCGAACTGCGCGCATGGACCCAGAGGCTCACGGAATCGCCGGCCAACTCGGGGTCCAGCTCCCGTCCCAGCGCGGCCTGCACGGCCCGCTCGTCATCCGTGGACCACCGCTCGTCGGCCTTGAAGACGAACCCCATGACCACTCCCAGGCCCAGGGCTGCGCCGCTGCCCATGGCCAGGACAACAACGTCCACCCGCGATCCACGGGCGTCCGGCAGGCCGAGCTGGCCCACCAGCACCGCGGCGAGGACGGTGGTGACGAACAGGCTCACCGCGAGTCCGGCGCCCATCATGAACCGGCGCATCATGACCGGCCGGGACAGCGGCGCCGCCTGCAGCAGGACGGCCCAGCCGACCAGCACGATCAGGGCCGCCCCCACCCCCACCAGCGCTCCAAAGGGCGCGAAGTCCGCGGCGCCAGCATCCGTCCAGCGGACGGCCAGCGGCTCGGGCAGGTCATTGCGGATCAGCAGGGCGCACACCACGAAGGCGGCCGCCAGCATCAGCGGGAACCCCACGGCGAAACGCAGCGCCCTGGCGTCAACCGAATCCCGGATCTTTCCCATGACTCCAACGCTACCCCTGCGCGGCCGCCCGGAGGGGACGCGCGGTGACGTGCACAACTTGCCAAGCTGCTGCAACGTGAAAGAATAATTTCACAGTATTGTTTCCACCGTTCCCACCCTTTTGGAGGCACCCTTTGCCCGGTATGAACCTCACGCGCGCCGAAGCCCGCGAGCGCGCCGAACTGATCGCCGTCGACTCCTACGAGGTCAGCCTCGACCTGACCCGCGGGGAGAAAGTGTTCGGCTCCACCACCGCCGTGAAGTTCACGGCCAAGCCCGGCTCCTCGACCTTCATCGACGCCGTGACCCACACGGTGCACAGCGTCACGCTGAACGGCCGCGAGCTGGATCCTGCGGAGGTCTCCGACGGCATCCGGATCCAGCTGCCGGACCTCGCCGCCGAGAACGAGCTCCTGGTGGTCGCGGACGCCCCTTACATGAACACGGGCGAGGGCCTGCACCGCTTCGTGGACCCGGTGGACAATGAGGTCTACCTGTACACGCAGTTCGAGGTTCCCGACTCCCGGCGGATGTTTGCCGTCTTCGAACAGCCCGACCTCAAGGCCAGCTTCAGCTTCACCGTCACCGCGCCGTCCCACTGGGACGTCGTCTCCAACTCCCCCACCCCGGTGCCGGTCGAAACCATCCCGGGCGAGGACGGCGGCGCCCGCTCGGTCTGGGAGTTCGCCCCCACCCCGCGGCTCTCCTCCTACGTCACGGCCCTGATCGCCGGGCCCTACCAGTCGGTCCGCAGCGAGGTGAAGTCCGCCGACGGGAAGGTCACCCCGCTGGGCGTCTTTGCCCGCAAGTCCCTGATGCAGTACCTCGATGCCGACAACATCTTCGACCTCACCCGCCAGGGCTTCGAGTTCTTCGAGGCCCAGTTCGGCTGCCCCTACCCGTTCGAGAAGTACGACCAGCTCTTCGTGCCGGAGTTCAACGCCGGCGCCATGGAAAACGCCGGCGCCGTGACCATCCTGGAAGGCTACGTCTTCCGCAGCAAGGTCACCGAGGCCCAGGTGGAGCGCCGCGCCATCACCGTGCTGCACGAGCTGGCCCACATGTGGTTCGGCGACCTCGTGACCATGCGCTGGTGGAATGACCTCTGGCTCAACGAGTCCTTCGCCGAGTACATGTCCCACCTCGCGGCCGTCGAGAACACCAAGTTCGACCACGCCTGGACCACCTTCGCTTCGGTGGAAAAGTCGTGGGCCTACCGCCAGGACCAGCTGCCCACCACGCACCCGATCTTCGCCGAGATCAACGACCTGCAGGACGTCGAGGTGAACTTCGACGGCATCACCTACGCGAAGGGCGCCTCGGTGCTGCGGCAGCTGGTGGCCTGGGTTGGCCCGGAGGAGTTCATGGCCGGCGTGCGCGAGTACTTCCGCAAGCACTCCTGGCAGAACACCGAGCTCAGTGACCTGATGGTCGAGCTGGAAAAGGCCAGCGGCCGCGACCTGGACCACTGGGGCCGGCTCTGGCTGGAAACCGCCGGGGTCAACACGCTCAAGCCGGAGCTGTCCGTCGGCGAGGACGGCACGATTACCTCGTTCGCCATCCTGCAGTCCGCCACCGAGTCCCAGCCGACCATCCGCCCGCACCGCCTAGCCGTCGGTTTCTACAACCTCGACGGCGCCGGGAAACTGGTGCGCGTGCACCGGGAGGAGCTCGACGTCGACGGCGAGCGCACCGAGGTCCCGGCCCTGGCCGGGCTCGCTCAGCCGGACCTGATCCTGCTCAACGACGACGACCTCGCCTATGCCAAGGTCCGGCTGGACCAGAAGTCCCTGGCCACCGCAACGGCGCACTTGAAGGACTTCGGCCAGAGCCTGCCCCGGACCCTGGTCTGGGGTTCGGCCTGGGACGCCGCGCGCGACGGCGAAACCCCGGCCCGCGGCTACGTGGAACTGATCCTGGCCAACATCGCCGAGGAATCCGACTCCTCCGTGATCCTGGTCCAGCTCCGACAGCTCGCCACCACGTTGAACTTCTACGTGGCCGCAGAACACAAGGAAGCCACCGCGACCGCCGCGGCCGACCGGCTCTGGGAGCTGGCCTCCCGCGTCCCGGCCGGCTCCGACGCGCAGCTGCAGTTCGTGAAGTCCTACGCCTTGCTGGCCCGCAGCGCCGGCCAGCTGGACACGGTCGCCGGCCTGCTGGACGGCTCGCGCGAGCTGCCCGGCCTCACCGTGGACCAGGACCTGCGCTGGGAGCTGATTGCATCCCTCGTGGTCGGGGGCCGGGCAGGCCAGGATCAGATCGACGCCGAGCTCGAGCACGACAACACCGCCACCGGCCAGAACGCGGCAGCCCTGGCCAAGGCGGCCATCCCCACCGCCGAGGCCAAGGCCGCGGCCTGGGAGTCGATCGTGGTCAAGGGCGAGCTGTCCAACGCGCTGCAGGGTTCGGCGGTCGCCGGGTTCAYCCGCGTGCTGGACACGGCCCTGCTGGAGCCCTACGCCGAGAAGTACTTCGAGGCCGTCCCGGGCATCGTCAAGGACCGCACCCACGCTCTGGCCCAGCAGATCGTCGTCGGACTTTACCCGGCGCAGCTGACCACGCAGGAAACGGTGGACCGCACCGATGCGTTCCTCGCCTCGCTGCCCGAAGACAGCGCGGCGCTGCGCCGGATGATGCTGGAGAACCGCGACGGCGTGGCCCGCGCCCTGCGCGCCCGCGCCGCGGACATCTAACTCCGGCCGAAGCTGACCCGCAAGGCGGGGACAGCAGCCCAGGACCCCGGCACCGCTAGGCGGCGCCGGGGTTCTGGCGTTTCAGCGCCGCTAGACTGGCGGCATGAGCCTCGACGAGCACCGTTACGCCCTGACCGTCCGTTGGACCGGAAACCTGGGCAGCGGGACCTCGTCGTATCGGGGCTACTCCCGCGACCACGACGTCGAGATCCCCGGGCTGCCGGTGCTGAAAGGCTCGGCGGACCCCACCTTCCACGGCGACCGGGAGCGGTACAACCCCGAACAGCTGCTGCTGGCGGCGCTCTCGCAGTGCCACATGCTGTCCTTCCTGCACGTCGCGGTGAAGCACGGCGTGGTGGTGACCGGCTACGAGGACCAGGCCGAGGGCCTGATGCGCACCAACCGGGACGGCAGCGGCCAGTTCGAATCGGTCACACTCAAACCCCGGGTCACGACGGCCGCGCCGGTGGCCGACGAGCTCTTCCAGGAACTGCACCGCGGAGCGAACGCGGTCTGCTTCATCGCCCGGAGCGTGAACTTCCCGGTCCGGCACGAGGCCTCCGCAGCCGTGGACCCGGCGGCAGCAACTCAGCTGGACTGAAACTCCACCTGGAACTCCTGCAGCAGCCGGCGCTCGGTGTCCGGGCTGAGACCGGCCCGGCGTTCCCGGTCCAGCCCGCGGCGGCGTTCATCGGCCAGTGTGTCACGCAACGTCTCCGTCCAGGGCCGCAAACTCATCCCGGC
Organism: Arthrobacter sp. 01T414; assembly: GCF_056398965.1. Taxonomy (NCBI): domain Bacteria; kingdom Bacillati; phylum Actinomycetota; class Actinomycetes; order Micrococcales; family Micrococcaceae; genus Arthrobacter; species Arthrobacter sp. 01T414. The sequence goes on along the minus strand of NZ_JBFTQK010000007.1, from coordinate 104,835 downwards.
GGCCTGCGCCGCGGCGCCGCTGCGGGAGGAAAACCCGGCGTGGCCGTCCGGGAGCCATAGCGGCAGCGAGTCCGGACCTGCCCAGTAATTCGCACCGCGGGCGGCGAGCCAGTCAGACGGGGCCGCCACGACCTCCCCGGTTCCCCCGGACAGCCGCCGTGACTCCTCGAGGTACTCGGCAAAGGGCACCGGCTCGCCCACCGCGTTCAACGCCCCCGTGACGCCCTCCTCCGCCGCGGCCAAGACCCAGGCGGCCAGGTCCCGGACGTCGATGATCTGGGTGGCGTCCGCAGGAATATCCGGAGCCAGCACCGGACCCGTATCCCGGGCGAAACGGGCGGGCCAGTAACCGTACCGGTCCGAGCCATCCCCCGGCCCGCCGATCAGCCCGGCCCGGCAAAGGTGCGCCCGGCCCCCGGCCAGTTCCGTTGTCAGGCGTTCGATCGCCGACTTCGCTTCCCCGTAATTCTCCGCCGTCGCCGGGATGCCGGCCGGCAGCGGCGCCAGCACGGCGTCGTCCTCCGCCGCGCCGGGCACCGAGTGGTCCTCGTACACGGAACAGCTGGATACGAACGTCCAGTGCCGGGCACTGCCGGCGAGCGCCTCAAGGGCCTCCTGCGCCTGGCCCGGGTCCCGGGCGACCTCGATGACGGCGTCCCACTCCCCCGCGTGGACGGCCCCCTCGTAGGCGGCCGGGCCGGCCGAGCGGTCCGCTTGCAGCCACGTGGCCCCGTCCGGCGGCTGGGACGTTTTCCCGCGGGCCAGGCACATGACCTCGTGGCCGGCGGCGACGGCCTGCCGGGCGATTTCTGCTGACAGGAAGGCTGTGCCGCCGAGGACGAGGATGCGCATGGGGCCACGGTACGGCGCTAATGTTGAAGCTGAACAGAGTGTTATGCGCCCGGCGAACGCGGGCGTTCCTAAGGAGTAAACCCTGCTGATGTACAGCCTGACCGCCGCCGAGCCGCTCACGACGCCGGACATTTCGGCCATCAACCTGCCCGGTGTCCTGATCAGCATCGGGGTCGGCGTCGCCGCGTGGCTGGTGGCGTCCTTCGTGATCGCAGGCATCACGAAGCGGGTCGCCGCGGGCACCACATTCTTCAAGAAACCGCATTTCCGCTGGGTGGCCCCGGCGCTGCGTGCCCTGGACCATCAGCGGCGCGAGCAGCGCGCCAACACCATCGGTTCCCTGCTCAACAGCGTGGTGAGCGTCCTCGTCGTCGTGATCACGGTGATGTATGTGCTGCAGAACCTCAACGTGAACATCGCCCCGCTGCTGACCAGCGTGGGCATCCTCGGCGTCGCGATCGGCTTTGGCGCCCAGCAACTGATCCGCGACTTCCTGGCCGGCATCTTCATCACCATCGAGGACCAGTACGGGATCGGCGACGTCATTGAGACCTCCGAGGTGGTAGGCACGGTCGAGTCCATGGGCCTGCGCATCACCCGGGTCAGGGCCGAGGACGGCACGGTCTGGTACCTGCGCAATGGCGAGATCCTGCGGGTAGGAAACCGTTCACAGGGCAGCTATGTGGCGCCCGACAGCGGACCGGCCGACGACGCCGGCTCCGCAACCCAGCAACAGGCCGGAGAATAAAATGACGCTTCCCATTGCCGGCGAACCCCGCCAGCCCAAGATGCTGATGCAGAACGATCCATTCAGCCAGCCCGGTTACACGGACAATTTCTATGACGCCGTGGGCGGCCATGAGACGTTCGTGAAGCTCATCGATGTGTTTTACGACAGCGTCGCGACGGACCCGCTGCTTCGCCCGATGTATCCGGAAGAGGACCTCGGACCGGCGAAGCGGCGTTTCCTGATGTTCTTGGAGCAGTACTGGGGCGGTCCCACGACCTACGGTGAGGAACGCGGCCACCCGCGGCTGCGGATGCGGCACCAGCCGTTCCGCGTCACGCCCGAGGCCAAGGACGCCTGGCTGCACCACATGCGCACCGCTGTCGACGCCCTGGAACTGCCGCCGCTCTACGAGGGGACCCTCTGGGACTACATGGAACGGGCGGCGCTCTCGATGGTCAACAGCCCCTCCGGCGCCTAGGCCGGACATGGAAAGACCCCGGAGGCACTTGGGGGGATGTCTCCGGGGTCTTTCTGCCTCAAGAATACCCGGGTATGGGGCGGCAAGTGTTGCGGCCGTCTTTGCTGCCGCCGTGACGGGTAGGGTACTTTCCATGCCGATAATCCGCGACGACCGTCCCGCCGACCGCACCGCGCTGGCCGCGCTCAGGGCCAGGTGGGCCGCAGAGCAGGAGCCCGAACCGCGGGGCGGCCTGGCCTTCGACGAGATCTACGGCGACTGGATGGATGCCAACCCGCGCAAGTTCTTCGTGGCGGAGGAAGACGGCCAACTGATCGGGATGCTCAACCTCCTGGTCTTCGAACGGATGCCGAAGCCGGGGAAGCCGCCCTCCTTCTGGGTCTACCTCGGTAACGTTTACGTGCTGCCGGACTTCCGGAATGCCGGCGTCGGGGCGCAGCTGGTGCAGGCCGCAATTGAGTTCTCGCGAGGCCTCCCCGCGGCACGAATGGTCCTGTCGCCGTCTCCCGCGTCGCACAATTTCTACGCCCGGCTGGGATTCCAGCCCGCAGCGGAGCTCAGCGTTCTCCGGTTCTGACCGGGGACGCAGCCCCGTCCGGCTAGGCTGACGGGCATGGCGATCATTCATCAGGCTCAGCTGCAGCCCACGAAACTTGAACTCCTCCAAAGCTGGCTGCCGCGGCAGCCCTGGTTCACGAGAGGCGCCGCGGGGCTCGGCAAGGTGGGCGCCTTCCGGTTCGACGACCCGGACGGCGAAGTCGGCATGGAGACGATCCTCGTCGCGGCTGACGATACGGTCTTCCAGGTGCCGCTGAGCTACCGGGGCTCACCCCTGCACGGCGCCGAGGCGTCGTTAATCGGGACCATGCAGCACTCGGTCCTCGGCGAGCGGTGGGTTTACGACGCCGTCGGCGATCCCTGCTACCTGGACGCCCTGGCCGCCGCCATCCTGACGGGCCAGCCACAGGCGCAGCACTTCCTGGCGGTGGAGGGCAGGCTCGAGGCGATGCCGGAGACGGTCCTTGTTGGCAGCACCGGGCCGCATCGTTCCGCGGCGCCGGCCCTCGGCCCAGCCACAGTCTCCAACACGGACGCGGGAACGCTGGTCCGGACCGGAGCGCTGGAGCTGCTCGTCATCCGCCGGCTTCAACTGGCGGAACAGGCCGCTGGCCCCGAGGCCCTCACCGGAACCTGGGACGGCCAGCAGACCCCGGTCAAACTCGGGGCCGTCACGGCAGGCTGAGCGCGTCGAGCTCCGGGCGGCGCTGGCCTGGGGATCTGGGGACCTAGGGACCTGGGCTCGTCCTAGAGTCCCGATCCGGCACGGACCAGGACGTGCCCGCGGGGGCTGCTGAGCCGGAACCACCGGCCCGAGCGGAAGAGGCTTTGTTCGGCGTCGGCCAGGAATCCCAAGGTCAGCGCGGCGAAGGCCGCACCGGCTGGCAGGCCGCTCGCGTCGGGCAACTCCCGGCCCCAGACGGTGGCCCGGGCGTTGTTCACGATCAGGGCGCCCGGCTTGTCCGGGATGATGGCCGCGATTTCGCTAATGCCGGCCTCTGCCGCCAGTCGAAGGGTTGCATCCTGCAGCGTTCCAAGCGGCTCCCACCCGGCGCGGGGAGCGCCGACGCCGGCCCACGATTCGGTGACGGTCATCGGCGGCACCGGCAGTTCGACGTCGTCGGCGCCAGCACGGGCCAGACGGTCCAGCACCGCGGAGAGCGGGACGGTCACGTCGAGTTCGGCGGGCGCAGCCAGGGCGACGGTCCGGAGCCCCAGGATGGTCGGGGTGGCCTCCCCCAGCAGCCGGGGCCGCAGCACGCAGACATAAGCCGCCAGAACCGGCCCCGAGGCGTTCAGCCGGATGGCGCCGTCGTCGACAGCCCGGGCCCGGGTGGCGAAGGTGCGCAGGTCGGCGAGGTCGCGGGGATCGGTGAACTGCAGGGGCTGGGTTAGGACGTCAGACACAATCTCGACTCTACCGGCTGCGCCTCTTTTGAGCCGTGCCGGGGTGCCGTCTAGAGTCAAACCATGACTGAAGCCGAAGCCGGATTGCAGGCGATGCCCACCGAGGATCCCACCTCCTCGCTCATCCAACTCCTGAACCTCGGCGAGCTGGAGGGCGCAAGGACCGACGAGGACATCTTCATGGGCCCCTCCCAGAAGCAGCCGCGCCAGCGCGTCTTCGGCGGCCAAGTGCTGGCACAGTCCCTGGTAGCCGGCAGCCGTACCGTTCCCGAAGGCCGCGGAGTCCACTCCATGCACGGCTACTTCCTCCGGCCCGGCGACGCCAACAAGCCAATCACCTTCGGGGTCCAGCGGCTGCGCGACGGCCGGTCCTTTTCCGCTCGCCGGGTCCATGCCTACCAGGAGGGCATGCCTATCCTGTCGATGATCGCGTCTTTCCAGGACGAGGATGAAGGCATCGAGCACCAGACCGAAATGCCCGCCGGGATACCGGACCCGGAGTCGCTGCCGAGCACGGCCGACCTGCTCGGCAAATACGACCATCCCGTGGCGCGGCACTGGGCCTACGAGCGGCCCTTTGACATCCGCCACGTGGATCCGGCGCTGTACGTGTCCGCGAAGGGCCCCAAGGAGCCCCGGAACGCTGTCTGGATGCGTACCTTCGGCCCGATGCCCGACGACCCGGAGATGCACCGCGCCGCGCTGGCCTACGCCAGCGACTACACCCTGCTCGAATCCGTGCTGCGCCGGCACGGAATGAGTTGGATTACCCCGGGAATGTCCGTGGCCAGCCTGGACCACGCCATGTGGTGGCACCGGCCCGTCCGCGTCGATGAATGGCTGCTCTACGTCCAGGAATCGCCCAGCGCACAGGGTGCCCGCGGCCTGGCCACCGGCAAGATCTTCAGCCGCGACGGCCGGCACGTGGCGACCGTGGCCCAGGAGGGCATGATCCGGGTGCCGACCGACCTGAAAAACAAGGTCAAGGGTGCTGTGCAGACCAAGGTGCTGGAGCACCAGATGCGCAAGGCCGACCGCGGCTGAGGCAGGACCGCGCATACCTGAATAAATCTCAATCCCGGCGACTTGGCTAACGTGCCTCAAGGCTCCAACCAATAAGCCCTGCGACAACAACGACGCCACCAAGAAGCATGAAGCTCTTTGCTCCCAGACGTATCCTGCGGAGTTGCATGCTTTTATAAGCCTCCAGAATGTCTGCATCTTGCTGAATGAAGATATTCCAGTTAGTCATAAGTTTGGCTAGCGGGCTGGAGACGGCCAGGCAAAATAGACCCATCATCACAACGGCTAAACCAAACAACAAAGCCGCCATGATCATCCTCCTGGTTCGTCGCTGACTGGTGCCCGAATTCTAGGGTCAACGAAACCCGAAGGCCAATGCTCGGGCTCTCCCCTAGCACCTAGCTAGATTGCCTATCCACGGCTCATCACTACCTGCCCCCTAGAATCCCTAGGAACGGAAGGGAAGAAAGAATGGCCAAGCGTCAGATGCCCGGTATTTGGGTGTTGTATCTGCTTCCACCCTTCGCATTCGTTGCCTTCCTCTTCTGGCTCACGAGGGATGTCTGGCATTGGTTTTGACCGCTCCGTCGAATGGCTTTTGTCTTCCGGAAGTATGGCCGATGCAAAGGAAGGCTTCGTCCCGTTTGGGACGAAGCCTTCCTCATAAACCTTGCCAGTCGACTAAACCTTGCCAGTCGACGCTGCGGTACGGGCTCACCTAATTTCGAGTCCAACTTCCGGGGACCATTTCATGGGGAGCCGGCCCTTTGCATTGGCCCTGGCGGAACCGTGCTGCCGAACTTAGTCGCGGGTCAGGCGGCGGTGCGTCACGCGGTGCGGCTTGGCCGCGTCCGGGCCGAGGCGCTCGATCTTGTTCTCCTCGTAGGATTCGAAGTTGCCCTCGAACCAGTACCACTTGGAGGGGTTCTCCTCGTCGCCTTCGTAGGCGAGGATGTGGGTGGCCACCCGGTCCAGGAACCAGCGGTCGTGCGAGACGACGACGGCGCAGCCCGGGAATTCGAGCAGGGCGTTCTCGAGGCTGCTGAGCGTCTCAACGTCGAGGTCGTTGGTCGGTTCGTCGAGGAGCAGCAGGTTGCCGCCCTGCTTGAGGGTCAGCGCCAGGTTCAGGCGGTTGCGCTCACCACCGGAGAGCACGCCGGCCTTCTTCTGCTGGTCCGGACCCTTGAACCCGAATGCGGCAACATAGGCGCGGGACGGCATCTCGACCTGGCCGACCTGAATGAAGTCGAGTCCGTCGGACACGACCTCCCACAGGGTCTTGTTCGGGTCGATGCCGCCGCGGCTCTGGTCAGCGTAGGAGATCTTGACGGAGTCGCCGATCTTCAGTTCGCCGCCGTCGAGGGGTTCCAGGCCGACGATCGTCTTGAAGAGCGTGGTCTTGCCGACGCCGTTCGGGCCGATGACGCCCACGATGCCGTTGCGCGGCAGGGTGAAGGAGAGCCCGTCGATCAGGGTGCGGTCCTCGAAGCCCTTCTGGAGGTTCTTGGCCTCCAGGACCAGGCCACCGAGGCGCGGGCCCGGCGGGATCTGGATCTCTTCGAAGTCGAGCTTGCGGGTACGGTCCGCCTCGGCGGCCATTTCCTCGTAGCGGGCCAGACGGGCCTTGGACTTGGTCTGGCGGCCTTTCGCGTTGGAGCGGACCCATTCGAGTTCTTCGGCGAGGCGCTTGGCCTGCTTCGCGTCCTTCTTGCCTTGGATCTCCAGGCGGGCGCGCTTCTTCTCGAGGTACGTGGAGTAGTTGCCCTCGTACGGGTACAGGTGGCCGCGGTCGACTTCGGCGATCCATTCGGCCACGTGGTCCAGGAAGTACCGGTCGTGGGTCACGGCCAGGACTGCGCCCGGGTAGGAGGAGAGGTGCTGCTCGAGCCACAGCACGCTCTCGGCGTCGAGGTGGTTGGTGGGCTCGTCGAGGAGCAGCAGGTCCGGCTTCTGCAGCAGGAGCTTGCAGAGGGCGACGCGGCGGCGCTCACCACCGGAGAGCAGCGTGACGTCGGCATCGGCCGGCGGGCAGCGGAGGGCGTCCATGGCCTGCTCGAGCTGGGAATCGAGATCCCAGGCGTCGGCGGCGTCGATGGCTTCCTGCAACTGGCCCATTTCCTCGAGGAGGGCGTCGTAGTCGGCGTCCGGATTGGCCATTTCCTCGGAGATCTCGTTGAAGCGCTGGATCTTGCCGTAGATCTCGCCAACGCCTTCCTGGACGTTGCCCAGGACGGTCTTGTCCTCGTTCAGCGGCGGCTCCTGCAGCAGGATGCCGACGGTGTAGCCGGGGCTCAGCCGGGCTTCGCCGTTGGAGGGGGTGTCCAGGCCGGCCATGATCTTGAGAATGGTGGACTTACCGGCACCATTCGGGCCAACAACACCAATCTTGGCCCCCGGGAAGAAGGACATGCTCACGTCGTCGAGGATAAGTTTTTCGCCAACAGCCTTACGGGCCTTGGTCATTGTGTAGATAAATTCCGCCATGCCTATAAATCTAGTGGCTCGGCACGGATAACTCACATTCCGGCGCCCTGCCAGCCGGCGATGTGGCTCCGCGTGCCCGGACGACCTCCGGACGGGTTCTAGGCAGCCGAACCCGCGAAACAGCGGCCATCGGCCAAGACGGGCAAGACGGTCACTGCCACCGCGCCGTTGCGCAACTGGGCGACGACGCAGTCCCTGTACTGCCGGACCGCGGCCTCAACGGCATCAGCCTGCAGGCCGGTGGGGGTTTGGCTCGCAGTGACTTCGATGGATGCCCGAGGAAACCCAGCTTCGACGAGGGCCGCCCGGATTTGTTCCGTTCCGGGCTTGGACCCTCCGCTCGATAGCTTCGTCAGGGCCGCCTCTACCCGGTCCCTGGCAGCGGAAGTCGCAGGGCCCAAGGTTGCTGCCGTGGAGGGGATCCGGGCGGGTACGGGCGGCGCCGGGACAAGCGGAGCCTGCGTGGACGAAGCCTGCGTGGACGGGAGGCGGGCCGACGCTCCCCCGTTGCCGCCATCGACCGCCGAGCAACCTGCCGATGCTGCCAGCAACACGGCAAGCGCTCCGAGCACGGGCAGCACCGGATGGCGTTGGGTGTTCGTCCTGGCTCGCTTCACCCGGCAATTCTGCCATGTGGTCTCAGCCACCCGACCTCGCGGCCTCAATCCACCGAACTCAGGCGGCGGCCCCTTTCAGTTCGCCGGTCTCAGCATCAAAATCCGGCTCGTCATCGTCTGTTCCCGCAGCGTCGGCGTCGTCCGCGCCGGCATCCATGTCGCGGTCAGCGTCGTCCGGGGCGTCCTGCCCGGCGTCGGCTCCGTGCGGCACGGCGCCGTCGTGACCGGGGACCGGGCCATTAGTGGCAGTGCGCGTGAAATTGGCAGAGCCCCACATCAGGTCGTGGCCCACGGACTCGGCGTCGATTTCCGCCACGTGATAGACGCGGCCATCCTTTTCCCAGCTGCGCATTTTGAGCCGGCCGACGATGATGACCCGCTGGCCCTTCTTGATGCTGCAGCCCATGTTTCCGGCCAGCTGGCGGTAGCCCTGCACCGTGAACCAGTTGGTGTTTCCGTCCACCCAGGCGTTCGCGGAGCGGTCAAAGCGCCGCTCCGTCGAGCCCAACCGGAAGGAAGCGGTGGCGACGCCGCCCGGCGTCGTCGAACTCCTGATCTCCGAAGCAACGAAGCCGCGGACCGTGATGCTGTCGTTCATTGGTCTGTCCTGTCTGGGAATTGTCCCTGTTTCGAGGAGGATCTGTCCTGAAGAAGCGCTGTCTTGAATAAGCTGTCTCGATTGGTCCCGCTCCAGCGGGCAGTTCCAGCTTCACGCCCGGGTGTCCTGGCTGTCAGTGCGGGACTTCGCTATGTGGAAAACCCGGCCGGCCAGCAGGCACGGGCGCTCCTTGACTGGCGGGGCGCGCGGGGCACTGTAAACTTCTTGAGGCGTCCCCGGCATCAGCCGGGCGGCACGCCGAACGTGCCCCAGTAGCTCAGGGGATAGAGCAGCGGCCTTCTAATCCGCCGGTCGGGGGTTCGATTCCCTCCTGGGGCGCAACGTGCGGCCCTGGTCGCGGATCATCCGCCGCCCAGGGCCGCACCTTTCCCGCCTCGCACCGCCGAGGCCCACAACCGCCGCTGGAAACCGGGCCCCCTCAAATCCATTTGTTGTGCCTGAAGGTCAGGTAGAGCGCCACACCCATCACCAGCATCAGCCCCAGCGCCATGGGGTAGCCGAAAACCCAGTCAAGCTCCGGGATGAGGCGGAAGTTCATGCCGTAGATCGACGCGATCAGCGTGGGCGCGAAGAGAATGGCCGCCCAGGACGAGATCCGCTTGGTCTGTTCGTTCTGGGCAATGCTCGATTCCGTGAGGAGCCGCATTTCGTCGTTCTGCCGCTGGGCCACGAGTGCGGCGTTGACCGCGAGCGCGTTCTGGAGCAGGGCGCGGAAGGCTGCGATCCGTTCACTCAGGCGCAGCACGTGGTCCAGCACATCGCGGAAGTGGTCCTGCAGTTCCGGCCCGGGCACGCGGTTCGGGAGCCCGGCCCGGAGCGCCTGGAGTATGCCGGTCAGCGGCACCGTCGCACGCTGGAACATGATCACCTGCCGCGAGAGTTCGTAGATCCGGCGGGAAACTCCCGGATCGGCGGCGAAAAGCTCGTCTTCGATCTCGTCGACGTCGTTCTCCAGGCCGGCGGCCACAGGTTCGTACTCATCAACCACCTGGTCGAGGATGGCGTACAGCACGGCGTCCGGCCCCAGCGCCAAGAAGTCCGGCTGGGATTCCATCCTCCGGCGCACCCGGGCCAGGTCCGGTGATTCCGCCCGGCGGACGGTGACCACGAAATCGGGGCCAGTGAATATGTGGATCTCGCCGAACTGGACCTTTTCCACTTCGTCCAGGTAGCGGGCCGGCCGCAGCACCAGGAAGGTGGTCTCGCCGTAGTGTTCGAGCTTGGCGCGCTGGTGGCCGGCAAGCGCGTCCTCCACCGCAAGATGGTTCAGGTCAAACTCTTCGGCCACCGAGCGGAGCTCCTCGGCGTCCGGACGGTACAGCCCGATCCAGGCCATGCCCTGGCGCTGCCGCAGCAGGAAGTACGTCTCATCCAGGTCATCCGGGTCCGCAGTCCGGTACCCGTCCACGTAGACGGCGTTGTCGACGATCGTCACGGCTATGCCTCCTCGCCTGAACCGCCCGCTCCGGGCGTCCCCCCTTTGGCTGTGACGCTATACCGTCGGCCCTCCGGTGCCAACAGCCCGTGGCCTCCCGCGTGCGCCAAGCGGACCGGGCAGGAACGCACCCCCAGGCTGCATACCCCCCGACCATCAGCACGCTTAGTATTGAGGTGAGACGCGGGGCGCCAGGGAATGCCTGGGCAATCCGCCCGCAACCGAAAGGTACGGCCGCCATGACCCAGACTCCCGACAGATTCGATCCCAGCGACCGCATGGCTCCCCACGATGCCCACGACGCCCCGCCCGCGCAGTACCCCAGGCCGGCGGAGGCCCTGTCCGGAGACGTCGGGGGCTACCCGGCTGGCGCCGCGGGAAACAGCGCCGCCGTTGATACCGGAGCCCCGGTTGAAAGAGCCCCTGTTGAGACAACCTCGGTTGGCCAGACAGCCGAACCGCGCCAAGAAGCTCCCCACGCCGGGACCCCGGCACCGACGGCGGCCATAGACGAACCCCGCCGGGTCACCCGCGCAGGCATGGTGTGGACCGCCGTGGCCAGCGCGCTGGTGGTGCTGATCCTGCTGATCGTCTTTATCCTGCAGAACCAGGTCTATGTCCAGGTGAAGTTCTTCGGCCTCGCAGGATCCGTCCCGCTCGGCGTCGCTCTCTTCATCGCAGCGGTGGGCGGCGGCGTGCTGGTCGCCATCGCCGGGGCAGCCCGCATCGTCCAGTTGCGGCTCGCCACGCACCGCCAACGCGCCCGGCTCGCCGGCCAGGGCACACGAAACCGCTGAAATCCCGCTGACACCCCGGCGGCCTGCGCCGATCGTTCGGTCTTCGCCACCTACCGGCCCTAGGGCAGGGTCAGGATGACCGGCCCGTCTGCGGTGATCGCCACGGTGTGTTCGCTGTGGGCTGCCCGGCGCCCGTTGGCCGAACGGAGGGTCCACTCGTCGTCGTCGTGGTAGTAGTCGTCGTCGCCGCCGAGGATCAGCATGGGTTCGATCGCGATGACCAGTCCTTCGGTCAGTTTGAGGCCCCGGCCCGGCCGCCCGTGATTGGGCACGGGCGGTTCGGCGTGCATGGTCCGGCCAATGCCGTGGCCGCCGTGGTCGGCGAGCAGCCCGTAACCGGCCCGGCGTGCGGCGCCGCCGATCGCGTAGGCCACATCTCCCATTTTGTTGCCGATCCGCGCCGCCTCAATGCCGCGGGCTAGCGCCCCATCGGTAGCGTCGATCAGTGCCTGGTCCACCGGATCCGCCGTGCCCACGATGAAGCTGACGGCCGCGTCCCCGCACCAGCCGGCAAGGAAAGCGCCGCAGTCAACGCTCAGCAGGTCGCCGTCCGCGAGCCGGTAGTCGTTGGGGATGCCGTGCACCACGGCGTCGTTGACGGACGTGCAGATCACGCCCGGGAAGGGGACGGAGGCCCAGCGGGGGTGGTAGTTCAGGAACGCCGGCGTGGCGCCTGCCTCGGCCATCACCTGCGCGGCCACGGCGTCGAGGTCCTTGAGGGACACCCCGACGGCGGCAGCCTCACGGACCTGCGCCAGCGCGTTCGCCACCACCCGCCCGGCCTCGCGCATGAGGGCAATCTCTTCGGGGCTCTTGATCATGGACATGGCATTCCTTCCGACGCTGGGGCAGGTGGCTGCGACGCTCAGATGACGGGCCGGGTGGTCACCGGCTCCGACGGCTTGCTGAACAGCTGCTTGGTTTTCGGATCAAGGAAGATCAGGTACAGGGCGAACAGCAGGGCAATGATCGCGGCGGCGTTGCGCGCCAGGGCGAGCGCGAGGCCCAGGTCGTCGGTCTGCAGGTAGGGGAAGACTTCCAGCTGGTCCGAGATGGCGTAGACCATGAAGAAGGACACCATGAAGTACAGAGCCTTGACCTGCCAGTCGTCCCGGATGCCGGTGACCGCAAAGAGCGGGATGAGCCAGACGACGTACCAGGACTGGATCATCGGGGCCAGGAAGACGACGGCGGCGAACGCCAGGGTGAGGCGCCGCATCAGGCGGTCGAAATCGCCGCGGAAGATCTGCCAGCCGACAATGCCTAGCGCAAGCAGCTTCCCGGCGTCGTACACCCACTTGGCCATCCCCCAGCCGTCCAGGCTGAAGGCGTTGAAGATCGAGGCGACAATGAGCCCGAGCAAGCCAACCGGCGCATACCAGATCCAGATGCTGCCGGGGGCGGAGAGCCCGTTGATCCAGCCGAAGCCAAAGCCGTTGACCAAGCTCATCGCATAAAGCAGCCCCAGGCTGATGCCGGCGGTCAGGGCCCAGAAGATGAACTTGCGCGGCCAGCCGGCATTCTTGCCTGCCCACAGCAGGCCGATGAACGGCAGGAACACGATCGTGATGGGTTTGACCGAGATGGAGAGCGTGACCAGGACCAGGCCAAGCGGCACGCGTTTGGTGGCGCAGTAGTAGAGGCCGGCGAGGGCCAGGCCGATCATCAGGGCATCGTTGTGCACGCTGGCGATGAAGTTGGTCAGGAACAGTGGGTTGGCGGCGGTGAGCCAGAGGGCGCGGTGCGGATTGACGCCGTGGAGCTCAGCCAGCTTGGGTACGTAGATCACGCAGAGCACAATGCCGACCAGAGCCGCGAGCCGGAACAGCATGACGCTGGCCTCCGGGTGGACGTTCGTGGACCAGACAACAAACTGTTCGATCCAAAGGAACAGCTGCCCGTACGGTACCGGCGCCTCGGTCCACATCTTGTCCGCGCCCAACTGGAAGTAGTTCGACAGCGCCGAGATGCCGTTCTCGTAGGGGTTGAACCCCTCCACCATGAGTCGACCCTGGCCGATGTAGGCGTAAACGTCGCGGCTGAACAAGGGGACGGAGAACATCATCGGCAGACCCCAGGCCGCCACGGCCGTCAACGTTGCCTTGCGAGCGCCGGGGCCCCAGGTGCGCACGCGCTGGCCGAGCCGGAGCCAGGCGCGGACCAGCAGCATGCCGCCCACGGCCAACAGGACGATGCTCAGCCCGACACCGACGGCCTCGGTCCGCATCCAGATGAACAAAGGCAGGCGCCGCAGTTCGGAGACCGGGGCGAGCCAGCCAACGCCAAGCGAACCGACCGCCATGAACATGGAGCCCAGGAAGCCCGACAGGATCGGCGAGCGGGCGTTGTCTACATCAGCAGCAACTGCCTTCGGGGAGGTGCGGGACGTACCGGCAGCCGTTTCCCCCGCCGCAGGTACAGGCGCCGTCATCTCAGGATCGTCCAATCTCTTGTGGGGCTTGGTTGGCCCGCAGCTGGCCGGTAATCCGGCCATGGGGCAAGCCGCGATGACGAAAATCTTCGACGGCCGCGTACCCGAAATCCTAGCACCGGACCGCTCAGCGGCGGCGGAACGGTAGGCTGGGCGGGTGCCTATAACTAACGAACGCATCGTGTGGATCGACTGCGAAATGACCGGCCTGGACTCCAAGAACGACGCCCTCATCGAAGTGGCGGCCCTGGTGACGGACTCGGAACTGAACATCCTCGGCGACGGCGTCGACGTCGTGATCAAGCCCGACGACGCCGCGCTGGCCCAAATGAACGACTTCGTGCGCGACATGCACACCCGGTCCGGCCTGCTTGCGGAACTCCCCGATGGCAAGACCATGGCGGAAGCGCAGGCCTTGGTGCTCGAGTACATCAAGAAGTGGGTCCCGGACCCGAAGAAGGCCCCGCTGGGCGGCAACTCGGTCGGCACCGACCGCGTGTTCCTGGTCCGCGACATGCCGGAGCTCGTGGAACACCTGCACTACCGCGTGATCGATGTCAGCACCATCAAGGAGCTCTCCCGGCGCTGGTACGCCCGGGCATACTTCCAGTCCCCCGCCAAGCTCGGCGGCCACCGCGCACTGGGTGACATCAAGGATTCCATCGACGAGCTGCGCTACTACCGGGAGGCTGTCTTCGTGCCGGCCCCCGGGCCGGACAGCGCCACCGCCCAGCGGATCGCCAAGTCGATCATGGCACCCCAGGAAGCACCTGCCGCCGCACCGCAGGAAGCCCCTGCGGAGTAATCTCCACCACGTTTGGGGAAAATTTCGGCGAATTCGGGAAAAGTGGCAAAACCACCCCCAAAGAGCAGGTAAGCTATTTGTCGTTGCCTTTCCAGCCAGCCGGTTCACCGGACGGCACGGCGGGGCACACATGGTGGGCGTAGCTCAGTTGGCAGAGCGCCTGGTTGTGGTCCAGGAGGTCGCGGGTTCAACCCCCGTCGCTCACCCTCACCAAGGACGGCAGAATTGTCCGACCTTGCCAAAGGCCGCACCGGTTATCCGGTGCGGCCTTTGTTGTCTGTCCAGAAAATGCCTGCCCAGAACTTGCCCAGCGTCGTCCGTGCACGGAAGGAACCTCATGAAGCGCCAGCTCTTTGAAGAAGACCACGAGATGTTCCGTGAAATGGCAGCGGAGTTCAACAACCGGGCCGTCGCCCCGCACTACGCCCAGTGGGACCAGGACCACATCATGCCCCGCGCACTGTGGACGGCGGCCGGCGAACAGGGCCTGCTGGGGCTCGCCGTCCCCGAGGAGTTCGGCGGCATGGGCATGGCCGACTACCGCTTCCGTGCCGTCCTGGACGAAGAATTCGCCAAGAGCAACCACCTTGCCGTGGGCCTGGCCTTCCACCTGCACGACGACATGGTCCTCCCCCACCTGCTGGCCTACGGCTCGGACGATCTCAAATCGCGCTGGCTCCCCGGCATGGTCTCCGGGGAAACGGTCACCTCGGTTGCCTGGACAGAACCCGGCGCGGGGTCGGATCTGCGCGGCATCCGCACCAAGGCCGTGCGGGACGGCGACGACTGGCTGATCACTGGCCAGAAGACCTTCATCGGCAACGGCATCTCCGGGGACGCCTCCTTGGTCCTTGCCCGCACCGATGGCGGCACCGGCCGCGGCGGCCGCAACTCCTTCTCGCTGTTCATGGTGCGCAAGACCGAGGGGTACAACACTGGCAAGCAGCTGGACAAGATGGGGCTGAAGGCTTCCGATACGGCGGAGCTGTTCTTCGACAACGTCCGGGTRCCGCACGCGGACCTCGTCGGCGAGGAGGGCAAGGGCCTGCAGTACGCCGCCGAGCAGCTCCCCCAGGGCCGGCTCGCGATCGCCGTGGCGAGCTCCGCCGTCGTCCGCGCCGTTTATGAAGCGACGGTCAACTACACGAAGGACCGCAACGCCTTCGGCGAACGGATCATCGACTTCCAAAACAGCCGCTTCGAGCTCGCCGACATCCTCACCGAGGTCGAGGTCACCGAAACCTACGTCGACCGGGCCATCCAGGCCTTCAACGCAGGGGAACTCGACGCCGCTTCGGCAGCACGGGCCAAGCTCTGGGCCTCCGAACGGGCCAAGTCCGTCACCGACAGGTGCCTGCAGCTGCACGGCGGCTACGGCTACATCCTGGAGTACCCGGTGGCGCAGGCCTACCTCGCGGCTCGCCTGCTCACGATCTTCGGCGGCACGAACGAAATCATGCGCGACGTCGTCGGCCGCACCATCGCCGACTGACGGTCCGGCCCACAACCCACAGCACCAAAGGAACTCTTTCGACATGACAGTCCTTCCCATCACCATCTGGGGCGAACCCGTTCTGCACCGCCGGGCCGCCGAGGTCGAGGTCTTCGACGACGAACTGCGCACGCTGATCGCGGACATGTTCGAGACCAACGACGCCGCAAACGGCGTCGGCCTTGCCGCGCCCCAGGTCGGCGTGGGCAAGCGCTTGTTCGTGTACAAGTACGAGAACGACGACGGCGCCCCGCCGTCCGGCGTCGTCGTCAACCCGGTGCTGACCCTCTCCAAAGTCTCCGGCGCGCTGCCCGACCCCGACGAGGAAGAGGAAGGCTGCCTGTCCTTCCCGGGCGGTCATTACCCGCTCAAACGGGCCGAATGGGCCCGGGTGCAGGGCTTCGACGGCGACGGCAACCAGATCGAGTTCGAGGCGACGGGCTGGTTCTCCCGGGTCATGCAGCACGAATACGACCACCTTGACGGCAAGCTGTACGTCAACCGGCTGATCGACCGGTACTCCCGCAAGGCGATGAAGCAGGCCAAGAAGAGCGGCTGGGGCGTGCCCGGGCTGACGTGGATGCCGGGCGTGGACCCGGATCCCTTCGGGCACTAGCGCCCCGGCGGGCCCACGCTCGGCGTCGACGCGGCCAGCGTCGCGACGAACTTTCCCCACCTTTGACCCGACGCACAGGAAATCCCCCGGCGGTTTGGCGCGACGCGCCGGCCGTCGGTCGCAGAAGTGAGAAATTTCCGCCGCCGCCGGATAAGGACCCATCAGGGCCGCCGGCCTACTCGCCGTTCGACTTCTGCAGCTGGGCGGCGTGGTCGGGGACGTAGCGGAAGAGGTCCCGCGGCGGCCGGGTGTAGTTGACGGCGCGCGGCCTCTGCGGGAGTGTTACCGGCTCCGTCCTGACTTCGGTGTAGTCGATGCTGGAGAGCAAATGGGCAATCATGTTGATCCGGGCCCGGCGTTTGTCCTCCGCCTCCACCACAAACCACGGGGATTCGGCGGTATCCGTCTGCATGAACATGTCGTCCTTGGCCCGCGAGTAGTCCTCCCACCGCAGGATCGCCTCGCGGTCCATCGGCGAGAGCTTCCATTGCCGCAGCGGGTCTTCCAGCCTGGACCTGAAACGCCGTTCCTGCTCAGCGTGGCTGATCGAGAACCAGTATTTGAAAAGCAGGATGCCGTCCTGGATCAGCAGCCGTTCAAAAACCGGGCACTGGGACATGAAGCGTTTGTGTTCCGCGGGCGTGCAGAATCCCATCACCCGTTCGACGCCGGCGCGGTTGTACCAGGAGCGGTCCATCAGCACGATTTCCCCGGCCGCCGGCAGGTGCTGCACGTAGCGCTGGAAGTACCATTCACCGCGCTCCCGTTCGGTCGGCGCCGGCAGCGCCACAATCCGGGCAACACGGGGATTCAGGTATTCGGTGACGCGCTTGATGGCGCTGCCCTTGCCGGCGGCGTCGCGACCTTCGAAGATCACCAGCACCCGCGCTCCCGTGCTTTGGACCCATTCCTGTAGCGCAACCAGCTCCGCTTGAAGCCGCGTCAGTTCCGCCGTGTAGATGCCAAGCGGCAGCCGGCGAGGCTGCCCCGGCTTCTCCCCCGGGTTGTCCTTATGGCGCGCGGGCTCCCTGCCGGCGCTGCCCTTGCCCGCATTTCCCTTACCCGCGTTTCCCTTGCGATGTGCCATGCTTCCCGCCCGGTCGTGGCGGCTGAATCCCAGCCTCCTGTCCTGCCGCGCCCATTCTCGCGGAGCGCCCCACGGCCCACAAGGGGATCCCGGCCCRGGGACAGGGCGAACGCCGTGCTCTTATGCTTGGCCCCATGGAAGCCACCAAGCCGGCGCAGCCCATCCTCACGGTCACCGTGAACCCAGCCCTGGACATCAGCACCACCACCGGGGTGGTCACCAGCGGGCATAAGCTCCGTTGCGGGCCCAGCCGCCTGGATCCGGGCGGCGGCGGCGTGAACGTGGCCCGGGTGGTCCAACGGCTCGGCGGACGACCCCTGGCCATCTACACGGCGGGCGGCCCCACGGGTGAGGCTTACCGCAGACTGATCGAAGCGGAGCGGCTCCCCACCCTGGTGGTTCCAATCCAGGGCAGCACCCGGCAGGACTTCACGGTCGACGAGACCTCCACCGGCAAGCAGTTCCGCTTTGTCCTGCAGGGGCCCGAGCTGAGTGAACCCGAGTGGCGGCTGTGCCTGGCGCTCGTGGCGGATTCCATCCAGCCGGGCGGGTACGTGGTGGCCAGCGGAAGCCTGCCCCCCGGTGTACCGGACAACTTCTACGCCGAGGTGGCCCGGCTCGCGCGCGAGCAGAATGCGCGCTGCGTGGTCGACGCATCCGGGCCGGCCCTGGCCGCCGCCTTGTCGGAGGGGGTCTTCCTGGTCAAACCGAGCCGGCGGGAGCTCGGCCTGCATTTCGGCATCACCCTGGAGACCGAGCAAAGCGAGCTCGACGCGGCCATGGCGCTGGTGGCCGACGGATCCGCCGAGCATGTCGCGCTGACCCTGGGCGGCCAGGGAGCGGTCCTGGCGTCCCAGGGCGGCACGCTCCGTCTGGCCGTGCCGCAGGTCCGGGTGCAGAGCACGGTCGGCGCCGGCGACAGTTTCCTGGCAGCCTTCGTGCTCCGGCTGGCGCAGGGGCGCACGCTGGCCGAAGCGTTCCGTTCGGCGGTCGCTGCCGGCAGCGCGACGGTCACCACGCGCGCCACCGAGCTGTGCCACCGGCCCGACGTCGAACGGCTCGAGGCAGAACTCGCGGAACAAGCCTCCCGGGCCTAGCCGGGAAACCTGCCTTCCGCTGGCATGATGGGCCGCATGGGGGAAACCGGAACACGCTCAAGACCGAGGCCGCGCACCTTCAAGGAACCATCCGGCCGGGTGGTATCGCTCCTCGTCTGGGGAGGCAGCGCTGCGGCCGTCGGCTGGCTGCTGCTCGCCGGCAGGGGCGGGGCTGCCGCGGCGGCTGCGCCGTGGCTCGCGGCCGCGTCGCTGCTGGTCTACCTGACGCAGTGGCAGCCGCGGCTGGTCGTGGGGTCCGACGGGTTTGACGTGGTCAACGGCCTGCGGCGGCACCGGATCCCGTTTGCCGCGGTGGACGACGTCGAAGTCCGCTACACCGTCACGGTGAGGGCAGCCGGCAGGAAGTACGTCAGCTGGGGTGCCCCGACGCCGCCCAGCGCCTTTGGCGCGGGATTCGAACAGGCGCGGGACTGGAAACAACGCCCCTTCGGGATGCTGCCATCCAACGAGCGCATGAGCCAGGCTACGACGCCGGGGGCCCGGGATGCGATTGTCCGGGCCTGGCAGGATGCCCGGCAGCCGGGCGCAGCCGGCGGCCCCGGCCAGAGTTCGGCCGAGCGCACGGTCGTGTCGGAGTGGAACGTCCCGATGCTGGTCGTGGGTCTGCTCGTGGCCGGCTGGTGCGTGGTCTCCGTGCTCACCTGACTGCTGGACGGCCTGTTTCCTAGGGCATCACCTTGTAGAGCTCGATGACGGTCTCTTCAGGCGGGGACGTGAAGCCGCCCTCGATGCCGGCCTGCATTTTGGGCATCAGGATGCCGTCACGGAATTTCTCCCAGCTCTCCTGGGAGTCGTGGACCGCCATGATGGTCCACCCACCGGCCGATGCGCCGCCGGCATGAAAGACCTGCCCCTCCGGCAGGCGGCCTTCGCCGGGATGAACCGCGGCAATGGACGCCTCGTATTGTTCTTTGGTTCCCCCCGGGAAAAAGTGCACAACTCCGTAGGCCATTTCTGCTCCTCGAGTGGTGGGCCGTAGCTGACGATTCCAGTCCTAGACCTGGCAGTGTCGGGTGTCAATGAGCCAGGAATCGCTCCGCTCCCGACGGCGCAGACAACAGCGCAGACATCAGCGCGGCACGATGCTCTGCTGCTCCGGGCAGGCACCGAGAACCCGTTCCATCGCGTTCTTCTCGGCCGCTGTCACCCACAGCGCGTAGGCGGCCTTCACCGAGATTTGCCGAGCGACGTAGTGGCAGCGGAACGCCTTGTTGGGCGGGAGCCAGCTCGCAGCGTCGGACGCACTCTTGTCCTGGTTGGCCTGGCCGTCCACGGCGATCAGGTTCAGCGGATCGTTGGCGAGGTGCTGGCGCAAGAGCGGGCTCAGCTGCTGGGCGCCCGTCTGCCAGGCGTCGCCCAGGGCCACGACGTGGTCGATCTGCACGGCTTTGCTGGAATCCGCGCCGCGCCGGAAGTCAACCGTGCGCCCGGTGTAGGGCTCCTGGAAGGTCCCGGACCCGATCCGGCAGCGGGAGCCCTTGGTGAACCTGGCGCCGGCCAGGTCGCGGCGGAGAATGTCGTTGCGCGTGTCGCAGCCGTTGCGGTCGACGTCGAGCCATGCCTGGCCGAAGGCGCTGCGGTCATAGTTGCCACTGGCCGCGCGGCCCTTCACCGGGAGCGACGCCAGGACGTCCGCGGCTCGTCCGGGCGGCACCGGCCGCACCGCCGGGACCATCTTCATCCAGCCTGCCGCCAGCACCGGAGCTTCGGTGGGGCCCGTAATCCGCGGCTCCCCCAGAGCAAACTGGCCGGCGGTGAAGAACCAGGCGACGCCCGTTAGCAGTGCCAGCACCGCAGCGGCCAGCAGGGCCCAGGCCTGGCGGGACCGGCGCCGGGCGCGCCGGTAATCGCGCCAAGAGGTGGTCACGGCGGTATCGGCGAGGGCGAGGTCTGGTGCACCCCTTCAGCCTAGGCAGGGGCGCCGACGGCGGCCCGCTTGTCCACAGTGTGCAGGACAGGTCGCTGCCCCCGGGGCAGGCGTCCGCAGGGGCGCCGGAGGCTCAGCGCCCGGCGGTCACTGTTCCTTGGTGACCCGCCGGAGGTCCTCCTCGGCGAGGTTCAGCAGCTCTTCCAACTGGCTGACCCGCGCATCGTCGATCTCGCCGGCCTCGCGTTTGGCACGGGCGTCGTCGAGGAGGCGCTTGGCTTCCTTGGCGTTGCGCCGGGCTACGTCGAGGGCGTGTTCCAGAGTGGTTTCGTGCTCCACAGCCGAGTTCTGTTCCATGGCTCCATTGTGGTTCCCTTTCCCGGCCGATTCCAGCGGACCGGCCGGGAAGGTCCAAAGAGGGGCTAGCCGACCTCGACCGGCAGGCCGGCAGCTTCGAGGGTCGCGGCCGCGTCTTTGGCCGGGAATGACGGCGGGTTGACGCCAGCCATTTCCTCCATCACGCGGACCACCTGGCAGCTGTAGCCGAACTCGTTGTCGTACCAGACGTAGAGCACCAGGTTCTTGTCGTTGGAGATGGTGGCCAGGCCATCGACGATGCCGGCGCGGCGGGAGCCGACGAAGTCTGTTGAGACAACCTCGGGCGAATCGATGTAATCGACCTGCTTGCGCAGTTCGGAGTGCAGCGACATTTCCCGCAGGTAATCGTTGACCTCGTCCTTGGTGGTGCCGTTTTCCAGGCTGAGGTTCAGGATGGCCAGGGAGACGTCCGGGGTGGGGACGCGGATGGAGCTGCCGGTGAGCTTGCCGAGGAGTTCCGGCAGCGCCTTGGCGACGGCCTTGGCGGCGCCGGTCTCGGTGATGACCATGTTCAGCGCGGCGGAGCGGCCGCGGCGGTCGCCCTTGTGGAAGTTGTCGATCAGGTTCTGGTCGTTGGTGAAGGAGTGGACCGTCTCGACGTGGCCGTGCACCACGCCGTAGCGGTCGTTGATCGCCTTCAGCACCGGGGTGATGGCGTTCGTGGTGCAGGACGCCGCCGAGACGATCTTGTCCGAATCCGTGATCGTGGCGTGGTTGATGCCGTGCACGATGTTCTTCAGCTCGCCCTTGCCGGGCGCGGTGAGCAGGACGCGGGAAACGCCCTTGCTCTGCAGGTGCTGGGACAGGCCCTCGGCGTCGCGCCAGCGGCCGGTGTTGTCGACGACCAGAGCGTCGTGGATGCCGTAAGCGGTGTAGTCGACCGTGGCAGGGTTGTCCGAGTAGATGACCTGGATCTGGACGCCGTTGGCGGTGATGGTGTCGTTTTCGAGGTCCACCTTGATGGTGCCTTCGAAGGAGCCGTGCACCGAGTCGCGGCGCAGCAGGCTGGCGCGCTTGGTGAGGTCGTTGTCGGAGCCGCGGCGCACCACGATCGCGCGCAGCCGCAGGCCGTGCCCGCCGCCGGCCTTCTCGATCAGGAGGCGGGCCAGGAGCCGGCCGATGCGGCCGAAGCCGTAGAGGACGACGTCGGTGCTGGTGCGGTCGTCGCCGCCGCGCTTGCCGACAACTTCGGCCAGTTCGTTGCGCAGGAACTCGTCCAGGCTGACGCCTTCGCCTTCGGCGCGGTACTTTTCGGTCAGGCGGGCAATGTCGATCGCTGCCGCGCCGAGGTCGAGCTTGGTGAGGGCGTCAAGCAGGGGCGCCGTCTCTTCGAGGCGCAGTTCTTCCTTGCTCATCCGGCGGGCAAAGCGGTGCGCCTTCAGGATGTTCATGGTGGACTTGTTGATCAGGCTCCGGCCGTGGATGGACGTCACCACGTTGTTTTCGCGGTACAGCCGGCCGATTACCGGAATCATGGCCTCGGCGAGCGCCTCCCGGCCCATCCACGTATCAAGACAAGAATCTGACGTCTGGCTCACAGAACTACCTTCCTAAAATCCACCACATACGTCGTCGTATGCGGCTGTCGGCTGCCGGCGGGTCTCCGGAACCTGAACGCGGCGGGGATTCGGTCCACCCCGCGCGCCTGCATGGAGCGCAAAGAAAAAGCCACCGGCTGCGAACGCAGACCCGGTGGCAGAACATCTACGTTCGCTATCCATTCTAAAGCGGCGGCCCCACCCCTGAGGCCGGGGGCAGCGTGAAATCACTCACACGCCTGCGGGGCACGGCCGACCCGGTGACGTAGGATGTCCGGATGGGACTCATAGTTGCACTACTTGTCATCTGGCTCATTCTTTCGATCCTGGGCTTCGTCGTTAAGGGCCTGCTCTGGCTGGCCGTCATCGGCCTGGTCCTGTTTGTCGCGACGGYGGCGTGGGGCTGGGTGAAGCGGAAGGCCAAGGCCTGATCCGACACCTACGTCCTGGACGAAGGGGGCTGGCACCGAACGGTGCCGGCCCCCTTCTTGTTATCCTGTGGCGGGCCAGGCCGCGTCATTCGAATCGGGTGGCCGTTAGTCCGGTTTGGCCGCGGATTAGACCGGCCATCGCGGCGACGGCTGCGAGGGCCAGCAGCAGGCTGAGGCCCAGGGCGGCGAAGTACGACGGCGCGGGCCAAGACATGCGGTACGTGCCGTCGACGAAGGTCACCATGAGCCACGCCACGAGGAATCCGAGGCCGACGGAGAGCAGCAGGACGGTCAGGAGGGGGACGGCTGCTTCGCGGGTGATGATCCGGCGCAGGACGGACTCCGGCATCCCCATCAGCCGCATCAGGCCGAGAACTCTCTTCCGGTCCAGGATCGCGGAGGCGGTGGCGACGGCAAGGGACAGGCCGGCGATTGCGATCGCGACGAACATGCCGAGGTAGGCGAGCACGGCCAGGCCCTGGATCAGGCGGGTGCTTGATTGTAGTCCTGCGTCCAAGGAGGAATTGGCGGGATGTGCTGTAACACCTGAAGTATTCAAGAGTGTCCGGGCGCGATCCATGGCCTCGGGCGTCCCGTCAGTGCCGAGCACCATCACCACCGGCACCATTCCGTCCACGTTGGCGGCAGCGGGAGCGGGGGTCAGTGCCAGCGGTTGCGTTGTCCAGGAGTATAGGAACGACATATCAACCGTGACTATCTCTGTTGCTGGGATGTCATCGAATCCCAGGCCGGGGGCGTCCGCGGCGCGAAGATAGATTTCGGGGCTGGCATCCCTTTCTGAGAGGACTGCCGGGCCATAGCCAACGGTTGCGCTCCTGATTCCGGGCAGTTCCCTGGCGTGGCGGGCGGCCGCCTCGACCTGGGCCGGAGTGTGCCCGGCCCCAACGTTGGCGTGGAGGCTGGTGGGTTGCAGCAGACCGGGCCTGGTCGGAGGCGCCTCAGCGGACTTGATGATGCTGGATGCTCCGGCGAAGACGGAGACGACGAACACGGCGATCACGAGCCCGGAGACGGAACGGAAGGTCGCCACCGGGGTTTTGTGGATCCGGCTGGCGGCAATGACTGCCGCCGCGCTCCGCGCCTGCCGCAGCCCGATCCGGCTCACGAGACGGGTCAGCCAGGGGCCGATGACAACGATGCCGACGAGGATCAGCAGAAAGCCGACGATAAGGAGTGGTGATTCCAGCCACGGCAGCCGCACCTCCAGGACCCGGATCATGAGTACGGCCGTGGTCATGGCGGCCAGTCCAGCCAGCAAGGGCACGGTCCGCCAGTTGGAGGGTGTCTTTTCCGGCACTGCCCTCGTCACGCCGAGCGGGCCAATGCCGGCACGGGCCGTGCGTTGCGCGGCGACGAGTGCCGATGCTGCGACGACCACTCCAACGACGACGGCGTCCGCGGCCCAGCCCGTGGCCAGATCGGCCGCGAACATCCTGCTGCCGTTGACTGGGATCTGTGCAGCAGCAGGTCTCAGCAGGACGGCCAGCCCGACGCCGAGAACTGCCCCGACCAGGCTGGGGACGGCTGTTTCGACCGCGGCGATTCGGGAGATGACCCGAGGGGACGCACCAATAAGCCGGAGGGTCGCGAAACGTTCCCTGCGCTGGGCCGCCCCGAGTCCGGTAACAATGCTGATCAGCAGCAGTACGGGAAAGAACACCGCAATGGCCCCGATGGACAGCACCGTGTTATAGGCGGCTGCGCTGCCACCGTAAGGGTTGGTCGTGAAGTCTGACACGAGAAAAGTTGGCCCGTTCTGGCGGAGTTCGGCCTCCGTTGCTCCCGCGACGACGATCAGGGAATCCGGTCCGGGCAGCGCAGCATTGTCAATCGTCCCGGCAAACGACCCGAAACGGTCGCCAAGCTCATTCCGAGGCGTTGACTCGATCAGACGCTGCAGCGCCGGCGAGACATAGTACTGACCCGGCACCGGCGGGGCGCCGATCCCGGGGATCTTGACGGTAGTCGAATCCAGGGCGGCGAAATCGCGGCGGTTAATCAGTTGGTCTCGGAATACCTCCGCCGGGTTGGCCCGCATGAGCGCCGTGTCCGGGGTCAGCGGCACCGGCGTCCCGGGGCCGGAAGCGGTCGGGTCCTCCGCGGGAGGGGCGGAGACGGACGGGAGTCCGGTTTCGCGCAGCCAGGCACCGCGGTCATCACGTGCGCTCAGGCCGTTGGCGCCGCCCCACAGCAGCAACAACAGGCACACTCCGACGGCGACCCCTGCAGCGATGCCGGCGAGCCTGCCGTACGCGGACCGGCTGCCGACGACGGCCAGCTTGAACAGCCCGGGATTCACGCGGATACCCGGTAGCCGGCGCCGATGGCACCGTCGCGGACGATGACTTCCCGGTCCGCATACGCGGCGGTGCGGGCGTCGTGGGTGATCATCACCACCGTGGTCCCAGCTTCGCGGACCAGTTCTAGCATCAAGGTCAGTACGTTCTCTGCTGCGAGGGAATCCAGCGCACCGGTGGGTTCGTCTGCGAACAACACGGCAGGGGTGGTCACGAGTGCCCGGGCTACGGCGACTCGCTGGGCCTGCCCGCCGGACAGTTCACCGGGGAGCTTGGCACCCTTCCCGTCCAGGCCAAGGCGATCCAGGAGCTCCGCGGACCGGCGCCGCGCCTCCGGCCGCCGGACACCGGCCAGCAAGAGGGGGATGCTGACGTTATCCACCGCCGTCAGCTCAGGCAGCAGCTGGCCGAACTGAAAGACGAACCCGAAATCCGTCAGCCGCAGCCGGGCCCGTTCCGGTTCGCCGAGGGTATTGACCTCTATCGGTGACAGGCCGCCCGGACGGTAGCTCACAGAACCGCCGTCCGGGACAAGGACGCCGGCCAGGCAGTGCAGCAGCGTGGACTTGCCGGAGCCGGACGGGCCCATGACGGCGAGCACTTCCCCCGCGTGGACGTCGAGGTCGATGCCGCGCAAGGCTTCGGCCTGCCCGAAGGAGTGGCGCAGTCCCTGGGCGCTGAGGATTGGTGCAGCGTTGGCGTGGGTGCTCATGCGCTCTGGAGCTCCTTCTTGAGTTGGGTCAGGCGGGCGCTGGTGAGGTCGATCCAGCGCAGATCGGCCTCGATGTGGAACAGTCCGTGGTCGCACATCAGCACCCGCAGCAGGTCCGCGTCCTTCTTCAGCCGGGTCAGTTCCCGCATCCGGGCCATGTGTTCACGGCGCTGCACATCGAGCAGCTGGTCGGCGTCGTCGTCGAGCAGCAGCGCGATCACGGTCTTGGCAAAGAGCTCGCTTTGCAGGGATCCCGAGGGAACGTCAGGAGTGAACAGCCATTCGCGGACCCGGTCACGACCGGCCACCGTGATCTCGTATTTCTTGCGGTCCGGACCGCCGCCGGTCTCTTCCCCCAGGGCACGGATCAGCTCGTCGCGAACCATCCGGGCGAGCGTGGAATAGACCTGCCCGAAGGCAAGCGCCTTCTCGGCACCAAAGTAGCGGTCATACGAATGCTTGAGGTCATAGCCGTAGCTCGGTTCGCGGCTCAGCAGGCCCAGCAGGGTGAGGGAATTGTTCACAGCACCATCTATACACTGAGTGCATAGTGCTGGCCAGCCCTGCGATGGCGTGTTCCTTAACGCGCGAAGTGAATGGATGGGTTGACCGATACGCCGGGTTCTGTGCTCCCGCGCTGTTACCGGCACGGGAGTAGCGGCCATCCATCTACGGACGCCGTTGCCGACGCCCTCCAGCAGCCTACCCGGACACTCGGGCGGGCAGCCCTCAAACGTGTCCTGTCTGGCCTTGCTCCGGGTGGGGTTTACCTAGCCTTCCCGGTCACCCGGGAAGCTGGTGGTCTCTTACACCGCCGTTTCACCCTTACCTGCTCCCCCGGCCGTGCAAACACGGCCCTGAGGCAGGCGGTCTATTCTCTGTGGCACTGGCCTGCGGGTTACCCCGAGTGGGCGTTACCCACCACCCTGCCCTGCGGAGCCCGGACGTTCCTCGAGCCACTTGCGTGACGCGCGGCCGCCTGGTCAACCCATCCGCTGTTCATTCTACGGTCTCCCCCGCCAGCTGCGGCACCGGATCCTTTTCGTCCCCCCGGTGGGAGAATGGAAGCAACCACTCCCGCCACGCAAGGAAGCGATTCGGATGGATTTCACCGCCGTCGTCATTTGGCTGATCATCGCCGCGCTCGTGCTCATGCTGGCCCGGGCCTCAATCCGGATCGTGCGCCAGTACGAACAGGGCGTGCTGTTCCGGCTGGGCCGGGTGATCGGAGTCCGGATGCCCGGCCTGCGCTTTATCATCCCGGTGATCGACCGGCTGCAGCTCGTCAGCCTGCGGATCGTGACCATGCCGATCCAGTCCCAGGGCATCATCACCCAGGACAACGTCAGCGTCGACATTTCCGCCGTTGCGTATTACCGGGTCATTGACGCCGTGAAATCCGTCGTGGCGATCGAAAACGTGGCCGCGGCGATCAACCAGATCGCCCAAACGACGCTCCGGAAGGTGGTCGGCCGGCACAGCCTTGATCAGACCCTGTCCGAAACGGAGCACATCAACAGCGATATCCGCGAAATCCTCGACGCGCTCACCTTGGAGTGGGGAGTCGAAGTCACGCTCGTCGAGCTGAAGGACATCCAGCTTCCCGAAAGCATGAAGCGCGCCATGGCCCGGCAGGCGGAGGCCGAGCGGGAGAAGCGGGCCAAGATCATCGCGGCCGAGGGTGAATCCATCGCAGCGGCGGCCCTCGGTGAGGCTTCAGACATTATGATGGCGCACCCGCTGGCCCTGCAGTTGCGAAACCTGCAGTCCCTCGTCGAGATCGCGGTGGATAAGAATTCCACGGTGGTCTTCCCGGCGCCGCTAATGAGTACCATCGGCGAGCTTTCCGCGTTCCTAGCACGGGAGACCAAGTCCGCCCAGGAGGCCGCGAGGGCCGAGACACCTGCCTCCGCACCTGTCGCGGCGTTGGCGCCCGGCCAAGTGGCAGCCTCCGTGCCGCCGCCTATCCCGGCGACGCCGTCCAAGGTAGCCTGAGCGCATGGAACTGCTACTCCTCGCCGTCAGCGCCGGGGTGCTGGTCGTCGCGACCGTCGTGCGTGACCTCCTGACCCGCCGGAAGCACGCGCGGCTGGGCAGCGACCCGGACTCTGAGCGGGCGCGGCGTGACGTCCAGCGGGCGAAGACTCTTGGCCAGTCGCATTTCGTCGGCCTGGACAACACCGGGCACCGGCGCTAGCCCCGCGTCAAAACCCGCGGCGTCGGCCGCACGTCCGCCGGTAGGATCGTACGGTGCTAATTCTGTTGCCGCCTTCCGAAGGCAAAACCCCCGCGACCGGCGGCGATGCCGTCGACGCGGCCTCGCTCAGCTTCCCCGACCTCAATGCTTACCGGGCAAAAGTGCTTGAGGCGCTCGGCACGGTCAGCGCCCACGAGGACGCGCTGGCGCTGCTGGGGGTCGGCGCCTCGCTGAAGGCCGACGTCGAACGCAACACGCGCCTGCACGCGGAACCGGCCGCACCGGCGCACCAGGTGTATTCCGGCGTGCTTTACGACGCCCTCGGCTACCGCTCGCTGACCCCGGCGCAGCGGAAGAAGGCGGACACTTCCGTGCTGGTGATTTCGGCGCTCTGGGGCGCCATTCGCTTCGCCGACCGGGTGCCGGCGTACCGGCTGTCGATGGGTACGGCGCTGCCCGACGTCGGGCGGCTGGCCTCGTTCTGGAAACCGCAGCTAACTGCCGCCCTCGCCGCCGTCTCGGAGGGCGAACTGCTGGTCGACTGCCGTTCGAGCACCTACGCCGCGGCCTGGGCTCCACCGCCCGAGCAGACCGTGGCGGTGAACGTCTTCAGCGAGGTCAACGGGGTCCGCAAGGTGGTCAGCCACTTCGCCAAGCACACCCGCGGGGAGCTTGCCCGGCACCTGCTGACGCGGCGCGGCAAGGCCCCCCAGACGCCCGCACAGCTGAGACAAGCCGCGGCCGAGAAGTGGTCCGCGGAGCTGGTGGGGGGCACGGCCCGCAAGCCGCACACCCTCAACCTCATCCTGCCCAACTAGCTCGCAGTAGTTGTCGTTTTCAGAGCCGAAAACGACAACTAATGCCAGTCACCTGGCCTAGGCCCACTCGGCCGAGCGGACCAGGATGCAGCCGGAGTCGGGGCAGAAGACGATGTCGTCCTCGGCGGCGGCCTTGATCTCGGCGAGGTCGCCGGGGCTCAGCTGCATGCCGGAGCCCTCGGAGGTGCCGTGGAAGAGCCGCGCCGCGCCGACGCCGCGCTTGGCGAGCGTCTTCTCGTAGACGGCGAGCATGCCCGCGTCCAATCCCTCGGCGAACTCGGCGCGCTGGCCGCGCACCACGGTCGTCTCGGCGGCCACCTCCGCCAGCTGCTCGTCCAGTTCCGCACGGATGGTGCCAAAGGATCCTTGGATATCGTCGACGATCTGCTGCTGCGTGGCCTGGCGCAGGCGCAGCGAGTCCAGCCGCTCCAGGACCTCGAGTTCGACGTCTTCGAGGTCGGAGCGGCGCTTGTTCAGGGAGGCGATGTCGCGCTGCAGGGCCACGAGGTCCTTGGACAGCCCGGTGCCGCTGTTGAGCCTGGCCTCGTCGCGTTCGATCCGGGAGGCGACCTGCTCGACGTCGGCCTCGGCGCGCTTGAGTTCCAGTTCGGCGTCGTGCACCGCCACCTTCGCGGCGCCGAGTTCACCGTTGGCCACGCTGAGGGCGGCCTCCAGGTCCGTGATCCGGGAGTCGCTTTCAAGGCTGCGGCGGCGGTTGGAGAGGGACTTGAGCTTGGCGTCCAGTCCCTGCAATTCGAGCAACTTCAACTGTTCCGCCGGTGCTGCCTTGGCCACTATTTCCTCCGCTTGTTCACTTACCGGCCGGAGCCGGGCACCGTACCGGCGCTCCCTAGACTCTATCGCCTAGCCTGCTCCCCGGCATCGCTACGCCCACCCCGGGGGCACCGCACCCTAGCGCCTGGCATGCTCCCCGGCCTCGCTACGCTCACCCGGGGCCCCTCGCACGCCAGGCTTAGCCGGGAGTCAGAATGAAGTCCCAGGGGTCGCTGTTGGTGGTGCTGACCCGGATCTCGATGTCGTGGCCCTGGTCCGCCAGCACATTCCGCAAGGCGTCGGCGGCCGCCGGCAGCCAGAGCCACTCGCTGGCAAAGTGCGAAACATCGATCAGGTAGGGCCGGTCATTGACGGCAGCCTCGCGGGCCTCCGACGCCGGATGGTGGCGCAGGTCCGCGGTCAGGTAGACGTCCGCGTGGTTCGCCCGGACCTGGTCGAACAGCGAGTCGCCGGCACCGCCGCACAAGGCGACCCGGCGCACCAGGCCGTCCCGGTCGCCGGAAACCCGGACGCCGCCGGCCACCGACGGCAGGATGCCGAACACCCGCGCGGCAAAGTCCCCCAGCGTCTCGACGTCGGCAAGGTCGCCCACCCGGCCGATCCCCTCCTCGGGAAGTCCGTTCGCGGCCGGCGTCAGCGGCACCACGTCCTGCAGGCCCAGCGCGTCGGCCAGCACGTCGGAGACGCCACCGACGGCGGAATCACCGTTGGTGTGGACCGTCAGCAGCGCGGTCCCGGTCTCGATCAGCCGGTGCACTGCCTTGCCCTTGGGGGTGTTGGCGGCGACGGACGTGACTCCCCTGAGCAGCAGCGGGTGGTGCGTGATCAGCAGTTCGGCGCCCCAGTCGACGGCTTCCTCGATGACTTCCAGGGTGGGGTCCACGGCGAAGAGGATCTTGGTCACCTCTGCGGCCGGGTGCCCGGCCACGAGGCCCACCTCATCCCATTCCTCCGCCAGGGATTCGGGCCAGAGCTCCTCGACGGCCAGCAGGATCGTGCCCAGCGTGGCGGCCCCGCCGGTGCTGATGGCGTCGGCGGGCTCAGCTGAAACGTCGGTGTTCTCAGGTTCCATAACCTCATTTTTACCCTATCCGCGGTCTCCGCCACCCCTGCCGGGAGTCCCGGATAGGGCCGGAATGCCGGGTTCGGGAATGATCCGGGCCGTTCGTCCATTGAACAGGACATGAGAACTTTCGTCCTCGGCGGTGGCTGCTTCTGGTGCCTCGACGCCGTCTACCAGAAGACCAAGGGTGTCAGCTCGGTTGTCTCGGGCTACACCGGAGGCCACGACCGCAACCCCGACTATTACTCGGTCTGCTCCGGAACCACCGGTCACGCGGAGGTGGTGGCGGTGACCTTCGACGAAGAGGTGATCCCGGCCGAGGTCATCCTCGACATGTTCTTCGCGCTGCACGATCCGACGACACTGAACCGGCAGGGATACGACGTCGGCACCCAGTACCGGTCCTCAATGTTCTACGAGACCACCGAAGAGAAGATCCTCTTCGAAGAAGCGATCGGCCGCAACCAGGAGCTCTGGTCCGACCCGATCGTCACCGAGGTCAGCCGACTGCCGGTCTTCCACGTGGCCGAAGATTTCCACCAGGACTACTACGCGAAGTACCCCGAGCAGGGCTACTGCCAGGTGATCATCAACCCCAAGCTGGCGAAGGCCAGGAAATATTACTCTGCATGGCTTAATGCTTAGCTAGGGCCTGAAAGCCCTCGTTAGGCTGACCTTAGAATTCCTCCTCACAGATAGGCATACCTACCCATGGCACGGATCTATGACGATGTTACCCAGCTGGTCGGCGGCACCCCGCTGGTCCGCCTCAACCGGCTGAGTGAAGGCCTGGACGCCACCGTTGCGGTCAAGCTGGAGTTCTACAACCCGGCCAACAGCGTCAAGGACCGAATCGGCGTGGCCATCATCGACGCCGCCGAGAAGTCCGGTGCGCTGAAGCCCGGCGGAACCATCGTCGAGGGCACCTCCGGCAACACGGGCATCGCCCTGGCCATGGTCGGCGCTGCCCGCGGTTACAAGGTCATCCTCACCATGCCGGAGACCATGTCCACGGAACGTCGCGTCATGCTCCGCGCCTACGGTGCCGAAATTGTGCTGACCCCGGGCTCCGAGGGCATGCGCGGAGCCGTCGAAAAGGCCCAGGAGATTGTCGCCAACACGGAGAACTCCATCTGGGCTCAGCAGTTCGCCAACGAGGCCAACCCCGAGGTGCACCGCCGGACCACGGCCGAGGAAGTCTGGGCCGACACCGACGGCAAGGTGGACATCTTCGTCGCCGGAGTCGGCACCGGCGGAACCGTCACCGGCGTCGGACAGGTGCTGAAGGAGCGCAAGCCCGACGTGCAGATCATCGCCGTCGAGCCCAAGGACTCCCCCATCCTCAACGGCGGCGCCCCGGGCCCGCACAAGATCCAGGGCCTCGGTGCGAACTTCGTGCCGGACATCCTGGACACCAACGTCTACGACGAGGTCATCGACGCCACCCTGGAGGACTCCGTCCGTGTAGCCCGCGATCTGGGCGTCAAGGAAGGCATTCTCGGCGGCATCTCCTCCGGCGCGATCGTCTGGGCAGCCCTCGAGCTCGCCAAGCGCCCGGAGAACGCCGGTAAGCTGATTGTTGCCGTCGTTTGCGACTTCGGGGAGCGCTACATTTCCACCGTGCTGTACGACGACATCCGCGGCTAATTCAGCCCCTGTCCCAAGATTTCGTAGAAAGGTCTTTGTGAGCTTCTTCGCAAGGCTGAAGGAAGACCTCGACGCCGCCCGGTCCCACGATCCGGCGGCGCGGGGTTCTTTCGAAAACTTCTTTGCCTACTCCGGCCTGCACGCGATCTGGGCGCACCGCCTGACGCACCGGCTTTGGCAGAACCCATCGCTGCGCTTCCCCGCGCGGCTGATCTCCCAGCTGGCCCGTTTCCTGACCGGCATCGAGATCCACCCCGGCGCCACGATCGGCCGCCGCTTCTTCATCGACCACGGCATGGGCGTCGTCATCGGCGAGACCGCCGAGATCGGCGAAGATGTCATGGTCTACCATGGTGTCACCCTCGGCGGCCGGTCGCTGGCCAAGATCAAGCGCCACCCCACCATCGAGGACCGCGTCGTGATCGGCGCGGGGGCCAAGGTCCTGGGGCCCATCACGATCGGCCGGGACAGCGCCATCGGCGCCAACGCCGTCGTGGTCAAGGACGCCCCGGCAGAATCGATCCTGACCGGCGTGCCGGCCACCTGGCGGCACCGCGACGCCCAGCGCGAGACCAAGCCCGCCGTCGACCCGGCGGAATACCTGATCGAGTACCGGATCTAGGCTCGCCCTTAACGCCAGCGGCCGGCGTCCCCCATTGGGGGACGCCGGCCGCTGTGGCTTAACCGGACTCGGCTAGTGCGTGTCCACTGCCGCGATCTCGGACTTGTCCTCGCCCCAGAGGGTGTGGAAGGTGCCCTCGGTGTCGATGCGGCCGTAGGTGTGCGCACCGAACAGATCGCGCTGGCCCTGGATCACGGCGGCCGGCAGGCGCTTGCGGCGCAGGCCGTCGTAGTAGGCCAGCGAGGAGGAGAACACCGGCACCGGGATGCCGAGCTGCACTGCGGTGGCCACCACGCGGCGCCAGGCCGGGAGGACCTCGGCGATCGCCTTGGTGAACGCCGGTGCGAAGAGCAGGTTGGCCGGCTTCTCCTCCGCGGCGTAGGCCTTGGTGATTTCCTTGAGCAGCTCGGCACGGATGATGCAGCCGCCACGCCACAGCGAGGCGATCTCGTCCAGCTTGAGGTCCCAGCCGTATTCGCCCGCGGCCGAGGTCAGCATGTCCAGGCCCTGCGCGTAGGAGACCAGCTTGGAGGCGTACAGCGCCTGCCGGACATCCTCGACGAAGGTCTCGGGGACCTCGACGGCGGCCTCGCCGCCGGCGAGCAGCTCCTGGGCCAGCTTGCGCTGTTCAGCCTGCGAGGACAGCGCGCGGGCGAAGACCGATTCGGCGATGCCGGAGACCGGGGAACCGAGCTCGAGGGCGGAGATGACGGTCCAGCGGCCGGTCCCCTTCTGCCCTGCTGCGTCCACGACGACGTCGACGAACGGCTTGCCGGTCTTGGCGTCGACGTGGCCGAGGACCTCGGCGGAGATCTCGATCAGGAAGGAGGCTAGCTCGCCCTTGTTCCACTCGGCGAAGATCTTGGACTGCTCGGCCGGTTCGATGCCCGCGCCGGAGCGCAGAAGGTCGAAAGCCTCGCCGATGACCTGCATGTCGGCGTATTCGATGCCGTTGTGCACCATCTTGACGAAGTGGCCGGCGCCGTCGGTGCCGATCCAGGCGCAGCAGGGCTGGCCGTCGACGTGGGCGGCGATCTTTTCCAGCAGCGGACCAAGCGCCTCATAGGACTCCTTGGAGCCGCCCGGCATGATCGAGGGGCCGTTGAGCGCACCTTCCTCGCCGCCGGAGACCCCGATGCCGACAAAGTGCAGGTCCTTCTTCGCGAGGGCGGCCTCGCGGCGGCGGGTGTCCTCATAGTGCGAGTTGCCGGCGTCGATGATGATGTCGCCGGCCTCCAGCAACGGCTCCAGCTGCTCGATTACGGAGTCCACCGGCTTTCCGGCCTTCACCATGATGAGTACGCGGCGCGGCTTCTCCAGCGAGTCAACGAGTTCCTGCAGCGTTTCCGTCCGGACGAAGTCGCCGTCCTGGCCGTGCTTTTCAAGGAGCGCGTCGGTTTTCTCCACGGATCGGTTGTGCAGGGCAACGGTGAAGCCGTTACGGGCCAGGTTCCGGGCCAGGTTGGCCCCCATCACCGCAAGGCCGGTGACACCGATGTGTGCTGACATCAAAACTCCAATTCATTCTGTGCATCGAGTGCAGTTCGTTCCACATATGCTGCGGAACACGCTTCTTGGGATCAGTGGCTGTCAATAAACCATATGTATTTCCGCGGACTGCACGAAAGCAGCGCCCACGTGGCGGAATACGGCGCGTCACAAACAGTCTATGATTTTCCGCGGCCACTGCGCCTGTAGCCGCAGGGATTGCGACGTCCGCCACTATGCTTACGACTATGTCGACCAGCCTGCATCACCGCGCCATTGAGCATCTGGGAGCCCGCATCGTCTCCGGTGAGCTTCCCTCCGGCCATGTCATGCTGGCCGAACACCTTGAGGATGAGCTGAAAGTCTCCCGCTCGGTAGTCCGTGAAGCGGTGCGGGTGCTGCAGTCGCTGGGGCTGGTCGAGACCATCAAACGCGTCGGGATCCGGGTGCTGCCCGCCAGCCGCTGGAACCCGTTCGATCCGCTTGTGATCCGCTGGCGCCTTGCCGGCGAGGGCCGCGGCGCCCAGCTGCGCTCCCTGGCTGAGTTGCGCACCGCCGTGGAGCCGATGGCGGCCGAACTCGCGGCCGGGAACGCCCCGGACGACCTCCGCAGCGAGCTGGTGGAGGTCTCTCACGCCATGCGGGAGGCGGGCGTGGCCGGCGACGTGCCGCGGTTCCTGGAACTGGACATCAAGTTCCACTCCCTGCTGCTGGGCGGCTCGGGCAATGAAATGTTCGCCAACATGGTGGGCCAGGTGGCCGAGACGCTGACCGGCCGCACCGTCCACGGCCTGATGCCTGACCATCCGCGGACCTCCGCGCTGCAGTGGCACGTGGATGTGGCGGAAGCTATTGCGGCCGGCAACGGCGCGGCCGCCCGCGAGGCCTCCAACAAGATCATGCGCGAGACCATCGCCGACATGGAACCCAGCTGGAAGGACCAGCCCCGCGTGTTCGTCCCGCTCCAGCCCCGCTAGGCAAGCCTCCAGCCAAGGTGAGGCTCCGAGCGGCAGCCAGCGCGGCCCGGGTTCATCCCGACGATGGCGAAATTCAACCGCTAGGCGTTTCACATTTGGACGCATTCACGGTATATTTCTAACAAGCCTTCCACCGCGGCATCCCCCAATAGTCGCGGTGGAAGGCTTTTCCATTGCCCGGAGGCTTTTGCATTGCCCGGAGGCTTTTGCATTGCCTACAGGTTTTCCAGTTCCGGCAGGGTCTTCAATTTCCGCAGGAACTCCCTCACGCGACAGCCGTTCAGGCGGCGTCCGCCACCGCATCCCGGAGCCGCCAGCCTCCGCCGAGCCCGTCCCGGACGATTTCCATCGTGGTCAGCGCCGATCCCCTGTTCCGGCCCAGCGTGGCCTGGATCTGCCACACCTCGACGTCGACCCGGCTTAGGCCCTTCGGCATCCGGCGCTCGGCTTCCCACCAGCTAACGCGCTCAAACCACCGCACCGGCTCCGCCCCGACCACCCATTCACGGCCACCGCGGACCACTGCCAGGGGCTCCCCCGCCGGGCCCGTCTTCACGATCACATGTTCCATGCCCGTGACAGTACGGGCGGGCGCCGACATTTTCGCGGCCACAGTAACCAGGGCCAAGATGGCAGTAAAAAACCCCGCCTTGGCCGGCCAACTGGCCTGCCGCGACGGGGTTTTTCCTTGGTGGGTCCTACCGGGATCGAACCGATGACATCCACGGTGTAAACGTGGCGCTCTACCAGCTGAGCTAAAGACCCAAGGTGTCGTTTCCGCACTTCAGTGCGTCAACCAACGAACAATGACTCTACCGGAAACGGCGCCAGAAACGCCAATCGGCAGCCGGCCCCGGGCTTGCCTTACAGACCAGGAAGTTCCGCGGCCAGCCAGGTCAGGGATTCGCTGACTCCTGCCTCCAGTTTGATGGTGGCAAGATCATCGCCGCGTGTCTGCCCCCGGTTGATGATCACCACGGGCTTGTCCTGCTTGGCGGCGTGCCGGACGAAGCGCAGGCCGCTCATCACGGTCAGGGAGGATCCGGCCACCAGCAGGGCGGCTGCGTCATCCACCATGGCGTAAGCGCGCTCCACCCGGTCCTTGGGAACATTCTCGCCAAAATAGACGAAGTCGGGCTTCAGGGTTCCCCCGCAGGCCGGGCAGTTCGCGACCGTGAATCCGGCGATCAGCTCCGAATCCTCCACCGTGGCGTCGGCGTCGGGCGCCATTTCCACTACACCGGCGGCGAGAGCATCGCTAAGGAAGTCCGGGTTGAGTTCCTCCAGGACACCGGCCAGCAGTGAGCGGCTGTAGCGGCGCTGGCAGGCAAGGCACACCACCTGGTCGAAGCGGCCGTGCAGGTCCACCACGTTGACGCTGCCGGCGTCCTCGTGCAGCCGGTCCACGTTCTGCGTGATCAGGCCGGTGAGGAGCCCGCGGTGTTCCAGGCGGGCTGCGGCGGTGTGGCCGTCGTTGGGATCGGCGCGGCGCAGATGCGACCATCCGATGTGGTTCCGCGCCCAATACCGGCGGCGGTTTTCGGGTTCGCCGATGAATTCCTGGTACGTCATCGGTGCCCGCGGAGCAGCACCCGGGCCCCGGTAGTCCGGGATGCCCGAATCGGTGCTCAGACCGGCGCCGGTGAGCAAAGCGAAGCGCTCCCCCGCGAGGAGGCCGTGGATTTCGCGCAGGACCTCGAGTTCGCTGCGCGCCGGTTCGGCGGTCACCGCCGGCGGCAGGCTGGCGAAGCCGGTCATGCCGACACCTGGCCGCCGTTGCCTCACCGCGCCCGTCCCCGCCGTCAGTTCCCGGCGAGCCCGGCCAGGGCGGCGCGGTAGCCGGCGAAGTCCCGGGCCTGCCCACGAGGGTTCACCACGACGTAGCGGACAATTCCGTCCGCGTCGATGATGAAGGTGCCGCGCTTGGCCATGCCGCTGTCCGGGTCGAAGACACCGTATTGCTCGGCAACGGCCCCGTGCGGCCAGAAGTCAGCAAGCAGGTCGAAGGTGTAGCCTTCCTTTTCCGCGTAGGCGCGCTGCGCGAACTTGCTGTCCACCGACACACCCAGCACGGCGGCGTCGGCGTCTTCAAAGAGCGCAAGGTTGTCCCGGATTTCGCAAAGTTCGCCCGTACAAATGCCCGAGAACGCAAAGGGGAAGAACACGAGGACCACATTGCGTCCGCGCAGCCCCGAGAGGCGGACGGGTTCACCGAACTGGTTCAGAAGTTCGAAGTCGGGAGCCGGCTGCCCTACGGCCGGCACGGCAGTAGCGAGAGCCGCAGCTGCGCCGGATTGGGTCACTTGTTCTTCCGGGTGACCAGGCGGGTGGCGCTCCAGTCCTTGGAAACGCCCGCGGACGTAGTGTAGTGCAGGCCCGCGGTGGGGGCGGCATCCTGGATATCCGCCGGTGAAACGTAGCCCACGCGCCCGTTCTTCGGGGTGAGCACCCAGACCACGCCGCCCTCGGTCAGGGTGGTGCGCGAGCCGACGAGGGTGTCAACGAGGTCTCCGTCGTCGGACCGCCACCAGAGAATCACGGCGTCGACGACCTCGTGGTCGTCCTCATCGAAGAGCTCCGAGCCGGTGAGATCCTCGATGTCGTCGCGCAAGTCGAAGTCGACGTCGTCGTCATAACCGAATTCTTGAATCAGATCTCCATTTTTGAAACCCAATTTTTCCGCCACATTTACCGAAGTGGCGGCGTCGGCCTCGCTCACGTGTTGCTCCTATGCTGTTTGTACGTCTTGGTGTACTGCTTGGTGGACCCAATGGTGCTAGTGATTTCCATTACTACAAGCCAACACCCTTTGCGCCTTTGCTTCAAGCTGCTGACGCCGCGATCCGCCATATTCTGCGTCACACCGGCCGTTCCGGGGGCCCCGGAGGGGGCACGCGTCACACAACCAGTATGCCCGTGAAATACGGTGGCGGCCCCATGCGGTGGCTACGCATCCGCGGACGCACACGGCTAGAGTGGCTGATGACGACTATGCCTGCGCGGCCAACCGACCGCTGACACAGGCAGGCATGGTTGTGATTGGACCTAGCCCGGCATACAGGACCGGGCTGCTGTTACCGATATGTCGCACACGTCGCGTTCACGCCAGGCAGTCACCCTGCCGGAGCTGAGGGTGCCGATGAATGCGCTCAAAGAGAGGTTGGACGTGGCTGCAGGAGAAGATACCTCCCATATCCTCAGCGGGTTGACTAACCAGCTGCCTGATCGTGATCCGGAAGAGACCGCCGAATGGCTGGAGTCCCTGGACACCCTGATTCAGGAACAGGGCACCGAACGTGCCCAATACATCATGCGTAGCCTGCTCCAGCGGGCCGGCGCGCAGAGCGTGGGCGTGCCGATGGTGACCACCACGGACTACGTCAACACCATCCCGGTGGACCAGGAAGCACCGTTCCCCGGTGACGAAGAGATCGAACGCAAGTACCGCGCCTGGCTGCGCTGGAACGCGGCCGTCATGGTGCACCGCTCCCAGCGCCCGGACATCGGCGTGGGCGGACACATCTCCACCTACGCCGGCGCCGCGACCCTCTACGAAGTCGGCTTCAACCACTTCTTCCGCGGCAAGGACCACCCCGGCGGCGGCGACCAGGTCTTCTTCCAGGGCCACGCCTCCCCCGGCATGTACGCCCGCGCCTTCATGGAAGGCCGGCTGACCGAGGAGGACCTGGACGGCTTCCGCCAGGAGAAGTCCAAGGAAGGCCACGCACTCTCCAGCTACCCGCACCCGCGCCTCATGCCGGAGTTCTGGGAGTTCCCCACGGTGTCGATGGGCATCGGCCCGATGAACGCCATTTACCAGGCGCAGTCGAACCGCTACCTGCACAACCGCGGCATCAAGGACACCTCGGACCAGCAGGTCTGGGCATTCCTGGGCGACGGCGAAATGGACGAGCCGGAATCGCGCGGCCTGCTGCAGCTCGCCGCGAACGACAAGCTGGACAACCTGAACTTCGTCATCAACTGCAACCTGCAGCGTCTCGACGGCCCGGTCCGCGGCAACGGCAAGATCATGCAGGAGCTCGAAGCATTCTTCCGCGGCGCCGGCTGGAACGTCATCAAGGTCGTCTGGGGCCGCGAGTGGGACAACCTGCTCGCCAAGGACGAAGACGGCTCGCTCGTGAAGATCATGAATGAGACGGTCGACGGCGACTACCAGACCTACAAGGCCGAATCCGGCGGGTTCGTCCGCGAGCACTTCTTCGGCAAGACCCCGCAGACCAAGGACATGGTCGCGGACATGACGGACCAGGAGATCTGGAACCTCAAGCGCGGCGGCCACGACTACAACAAGGTCTACGCCGCGTACAAGGCCGCCACCGAGTTCAAGGGCAAGCCGACGGTCATCCTGGCCCACACGGTCAAGGGTTACGGCCTGGGCACCCACTTCGAGGGCCGCAACGCGACCCACCAGATGAAGAAGCTGACGCTGGCGGACCTGAAAGCCTTCCGCGACCACCTGCGCATCCCGGTCACGGACGAGCAGCTCGAGGCCGACCCGTACCAGCCGCCGTACTACCACCCTGGCGCCGACGCCCCGGAGATCCAGTACCTGATGGAGCGCCGCCGTGCCCTCGGCGGGTTCGTCCCCGAGCGCCGTTCCAAGCACACCGACGTCACCCTGCCGGGCGACAAGGCTTACGAGGTCGCCAACCGTGGTTCCGGCAAGCAGCAGGCCGCCACCACGATGGCCTTCGTCCGCCTGCTCAAGGACCTGATGCGGGACAAGGACTTCGGCACCCGGATTGTGCCGATCATCCCGGATGAGGCCCGCACCTTCGGCATGGATGCGTTCTTCCCGACGGCGAAAATCTACAACCCGAACGGCCAGAACTACCTGTCCGTGGACCGCGACTTGGTCCTGGCCTACAAGGAATCCATTGCCGGCCAGATCGTGCACGCCGGCATCAATGAGGCCGGTTCGGTCGCAGCCTTCACCGCGGCGGGCACCTCCTACGCCACGCACGGCGAACCGCTGATCCCGATCTACGTGTTCTACTCGATGTTCGGTTTCCAGCGCACCGGCGACTCCTTCTGGGCCGCCGCGGACCAGATGACCCGAGGGTTCATCATCGGTGCCACCGCGGGCCGGACCACGCTGACCGGCGAGGGCCTGCAGCACGCTGACGGCCACTCCCCGATCCTCGCCTCGACCAACCCGGCCGTCGTCACCTACGACCCGGCCTACGGTTACGAAATCGGCGTCATCATGCGCGACGGCCTGAACCGGATGTACGGTCCCGGCCCCGCGGACAACGACCCGTCCCGGAACCTGATGTACTACATCACGGTCTACAATGAGCCGATCGTCCAGCCCCCGGCACCGGCCGAGCTCGACGTCGAAGGCATCATCAAGGGCATCTACCTGCTGGCGCCGGCCAAGATCGACGGCCCCCGCACGCAGATCCTGGCCTCCGGCGTCTCCGTCCCCTGGGCCCTCGAAGCCCAGCGTGTCCTCGCCGAGGACTGGGGCGTTTCGGCCGATGTCTGGTCCGTGACCTCGTGGACAGAGCTTCGCCGTGACGCCATGGCTGCCGAGGAAGAGGCCTTCCTCAACCCCGGCCAGCCTGCCCGCGTCCCGTTCGTCACCGAACAGCTCGCTGGCGCCACCGGACCGATCGTGGCCGTCTCGGACTACATGAAGGCCGTTCCGGACCAGATCCGGCAGTTCATCCCGAACGAGTTCGCCTCGCTCGGCGCTGACGGCTTCGGTTTCTCGGACACCCGCGCCGCCGCGCGCCGCTTCTTCAAGAACGACATCCACTCGATCGTGGTCCGTTCGCTGCAGATGCTGGCCCGCCGCGGCGAGGTCGACGCTCAGGCCCCGGCCCAGGCAATCGAGAAGTACCGCCTGCTCAACGTCAACGCCGGCACCACCGGCAACGCGGGCGGCGACTCCTAGCCGCGTGCCAGCGCAGAAAACAGTACGACGGCGGTCCCGGCTGGGGCCGCCGTCGTGCGTTTAACGCTGTGATGCAGCCCAAAGCGACTTGTAGCCTTTGCACAAATGGAGCTTGAACGGCGGGCACCGTATGCTCGATGCATGGCAGAGCCCACCACCACTCCCGCAAAACGCAAACCGTCCGTGCGGGCGCTCACCCCGGAGAAGGCCGAGACGCTGAAAAGGCTCCGCGCCAGCGTGGGCCAGCTGTCCACCGCAACCCTGCGCCAGCTGGAAAAATCCCTGCCCTGGTACAGCCGGCTGAACTCCGATGAGCGCTCCGCCCTGGGCATGGTCGCGCAGAACGGCATCGCCGCCTTCGTGACCTGGTTCGAACGGCCCAGCTCGCCGTCCTGGATCCTCTCCGACGTTTTCGGCACCGCCCCCACCGAACTCACGCGCTCGATCAGCCTGCAAAAGGCGCTGCAGCTGATCCGGATTGTCGTGGAGGTTGTCGAGGACCAGGTGCCGATCATCGCGCCCGAAGCCGACCAGGCCGGCTTGCGCGAAGCCGTGCTCCGCTACTCCCGCGAGGTCGCGTTTGCCGCCGCGGATGTCTATGCCCGGGCCGCCGAGACCCGCGGCTCCTGGGACACCCGGCTGGAGGCGCTGATTGTCGACGCGATCCTGCGCGGCGAAAACACCGATGCGCTGCGCTCCCGGATCGCCGCCCTGGGCTGGAAAGCCCAGGAACGGTTCACCGTGATGGTGGGGAATTCCCCCTCGGAACCCAGCGCCAGCTATGTCAGCGAACTCCGCCGCACGGCCGGGCGCTTCGCCGAAGACGCCCTCGTCGGCATCCAGGGCGACCGGCTCATCCTGATCCTGGGCGGCGTGCAGGACCGCGAGACGGCCTGCCAGAAACTCAGCGAGCTTTTCGCGCCCGGTCCGGTGGTCTACGGCGCCGAGGCCGGTTCGTTGCTGGAAGCCAGCAGCTCGGCCCAGTCCGCCTTCGCCGGTCTCACTGCGGCCAGGGCGTGGCCCTCCGCGCCGCGTCCCGTGGCGGCCGATGACCTCCTGCCCGAGCGCGTGATCTCCGGCGACGACGCGGCCAGGCGCTCCCTGGTCAAGAACATCTACCGGCCCCTGGTGGCGGCATCCAACGGCCTCGTGGAGACCCTCGGCACCTACCTCGAACTCGGCCATTCGCTCGAAGCGACGGCCCGCGAGCTCTTCGTCCACGCCAACACCGTCCGCTACCGGCTCAAGCGTGTCTGCGACGTCACGGGCTGGGATCCGCTGATCCCCCGGGAGGCCTTCGTGCTCCAGGCGGCGCTCGTGGTGGGCCGGCTTTCGGCCCCGCCCAGGCCCTCCACGGAACGCCAGCCCTCGCGTAACAACACCTGACCCGTTGTAG
The DNA here is from genome assembly GCF_056398965.1 of Arthrobacter sp. 01T414. Lineage (NCBI taxonomy): Bacteria > Bacillati > Actinomycetota > Actinomycetes > Micrococcales > Micrococcaceae > Arthrobacter > Arthrobacter sp. 01T414. The sequence continues at coordinate 62,119 of NZ_JBFTQK010000007.1, read as the reverse complement.
ACTTCCTACAACCTGACCCAGTGAGCTTGGTGCATGAAAGTACCGATGAATCACGCGGCAATTTGGAAAGCTGGATACGTGCTTGCAATCGTTTGCCCTGGACAGGGCTCCCAGACCCCTGGTTTTCTGGCCCCCTGGCTGGAACTGCCTCCCGTCGCAGGCCATTTGGCCTCCCTTAGCGAAATAGCAGGTATCGACCTCACCGCCCACGGCACCACGTCCGATGAGGAGACCATCAAGGACACCGCTGTCGCGCAGCCCCTGATCGTCGCCGCCGGGCTGGTGGCCGCCAAGTCCCTCTTCGACGTCGAACTGGGTACCCTCCCGGTAATCCTCGCCGGACACTCCGTCGGTGAAATCACCGCCTCCGCCCTGGCCGGCGTGCTGACCGAGACCGAAGCCATGACCTTCGTCCGTGAACGCGCCAACGGCATGGCCAAGGCCGCCGCGGCCACCCCCACCGGCATGAGCGCCGTCGTGGGCGGAGACCCCGCCGAAGTCCTGGCCGCGATCGAGGCCTGTGGCCTCACCCCGGCCAACGTCAACGGAGCCGGCCAGACCGTCGCCGCCGGCACCCTGGAACAGCTCAAGGCCCTCGCCGACAACCCGCCGGCCAAGGCCCGCGTGATCCCGCTGAAGGTCGCCGGCGCGTTCCACACCTCGCACATGGCCCCGGCGGTCGCCGCGCTGCAGGCCCTCCGGCCGTCCCTGCACCCGCGCAACCCGCAGGTTCCGCTGCTCTCCAACTTCGACGGCGCCGAGGTCACCGAAGGCGGCGCCGCGGTCGACAGCCTGATCGCACAGGTCTCCCGCCCGGTCCGCTGGGATCTCTGCATGGAGACGCTCGTGAAGCGCGGCGTTACCGGAGTGATCGAACTCGCCCCTGCCGGGACGCTGGCCGGCCTGGCCAAGCGCGGCATGCCGGGCGTGAAGACCGTCACCGTCAAGACCCCGGACGACCTGTCCGCCGCCTTGGCCCTATTCGCAGAACTGGAGGGAGGGGAATGAGCGCTCCTACTCTGAAGCAGGCTCCCCTGCAGGAGAACACCCGTGTGATGGGCGTCGGCGCCTACCGCCCCAGCGTCATCGTCACCAACGAGGATGTCTGCCAGTGGATCGATTCCTCGGACGAGTGGATCCGGCAGCGCACCGGCATCATCACCCGCCACCGGGCTCCCGCTGACGTCAGCGTGATCGACATGGCCGAGGGCGCTGCCCGCGAAGCCCTGCAGAAGGCCGGCGTTGAGGCCTCCGAACTCGGCGCCGTGATCGTCTCCACCGTGACCCACCCGTATGCGACGCCCTCGGCTGCGGCGAGCCTGGCAGACCGCCTCGGCGCCACCCCGGCACCGGCGTTCGACATCTCCGCCGCCTGTGCCGGCTACTGCTACGGCATCGCCCAGGCCGACGCGCTGGTCCGCTCCGGCGCGGCCAAGTACGTGCTGGTGGTGGGTGCGGAGAAGCTCTCCGACGTCATCGACAACACCGAGCGCACCATTTCCTTCCTGCTCGGCGACGGCGCCGGCGCCGTCGTCATTGGCCCCTCCGACGCCCCCGGCATCGGCCCCTCGGTGTGGGGTTCGGACGGCAGCAAATGGGACGCCATCGGCATGACCCACTCGATGCTGGACATCCGCGACTTCGCCGCCGCCGGCAAGCGTGAGACCGCCCTCAGCGAGGGCGAAGCCACGGTGACCGAAGCTGCCCTGTGGCCCACGCTCCGGCAGGACGGCCAGACGGTCTTCCGCTGGGCCGTCTGGGAAATGGCCAAGGTGGCCCAGCAGGCCCTTGACGCCGCCGGTGTCCGCGCCGAAGACCTCGCCGCGTTCATCCCGCACCAGGCCAATATGCGGATCATCGATGAGATGGCCAAGAAGCTCAAGCTTCCGGAGACCGTCAAGGTCGCCCGGGATATCGCCGAAGCAGGCAACACCTCGGCAGCCTCCATCCCCCTCGCCACCCACCGTTTGCTGCAGGAAAACCCTGAACTGAGCGGCGGACTGGCCCTGCAGATCGGGTTCGGAGCCGGACTCGTCTTCGGCGCCCAAGTGATTGTGCTTCCGTAGGCGGTCACCGCACTTCCCAAGCTGAAGCGTTCTTCGACAGCGCGGATTCCCAAGCAAGCCGAACCCTCGGTTTGAATCATTTCGCCAGCGGCTCCCGGTACAACCACCGGAAGCCGACGGCAACAACAAGAAAAGGAGCCATCAATGGCTAGCAACGAAGAGATCCTGGCCGGCCTGGCTGAAATCGTCAACGAAGAGACCGGCCTGGCCCCCGAGGCTGTCGAGCTGGACAAGTCCTTCACCGAGGACCTGGACATCGACTCCATCTCCATGATGACCATCGTGGTCAACGCCGAGGAAAAGTTCGGCGTGCGCATCCCGGACGAAGAGGTCAAGAACCTCAAGACCGTCGGCGACGCCGTCAGCTTCATCGCCAACGCCCAGGCCTAATTCCGCCTGAGCCACGGCTTCGGCCGGCAGACCGGGTCTGTGACCCGGTTCGGCCCTTCGGCCGGTTTTGCGGCCCGGTCCGGGACGTCCGATAACGTCCCGGACCGGGAACACCGCAGCCGACCCCGGATCTTGTTTATCCCCGTTTCTTGCATGACCACCGAGTTTTCCCTACGCAGGCCCCGGCCGTCTTTCAACAGGCTCCGGATAAGGCAGGCGCACCGACAGAGAGTGATCCCATGGCACGCAAAGTAGTCATTACCGGTCTGGGTGCCACCACACCCATCGGCGGCGATGTCCCCACGATGTGGAAGAACGCGCTGAAGGGCGTCTCCGGCGCGCACACGCTTGAGGACGACTGGGTGGCCAAATACGAACTGCCCGTGCACTTCGCCGCCCGCGCCTCCACGCCCGCCTCCGAGGTTCTGAGCCGGGTCGAAGCCAAGCGCATGGACCCGTCAACGCAGTTCGCCGTTGTCGCCTCCCGCGAGGCCTGGGCCGACGCCGGCATCGCCGACATCGACCACGACCGCCTTGCCGTAGCCTTTGCTACCGGCATCGGCGGCGTCTGGACCCTCCTGGACGCTTGGGATACCCTGCGCGAAAAGGGCCCCCGCCGCGTCCTGCCCATGACCGTGCCGATGCTGATGCCTAACGGCCCCGCCGCGGCGGTCAGCCTGGACCTCGGCGCCCGCGCCGGCGCCCACACCCCCGTTTCGGCCTGCGCGTCCGGCACCGAAGCCGTTCACATGGGACTGGACCTGATCCGCTCCGGCAAGGCCGACGTCGTCGTCTGCGGCGGCGCCGAAGCCGCCATCCACCCGATGCCGATCGCCGCGTTCGCCTCGATGCAGGCGCTTTCCCGCCGCAACGACGATCCCGAGCACGCCTCCCGCCCCTACGACCGCGACCGCGACGGCTTCGTGATGGGTGAAGGCGCCGGAGCACTGGTCCTCGAGGCCGAGGAGCACGCCCTGGCCCGCGGTGCCCGGATCTACGCCGAACTCGCCGGCACCTCGGTGACCGCCGACGCGTACCACATCACCGCGCCGGATCCGGAAGGCCTCGGCGCCACCCGCGCCCTGAAGGCGGCAATGTTCGACGGCCGGATCCAGGCCGAGGACGTGGTCCACGTCAACGCGCACGCCACCTCCACCCCGGTGGGCGACAAGCCCGAGTACACCGCCCTCAGGGCAGCCCTCGGCACCCACGTGGACAACGTGGCGGTCTCCGCCACCAAGTCGCAGATGGGGCACCTGCTGGGCGCCTCCGGTGCCGTGGAGGCCGTGCTGACCGTCATGGCCGTGTACGACCGCAAGGCACCCGTGACGATCAACCTCGAAAACCAGGATCCGGAGATCCCGCTCGACGTCGTCACCTCCGAGCGTGCGCTGCCTAGCGGCAACATTGTGGCCCTGAGCAACTCCTTCGGCTTCGGCGGCCACAACGCCGTCATCGCCGTCCGCAGCGTCTAGGCCGTCCCGGTCCGGGCTCATGTCCGGGCCCGGATCCTGGCCCCCGCGCAGCACGCCGAAATGACAGATGGCGGCAGTGTTCCTCGTGAACACTGCCGCCATCTGTCATTTGGCGTTGCTATGGAGTTTGTTGCGTTGCGTCCCTGACGGGCGGGACGGGGCCTAGCCGACCTGGTGCAGCCAGCGGACGGGGGCGCCTTCGGCGGCGTGCCGGAAGGGTTCGAGTTCCTCGTCCCAGGCCTCGCCGAGGGCCAGGGAGAGCTCGTGGTAGACCGCCGAAGGGTCGCCGGCGCCTGATTCGTAGGCGTAGCGGATGCGGTCCTCGGAGACCATGATGTTCCCGTGGACGTCGGTGACGGCGTGGAAGATGCCGAGTTCCGGGGTGTGCGACCAGCGGCCGCCGTCGACGCCCTGGCTGGGCTCCTCCGTGACCTCGTAGCGCAGGTGCGCCCAGCCGCGGAGCGCAGACGCCAATTGAGCCCCCGTGCCCGGTATTCCGGTCCACGACAGCTCGGCCCGGAACATTCCGGGCGCGGCAGGCTGGGCAGTCCACTCAAGGTCCGTCCGCTTGTCCACGACAGACCCAATGGCCCACTCAACGTGGGGGCACAGGGCGGTCGGGGCCGAGTGAACGAACAGGACACCGCGGGTTAGTGCAACAGACATTCCATCCTCCATAGCTATAGGTACGTCTTCCCCAACGACCTCTGCCTGGATGCCTGCCTGCTGCGTCAATCCGCGTGCGGGGCGTTTGCCCCTGCCAGACTATTCAGTTTTGACAATCCATTTGGTGCAAAAAATCTGTGCAAAAAATAGGTCCGGACCTCAGGTGTTGACACGATGCTTCAGAGCTTCAAGCACCACTTGAAAGTTGCCGGGCGTGAATCTCATTCTGCCGTACCCCGCCTAATTACGCCAGTGCAATTCGGCGCGTCGCTCCCGGCGAGTCGTTTTCGTTTTGCTAGAGCCCCGGGACCGCCGTGGAAGGCCGTCCCGGAGCGGATCCGGGACAGCGCAGGGCACGGCACGGAAGGCGGCGCCGGGGCCAGCGCGGACCGTGGCCGGTCAGGCCCTCGGATGCGCCTGTTGGTAACTTTGCCGCAGCCGGTCGACCGATACGTGGGTGTAGATCTGCGTAGTGGCCAGGCTGCTGTGCCCCAGAATCTCCTGCACCGCCCGCAAGTCCGCCCCGCCGTCGAGCAGGTGCGTTGCCGCCGAGTGGCGGAGCGCGTGCGGACCCGTGGCCGAGGTGTCCCCCAGCCCGTCCAGCAGGCCCTTCACGACGCTGCGGACCTGCCGCTGGTCCACCCGTTTCCCGCGCGCGCCAAGGAAGAGCGCCGGGCCCGAGTCGGCCGCCATCAGGGCCGGACGTCCGCGACGAAGCCAATCGTCGACGGCGAGCGCGGCGGGCAGGCCGTACGGCACGGTCCGCTCCTTGTTGCCTTTGCCCAGTACGCGTAGGGTCCGGCGGTCCGGGTCGAGGTCGTCGATGTCCAGGCCGGCGAGCTCCCCGACGCGGACTCCCGTGGCATAGAGCAGTTCGAGCATGGCGCGGTTGCGCAGGGCCATTGGCTCTCCCTCAGCGGCGGCGGACTCTGCCCCTGCCACGAGCCGCTGGACCTGCCCCTGCTGCAGCACACCGGGAAGGGACTTCTCACGCTTCGGAGCCTTTAGCCGTAGGGCCGGATCCACCGTGATGAGCTCCTCCCGCACGGCCCAGGCGGTAAAGGCCCTCGCGGTGGCGGCACGCCGGGCGAGTGTGGCGCGGGACATGCCCGACTCGCTCTGGGCACCAAGCCAGCGCCGCAGCGTGCCCAGTTCAAGGTCGGCCAGTTCCGCGGCGCCCTCGGACGCCGCGTGCGCCAGCAGGCTGCCGACGTCGGAGAGGTACGCGCGCACCGTGTGGGCGGACCGGCCCCGCTCCGCTTCCAGGTACCGGCCGAAGCCGTGGGCGGCCTCAGCGAGCGCGGCGGGAATCTGCTGTGTTGACACCCTCCCACTTTCCCAGCAACCCGGGCCGCAACCCGTGCAGCCGAGCGGCGCGCCGTCAACACACGCGCTGCCGCATCACCGTTGCCCGGACTGCGACTCGCTGCTGCAGCGGCAGGCACGGCCGATCGCCGCCGGACTATCAGGGCGCAGCACAGCCGGTACACCGCGTCAGCCCGCCGTGGCGGATCGTTTCCATCCGCCCCGTTGGGATTCGGCGAGGCCCAGGAGTCCGAGCCGCCCCAGGCCTGCCCTGACCGATTCCGGACTCAGCCCGGCAACCACGGAAAGCTTCTCGACAGTGCTCGTAACGCGCAGCGGAAGTGCATCCAACAGGATCAGGTCCTCCAGGGTCAGCCCGTCGTGGGCCTCCGCCCGGCTTGGCTTAGCCTCCGTCAGCGAGTCGCCGCTCGGCGAGGCAAGCTCCGCGATCTCGCCGGCGTCCGTGACGCATACTGCGCCGCCTTCGCGCAGCAGCCGGTGGCAGCCGGCCGAGTTGGCACTGTGCACCGAGCCCGGAACTGCCCCGACCGCCCTGCCCAGGGCCTCGGCATGGTGGGCGGTGTTGAGTGCCCCGGACCTCCACCGCGCCTCGACGACCACCGTGACAGACGCCAACGCCGCTATGAGCCGGTTTCGCTGCAGGAAGCGGTACCTGGTGGGCGCCGAACCGGGCGGAACCTCGGCCAGCACGGCACCCTGATTGGCTACCGCCCGGAGCAGATCCTCGTTGCCGGAAGGGTAGAACCGGTCCACTCCCCCTGCCATGACAGCGATGGTGGGCAGCGCCCCGGCGGATCCTGCCAGCGCGGCCCGATGGGCGTGGGCGTCGATGCCATAGGCGCCCCCGGAGACGATCGTGAAGCCCCGCTGGGCGAGTCCGTAGGCGAGGTCGCCCGTCACCGCTGAGCCGTAGGCCGTGCTGTCCCGGGAACCCACCAGTGCGATGGCTTTGCCTGCCGGCGGCAACTCCTGTTCCTCGCCGCGCCACCAGAGGCACAACGGCTCCTGCAGCCCCAGGTCCGCGAGCTGGCCGGGCCACAGTGGGTCCGTCGGGATGAGCAGCCGTCCGCCGAGGCGCTGCATGGTCGCCAGGTCGCGTGCGGGGGCCAGATCCGGTACGCGCGGCGCCCAACGCTTCAGCGCCATGCCCAGGCCGGTCCAGCCGCCGCCGGCGCCGTGCTCCTCCAGCACCCGGGACAGTTCCTGCTCCGTGCCCGGGCCGGCCGACAGCTCCCCGGTGGCGATCCGCAGGGCGTCCTCCGGACCGGCTACCCGCACAAGCGCCAGGCCGGCGGCGTCCTGCGGTTCCAGGAGCCTCGAAAGCGCCGCCCGGGCAGTCCTTTCCTTCTCTGTCATGCTTCGGTTCCCTCCATATGCTGTGGTGCCGTCTTCGGGGGGACGGGTTGGGCAAGTGCCCTCACGCTGCGGCCGATGTTGCTTGCCGCAGGTTGAGGGCTTGGCCGATGTCATCCGCGTCGGGACCGTCGCGACCGGAAAGGTCCGCCAGCGTCCAGGACAAACGCAGTACGCGGTCGTAGCCGCGGGCCGTCAACGCGCCGCGTTCCAGCGCGTGGTCGAGGATCCGTGTTGTAGGGCCCGACAGCCGCAGCGGGCCGCGGAGCACCCTGCCAGGTACCTGCGAGTTGGTTTCCAGTCCGAGCCGCCGGAGCCGGTCCAGCTGCCGTTCCCGGGCAGCGCGCACCCGCGCCGCGATGTCGGCAGTTGCTTCCTCTGCGCGGGGCTGGCCAAAGTCTGCGAGTGCAACGCGTTCGACTTCCAGCTGGATGTCGACCCTGTCGAGCAGCGGCCCGGACATCCGGGCGAGGTAGCGTCGCCGCATCATCGGCGTGCAGGTGCAATCCACGCCCTTGCCCGAGCCCTTGCCGCATGGGCAGGGGTTGGCCGCCAGGACCAGTTGGAACCGGGCCGGATAGGCCGCGGTGCCTGCCGAGCGGTGGATGACCAGCTCGCCGCTTTCCAGCGGCTGCCGGAGCGCGTCGAGGACCCGGCGCTCATATTCAGGGGCTTCGTCCAGGAACAAGACGCCGCGGTGCGCCCTGGAGGCCGCGCCGGGCCGCGGCAGCCCCGAACCTCCCCCGATGATGGCGGCGGCCGTGGCCGTGTGGTGCGGGTTCTCGTAGGGCGGCCGCCGCAGCAAGGTTACGGAGGCCGAGGTGAGCGAACTGAGGGAATGGATGGCCGTCACCTCCATGGCTTCCCGGTCGCCGAGGTCGGGCAGCAGCCCGGGAAGGCGCTCGGCCAGCATGGTCTTGCCGGCCCCGGGCGGCCCCGTCAGCAGCACATGGTGGGCCCCGGCAGCGGCCACTTCCAGGGCCCGGCGGCCCTCGCCCTGGCCGGAGACGTCGCACATGTCCGGTGCCATCGCGGCCGCAGCCGTGCCGCCGTCGTCGGGCTCTTCATCATCCGGCTCAAAATCCAGCGCCAGGTCCTGCGGGTCGGCACCGAAGTCGAACGCCAGCCTGGCCAGGGTCCGGTAGCCGCGAACCCTCGCCCCTGGCACCAACCCGGCCTCGGCAGCGTTGGCCTGCGCCACCACCACGTCCGGATACCCGGCCTGAACGGCGGCCATCACGGCGGGCAAAATACCGCGCACCGGACGTAGCCGTCCGTCCAGGCCCAGTTCGGCGATGAAGACATGCCGCCCGGTGGAGCGCACGTCGTTCGCGGCCAGCAGCACCGACATAGCGATGGACAGGTCGAATCCGGATCCGCGCTTCGGCAACGACGCGGGGATCAGGTTCGCCGTGATCTTCCTGCGGCTGAGCGGGATTCCCGAGTTCTGAGCGGCTGAGCGGATCCGTTCCTTCGCCTCATTGAGCGAGGCGTCGGGCAGGCCCAGGATCACGAAGGCGGGCAGGGTTTGTCCGATGTCGGCCTCAACCTCGACGATGTAGCCGTTCAGCCCGACGAGTGCCACCGAGTAGGTCCGTCCCAGCGCCATCTACCCCACTCCTTTGAGGTGTTCGATGGCCGGGGTGCCGGTGCCGTCGTCGAGCACGGCGATGACGTCCACGCGGCGCAGCGGCATCCGCAGCTCATGGTCCCGGCACCACGCGGAGGCCAGCCGGTGCAGCCGGGCGAGCTTATCCGCGCCCACGGCTTCGAAGGGGTGCCCATAGGCGAGGGATTTGCGGGTCTTGACCTCGGCGATGACGAGAGCGTCGCCGTCGAGCGCCACAATATCGATCTCGCCCTCGGGGCAACGCCAGTTGCGGTCAACAATCCGCATGCCCTGGGCTTCGATGAAGCCGGCGGCGAGCTCCTCACCGCTCCGGCCCAGCATGTCCTTAGCTCTCATGCCTCCAGCGTGGGACGTGCACGAACCGTGCCACAGAGGCTTACCGGGCTATGTGGACAACGTCGGCCGCGGGGCCGGTTGAGGGCAGGAGTTAGTTCCCCAGCCCCTCCACCTTCGGCAGGGCCAGTTCCTCGCTGCGCGGGAGCTCCTCCACATTGACATCCTTGAAGGTGATGACGCGGACGCTCTTGACGAACCGGGCGGATCGGTACACGTCCCACACCCAGGCGTCCTGCAGCGTCAGGTCGAAATAGACCTCGCCGTCGGCGCTGCGCGCCTGCAGGTCCACGTGGTTGGCCAGGTAGAAACGCCGCTCGGTCTCGACCACATAGCTGAACAGCCCGACAACGTCGCGGTATTCGCGGTAGAGCTGCAGCTCCATGTCGGTTTCATAGTTTTCAAGGTCCTCGGCACTCATGGTTCCATCTTGCACCATCGGGCGCCGGACGCGCGCCACGGGCCCGGCCCACGGCCCACCACGGCACAGTCGCCCGCCACAGCACAGTCGCAGGCCCCGCCGGAAACCGGCTCAGTCGCCGAGCAGTTGCCAGCTGACCCGGTGGTACGGCGTGGGGCCGGCCGCGCGGAGTGCATCCTTGTGCGCGGCGGTGCCGTAGCCCTTGTTCTCGTCCCAGCCGAACGCCGGGTACTCGGTGTGCAGGGCAGCCATTTGGCGGTCCCGTTCGACCTTGGCCAGCACGGACGCCGCGGCCACGGACAGGCACTGCATGTCCGCCTTGACCAGCGTGTGGACCGGCGCGTCGCAGCCCGGCTCCTCGGTGCCCTCGTCGAACAGCGAGGCCTGCGCCACGGGCGAAAGCCAGTTGTGGCTACCGTCGAGCAACACCACGTCAGGCGTCACGCCGGCGGCCAGCACCGCAAACCAGGCCCGGTTGCCGGCGAGCCGGAGCGCGCCGATGATTCCGAGCGCGTCGATCTCCGCCGCGCTGGCATGTCCCACGGCCGAGGCGACGCTCCAGCTGCGCACCAGCGGTTCCAGCCGTTCCCGGTCAGCGACCTTGAGCAGCTTGCTGTCCCGCACATCGGCGAGCAGCTTCTGCTTGTGCAGGTCCACGACGGCGATCCCCACACTGACGGGCCCGGCCAGGGCGCCGCGGCCGACCTCGTCGATGCCGGCGAGCAGCCGGGCACCCGAGGCGCGGAAGCGGCGCTCGTAGTCGAGGGTTGGTGCTTCGGACACTGCTGCCGCCCTTACTTCCCTGACGGTGCCGGGACGCCGCGGAAGACGTCCGGATAGTTGTCCAGCGAGGTGATCCGGTTCAGCGGCCATGCGATCACGACGGCTTTGCCTTCGACGTCGGCCAGATCGATGAAGCCTCCGTTGGTCTCCATGTGGGCGCGGGAGTCGGCGGAGTGGTTTCGGTTGTCGCCCATGACCCACACCTTCCCGGCCGGGACCACGACGTCGAAGTCGCGAACCTGCGGAACCTCGGTTTTGTTGACGTATTTCTCGTCCAGAGGCGCCCCGTTGACGGTGAGCCGGCCGCTCCCGTCGCAGCACACGACGTGGTCCCCCGGCAGGCCGATCACACGCTTGACCAGGTGCTGCTCGGAGTTGTCCGGGAGCAGGCCGACGAACGTCAGCGCATCCTGGACTCCGGTCAGCGGCCCGGCAGGCTTCGCCGCGGTCGGCACCAGCCAGCCCTTGGTGTCCCGGAACACGACGACGTCCCCGCGCTGCAGGGCCATCGGTTCCGGCACCAGCAGGTTGACGAAGATCCGGTCGTTGACGTCCAGGGTGTTCATCATGGACTCGGACGGGATGTAGAAGGCACGGAACAGGAAAGTCTTGATCAGGAAGGACAGCACGACGGCTATCACCACCACCGTGGCGATCTCCTTGAGCCACATCAGCATGGGGTTCCGGCCTTCACGGGCCTTCGCCTTCCGGGCACGCGTCGACGACGGCCCGGCGTGCGAGGGTCCCGCCAGCGGGGTGCCCGCAGCACGCTCCGGCTGAGCTCGCCCGGGATGCACCGGATCAGTCTCGCCCGCGTACACAGGATCAGCCGGCGGGGGTTCCGGCGCGTGTTCCGGACGCGGCGTGGCTGGCAGCTGCGTCGTCGGGTGATTGGTGCCCGGGATGGGCGAGGAGGTCACTCGGGGCTCGTCGTGCCCCCGCGGATCAGGAGTCCGGGGTCCGGTCTCGGGCATCTACTGTCCGTTCTTCATCGTCGTGCCGGCCTCGGTGGGCCGCGGTATTGCTGCAAATCTATCAATCGGCCAGATGATCTGTACCGGACGGCCGATCACGCGCTCCAGCGGGACCATTCCGCCCCCCGGCGCGCCGAGCAGGCTGCGCGAATCGGCCGATTTTGAACGGTGGTCCCCCATCAGCCAAAGCCGGCCTTCCGGGACAATCACGTCGAACTTCAGCTGGCTCGGGGCATCGCCCTCATATAGATAGCGTTCCTCAACTTGCTGGCCGTTGACTGTGAGCCGGCCGTCCGCGCCGCAGCACACGACGCGGTCGCCGGGAAGCCCGATGACACGCTTGACGTAGGTCGTGTCGCTGCCGGTCAGGCCCAGCCAGTGGCCCGCGCCGGCGAGGAAGTCGGCCGCTGGCCCCTTGCCGCTGTTCAGCGGGGCGAAGGAGCCGCGGCCGTCGAACACCACCACATCACCGCGGCGCACCTGCTCGAACGCGAAGTCGGTGCGGGAAACCAGAATCCTGTCCCCGTCGCGGAGCAGCGGCTCCATCGACGCGGAGGGGATGTAGTAGACATCAAGCCACAGGGAGCGGACCAGGCCGCTGATGGCCACGGCGAGCACCAGGCCCAGAAGCGCAAAACGCCAGCCCAGTTTCCTGGGCCGGCGTTTTGTCTGTTCCATGATCCGTGTCCTCTTACGCTTTTCTTAGTTGAACGGCGCAGTGGCGGAGCGTTCCGGCAAACGCCGGAGCCCTCCGTGGATCCGCTTGGAAAGTCCGGAGGACTTTACTTGGCGGTCTGGAAGTCGCGCTTTTCCTTGATCTTCGCAGCCTTACCGCGCAGTGCACGCATGTAGTAAAGCTTGGCGCGGCGCACGTCACCCTTGGAGACGAGCTCGATCTTGTCGATGATCGGGGAGTGTACCGGGAAGGTACGCTCCACGCCGACGCCGAAGGAGACCTTGCGGACGGTGAAGGTTTCGCGGACGCCGTCGCCCTGGCGGCCCAGGACGAAGCCCTGGAAGACCTGGACGCGGGAGTTCTTGCCTTCGATGATGTTCACGTGCACCTTGATGGTGTCACCTGCGCGGAACTCGGGAACATCGTTGCGCAGCGAGGCTGCATCTACGGAATCGAGGATATGCATTGATCCACTCCTGGTGAACGCCACAGGTCATTCACGTTGGGTCACGGCGGCCAAGCCCGGGTGCTGTGCGCACCGGAAATTTCCGCCGAAAGTTTTGTCGTTCCGGCTCCGCCAGGAATTGGCAGGGCCGGGGTGCCGCGCTGTTGGTGTCGCTCCCCCTGTGGCAGGTTCGCACCCAGCGGGCACAAGGACTAATTTTGCCACATTCCGCCGTGTTTTGGTGAATTGGCCGGGCGCACCGGCCTGGTGCAGCGGCGCGGCTCAGGCGTCGGGGCGTCGCCGGAGCCGGCCGTCGACGACGTCGTAGCCCAGCTCCCCCAGTGCGGTGCGGTCCGCGCGGGGCAGCGTGCCGGCGTCGAACACGTCCAGCAGGTCAGGCCGGCGCTCGGCGGTACGCCGGTACTGTTCGTGGCGCCGCCACTGCGCGATCTTGCCGTGGTTGCCGCTGAGCAGCACGGCCGGGACCTCGCGGTCCCGCCAGCTGGAGGGCTTGGTGTACACGGGATACTCGAGCAGTCCGTCGGAGTGGGATTCCTCCACGAGCGATTCGGGGTTGCCGACGACGCCGGGCAGCAACCGCCCGACGGCCTCGACCATGGCCAGCACGGCCACCTCTCCGCCGTTGAGCACGTAGTCCCCGAGGCTCATGGGCCGGACGGTGAAGCGCTCCGAGGCCCACTCCAGGACGCGCTCGTCAATGCCCTCATAACGCCCGCAGGCAAAGACCAGCTGGTCCTCCTCGGCAAGTTCGTGCGCAATGGTCTGGCTGAAGCGCTCCCCCGCCGGAGAAGGGACGATCAGCACGGGTTTGCTGGCTTCCGCGGGACGCGCCGGTCCCGCTTCGGCCACGGCAGTCAGCGCCTGGGCCCACGGTTCGGCCTTCATCACCATTCCGGCCCCGCCACCGTACGGGGTGTCGTCCACCGTGCGGTGCCGGTCCATGGTGAAGTCCCGGAGGTCATGGACGTTGAGTTCCAGGAGCCCGTCCTGCCGGGCCTTTCCGATCAGGGACAGTTCCAGCGGTGCCAGGTACTCGGGGAAGATACTGACGACGTCGATCCGCATCTTAGGCGTTGTCCCCGTTGCCGTTTTCGGCGTCACCGCTTCCCTCGCCGTCGCCGTCGTCGGGGGTCTCGCCGGTTGCGGTGTTGACCTCGAAGAGGCCGGCCGGCGGGGTGACGAGGACATACTTCTCCGCGACGTTTACCTCGGGCACAATCTGCTCCACGAACGGGATCAGGATTTCCTTGCCGTCCTTGTCCGTCACCACGAGCAGGTCCTGGACCGGCATGGTGTGCAGCCCGGAGACCTTGCCCACCACCGTCTCGCCGACGCGGACGTCCAGGCCCATGAGCTCGTGCTCGTACCAGCCCTCGTCGTCGTCCTCGTCCAACTCCTCGGTCTCGATGTAGAGCTTGGCGCCACGGAGCGCTTCCGCGTCGTTGCGGGTCTCCACCTCCTCGAACGCCAGCAGCAGGATGTCCTTGTTCCAGCGCGCGCTCTCCACGGTCAGCGGACCGGCGGAGGCGGGCTCCACCACGAACTGGGTGCCGGGAACGAAGCGGTCACCCGGCGCGTCCGTGAGCACCTGGACGGTCACTTCGCCGCGGATGCCGTGGGGCTTGCCGATTCGTGCCACCTGAAGCTGCATCTGTTCCTCTGTTCGGATTCTCGTAAAGTCTGGGATTTGTTGGTGCGTTTACTGCGCAAAACAGTCCGGCCCCTCCACCATAAGCTGGTGAAGGGGCCGGACTAAAGACAAGTACTGCTGGTCGCGCTACCGGCGGCGGTCGGTGTCGACGACGTCGACCCTGACCGGCTCGCCGTCGGCCAGCGCCGCCACCACAGTGCGCAAAGCGCGTGCGGTGCGGCCCTGGCGTCCGATCACCCGTCCGAGATCGTCCTGATGAACGCGCACCTCGAGGGTGTCCCCGCGGCGGTTGTTCTTCGCACTGACCTTGACGTCCTCGGGACTGTCAACAATCCCGCGGACCAGGTGTTCGAGCGCTTCTGCCAGCAATTTACTCAGCCTCGGTGGTCTCTGCTTCGGCGTCGGCGGGAGCCTCGGCTGCTTCGTCCTTCTTGGCCTTCTTGGTGATGGCTTCCGGGATGATCACGGAACCCTTTTCCGGGGTGACGAAGGCTTCCTTGGGAGCCTTGGTCTTCAAGGTGCCCTCCTGGCCCGGGAGACCCTTGAACTTCTGCCAGTCACCGGTGATCTTCAGGATCGCGGCAACCTGCTCGGACGGCTGTGCGCCGACGCCGAGCCAGTACTGGGCACGGTCCGAGTTGACCTCGATGTACGAGGGCTCTTCGGTCGGGTGGTACTTGCCGATCTCTTCGATGGCACGGCCGTCACGCTTGGAGCGTGCGTCCATGACGACGATACGGTAGTACGGTGCGCGCATCTTGCCGAAGCGCTTAAGGCGAATCTTTACGGCCACTTTTGTGGTCACTCCTGTTTCTGAAACGGGGTCGAGCCCGGCGTTCTGCACCCGTGGGGCGGGCCGTACTAGGGGGTTCTAAAGGACAGGATCCGGACGCGGAGAGAGGGGCCACGCAGATCGAGTACCTGTTCATTGTGCCAGATCACCGCCCGGATTTCGACTTGACACCCGCGGGCTGCGTGTCCGGCACTTTTCGGGCGGGCCAGCCTGGAGGCGTCAGGAGGTCCAGACGTAGAGTCCGGACTTGGTGGCGGGGTCGACGCCGGCGGCCAGCTCGGCAAGCTGGCGTACATAGCGGGCGGCCTGCTCGGCACCGAAGGGCATGTCCTCCTCCGCAGCCCAGGCTGCGGCGACGTCCGCGAGGACGTCACCGTCGCCCTCGGTCTCGTAGCTGAGCAGCTCGCCCAAGGCACGGACCATCGCCGCGGGCACGCCGAGCAGCGAATCACTGGCCACGTCCACCATGGCCAGCTCATAGTCCGCGCCGGCGGCGTGCACGGCGGTTCCGGCCAGGTCGCCCAGCCGCTCGACTTCGAAGTCGCTGATGTCAGCAATCCGGACCGCACCCGGAGCGGCCGCGGCGCCGGAGTCGAGGGCGGCAGCACGCTTGAGGGCGGCATCATGGGTGGCGACGAAGATTTCAGTAAAGCCCAAGGAAGTGCTCCTCATGAGGGTCGGCGGCGCTGGCCGCGGTTTTGGCGTCGCATTCAGCCTAGCCGCTCCGGCCCGGGCCGGGGCGGCCTGGGCATGCCTGGATGCTTAGCGGACCGCGACGCGGATGCTATTGCGCCACGGGTCCTCGAAGCGCAGTTCGGCCCCGGTGTGGCGCGACGGGACGCCGGCGGACTTGAGCCGGTCGGCGAGGGCGCCGACGTCGTCGCCGGACGGTACCTCGATCAGCACCTCGCCGAGACCCAGGGTGTCGCGGCGGGGGCCTGCGCCGCGGCTGTTCCAGACGTTCATGGCCATGTGGTGGTGGTAGCCGCCGGCAGAGACGAAGAGCGCCTGCCCGTGCCAACCGGCGGTCTTCTCGAAACCGAGGGTGCCGACGTAGAAGTCATGTGCGGACTGCACGTCGCCGACCTGCAGGTGGACGTGCCCCACGCCTGCCTCCGTGTCGCGCTGTCCGCTCAGGGCGGCTTCGGTCAGGTGCTGTTCCAGGTAGCGCTGCGGCGGCAGGGCCAGGCTGTCCATCACGACGGTCTTGCCGTCCCAGGACCAGGCGTCGCGCGGGCGGTCCCAGTAGAGCTCGATGCCGTTGCCCTCCGGGTCGCTGAAGTAGAAGGCCTCACTGACGAGGTGGTCGGCGCTGCCGGTAAAGGACTGCGGCTCGTACTGCGCGGCGGAGGCCACGGTTGCGGCCAGCGAGGGCTGGTCTTCGAACAACAGCGCGGTGTGGAAGAGGCCAGCTTCGCCGCGGGAGGGCAGGTTCAGTCCGGGGGCGGGAGCAAGGTGGACCAGGGGCTTGCGCTTGCGTCCGAGGTAGAGTCCACCGTCCTGCTCGGCCACGACGTCGAGGCCGAGGGCGCGCTGGTAGTAGTCGGTCATCAGCTTCATATCGCCGACCTTGAGCATCACGGTACCCATGGTGAGTTCGGCAGGAAGAAGATCCTGGGTGCTGGCTGCTGCGGTCAWTGAATCGCTCCCGTGGTCCTGCGGCCACCGACCTTCGGCAACCGTCATAGGGTTAAATTACTTGAAGCTTCAATTTATTCCTAACGGGCCTGAGCGGCGGCGTGCACCAGTTCTCCGCGCAGCACGATTGCCCTCAATTCGCGCAGGGTCGAAATATTTGCGCGCGGGTCCTCGGCGCAGACCAGGACGTCGGCGCTGGCGCCCTCTGCAATCGCCTGGGCTCCGAGCCAGGCCCGGGCTGCCCAGGCCCCGGCGTCGAGGGCGGCACCGGCAGGGAGGCCGGCCGCTTGCAGTGCCTCAAGTTCATCGACGATGCGTCCGTGCTTGATGACGCTTCCAGCGTCCGTCCCGGCGTAGATTGCCACCCCGGCCTCATGGGCCTCGAGGATCCGTTCGGCGCGGCGCTCCCAGAGCCCGAGCATGTGTGCCGCGTAGCGGGGAAATTTTGCCTGCGCCTGGTCCGCGATGTCCGGGAAGGTGGCGATGTTGATCAGGGTGGGGACGATCGGAACGCCCTGCTCCACGAACCGGTCCAGGTGCCGGGGCAGCAGGCCGGTTCCGTGCTCGATGCAGTCGATCCCGGCGTCGAGCATGTCGTCAAGGGTGTCCTCGGCGAAGCAGTGCGCGGTGATGCGGGCGCCTTCGTCGTGGGCGGCCTGGACCGCGTCCTTGACGCTGCGGGCGGGGAAGCTGGCGGCGAGGTCGCCGGCGTCGCGGTCGATCCAGTCCCCCACCAGCTTGACCCAGCCGTCCCCCGCGCGGGCCTGCTTGCGGACGGCCTCCACGAGGTCTTCGGGCTCCACCTCGGCGGCGAATCCCCTCAGGTACCGGCGAGTCCTGGCGATGTGCCGGCCCGAGCGGATGATGCGCGGCAGCTCACGCCGTTGCTGGATCCAGCGAGTGTCGTGGACGGCACCGGCGTCGCGGACCAGCAGGGTTCCGGCGCCGCGGTCGGTCAGGGCCTGCTGCTCTGCCACGACGTCGGAGACGTCGCCCCCGGGTCCCAGCCCGATGTGGCAGTGCGCGTCGACGAGTCCGGGGATCACCCAGCCGTCCAGCACCTGGTCCGGCGCGGACGCTGGGCGCTGGAAGGTGAGCCGACCGTCGACGGACCACAGCCCCCGTCGCTCCTCGTCGACTCCGGTGAGGATCGGGCCGCTGAACTCGATGATGGCACTCATGGGCTAAAGCCTAATCCTCATGGCGGTTCTCGGTCCCAAGGCGTCCAGTCCCAGCCGGGCTTCGTGCCTCCGCAACGCTGCCAGCTCTCCTGCCGGATGAGGGACGGGTGAGAAGCCGCAACTTGCGTAGAACGGCCCATTGAACGGGACATCGGAAAAAGTGCACAGCGTCATCGATTCATAACCCCGGCCACGGGCCAGCTGGAGCGCCGCCGCCACCAGCGCCCGGCCGATTCCCTGACCGGCGGAGTCGGGATGCACCGAAAGTTGTTCCAGGTGGGCCTGTCCATCGACTTCATCGACCCTGGCGAAACTCACGACAGGAGTTCCGGCAACCAGGATAAAGAGCGGTTCGGAAGCCCCTGCGGGTTCCGCATTCGGGAGCGCGAGGCCTAGGGACGCTTCCAGCAGGCGGTCAGCCGCCGTCTCTATGGCGGGCAGGGCGACAAGGTCCTCCGGCAGAGCCGGCCTGATGCTGGGGCCGGGCATATCAGGAGGCGTGCGCGTGCCCGCTGCGGTTGACGTCGGCGATGAAGGTGCGGATGGCGCGGTCACCTTCCTTCGAATCCTGCGGCCGGTGCCCTCCCGGGGCAGTGCGGTGCAGGGCGCCCGTCTCCCTCAGATAGCCGGCAATTTCCTCATAGAGCGGCTCCCAGCCGCCGGTGAGGACCAGCGTCGGCACGCCGGGGACGATGTGCAGCGGCGCGTCCCACGGCGGCGCCTGCAGTCTCAGCCGGCGCGCCGCCCGTGCATCCTCAATCGCAGGCTCGCCCACAGTCCCGCGCACCGGGGCGTGGGCGGCAAATACGCGGCGGACGAACTCCCGCTGGAAGTCGTCGTCGGAGAGACTGTGCCGGACGTCGAAGAGCGGCTGCATGAGCGCCCGGTGCGCGGCTGTCGCCGGCAGTTCGGCGGTGAGCGAGAGGCAGGCCGGTTCCACGAGGGTGAGGGACTGCACCAAGTCCGGACGTTCGACGGCCGCCATCATGGCGGCAATGGCGCCCTGCGAATGGGCCACCACGTGGCCACCGGCAGCGCCGCGGCCATCGTCCGCCAGGGCCCGCAGGACGATGTCAGCGTCGGCGGCGAAGTCCGTTTCTTGCGGCTCGGCGACGGCGTCGAAGCCGTGCCGCCGCAAGAACAAGGCGTCGTAGCTCAACGCCATGCCGTGCTGCTTCGGCCACGCCGCGGCACCAAAGCTGCCGGCCCCGTGGACGAAGACTACGCGCTGCTTGAACATGTCCTAAGCCTATGGCACCGGTCCGTTAACGAGGCCGAAGACATCCACGCCGCCGGGACAGTGTCGGAGCCGAACGGCTCCTGCTACTTGCTGCCGCCGAGGAACTTGTCGAAGCCCTTCGGAAGGTTCAACTGGGACGGGTCGAACTCCCCGCCCTGCTGACCGAAGGATGCACCGGTCGGAACGGTCTTCGGCCCGGCAGCGCGGCGCGCCTCCGCATCCTTGAGTTCCTGCGCGGCCTTGGCAGGGTTGCCGGAGCGGGCCTTCTTCTTGGGTGCGCTCTTCGCGCCCTTGCGGGCTCCGCCGCCGCCCATCCCGGGCATTCCCGGCATTCCCGGGATGCCGCCGCCGGCCGCCATCTTCTTCATCATCTTCTGGGCCTGGGCAAAACGTTCCAGCAGGCCGTTGACCTCGGAGACGTGCACGCCGGAACCGCGGGCAATGCGGGCGCGGCGGGAGCCGTTGATGATCTTCGGGGCCACCCGCTCGTGCGGGGTCATGGAGCGGACGATCGCCTCGACCCGGTCGATCTCGCGTTCGTCGAACTGCTCCAGCTGCTGGCGGATGTTCTGCGCACCCGGCATCATCATGAGCATCTTCTTCATCGAGCCCATGTTGCGGATCTGCTGCATCTGGGCGAGGAAGTCCTCGAGGGTGAAGTCTTCCTGGTCGGCGAACTTCTTCGCCATCCGGGCTGCCTCGTCCTTGTCCCAGGACTTCTCGGCCTGCTCGATCAAGGTGAGTACGTCACCCATGTCAAGGATGCGCGAGGCCATCCGGTCCGGGTGGAAGAGCTCGAAGTCATCCAGGCCTTCGCCGGTGGACGCGAACATGACCGGCTTGCCGGTGACCGACGCAACGGACAGCGCGGCACCGCCGCGCGCGTCGCCGTCGAGCTTGGAGAGCACGATGCCGGTGAAGTTGACGCCCTCGTCGAACGCCATCGCCGTGTTGACGGCGTCCTGGCCGATCATGGAGTCGATCACGAAGAGGACTTCGTTGGGGACGATGGCCCGGCGGATCTGGCGGGCCTGTTCCATCATTTCGGCGTCAACGCCGAGCCGGCCGGCGGTGTCAACGATGACGACGTCGTGCAGGGTGCGCTTGGCTTCCTCGACGCCGGCCCGGGCGACGGCGACCGGGTCGCCGGCAGGGTGGTCCAGCTCGGTGGAGGTGGCGCCCGGGTGCGGGGCGAAGACGGGAACGCCCGCCCGCTGGCCGACAACCTGCAGCTGGGTTACGGCGTTGGGGCGCTGCAGGTCGCACGCAACCAGCATGGGGCTGTGGCCCTGCGCCTTGAGGAACTTGGAAAGCTTGCCGGCGAGCGTGGTCTTGCCGGCACCCTGGAGGCCGGCGAGCATGATGATGGTGGGACCGGTCTTGGCGAGCCGGATCCGGCGGGTCTCGCCACCGAGGATCTCGACGAGTTCCTCGTTGACGATCTTCACGATCTGCTGGCTCGGGTTCAGCGCACCGGATACCTCGGCGCCGAGGGCCCGTTCGCGCACCCGGCCGGTGAACTCCCGGACCACGGGCACGGCAACGTCGGCGTCCAGCAGGGCGCGCCGGATCTCGCGGACCGTGGCGTCAACGTCCGCCTCGGTGAGGCGGCCCTTGCCACGGAGGTTCTTGAAGGTTGCTGTCAACCGGTCAGAGAGTGAATTGAACACGCGCCGTGCACTTCTTTCAGTGGATCTACAGCTGGCGGCCGGTGCGGCGCGCCAGAGTCGTGACTGTTTCGCCGGAACCAGCCGGTACGAACTGCCTCGACAACGGGACTCGACTATCTAGGGTACCAAGTCGGGCCTTCAAGATGGCATGCTGGCTTAGGTGACCAGTCAAGCAACTGTAAAGACCCTGCTCATCCTCGGCGCCTCGGGCGACTTGACCGGCAGGCTGCTGCTGCCCGGGCTGGCCCGGCTGGTGGCGAGGGGCCACGCCCCTGGCCTTACTTTGGTGGGTGCAGGATCGGACGACTGGACCGAGGAACAGTGGCATGAGCGCCTCGAGACCTCGTTCGCCGACGCCAACTCCCAGGCCGACACCAGCGGCAAGCGCGAGCTGAAGCGAATCCGCGAAACCACCAGCTACCACCAGCTGGATGTCACCGCCGAGGGGCAACTGGCAGGGCTGCTGGCCAAACTGGAAGGTCCCGTGGCTGTCTACTTTGCGCTGCCGCCGAAGATCAGCCAGCTTGCCTGCGAGGCCCTGACCCCGGAACAGGTACCCGCGGGGACCCGGCTGGTGATGGAAAAGCCGTTTGGCTCCAGCGAGGAGTCTGCGCGGAACCTCAACAAGACCCTGGCCGCGTTGGTCCCCGAGGACCACATCCACCGGGTGGACCATTTCCTGGGCAAGGCGACGGTGTTGAATATCCTGGGCCTGCGCTTCGCCAACACCTTCCTTGAGCCGGTGTGGAACCGGGAGCACATCGAGAGCGTGGAGATCATCTTCGATGAGGACCTCGCGCTCGAGGGCAGGGCCCGCTACTACGACGGCGCCGGCGCCCTGCGCGACATGATCCAAAGCCACCTGCTGCAGATCATGGCCCTGATGGCGATCGAACCGCCCGCCTCGGTGGACGAGCGAGACCTGCGGGACGCCGTCGCCACCCTCCTGCGGGCCAGCAGCATCAAGGCCCCGTACGCCAAAAGCACGCGCCGCGCCCGGTACACGGCCGGCTCCATCGACGGCAGGAAGGTCCCGGACTACGCCAAGGAAGAGGGCGTGGACGCATCGCGCAACACCGAGACCCTGGCGGAGGTGCAGGTGGACATCGACAACTGGCGCTGGCAGGGCGTGCCGTTCATCCTCCGTTCCGGCAAGGCACTGGGCTCCATGCGCAAGGAGGCCGTGGTCACCTTCCGCCCCGTGCCGCACCTGCCCAAGGGCTTCACCGGCGTGGACTCCCCCAACCAGCTGCGGATCGGCTTCGGCCCGGACACGCTGCAGTTCGACGTCGACGTGAACGGCCCCGGCAACGTGCTGAGCCTGGACCGGGCCACGCTCAAGGCGGAACTCAGCGCCTCGGAACTGCTCCCCTACGGCGAAGTCCTGGAGGGCGTGCTCAACGGCGACCCGCTGCTCTCCGTGCGCGGCGACACCGCTGAGGACTGCTGGCGGATTCTCGAACCGGTGCTCAAGGCCTGGGCCCGGGACAGCGTCCCGCTGGAGGAATACGCCGCCGGGACCGCCGGGCCGGAAGGCTGGCCCGCGTAACCGTCTGCGAAACACGAAAAAGCGGGCCGGACACCTTTCCAGGTGTCCGGCCCGCCGTCGCAACCCCCGATCGCGGCCGCTGGCGCGGTGTGCGGCTGGAGGGCTGCCGCCTAGATGGCCGCCGCGCCGCGTTCGCCGGTCCGGACGCGGACTGCCTCGAAGACATCCATCGTCCAGACCTTCCCGTCGCCGGCCCGTCCGGTGTTCGAGCTGGCGATGATGACATCCAGGATGTCGTCCGCCTGTTCGTCGGTGGCCAGCACTTCCACCCGGATCTTGGGGAGCAGGTCCACGTTGTACTCGGCGCCGCGGTACACCTCGGTGTAGCCGCGCTGCCGGCCGTAACCGCTGGCCGCGCTGACCGTCAGGCCCTGCACTCCGTACGCTTCCAGGCCTTCCCTGATGGTGTCGAGCTTTTCCGGTCGGACGATTGCGGTAATCAGTTTCATGCTTCCACGCTTTCCTTGCCGGTTGCCGGCTTCTTGCCGTTCGAGGTGACGTCCACGGTCTCGGCGGCCGGGACCTCGACGCTGTCGACCATCGGCTTCCCGGTGATCAGTTCGTGCAGCGGCTGGAAGCTCCCGCCGTGGCCGCCGACGCCGAACTCGTAGGCGGTCTCGGCGTGCAGGCTGAGGTCCACACCCACGACTTCCTGCTCCTGGGAAACCCGGAAGCCCATCAGCTTGTGGATCGGGAAGGCGATGATGAAGGTCATGATCGCGGTGAAGGCCACGGAAAGCAGCGCGGCGAGAACCTGCGCTACGAGCTGGGTGGTGCCGCCGCCGTAGAACAGTCCCGCAGTGCCCTGGGCCGGGGTGGCCAGGAAGCCGATCGCCACGGTGCCCACGACACCGGACACGAGGTGGACGCCGACGACGTCGAGCGAGTCGTCGTAACCGAACTTGAACTTCAGGCCGACGGCGAGGGCCGAGGCCACGCCGGCGACGATACCCAGGGCGATCGCGCCGAGCGGTGAGACGTTGGCGCAGGCCGGGGTAATCGCGACCAGGCCGGCGACCACACCGGAAGCGGCACCGAGGGAGGTCGGGTGGCCGTCGCGGAAGCGTTCGACGGCGAGCCAGCCAAGCATTGCGGCGGCCGGGGCAGCGAGCGTGTTGACCCAGATCAGGCCGGCCTGCTCAACCGTGGCGGCGGCGCCGGCGTTGAAGCCGAACCAGCCGAACCAGAGGATGGCGGCACCCAGCATCACGAACGGGACGTTGTGCGGGCGGTGGTTCGGGTCCTTGCCGAAGCCCTTGCGGTTGCCAATGATCAGGACCAGGATCAGCCCGGCGACACCGGCATTGATGTGCACCACGGTTCCGCCGGCGAAGTCGATCACCGGGGCGAAGGTCTGGCCGAACCAGCCGTCCTTGGAGAAGAGCCCGCCGCCCCAGACCATGAAGGCCAGCGGCGCGTAGACAAGCGTCGCCCAGATGGGCGTGAAGATGACCCAGGCCGAGAACTTTGCCCGGTCGGCAACCGCACCCGAGATCAGGGCCACCGTGATGATGGCAAAGGTCGCGGCGTAGCCTACCTTGAGCAGGTCCGCGGGGTCCGTGAAGTTGTGCAACCCGAAGTGGCTGAAGGGGTTCGCGAAGATCTGGAAGAAGTTGTCTGAGTTGCTCGTGGCCATCGAAGCGCCCCACAGGACCCACGTGATGCCAACGGTCCCAATCGCGACGAAGCTCATCATCATCATGTTCAATGCCGACTTGGCACGGGTCATGCCGCCATAGAAGAATGCCAGGCCCGGGGTCATGAACAGCACGAGGGCTGACGCGACCAGGAGCCAAACGAGACCTGCGGTGAGTTCCATGGTCTGCGTCCTCTCTTGCTCTTAGGTGCGGACTTGTCCGCCGATCCAACGCGTTTTGCGTTCTAAGAAGAGTTTGCTGGCGCAGTGTTTCACCGGCAGAGGATTTACATTGCCGGGTTGTTACAAGAACCTCCCGGAAGTAAATGGTGCGTCTCACGCTTGTTACGGTTATGTTTCACGCGTTCAAACACGCCCCGGCCGGCCTTGCGGCACCAAATGCAGAACCGAAAGCAGCATCATGAGCAAAGCGTCCCGTTCCGCCAACGGAACCCGGGCCCTGCCCGGCCTCCGGCAGCCCGGCAGTCCCCGACTGCCCCGGGACATCAAGGTGATGCTGGTTGCGGCCTTCCTCATTGCCCTGGGCTTCGGCCTCGTCGCCCCGGTACTCCCCCAGTTCGCCACCACCTTCGACGTCGGTGCGACGGCGGCCGCGGTGATTGTCAGCATCTTCGCGTTCATGCGGCTCATTTTCGCCCCGGCCGGCGGTGCGCTGATCGTAAAGCTGGGCGAACGCCCGGTGTACGTGGCCGGGCTCTTGATCGTGGCGGCGTCCACGGCCGCGTGCGCCTTCGCCCAGGACTACTGGCAGCTGCTCGTCTTCCGCGGGCTGGGCGGGGCCGGCTCAGTGATGTTCACGGTGGCCTCGATGGCCCTCGTGGTGAGGCTCGCCCCGCCGGAAAGCCGCGGCCGCGTCTCGGGCGCCTATGCCTCGGCTTTCCTGATCGGCAACGTGTGCGGGCCGATCGTGGGCGGCCTGCTGGCCAGCTTCGGCCTGCGGGTTCCGTTCCTGGCGTACGCGGCCGCGCTGGTGCTGGCCGCCGCCGTCGTACAGACCCAGCTCAGCCACGTCCCCGCAGGCTCCCGTGAGGCAGGAGCGGCGGCGCCGGCCATGCTGCTCCGCGACGCTCTGCGGGACAGCGCCTACCGGGCCGGGCTGGCCTCCAGTTTCGCCAACGGGTGGGCCACCTTCGGCGTCCGGATGGCCACCGTGCCGCTTTTCGCGGTCGCTGCACTCGGCGCCGGATCCTCGTCCGCGGGCTGGGCACTGGCCGTGTTCGCGGCCGGCAACGCGGCGGCCCTGACCTTCTCCGGGCGGCTCGCGGACAACCTCGGCCGGAAGCCGATGATGCTCACCGGACTGGTGGTCACCGGCCTCGCCACCGCCGCCATCGGCTTCACGCACGAGTTGCTGTGGTTCCTGGCGGCCTCGACCGTTGCCGGCATCGGGTCCGGGCTGCTGGGCCCGGCGCAGCAGGCCGCGATCGCCGACGTCGTGGGCAATGAGCGCTCCGGCGGGCGGGTGCTGGCAGTGTTCCAGATGACTTCGGACAGCGGCGCGATCGTGGGGCCGGTCATCGCCGGACTGCTGGCGGACCAGCTGGGCTACGGCTGGGCCTTCGGCATTACCGGCGGAGTTCTCCTCGCGGCGGCTGCGGGCTGGGTGCTGGCGCGGGAGACCTTTCAGCGGCCCCCCGCACCGGCGGCCTAGTTCAGGAGCGCGTCGACGAAGCTTTCGGCGTCGAAGGGCGCCAAGTCGTCCGCGCCTTCGCCGAGTCCGATCAGCTTGACGGGTACGCCGAGGGACTTCTGGATCGCGACCACGATGCCGCCCTTGGCGGTGCCGTCCAGCTTGGTCAGCACGATGCCGCTGATGTTCACGACCTCGGCGAATACGCGCGCCTGGTTCAGGCCGTTCTGGCCGGTGGTCGCGTCCAGGACCAGGAGCACCTCGTCCACCTCGGCGAGCTTTTCGATCACGCGCTTGACCTTGCCGAGCTCGTCCATCAGGCCGACCTTGTTCTGCAGCCTGCCGGCGGTGTCGATCATGACGACGTCGACTTCCTGGTCGATGCCGGCCTTGACCGCCTCGTACGCGACGGAGGCCGGGTCCGCGCCGTCGATGTCGGACTTGACCGTGGGAACGCCGACGCGCTGGCCCCAGGTGGCGAGCTGCTCCGCGGCTGCGGCGCGGAAGGTGTCCGCGGCGCCAAGCAGCACGTCCTTGTCCTCCGCCACCAGCACGCGGGCGAGCTTGCCGACCGTGGTCGTCTTGCCGACGCCGTTGACGCCGACCACCATCATCACCGCGGGCTTGTCCGCGTGGCGTTCCACGTTCAGGCTGCGGTCCATGGTGGGGTCCACGAGCTTGATGAGTTCCTCGCGCAGCAGGGCCTTGACCTCCTCCGGCGAGCGGGTGCCGAGCACCTTGACGCGTTCGCGGAGCGCGTCCACGAGCTGCATCGTCGGCTCGGTGCCGAGGTCGGCCAGCAGCAGGGTCTCCTCCACCTCGTCCCAGACGTTCTCGTCGATCTTGTCAGCGGAGAGCAGGGCGAGCAGGCCTTTGCCCAGGATGTTGTTGGACTTGACCAGGCGTTCGCGAAGCCGGGTCAGGCGGCCGGCTACCGGCAGCGGGGTCTCGACCGGAACGGTCTCCAGGCCCGCAACGTTGTCCGGCACCTCAACCGTTTCGAGGCCCTCAAGGTCGACGGCCTCCGGTGCCGCGGCACCGCGGGGCGGAGCCGGGCGGTCCTCCAGCAGCGTGCCGCCGCCGGTACCCTGCACGGGGTCGTTCGCGTCGCGCTGCGACGGGTAGTCGGTGATGTTCTTCCGGGTCTTCATGAGCACCGGAATCAGCGCACCGATAACCACCAGGGCAACGAGGATGGGCAAGATGATGGGGAGGATGTCGTTCACTCCCCTAGCTTCTCATAAACCCCAAACGCCCCGTCGGCAGCCCTGGCTCCGTCCGGGGATGCCATCACAGGCCGGGCTTCAGACCTCGGCCCCCAGTCGCTGGCTGATCACGGTGGAGACGCCGTCCCCGCGCATCGTGACGCCGTAGAGTGCGTCCGCGACCTCCATGGTTCGCTTCTGGTGGGTGATGACGATCAGCTGGCTGGACTCGCGCAGTTCCTCGAAGATGGTGATGAGCCGGCCAAGGTTCGTGTCGTCCAGGGCTGCCTCCACCTCGTCCATGACGTAGAAGGGCGAGGGGCGGGCTTTGAAGATTGCGACCAGCAGGGCCACCGCCGTCAGCGACCGTTCGCCGCCGGAGAGCAGGGACAGCCGTTTGATCTTCTTGCCGGCAGGCCGGGCTTCCACTTCGATGCCGGTGGTGAGCATGTCCGAGGGGTCGGTCAGCACCAGCCGGCCTTCGCCGCCGGGGAACAGCCGGGCGAAGACCCGGACGAACTGGGCCGCGGTGTCCTCGAAGGCCTCGGCGAAGACCTTCTGCACCCGTTCGTCGACCTCCTTGATGATGTCCAGCAGGTCCTTGCGGCTGGACTTGAGGTCCTCCAATTGGGTGCTGAGGAACTGGTGGCGCTCCTCAAGGGCGGCAAACTCCTCCAGTGCGAGCGGGTTGACCCGGCCCAGGGCGGAGAGGTCCCGCTCGGCTTTGCGCAGCCGCTTTTCCTGCTCCTCGCGGACGAAGGGTTTGCCCTCGATGATCTCCTGCCCATCCTCGTCCACGGGGGCGCGGAGTGCTGCCCACTTGTCCCCGGATTCGCCGGCCGGCAGGGGCACAGGCTGGTCGGGTCCGAAGTCGGCCACCAGCTGGTCGGCGGTCAGTCCGAGCTCCTCAACGCTGCGCAGCTCCAGGGCCTCGATCCGCAGGCGCTGCTGTGCGCGGGCCAGTTCGTCCCGGTGCACGGAGTCGGTCAGCTCGGCCAGGTCCCGGGCGAGGGCATCATTGCCGGTGCGCACCTCAGCCAGTTCGCGCTCCATCTGCTCGCGGCGCGCCTCGGCGCGGTCCCGTTCACGGCGCGCCAGTTCCACCGATACGTCGATGAAGCCGATCACTTGCCCCACGGCGGCGGCCACGGCGGCGGCGCGGCCGGCCTGGAGCCGACGGCGGCGGGCCCGTTCGGCGGCCTCCTCGCGGGCGCGGCGTTCGGTGGCGGCGGCCCGTTCCAGCGATGCGGCACGGTTGCGGGTGGCGGTCAGCTGTTCCTCCGCGCTGCGCAGCGTGAGGCGGGCCTCCATTTCGGCCGCGCGCGCGGCGGACGCCGCCACAGCCAGGGCGTCACGATGTTCGGGCGAAGGCTCTTCCTCCGTGGGTGCCTCCTGGGCGGCGGCCAGCCGGGCGGCCACGGTCTCGAGCGCCTCCTGCTCCGACTGGATGTTTGCCTCTGCCCTGGCCAGCGACGCGGTGAGGCGTTCGCTTTCGCCGACGGCGCTGCGCAGCACCGAGTTGAGGTGGCCAAGCCGTTCGGCGACGGCAGCGAGCCGGGCGTCCGAGTCGTGCAGCTTTTCCAGTGCGGCATCGGCACGGTCCTGGGCGGCGCCACGGCGGGATTCCGCGGCGGCCAGGGCGAAGCGGTTGCGTTCCAGCTCTGCGCAGACGGCTGCGAGCCGCTCGGCCGCGTCGTCGACGGCGGCCTGGACTTCAAGCAGGGACGGCGCCGTGGCTGAGCCGCCGCTGACGCTCAGTGCGGTGAACACGTCGCCGGTCCGGGTCACGGCTGTCAGCTCCGGGTGCTCGGCAATGAGCCGTGCCGCGGCGTCGATGTCCTCGACGACGGCGGTGTCCCCAAGCAGCCGGCCGAGCGGCACCCCGGTGCCGCCGTTGATGCTTGCGGCGGCCGGCGTGACGAGTGAGGTGGCCCAGCGGGCACCGTCGGGGAGGCCTGTCTCAATATCGTGCGCCAAGGAAGCACCCGGGCCGGAGGCGTCGGCGAGCAGCAGCGTGGCCCGGCCGGCGTCGTCGCCCTTGAGGAGCTGCAGGGCCTCGGCGGCGGTCGCGGCGTCGCGGACCACCAGGGCGTCGGAGCAGCTGCCCAGCGCGGCGGCGATGGCGGCCTCGTAGCCGGCCTGCACGCTCAGCATGCCCGCAAGGGGACCCAGCACTCCCGGGAGTCCGGCGGTGAGGACGCGTTCCGAGCCGTCCTTGCGGTTCAGGCCGAGTTGCAGGGCGTCCCGGCGTGCCACCAGCGCGTCGCGTTCCCGCTCGCCGTCGCGTTCGGCCGCCTTGAGGGCGTCGATTTCGGCGACGACGGCGTCGAGGGCCATGCTTGCGGCTTCGTATTCGGCGTCGAGGGTCTCCTCGCCGTCCTCGACGCCGGCCACCTGCGACTCGAGGGCAGTGAATTCACTCTGGGCGACGCGGCGCCGCTCTTCGCCGGCCTTCTGTGAGTCCCGCAACCGGCCAAGTTCGGCCTGGGCGGACTCGACCCGGGACCTCGCTGCACCCACTTGGCCGGCGAGCCGGGCAAGTCCCTCGCGCCGGTCCGCGGCGGCCCGGAGCAGGGTGGCGAGACGCTTGTCCTCGGCCGCTGCTGCGCTTTCGGCGTCCTGTTTCGCGGCGGTGGCGGCATCGAGTGCGCTGCGCCGTTGGAGGATCTGGTCTTCCAGCCCGGCTTGTTCCGCGCGGACCCGGGCCGCCTGCTGCTCGAGCTGCTCGGGGTCCCGGCCGGAGGCCGGGGCCGCGTCGGACGCCCCCAGCAGGCGGCGGCGTTCCTCGGCGAGCGATCCGAGGGAGCGCAGCCGTTCGCGGCCAGACGAGAGCTGGTACCAGTTGTCCCGCGCGGCGTTGAGCTTCGGGGTGGCTTCGGCAGCGAGTTGCTCCAGGCCGGCCTGCCGTTGACGGCCGCTTTCGAGTTCGCGTTCGACGACGGCGCGGCGGGCCTTGAGCGCGGTCTCATCCGCGACGTCCTGGGCCAGCACGGACTGCAGCTGGACCAATTCGTCGGCAAGGAGCCGGGAGCGGGCGTCCCGGACCTCGAACTGGACGGTCTGGGCTCGCCGGGCTACTTCCGCCTGCTTGCCCAGCGGGGTGAGCTGGCGCCGGATTTCCACGGTGAGGTCACTGAGCCGTGCGAGGTTTGCCTGCATGGCCTCGAGTTTGCGGACCGTCTTTTCCTTGCGGCGACGGTGCTTGAGGATCCCGGCGGCCTCCTCGATGAAGCCGCGGCGGTCCTCCGGGGTGGCGTGCAGGACCTTGTCCAGCTGCCCCTGCCCGACGATCACGTGCATCTCACGGCCCAGCCCGGAGTCGGAGAGCAGTTCCTGGATGTCCAGCAGGCGGCAGCTGGCCCCGTTGATGGCATATTCCGATCCGCCGGTGCGGAACAAGGTGCGGGAGATCGTCACTTCGCTGTAGTCGATCGGCAGGGCGCCGTCGCTGTTGTCGATGGTCAGCGAGACGTGCGCGCGGCCCAACGGCGGCCGGCCGGAGGTGCCGGCAAAGATGACGTCTTCCATTTTGCCGCCGCGGAGCGTCTTGGCGCCTTGTTCACCCATCACCCAGGACAACGCGTCGACCACGTTGGACTTGCCCGAGCCGTTGGGGCCCACCACGGCGGTGACGCCGGGTTCGAACTCAAAGGTCGTCGCGGAGGCGAACGACTTGAATCCGCGGACGGTCAGGCTTTTGAGGTGCAAGGTGTTTCGGTTCTCCTGGATGGCGGCAGCGGGGTTGTTGCCTGCCCTAAATGTACTGGGACACGGCGGAAATCCGCGGATTTGCGGCGTTCCGCCGGGCTACCAGCGCCCGTTCCGCGGCCGCGGCTGGCAGACGGGGCATGTGTAGGAGGACCGGTTCATGAACTGCTCGCGTTTCATCAGGCTCACGATTCCCGCCTCCGCACAGCGCCGGCATTCCAGGCCCTCCCGGCCGTAGGCGTTCAGCGACCGCTCAAAGTAGCCGGAGGCGCCGTTGACGTTGACGTAGAGCGAATCGAAACTGGTTCCGCCGGCGGCGAGTGCGTCCGTCATGACCTGGCGGGCGGCGTCGAGCACCCGCAGCGCCTCGGACCGCCGGAGGGTGTCCGTGGGCCGGGCGTAGTGGAGCTTGGCCAGCCAGAGCGCCTCGTCCGCGTAGATGTTCCCGATTCCCGAGACGAGCGCCTGGTCAAGGAGCGCCCGCTTCAGGCCGGTTTTGCGTGAGCGGAGCCGCCGGTAGAACAGGTCGAAGGAAAAGTGCGGATCCAGCGGGTCCCGGGCGATATGGGAGGCTTCCTCGGCAATCAGCGGCAGCGGCGTCTCCGCAAGTCCGCCGGGGCCGCCGTCGGCCGTGGGCACCAGCGAGGTGAGGAAGAGCCCGCCAAAGATGCGCTGGTCCACGAACCGCAGCTGTTCGGGCATGCCTGCCGCGGGACTGAGCCGCAGCCGGATTTTCAGGTGCTTCTCGTCCGTCACGGCGGCGTCCTGCATCAGCAGCTGGCCGGACATGCCCAGGTGGGCCATCAGCGCGACGGCTGGCGCCGGCGCTGCGTCGTCCCCGGAGGCGATTCCTGCGTCGTCCCCGGCGTCTGCGGTGTCCGCCAGCGGCAGCCAGAGGAACTTGCCGCGGCGGACGACGTCGAGCACCCGGGCACCGGCCAGGTTCCCGGCAAAGTCCTCGACGCCCAGCGCGTGCCTGCGGATGGAGCGCGGGTCCAGCACCTCGACGGAGGTGATGGTCCGGCCGCGCACCCAGTTCACCAGGCCGCGCCGGACCACTTCAACCTCGGGCAGTTCGGGCAACGCGGCGCCTAGCTGCCGGTGTGGGTGCTGGGCTGTACAGCCTCGGCCCGGGCCGGGTCCGGGGTCCGGGCGGGCGCAGGCGCGGAGAGCCGGCGCCAGGCGTCGGCAGCTGCTTCCTGCTCGGCTTCCTTCTTGGAGTTTCCCGAGCCGGTGCCATAGTCGTTGCCGCCGATCCGCAGCACCGCCTCGAAGGTCCGCGCGTGGTCCGGGCCGGAGCCCTCGACGGCGTAGTTGATCGTGCCAAGCTGGCGGCTGGCCGCGAGTTCCTGGATGCTGGTTTTCCAGTCCGTGCCGGCGCCCAGCGCGGCGGCGTCCTGGAGCAGCGGGCCGACGAGGCGCATGACAAGCTGGCGCGCGGTTTCCAGGTCGTTGGACAGGTAGGTGGCGCCGATCAGCGCCTCCATGGTGTCCGCCAGGATGGAGGCTTTATTCTTGCCCTCCGTGAGCTTTTCGCCCTGGCCGAGGTAGATGTACTCCCCCAGCCCGATGCTGCGGCCGATGCCGGCCAGCGCCCGGGTGCTCACGACGGCGGAACGGCGCTTGGCCAGATCGCCCTCGGGCAGTTCGGGGTTGTCGCGGTAAAGCGCGTCGGTCACGGAGAAGCCCAGGATGGAGTCGCCGAGGAACTCGAGCCGCTCGTTGGTGGGGATGCCGCCGTTTTCGTAGGCGTAGGAACGGTGTGTCAGAGCAAGACGAAGCGTCCCGGCGTCAATAGTGACACCGAGACGCTTCAGAAGCTCTTCAGTTGAAGACATCTTAGTCAGCCTGTTGGCGGATTAGACGTCTGCGACCTTGCGGCCCTTGTACTCAAGGAACAGCGCGGTGCCAGCAGAGTCGGTAACGACCTTTGCCTGGTGCGGCAGGCTGTAAACAACCTGTCCGTTTTCCACGGTCTTCACCAGGTGGGGGGCGGTTGCCTTCCACTGGGAGCGGCGGGCGCGGGTATTCGAGCGAGACATTTTCCGCTTCGGGACAGCCACGGCTAACTCATTTCTCTCTAGTCCAACACTTACAAATCAGTTTTGCCGGTCAGGCTTAGCCAAGTCAGCTAGGGCAGCCCAGCGAGGATCTACGACCTCGTGGTGATGCCCCGGCTCGTCTTCCAGGCGAACTCCGCATTCGGAGCAAAGGCCCTGGCAGTCTTCCCGGCACACCGGCTGGAACGGCAGCATGGTGACAACTGCGTCCCGCAACACCGGCTCAAGATCGATCAGATCGTGCTCGACTCGACGTTGCTCTTCTTCGTCTTCTTCGTCCGGGAATTCAGCATCCCCGTAGAAGAAAAGTTCTTGCACATTGACCTCAAGGTCATACGCAAGGGGATCCAGGCATCGACCGCATTCGCCGGTTACTTCGACGTTCGCGGTGCCCGATACCAGAATTCCTTCGTGTACGGCCTCCAGGCGCAGATCCAGCTCGACATCCGAGCCTTCCTGCACGCCAATGATCGCCACACCAAGGTCACTTGGTGCGGGTACATGTTCCTTCAGTGTCCGCATGCTTCCCGGACTGCGTCCGAGGTCCTTGACGTCGAACGCCAGGGGCGAACTAGCATCTCGTTTAATGAGAACTCCTGTTGAACATATGACCGACGTACCATCTTAGCCTGATCTTCCGGACGGACTCAAACCGGGCTGCAGCGCGCGGTTGAGCACCGCGCGAAGGGGCCGGTCAGGGCCGCGCAACCGGCAGCAGGCCGCCGAGTACCGATCAAGCTTACCCTCTGCGCGGCGGATCCTGGAGCGGCTCGCCGGACCGCAGGCGTTTCAGCACGGACTTCGGCACGAAGTCCGAGACGTCGCCGCCGAGGGTGAAGACTTCCTTGATCAGCGTGGAGGACAGGTGCAGATAGTGGCCCTCGGCCGGAATGAACACCGTTTCGACGCCGGTCAGCTGCCGGTTCATGGTGGCCATCGGCAACTCGTAATCGAAGTCCGAAGACGAGCGCAAGCCCTTCACGATCGCGTTCGCCCCGCGCTGCCGGCAGTACTCGGCGAGCAGCCCCTCCCCCACAGGTTCCACCACGATCCCGCGCAGTGACGCCAGGGTCTCCTTTGCCATGTCGAGCCGTTCCTCGAGCCCGAAGCGGTATTTCTTGGCGTAGTTGGTGGACACGGCCACAATGACCTCGTCGAAGAGGCTGGCGGCCCGGGCAATGACTTCCAGGTGGCCGTTGTGAATAGGGTCAAAGGAGCCAGGGCATACAGCGCGTCTCATGCTCCGAACCTACCGCATGGGCCTTGCGGGCCGGGATAGCATGGCGGAATGTCAGCATCTAAGAGTTCTACAGCCACGTCCGCGCCGTTCAGCGTTGCCGGCGGAGTCGTCCTCGTGACCGGAGCCGCCATGGGCATGGGGCGGCTCTACGCGCTCCGCGCCGCACGTGAGGGCGCCGCCGCCGTCATTCTCTGGGACGTCGACGCCGACGGCCTAGCGAGCACCGCTGCGGAGGTTTCCGCTCTCGGTGCGCGCGCCGTCGTCCGCCGGGTTGACCTGGCCAGCCGGGACGACATTGCGGCGGCCGCTGCGGAGGCGCAGGCCGAGGGGCCGCTGACCCTGCTGGTCAACAACGCAGGCATTGTCCGCGGCGCCTTGTTCTGGGAGCACGAACCGGCCCGTGACATCGCCCTGACCATGGACATCAACGCCCTCGCCCCGATGTATGTCACCCACGCGTTTCTGCCCGCCATGATGTCCGACGCCGGCCGGCCGCGCCGCATCCTCAACATCGCCTCGGCCGCCGGCACCGTCTCCAACCCGCGGATGAGCGTCTATGCCGCCTCCAAGTGGGCGGTTATCGGCTGGAGCGACTCGCTGCGGCTGGAACTCGAGCAGCAGGGCTACAGTCACCTGAAGGTGACCACCTTCTGCCCCAGCTACATCTCCACCGGCATGTTCGCCGGCGCCCGCGGTCCGCTCTTCACGCCCCTGATGACCCCGGACGACGCCGTCAACCGCGCCTGGCGGGCCACCGTGGCCGGCCAGCCGCAGCTGATCGCCCCGGCGACGGCACAGCTCGGCAAGGTGCTGCGCGGCCTGCTGCCGGTCCGGGCCTGGGATTTCGTCGGCGGGAAGATTTTCGGCATCTACACGACGATGGACAAGTTCACCGGCCGCACGGACACCACCTCAAGCAGTCCCTCCAAGGCCGCCGGAGAGGCCCCGGGCCAGGCAGGAACCCAGTGACCGGACAGCCCCTGGCGCCCTGGCAGCGTGCCGCGACCGGCGCGAACCTCCTCTCCCCCGGCGGGGACCTGGGCGTCACCATCTTCGAAGAGATGACAACCTTGGCGCTCAAGACCGGAGCCATCAACTTAGGCCAAGGTTTCCCGGACGAGGACGGACCGGCGGAGATCAAGGATGCCGCCCAGGCCGCGATCGCCGCAGGCGCCAACCAGTACGCGCCGGGCAAGGGCATCCTCGAGCTGCGGGAAGCCATTTCCTTGCACCAGGAGCGGTTCTACGGGCTGATCCCCGATCCGCAGACGGAAATCATCGTCACCACGGGAGCCACGGAGGCCATCGCCGCGGCCCTGCTGGCCATGGTGGGCCCGGGCGACGAGGTCCTGACTTTCGAGCCGTTCTACGACTCCTACGGCGCCATCATTGGTCTCTCGGGCGCCACGCACGTCACCGCTCCGCTGCTGGCCCCCGATTTCATGCCCGATCTCGAGGCCCTTGCCGCTGCCTTTACCAGCCGCACCAAGGTGGTGCTGGTGAACAATCCGCACAACCCGACCGGCGCGGTGTTCCCGCGGGAGGTGCTCGAACGCGTCGTAGAGCTCGCGGCCCAGCACGACGCCGTCATCATCACCGACGAGGTCTACGAACACCTCACCTTCGGCACAGCGCATCTGCCAATCGCTACCATCCCCGGCGCGGCTGAGCGCACCCTGACGATCTCGTCCGCGGGAAAGACGTTTTCCTTCACCGGCTGGAAGATCGGCTGGCTGTCCGGCCCCGAGCACCTGGTTTCCGCGGCCCGGACGGTCAAGCAGTTCCTGAGCTACAGTTCCGGCACCCCCTTCCAGAGCGCTATTGCGGTGGGACTGGGCCTGCCGGACGAGTTCTACGCCGGCATTGCCGACACCCTGCGGCTCAAGCGGGACATCCTCAGCGAAGGACTGCGCGCGGCGGGACTCGAGGTCTTCACCCCGCAGGGGACGTACTTCGTGAACGTGGACACCGCTCCTCTGGGGATTTCGGATTCGGTGGATTTGGCGCGCCGGCTGCCGGAACTGGTGGGCGTCGCCGCCATCCCTGTCCCGGTGTTTTGCCACGCCGAGGGCGCCGAGCGGACCCGCAGCCTGCTCCGCTTCGCGTTCTGCAAGAAGACCTACGTGCTGGAGGAGGCCGCCGAGCGGCTTTCCACCCTGCGGGACAGGCTGTGAGCACGGACGGAGCGCCGGACGCTGGACCGGCGTCCAGGAGGTTCCTGCGGACCACCGGCCAGCACGCCGTGATTGAGCCCGACGAGTTCACCGAGGGCGGGTTCGTGCTGAGCATCGGCGGGGCCGAGCAGTCGCACGTGAACCTGTCGGACCCGGGCGACATCTTTTACGAGTACCTGCGCCGGATCGGCCATGTCGTGGATCTCGCGGCGCCGTGGGGCGAACCCATAGCCGCCCTCCACCTGGGCGCCGGGGCGCTGACGCTGGCGCGCTACATCCAGGCGACCCGGCCCGGCTCCGTGCAGTATGCGGTGGAGCTGGAGCGCGAATTGCTGGACTTCGTGCTGCAGCAGTTGCCGATGCCGGCGGGGACGGAGCTGCACACCGTGATTGGCGACGCCCGCGAAGCGCTGACAACCCTGCCCGCGGAGCTGCGCTTCGACGTCGTGATCCTGGACATCTTCTCCGGCCCCGAGGCGCCCGAACATATCGCCAGCGCCGGCTTCTACCAGGAAGCAGCGGCCCGGCTGACCCCTCGGGGCGTCCTGATCGTCAATGTCGGCGACGAGCCCGGCCTGACCCTTGTCCGGAGCCAGGTGGCGGCATTGCGCCGGGCCATGGCTGACGTGGCGGCTTTCGCCGAGACCGGCATGTTCGCCGGCCGGCACCCCGGCAACATCATCCTGACCGGGACCCAGGTCCCGTGGCCCGATGCCTGGACCGCGGCGCTCACGGCCCGCGGTCCGCACCCGGCAAAGGTACTTTCCGGCGTCGAACTGGACGTGCTCTCGGACTAGCTGGTGCGGGGCTGCCCGAGAGTCGTAACCAAGCCTGCGGGACAGTCCTCTATATTGGCCAAAGGCCAAAGCAGCCGCACGTCGCTATCGTTGGGGAGAATTCTGTGGATGTTGGACTGTTGGTAGGCATTTTTTGGATCCTGGGACAGCTAGCAGTGGTCCTGGGTGTGCTCTATATGGTTGTCCGCGTAGCGGTTGGACACGCGCTCAAGGCTCAGCGCAGGAGAGAAATGCGTGCCGCCGAGGTCACCATTCCCCGAGGCTAGGGTCCGGCGGGCCACTGGCCGTCAGTCGATCGGCTATCCGCCAGGCGTGCCGAGAATGCGCGCCACGATCTGTCCGGCCGATTCCGCCGCTTCGATCCGCTCTTCCTGTACGAACGGTAGCGGCTGCCATCCGTGGAACCAGGACCGCATCTCGTCGACGGTGAAGTTCGCCGCTTGTGGCCGCATCGCATGCCTGCGGACGGTTTCATCGAACGTGAGGTCGTAGGCGAAAAACCTCGAGTCGCCGCTTCTGGCCGCGGTGCGCTCGAGCATCGCCGAATACCGCCCAGCGTTGAAGATTCCTTCGAGGATGACGTGGTGCTCGGCGCGGAGGCAGTGAGCCGCTGCGGCTTCCAGAAGGTCCGCGTGGGCGAGGCTCTGCTGCTCTCGTTCCCGGTACACGCTTCGCCGGAAATAGTCTTGGCTGAGGATCGCAGTCGGACCGTCCAAGGCTTCTTGGAGCATTGCCGCTACGGTGCTCTTCCCGGAGCCGGAGTTACCACGCAGGACGACGAGCATGCCTAGAACGTAGCAGGAGCCGGAAGGGAACCGTCACCGGGCACGCGCGGTGACGACCATGAATGAGGCGTCAGGGGTGAAGGGAGTGCGCGCCCAGTCCCCGTATACGGCGTCCACCTCGAAGCCGGCTGTGGCGAGCTGCCGGAGAAGGCTGTCGACGTGGCGGAAGGCGAAGCGCGCCGTCTCGGTCACTCTTTCACCGGTCCGCAGGAACTGATTATGGAACCTGGCTGTGACAACGCCATCTTCGGGCTCTGACACCTCTGCCCACTCGTCAAGCGGCCCATGCGGGGTGTCGCGGCGGGAGCGCTCCTGCGACGCCCAGCGTTCCCATGCCCGGGCTGCGGGGTTCCTGCTGTCGAAGGCCAGTACTCCACCCGCCCGCAGATCAGCGTGGAGATCCCGCAAGGTGCGCTGCCACTCCGGATCGAGGATGTGCTGGAGGACGTTGCCCGTAAGCACCGTGAAGTCGAATTGCATCGGAGGGATGGCGCGGCTGTCGCCCAGGATCCAGTCCACGCCGGCTGCTCCTGGCCGACGCCGCGCGAAAGCAAGCATCGCAGCCGACGGGTCCACGCCGACAACAGTGCGTCCTTCCCGGGCAAAAGTCACTGTCAGAATGCCGGTCCCGCACCCAACGTCGAGTATGGACTCCGCCTCACAGTCGTCAGCAATTGAGCGGTAGAAGTCGTGGTCCGGGCCATCCGGATTGTCCTGGTCGTAAAGGTTAACGAGTCTGGTGTCGTAGTCGCTCACAACGGGACCCCACGCACCAGCATCTACTCCGACGGTTCGCCGGGCGTGTCCGCCTCCGCGGCCTCGACCCCGGGCTCGGCAAACCAGAGCCGCGTCTCGCCGTATTTCTTCTCCGCGAACCGCTCCATGCCCTCGGGCCAGGACGGCTCCGGGGTGCGGGCGGAGCGTTCCACCACGACGACGGCGCCCTCGGCCAGGTGCGGAAGCAGCTTGGCGAGCACCGCGGCCAGCGCGACCTCGTCCAGCGGATAGGGCGGGTCCAGGAACACCAGGTCCCAGCGGGTTGCCTCGGCGGCGCGGTCCAGGAAGGATTCGACCTTCGAACGGTGCACGGAGACCACTTTGCGCCGCGCCACGGTATTGACCAGGTCCGCGTTGCGCTGGCAGACCTCGCTGGCCTTACCGTCGAATTCCACCAGGTCCACGGCCAGCGCGCCCCGGCTGGCGCTTTCCACGCCGAGTGAACCGGAGCCGGCGTAAAGGTCCAGCACCCGCGCGTCGGCAACGACCTCGAAGGCGTCCAGCCTGGAAAAGAGCGCTTCCTTCACCCGATCCGTCGTGGGCCGCGTCAGGGAGCCAGGGACGCTGACCAGCGGTGTGCCGCCGGCGGCCCCGGCGATGATGCGGCTCATGCCTGCCGCTCCGATCCGGACGCGATAAGCCCGGCCTTGCTTCGTGTCCTAGCCGCGTTCAAGGAACGCCTCCTTCTCCGGGTTGAGGTAGTCGTCGATTGCCGCGGCCAGTCCCGTGTGCCGGGCCAGGTCCGGGTCGGCGCCGATGATCGCCTGGGCGTCCTGCCGTGCGCGGGCGATCAGGTCCTCGTGCTCCAGGACCCGCAGCAGCTTCAGCGTCGAGCGGCCGCCCGACTGGGACGCGCCCAGGATGTCGCCCTCGCGGCGCAGCTTGAGGTCCTCCTGGGAGAGCTCAAAGCCGTCCGTGGTGGCCGCAACCGCGTCCAGGCGGCGACGGCTGGGATGCTCAGGTTCCAGGGTGGTGACCAGCAGGCAGGTTCCCGGCAGCCCGCCGCGGCCCACCCGGCCACGGAGCTGGTGCAGCTGGGAGATGCCGAAGCGATCCGCGTCCAGGATCACCATGAGCGTGGCGTTGTGCACGTCCACTCCCACCTCGATCACGGTGGTGGAGACCAGTAGCTTGGTCTGGTTGGCCGTGAACGAGGCCATGGTTTCCGATTTCAGGACCGGATCCTGCCGGCCGTGGAGCGGCGCCACGGGTACGCCGGCCAGCGCCGGTTCGTCGCGCAGGAGTTCGACGACGCCGGTCACCGAGGCGAGTTCCCGGGCTCCGTTGTCGGCCAGGTCGGCGTCGGTGGGCTCGGCCTCGCCGGGGCTGAAGTCGCCGTCGTCGTCGGTGCCGATTTTGGGGCAGACGACGTAAACCTGGTGGCCGGCGTCGATCTCCTCGCGGGAACGGGTCCAGATCCGGGTGGCCCAGGCTGGGTGTTCGGCCAGGCCCACCACGTGGGTGGAGATCGGGGCACGGCCCGCCGGCAGTTCGTCCAGCACCGAGGTCTCCAGGTCGCCAAACACGGTCATGGCGACGGTGCGCGGGATGGGCGTGGCGGTCATGACCAGCAGGTGGGGCGGCTTGCTGGCCTTGGACCGGAGCGCATCACGCTGCTCGACGCCGAAACGGTGCTGCTCGTCCACGACGATCAGCCCTAGGTCGTAGAAGGAAACGTTCTCGCTGAGCAGGGCGTGCGTGCCGATCACGATTCCGGCGGTCCCCGACGCGGCGTCCAGCATGGCCTGCTTCCGGGCGGCGGTGGGCATCGAGCCGGTCAGCAGCGTGACCTGGACGGAGTCCGGGCCGAGGCCGCCGAGCAATCCGTCCCGGGAAAGCGGTCCGAGCGTGCGGCGGATGGACTCGAAATGCTGCGCCGCGAGCACCTCGGTGGGCGCCAGCAGCGCCGCCTGTCCTCCGGCGTCGACCACCTGCAGCATGGCGCGCAGGGCGACGATCGTCTTGCCGGAGCCCACCTCGCCCTGCAGCAGCCGGTTCATCGGCGAGTCCCGGGTCAGTTCCTCGGACAGGGTTTTGCCAACAGCTGCCTGGCCCGCCGTCAGGGTGAAGGGCAACTGGCGGTCGAACGCAGCCAGCAGGCCGTCCGCGGCGGGACGGCGCGCCGTCGCTTCCTCCGCGGCGAGCTGGGCGCGGCGCCGGGCCAGGGCTGATTGCAGCACCAGCGCCTCCTGGTAGCGGAAACGGTCCCGGGCACGCCGCCAGTCCGCCGCCGTCTCCGGGGCATGGATCAGCCGGTACGCGTCCGCGACCGGCAGGAATTTTTCCCGCGCGGAGATGTCGGCGGGCAGCGGGTCATCCAGGCTGTTCAGGTCGGCGGTTTCCAGCAGCGTGGAAATAACTTTCTGGATGGACCAGCTGGTCAGCTTGGCGGTGGCCGGGTAGACCGGGATGGGCATCGCCGCGAGCTTCTCCGGGTCCATGCCCGGGACGTCGGGATCCTCATCCAGCAACTGGAACTCGGGGTTGGTCAGGCCGAGGGAGCCGCCGTAGCGGGTCACCTTGCCGGAGAACAGGGTGCGCCGGCCCGGCTGGAGCTCGGCTCGGGCGCGGAAACCGTTGAAAAAGCTCACCTTCAGGGTGCCGGCGTCGTCGGTAATTACGACGTCGGTCAGCGAACCGCGCCGGGCGCGCATGGCGCGGGTGCTGTTGGAGAGCACGCGGGCGATCAAGGTTACTTCCTCGTCCAGCGGGACCTCGCTGATGGGGGTCAGCTCGCCTCGGATCATGTACCGGCGAGGGAAATAGTTCAGCAACCCGCCGACTGTGGTGATGCCGAGGTGCTTTTCGATCACGGCCGCGGAGCGCTTGCCGATGCGGCGCTCCAGGCCTAGTTCAAGTTCAGCGTTCATGTCCGTCGAGGTCCGCGCTGCGGGGGTCTGCGGCAGGAACTGCTTCCAAGGGAGGAGAATCAGCGTCCCGGGGCAGCGCCAACTCGCTGACGCTGATGTCCGAGGGTTCGCCCAGCGAGCGGATCAGGGCGACGGCGGGCGCGGCGTCGGGCACGTGGACATGCACCCGCCACCGGTAGGCGCCCTCGGCGTTGGCGTCGCCGCCCACCTGGCTCATGATGACGGACTCGCCCATCTCGTCCAGCCGTTGCCGCATGGTGGCCGCGTCCAGCGGCGAGAGCGTGATGGTGCACATGACTTCGACGCCGTCATCCCCCGGCATGTCCACGTGGATGTGCGGGTCCTGGACGTCATAGCCATGCAGGCCGTCGAGCAACTGGTCCTGGAGTTCCTCGCCCAGCACGGCGGAGCGCAGGCAGTCCAGGACCAACAGCATCCCAACCCCGCCGGCGTCCACCACGTGGGCGGTGTGCAGGGCCTCAAGCTGGTCCTCGGTGTGCACCACGGCGGCCAGCGCGGCCTCGACGGCGGCGTCGAGCGCCAGGCCCAGGGTGTGGTTGCTGTCGTCGCCGTCGTGCTCGGCGTCGACGGCGGCAGCGGCGCGGGCTGCTGCTTCCATCACGGAAAGCATGGTGCCGGAAACCGGGTCACTCAAGGCGGACCACGCCCGGATCTGGGCACGGTTGAGGGCGGCGGCCAGCAGGGGCGAACTGAGTCGCGGATGCCCGGCCAAAGGTTCGGCGGCGGCGCACAGGAAGACTGCGAAGAGCGTTCCGGAATTGCCCCGCGCCTGCTCCATGGCGGCCTGGCCTGCCCTGGCCAGGACAGCCCCGACGTCGTTCTGGGCCGGGTCGGGCGGGCCCACGACATGCAGCGCAGGGCCGGCGTCCAGCTGCGGCAAGGCAGCCGTGTCGGTGGCTACGTCCTGGAGCGCGCGGGCTGCGGCGCGGACGGTGAGGTAGAGGTTGGTTCCGGTGTCCCCGTCGGCTACCGGAAAGATGTTGATGGCGTTCAGGCGGTCGCTGTGGTTTCCAAGCGTTGTCTCCGCCTTGCCCAACCACCGCTTCATCGCTTGCGCGTTGGCGGCAATCTTAGTCTGCAAAGTGATCCCATCCCACAGTGTCAGCGGGCCGGCCCGCGATCGTGACGCCTGTGCTGTCCTTTGGTGCAGAGGCTCCTACCGAGCCTATCGCAGTGAAACCGTGAGGCAGCTGAACGCCGGCGGGGAAGGCTGCGAGCAGTCCGTGGTCCTCGCCGCCGCCAAGGACCCAGTCCATCGGCTCCGCGCCCAGCAGGGAAGCAGCCGGCTGCAACGGCACACCGAGCTCCTTGAGAGCCACCGGGTCCAGGTCCAGTACGGCGTGGCTGGCCGCGGCCATCCGCGCCCCGTCCCGGACCAGGCCGTCGGAAATATCCATCAGGGCGGTGGCGCCGGATTCCCGGGCCAGCGGCCCTGCCGCGAGCGGCGGCCGGGGGCGGCACTGGGTGTCCATCAGGGCGCGCTGTTCGTCGGTGAGGGTGTGGACGGCGTTGCCGGATTCCAGCAGGGCCAGACCGGCGGCAGCGCGTCCGGTGGTGCCTGCGAGCGCCAGGGTGTCCCCCGGACGGGCGCCGGAGCGCAGCACCGGCGCGTGCCCGTCGAGCGTGCCCAGGATGGCGACGCTGACAGCCAGTTCGCGGCCCCGGCCCAGGTCCCCGCCGGCTACCGCGCAGTCCGGCGCGCCCAGTTCGCGGATCCCGGCGCTCATCCCGTCGGCGAAGTCCTCCACCCAGGACACGAGGGTTTGCGGGGGCATGGTCAGGCTGACAACCAT
This sequence comes from Arthrobacter sp. 01T414, assembly GCF_056398965.1. NCBI lineage: Bacteria > Bacillati > Actinomycetota > Actinomycetes > Micrococcales > Micrococcaceae > Arthrobacter > Arthrobacter sp. 01T414. The sequence goes on along the minus strand of NZ_JBFTQK010000007.1, from coordinate 19,121 downwards.
CGAGGTGGCACGCGCCCCCATGGCATTTATGTCGCTGAGGTTCTGGGCCGCGGCCTTCCAACCGACGTCGTAGCCGGTGGTGCGGTAGCCGTTGTTCCATTCGAGCCGGAAGTCCTGGTCCACAACCTGGGTGTCGATGCTGACCACTGTCCGGCCGTCCGGCGCTGCCACGATCGCGGCGTCGTCGCCGGGTCCCAGCAACAGGGCACTGCTGTCCCCGCCGTGGAGCCGCGGGAAGATCCGGGCAAGCAGTTCCGACTCGGAGAGTTCGGCCACGGTCAGGGCGTCGGGGTTCCGGGCCTCGGGGTTTTGGGGCTTTTGCGTCAGTGGTTCGGGCACAGCCCTACGCTACCGCGAGGCTGTGACAAGGGAGGCGTCGGGTCGCTCCGAAGCGTCCGGATGGCCGCCGCAGCCGGGATAGGCTGGATGGATGCAGCTGCTCCGCCCGCACGGTTCCCGTCGTCCACTTCGTCTTCTGGCAACCGCCGCCGCGGCCGGGCTCGCGCTCAGCGCCTGCTCCCCCGCCGTGGACGTCGCGCCCGCCAAAGACGCAGCGAACGCGGCCTGCGCGCCCATGATGCTCGCGTTGCCGGACAGCCTTGGTGACGCGAAGCTGCGCAAGACCAACAGCCAGGCGACGGCGGCATGGGGTGACCCTTCGCTGGTGGTCCTGCGCTGCGGCGTCAATGTCCCCGGACCCACCACGGACCGCTGCGTGAGCGTGAACGGCGTCGACTGGGTCATCAAGGAGGGGAACCCGGTCTGGACGCTGACCACTTTCGGGCGCGAACCCGCCACGGAAATCCTGATGGATCCCAACAAGATCAGCTCGGCCACGGTGCTGGCCGAGCTCGCGTCCCCGGCCTCGAAGATCAAAGCCACGCGCAAGTGCGTCGGCCAGGAGGATCTGCAGAACCTGCCTGCCGGCAAGTAGCCCGGCGCGCAGGTATCTCGGCCTCGCTTTTAGCGCAGCCCGGTCTTGCGGTGCAGCGCCAGGTAGATGAGCTCGTCGATCAGCTCCGCGTAGCCCAGTCCCGAGGCCTTCCACATCTGCGGGTACATGCTCTTGGGTGTGAACCCGGGCATGGTGTTGATCTCGTTGATGATCAGTTCACCCTCGGGCGTGTAGAAGAAGTCCACCCGGCTCAGGCCCTCGGCGCCCACGGCGTCGAACGCGACGGCGGCAAGCTCGCGGACCCGGGCGATGGCCTCTTCGGGGAGGTCGGCCGGGCAGCTGAGCGCGGCGGCGTCGTCCTCGACGTACTTGGCGTTGAAGTCGTAGAAATCGTGGCCGCCGCCGGCAACAGAGATTTCGCCCGGCATCGAGGTCCGGGGAGCATCGTTGCCGCGGCCCTCCAGCACGGCGCATTCGATCTCGCGCCCCACGATGCCGGCCTCGATCACGAGTTTCGGATCGTGTTCCCGGGCGGCCTCAATTGCGGCGTCCAGTCCCTCGAGCGAATCCACCTTGGAGATTCCCATCGAGGAGCCTGCCCGCGCCGGCTTGACGAAGACCGGGAAGCCGAGGGCATCCACGCGCTTGCGCACCTGTTCGGGATCGGTCAGCCACTGCCGGTCCGTGACGGCAATGTACGGCCCCACGTGCAGGCCGGCGGACTCGAAGACCACCTTCATGTAGTGCTTGTCCATGCCGACCGCGGAGGCGAGCACGCCGGCACCCACGTAACGGGTGTCGGAGAGCTCCAGAAGCCCCTGGATGGTGCCGTCCTCGCCGAACGGTCCGTGCAGCAGGGGAAAGACCACGTCCACCGAGCCCAGCTCCTGCGGGACCTGGTTCGGGGAGGCGACGATCAGCTGGTGTTCCCCGCCAATCTCGGCCAGCGTCACGGTCTGGTCCGACGGCGCCACTTCCGGCAGCGAGGATGCGGAGAGCGACCACTGCTTGAGGTCGCYGGAGGCCAGCACCCATTGGCCGGTCTTGGCGATCCCGATCGGGATCACCTCGTACTTAGTCTGGTCAATCGCGCCGAGGACCCCGGCCGCAGTGACGCAGCTGACCGCGTGCTCGCTGGAGCGGCCGCCGAACAGCACCGCCACACGGGGCCTGGATTGGTCGGATTGTGCCTCTGTAGTCAAATTCTTTTCCGACACTCTCAGTAATCGCCTTCGGGTTTCAGGTCCCGGGACAGCAGCAGCGGCCCCAGTTCGTCGACGGACAGTTTTCCGGCCAGGACCGCGACGACGGCGGCCGTGATGGGCATCTCGACGCCGAGCTTGCCGGCCAGTTCATGCACGGCCTGCGCCGATTTGATGCCTTCGGCGGTCTGCGTCATTTCGGCCGCGACCTGCTCCAGGCTCAGGCCGGTTCCGAGCAGCCGTCCGGCCGTGTGGTTCCGCGATAGCGCGGAGGAACAGGTGGCGACGAGGTCACCCAGCCCGGCGAGCCCGGCCATGGTCCGGGCCTCGCCGCCGAGGGCCAGCGTCAGCCGCGACGTCTCGGCCAGGCCGCGTGTGATGACGGAAGCCTTGGTGTTGTCGCCCATCTGCTTGCCCTCGCAGATGCCTACGGCCAGGGCAATGATGTTCTTGACGATGCCGCCGATTTCCACGCCCACCACATCCGACGTCGTGTACGGGCGGAAGTAGGGTGCCGTGCAGCTGCGGGCCATCCAGCCTGCGGCGGCGTCGTCCGTGCAGGCGACGACGGACGCCGTCGGCTCCTCACGGGCAATTTCCATGGCCAGGTTGGGCCCGGACACCACGGCGACGCGCTCGGCGGGAATAGCCAGCTCCTCGCAGACCACCTCGCTCATCCGGGCATCCGTGTGCAGTTCCAGGCCCTTCATCAGGGAGACCACCAGAGCGTCGGGTCCGATCAGGTGCTTCCACTCGCGCAACTGGGGCCGCAGGGTCTGGGCAGGGACGGCCAGGACCACCAGGTCCGCGCCGTCGAGTACCTCGGCCACGTCGGTGGAGGCGGTGATGCTGGCGGGCAGGGCGATGCCTTTGAGGTACTGCTCGTTGCGGTGCTCGTTGTTGATCTGGTCCACGACGGCGGCGCGCCGGCCCCAGAGCCGGACGCTGCGTTCGACGCCCGAGGCCGTGGCCGCGTCGGCCAGGATCTTCGCGAAGGTGGTACCCCAGGATCCGGCACCGAGCACGGCAACGCTCTTGGCCGAGCTGGAGGAATCCAGCTTGGGAAGCTCTGCCGTCACTTGGTGCCGTCCGTTGCGGCGCCAGCATCGGTGTCTGTATCAGTGCCCTCGGCGGCTCCGCCGCTGTGCCCGCCACGTTCGATGAAGCGCCCGTGGGTGGACTGGTTGTGCGCCGAGGGGTCCCAGCGCACCAGCGGCGGCTGTCCGCCGCGCAGGGTTGCGAGCAGCTCGGTGATGGCGTCCAAGATCACGTTTGTCGCTTCGGTCAGCGTCGCCTTGTCCAGGGGACGTCCGGCAAAAGCACTAAGGTCCACAGGGTCGCCCACCAGCACCCGTGAGGTCTTACGGGGGAACACATGGAAGCGCTTGGCGTAGCGCGGAAAGACTTCATGGGCGCCCCAGTGGGCCATCGGGACCACCGGGATACCGCTTTCCAGCGCCATCCGGGCAGCACCGGTGTGGCCCTTCATGGGCCACAGCTCAGGGTCGCGTGTCAGCGTGCCCTCGGGGTAGATGATGATGGCACCACCCTCGTCTACGACCTCCCTGGCGATCTGCAGCGAACGGTTGGCGCCCGCCGTCGAGCGCTCCACCGGGACCTGCTTGGTGTTGCGGAGCACCGAACCCAGTACCGGCACCTTGAACAGGCTGCCCTTGGCCAGGAAGTGCGGCATCCTGTTCTGGTTGAAGAGCATGTGCCCGATCACCAGCGGATCGATCTCGGTGCAGTGGTTGGGCACGGCAATGAAACCGCCGGCGGGAAGCTTCTCCAGGCCCTCCCACTTCTTATTCATCAGCAGGTTCATGACGGGCCGGACGATGCCGGCCACGATGACAAAGGTGATGTGGCTCTTGGCCGTTTCCTTCACGTGGTCCCCGCTACCGGGCTGACGTGATGTCGAAGTCGGCGCCCAGGCCGGCGAGCTTCTCGGTGAAGCGCTCGTAGCCCCGGTTGATGATGTCGATGCCGGTGACCTTGGAGGTGCCGGTCGCGGCCAGGGCAGCGATGAGGTGGCTGAAGCCGCCGCGCAGGTCGGGCACGTCGATGTCGGCACCCTTGAGCTGCGTCGGCCCGGAAATGACGGCCGAGTGCAGGAAGTTCCGCTGGCCGAACCGGCAGGGGACGCTGCCGAGGCATTCGCGGTGGACCTGGATGCTGGCGCCCATCCGGATCAGGGCATCGGTGAAGCCGAAGCGGTTTTCGTACACGGTCTCGTGCACGATCGAGACGCCTTCGGCCTGGGTCAGGGCCACCACCAGCGGCTGCTGCCAGTCGGTCATGAAGCCGGGGTGGACGTCGGTCTCCAGCACCAGCGGGTTGAGCTTTCCGCCGGGGTGGTAGAAGCGGATGCCGTCCTCACCGATGTCCATGCCGCCGCCCACCTTGCGGTAGGTGTTCAGGAAGGTCATCATGTCCCGCTGCGTGGCGCCCTCGACGAAGATGTCGCCGCGCGTCACCAGGGCGGCCGAGGCCCAGGACGCGGATTCGTTGCGGTCAGAGAGTGCACGGTGGTTGTAGCCGCCCAAGTCCTGCACACCCTCGATCCGGATGGTGCGGTCGGTCTGGACGCTGATGATTGCGCCCATCTTCTGCAGCACGGCGATGAGGTCGACAATTTCCGGTTCGGTGGCCGCGCCGGACAGCTCGGTGATGCCTTCGGCCCGGGTGGCGCTGAGCAGTACTTGTTCGGTCGCTCCAACGGACGGGTAGGGCAGCGCGATCTTGGCGCCCTTGAGGCCGTTCGGCGCGGAGATGTGGATCCCGCCCGGGCGCTTCTCCACGACGGCGCCGAACTGGCGCAGCACGTTGAGGTGGTAGTCGATGGGGCGGTCACCGATCTTGCAGCCGCCAAGGTCGGGGATGAAGGCCTCGCCGATGGCGTGGATCAGGGGTCCGCAGAGCAGGATCGGGATGCGGGAGTCACCGGCGTGCGCGTCGATGGCAGTGTGCGAGGCCGTCTTGGCGTTGGTCGGGTCCAGTGTCAGGTCCCCGGTAACGGGGTCCTTGTCCACCGTGACGCCGTGAAGTTGGAGCAGGCTGGTGACAACCTCAACGTCCTTGATTTCGGGAACGTTGCGCAACACGGACGGCTCATTGCCCAGCAGGGCGGCAACCATCGCCTTGGGGACAAGATTCTTGGCCCCCCGAACGGTGACGCGGCCGGTCAGCGGGACGCCTCCGCGGATTGTCAGAACACTACTCATTTACCAGTTTCCTCACGACTACTCGCCCCCCAAATCCTTACAAAGGCTCCAGCTAAGCATAGGAGCTAGCGTTACCGATCCGAAATACGGCGCGAAGCAGTGCCGCCGATCAGTTCGCCGTCTTTCCGGCATTGAGGCGCGCCACCGCCGTCGACAACGCTGTAGCGAAGCCGCACCACGCTGCGTAGGGGGCAAGTGCCACACCGGCACGGCGGTCCAGTCTGTAGGTGCGCCGCACCAGGTCGACACTGCTCGCCGTCAGCACGGCGCATTCCGCCGCAGCGAGCCACGGCCGACGCGCCCGCCAGAAGAGCCAGCTCCAGGACGCATTGAGGACGAGGTTTGTCGCGAGTGCACGCCGGTAGGCGGCTCGCTCTTCCCTCTCCTTGCCGTCCGGAGCGCCGGTCCCATCGCCGCTGTCCAGCGCGACGGCGGAGCTCACGGCGAGGTCCGCGTACAGCGCTGTCCAAACCACAGGAAATGCAATGGCTGGCGGTTGCCAATCAGGCTTGCGGAGCCGTCGATACCAGGCGTCGTCAGGGTCCGTCGCCAATCCACCGACCGCTGCCGTCGCAGCTGTCGCGGCCGTCGTCCACATCACCGTAGTGAATTTCATCGCTGCTCCCTAGGGGCTGAATTTTGCCGTCCGAGTGAGGTGCTTCCCTCAAGGCCGATAGTACTCAGGAGCTCAGGAACTCAGGACAGCTTCGCCGGCAGTGTCGTCGGTTTGAATGCCGGCCGCGTGGCCTCGTAGGCGGTGATGTCTTCCTCGTGCTGCAGGGTCAGCCCGATGTCGTCCAGGCCCTCCAGCAGGCGCCAGCGGGTGTAGTCGTCAATCTCAAACGGTGCCACCACATTGCCGCACTCTACGGTCTTGGAGACGAGGTCGACTTTGACTTCGGTGCCGGGGGCGTTTTCCAGCACCTTCCAGATCAGTTCGATGTCGTCCTGGGCCAGTTCCGCGGCGAGCAGGCCCTGCTTGCCCGAATTGCCGCGGAAGATGTCTGCGAACCGGGAGGACAGCACTGCCTTGAAGCCGTAGTCCTTCAGCGCCCAGACAGCGTGCTCGCGGGAGGAGCCCGTGCCGAAATCCGGCCCGGCCACCAGCACGGAGCCGGCGCTGAACGGTTCCTGGTTCAGGATGAACGACGGGTCCTTGCGCCAGGCCGAGAAGAGCGCGTCTTCGAAGCCGGTGCGGGTTATGCGCTTGAGGTAGACGGCGGGGATGATCTGGTCCGTGTCGACGTTGCTCTGTCGCAGCGGGACACCGACGCCGGTGTGGGTGGTGAACTTTTCCATTGCGGATCCTTCGGAAGCTGGGTCTGCCAAACGGGGCAGGTGGCCGGGGCGGGTGGCGCTACGCGGCGCCCACGTGCTGGCCGGCGGGTTCGGTCACGGGCTCCAGGTCCGACGGCGAGCTCAACGTGCCGCGCACCGCCGTCGCCGCCGCCACCACGGGCGAGACGAGGTGGGTGCGGCCGCCCTTGCCCTGGCGTCCCTCGAAGTTGCGGTTGGATGTTGAGGCGCAGCGCTCCCCCACCTCCAGCTGGTCCGGGTTCATGCCCAGGCACATCGAGCAGCCGGCAAAGCGCCACTCGGCACCGAAGTCCGTGAACACCTTGTCCAGCCCCTCGGCCTCGGCCTCGAGCCGGACACGGGCCGAGCCGGGCACCACGAGCATCCGGATGTCCGGATCCTTGGTGCGGCCGCGGATGATGTCCGCCGCGGCCCGCAGGTCCTCCATCCGGGAGTTGGTGCAGGAACCCAGGAAGACGGTGTCGACCCGGATCTCCTTCATCGGCGTGCCGGCCTCGAGGCCCATGTACTGCAGGGCACGTTCCGCGGCGGCCTTGGCGTTTTCGTCGCCGAAGTCCGCGGGCGAAGGCACGTTGGCGGACAGGGACACGCCCTGGCCAGGGTTGGTTCCCCAGGTCACGAACGGCTCCAGCGTGTCGGCGTCGAGGTCCACCTCGGCGTCGAACGTCGCGTCATCGTCGGTCCGCAGCGTGTTCCAGTACTCGACGGCGGCGTCCCAGTCCGCGCCCTGGGGCGCGTGCGGGCGCCCCTGCATGTAGTCATAGGTGGTCTGGTCCGGTGCCACCAGGCCGGCGCGGGCGCCGGCCTCGATGGACATGTTGCAGATGGTCATCCGGGCTTCCATCGAGAGCGCCCGGATGGCGGAACCGCGGTACTCCAGGACGTAGCCCTGGCCGCCGCCGGTACCGATCTCGGCGATGACGGCCAGAATGATGTCCTTGGCGCTCACGCCCGGCCGCAGCGTGCCCTCAACGTTGATTGCCATGGTCTTGAAAGGCTTGAGCGACAGCGTCTGGGTGGCCATGACGTGCTCCACCTCGGAGGTGCCGATTCCCATGGCGAGCGCGCCGAAGGCCCCGTGCGTGGACGTGTGTGAGTCGCCGCAGACCACGGTCATGCCCGGCTGGGTGAGGCCCAACTGCGGGCCGACCACGTGGACGATCCCCTGCTCGGCATCCCCGAGGGAGTGCAGGCGGACGCCGAATTCCTTGCAGTTGTTCCGCAGGGTCTCGATCTGGGTCCGGCTGGTGAGGTCCGCGATTGGCTTGTCGATGGCCAGCGTGGGAGTGTTGTGGTCCTCGGTCGCGATGGTGAGGTCCGGCCGGCGCAGCTTGCGGCCGGCGAGGCGCAGGCCCTCGAAAGCCTGCGGGGAGGTCACCTCGTGCACGAGGTGGAGGTCAATGAAGAGGAGGTCCGGCTGGGCGTTGGCGCCTTCGCCGTCCCCCTTGCGCACCACGTGCGCGTCCCAGACTTTCTCGGCCAATGTCTTTGCCACGGCCTGCTCCCTTCACTGCTGTTTTGCCCCGCGACTGCCTGCGCTGCTAGCGACGCGTCCCGTTCCGGCCGGTTGATGATCTCCACTGAATCAGCACTGCCGCCAAATATGCCAGCGCAATGATTTGCATCTCAGATATTGAGACGGCAATATCATTACATGGACAATTCTAGTGGCGTCGGCGTCATCGATAAAGCGGCCCATGTACTCGACGCGCTCGAGGCCGGCCCCACCACCCTGGCGCAGCTCGTTGCGGCCACCGGACTCGCTCGGCCGACGGTGCACCGCCTTGCGCTGGCGCTCGTTCACCACCGACTGGTGAGCCGCGACATCCAGGGCCGGTTCGTGCTCGGCAGCCGCCTGGTCGAGCTCGCCTCTGCAGCCGGCGAGGACCGGCTCATTGCGTCCGCCGGCCCCGTGCTGATGCAGCTGCGCGACGCCACGGGCGAGAGCGCCCAGATATTCCGCCGGCAGGGCGACTGGCGTGTCTGCGTCGCCTCCGCCGAGCGGCCCATCGGCCTGCGGGACACCATTCCGGTGGGCACCCAGCTTTCGATGAAGGCCGGTTCCGCAGCGCAGGTGCTGCTGGCTTGGGAAGACCACGACCGCCTGCTCGAGGGCCTGCAGGCCGCCCGCTTCACGCCCACAGTTTTGGCCGGAGTACGACGCCGCGGCTGGGCGCAGAGCCTCGGGGAACGTGAGCCGGGGGTCGCTTCCGTGTCCGCGCCCGTCCGCGGGCCATCCGGCCGCGTGATTGCCGCAGTCTCCATTTCCGGTCCGATCGAACGCCTGACCCGCCAGCCCGGTCGGCTGCACGCGGAGGTCGTCTGCAACGCCGCCCGCGTCCTGACCGAGGCGTTGCGCAAGACCAACGACTAAGCGTCGCCGCTTTCCCTGCCGGCGCCGCTAGGCTGTGGCCATGAACAGCTATGCGGTCTTCCTGCGCGGGGTCAACGTCGGCGGGATCAACATCAAGATGGCGGAGCTCAAAGAGGCCCTGAAGACGCGTCCGTTTTCAGCCGTGAAAACGCTGCTGGCCAGCGGCAACGTGGTGCTCGCCAGCGAGCTTTCGGCAGCGGAGGTCAAGGCAGAATTCGAGGCCTGCCTGCGCGGGGCCTTCGGCTACGACGCCTGGGTGGTGGTGCTGTCCGCCGACCGCGTGGCCGAACTTGTCGAGGCCTGCCCCTATCCCCCGGACGACACCACGACGCACAGCTACGTCACGCTCTCCTCGGATTCCGGGATACTTTCCGAGCTCTACCACGCCGGGAGCGCCCTTGAGGGCGTGGAGCTGACACGGCTGGGGCCCGAAGCCATGGCCTGGCTGGCGCCCGCAGGCGGCACCCTCGACAGCCCCTTCAGCAAGCTCTCATCCAAGGCCAAGTACAAGGCCAGCACCACTACCCGTAACCTGCGGACCCTGGTCAAGGTCCGCGACGCCGTGGAAACAGTCACCGCCGAGTAGCCACAGGCCTGCCCGGGAACATCACCCTGCCGCGGATTTCAAAGCGGCGTTGAAGGACTTGAGCCGGCTGATCTCCAGTTCCACCGGGTCCACCACGAGTTCCTCCGCGACGGCGGACACGGCAGCCCGCAGGCGCTTCCTGGCCACCCGCGCCCGGGCACGGGCCGCGGCGGCGGCGATAAATCTCGCCGCAAGGGCCAGCACGATGCCCAACAGCACTCCCCCGGCCACCATGACGGTGGGCACAGGCCAGCCCTCCACCCGGGGAATCTCCGGCACAGGCAGCTGGAAGTAGCCCAACGCGGCCAGCACCCCAAGCCAGCCCAGGCCTCCGAGCGCAACCACCAGGCCCAGCCACTGGACCACGTTGAAGGCCGTCCACCACCAGGAACCGCGCCCGGCTTTGAGATCTGTGCTGGCAATCGCTTGGTCCAGCGCGTCGGGAAGCCGCTCCCGGCCCTCGCGGGCCGCTCCGCGGATCACCGCACGCCAGGGGCCCGGAGCGCCGTCGGACGCGGCGTCCGCAAAGTCGCGCACGGCGGCGTCGGTACGCGCCCGTTCCGGGGCCCCGGCCGGTGGCAGCGAGGTGCGGTTCAGCTCGGGCCGCGCGTCCGTCCGCCGCAGGTTCAGCCGCCGCAGCGGGTCGGGCCGGAACCGGACCAACCAGCGCGTCACCGGCCAACCGGTGCGGCGTGTGGCTTCCTGCCGGTAGGACCGTGCCACGGCATCCACCACCAGCGGCACATTGGCGGCGACAGCCAGCTCCCCGGCCAGCCGGCCCCGGGTCTCAGCCCTCACGCCGGCGGCCTCGCCCGCGCCGGAGGCCTCGGCGAGCCGTGCGGAGGCCCGGTCGACGTCCGCAGCGAGCCGCTGCGAGAGCGCCAGCCGCTGCATGACAACCTGGCGGATGGCGGAGCGGACCTTGTCCACGCCGGTACCGACGACGGCCGACGCACCCAACACCTGCACTTTGCCCAGGCCGTCCCGGGCCAGGATGCCCTTCAGGGATTCGAGCACAGGCCGGATCTCATGTTCCGGCAGGCGGTCCACCTGGTTGAGCACCACGAGCGTGACGGCCGCGTGCGAGGCCAGCGGGGCGAGGAAGTCATTGTGCACGGCGGCATCGGCATACTTCTGCGGATCCAGCACCCACACCAGCACGTCCACGAGGCCCACCATGCGCTGCACGATCTCCCGGTTTTCGGCGCGCGTCGAGTCAAAGTCCGGCAGGTCCAGCAGAATCAGCCCGGTGGTCTCGTCGGCGAATCCCGGGACTGCTGCGGCGTGGTGCCGGGCCCGGACATCCAGCCAGTCGAGCAGCCCGTCGCTGCCCTCGGCGCCCCAGATGCCGGCCAGCGGTTCGGAGGTGGTGGGGCGCCGGGCTGCCGCGGTCGCGATTTCCTCGCCGCTGACCGCGTTGAACAGCGATGACTTGCCGCTCCCGGTCCCGCCGAAGAAGCCGACCACAGTGTGGTCTGCCGAAAGTGAGCGGCGGGAGCTCGCTCGGTCCAGCACCGCCAGGACTTCCTCCAGGGACTCGTCCGGCAGGGCGCCCGCGGCGAGTTCCCGGGCATCGTTCAGGGCTTCCAGCCTGCGGTGCAGCTGCGAGGCCTGCTTGGCGGCGGTGTGGCGGTTCATGCCGAGGCCGCCAGCCGGCCGAGGTCCGCGGCGTGCTCCGCGAGGGCGGACGGGGGCACCCCGTCGGGCATCTCAAGCCGGGCCAGGAACCGTTGCTGTTCCGCCTGCAACAGCCGCTGGCAGCGGGCCTGCAGGTCCTCGCGTGCCGTCTTGGCGAGCCGGCGGACCGCGTCTTCTCCGAAGACGGCTTCCAGGACGCGCTGGCCCACGACGGCGGTACCGCCGGCCACGCCGATCTCAAGACCGGTCAGGCCGGCGGTCATCGAAAAGACCACGATCATCAGCGCCGCGCCAAGTCCATTGATGCCGAAGGAGAGCCAGCGGGCCTGGCTGCGCTTGCCCTGGCCCTCTGTCCGGATCAGTTCCATCAGGCTGCCCTGCCAGGCCCGGATCTCGGCAGCCACAGCGTCGGCGAAGGATTCGCTGGTGCCGGAGAGGTCATCGGTGCCGAGAAGCTGACGGCCGGCCGGGTCGGAGCGCCAGCGCTGGTCGGCCTCTTCGGCGGCGTTGGCGGCTTCGTCAAGAATGACCGCCTGCAGGCCAGTCTCGATCGCGGTCTCCACCCGCACGGCCGGGGTGGGTTCGCCCCGGAAGAAGGCGCCCATCCGGTCCCTGAGCCGGCCGATGGTTTGTTCCATGGCGCGGAAGAACTCGCCCGTACCCACGAAATCCTGCCAGCGGGCCAGGACTTCGCCTCGCAGCAGGGCGCCATCCCGCGTTGCGTCGAGGATGCGCCCGACGGCGTCCGCATAGGCACTGCTGGCGTCCTTGGCCAGCACCTCGGCAGCGCGCTGCTGGGCCGCCACGGCGCCCGCGACGCTCTCGACCCGGCCGCCCAGCGCCCTGACCGTTCCGTTGAGCGTCCGGCGGGCTACCGCGGCCCGGCCGGCAGCGTCGACAGCAAGTTCCCGGAGCCAGCCGCTCAGCGCCGCCACGGCATCAGCCGGCAGCATCCCCATCGAATCAAGCTCCACCTCGCGCACGACGAAGAGCCGCGCAGCGCCCAATCCCTCTCGAGTCAGCATGGCCTGGAGGTCTGCGCTGACCTCCTCTTCTGCTGCCGCCGGGACACGGTCCAGGACCACGGCCACCATGATGTCCCGTGAGGCAGCGTCCAGCAGCAGGCGCCAGGGAACGGCGTCGGCGTATCGGTTGGCGGTGGTGACGAACACCCACAGGTCGGCTGCGGCCAGAAGCTGGCCGGCGAGCCGGCGGTTGTCATCGGAAACGGAGTCGACGTCGGGCGCGTCCAGCAGCGCAATGCCCTGCGGCACCGCCGGATCCGCGGCGAGCACGAGGGAGGTGATGGCGGCCGCGTCCGGGGTGGGGCCGGCCTGGTGGGCGGGCAGGGGCGCGTCGACCACCGTTCCGCGGATCCGACTCAGGCTCGGCAGCACCCGCTGGTCCGCAAACCACTCGGCGTCGCCGGGGTGGTGCAGCAAGATTGGCTGGCGGGTGGTCGGGCGGATGGCGCCGGCCCGGGTCACCGGGTGTCCTACAAGAGCGTTGACCAGGGTGGACTTGCCCGCACCGGTTGACCCGCCGACGACGGCGAGCAGCGGAGCCTCCAGGCTGCGGTACCGGGGCAGGATGTAGTCATCCAGTTGGGCCAGGACCTGACGGATGTCGAGCCGCGCGGCATCGGCCCCGGGGAGGGCCAGGGGTAGCGACACCGCTGACAGTTCCCCCCGGACCGTCTCGAGCAGTTCGACGGCGGCAGCTTGCCGCGCGGCGGGCGTCTGCGGCCCGGGGCGGCGGTTGCTTTCGTTGGAGCTCACAGCCTCATCATGCCAGTTGGGCCTCCCCGGGCGGTGCCGCTTGCGTCCGGGTGGTTGGCGGTGACAACAAAAAACGGCCCCGGGCTGATGCCCGGGACCGTTTCCATGGTGACCCCAGCGGGATTCGAACCCGCGTTACCGCCGTGAGAGGGCAGCGTACTAGGCCGCTATACGATGGGGCCCTAATACTTCCTTACTTGCACTTCCGAACAGCATTCCTGCCGTTCGAGCCAAGTCAGTATTTCACAGACTTAGCGCGTGTTCCAAATCGGTCAAACCGCTTCAGAACCCCTGATTTACCGCGGAAAACCGTGGATTATTCAGAGCTGGGATACCAGGACTCGAACCTAGAATGACGGTACCAGAAACCGTAGTGTTGCCAATTACACCATATCCCAATGGAACTTTCGGGCCGGTTCCGCAGGTCCAAACCCGCGCTCCCAGCGCCTCAGCACGAGTAATTACTTTACCCGAGACTTTTGCCGCGCACAAATCGAGGCTGGCGGGGCCATCCTCGGGCCCCGAGGACGGGCTAGCCAGTGCCCACATTCTGCGCACGTTGCAGCGCGTCCTGCGCCAGCTCGGCCTCGCCCAGACGCTGGTAAACACCGGCCAGTACCCGCCAAGGCACGTCCGACTTAGGATCGAGAACCGCCGCCCGTTGCAGGTCCGCGACGCTGTCCGCACCGCGGCCGAGCCCGAAGTTCGCAACGCCGCGCTGGAGGTAGACGGCCGATGAGTACGGGGCCATCACAGTCAGTTGGTCAAGTTGCGTCTTGGCCGCATCGAGCTGGCCGGCATAGATGTGGCCGATTGCGGTGGCAAGGCCGGCCTCCAAAGACTGGGGTGTCCGGACCAGCGCACGGCTTCCCCACTTCACGGCGTTGGCGGCGGCGGTCTTGTCACCATCGGTGCCCGGTCCAGCAAACGCTTGAGCCGCCAACATGGCTGTGTCGCTGTCCCAGGGGCGCAGACCATAGGCCTGCTGGAAGTATGCGTCTGCTCCGGTCGGGTTTCCCTCGCGGGCGGCTCGGGCGCCGGCTGCCATGGGCCATTCCGCTGCCGACGCGGGCACTGCCACGGCTAGGGCGGCCGCCACGAGGGCCAGTCCGGCAATCCTCGAGGAAGCCAAGTCCCGCGCCAAACCCAGGACGCCTCCCTGACGATTCCGTCCATTCTGCTCGATCGCCACCAGCCCGCCACCCAGGAAGGCCACCAGTCCGGTCGTCCCGGGAGAACTGAAATGGGTCAGGAGCGCGACCGCATAAGCACAGACAGCTGCCAGCACAACTATCAGCTGTTGCTTCCCCGCTGGTTCCGCGGCCTGGGCGATTCTTGCCAGCGCGCTCCGGATGAACAACCCGGCGCACACGAGCGCAGCGATGAGCAGGGGCGCACCACCGGCCACCAGTAACTGCAAAGGCCAGCTATGCGGTGAATCAGTCGGGAACCTGTCCCCCACTGTTTGCGCCCACGATTGATCCACGTAGGCGGGGAATGCGTCGACAAAACCACTTGGGCCGACGCCGCTCCATAGGTGGTCTTTCACGAGACCGAGGGTCCGGTTCCAGAGCATGGACCGGCCATCAACAGTGTCTGCCGAGAACAGTCGAGCGCGCATGGGTGGGATGAGCAATGCCGAGGCACCGACGGCAACGACCGCTCCGGCGAGACCCAAGACGACCGTGAGCTTCCTGCCTTGGCGCGCTCTGAACAGAACAACTGTTGCCGTGATGGCAACGATTGCCAACGCTGCCAAGGCAGCCCGCGATGCGGAGAGCAGGACAATCGCCACGGCGGAGGCTAAACCAAGCACCGTCAGCCACTTACCTCTGCCGGCAGATTTTCCAAACGGCGCAGAAAGCACGCCTGCTATTACGACGCCAATCAGACCCTGGTCTGTCGCATTTCCCAATGTCGCGCCGGTTCGGTCTCCAACGGCCCCGCCTATTGGCCGCAGTCCCACGGCCTCAAATCCGCTCAAGGCTAGAAGAAGGACCGCAGCGGCCGCGAGTGACAGCCGCAAAGTTTGCCAGTTGCCGGTTGTGGCCTTTCCTCCCAGAATCTTCGCCCCCACGAAAAACATCGCGACATAAAGTCCGAGCGTGGGAATTCCCTCGTATCTGGGCCATCGCCCCAGAAGGCTGGCCAGCGGGCTCTCCGAGAACAACATCGCGACGACGATCCAGCCAGCACCAAGTCCAATGGCAACCTTCAGGGTCCTTGGAACGAGGCCGGCCCTCGGTGACAGGACGCCGAAGAGTACGGCCACGATAAGGATCAGGATCTTTGCCCAGACAAAGCGGAACAGCCCGCCCGGTTGAAATGCCAGTACGGAAATAACCGCTAGGCCAATGGAGAGGGCCGGAAATGAGACGGCGTCCGCCATTGGACGGACGGATTTCTTCATCGCCCCAAGTGTTGTCGTCACGAAACATCGTCCATCCGAGAGTTTTCCCGACTTAGGAATCTGATCCAGTCGGCCCCACTTAGTATGCAGGAAGTTACGGGCTTCGCCGCTTTACAAATGCCTTTCCCCGGTTACACTGAGTCGTTATTTGAAAACTGAATGATGGCGCGGCGTAATCCGTTGCCGGAAATCACTCTTTGGGGGGAGTAAAGATGCTCTATAGGAGCACCCGATTCCGTGCGCGGTTTGCGACCGTATTGGCGGTACTTGCGTCTTTGATATTTTTTGGACTGGCGCCGGCGCATGCCGAAGAAGCCGACAATGCGTCCATCAGCGGCACCGTCACCGCACCAGCCGGCGTGGACCTGGCCCGCATTTGGATCTCAGCCGAGAGCACGGCGGAGTACCGCGGTACGCAGCCCGATTCGGAAGGACACTTCACTGTCAGCGGCCTGCCTGCCGGCAGCTACAAGGTCCATTTTTCCGGCAACGACAGTGGCGCGGTAGACGGTTGGTACGGAGGCGCTTCTTCCTCCGAGGGGGCCACCGAGGTGCTGGTAGGTTCAGGGCAGGCACTCACCGGAATTAATGCCACCCTCGATAAAGGCGCTTCGGTAAGCGGCAAGATCACTGGAGCTGCCGGCGTCGATGTTGCGCAAATCGGGGTATCGGCTTGGCAGCCAGACGGATATCTTCCGAGATACAGCCAGGTGGACGCCGACGGCAACTACAAAATCGTAGGACTTCCGGCCGGAACGTTCACGGTCAAGTTTGACGGTAGGAACGCCGGCGCCCTGGATCAGTGGTACCCGGCTGCCTCCTCTTTCGAGAGCGCAAAGATGTTCACTCTCACGGCCGGCCAGGAACTTTCCGGCATCGACGCCGCCATGGTCAAGGGTGCTTCAATCACAGGCACCGTCACCGCGCCTGCGGGCGTGGATCTTTCGACCGTGGGCGTCACGGCTTGGCCCACCTCGGGCATGACGAATAACAGCTTGGAGGTGCACCCCGACGAAACCGGCCGCTATGTCATCAAGGGACTGCCTAGGGGAAGCTACAAGGTTCAGTTCGCCTCTTACCAGGGGGATTTCCTGGAGCAGTGGTACGCGAACGCTACCTCCTTTGAAGGCGGCACTACCGTCACGATGGCGGACGGGGAGGACGTTGTAGGGATCGACGCGGCTTTGCTCAAGGGCGCCTCGATCAGCGGGAAGGTCACGGTTCCCGCGGGCGTGGATTATTCGGCCGTCAGCGTTTATGTCCAGTCCGAAGTGGGGTGGATTTGGCGCTACGCCGAGGTGGACACCGAAGGCCATTACAGCGTCTCGGGACTTCCCGCAGGACGGTACAAAGTCCAGTTCACCGCGAACGGCACGAGCGCCATGGACCAGTGGTATGGCGGCGGCACTTCCCCTGAATCCGCCGTCGACGTAGTCGTCGCAGCCGATCAGGACGTCTCGGGAATCGACGCCACCCTGCTCAAGGGAGCGTCCATCAGCGGAAAGATTACCGCTCCGGACGGCGTGGATATCTCCGCCGTCAGCGTGGAGGTCGAGTCCAAGAATGAGCCAAGCTCCGCCGGCAAGTCCGTCCGTGTAGACCCGGACGGTCGCTACAGGGTCCAGGGACTTTCCTCGGGCAGTTACACGGTGCGGTTCTCCCCCGGCGACTCCGGCGCGTTGGATCTCTGGTACCCGAACGCGGCCTCCGAGACGAGTGCAACTGCAGTCTCGGTAGAAAGCGAGCAAGACGTCACAGGGATAGACGCAACCCTTGTCAAGGGAGCAACCGTTAGCGGAAAGATCACCATTCCCGCCGGTTTCAGCCCCAACTCTCTTACAGTCCAGATCTCTACGATGGGGCCCGGTCGGGGCAGCTCAAATATCACGAATGTCGAAAACGATGGAAGCTACAAGTTTATTGGACTCTATGCCGGTGACTACGTAGTAGAAGTCACCTCCTTCAGAACCGGCCTCCTGGACCTCCGCGGTTCCAATGGCATTCCCATCAAACTTGAGACTGGCCAGGATCTGTCCGGCGTGAATGCCACCATGACCAAGGGCGCTTCAATCAGCGGCAAGGTCAGCGCTCCCGCGGAAGTTGATTTGACGTCGGTCCGCGTCATCGTGACGCAAGAAGACGGGTCCACCTTCGCCGGCAGTTCCGAGCCACGATCGGATGGGAGCTACGAGATCAATGGCCTGGCTGCCGGAAGCTACAAAGTAAGCTTTGCTGGCCAGGACTCCGGCAGCCTCAGCGAGTGGTACGACAATGTGCCGACTGCCGACAAAGCGCTGCCGATCACCCTTCAAGCCGGGCAGGACCGCACGGGAGTCGATGCGATACTGGCGCTGGGCGGCAGCGTTAGCGGGAAAGTGAACATCCTCCCGGATTTCAATCCGATCGAGAGCTACTACGCAGCGACTATCTTCCAAGCGGGAGACATTAACAAGGTGGTCGGCCGTGCATCCATCGGCTCCGATGGTCATTTCACCCTGCGGGGCCTCCCCACGGGTAGCTATAAGATTCTTTTCTCCTCCTACAACACTGGCGCCTTGGACCGTTGGTACGGCGATGCCGATAACTTCGGGGCAGCCACCCCGATCACCGTTGCCGCGGGACAGGCCATCACAGCTGCGGACACAACCTTGATCAGGGGAGCAACTGTCAGCGGGAAGGTTACCGCCCCCGAGACCATGGACCTGCGCCTCACCCGGATCACGGCCTACCCGGATGGCGTGCTGGACGGTGCTCAATTCAGCAGCCAGTTGGCTGCCGATGGGAGCTACAAGATCGTCGGGTTGCCTGCCGGAAGCTACAAGTTGAAGTTCGACGGCGGCAGCAGCGGCGCCACCGACCTCTGGTACGGCGGCTCAAATCTGGCAACGGCGTCCATGGTCACCGTCGCTACCAGCCAGGACCGCACGGGAATCGACCTGACAGCAATCAAGGGTGCTTCCCTCAGCGGAAAGGTGTCAGGGCTGGACGGTGTCCGCTACCCGGTCGACGTGCTGGACCCTGCGGGCAAGACGGTTAAGAACGGCTATACGGACGCCTCCGGCGCCTTCAGCGTCGTCGGTCTGGCGGAGGGATCTTACAAGGTTGCCTTCAACCGTTCGAGTGGTTATGCGCAGGAAGAAGCGCAGTTCTACGACAACAAGCCCGAATCGTCCGGGCCGGCGCAGGCGGCACCCATCGCTGTCGCCTCGGGCCAATCCGTAGATGGCATCAACGCCTCTTTGGTTCAAGGCGGATCGATTACGGGAACGGCAACCGACAAGGCAGGCAAGCCGATCGCGGGCGCGTGGGTCCAGGCCTACACTCTCGATGGATCGCTGGTGACCCGCAATGGCGCCACCGACTTCACGGGGAAGTTCACGATCCCGGGTCTCACCACGGGGAAGTACATCGTCGTGCTGCATAGCAACCTCGGCAAGCTGTACTCCGGCAATACCGCCAGCGAAACGTCGGCTACACAGGTCGACGTCGTGTCAGGGAAGGCCAGTGTTCTCGATCTCGCCTACGCTTCCGGGACCGATCCACTAACAGCACCGGTTCCCACCATCACCGGAACGGCGAAAGTCGGGGCCACGCTCACGGCAGTCCCGGGAACCTGGGCTCCGGCCCCGGTCACCCTGGCCTACCAGTGGAAGGCCAACGGCGCCGCCATCAGCGGAGCAACGGCCAGCACCTACAA
>NZ_JBFTQK010000006.1:0-302792 GCF_056398965.1 Arthrobacter sp. 01T414 | reverse complement strand
CGCCCGCGACCAAGGCTGCACCTTCCCCGGCTGCACCATCCCCGCCCCCTGGTGCGAAGCCCACCACATCACCTACTGGTCCAAAGGCGGCACCACATCCGCAGACAATGGAACACTCCTGTGCTCCCACCATCACCACCTGACCCACAGAGAACAATGGACCATCCAACCCCGCAACGGCGTCCCCTGGTTCATCCCGCCACCCCACCTCGACCCCACCCAAACACCACGAAGAAACCACTACTTCAGATCGTGAACCACCCGTGCCGTGCTGGCCCTCGCCGAACGGGCGACCGAGGCAGCCGTGTTGAGTCGTCCCGCTGGGTCAGGAGCTGCGGGGTCATGGTCTGGGCGGAGTTCAGGATTCCATGGAGGGGGAGGGGTGTACTGGCGTCGTGGGGCCAGCGTCCGAACCGGGGTCCGGACGACGCCGAGCGAAGAGCTGCGAGCGCCGAGCGGTCAGCAAAAACTTTCGCCATTCGCCTGGCCACGCGAGTTCGTACCGAGCGGACCGCGTCGATCGCTAGTGGAACTGCACAGTGGATGCAATAGTGGCGGGATGGTCAACCAGCAACAGCTATGGGACGACGAAGCCGCAAGGAAGTACGACACGCCTGGAGAGGGCATGTTCGCGCCCGAGGTGCTTGGCCCCACGGTCGAGGTCCTGTCGAAGCTCGCGGGTAACGGACCGGCGGTCGAATTTGCCATTGGCACGGGACGGGTCGCGATTCCCCTCTCCGAAGCCGGGGTCCGTGTCGCCGGCATCGAACTGTCGCATGCGATGATCTCCCGATTGCGCGAGAAGGACGGTGCGGAGGCGATTCCTGTCGTTCAAGGCGACATGACCGAGACAGTCGCAGGCGACAACTTCTCCCTCGCATTTCTAGTGTTCAACACCATCGCCAACCTCCTAACTCAGGAGGAGCAGGTGCGCTGCTTCCAGAACGCTGCCCGGCATCTTGCCCCCGGCGGGCGCTTCGTCATCGAGCTCTGGGTGCCACAGCTCCGTTCGCTCGCACCCGGTCATGGCGGCACGGTCGAGGTGAGTCAGCCGGGGTACCTGCTGGTCGACACTTACGACGTGGTGCAACAGCACGTCGTCTCGCACCACGTGGGGTTCGGTCCGGAACTCTCGGACGGCAGGGAAGCACGCATTGTACGGACACCACACCGCTTCATTTGGCCCAGTGAGCTCGACCTCATGGCCCGGCTGGCCGGCTTCGAGCTGGAATCCAGATGGGCAGACTGGGACGGCAGCGAATTCACCGGAGAATCCCGCAGCCACGTGTCGGTTTACCGCTTGACGGCAGACTGAAGCACATCTCCACGCATCTTGAAGGGGAGGGGAGTACCCGGCGGGAACGGTGCCGCGCCTTGGTCCGGCGTCATCGTGAACCATTCGTCGTTCTGCGCAGTCAGGAAAAATAGTTGCCGGGCACCTGTGTCGAGCGGGTCACCGTCCGGATAGGACTTTCCGCAAGTCACCGGCATGGACGCAACACGTACCGGGCCCGCCCCGATGCCGCCCTTGAGTACCCGCTCCACTTCCACCGCGTGCACGTTCGCCTGGTATCCGTAGATCCGGGCCTCACCGTCCCGCTTCAGCGGCTTGCCAATCAACACCGCGCCGGCGTGATCAAAGCGCTGCTGCATGGTCTCGAATTGCACCCAGTCGACGCAAACGTCTGTGTGGGTGACCGGCACAATCCAGCAACCGCAAAGCAGCACAAGCGACAGCGCTCCGCTTACCGCTGCCCCCGCCACCCTCCGCATGCTCAGACCATAGCTGACAATGTGAACTAGGTCCACGGAGAACAGCCAACCAGCGCCTCAGCGAAACAGGGCGAAAACGCGGATCGGCTCCGGACTGAAATCGGCTCCCTCGGTGAAACCCAGAGTTTCGTAAAAGGCACGCTGGCCGGGCTCGTTGTCGGTAATGAGAACGGTCTGGCGGACATGCCCGTACCGCCGCTGGACTGCTTCCAGCAACGCACGCCCCACGCCGGCGCCCTGGAACGCCGGATCCACAAGGATGTCCTGCAGGTAGCAGATGGTCGCGTCATCAGAGACGGAACGGGCCAAGCCCACAAGGCCACCGGTCGCACTTCGCGCGGCGATCACGAACGAGGAGTTCTGGATAGCCCGCACCAGCAGATCCGGGTCCCGGGTGTAGGCGGTCCACCCCATCGATTCGTAGAGCGCCAACGCCTCGGCGGCGGACACGTCAGGGCTTGCAGAGATGGAAAACTCAGGCATCGGACCAGTGTGGCATGCTGAACGTCGTGCAGACCCCGAATCCCACAGCTGCTCCATCCCGCGTCCTCTTCTACGGTGTCACCGGCAGTGGCAAGTCCTCCGCTGCCCGCGCGTACGCGGCTCGAACGGGGCTCCCGGAGTTCTCGGCCGACGACGATATCGGCTGGCTTCCGGGGTGGCGGCAGCCGGACACCGCCATACAGCGGGAACTTGCAGCGCGCATCGCCGGACAGGATCAGTGGGTGCTCGACAGTGCCTATGGGGTGTGGCGTGACCTCGTTGTGCCGCGCGCGGAGTTGATCGTGGGCCTCGACTATCCCCGATGGCTTTCACTACTCCGATTGATCCGGCGCTCACTTCACCGCGTCATCGCCCGGGAAGAGGTCTGCAACGGCAACCAGGAAACGTTCGGCCGCCTCCTCGCGGCCGACTCGATCATTGGATGGCATTTCCGATCGTTTAGCCGCAAGCGACGAGTGATGCGAGAGCTGCAAAACGCACCGGGCGCGTCGAAGGTCCTCATCTTCCGTCACCCCCGCGAACTCGAGGCATGGCTTCAGCGGCTCCCGGAAACAGACCCGCGACCCGCCGGGTAATCTGCCGGTCAGCTCCCTAGGTTCAGACCCGCGACCCGCCGGGTAGTGCGGCGGCCAGCGCGCAAGGTCCAGCATGGCGTCCTGACCAGCGTCAGCGGATCGGTTCGCCCCGGGCGTCGACCCGGAAGTCCGCAATCACGCGATTCGTCGACGTCTCAATAATGACCACCGAGTGGGCCGGCCAGGCCGGGTCCGGCACGACCGTGTAGTGCACGTCCGTGAGCTTGGTGGCCCGTCCGGCGTCGTTGATCTCGCGGTTGAAGGCGTCCACCACTTTGTAAGTTTCCGTGTTGACGGCGACTGTCTCCCGCGGCAGCGCCGCGGCGTCACCTGATGCCGGCGTCGCGTTCCACCAGCCCTCGTAGCCGCCGACCGGACCGTTGGCCCTCGACTCCGTGGATTGGCCGGCATGCTTCACTGCGGCGGCCTGCGCTGCACCGACGCCCAGCGGCACAGCAACCAGAGTGGCGAGGGCGGCGGCGGTGAGAAGTTTGTTCTTGATAATGTCCCCCAACATCGATCCGGAATTTAGCCTGACTGTAGCAGGCCGCCACGGGGCCGGGCTGCCGGCTGCTGCCAGACCGGTTACCAGGCCGGTTACACGGCCGGTAAAAAGTGGAAGGCCCCGGCGCCACCAATAGGCCGCCGGAGGCCGTTGCCAATCGGACGCTATTTTTTCCCGAACAGGCCGCCCAGCAGGCCGCCTAAGCCGCCGTCGTTCTTCTGTGCCTCGGGCTGCGCGTCCTGGGGAACGTCCCCTTGCTGGCCCGGGAGGTCAATGTCGATCAGCTCACCGGGCTGCGGCTCACTATTGGACGGCTGGCCCTGCGGGACACCCTGCGGCAGAGCCTGGGGCTGAAGCTCCGGCTCGACGGCGTTGCCGCCCTCCGGTGCGACAGCCTCGTTTGCCGTCCGCTGCTGCCCGCCGCCAAGGATGCCGCCGAGGATGTCGCCCAGACCGCCGCCGGCAGCCCCTCCGCCGAGGATTCCACCAAGGATGCCGCCCAGGTCGATGCCCCCGGCACCGGCACCAGTGCCCGCGCCAGCCCCGGTTCCGCTCCCCGCCTGCCCCCGGCCGCCGAGGACCTTGTTGGCGAGATAGGACATGACGATCGGCGCGAGCAGGGGGAGGAGCTTGCGGACCAGGTCCCCGCCCACACCGCCAAGCTGCGCGGTTCCGGCAAGCTGGTTGGCGACCTGGTCCTGCTGGCCGCCGAAGACATGGTTCACGATCTTCTCGCCGTCGGCGGTATCCACCTGGGCCGCGTCGACGCCGCCGTCGACCAGTCCGTCCCGGTGCTGGCCCAGCGCGGACTCCAGCGAGGCCGCACCATCCGGGGCCTGCGCATTGTTGTGCATGCCGGCGAGGAGGGTGGGAACGGCCGCTTCTACCGCGGCTTGGGCCGTTTGCCGGTCGGTGCCAAGCATGTCGGCAATCTGGTCTACCGGGATCTGCCCGAGAATGTCCTGAAGCTCAGTCATGGCGTTCTCCTTCAGCCGCGGGCCGGGCCGCGCGCATTGATGGCGGCGCCGGCAGCATTGCCGTCGCCGAACTGGTGCCCTTGCATCGTAGCCCGGGCCGGAGGAGGCCGAAAGGCATCGCGCGGGAGTCCCGGCTTCGTGCAGGAGCTGCGACGATAGCGGGTAATCTTAGAGAGTTCCGGAGCCGGCCCACCCCTCCGGAGGAGTTCATGGCAGGCAGCAAAAGGCGAGGTAGATGGTCCACATCTGGAACGATCCGTCCGAAGTCCCGGCGGACTTCGGCCCGTCCGTGGTCACTTTCGGCAACTTCGACGGCGTGCACCGGGGCCACCAGCAGGTGCTCTCGCAGCTCATCCGCACGGCCCGCCTGAACCACGCCCGCGCCGTCGCCATCACCTTCGATCCGCACCCAGCGCAGGTGCACCGCCCGGAATCCGCCCCGGAACTGATCATGGGGCTGGAAGACAAACTCGTCGCCCTGGGCGAGGTGGGCCTGGACGCTGTCCTGGTGATGAAGTATTCGCTGGAACTGGCCAGCCTTACGCCGGAGGAATTCGTATCCACGGTGCTGTTCGATGCGCTCAAGGCCAGCCATGTGGTGATCGGCCACGACGCCCGCTTCGGCCGGGGAAACTCAGGCGACCTGGACACCATGAAGGAGCTGGGGGAGAAGCTCGGCTTCGAGGTGCAGGTCATCAGTGAATTCGGTTCAGAGGGCTATCCGCTGCACGGACACCAAAGCGGCGAGCACGGCAACACCAGCGACGACGGCGCGAGCGACCGCCGCTGCTCTTCGACCTGGGTCCGGGAAGCGCTGCGCGAGGGCGACGTCGCCACCGCCGCCGCGGTTTTGGGCCGACCGCACCGGATGCGGGGCGAAGTGGTTCACGGTGCCGCCCGCGGGCGCGACCTCGGTTTCCCCACCGCCAACCTCGCCTCGAACGCCAGCGGTTACATCCCCGCCGACGGCATCTATGCCGGCTGGCTCGTGGACCAGGCCGGCACTCGCTGGCCCGCCGCCATTTCCGTGGGCTCCAACCCGACCTTCGACGGCGTCAGCCGGCAGGTCGAGGCACACGTGATTGACCGCCCGGAGGAGGCCGTCGAAGACTTCGATCTGTACGGCCAGACAGTGGTGGTCGAGTTTGTGGCCCGGTTGCGCGGCATGGTCGCGTACCGTGGCCCTGAGGCTCTGGTTGAGCAGATGCGGCTGGACGTCGTGCAGGCTCACGACATCCTGTTCGCCAGCTAGCTCGCCCCGTTTGGCAAGGAAGGCAAAACGTGACGATTGAGAAAAACACGCGGGAGTTGGACAAGGACATAGTCCGCGATTTCAGCGCCCGGATGAGCTACGCCTCGTACCTGCAATTGCCGACGCTGCTCAGCGCCCAGCAGCCGGTCAGCGCGCCCGAGCACCACGACGAGATGCTGTTCATCATCCAGCACCAGACCACGGAACTGTGGCTCAAGCTCGTGCTGCACGAACTTCGCAGCGCCGCGGCCTGGCTGCGCGCCGACGACCTCGGCTCCGCGCTCAAGGCGATCGCCCGGGTCAAGCACATCCAGAAGACCCTGACCGAGCAGTGGTCCGTGCTGGCCACGCTTACACCCACGGAGTACTCCCAGTTCCGCGGCTTCCTCGGCAACTCTTCCGGGTTCCAGTCCAGCCAGTACCGGGCGGTGGAATTCCTGCTCGGCAACAAGAACCGCAAAATGCTGCCGGTGTTCGAATCCGACCCGGAAGCCCACGGCATGCTGCTTGAACTCCTCGAGTCGCCCAGTATTTACGACGACTTCCTCGCCTACCTCAAGCGCCAGGGCTTCGACGTGCCGGAATCGGTGCTGAACCGTGACGTGAGCCGGGCCCACGAGTTCTGCCCCGAGCTGGTCCCGGTGTTCAAGTACATCTATGAAAATGCGGCCAGCAACTGGGGTGCCTACGAAGCCTGCGAGGAACTCGTGGACCTGGAGGACAACTTCCAGCTCTGGCGCTTCCGCCACCTGCGCACCGTGCAGCGCACCATCGGCATGAAGGCCGGAACCGGCGGATCCAGCGGTGCCGCCTTCCTGCAGAAAGCCCTCGAATTGACCTTCTTCCCCGAGCTCTTCGCGGTCCGCACGGAGATCGGCCAGTGAGCGCCGACGCCGCCTCAGGTGCCGCCGCCGCCGTCGAACCGGGCACCGACGCCCTCTGGCAGCGCGCACTGGAGCTGGACGCGGCTGATCCTCTCGCCTCATACCGCGAGCACTTCGTCGGAACGGACACGGACCTGTCCTACCTGGACGGCAACTCGCTCGGCCGCCCGCTCAAACGGACCGTCATGGACATCAGCAGCTTCATCCAGGACAGCTGGGGCGGCCGCCTGATCCGGGGCTGGGACGAGGAATGGCTTCAGCTGCCGCAGGCCATCGGTGACCAGCTTGGCCGCGCCGTACTCGGCGCCGGCCCGGGGCAGACCATCATCGCGGATTCCACCACCGTGGTGCTCTACAAGCTGATTCGCGCCGCGCTGGCCGCCGTTACCGATCCGGCCCGCACCGAGATCGTGCTGGACACGGACAACTTCCCGACTGACCGTTACCTCGTCGAAGGCATCGCCCGCGAAGAGGGACTCACCCTGCGCTGGATCGAGGCGGACCCAGCCTCCGGCGTCACCGTTGAACAGGTGCGCGCCGCCACCGGCCCGGCCACCGCCGTCGTCGTCCTGAGCCAGATCGCCTACCGCTCCGGCTTCCTCGCGGACCTGCCGGGTATTACCGCCGCCGTGCACGACGCCGGCGCCCTGGTGGTGTGGGACCTGTGCCATTCCGCCGGTTCGGTGGAGGTCGGCCTGGACGCCGCGGAAGTGGACTTCGCGGCCGGCTGCACCTACAAGTACCTGAACGGCGGGCCCGGCTCGCCCGCCTTCGCCTATGTCAACGCCCGCCACCTGCCCGGCCTGCAGCAGCCGATCTGGGGCTGGATGGGACGCAAAGACGCCTTCGAAATGGGGCCCGGCTACGAGGCCGCTCCCGGCATCCGGGGGTTCCTCAGCGGCACCCCGGCCGTCTTCGGCATGCTCGCCATGCGCGGCACGCTGGACCTGCTGGAGGAAGTGGGCATGGCCGCCGTCCGGGAGAAGTCCCGCCTGCTGACCGCGTTCGCCGTCGAACTCCATGACGCCTGGCTGGAGCCTGCCGGTGTGCGGCTGTCCACCCCGCGCGACCCGGAGCTGCGCGGCAGCCACATCACGGTCGACCACCCGGCCTTCCGCGAGATGACGGCCGCGCTGTGGGAGCAGGACGTTATCCCGGACTTCCGTGCGCCGCAGGGCATCCGGATCGGGCTGTCGCCGCTCAGCACCTCGTTCGCCGAGCTGTACCGCGGCGTCGCGGCGATCCGCGGGCTGCTGGCCAGCTCGGAGTAGCAGCCGCCGCCGCGCGGACTGTTTAGACAACTTCGACGGCGTGCCAGTAAACTAAACGTTGGATCCGGCTGCAGTCCGTGGCGGCTGGCTCTTGTTGTGTAGGGAAGACCTTCCCCTTGGGTGAGG
Organism: Arthrobacter sp. 01T414; assembly: GCF_056398965.1. NCBI lineage: Bacteria > Bacillati > Actinomycetota > Actinomycetes > Micrococcales > Micrococcaceae > Arthrobacter > Arthrobacter sp. 01T414. The sequence goes on along the minus strand of NZ_JBFTQK010000006.1, from coordinate 294,925 downwards.
GATTTCCGGCGCAGCACCCCCGGCAGTGAATTACTGACTCGGGCCTCACGGCACATCTCTAGGAGTTAACGTGGCACTTGAAGCCGCTGTAAAGCAGTCCATCATGAAGGATTTCGCAACGTCCGAGGGCGACACTGGTTCGCCGGAGGTCCAGGTTGCAGTCCTGACCCAGCGGATCAAGGATCTGACGGAGCACATGAAGGAGCACAAGCACGATTACCACACCCAGCGCGGTCTGCTGGCCATGGTTGGTCGTCGCAAGCGCATGCTCACCTACCTCAAGAACACTGACATCAACCGCTACCGTGCGCTCATCGAGCGCCTCGGCCTGCGCCGCTAGTCAGCTCTAAGGGGCGGCCCTTTCCATCGGAAGGGGCCGCCTTCTTCAAAAAAACTCAACAGGAGGATCAACCGCATCACGCATTCGCGGTCCTCGGTAGTGATCTCCGGGAACGGCTTCAATGAACTGAAGCCCTAGCCCGTGGGTCTCGATCGATGACCGGGTGCAGTGCAGTCCAGTAGACAGATGCTGGATTGGGTTGATGCGGCTGGACTCCGTAAATCAAGAAACGGAGGTGACTCTCTTGGAGGGTCCCGAAATCCAGTTCTCAGAAGCCGTCATTGACAATGGCCGCTTCGGCAAGCGGGTTATCCGCTTTGAAACCGGCCGTCTTGCCAAGCAGGCAGCCGGCGCAGCCATGGTCTACATCGATGAAGAGACCGCGCTGCTGTCCGCAACCACCGCCGGCAAGCACCCGCGTGAAGGTTTTGACTTCTTCCCGCTGACCGTCGACGTCGAAGAGCGCATGTACGCCGCGGGCCGCATCCCGGGCTCGTTCTTCCGCCGCGAAGGCCGTCCCTCGACGGAAGCCATCCTGGCCTGCCGCCTGATGGACCGCCCGCTGCGCCCCGCGTTCGTGAAGGGCCTCCGCAACGAGGTCCAGATCGTCGTCACCGTGCTTTCCATCAACCCGGACGAGCTGTACGACGTCGTCGCGATCAACGCGTCCTCGATGTCCACCCAGCTTTCCGGCCTGCCCTTCTCCGGCCCGATCGGCGGCGTCCGCGTTGCCCTCGTCGCCGACGAGAACGGCTCGCAGTGGGTAGCGTTCCCGAAGCACTCCCAGCTCGAGAACGCTGTCTTCAACATGGTCGTAGCCGGCCGCATCGCGGGCGACGACGTCGCCATCATGATGGTTGAAGCCGAAGCAACGGACAACTCCTGGAACCTCATCAAGGAGCAGGGCGCCACGGCCCCGACCGAAGAGGTCGTTTCCGAGGGCCTCGAGGCTGCCAAGCCGTTCATCAAGGCTCTTTGCGAAGCGCAGTCGGACCTGGCTGCACGCGCCGCCAAGCCGACCGTCGAGTTCCCGGTCTTCCTGGACTACCAGGATGACGTCTACGCCGCCGTCGAGTCCGCTGCCGCCGAGAAGCTGGCCGCTGTCTTCCAGATCGCTGACAAGCAGGAACGCGACACCGCCTCCGACGAGCTCAAGGACGAGGTTGTCTCCTCCCTGGCCGGCCAGTTCGAAGGCCGCGAGAAGGAACTGTCCGCAGCCTTCCGCTCCGTCACCAAGCAGGTTGTGCGCCAGCGCATCCTCAAGGACCAGATCCGCATCGACGGCCGCGGCCTGACGGACATCCGTCAGCTCACCGCCGAGGTTGAGGTTCTGCCCCGGGTCCACGGCTCGGCCATCTTCGAACGCGGCGAGACCCAGATCATGGGTGTCACCACGCTGAACATGCTCAAGATGGAACAGCAGATCGACTCGCTGTCGCCGGTAACGCGCAAGCGCTACATGCACAACTACAACTTCCCGCCGTACTCCACCGGCGAGACCGGCCGCGTCGGTTCGCCGAAGCGCCGCGAAATCGGCCACGGTGCCCTCGCCGAGCGCGCCATCATGCCCGTGCTGCCGTCCCGCGAGGAATTCCCCTACGCCATCCGCCAGGTGTCTGAAGCCCTCAGCTCCAACGGTTCGACGTCGATGGGTTCCGTCTGCGCCTCCACGCTGTCCCTGTTCAACGCAGGTGTGCCGCTGAAGGCCGCCGTCGCCGGTATCGCCATGGGCCTGGTTTCCGACCAGGTTGACGGCCAGACCCGCTACGCCGCGCTGACCGACATCCTCGGCGCCGAAGATGCCTTCGGCGACATGGACTTCAAGGTTGCCGGTACCTCCGAGTTCGTCACGGCCATCCAGCTGGACACCAAGCTCGACGGCATCCCGGCGTCGGTCCTGGCCGCCGCCCTGAAGCAGGCCCGCGAAGCCCGCCTGCACATCCTGGACGTGCTGAACTCCGCGATCGACACCCCGGACGAGCTCTCCGAGTTCGCACCGCGCGTCATCGCGGTCAAGATCCCGGTAGACAAGATCGGCGAGGTCATCGGCCCGAAGGGCAAGATGATCAACCAGATCCAGGAAGACACCGGAGCCGACATCTCGATCGAGGATGACGGAACTGTCTACATTGGCGCCACCAACGGCCCGTCTGCCGACGCAGCACGGTCCGCGATCAACGCCATCGCCAACCCGCAGGTCCCGGAAATCGGCGAGCGTTACCTGGGTACGGTCGTCAAGACCACCACCTTCGGCGCCTTCGTTTCCCTGACCCCGGGCAAGGATGGTCTGCTGCACATCTCCGAGCTGCGCAAGATCGCCGGCGGCAAGCGCGTGGACAACGTCGAGGACGTCGTCTCCGTGGGCCAGAAGATCCAGGTGGAAATCACCAAGATCGATGACCGCGGCAAGCTCTCCCTCTCGCCCGTTGTGGCCGACGAGGCAGGGGCTGGCGACGCTGAGGTCTCCGAGGAGTCCGCAGAGTAGTCTTTCCTGACCCAAGCAGCGGGGCCGGTGTATTCGTCCACCGGCCCCGCTGCCGTTAAAGGCAGGTAGGATTGCAGGCAGATTTGGCGCGTTTTCCGTGACGGTTTCTTGAAAGGCCTTAATGACTGTCGTCCCCCTGCCGCTTGAGCAGAACCAGCACGCTGACACCCTCGTTCACGGAGCCGAAGGCGGCTCGGAGGTGCGGCGCTCGGTGCTGCCCGGCGGTGTCCGGGTGCTGACCGAAGCGATGCCGGGCCAGCGCTCAGCAACCATCGGCTTCTGGGTCGGGGTCGGCTCGCGGGACGAGGCCCCCGGGCAGCACGGCTCCACCCACTTCCTGGAGCACCTGCTCTTCAAGGGCACCAAGCGTCGTACCGCGCTGGAAATCGCCTCAGCATTCGACGAGGTGGGCGGGGAATCGAACGCCGCCACCGCAAAGGAAAGCACCTGCTACTTTGCCCGGGTGCTGGACACGGACCTGCCGATGGCCATCGACGTCATCGCCGACATGATCACCGGCGCCGTGCTGGACCCGCAGGAGATGGAGCAGGAACGCGACGTCATCCTCGAAGAAATCGCCATGGACAGCGACGACCCCACCGACGTCGCCCACGAACACTTCGTGGCCGCCGTGCTCGGGACACACCCGCTGGGCCGGCCGATCGGCGGCACACCGGATGCCATCCGGGCCGTTGCCCGCGACTCGGTCTGGGACCACTACCGCCGCTACTACCGCCCCGACGAGCTCGTCATCACCGCCGCCGGGGGACTGGACCACGACGTCGTCTGCGGGCTCGTGGTGGACGCCCTGCACTCCGCCGGCTGGGCACTCGAGCACGACGCCGCGCCGGTGCAGCGCCGCTCCACCGAGCGCGCCTCGATCACCGGAACTGCGGGCCTGCACGTGGTCAAGCGTCCGGTGGAACAGGCCAACATCATCATGGGCTGCCCCTCCCTGGTTGCCACGGACGACCGCCGCTTCGTGATGAGCGTGCTGAACGCCGTCCTGGGCGGCGGCATGTCCTCCCGCTTGTTCCAGGAAGTCCGCGAGAAGCGCGGCCTGGTGTACTCGACCTACTCCTTCGCCTCCTCCTACGCCGACGCCGGCTACTTCGGCATGTACGCCGGCTGCACGCCGTCCAAGGTCCGCCAGGTCCTGGACCTGCTCGGCGCCGAGTTGGACAAGCTGGCCGAGGGCGGCATCACCGAGGAGGAACTGCGCAAGGCCGTGGGCCAGCTCAGCGGCGGTATCGTCCTGGCCCTCGAAGACACCGGCTCGCGGATGTCCCGGCTGGGCCGCGCGGAACTGGTCTCCGGCGAATACCAGGACATCGACGAAACCCTCCGGCAGATCAAGGCCGTCACCGTGGCCGAGGTCCAGGAGTTGGCGCGCGAACTCGCGGCCGCCCCGCGGACCGTGACCGTCGTTGGCCCCTTCGAGGAAACCGAAACCTTCGGCCTCTAACCCGGACGCTCCCTCAGATCCGGCGCGGACACGCGGGATCCTCCCTCAGATCCGGCGCGCGTGCCGCTGATCCTCCCTCAGCTCCGGTGCGGAAACGTGCGATCCTCCCTCAGGTCCGGCGCGAGAACTTCGGACCCTCCCTCAGCTCCGGCGCAGGAACTTCGGATGCTCCCTCAGATCAGGCCGCAACCGGCGCCGGCTCGGGGACGCGGCGGCAGACCGTGGTCATGAAGGGGCTGAACTCGCTCGCGCTGCCCAGCCGCAGCCCGGCGGCATGCGTTAGCTCGCCATCCTCGACCCGCAAGGTGTGGCGGGCGGTGCCGCGGTCGCTGCGCCGTTCGATTGTCAGGGTCCCGTCGTTCCAGCTGGCGCGGGCGGGCGCCTCCGGAGGCAGGCCCATGCTGTTGACGTGGTACCACAGTGTGTCGGGATGATCCGGATCCATGGTAAAAACGCCGACACCCTCCGTCTTTACTCCGTCGGCGTCGGTGTGCCGGTAGCTCATGGTCACAGCCAAACCTGCCGCGGCGCGGGCGAATACGACCTCGGCCGCAGCGGTGCGGGCCGGACCCCAAGCGGTGGCTTCCCACCGGGTGGTGCCGCTCCATTGCCCCAGAAATGACTCAAGGGCCTCGTGCGCGCTGCCTGGCAGCGGTCGATCCATGCTTCCTCCGAGTGCAAAACCGTCCGTCTGGCCTCGCCACCATCATCACGCGGTGACCCGCGGCTGTAAAGGATAGTGCTCCGGTTCTGAGGGAGGGCCGGTGGGTGGTGCTCCGGTTGTGAGGGAGGGTCGGTGGGTGGGGCTCCGGTTGTGAGGGAGGGTCGGTGGGTGGGGCTCCGGATGTGAGGGAGGGTCGGTGGGTGGGGCTCCGGATGTGAGGGAGGGTCGGTGGGTGGGGCTCCGGATGTGAGGGAGGGTCCGTTTGGAAGCGGGGAAAGTTGCCGTTTCGTTACCGGGGTGGGCAGGAATTCCATTGACAGGCTGTGAGCCGCATCATAGGTTTGCCGTAATCTGAATCACCTTTCAGGTTCAGCCCACTCCCTGCCGGATCTCCTGTTGAGATTCCGCGGACTCTCAACGAAAGGCATCCCGTGAAGGATACAAAGAAGTTCCTGATGGCCGCCGTGATGGCCTCGGGGCTCGCGCTCAGCGCCTGCGCGCCCACCGCCGGGTCGGCCGCGCCGGCAGGCTCAGGCGGTGCCGGCAACGCTGCCGAGCCCGTCAACGTCGGCATCATCTACTCCAAGACCGGACCGCTCGCGGCTTACGGCGAGACCTACTACGAGGGTCTCCAAGCCGGCATCGACTACGCCACCGGCGGCACCGGCGAAGTCAAGGGCGCCAAGATCAACCTCACCTACGCCGACGACGGCGGCGACCCGGACAAGGCCGTCACCGCCGCCAAGGACCTGATCGGCAAGGGCTACAAGGTCATCGGCGGCACGGCGTCGTCCGGCATCGCGCTCAAGCTCGCCGAACAGGCCCAGCAGAACAAGGTGCTGTACATCTCGGGCCCGGCCGCGACCGACGCGATCCAGGGCATCAACAAGTACACCTTCCGCTCCGGCCGGCAGAGCCTGCAGGACGTCGCCACCGCCGGCACCTTCATCGATATCAAGGGCAAGAAGGTCATGGTGTTCGCGCAGGACAACGCCTTCGGCCAGGGCAACGTCGCCGCGGTCAAGGCCGTCCTCGGTGCCAAGGGCGCCACGGTGGACTCCATCCTCGTCGCAGAGGGCCAGGAGCTCACCCCGTTCGCCCGCCAGCTCCTCGACGCGAAGCCGGACATGGTCTTCGTGGCATGGGCCGGCGCGACCACCGGCAGCATGTGGCAGGCGCTGAGCCAGCAGGGCGTATTCGACGCCGCCCCCGTCGTCACCGGCCTCGGTGACGCGGCCAGCTTCGGCGCCTACGGCGCGGCGAGCTCCAAGATCAGCTTCCTCAACCACTACTTCCCCGGCGCGGCCGGCAACGAGGTGGAAAAGAAGATGATTGCCGCCGTCGAGAAGGCGGGCCACAAGGCCGATCTCTTCACCCCGGACGGCTTCGTCGCCGGCCAGCTGATCGTCCAGGCCATCAAGGAGGGCGGCTCCGATCCCGATGCGATGGTCAAGGCCCTCGAGGGCTACAGCTTCGACGGCCCCAAGGGCAAGGAAACCGTCCGTGCCTCGGACCACGCCCTGATCCAGGACATGTACCAGGCCAAGCTCGTCCAGAAGGGCGGCACCTGGGCTCCCGAGCTCGTCAAGGTGGTTCCCGGCGACTCCGTCGCCCCGCCGGAAAAGAAGTAGCGGCCGGGCGCACTGTCGCCCGGCACCGCTTTCCGGACCAGACCGCGAGAAACGAAGGACCCGTATGAAAACCCCAGCCCTGCCCGCCCTTGCGGTGGACGGCCTAGGCTTGCAGATCGGCGGTGCACGCATCCTCCAAGATGTGGGCTTCGCCGTCGAAGCCGGTGAAATGATCGGCGTGATCGGCCCCAACGGAGCCGGCAAGACCACCTTGTTCAACCTGATTTCCGGCGTGCTGCGCCCCACCGCGGGCAGCATCACGCTGAACGGCAGGGAGATCACGGCCGCGCCCATCCACCGCCGGTCCCGGGCAGGGCTGGGACGGACCTTCCAGACCTCCAACCTGTTTCCAAGGCTCAGCGTCCTGGAAAATGTCCGGCTCGCCGCCCAGGCGAAACTCGGCGGCAGCTTCAGCCTGCTGCACTTTCCCTCGGCCTCTGACGAGGCCACCCGGATCGCCCGCGGCACCATCGACGAGGTGGGGCTCACGGGCAAACTCACGACGCCGGCGGGGGACCTCTCGCACGGCGAGAAGCGCAAGGTGGAAATCGCGGTGCTGCTGGCGACGGATCCCGCCGTCGTCCTGCTCGATGAGCCGATGGCCGGGGTGGCGTCGGGGGACGTCCCGTCCCTCACCGCGATCATCGCAGGCATGCACCGGGACCGCGGCTGCACCGTGATGATGGTGGAGCACCACATGGACGTCGTCCTGGGCCTGGTGGACCGCGTCGCGGTCATGCACCACGGCAGCCTGCTGGCCCTGGACAGCCCCGACGCCGTGATGGCTGACCCCACCGTGCAAAGCGCCTACCTTGGAGAGCCCGTATGAGCACCGCAGCGGACAACCGCGGCACAGAGACCCGCCCAATCCTGAACGTCGAGTCCCTGTGCGCCTCGATCGCCGGCCAGCAGGTGGTGGAGGACGTGTCCTTCACCGTTCCGGCGTCGGGAATCACCGCCCTGCTGGGCCGCAACGGCGTCGGGAAGACCAGCACCATCAAGGCCATCATTGGCCTGATCGAGCGCAGCGGGACCGTGGAACTCGACGGCGCGCGGATCGAGAAGGAAGCCACCTTCAAGATCATCCGCGGCGGCGTGGGCTACGTGCCGGAGGACCGCGAGGTCTTCTCGAAGCTCACCGTCGCGGAGAACCTCCGGCTCGCCGAACGCGACGCCGCGCCCCGCCGGCAGCTTGTCGAGGAGCTCTTCCCGGATCTGCTCGCCCGCGCCGGACAGATGGCCGGAACGCTTTCCGGCGGCCAGCAGCAGATGGTCTCGCTTGCCCGTGCGCTGCTGAATACCAACAAGATCCTGCTGGTCGACGAACCCACCAAGGGCCTCGCGCCCAAGATTGTCGGCGAGGTCGCCGAGACCCTGGCCGAGGCAGCCAGGAGTGTCCCGATCCTGCTCGTCGAACAAAACCTGCAAGTGGTCCGCCAACTGGCCGGGGACGCCGTCGTGCTCTCGGGCGGCCGCGTGGTCCACACCGGCCGCGCGCTCGACTTCCTCGATGACCCCGGGCTGATCCAGCGCCATCTTGGCGTCTCCACCGATGCCGCCGACGCCGCCAACGCGGCCCCGGCCGGGAGACCAGCCGGGGAAGCTGCCGAGAAAGGCGCCGCCCTGTGAGCACCCTCGTCCTGTTGCTGTTCACCGGCCTCGGCCTCGGTGCACTGTACTTCCTGGTGGCCGCCGGCTTGTCCCTGATCTATGGCCTGATGGGCGTGCTGAACTTCGCCCACGGCGCATTCCTGACCCTGGGCGCGTTCACCGGCTGGGAAATCGCCCGCCGCACAGGCTCCGACAACTGGGGGACGTTCCTGCTGTCCCTAGTGATCGGGGCCGCAGCCGGCGCCGCCTTCGCCGCCTTCACGGAGTTCGTGCTGATCCGCCGCCTCTACCAGCGCCACATCGAGCAGGTCCTCGTCACGGTGGGCCTCTCACTCGCCGCAGTGGCACTCTTCGACGGCATCTGGGGCACCGACCCGGTCTTCATCAAAGGCCCGGCCTGGTTCAAGGACACTACTGAGATCCTCGGCGCACGGATCCCCAACGACCGTTTCATCTGCATCATCGCCGCGGGCCTCGTGTTGCTGGCCCTGGTGTTCTTCCTGAAGAAGACCCGTTACGGCATGATCATCCGCGCCGGCGTGGAGAACCGCTCCATGGTCACGGCACTGGGGATCGACGTCCGTAAGGCCTTCACCCTCGTCTTCACCATCGGCGGGGCGGCGGCCGGCCTCGGCGGGGTGCTCGCCTCGCACTACTTCGGCTACGTCTCGCCCATGCTCGGCGGCTCGCTGCTGATCTTCGCTTTCATCGTCACGGTGATCGGCGGGCTCGGCTCGCTGACCGGAGCGGCGATCGCCGCCGTCGCCGTCGCCGTCCTGCAGCAGTTCGCGAACTTCTACCTTGGCGGCACCGGCGACTTCGTCGTCGTGCTGGCCCTGGCTCTCGTGCTGCTGTTCCGTCCCACCGGCCTGCTTGGGAGAACCGCATGAGCACCGAGACCGACACCTCCAGCACCGACGGCACGCGCGCTGGCGGCCCCGGCACCGACGGACCCCTCACCGGGCAAACGGCGCCCGACGGCGGCCCCGCCGGCCGCCGGAGGGCCAACACCGGGGGAGGCCCCGCCGCCCCGGACGGCGGCCACCGCGGCCGGGCACCGCGGAGGCTCGCGGCGTTGGCAGCGGGCGCGGCCGGCGTGCTGCTCCTGGTCCTGCTGCCGCTGCTGAACATCTCCCTGCCCGGCGTGCTGCCGGGTCCCAGCTACACGCCCGGGTCCCTGCAACTGCTGGCCATGTGCATGCTGATGGCAGCCGCGGCCTTGACCTACCACCTGCTCCTAGGCGTGGCCGGCCTGCTGTCCTTCGGGCACGCCCTCTACTTCGGCGCCGGCGTCTACGGGCTCGCGATCATCCTGCAGAACTTCGACATTCCGCTGCTACCGGCGATGGGGCTGACCCTGCTGATCGTGATCGTGCTGGCCCATGTGGTGGGCAGCATCAGCCTGCGCGTCAGCGGCATCCCGTTCGCCATGGTGACGCTGGCCTTTGCGCAGGCCGGGTCGGTGATCGTGGGCCGCAATCCCGAGGGCAAGACCGGCGGCGACGAGGGCCTGACGCTGCGCACCGACAACCTGCCCGATTTCCTCGTGGGCGTGGTCAACACCCGCAACCTCTACTGGCTGGCCCTGGCCGTCCTCGTCGCGGTCTTCGTCATCGTCACCTGGGTGCAGTCCTCACGGGCCGGCCACGCTGCGGCGGCCGTGCGCGAGAACGAACTGCGGGTCCGCGTCCTGGGCCTGCAGCCCTACCTCGTGAAGCTGCTCATCTTCGTGGTCGCCGCCGTGCTCGTCTGCATCATCGGCATGGCCTTCCTGCTGCTGCAGAGCGGCGCCGTGCCCCGGGCGGCATCCGCGGACTTCACCATCACGCTGCTCGTGATGGTGGTACTGGGCGGTGTCGGATCGCGCTGGGGTGCCGTGATCGGCGGCGTTTTCTACACCATCCTCGACCAGCGGCTCACCACGCTGGCGAACTCCGACGCGGTCAGGTCACTCCCGGACGTGCTGCGTGTACCGTTGTCCGAACCGTTGTTCATCCTCGGCACGCTCTTCGTTCTGGTGGTGCTGTTCCTGCCGGGCGGAATCACCGGAGCCGCCGAGCGGCTGGGGCAGCGCCGGAACCGGGGCTCGCGGCGCGGTGGTGGCCACGGTACTTCGACGTCGCGCGAAATCCTGGAGGAAGCCGCATGAGCAATCCGAACGGGCCGAATCCGGCCGACGGCCTGCACACCCTGGGCCGCTGGACCACCGACCGCAGCCTGTCCACCCCGCACCGGGTCGCCATCGACGACCGCGGCTGCACCCTGCTGTACAGCGAACTGGAACGTCGCGCCTCGGCCCTGGCCGACGGGTTCCGCGCCGCGGGCTACCGAATCGGGGACCGAATCGCCAGCCTGACCGGCAACAGCTCGGACCATGTGGTGGCCTTCTTCGCCTGCGCCAAGGCCGGGCTGGTCCTGGTCCCGCTGTCCTGGCGGCTCTCGCCCCGGGAGCTCGCTGCCCAGCTTGAACTCGCCGAGCCCCAGCTGCTGCTGGTGGAGGGTGAGCTGGACGCCCTCGCCGCCGCAGCCTGCGCGCTGCTGCCGCACCGGCCGCGGACCGCGGCCCTAGGGCCCGGCGGCGTCGAGCGGTCCGTGCCGCCGCCCTCCCGCGTGCGGCCGGCCGCGTCCGTCGCCGCCAACCCGGCCCGCCGTGAGGTGCGCGACGACGACGCGCTGCTGATGATTTTCACCTCCGGCACGGAGGGCGCCAGCAAGGCCGCCGTCCTGACCCACGCCAACTGCTTCTGGAACAATCTCTCGCTTTCCCGGACCCTGGATATGGGCAGCAACGACGTCGTGCTGGCCGTGCTCCCGCAGTTCCACGTGGGCGGCTGGAACATCCAGCCGCTGCTGGCCTGGTGGGTCGGCGCCACCGTGGTGCTGGAACGCGGCTTCGACCCGGGCCGCGTGCTGCAGCTCATCGCGGAGCGGGGCGTGACCATGCTGATGGGGGTGCCCACCCAGTACCTGATGCTGGCCGAACACCCGGACTTTGCCCATGCCGAACTGGGCAGCCTGCGCCACGCCGTGGTGGGTGGCGCCCCGATGCCGGCCCCGCTGCTGCGGATCTGGCACCGCCGCGGCGTTGCCCTGAGCCAGGGCTACGGCCTGACCGAGGCCTCGCCCAACGTGCTGTGCCTGCCGAACGAGGACGCCGAACGGATGCTGGGCTACTCCGGCAAACCGTACCCGCACGTCGCCGTCGCCGTGGCGGATCCGGTCACCGGTGAAATCCTCGACGGCGCCGCCAGCGGCGAGTTGCTGGTGGGCGGGCCGGGCGTGTTCGCCGGCTACTTCCGAGACCCGGCCGCCACGGCAGCCGTCCTCGCCGGCGGCTGGCTGCGCACCGGCGACCTGGTGGAGCGCGACGCCGAGGGGTACATCAAGGTTGTGGATCGGCTCAAGGACATCTACATCTCGGGCGGTGAAAACGTGGCCCCGGCCGAGGTTGAGGCCGCCCTGCTGACCCATCCCGCCGTGGCGCAGGCCGCCGTCGTCGGGGTGGAGGACGAACGCTGGGGTGAAAGCGGCAGGGGATTCGTGGTGGTCCGTCCCGGCATGGCCACCGACGAGCAGGAACTGCTGGAACACTGCGCCTCCCAGCTCGCCCGCTTCAAGGTGCCGTCGACGATCGAGCTGGTCCCCGCGCTGCCGCGCACGGCCCTGAACAAGGTGCTTCGCGCCAAGCTGCGCCAGGAACTGGCCGGCCGCACTCCCGCCGGGCGGGGTTCCGATGCACGCGGCTCCGCCGCAGGGGGCCGGGCATGAGCGCCGCACCCCGCACCGCCCGGGGCACCCGCACCCGGGCCAAGCTGCTCGAGGCGGCGGAATCGGTCTTCGCCTCGGTGGGATACCACGAGGCCTCGATCGTCAAGATCACCGAGGCAGCCGGCGTGGGCCTCGGCACGTTCTACCTGTACTTCGACGGCAAACAGGCCATCTTCGACGAGGTGGTCGAGGACCTGAACCGGCGGGTCAGGCACGCGATGACCGACGCTGCCAAGAGCGCCGGCACCCGGCTCGAGGCGGAACGGGCCGGCTTCCGGGCCTTCTTCCGCTTCACCGCCCAGCACCCGGCCCTTTACCGGATCATCCGGCAGGCCGAGTTCGTCTCTCCTGGCGCGCTGAGGCTCCACTACACGCGGATCGTCAACGGCTACATCGAAGGCCTCAAGGCTGCCCAGCTCAGCGGCGAAGTCCGGGAGATGGATCCCACCGTCGCCGCCTGGGCCCTGATGGGCATCGGCGAGCTGATCGGCATGCGCTGGGTCCTCTGGGATGAGGAAGGCGCCGAACCCGCGGCCGGCGCCCGGCCCGACGTGCCAGAAGAAGTCTTCGAGGAAATGATGCAGTTCATCGAACGGGCCCTTGCGCCCACGCCCGGTTCCGCCGCAGGAACGGACGCGAACACCACCCCGCCCCAGGAAGGGACAGCCCCATGACCCAGACAGCCAGCAAGGACACCTACCGCACCGCCGAGGTGGAGGTCCGCGGAGGCACGCTGCACACCGCTATCTGGGGCCCGGACGACCCCGACGCCCCGACCATCCTCGCCGTGCACGGCGTCACCGCCTCGCACAAGGCCTGGCCCTACCTGGCCGAGGCGCTGCCGGACGTCCGGATCATCGCCCCGGACCTGCGCGGACGCGGCCGCAGCAATTCCTTGCCTGCACCGTACGGCATGCCCTCGCACGCCGAAGACCTCGCGGCCGTGCTGGCGGCGCTGGCACCGGGACCGGTCGTCGTCGTGGGGCACTCGATGGGCGCCTTCGCCTCGGTCGTGCTGGCGAACCTGTACCCCGAACGCGTCCGCTCGCTCGTGCTGGTTGACGGCGGGCTGCCGCTCCAGGTCCCGGAGGGAATCTCGGACGAGGAGCTCATCTCCTCGGTGCTGGGCCCGGCCGCCGAACGCCTCAACGCCACGTTCCCGAGCCGCGAAGTCTACCGCTCCTTCTGGCGGCAGCACCCGGCGTTCAGCGCCGGCTGGGGCCCGCTGGTAGAGGCCTACGTGGACTACGACCTCACCGGCGAAGAGCCGGAACTGCGGCCCGCCACGCGCTACCAGGCCATGGCCGAGGACACCGCGGAACTGCACCGCGGCGCCTCGCTGCTCAAGGCGCTGGACGAACTCACCGTGGACGCGGTCGTGCTCCGGGCCCCGCGCGGACTGCTCGACGAGCCCGCCGCGCTCTACGCCCCCGGCTACCTCGACGACTGGGCAGCGAAACTTCCGTCCCTGCGGGTCCGCGAGGTGCCGGACGTGAACCACTACACGATCGTGATGGGCGAGGCCGGCGGCGCGGCCGTGGCGGAAAGCGTGCGGGAGGCGCTGGCGGGAAGTTAGGGGTCCCTAGCCGCCGGCGAAGGGCGGCAGCACGTCGACGACGTCGTCCGGACCCACGGCCGCCGCGGTGTTACGGACGGCCACCTCGTTGAGCAGGAAGCTGGAGCGGGACAGGATGCGGGCCAGCGGCGGGGTGCCGGCCGGCGGTTCGGGACGCTCGACGGCGAGCACCGCCTCAAGCAACTCGGCGAGGGTTGCACCCTCGGCCAGCTCGAACTTTTCTTCCTCCATGCCGGCGGCAGCGCGCGCGGCAGCGAAGTAGCGTACGTTCACGGGTGTCTCAGCCTCCGATGGCGCTCATGCTGCGGTCCGGCTGGACGAAGTCCGGGGCGTCCAGTCCAACGTGGTCCATGCCGTGCGCCTTGGGCTTGATCCACATGGCGTCCTGCCAGCGCTCGGCGAGTTGCTCGTCGCTGGCGCCCTCGCGGAGCAGCCCCAGCAGGTCAATCTCTTCGCGCGAGAAGAGGCAGCTCATGATTTTGCCTTCCGCGGTGATCCGCGTCCGGCGGCAATCTGCGCAGAACGGCTCGGTGACCGAGGCGATAATCCCCACGGTGCCCAGCACGGGCCCGGTGGCCTGATCCGAGCCGGGCACGCGGGCGCGGACCTCGAACCGCTCGGCCGGTGCGCCGTCGCGTTCGCGCGGGTCGGCGCTGAGCACGTAGTCGACCGAGAGCAGCTCCCGGATCTCCGCGGCCGTGATCATGTTCCGGCGGGTCCAGCCATGGTCGGCGTCGAGGGGCATCTGCTCGATGAAGCGCAGCTCGTAACCGCGGTCCAGCGCCCAGGCCAGCAGCGAGGGGGACTCGGCGTCGTTGATCCCGCGCATCAGCACCGCGTTCAGCTTCACGGGTCCCAGCCCGGCGGCCCAGGCGGCGTCGACGCCGGCCAGGACGCGGTCCAGGAAGGGGCGCCGGGTCAGCTTGGTGAAGGTTTCCTCGTGCAGCGAATCCAGTGAGACGTTGATCCGGGTGAGGCCGGCCGCCTTCAGCCCGGCCGCCTTCTTATCCAGCCCGACGGCGTTGGTGGTCATCGAGATCGGCAGCTCCGGGTGCGCCTGGCGGAGGGCGGAGATGATGTCCAGCAGGTCGGCGCGGACCAGGGGTTCGCCGCCGGTGAGCCGGAGTTCGCGCACACCCAGTTGTTCGACGCCGATCCGCACGATCCGCACGATTTCCTCTGCAGACATCACGGCCTGCTTGGCCAGCCATTCCAGGCCCTCGGCCGGCATGCAGTAAGTGCAGCGCAGGTTGCATTTGTCCGTCAGGGACAGCCGCATATCGGTGGCGCGGCGGCCGTAGCGGTCCACCAGCCCGGCAGGCATCCCGGCCGGGCGCCCGGCCAGCGGCGGCGCCGGTTCGCCCGCGCCGGAGCCGCTTTCCGCGCGGGGCTGGGGCATGCCAAGCTGAACACTCATAAAGTCAGGCTACGCCACTGTGGCCCAGGCATCACGCCTGCGGGGTCTGCGAACTTATGCTGGAAGCGTGAACACCTCCCGGGACGTTCCACCTTCTGCTCCCAGCGGCACCCCGCAGGCCGCCCCGCGGCGCGAACTGTGGTGGTCGGCCGCTGCCGGCGTAGCGGCCGTCGGCGCCGGCGTCGTCCTCGGCGAACTGGCAGCCGGGCTGCTGAGCCCGTCGGTTTCGCCGGTGACGGCCGTCGGGGGAGCGGTAATCGACGCCGTCCCGCCGGGCGTCAAGGACTGGGCCATCTCGCTCTTCGGCACGGCGGACAAGCTGGCGCTGCTCAGCGGAATGGCCCTGGCAATCGCGGCCCTGGCGGCCTTGGCCGGAGTGCTCGAACGGCGCCGCCGCTTTGCCGGGCTGGCCGTGATCGCCGTCTTCGGCGGGGTGGGCGTCGCGGCGGTCCTGACCCGGGCCGAGGGGAGCGCCAACGCCGTCCCCGCCCCGCTGCTCGCCGCCGCGCTGGGTATGTCGCTGCTGCGCTGGCTGATTCGCCGCCTCACGGAGTGGTCCGACGCCGCACCGCCTGGCGAGCAGGCCGCCCTTGCCCGCCGCCGCTTCCTGCAATCTATTGTCGCTACCGCGGTCATCGCGGGCGTGGGCGGGGTGCTGGCGTCCACGCTGCGCGGCGCGGCGGCCGCCGTCGTTGAGCTGCGCGGCAAACTGGTGCTGCCCCGCCCGGCCTCGGCCGCGCAGCCGATACCGTCCGGAGCCCAGCTGTCCCTGCCCGGGCTGGAACCCCTCGTCACCCCGAACAAGGACTTCTACCGCATCGACACGGCCCTGCGTGTCCCGGTCGTCGATCCGAATCAATGGAAACTCAAAGTCACCGGCCTGGTGGACCACGAGGTGGAACTGGACTTCGCCAGCCTGCTCGCCAAGCCGCTGACCGAGCGGTACGTCACGATCGCCTGCGTCTCCAACGAGGTGGGCGGCGACCTCATTGGCAACGCGCGCTGGCTCGGCTGGCCGGTCCGGGAGTTGCTGGCCCAAGCCGGTCCGAAACCGGGAGCGGACATGGTGCTCTCGCGCAGCGCCGATGGCTGGACCGCCGGGACACCGCTGGAGGTACTCACGGACACCCGGGACGCGCTGCTGGCGGTGGGAATGAACGGCGAGCCGCTGCCGCTCGAACACGGCTTCCCGGTCCGGCTCGTGGTGCCCGGACTCTATGGATACGTCTCGGCGACCAAGTGGGTCACCGAGCTGAAGGTCACCCGGTTCGCCGATGACGTCGCCTACTGGACGCCGCGCGGCTGGAGCGAACGCGGACCGATCAAGACCTCGTCGCGGATCGACGTGCCGCGGGCCGGCCGGAGTGTGAACGCCGGGCCGGTGGACTTCGGCGGGGTGGCCTGGGCGCAGCACCGCGGCGTCGGACGGGTGGAAGTGCGCGTGAACCACGGCGAGTGGAGGCAGGCCGAACTGGCCGCCGCGATCTCCACTGATACCTGGCGGCAGTGGAAGCTCACCGTGCAGCTGGACCCGGGGCGCTACGAGGTTCAGGTCCGCGCCATCGACCTCGCCGGTGTACCGCAGGTTGAGGAGCGCGCGCCGGCAGCGCCCAGCGGCGCCACCGGCTACCACACGGTTACAGTGGACGTGAAGTCCTAGCCAGCCGAGCCAAAGGTCGAAAATCCATGCACCGCACCGCGAACAGGCCCGTCACCGTGGAAGCACACCGGGACAAGGTCCGCGCGCTGCTGGCGCCGCTTTCCTCCCGCGTCGACACAGTGCCGCTCCGCGAAGCGCTCGGCCGCGGACTGGCCGCCGACATCACGGCCCCGCTGGACCTTCCGCCCTTCGCCAACTCCCAGATGGACGGCTTCGCCATCCGCAGCGCCGACGTGCCCGCCGGCGGCACCGAACTGAGCGTCGCGGCCCCGGTCCCGGCCGGCGCCCGGCCCGCCGAACTGGCCCCCGGCAGCGCCGCGCCCATCATGACCGGCGCCATGATCCCGCCCGGGGCGGACGCCGTCGTCCCCATTGAACAGGCCGTCCCCGATTCCTTCCCCGTCCCCGGGGGAGCGGCCACCGTGCGCCTGCCCGCGACGCCGGCGGGGACTTTCGTCCGCGATGCCGGCAGCGACATTGCCGCCGGGGCGCAAGCCCTCGCCGCCGGGACCTTCCTCGGCCCCGGGCAGCTGGGGCTGCTGGCCGCGCTGGGCCTGAGCGAGGTGCCGGTGCACGCCGTGCCAAGGGTCCTGCTGGTCACCACCGGCGACGAAGTCGTGGAACCCGGCAGCCCGCTGCAGCCCGGCAAAATCTACGATGCCAACGGCACCCTGCTCGACTCGGCGCTGCGCCAGGCCGGCCTCCGCGTCACCCGCACCGGCATCTCGGCCGACAACCCCGAGGAGCTTGCGGCGCTGCTGCGCCGGCACGCGCCGGAGGTGGACCTGATCGTCACCACCGGGGGAGTCAGCAAGGGCGCCTACGAGGTGGTCCGGCAGGCGCTGGCCGGCCACGACGTCGAGTTCGGCGGCGTGGCGATGCAGCCGGGCGGCCCGCAGGGCATTGGCACCTTCGACGGCGTTCCCGTCCTTGGTTTCCCGGGTAACCCGGTTAGCTGCCTCGTTTCCTTCGAAATGTTCCTCCGGCCGGTCCTGTCGGAACTGTTCGGCTCGCCCGCGCCGCGGACCGTGGTTCGGGCCCGGCTGGCCGAAGCACTGACTTCCCCAGAGGCCAAGCACCAGGTGCGGCGTGGCACCCTCGGCCCCGACGGCATCGTCCGGTTGGAAGGCGGTGCGGGATCCCACCTGGTGCACGCCCTGGCGCATTCCAACGCACTTGTGCACGTCCCGTGGGGAACCGCGGCGCTCGCCGAGGGCGACGAGGTGGAAGTATGGATGCTGTGAACCCAGCAGATAACCCAGATAAGCCCGTGCTGACCCATCTCCGGCAGGACGGCACCGCCCAGATGGTCGACGTGTCGAATAAGGCCGAGACCACGCGCGAGGCCACCGCTACGGCCACGGTCAACAGCACCGCCGAGGTCCTGGCCCTGCTCGGTGCAGGCGAATTGCCGAAAGGT
Source organism: Arthrobacter sp. 01T414 (assembly GCF_056398965.1). Taxonomy (NCBI): domain Bacteria; kingdom Bacillati; phylum Actinomycetota; class Actinomycetes; order Micrococcales; family Micrococcaceae; genus Arthrobacter; species Arthrobacter sp. 01T414. The sequence continues at coordinate 276,888 of NZ_JBFTQK010000006.1, read as the reverse complement.
GACGCGCTGGCCGTCGCCCGGGTAGCCGGGATCCTGGCCGCTAAAAAGACTCCGGACCTGATTCCGCTCTGCCACCCGCTGCCGATCACCAAGGTGACCGTCGATTTCGAGCTCGACGCCGAGTCGGTCACCGTGTTCGCCACGGTCAAGACCCGCGGCGTGACCGGCGTGGAGATGGAAGCACTCACCGCTGTGTCCGTGGCGGCGCTGAGCGTGTACGACATGATCAAGGCCGTGGACAAGCACGCGGTGCTCACTGACATCAAGGTGCTGGCCAAGAGCGGCGGCAAGAGCGGGGACTGGACACTGTGAACACCACCGAACCGCACCGCCACGGCGAAGCCACCGGCCGTAAAGCCGGCATCGTGATCGCCTCCACGCGCGCGGCGGCCGGGGTCTACGAGGACCTCACCGGCCCCGTCATCGCGGACTGGCTGACCGAACACGGCTTCGAGCCGTTTCCCGCGATGGTGGTGCCCGACGGCGAACCCGTCGGCGCCGCCCTGCGCGCGCTGCTGACCCAGCACCCCGCCGTCATCATCACCAGCGGGGGCACCGGCCTCAGCCCCACCGACGCCACCCCGGAGCAGACGCTGCCTCTGCTGGACCGCGAGATCCCCGGGATCATGGAAGGCCTGCGGAGCGCAGGCACGGCCAAGACGCCGACCGCCATGCTGAGCCGAGGCCATGCTGGCGCCGCCGGCAGCACCTTCATCGTCAACCTCCCCGGGTCCCCGAAGGGCGTCATGGACGGCCTGGGCGTGCTGGACCCGATCATCGGACACCTCTGCGACCAGCTGGAAGGCAGCCATGGACACTGAATCCGCCTTTGAAATCGTGCACGCCGTCCTCAGCGCCGAGCCCATCTCGGTGGATCAGGCCATTGCCGCGGTCGAATCGGATACAGCCGGCGCAGTGGTGAGCTTCAGCGGCGTCGTCCGCAACCACGACGGAGGCAAGGCCGTGCAGCGCCTCAGCTACAGCGCACATCCCACGGCGAACCAGGTGCTGGCCGACGTCGTCGCGCAACTGGTTGCCGAACATTCGGCAACCGGGGCAGACGGGAATGACCAGCCGGTCCGGATCTGGGCCGCGCACCGCATTGGGCCGCTGGAGATTGGCGATCCCGCCTTGGTCTGTGCCGTCTCCGCTGCACACCGCGGCCAGGCCTTCGCGGTGTGCGCCGAGCTGGTGGACCGGATCAAGGAGCAGGTTCCGATCTGGAAGGAACAATTCTTCACCGACGGCACCGTCGAGTGGGTCGGCGCGGGCGGCTAGATTCGTCGGTGGGAGTGGTTGGAGCGACGGTAACGCACCCGACCCGGTTCCAGCCGGGACCCACCCCGGCGGTAGGGTTGATGCCATGACCGAACAACTCGCCGTCGCCGTCCTGGGCGCCAACGGGCGCATGGGCGCCGAGGCCGTCAAGGCCGTGGATGCCGCCGAAGACCTGAAGCTCGTGGCGGCCCTGGGCCGGAACGATTCCCTCGACAAATTGGTGGACGCCGGCGCCCGCGTTGTGGTGGACCTGACCGTGCCCGAAAGCACGGAAGCAAACGTCCGCTTCGCCGTTGAACACGGCATGCACGCAGTGGTCGGCACCACCGGCTGGGACGCCGACCGGCTGGCCCGGCTCGAAGCCCTCCTGGCCGGCCAGTCCGGCGTCGGCGTCCTCATCGCCCCGAACTTCGCCCTTGGCTCGGTTCTGGCATCTGCCTTCGCAGCCAAAGCGTCCCGCTATTTCGAATCGGTCGAAATCATTGAACTGCACCACCCGGACAAGGTTGACGCCCCGTCCGGTACCGCCGTCCGCACCGCCCAGCTGATCGCCGCCGAGCGCGCCGACGCCGGTGTCGCGGCGAGCCCGGATGCCACCACGAGCGAACGCCCCGGGGCGCGCGGCTGCGAGGTCGACGGCGTCCGGGTCCACAGTGTCCGGCTCCGCGGCCTGGTGGCGCACCAGGAGGTTCTGCTGGGCGGGCCGGGGGAGCAGCTGACCTTCCGGCACGATTCCTTCGACCGTGCTTCCTTCATGCCCGGCGTGCTGCTGGGCGTCCGCAACGTTGCGGCGCACCCGGGACTCACGGTGGGCCTGGACGGCTACCTGGACTTGGGCCTCTGATGGCCAACGTTCTGGCGACCTTCAAGGCCAACCGCACCAAGATCTGGGTGGGCGCGGTGACGCTCCTGCTGGTCTTCTATTTGGTGGTGTCGCTGCAGCGTTCGGTGCTACTGCTCTCCGATGCGAACCTCGTGGCCAAGGCCCTCGGCCTGGCCTACCTCGTGCTGCCGATTGTGGGGGCCTGGGCGCTGGTCAGGGAGCTCTTGTTCGGTGCCCGGACCGAACGGCTGGCCAAGATCCTCGAAGCGGAAGGCGGCCTGCCGGAGGACACCCTGCCGCGCACGCCCGCCGGCCGGATCATCCGCGAGGCCGCGGACCTGGAGTTCGAAAAGTACCGCGCGGAAGCCGAGGCTGCGCCGGAAGACTGGCGCTCCTGGTTCCGGCTGAGCTGCGCGTACGACGCCGCCGGGGACCGCAAGCGCGCCCGCGCCTCGATGCGCGACGCCGTACGGATCTTCCGCGCCGGTTCAACCAAGACCGGGGCCTAGCCTCTCAGCGTTGCCTTGCCCAGCGCCCGCGGCCCAGCTGGTTCGCGCCGTGACCGAGCAATTCCAGCGGACCGCGCCAGGACTGTGCCGCGAAGACGCCGCCAATGACCAGGGCGGCAACGGCCTGCGCCCAGTACACGCCTTCCACGGTCCAGCCGGCCGGAAGAGGGTGCCCGTGCAGGGACGCCATCACGCACACGTGCGCCGTATACAGGCTGAGGGTCATGGCACCGGCACCGCGGAACGGGAGTAGCAGGTCCAGCTGCACCCAGTCGGCGAGCCGTCCCAGCAACAGGCAGAAACCCACCACCGCGGCCGCGACGCCGGCAGTGTGCAACAGGTCCAGCGTGGTGCCCGAGTGCGGGGCGCTTGAGGCCAGCCACCAAACGGAACCGGACTGGTCGATGCCTGCCAGGTTCACCTGCAGCAGGCTTGCCAAGGGATAGTCAGGATCGCCAATCTGTTCCTGCAGCGCCGCCCGGCCGCCCCAGTCCTCCATCATCACCACGCTCAGCCATTTGGCGAGAACCGCGGCGACGCTGCCGGCGGTCAGCAGCAGCCAGGGAACAGCCGCCGTCGCCAGCGCCAGCCGGCCGATCGCCAGTCCGATAAGCAGGTAGGCAAGCCACTGCAGAACAGGGTAGTAGCCGGTCAGGAACAAGTCGCCGAGCAGCCGAGCCGGAGTGCCCAGATCCTCCCAGCCGGGGTTGTGGCCGAGCTGCAGGGGAGGCTCGGCGGCCAACAGCCACGGCCGCAAGAGATAGGCCAGGACGGGGGTTGCCAGCAGCCAGGCCGCCGCCAAGGCCCAGAGGCGTTTCGCGCGGAGCCCGATGAACGGCAGCACACAGAGAAACAGCAAGGCGTAGTTGACCAGGATGACCGCGATGTTGACTTCCAGCCCGCCGAGGGAGAGGCCGACGGCGGCTACGACCAGGGCCCGGAGTGCGATGCCGCGGCGGGCGGCCCATAATTCTGCGCCCTCGAGGGGGCGCTCCTTTCCGGTGGCCAGCGCCAGGCCGATTCCGGCGAGCACGGCGAAGAGGGCAGCCGCGCGGCCCGAGAACGCCAGGCCGACCCAGGTTGGGGTGAGCTGCGCGTCGGCCCCAAAGGTGGGGAGCACGTGGGTCGCCATCATGCCGAGCAGCGCCAGCCCCCGGGCTGCGTCAACGCCCGTCAGCCGCGGCGCTGCCGCCTTGGCCCTGGCGGTCCTTGAAGTCGTTGCCGTACCGCGCGAGGTCATCGTCTGATCGTCTCACGTCCGGCAGGTTAGGACCCATCGCCGGGCTGGCATAACCGTGACTGGACAGGGCCAAGACAGTGCCAACACAGCCCTTGTGTTCGAATATATGTTCGAATAATATGGCAGGCATGAACACTCCATCAGAGCCGGCTCCATCCTCTCCTCATAAGCCAACTGGAGCCCTAGACGCCAGCGGTGTCCTCAAGGCGATGAGTCCGGGCGTCGTGGACTTCCTCTTCCGGCGCCTGGTCGCGGGGGAGTCGGCCGAAGACATCCAGTGGCATCGGGAGGGTACGGCGCTGTCCGCGCAGATGCCCGGCGCCGAACTGGCCCGCCGGCTCGCCGACACGGACCTCGAGTCACTGACCCCCACGGAGCTGTTCCACTATGTCCGGGCCGCGCAGCGGTTGTCGGCCTGGGCGGAGGGGCTGCGCGAGGAGGCGGTAAGCCGTTATTGCGCCGTTCCGCCGGCGCGTTCCGAGGCCCCGGCAGACGCTGCGCAGGAGGGCCGAATTTGACGCGCATCACTCCGCCGTCATTGTCCTAACAAGGCGCGGACAGGGTAACGTTTTTCCTATGGCTGACTCTGACATTCGCTCTTACACGTTTGGAACCCTCGTGACCGCCATGGTCACTCCGTTCACTAACGACGGTGAGGTCGACTATCAGCAGTCCGCAGAGCTGGCCAACAAGCTCGTCGACGACGGCAATGACGCCCTCGTAGTCTCCGGCACCACGGGCGAAACTTCCACGCTGGAGGACGACGAAAAAGAGAAGCTGTTCCGTGTAATCGTCGACGCTGTGGGGGACCGGGCAAAGGTCATCGCCGGCACCGGCACCAACCACACCTCGCACTCGATCGAGATGGCCAAGCGGGCAGCCAAGGCAGGCGCCCACGGCCAGCTGATCGTCACCCCGTATTACAACAAGCCGAGCCAGGCCGGAATCCAGGCCCACATCGAAGCCGTTGCCGATGCCGCGGACCTGCCCGTCATGGTTTATGACATTCCGGGCCGGGCCGGTGTGCCCATCCTGCCGGAAACCATGATCCGGCTTGCGGACCACCCCCGCATCATTGCCCTCAAAGACGCCAAGGCCGACTTTGCCGCCGTCACCCGCGTGATGGCAAACACGGACCTGGACGTCTATTCCGGCGACGACGGACTGACCCTGCCGTGGATGGCGGCCGGCGCAGTCGGGCTGGTCAGCGTCTCGGCGCACGTGGCCACCAAGCAGTACCGTGCGATGATCGATGCCGCACTTGCAGGCGATTTTGCTACCGCCCGCACCATACATTTCGAACTGGACCCTGTGGTCCGTGCAGTGATGACCCATATCCAGGGTGCTGTTGCTGCAAAGCAAGTTCTTAAGTGGCAGGGAGTCCTGTCCAACTCGGTTGTCCGTTTGCCCCTCGTGGAGCCGGGCGAAGCCGAGATCGAAACAATCCGCGAGGACTTGGCGGAAGCCGGGCTCGTCTTCTCCTGATCCGGCAACCTTGCCTGATCAGGCGCAGACACCCTGCTCCGCCTGGAAAGTAGTGCACTATGACCCAAACCGCCCTTCCCGGCCTTGTCACGCCGCCGAAACTGCCCAAGAACACCCTGCGGATCGTCCCGCTCGGCGGCCTCGGGGAGATCGGCCGCAACATGACGGTCTTCGAAATCGACGGCAAGCTGCTGATCGTTGACTGTGGCGTCCTCTTCCCCGAGGAAACCCAGCCCGGCGTCGACCTGATCCTGCCCGATTTCTCCTACATCGAGAACCGCATGGACGACATCGTCGCCGTCATCCTCACCCACGGCCACGAGGACCACATCGGCGCCGTCCCCTACCTGCTGCGCCTGCGCAACGACATCCCCATCGTCGGCTCCCAGTTGACCCTGGCCCTGATCGAAGCCAAGCTCCAGGAACACCGGATCAGGCCGAACACCCAGATCGTCACCGAGGGCCAGGTCCAGCAGCTCGGCCCCTTCGAATGCGAATTCGTGGCCGTCAACCACTCGATCCCGGATGCCCTCGCCGTCTTCCTGCGCACCTCCGGCGGCACCGTGCTGCATACCGGCGACTTCAAGATGGACCAGCTTCCCCTCGACGGCCGCATCACCGACCTGCGACACTTCGCCAAGCTCGGCGAAGAGGGCGTGGATCTGTTCATGTCCGACTCCACGAACGCCGACGTCCCCGGCTTCACCACCGCGGAGAAGGAGATCGGCCCCACCCTGGACCGGCTCTTCGGCCAGGCTTCCAAGCGCATCATCGTGGCCTCCTTCTCCTCGCACGTGCACCGCGTCCAGCAGGTCCTCGACGCCGCCGCGAACCACAACCGCAAGGTGGCCTTCGTCGGCCGTTCCATGGTCCGCAACATGGCCATCGCCGCGAAGCTCGGTTACCTCGAGGTCCCGGCCGGCATCCTCGTCGACATCAAGAACATCGACAACCTGCCGGACAACCGCGTGGTCCTCATGTCCACCGGTTCCCAGGGCGAGCCGATGGCCGCGCTGTCCCGCATGGCCAACGGCGACCACCGCGTCGTCGTCGGCCAGGGCGACACCGTGATCCTCGCCTCCAGCCTCATCCCGGGCAACGAGAACGCCGTCTTCCGCATCATCAACGGCCTGCTCAAGCTCGGCGCCGACGTCATCCACAAGGGCAACGCCAAGGTGCACGTCTCCGGCCACGCCGCCGCAGGCGAGCTCCTGTACTGCTACAACATCCTGGAACCGCTGAACGCGATGCCGGTGCACGGCGAAACGCGCCACCTGATCGCCAACGGCAAGATCGCCCTCGAATCGGGAGTCCCGGAGGAAAGCATCCTCCTGGCCGACAACGGCACCGTGATCGACCTCCGCGACCACCAGGCAGACATCGTCGGCCAGGTCGAGGTCGGCTTCGTCTACGTTGACGGCTCCAGCGTCGGCGAGGTCACCGAAGCGGACCTCAAGGACCGCCAGACCCTGGGTGACGAGGGCTTCATCTCGATCATCACGGTCATCCACCGCGCCACCGGCAAGGTCGTCTCCGGCCCGGAAATCCACGCACGCGGCGTAGCCGAGGACGATTCGGTCTTCGACGAGATCATCCCCAAGATCAACGCCGCGCTGGAGGAAGCAGTCCAAAACCGCGACCACACCACGCAGCAGCTGCAGCAGGTCGTCCGCCGTGTTATCGGCACCTGGGTCAACCGCAAGCTGCGCCGCAAGCCGATGATCATCCCGGTGGTCCTCGAAGCGTAAGCGCCCGGCCGCTCCCGTGAAAGGGTGCGGCATCAGAGCTTCACAGCAACGGCCTTCCCCGCCGGCTCCGCCCTCCGGCGGCGCCGACGGGGAGGGCCGTTTTCGTTGCCGCGCTGCCCCCGGAAGCGCGGCTGCCGCGCGGGAGGGCAGCGGCCCCGCGGTTCAACATGATCCCGCCCGCCCCGGAAATCCGCGGTTTTCGGCCACGCGTCGGGTACCGTTGCGGGTATGGCGACACGCACCTCCTCCGCGCCTAGAGGCAACTCCAGCGGCAACGCACGCGGCACTTCCAAGAGCAACACCGGCGGCTCTTCGGGCCGCGGCTCCGGCGCAGCTGCGTCCAAAACCAGCCGTTCGCAGGGAACCGCGCGCACCCGGCAGCTTGCCGCCGTCGAACCGCATCAGCCCTGGCTCGTGCGGATCGTGGCCGGGGCCTGGCTGGGAATCGGCCATGTGGTGGGCGCCGGTATCCGCCGGATCGGCCACGATGTCAGCGACCTCGACCCGGCCGACCGCCGCGACGGTGCCGCGCTCTTCAACCTCGCGCTGGGCGTCTTCATTGCCACCTTCGCCTGGTGGGGTTTCCAGGGCTGGTTCCCGGATATGGTCTACGGGATTGTCAACGGAACCTTCGGCTGGATGTCCCTGCTGTTGCCGCTCATGCTTTTCGTCTGCGCGTTTCGCCTGTTCCGCCAGCCCGTCGACGGCCGCGGCAACAACCGGATCGGCATCGGCTTCCTGATCATGGCCCTGGCCGGCAGCGGACTGGCCCACATCATCGGCGGCCAGCCGACGGTTGCCGACGGCTTCGACGGGCTCCGCCACGCCGGCGGCATGCTCGGCTACCTCGCCGCCGCGCCTCTGGCCACCATCCACCCGGCCGTGCCGGTCGCGCTGTACAGCCTGCTCGCGTTCACCTCGCTGCTGATCGTCACGGCCACTCCCTTCGGCGCCATCCCGTCCCGCCTTCGCGGCGCCTACGAGCACCTGATGGGCATCGACCTCCAGGATTACGAAGAGACCGACGCCCACGACCGCAGCTACCTGTATGAAAATGACGCGCCCGCGCCCAAGAAGAAGCGCAAGCGCCTCTTTGGCAAGGACGACGACGGCGACGCCCGGCTGGAGGGCTACGTCGGCGACGAAGCTTTCGAGCACGCCGTCGTCGACGACGATGACGACGCTGCCCCTCCTGCCAAGGGAACGAAGGCAGGCAGCGCGGCCGCCAACAGCGTGGCCCCCGGGGTGCGACGCCCCACCCAGGCCGAAATCGCCGTCGAGAAGATCAAAGCGGCCCAAGGCCTTGGCAGCGCCGCGGCCGGTGGCGCAGCGGAGGGAGCCACCGAGGCGATCCCGCTCGTCACCCCCGGCATGGTGGCCGCAGGGTCCCTGAACCCAGCCGCCGGTGCCGTCGCGGGAGCGGGCACTGCCAAGGTCCCGTCGAACCCGGTCGCCCCGGCGCCGCCGCCCACCCCAATCCCGCAGCGCACCGAGCAGCTCTCGCTCGCCGGAGACGTCACCTACACGCTGCCGGCGTCGGACATGCTGACCCCGGGCTCCATCCCCAAGGAACGCACCGAGGCCAACGACGCGATCGTCGCCTCGTTGACCGAGACGCTGACCCAGTTCAACGTCGATGCGCAGGTCACCGGCTTCAGCCGCGGACCCACAGTCACCCGTTACGAGATCGAGCTGAATCCCGGCACCAAGGTGGAGCGCGTCACGGCGCTGTCCAAGAACATCTCCTACGCCGTCGCCAGCTCCGACGTCCGGATCCTCAGCCCCATCCMGGGCAAGTCCGCGATCGGCATCGAGATCCCCAACACGGACCGCGAGACTGTGTCCCTCGGAGACGTGCTGCGGAGCCAAAATGCCCGACGCACCGACCACCCGATGGTCATGGGCGTGGGCAAGGATGTCGAAGGCGGCTACGTCGTCGCCAACCTCGCGAAAATGCCGCACCTGCTCGTGGCCGGTGCCACCGGTGCCGGTAAGTCCTCCTTCGTGAACTCGATGATCACCTCCATCCTGATGCGCGCCACCCCGGACGAGGTGCGCATGGTCATGGTGGACCCGAAGCGCGTGGAACTGACCGCCTACGAGGRCGTCCCGCACTTGATCACCCCGATCATCACCAACCCCAAGAAGGCCGCCGAGGCGCTGCAGTGGGTGGTCCGCGAAATGGACGCCCGCTACGACGACCTCGCCAACTACGGCTTCAAGCACATCGACGACTTCAACAAGGCCGTCCGGGCCGGCAAGGTCCACCCGCCGGAGGGCTCCAAGCGCGTCATCCGCCCGTACCCGTACCTGCTGGTGATCGTGGACGAGCTCGCCGACCTGATGATGGTGGCTCCGCGCGACGTCGAGGACTCCATTGTCCGCATCACCCAGCTGGCCCGCGCCGCCGGTATCCACTTGGTGCTCGCCACGCAGCGGCCCTCCGTCGACGTCGTGACGGGCCTGATCAAGGCCAACGTCCCGTCCCGGATGGCGTTCGCCACCTCCTCCGTGACGGACTCCCGCGTGGTCCTGGACCAGCCCGGCGCCGAGAAGCTGATCGGCCAGGGCGACGCGCTCTTCCTGCCGATGGGCGCTTCGAAAGCGATGCGTGTTCAGGGCGCCTGGGTCACCGAATCCGAGATCCACAAGGTCGTCGAACACGTCAAGGGCCAGCTCAAGGCCGTGTACCGCGACGATGTTGCTCCCGAAGCGCAGAAGAAACAGATCGACGACGACATCGGGGACGACCTCGAGGTCCTGCTGCAGGCCACCGAGCTCGTCGTCACGACGCAGTTCGGCTCGACGTCGATGCTGCAGCGCAAGCTCCGCGTCGGGTTCGCCAAGGCCGGCCGCCTGATGGACCTGCTGGAATCCAGGGGAGTGGTGGGACCCTCGGAGGGCTCCAAGGCCCGCGACGTCCTGGTCAAGCCGGACGATCTCGCCGCGGTCCTGGCCGCCATGAAGGGCCAGGACGGCCCTGTTGCCGCGGATTCGCAGACGGCCGCGCTGAGCGAGAACGCGAACGCCAACATCGCCCAGGGAGGCTACGCCGAGGACCTGGTGGCAGCGGACCTGGACAACCGCACCCAAAGCGTCGACTACTACGACGGCGCGGACGGCCCGGGGGACGACGACGAGGGTTCCGAGGACGCCTGGTCGCTCACCGGACGGTAGCCGGCAGCGAGACGGTAGCCTAGGAAGGTGACTAGCGCCGAAACCAACGCCGGGTCCGCCCCGCGGATCTGGAACCTGCCCAACATCCTCACGATGCTGCGGATCGCGCTGGTGCCCTTTTTCGTCTGGTTCCTCGTTGCCGACGCCCCCGGCCTGGACGCGCAGAACGGGCCGTGGCGTTGGGCCGCCGTCGTCGTCTTCGCGCTGGCAATATACACGGACAAGCTCGACGGCGACATCGCGCGCAGCCGCGGGCTGATCACCGACTTCGGCAAGATCGCCGACCCGATCGCGGACAAATTGCTGATCGGCTCGGCCCTGGTGATGCTTTCCCTGCTCGGCGAACTGCCCTGGTGGGTGACGGTCCTGATCCTCGTCCGCGAATGGGGCGTCACGGCGCTGCGCTTCTTCGTCATCCGCTACGGCGTCATCCCGGCGTCCCGCGGCGGAAAACTCAAAACCGTCATCCAGACCGCCGCGATCTTCCTCTATGTCATGCCACTTGCCTCGATCGCGCCCTGGTTGGGAATCCTGGCCTTCGTGGTCATGATGGCCGCCCTGGCCATCACCGTCTGGACCGGCGTCGAATATGTCGTTGAGGCCCTGAAGCTGCGCGCCAGCGGAATCCGGGACCGGAATGAGCAGGTCCAGGAGGGGACGCCATGAGCAGCCAGCAGCCCGACACCCACCCGGGACTCCACCCGAACCTGCACCGCCTCGCGGAGCAGGCGGTGGGCCGGGCCATCGAGCTCGGGTTGACGGTGGCCACGGCGGAGTCGCTCACGGCCGGCATGGTGGCCGCGGTGCTGGCCGACACCCCCGGCGCGTCCGCCATGCTGAACGGCGGCGTGGTCGCCTACGCGAACTCCGTCAAGGCCGAGATCCTGGGCGTGTCCCGCGAACTCCTCGACGCCGCCGGCTCGGTGGACGGGCAGGTCGCCGCGGCGATGGCCTCCGGCGCGCGGACCGCGTGCCGGGCCGACGTAGCCGTGGCCACGACCGGGGTGGCGGGACCGGAACCGCACGACGGCAAGGCTGTGGGGACGGTTTTCATTGGCCTCGCCACGGCGGAAGGCGCGACGTCGTTCTCGTACCGCTTCGAGGGGAGCCGCCAGGAGATCCGGGCGCTGGCCTGCGGAGCCGCCCTGGAACGCCTGCTCGAAGCCCTGTCGCCGGCAAGCTACCGCAGGTAAAGTTGCCGGGAACAAAAGTTGATTCCGAATAGTTGTTACATTGTGTCGCCCAGGAATAAGGGTGGCGCCTAGGATGAAATCATCACGACGTTCGCACTCAACCGCGAACTTCACATACGAGGGAGCAAGGCGATACAGATGGTAAAGCAGCCCGTATCCGTAAACGGCGTTGTCCGCTGGAAGGATGTGGGCCTCGCCGATCAGGCAAAGAGCGAACAGAAGGAGCGCAAGATGGTTGTACTACGTCACGAAATCGGTGATGTCCTGCGCGATGTCCGCCAACGCCAAGGCCGTACCCTCCGCGAAGTCTCGCACAGTGCCCGTGTATCCCTGGGCTACCTGAGTGAAGTGGAACGCGGCCAGAAGGAAGCCTCCTCGGAGCTGCTCTCCTCGATCTGCTCGGCCCTCGACGTCCCGCTGTCCAGCATGCTCCGCGAAGTCAGCGACCGCGTCGCCGTGGCCGAGGGCGTGGCAGTTCCGGACACCGTGCCGCAGGAATTCTCGCAGCGCTACGGCCGCGACCTGGACCGGGAACTCAACAGCGAGCTGAACGACGAGCTGGCCACCGGCCTGCTCTCCGGGGCCCGCTAGCCCCCAAACGACCAAAGGAAGGTCCTCGGCGGTGTGCCGGGGACCTTTTCCGTGTCCGGGTTCTTCGGGCCCGGGCTGTCCGTGCCTGTGCTGCCCGTGGGTCTTGAGGCGACGCTTACCGGGACGCGGCTACGCGCCGTCGTCCCGCGGGAAGCCGTCGCGTTCGTAGCTGGCGTTGAGCTTCGCCATGTACCCGGCGAAGGCCTCTAGTTCGCCGGCAGGCCATTCCGCCAGCCGTTCGCGGAAGACCTCGCGCCGCGCATCCTGGACCAGGTGCATCTTCTCCTCGCCCTTGGCCGTCAGGCTGATGGCCTGGGCGCGTCCGTCTAGCGGGTCCGCTGCCTTTGATACCAGGCCGAGGCCCTCAAGGAAGGCGACCTGCCGGCTCACCGAGGGCTTGCCGACGCCGATGCACGAGGCCAGTTCGGTCAACCGGATGGGACCCTTCGTCCGAAGGACCGACAAGAGCCCGTAGGCCGCAGGCTCCATCTCAGGATGCACCTGGCGGGAGAGCTGCTGCGACATGGAACGGGCACGCCGCCACAGCAGGCTCAGCTGGCGTTCGACGGCGGCCAGCGCCTCCTCCGTAGCGGGTTCGCTAGTCCCGGAATCTGGCGCCGGCTCCGGGGCGGCGTCGCTAGGGTTGCTCATAGCAACCATTCTAGGGTCCGCGAACGTGAGAGACTTTATCGGTGAGGATCAGCGACTTTTGGCGGCTAATGGACGACGAGTTCGGGGCGGGATATTCCCGCGTCCTCAGCGGCTCCCTGGTGCTGGCGGGTGTCGGCGGACGCACCGCTGACCAGGCCCTGAGCGCCGGTGTGCCGCCCAAGCAGGTCTGGCTGGCGGTCTGCGATGTCCAGGATGTGCCTGCCGAGCGACGGCTGGGCCGGGACATCAAGCCGCGCTGACGGATGCCTGCCCGGGCCGCGATACGCGCCGGCCGGGTCCAAGTGGCGAGGCCTGACACGCCGCCGGATTGTTCGAATATCTGTTCGGGTCGGGCTATGCTTTTTTCAGAGCGTTTTCCACATACGCGACGGCGGCGGCAACTTTGTCAGTGCCTGCCACTAGCGTCAGGAATGACATAACAACGGCCGCGACGGCCACTCTCCAGCGAGAAAGTATTAGAGGTGTGAATCATGGCCGCAGCCCCGGATCGCCAGAAGGCGCTCGACGCAGCGCTAGCCCAGATTGACAAGCAGTTCGGCAAGGGCTCGGTCATGCGCCTGGGCGACGAAGTCCGCGCGCCCATCGAAGTCATCCCCACCGGCTCCATCGCACTGGACGTGGCCCTCGGAATTGGCGGCCTGCCCCGCGGCCGCGTCGTGGAGATCTACGGTCCTGAATCCTCCGGTAAGACCACTGTCGCCTTGCACGCCGTGGCCAACGCCCAGCGCCAGGGTGGCATCGCGGCCTTCATCGACGCCGAGCACGCCCTCGATCCTGAATACGCCGCCAAGCTCGGCGTCGACACGGATGCGCTTTTGGTTTCCCAGCCGGACACCGGCGAGCAGGCGCTCGAAATCATGGACATGCTGGTCGGCTCCGGCTCCCTGGACATCGTGGTCATTGACTCCGTCGCCGCACTGGTGCCGCGCGCCGAAATTGAAGGCGACATGGGCGACAGCCACGTCGGCCTGCAGGCGCGCCTGATGAGCCAGGCGCTGCGTAAGATCACCGGCCGGTTGAGCCAGACCAAGACCACCGCCATCTTCATCAACCAGCTGCGCGAGAAGATCGGCGTGTTCTTCGGCTCCCCGGAAACCACCACGGGTGGTAAGGCGCTGAAGTTCTACGCCTCGATCCGCATCGACGTCCGCCGCATCCAGACCCTGAAGGAGGGTGCGGACTCGGTCGGCAACCGGACCAAGGCGAAGATCGTCAAGAACAAGATGGCTCCGCCCTTCAAGATCGCCGAGTTCGACATCATCTACGGCCAGGGCATCTCCCGCGAGGGCGGCATCATCGACATGGGCGTCGAGCACGGCCTGATCAAGAAGTCCGGCTCCTGGTTCACCTATGACGGAGACCAGCTCGGCCAGGGCATGGAGAACTCCCGCCGCTTCCTGCGCGACAACCCTGAACTCGCCGCGGAACTCGAGCGCCTGATCAAGGAGAAGCTCGGCGTCGGCGTCAAGGCAGCCGACCCGGAGGAATCACCGAAGCTGAAGGCCGTTGACGGCTTCTAACAGCCGGGCCTCCGCTAAAGGACGGCGCAAGGGGTCAGGATTCTCTTCCACGAATCCTGGCCCCGGCGTCGTTGACGGCTTCGGCGGCCAGCAGCGGACCGGRCCTCCCGCTCCGGAGCAGGACGCCGACGCCGATCCCGCGGCCGTGGCCCGCGCGGTCGTGCTGCGGCAGTTGACCAACTCGCCGAAAAGCCGGTTGCAGCTCACCCGCAAACTTGCCGAGCGCAATATCCCGGAAGACGTGGCGGAGGCCGTGCTCGACCGCTTTGAAGAGGTCCGTCTGGTCGACGACGCCGAGTTCGCCGAGATGTGGGTGCGGAGCCGTTCCCAGACCCGGAAACTGGCCAAGGGCGCGCTGCGCCGGGAATTGGTCGAAAAGGGCATTGCCCAGGAGACCGCGGCGGTGGCCCTTGAGCAGCTCAGCGACGAAGACGAGGAAACCGCGGCCCGGGAACTCGTGGAACGTAAGCTGCGCAACGCGCGCGGGCTGGAAGACCGTGCGGAGCGGGACAAGGTGGTCCGCCGGCTGGCGTCCATGCTCGCGCGCAAGGGCTACCAGCCGTCGCAGGCTTTCCGGATCGTGGGGGAGGCCGTAGACGCGGCCATCGAGGAGCGGGACGCCGAGGCCTGACGCGGCCCCCGGCAGCTGGCGCGCGCGAATGCCGCCACGCCGAACCGGTACCCTTAACAGGTGAGTTTGACCATCCCTTCCCCCGCCGCCGGCGGAGCCCCCTTCCCGGCTGAGACTGCCCCGGCCCGTACCTACCAGGTGCGGACGTTTGGCTGCCAGATGAACGTGCACGACTCCGAGCGCATGTCCGGAATGCTCGAAGCGGCCGGCTACGTCCGCTCCGACGGCAAACTGGCGGACGTCGTCGTCTTCAACACCTGCGCGGTCCGGGAGAACGCCGACAACAAGCTCTACGGCAACCTCGGCATCCTGCGCCCCGTGAAGGAGGCCAACCCGGGCATGCAGATCGCCGTCGGCGGCTGCCTGGCGCAGAAGGACCGGGAAACCATCCTGAAGAAGGCGCCCTGGGTCGACGCGGTGTTCGGAACCCACAACGTCGGCGCCCTGCCCGCACTGCTGGATCGTGCACGCCACAACGACGAGGCGCAGCTGGAGATCCTGGAATCGCTCGATGTATTCCCCTCGACGCTGCCGACCAAGCGCGACTCCGTCTACTCGGGCTGGGTCTCCATCTCGGTCGGCTGCAACAACACCTGCACGTTCTGCATCGTTCCCGCACTCCGCGGCAAGGAAAAGGACCGCCGGCCCGGGGACATCCTCGCCGAGATCCAGGCCCTCGTTGACGACGGCGCCATCGAGGTGACCCTGCTGGGCCAGAACGTGAACTCTTACGGCGTCGAGTTCGGCGACCGGCAGGCCTTCTCCAAGCTGTTGCGCGCCTGCGGCGAGATCCCCGGCCTGGAGCGCGTCCGGTTCACCAGCCCGCACCCGGCAGCCTTCACCGACGACGTCATCGATGCCATGGCCGAGACCCCGAACGTCATGCCGCAGCTGCACATGCCGCTGCAGTCCGGCTCGGACAAGGTGCTCCGGGAAATGAAGCGGTCCTACCGGTCCACTAAGTTCCTCGGCATCCTGGACAAGGTCCGGGAGAAGATTCCGCACGCCGCCATCTCCACCGACATCATCGTCGGATTCCCCGGCGAGACCGAGGAGGACTTCCAGGCCACGCTCGACGTCGTCGAAAAGTCCCGCTTCGCCACCGCCTTCACCTTCCAGTACTCCAAGCGGCCCGGCACCCCCGCCGCGGAGCTCCCGGAGCAGCTGCCCAAGGCCGTGGTGCAGGAGCGCTTCGAAAGGCTCACCGCCCTGCAGGACCGGATCGCCGCCGAGGAGAACGCCCGCCAGCTCGGCCGGCGCGTGGAGGTCATGGTGACCGCCCAGCAGGGCCGTAAGGCCGGGGAAACCCACCGCCTCTCCGGGCGCGCCCAGGACCAGCGGCTGGTGCACTTCTCCGTCCCGAACGGCGCCGAAACACCCCGCCCCGGCGATCTCGTCACGGTGACGGTCACGGAGGCGGCAGCGTTCCACCTCATCGCCGACCCGGCAACCGTGGACGATTACAGCCTCCGCCGCTCACGCGCCGGGGACGCCTGGGACCGGTCCCAGGCTGATTCCTGCGGCGCTCCGGCCCCCGGCGCAGCCGGTGCCAGGACCGGAGCCAAGTCCGGCGTGTCACTTGGCATGCCGAGCCTCCCCATCCGTACCCGCTAACGCCGTGGCCGCCTCCGTGCCCGGCGCCGCCGGAAGCCCGGGATCCACGCCGCCGGTCATCGCCGTCGTCGGGCCCACCGGATCCGGAAAGTCCGATCTTGCCGTGTCCCTGGCCCTGGCCCTCGACGGCGAGGTCGTCAACGCAGATGCCATGCAGTTCTACCGCGGCATGGATATCGGCACGGCCAAGATCACCATGGCCGAGCGCAGGGGAGTGCCCCACCATCTGCTGGACCTCATGGATGTGACCGAGGAGGCCAGCGTCTCGGACTTCCAGCAGCGGGCGCGGGCCGTGATTGCGGACATCCACGCCCGCGGCAAACGGGCGATCCTCGCGGGCGGCTCGGGCCTGTACGTCCGCGCCGCCCTGGACGTGCTCGAATTCCCCGGCACCGACCCCGCCATCCGGCGCCGCCTCGAAGCCGAAGAAGCAGCAACAGGACTCGCCCCGCTGCGGGCGAAGCTGGAACTCGTCGACCCGGTCTCCGCCGGTCGGCTGGGGGATGCCCGCCGTGTCATCCGCGCCCTCGAGGTCTACGAATTGACCGGGCGGCCCTTCAGCTCCTTCATGCCCACCCGGGAGTACTTCCAGTCGGCCGTGCAGATCGGGCTCGAGGTGGACCGCGAACAGCTGCGGGCACGCCTCGCCGACCGCGTCCACGCGATGGTGCAGCAGGGATTGCTGGCGGAGGTAAGGCGGCTCGACGGCCAGGGGCTGCGCCGCGGCAAGACCGCCTCGCGTGCCTTGGGCTATGCCCAGTTCCTCAAAGTCGTTGACGGGGAATCGGACCCGGAGCAGGCCGCGGAGGAGACAATCGTCGCGACCCGGCAGTTCGCCCGGCGCCAGCTCACCTGGTTCCGCGCCGACCCGCGGATCAGCTGGCTTGACTGGAAGGATCCCGAACTGCTGGAGAAGGCTACCGCCCTGTCCCGCTAAAGGGGGCACCGCCCCAACGCTGGGCGCCGCTCCGCCCGCCGCCGGCCCAGTGTCACGGTTCTGTCCCGCCCCGGCCGGAACGGTAACCTTGGAGCATGGACGAAACCCTGGCCCCGGCCGCTGACCACCCCGCTGCCGCAGACACGGCTGCCCTCCGCGGCCTGAAGTTCTCGAAGGGCCACGGAACCGGCAACGACTTCGTCCTGATTGCGGACCCCAACGGCGCCCTCTCCGTCACCCCGGAGCAGGTCGCGGCCCTGTGCGACCGCCATCGGGGGATAGGCGCCGACGGACTCATCCGCGCCGTACCCTCCCGGCTGCTCGCCGAAGGCCGGGAGCTGCTGGCCGACCACCCCGGCGCCGAATGGTTCATGGACTATCGCAACGGTGACGGCTCGCTTTCGGAGATGTGCGGCAACGGCGTCCGCGTCTTCGTTCACTTCCTGATCAACGAGGGGCTCGTCGACCTGCCTGCCGGCGAATCGCTCATCATCGGAACCCGCGGCGGCGTGAAGACCGTGGTCCGCACCGCCTCCGGCTACGCCGTGGACATGGGCCCCTGGGAGTTCATCTTCCCGGGCGAAGCCACCGCGCGGGCCATGGATTCGCTGGTCAGCGCCGTCGGACTGGAAGTCGCCAGGCCCGCGCTCTCCGTCAGCATGGGAAACCCGCACACCGTCGTCGCGCTGGCGGAACTCGCCGAGCTGGACGCCACCGAGCTGTTCAGGGCACCCCGGGTCGATCCGGTGCCGCCGCACGGAACCAACGTCGAGTTCGTCGTGCCGTCCGAGCCGCTCGTTCACGACGGCGTCGGGGCCATCACCATGCGCGTGCACGAACGGGGAGTGGGGGAGACCCTGTCCTGCGGGACCGGCGCCTGCGCCGCCGCAGTAGCGATCCGGCACTGGGCCGGCCAGGGCGCCCCGGACACCTGGAACGTCATGGTTCCCGGCGGCGTCGTCGGCGTGAAGTTCTTCCTCGCCGCGGACGGCCACGAGCACGTGGAGCTCAGCGGCCCCGCCGTGATTGTCGCTAGTGGGACGCTTTCCTGACGCGCAGGATGCGGAAGGACTTTGACGTGCTCTCGCGCGTGACCGTGAAGCTGCTGTCCAGCTCCGCCGCGAGCCAGCGCTGAAGCGAATCCGAACCAAGGTTCTTTTGCACCACCAGCCAGGCCGAGCCGCCCGGGGCAAGCCGCGGCAGCCAGAGCAGCAGCAGGGCGTGGAGTTCGTCCTTGCCAATCCTGATCGGCGGGTTGGACCAGATCGTGTCGAAACGCAATTCCGGGTCGACGTCCCCGGGTGCGCTGGCGGTGACATTCTGCAGCCCCAACAGGGCCGCATTCTCATTCGTCAACGCCAGGCAGCGCTCGTTCACGTCCACCGCGTAGACCCGGGCATGGGGCGCCTTCAGGGCCATGGTCAGCGCGATCGGCCCCCAGCCGCAACCGATGTCCAGCAGGTTCCCCTGCGGTGACGGTGCCGGGACGTCCGCAAGCAGGACGGCGGTTCCCTTGTCGATGCCGTCCGGGCTGAAGATTCCGGAGGAAGTCTGCAGTTGCCGCTGCTCGCCGGCAAGCTCCACGGTCAGTGGCTTGCGGGTGAACGGCCCGGCGGGCTGGGCGCTGAAATAGTGTGCAGACTCCATAACTGGCCAGATTAGTTGGCGGTCCGGCGGTATGGGAAACCGGCCGTGGCGCGCCGAGCCACGCCGAGGGCGCCGATGGGCGACCACACCGCCGCCACACCGCGATGCCGCGCCGGGGGCGCTGACAGGTCTGCTAACCTTAAATGCATGATCTTGAACTTCAAGTAGCCGGCGCGGGCCTTCGAATGCCCGTCCCCGCAGCGACGCAGGTAGTTACCTTCCGCTCAGTGCGCCCCCTCTGTGATGCAGTGCATCACCTGCCGGCGCTCGACCCGCTTGAAGTCAATCCGCAGAGGCCCAACAGTCCCGGGCTTGGCTAAGTGCTCAACGCCAGCAGGTGCAAGCGCTGAACGGACCGTAACTCCCCGCCAAACGGCGCCATCCAGCGCCATTTCCGTCCCTTAGCCATCGCTTCGCTCCCTTGTTCAGCGCATCTCCTAAAAGCGCTTCGCCAAGGGGACCCGTCCCGCCAGCGGCACCGCAGCCGCCAGGCATCCCAGGAGGCCCGGATGACCCAAAGTCGTCAGCCCAGCGCGAATACCGCGCCGCGAAACACCGAACAGCACTATCCTGAAGTTGCAGACCCTTCAAAGGAGACCATGACCAGTCAGCCCAACACCGGACCCGATTCAGCCGCCCAGGACATGAGTCCTGCGGAAATCCAAGCTGTCATCGACCGGATCCTCTCCAAAGACGCCCCTGCGACCAAGACCGGACGCAACGCCGACGCCGGACACCCCGGCGAGTCGAAGGCGGTGTTCGGCAAGGCCCAGGCGATTTCGCGGCTGGACGAGGAACACAGCAGCTACGACGGCGACCAGCAGGATCTGGAGGAGCGCCACGCGCTGCGTAGGACCGCCGGCTTGTCGACGGAACTCGAAGACGTCACCGAGGTCGAATACCGGCAGCTGCGCCTTGAACGCGTCGTGCTTGCCGGGCTTTGGACCGAAGGCACCCTGGCCGACGCCGAGAACTCCCTGCGGGAGTTGGCAGCCCTCGCCGAAACTGCCGGGTCAGAGGTCCTCGACGGACTCGTGCAGCGCCGGGCCAAGCCAGACCCGGGAACGTTCCTGGGCTCTGGCAAGGCCCAGGAGCTCAAGGACATCGTGATGTCCACCGGCGCCGACACGGTGGTGGTCGACGCCGAGCTCGCCCCGTCGCAGCGGCGCGGCCTCGAAGACATCGTCAAGGTCAAGGTCATCGACCGGACGGCCCTGATTCTGGACATCTTCGCGCAGCACGCCAAGAGCCGCGAGGGCAAGGCCCAGGTGGAACTGGCGCAGCTCGAATACCTGCTCCCGCGCCTGCGCGGCTGGGGTGAGTCGATGTCCCGTCAGGCCGGTGGCCAGGTGGGCGGTGCCGGAGCCGGCATGGGTTCGCGCGGCCCCGGTGAAACCAAGATCGAGCTGGACCGGCGCCGGATCCGTACCCGGATGGCCAAGCTGCGGCGCGAAATTTCCGCGATGAAGCCGGCCCGGGAAACCAAGCGGGCCAACCGCCGTCGTAATGCCGTGCCGTCGGTGGCGATCGCCGGCTACACCAACGCCGGCAAGTCCTCGCTCCTGAACCGCCTGACCGACGCCGGCGTCCTGGTGGAGAACGCCCTGTTCGCCACGCTGGACCCGACGGTCCGTAAGGCCGAAACCTCGGACGGCCTGGGTTACACCCTCGCCGACACCGTGGGCTTTGTCCGCTCGCTGCCGACCCAGCTCGTGGAGGCCTTCCGCTCCACCCTGGAGGAGGTCGCCGACTCGGACCTGATCCTGCACGTGGTCGACGTCTCGCACTCCGACCCGGAGGGCCAGATCGCGGCCGTGCGCACGGTGTTCAGCGAAGTCGACGCCCGCAAGGTGCCGGAGATCATCGTCCTGAACAAGGCCGACGCCGCCGACCCGTTCGTGGTCGAACGGCTCAAGCAGCGCGAACCGCGCCACGTGGTGGTCTCTGCGCGCACCGGGGAAGGCATCCCGGAGCTGCTCAAGGCCATCAGCGAGGGCATCCCGCGGCCAAGCGTGAAGCTGGAGCTGATGATCCCGTACAACCGCGGGGACCTGCTTAGCAAGCTGCACGAGGCCGATGCGGAGATCATCAGCCTGGACCACGAGGAGACCGGCACCCGTGCCGTGGTGATGGTGCGCGAGGGACTCGCGGCCGAGCTGGATTCCTTCGTCAGCAATGACTGAACCAGCGGTGGCCGAAGAAGCCGCGCCGTCCAAGGGGAAGCCGCTTGGAAGCAGCCCGTCCGGCGAGCAGTTCGTAGTTGAACTGCTCGACCGGGCGGTCGCCGGCATGGGCGGCCAGAGCCGGGACGGCCAGCACGAAATGGCCCGCCAAGTGGCTCGCGCCATCGAAACGGGCGACCATTTGCTGGTCCAGGCCGGCACCGGCACGGGCAAGTCCTTGGCGTACCTGATTCCGTTGATCGCCCACTCGCTCGTCAGCGACAAGCCCACTCTGGTCTCCACCGCCACACTGGCGCTCCAGACCCAGATTGTCGGCCGGGACTTGCCGCGGCTGCTCAAAACCATCACTCCGGCCCTTGAACGACCGGTGAAGGTCGCACTGGTCAAGGGCCGCTCCAACTATGTCTGCCTGCATAAGCTCGAAGGCGGCTTCCCCTCCGAAGAACCGTCCGAAGGCCAGTTGTTCTCCCTCGGTGAGGACACTTCGGTGCCGCACTTCGCCGCCGCGATGGGAGGTCCGTCTTCGCAGCTTGGCAAGGAAATCGTCAGGCTCCGCGAATGGGCCGAAAACACCCAGACCGGGGACCGGGACGAGCTGATGCCGGGCGTTACCGACCGCGCTTGGCGGCAGGTCTCCGTCACCTCGATGGAGTGCCTCGGCGCGCAGAAGTGCCCGCTCGCCGCCGAATGCTTCAGTGAGCTCGCCCGCCAGAATGCTGCCGACGCCGATGTGGTGGTCACCAACCACGCCATGCTTGCGGTCAGCGCGTTCGAGGGCCTTGCCGTGTTGCCCGAGTACGACGTCGTGGTGGTGGACGAGGCCCACGAACTGCAGGACCGGGTCACCGGTGCCGTCTCCGGCCAGCTCTCGGTGGCCATGGTGCACGCCGCCGCCTCCGGTGCCCGCAAACACACCGGGATCACCGTGGATGCGCTCAACAATGCCGCCGCCAACCTTGAACTTGCCATTGAGGGCGTCCCCAGCGGCCTGATGCCGAACGGGCTGAACAGCGAACAGCTCGACTGTGTGGACCAACTGCGCGACGCCTGCCGCGCCGCGCTCTCCGATTCCAAGGGTGACAGCGCCAACACGGCCGACGGCGGCCGCCAGCTCGCGCGGTCGCGGCTGATGGTGATCCTGGAACTGTGCGAACGGCTCCTGGCCGCCAAAGAGAACCGCGAAGTGGTCTGGTTCTCCCGCAACAGCAGCTTCGACCCGCAACAGGGCTACTCGCAGCCTGATGACTCGGCGCCTGCCCTGATCAACATCGCCCCGCTCAGCGTGGCCGGCCGGCTCCGCGAGGGCCTGTTCGCCGACCACACGGTGGTGCTGACGTCCGCAACGCTGGCGATCGGTTCGGCCTTCGAGCCCGCGGCCGGGGGACTCGGCCTCGTGGGCCCCGGGGCCCCGAGCTGGACCGGCGTCGACGTCGGTTCCCCCTTCGAATATCCGAAACAAGGCATCCTCTACGTTGCCAAGCACCTGCCCAAGCCCGGACGCGGGACCTCCCCGGAAGCGCTCGATGAGCTCGAGAAGCTGATCCGCGCCTCCGGCGGCGGGGCGCTCTGCCTCTTCTCTTCCCGGCGGGCCGCCGAGGAGGCTGCCGAGGCGATGCGTCCCCGGCTGGGGCTCAGCATTCTCTGCCAGGGCGAATCGACCATGACCGCGCTCGTGAAGCAGTTCGCGGACGAGCCGGACACCTGCCTGTTTGGCACCATGTCGCTCTGGCAAGGCGTCGACGTGCCCGGGAACTCCTGCCGCCTCGTCGTGATCGACAGGATCCCGTTCCCGCGGCCCGACGATCCGCTGATGACTGCCCGCTCCCGCGCCGTGGCTCAGTCCGGCGGCAACGGCTTCATGAGCGTCTCGGCGACCCACGCGGCGATCCGCCTCGCCCAGGGCGCGGGCAGGCTGATCCGTTCGACGTCGGACAAGGGCGTTGTGGCCGTTCTGGACTCCAGGCTGTCCACCGAACGGTACGGCGCCTTCCTCCGGGCCGCGCTGCCGCCCTTCTGGCCCACTACCGACCCCTCGGTAGCCCTGGCCGCCCTCGACCGACTGGCCAAGGAAAGCCCCGCCAAGCAGTCCGCCAAGTAGGCGCCCGCATGCGGCCCGCAAGTAGCCCGCGCCAAGAGCCGTCCTGCACGCGTGAACGCGAGAGGCCCCGTCCGTAAATGGGACGGGGCCTCTTCGATGCAGGCTGGCGATTGGCCGGCGATTGGCCCGGGGTTGCCGGGGGAGGGCTACAGGGAGCGCAGCACCGATACGACCTTGCCCATAATGACGGCATGGTCGCCCAGAATCGGCTCGTACTGGGTGTTCTGTGGCAGTAGCCAGGTGTGGCCGTCGCGCTGGCGGAAGGTCTTCACCGTGGCCTCGTCATCGAGCAGCGCCGCCACGATGTCACCGTTGACGGCGTCGTTCTGGCGCCGGACGACCACCCAGTCGCCGTCGCAGATGGCGGCGTCGATCATCGAGTCACCCGCAACCTTGAGCATGAACAGTTCGCCGTGGCCCACCAGCTGGCGCGGCAGGGGCATCACGTCCTCCACCACCTGGTCGGCCAGGATCGGACCGCCGGCAGCGATCCGGCCCACGAAGGGCACCATCGCGGTGTCCGTAGCGCTGGCGAGTTCCGAGACGGCAAGGCCGCCGACAGCCCGCAGGCCGCTGGATTTTTCCACGCCTGAAATCTTCGTCGCGCCCTCGTCCAGCGTCAGCGGCATAAGAACTTCCATGGCGCGCGGCCGCTTGGGGTCCCGCCGCAGGTAGCCGAGCTTTTCCAGCTGCGAGAGCTGATGGGTGACGCTGGAAAGGCTGGCGAGCCCCACGGTGTCGCCGATCTCGCGCATCGAGGGCGGGTAGCCGTTGTCCGTCACGGAACGCTGGATGGTCTCCAGGATCTTCTTCTGCCGGACGGTAAGGCTCTTCGGCGCCCGGCCGGTCTGGGTGCCCCGCTGGGTGGCCCTCCCGCCGGCGGCTTGTGCTGCCATGTTCGCCATGCCTTTCATTTCGCCCGGCCGCTGAGGCTGCCGGGACCCTCCGAGCTGAAAATGTCAGACCCCGTTGATCAACTGCTATTCACCAGCACAAGTGGTTGTCCTGTGATTCAAAAATAGGCCAGCCATCAGGGTTTTTCAAACATTTGTTCTAGCGAGTCTCGACAAGGTTCGTTCATAGGTGCTAAAAATGAACAGGCAAGGTTCGAATATGTGTTCGAACACGAGGGTTCGAAGTCCGATGGGGTTTTCGGCTCAGTGTTCGAAGATTCATGCTTCGCGGTTTGGGTTCGAAGGTAAGGCCGGTTGGCGGCAGGTACGTGGAGTACGCCGAGCGGCACATGTATTTCCAGCAACACAGGTATTTCCAGCGACACAGATAAGTCCAGGAGGGCTCAGCTCATGTCAGCAGTAAGCGCTATTTCCGGTTCGTTCGATTCCGTTCCTGCGAAGGCGGCCCCGGCCGCTGCAGCCGGCAAGCAGGCTCCGTTGCGCCTGACCCGCCGCGGCCGATTTGTCTTCTTTGGGCTGCCGCTGCTGCTGTTGGCCGTACTCGTCCTCTCCCTGTCCGGCTTCATGAACTCCCCGGCGAAGGCCGCGGACTCGAACGCGGAGCTCTCGCTCACGCCGACCGTCACCGTCACCGTCCAGCCGGGCGAGTCGCTTTGGGCTATCGCCGGCGCCGTGGCGCCGGAGCGCGATCCCCGTGACGTGGTGGCCGACATCGTTCAGCTCAACAACCTCGGCGCTGCCCGCGTCCTCCCCGGCCAACAGCTGTACGTACCTTCAAAGTAGGCCGTCTGCAGGGGACTGGCGTGTCATGCCGCCGGACCGCCGGCCGACTTTTGGCAGTCACGGTTTCGGGGCCGGGCCGGGTCTCACTTAAACTGGGCAAGTGACTGACCAGCTAGAGCGCCTCAACCGACTGCCCCTCCGGACCAACCTGCGGGGACTGCGCCCCTACGGTGCTCCCCAGCTTGATGTCCCCATCCTGCTGAATGTCAACGAGAACACCCACGGGGTCCCGGCGGACGTCCGCGCCGCCATCGCCGAAGCCGTGACCGAGGCCGCTGCAGGACTGAACCGGTACCCGGACCGCGAGTTCACGGAGCTGCGCGAAGCACTCGCCGAGTATCTCGGCCACGGACTGGATGCGGCGAACATTTGGGCCGCCAACGGCTCGAACGAAGTCCTGCAGCAAATCCTCCAGGCCTTCGGCGGCCCGGGGCGCACCGCCCTCGGCTTCCCTCCCACCTACTCGATGTACCCGCTGCTCGCCGCCGGCACGGACACGGAATACATCGTCGGAGTTCGCGCCGACGACTACGGTTTGAGTGCCGAATCGGCCGCCCGCCAGGTCCGGGAGCTCAAACCCAATGTGGTCTTCCTTTGCTCGCCGAACAACCCCACCGGCACCGGGCTGGGCCTCGACGTCGTCGAGGCGGTCTATGAGGCCGGAGAAGCAAGCCAGACCATCGTCATCGTGGACGAGGCGTACCACGAGTTCGCGCACGACGGCACGCCCAGCGCGCTGACCCTGCTTCCCGGTCGTGAGCGGCTGATCGTCTCGCGCACCATGAGCAAGGCCTTCGCCCTGGCCGGCGCCCGGCTTGGCTACATGGCGGCGGCCCCCGAGGTCACTGACGCCCTGCGCCTGGTCCGCCTTCCGTATCACCTGTCAGCCATTACCCAGGCGACGGCGCTGGCCGCCCTGCGCCACCGCGTTGCCCTGATGGCCGATGTTGAAGACATCAAACGGCAGCGCGACCGGATTGTGACGGAGCTGACCCGAATGGGCCTCAAACCCGCCGCCTCCGATTCGAACTATGTCTTCTTCGGCGGGATCGAGAACCCGCACGAGACCTGGCAGGGGCTACTGGACGCCGGTGTGCTCATCCGCGACGTCGGCATTCCCGGCCACCTGCGCGTGACGGCCGGCACTGAGACGGAAACCACAGCGTTTCTGGAGGCCCTGGAACGGATCCTGACCGGCCACGAAGTGCAGTCCGCCTAGACTTAAGCCAGGACCTACGCACACCGCCCTGTTTGCCGGGCGCCCGCCTCATCCAAAGGACACCAACATGAGCAACACCGGATCAGCCGCTGCCCGGACCGCACGCCTGGAGCGGACCACCAGCGAATCTTCCGTCCTGGTCGAGATCGACCTGGACGGCACCGGCGTCTCGGACATCAGCACCTCTGTGCCGTTCTACGACCACATGCTCACGGCACTGAGCAAGCACTCGCTGATTGATATTACGGTCAAAGCCACCGGCGACACCCACATCGACGTCCACCACACCGTGGAAGACGTCGCCATTACCTTCGGCGAGGTGCTGCGCACGGCGCTCGGCAACAAAGCCGGCATCCGCCGCTTCGGCGAGGCCACGGTCCCGCTGGACGAAGCGCTCGCGCACGCCGTCGTGGACGTCTCCGGCCGGCCCTACCTCGTGCACGCCGGCGAACCCGCCGGCCAGGAGTACCACCTCATTGGCGGACACTTCACCGGATCCCTGACCCGGCACGTCTTCGAGGCCATCACCCTGCACGCCGGAATCTGCCTGCACATGAACGTCACCGCCGGCCGGGACCCCCACCACATCGTGGAGGCCCAGTTCAAGGCCTTCGCCCGTGCCCTCCGGGCCGCCGTGGAGCCGGACCCGCGCGTCGAGGGCATTCCGTCCACCAAGGGCGCACTGTGACCGGCAAGGTGCTCCGGGACGGCGCCATCATCAACCCCGATGCCGCCAAGAAGCCGGCCTCGCCGGAGGGCAAACCCACCGTCACCGTCCTCGACTACGGTTCCGGCAACGTCCGCTCCGCAGTCCGCGCCCTCGAACGCGCCGGAGCCGAGGTCATCCTCAGCTCCAAGCCCGAGGACGTGCTCAACGCCGACGGGCTCGTTGTCCCCGGTGTTGGTGCTTTCGAAACCGTCATGAACGAACTGAAGGCCGTTGACGCTGTGCGCATGATCGGCCGCCGCGTCGCCGGCGGCCGGCCCGTGCTCGCGATCTGCGTCGGGCTGCAGGTGTTGTTCGAAGCCGGCGTCGAACACGGCACCGTCGCCGAGGGCATGGGGGAGTGGCCGGGCAAGGTCGAACTCCTGCCCGCCGAAGTCGTGCCGCACATGGGCTGGAACACGGTCACCGTGCCGGAGGGCTCCCGGCTCTTCGCCGGCGTTGAAAACGAGCGCTTCTACTTCGTCCACTCCTACGGCGTGCAGCACTGGGACTTCGACGTGATCCAGCCACGGATGGCGGCCCCGCTCGTCACCTGGTCCGAGCACGGCGCCCCATTCATCGCCGCCGTGGAAAACGGGCCGCTGTGCGCCACCCAGTTCCACCCGGAAAAATCCGGCGACGCCGGCGCGCGCCTGCTGCGCAACTGGGTGGACAGCCTGCGCGGCGGGAATAAGCCGGGCGCCGAAGCCGGCAACGAATCCGGCGCCGTCCAGGCCGGCATGCCGGAACAGACCGCCTAGATGTGGTCCATAGTCCTGATGGGCCTAGCCGGTCTGCTGGTCGGCGGCGCCCTGTCCTTCCGGCAGCAGAAAAGCCCGCTCTGGGTTCAGATCGTCTTCTATATCCTGGCCGGGATGTCGCTGCTGGCCGCCTGGCTCCTGACCCTGCCGGCTAACTGACCCCTGCCGTGCAACCCACTCCAACACCGTGAGGACCCTACGATGACCACCGAATCCGCACTGCCGGTACTCGAACTGCTCCCCGCCGTCGACGTCGTCAACGGCCAGGCCGTGCGCCTGGTCCAGGGCGAGGCCGGCAGCGAAACCAGCTACGGGACGCCGCTGGAGGCCGCGCTCAACTGGCAGGAACAGGGCGCCGAATGGGTCCACCTCGTGGACCTCGACGCGGCGTTCGGCCGGGGCTCCAACGCCGAGCTGCTTCGCGAGGTCGTCGGCCGGTTGGACGTCAAGGTTGAGCTCTCCGGCGGCCTGCGCGACGACGAATCCCTCGAGAAGGCCCTGGACCTTGGCGTCGCCCGGGTCAACCTGGGCACCGCAGCGCTGGAGAACCCCGAGTGGACGGAACGGGTGATCGAGCGCTTCGGCGACAAGATCGCCGTCGGCCTCGACGTGCGCGGCACCACCCTCGCCGGCCGCGGCTGGACCAAGGAAGGCGGCGACCTCTGGGAGGTCCTCGGCCGCCTCGAAGAAGCCGGCTGCGCCCGCTACGTCGTCACCGACGTCACCAAGGACGGCACCCTGCAGGGCCCCAATGTCGAGCTGCTGCGCCAGATGGTCGAAAAGACCGGCAAGCCCGTCGTGGCCTCCGGCGGCATCTCCAGCCTCGAGGACCTCAAAGTCCTGCGCTCCCTCGTCCCCCTCGGCGTCGAGGGCGCCATCGTCGGCAAGGCCCTGTACAACGGCAACTTCACCTTGCCCGAAGCGCTCGACGTCGCCGGCCGCCGCTAGGCACCCGGCCATGGAACACAGCTCCCAGCCCGCCGGGCGCCAGTTGCCCGGCCATATCGCTGCCGCCCTCGCCGGCGCCGGCGGGGCGACGGACTCGGCCGGGCAACCCTGGGCCGGCCGCAGCCTGAGCGGTGACGACGCCAAGATCCACAACTTCGAGGATGACGACGGCGCCGCCGACGCCGGGTACCTCACGGCGCTGGCGGCCCTCGCCGCCGGCACGGACGGCGAGGCCTCCGTGGTGGCATCCCTGGCGACCGCCCGCGTCTTCGTGCCGATCCTCGCCCAGCTCGCCGAGGAAGGTGAGGCTGTAGCGGATGCACACGGCGGGGAGCTGCACGGGGACAAGCAGGCGGACATGGCGCTGGTAACGCTCAAGGCACCTGACGGCYGGACCGCGCTGCCGGTCTTCACCTCGGCCGCGGCGCTGGCCACCTGGCACCGCGAGGCCCGGCCCGTGGCGGTCTACGCGGCCCGCGCCGCGCTCTCCGCCGTCGCCGAGGGAGCCGAGCTGCTTGTGCTGGACCCCGGCTCCGCCACCACCTTCGTGGTGCGCCGACCGGCCGTCTGGGCGCTTGCGCGGCAGCACGCCTGGACGCCCAGTTACAGCGACCCGGCCGTCGCGGAAGCAGTCGAAGCGGCCGCGGCCGGTGTGCCGGCGCTCCGCCGGGTGGAAATACACCCCGGCGGCGGCGTCGCGTCCGCCCAGGCCGGCGGCAGGGAACTTCCCGGCGGCGGCGCCGGCCCGGAACTGCGGGTGGTGCTGTACCTTGAAGACGGGCTCGACGCCGGTGCGGTGCAGACCCTCGTGGCCGGTCTCAACGACGCCTGGGCCCGGAATGAAACGTTTGCTGAACGGGTTGACTCGATCGAAATCAAGTTGCAGCGCGCAGCTCAATAGCCGACGGCCAGTGCGGAGACTTCCGGGGGCTGCCGAAGGCAGTACTCAAAGGAATGCAGTTTCGTGAATTTCGCGCTTTACCGGGACCTGCTGGCCGTGAGGCCCATCAGGAACCTCCTGCTGGTGGGCATGGTCGCCCGCATCCCGCACTCCGCAGCGGGTGTGCTGCTGACCCTGCACATTGTCCTCACCCTGGGACAGGGCTATGCCGCGGCCGGAGCCGCTGCCGCCGTCATGACGATAGGCATTGCCGTCGGCGCCCCGTGGCGCGGCCGCCGGGTCGATACCGTCGGCCTGCGCAGGGCGCTGATCCCGTCCGTCGTCTCCGAGACCGTCATCTGGTCGATCGTGCCGCACGTCGGCTACCAGCTGCTCCTCCCGCTGGTTTTTGTCGGCGGCCTGTTGACGCTGCCGATCTTCAGCGTCGTGCGCCAATCGCTGGGAATCCTTGCCAGCGGAGAGCAACGCCGCACCGCCTTTGCCCTGGATGCGATCAGCACAGAGCTGGTGTTCATGATCGGCCCCGCCGCAGGTGCCCTCGTCGCCACCGCGGGCTTCTCCGTGCTCGGCCTGACCGTGGTTGGTGTCGCCACCTCCCTGTCAGGACTGTTCCTGATGTGGATCAACCCGCCCACGCGCAGTGCCGTGCCCGACCTGGAACCGGACACGGCGTTTGAGGCCGGCCAGCAGGAGGGGGCAGAGACCGCCCTCGTCGCCGCGGCGCCCGCCCACCTGCAGGAGGCCGCCGCCGAACTGGCGCCGCTGGCCGCCGCGGAACAGCGGCGGCAGGGGCGCGTTGGCCTCCGGCACAAGGTCATTCACAACTTCGCCTGGTTCACGGCCGCCGTGGCGGCGGTCTTTGCCGTCGCAGCCGGCGCGGGCATGGTGCTCAGCGGCACCGACGTCGGCATTGTTGCTGCCCTCCAGACGGGCGGCCACCAGGCTCAAATCGGCATCGTGTTCCTGTTCTGGTGCGCGGCGTCGGTGCTGGGCGGCCTGGTGTACGGCGCCATGCACCGGCCGGTCTCGCCGGTCCTGCTGCTGCTGGGCATGTCCGCGCTGACCCTGCCGATGGCGTTCGCTCAGGACACCTGGACGCTCGCACTGCTCTCGCTGCTGCCCGGCCTGCTCTGCGCGCCGGTGCTCTCTGCCGCTTCTGAAAAAGTCGCGGACCTGGTCGAAGAGGGCCGCCGCGGCGAGGCAATCGGCTGGTACGGCTCGGCCCTCACCGGCGGGGTGGCACTCGGCGCCCCGCTGGCCGGGCTCTTCATCGACGGCGTGGGCCCGGGCGCGGGCTTCGTATCGGTGGGGGTGGCCGGCGTCCTGCTGTGCCTGGTGGGACTGGTGCTTCAACACCGCCGCAGGCGGCGGCTCGGCGCAGCCTGACCAGCTTCACGCGCTGTACTGGCCTAGGCAATTAACGACGACGGCGGCGGGTGGACCGTTCTGGTCCGCCCGCCGCCGTCGTCGTTGGCCGCTGCTTCGGCGGCCGGGTTACCTAGTTGACGGGGCCGGTGTACTTCTCGCCCGGACCCTTGCCCGGTGCGTCCGGAATGGCGGATTCCTCGCGGAAGGCCAGCTGCAGGGAACGCAGGCCATCGCGCAACGGTCCGGCGTGCTGGGAGCCGATCTCGGGAGCCGCGGACGTGACCAGTCCGGCCAATGCCGTGATCAGCTTGCGCGCCTCGTCCAGATCCTTGAGCTCCTCGGCGTTTTCCTCGGCGGCCAAACCGAGTTTCACGGCGGCGGCGCTCATGAGGTGGACCGCGGCGGTGGTGATGACTTCGATCGCGGGCACCTCGGAGATGTCGCGGATCTGCTGGGATACATCGCTCTGGTCGCCGGCCTGGGCGTTGGCAGGCTGGTAAACGTGGGAATTACTGTCTGAAGTGCTCATGCGGTAAGCTTGTCACAGACCGACTGATTGTCGTTATTTTGCAGAAGGCCCACCGTTTGAAGTTGAACGGGACGGTGACACCCGGGCGCGCATGTGCGTTGAACGGGTATTTTTCTGTAGAATTGCTTTTCAGTTTGCAAGCGGAGTTCTCTCCCACCCGCGTCAACCGCGAGTATTCCCCAGGAATCAAGGTTGCCGGGTACCTGGTCGGGCATTCTCCCTAGGCTTAGGCCTGGCGGGAACGCATGCCGCCTCCCCGCGAGGTACGGCAGTTCCGATCTTCGAGGCCTTCGATTGCTCCGGCAATTGAGGGCCTTCTTCATTTGCCGGCGGAGTACCCCTCACGAACACAGGAGCTTTAACATTAGCGAGCCAAGAATCAATGAGCGTATCCGCGTCCCCGAGGTGCGGCTGGTCGGCCCTGCAGGTGAACAGGTAGGAGTCGTCCGTATTGAGGATGCCCTGCGTTTGGCTGCCGAGTCCGACCTTGATCTCGTTGAAGTTGCACCGCAGGCCAAGCCTCCGGTGTGCAAGCTGATGGACTTCGGCAAGTACAAGTACGAAGCTGCGGTCAAGGCACGCGAGGCACGGAAGAATCAGACCAACACGGTCCTGAAGGAAATCCGTTTCCGGCTCAAGATCGACACCCACGACTACGAGACCAAGCGCGGCCACGCCCTCCGCTTCCTCGGCGCCGGTGACAAGGTCAAGGCCATGATCCAGTTCCGCGGCCGTGAGCAGCAGCGCCCCGAAATGGGCATCCGCCTGCTGCAGCGTTTCGCTGACGACGTCGCCGAAGTTGGCGTTGTGGAGTCCAGCCCGCGTATCGATGGCCGCAACATGGTCATGGTGGTGGGCCCGCTGAAGAACAAGGCAGAAGCAAAGGCAGAGGCCCGCCGCGCAACGCAGCGCGCAGAAGCCAAGGCTGAGAACGAAGCCAAGGCAGCCGGCGGCGGCCGCGTTGACACGTCCGCCCCCGAAGCGCCCCTGACGCAGTCCCTGGCCGACCTGCTGCCGGAGGGCTACCAGGTCCGGACCGAGGCCCCCAAGGCTGAGGAAGCCCCGGAAACGGCAGCTCCCGCCGCGGCCGAAGAGGCACCGGCCGAAGCGGCGCCCGCCAAGGAAGAGCCGAAGCAGGAGGCCCCCAAGGCCGCCGAGGCGGCCGCTCCGAAGCAGGCGGCTCCCAAGGCCGCAGCGAAGCCGGCAGCGGCCAAGGCGCCCGCAGCTCCCAAGGCCGCGGCACCGAAGGCACCCGCTGCTCCCAAGGCTGCCGCTCCCAAGGCTGCAGCACCGAAGGCTGAGGCTCCGAAGGCGGCGGCCGCCGAGGCAACTCCGGCTGCCGAGAAGCCTGCTCCGAAGCCTGCTGCGGCACCCAAGCCGGTTGCCCGGCCTGCGGCACCGAAGCCTGCGGCACGGCCGGCGGCCCCCAAGGCCGCTCCGAAGCCGGGCAGCAAGAAGACCAACTAGTTCACGGCTGCCGGACAGCAATGTCCGGCAGCAAGCAACCAGCATGCCGCCCGCAGGGGCGGCTGCACGAAAGACTGCAGACCCCGTCTGCGGATACGTAAGGAGATCGGTTCCCATGCCGAAGATGAAGACCCACAGCGGTGCTAAGAAGCGCTTCAAGCTGACCGGTAGCGGCAAGCTGCGTCGCCAGCAGGCCAACCGCCGCCACTACCTCGA
The DNA here is from genome assembly GCF_056398965.1 of Arthrobacter sp. 01T414. Taxonomy (NCBI): domain Bacteria; kingdom Bacillati; phylum Actinomycetota; class Actinomycetes; order Micrococcales; family Micrococcaceae; genus Arthrobacter; species Arthrobacter sp. 01T414. The sequence goes on along the minus strand of NZ_JBFTQK010000006.1, from coordinate 243,730 downwards.
GCACAAGTCCTCCAGGCTGACCCGCCGCCTCGCCGGCGACAAGATCGTCTTCAAGGGCGACGCAAAGGTCATCCGGAAGATGCTCGGCATCTAAGTTCCAAGTTCTCGGATCGATTGCCACCTGGCAGCGGTCCACTACCAAAAAGGCTTCTCAGGCCAGCCGGGTTTTCCGGCAGTAGACGCTTGGGATCAGAATTCTGAAGGAGTACGCACGTGGCACGTGTGAAGAGGGCGGTCAACGCCCACAAGAAGCGCCGGGTTATCCTCGAACGCGCAAAGGGCTACCGTGGACAGCGTTCACGCCTGTACCGCAAGGCCAAAGAGCAGCTGCTGCACTCGTTTGTGTACAGCTACGGCGACCGCAAGAAGAAGAAGGGCGACTTCCGCCGCCTGTGGATCCAGCGCATCAACGCTGCATCCCGCGCCAACGGCCTGACCTACAACCGTCTGATCCAGGGCCTCAAGGCCGCTGAGGTCGAGGTTGACCGCCGCATGCTGGCCGAGCTGGCTGTCTCCGACGCCAACGCCTTCGCCGCGCTGGTGAAGGTCGCCAAGGACTCGCTGCCTGCTGACACCTCCGCTCCGGCCGTCCAGGCCGAGGCCGCTGCGGCTCCCAAGGCTGCGAAGAAGCCTGCCGCCAAGAAGCCTGCTGCCAAGAAGGCTGACGCCGAGGCCGCAAAGTAGTTCCTCCCGCCGTCGCAAGACAGCACCGTTCTACAACCGGCTGCGAAAGCAACTAAGGTTCTTATATGAACGAAACCGGGCGCCCGCAAGACTTTRCCCTTTCCAACCCTCGAGCCGATCGAGTGAGGAAGGTGGCACAGCTTGCCGGGCGCCCGGCCCGTTTAAAGCGCCGCGAGTTCCTCGCAGAGGGCCCGCAGGCCGTCCGGGAAGCCCTGGCCCTGCACCAGAAGAGGATTGCCGCGGGGGAGCCCGGGGTCGTCTATGAGGTGTACGCGAGCGAGGCCTGCCTCGACCGGCACCCCGAGCTGGAGGCCCTCGCGGACGGGACCGCCGCCTACCTCGCCACTGACGAGGTGTTGGCGGCAATGTCGGACACCGTCACCCCGCAGGGCATCCTCGCAGTCTGCGGATTCCTGGACGTCAGCCTCGACCAGGTGCTGGACGCCGGCCCGCAGCTGCTTGCGGTCCTCTGCCAGGTCCGGGACCCCGGCAATGCCGGAACCGTGCTCCGGGCCGCCGATGCGGCCGGTGCCGATGCCGTGGTGCTGACCGCATCCAGCGTTGACATCTACAACCCCAAGGCCGTGCGCTCGACGGCCGGATCGCTCTTCCACCTGCCCGTCGTACTGGGCGCCGATGTTGAGGAACTGGTGGCCCGCTGCAAGGAACGGGGCATCGGAATCCTCGCGGCGGACGGCCAGGGCCAGCTGAACCTCGACCGGCTCCAGGACGAGAGCGCGGCACGGCGCCTTGGTGCGTCTGAGGCCGAATCCGGCTACGCCCTGGAGCAGCCCACCGCGTGGCTCTTCGGCAACGAGGCCCAGGGTCTTTCCGAGGAGGAACTGGCCCTCGCGGACCACCGGGTCGCCGTACCGGTCTACGGAGCAGCGGAAAGCCTCAACCTCGGCACCGCGGCAACGGTGTGCCTTTACGCCAGCGCCCGCTCGCAGCAGCGAACCGCCTAGCCGGCAGGAACTTCGGGAAAACGAACGACGGCGGGGGCCCACCGTTAGGTGAGCCCCCGCCGTCGTTCGTTTTCCGCTGCGGCACTGAAGCCGGGGCGGTACTTGAGAATTCTTATGTGGTCCGGTTGCGTCCGGTGATGGCACCGTAGATGCCGGCTACGACGAGGCCGCCGACAATGGCCAGGATCCAGGAGCCGAGGTTCCAGAATTCCATCTTGCCGCCGCCGAACAGCAGGTCGCCGATCCAGCCGCCGACAATGGCTCCGACGACGCCGAGCACGAGGCTGGTGACCCAGCCGCCGCCGACCCTGCCAGGCATGATTGCCTTAACGATTGCACCTACAATGAGTCCGAGAATGATCCAGCCTAGAAAGCCCATGTCTCCTCCTACATATTCGTCGGCATTCACCTTAGGAATCCCGATTATGGCTTCAAGCTAACACAGCCGTGAACGCGTGTCAGCAACATCACACCCAATCGTTACGTACCGCTGACGGTCCCGCCACGGTGCGGGAGCGGGCCCCGAACGGGTACGGTGTTCCTTGCGGCTTCGGGCCAAAAGCGCTCCCCGCACGTCCCCCTGAAAAACCTCCTGAGGAGAAGCTCTCTTGGCTGCAAACGGCGGTACCAAGGCGATTGTCGCGGCGTTGGCCGCAAACCTGACGATCGCCGTCCTTAAGTTCATCGCGTTCATCCTGACGCTGTCCTCGTCGATGCTCGCGGAGGCCATCCACTCGCTCGCGGATTCAGGGAACCAGTTGCTCCTGCTGGTCGGCGGCAAGCGCGCCAAGAAGGAAGCGAGCCCCGAGCACCCGTTCGGCTACGGCCGGGAACGCTACATCTACGCGTTCATCGTTTCGATCGTGCTCTTTTCCGTCGGCGGCCTGTTTGCGCTCTACGAGGCCTGGGGCAAGATCCAGCACCCGCACGGCATCGAGGGTGACTTCTGGTGGGTCCCGCTGGCCGTACTCGTCGGCGCCGTCATCGCCGAGTCCTTCTCCTTCCGAACCGCCATCCGCGAATCCAACCCGCTGCGCGGCAAGCAGAGCTGGGTCCACTTCATCCGGAACGCCAAGCAGCCGGAGCTGCCCGTGATCCTGCTGGAGGATTTCGGCGCCCTGCTGGGCCTGGTCTTCGCGCTCTTTGGCGTCAGCCTGACGCTGGTCACCGGTAACGGCATCTGGGATGCCCTCGGAACCGCGATGATCGGCCTGCTGCTGGTGGCGATCGCGGCCATCCTGGCAGTGGAAACCAAGTCCCTGCTGCTGGGCGAGTCCGCCACCAAGGCTGACGTCGCCAAGATCCGCGGCGCCATCGAAGCCGACGGCACCACCATCATCCACATCAAGACCATGCACCTGGGCCCGGAGGAACTGCTGGTCGCGGCCAAGATCGGGATTGGCGCGGCCGAGTCGGGCCGGGACATCGCGGCGGCCATCGATGCCACCGAAGTCCGTATCCGCGAGGCCGTGCCCACCGCGCGGGTGATCTACCTCGAACCGGACGTGCAGCGAGTCAGCGCCAGCTAGCTCACCCGCTCCACCCGTTTCACCCGTTTCGCCCTGGGGCCGCTGGCCCGGAACCGCATCGTGCGGCTACCGGACCAGCGGCTTCCTGCGTTCCACCGCACCACTGAGGACTGCGACGCCGAGGCCCAGGATGGCCAGCACCGCGCCGACGAGGGCGGGTGCCACATAGCCCCAGCCCCAGGCGATGACGAGGCCGCCGAGGAACGCGCCCAGGGCGTTCGCCACGTTGAGGGCCGCGTGGTTCAGCGAGGACGCCAGCGACGGCGCGTCGGGGGAGGCGTCGAGGAGCCGGGTCTGCAGCGCCGGAACGAGCATGGAGCCGGCGGCGCCCACGACGAAGACCATCACGTACGCGGACCAGGGCCAGTGCACGGCCACGGCGTAGACCACGAGCGCCACGGCGACGCCGGGCAGCACCCAGTAGATGGTGCCCATCACGGACTTGTCAGCGATCCGTCCGCCCGCGATGTTGCCGGCCACCATGCCCACCCCGTACAGCGCGACGACGAGCGGCAGCCACTCCGAGGGTATGCCGGCCACCGACGTCATGGTGTGGGCGATGTAGGTGTACGTGGCGAAGAATCCGCCGAAGCCGACCACGCCGATCAGGACGGCAAGCCAGACCTGCAGCCGTTTGAGCGCTCCGAGTTCGCGGCGGATGCTCGCGTCGGCATGGGGTTCCTGGAACGGCACGAACTTCCAGAGCATGGCCATGGTCAGGATGCCGATCAGGCCCACCAGCAGGAAGAGCAGCCGCCAGCCGAAGTTCTGGCCCAGCCAGGTCCCGAACGGCACGCCGATGACGTTGGAAACGGTGAGGCCCGCCATCACCATGGAGATGGCCCAGCCGCGCCGGGTCGGGGCCACGAGGGATGAGGCAATGACCGCGGCGACGCCGAAGAAAGCGCCGTGCGGCAGCCCGGCGGCGAAACGGGATACCAGCATGGTGCCGTAGTCCGGGGCAATGAAGGAACTGAGGTTGGCGAGGCTGAAGAAGAGCATCAGCCCCAGCGCGAGGTACTTGCGCGGAAGCTTGGCCCCGACCGCGGCCAGGACCGGCGCGCCGACCACCACGCCCAGGGCGTAGGCGGAAATCAGGTGTCCGGCCTCCGGAGTCCCGATGCCCAGGCCATGCTCCACCTCCTTGAGCAGGCCCATCATGGTGAACTCGGTGGTGCCGATGCCGAATCCGCCCATCGCCAGGGAAATGATGGCGAGGGCGAGGTGGCGGGTGCCGGCTTTAGGCATTGCGGGGGCGTCTTTGGTGGTTGTCATCCGTCTGCTTCTCGGGGAACGATCCCGGCGCTGGCCGGGAGAATGCGGCGTAGTGGTTCGGCATGGAGCCGCTGTGCAGGTAACGCGGGGCCCAGGCTCCGGTATTCCGACGCTGTACGCCAGGTCTCCCATCATTCTCTCCCGGAGGCCGACGGCGCCGCGCCCCTAGACTGGTGGACGTGACTGAACTCATCAACGTCGTCGGCGGCGCAGTAGTGGATTCCCTGGCCGCCCCCCGGTCCCTCCTGGTGGCAAGGCGGACCGCGCCGCCCCAGTTCGCCGGCATGTGGGAGTTCCCCGGCGGCAAGGTGGACCCCGGCGAAGCTCCGGAGCGTGCGCTGCACCGGGAATTGCTGGAGGAACTCGGCGTGGAGGTCCGGCTGGGGCCGGAGCTGGCCGCCGAGGCGCCGGCCGGCTGGCCGCTCAACGGCAAGGCTGTTATGCGGGTGTGGTTTGCCGAGCTTGCTGCCGGCACGCCGCAGCCGCTGGAGGACCACGACGAACTGCGCTGGGTGGCACTGACGGACCGGCAGGAAGTCCTCCGCTTGCCGTGGATCCCGGCTGACCTGCCGATCGTGGAGGCGCTCCTGGCAGCCGTCGCGGCAGAACCCTCGCCAAACTAAGGGCTCTGTGGCTACGCTGGGGCGAACCGAGAGGAGCCGGGCGTGCAGGTGGGGGTCAGACGGGAACAACGTGCGGGGGAGCGCCGGGTTGCGGCCACCCCCGAGACGGTGCAGCAGCTCACCGGCCTGGGCTTGTCGCTGCTGGTGGAATGCGGTGCCGGCGTCGAATCCGGCTACGGCGACGCCGATTACGAGGCCGCTGGCGCCAGCCTCAGCCCGGAGCTCCCGCTGGACGACGTGGACGTCCTGCTGCACGTCCGGCCGCTCAGCCCGGAGATCGCCGCCACCCTGCGGCCCGGCGCCATCACCATCGGGTTTGCCTCACCGGCCTCGGAGCTGCCAACCGTGGGCGCCCTCGCCGCCACCGGGGTGACGTCTTTCGCCCTGGAACTCGTGCCCCGGATCTCCCGCGCCCAGTCCATGGACGCGCTCAGCTCCCAGTCCCTGGTCACCGGCTACCGCGCCGTACTGGAAGCGGCGCTGCGCTACCCGAGGTTCTTCCCGCTCTATATGACCGCCGCCGGGACCATCCCGCCGGCCAGGGTGCTGGTCCTCGGCGCCGGCGTCGCCGGCCTGCAGGCGATCGGCACCGCGAAACGGCTCGGCGCCCGGGTCTCGGCGAACGACATCCGCGCCGCCGCCGCCGACGAGGTCGCCTCGATGGGCGGGACCTTCATCAACCTGGAGCTCGATACCCGGGCTGCAGACACGGCCGCTGAAGGCAGCGGCGGCTACGCCAGGGAACTCGGCGAGGACCGGGCCGCCCGGCAGCGTGCCCTGCTGGCGCCACACGTGGCCTCGGCGGACGTGCTCATCACAACGGCGGCGATCCCGGGCCGGCCAGCCCCGCTGCTCGTCACCGCGGACATGGTGGCCGGGATGCGGGCAGGATCCGTCGTCGTAGACCTTGCCGCCGAGTCCGGCGGCAACGTCGAGGGGGTGATCGCCGGCCGGGACGTCCTGGTTCCGGTCCCGGGCGGCGCGGTGACGCTGGTGGGGATGCAGGACGCGGCGTCGGCCGTTGCCTCGGACGCCTCCCGGCTGTACGCCAAGAACGTCGCCAACCTCCTCGCCCTGATGACCCTGGACGGCAAGGTGATCCCGGACTTCGACGACGACGTCATTTCCGGGGCGTGCCTGACGCACGACGGCGCCGTCCGGCACGCCGGCACGGCGGCAGCGATGGAGGCGCACAACTGATGAATGCAGTCACGTTACTCACGGTGGTGGTCCTCGCCGTCTTCGTCGGCTTCGAAGTCGTTTCCAAGGTCACCAGCAAGCTGCACACCCCGCTGATGTCCGGCGCGAATGCCATCCACGGCATCATCCTGGTCGGCGCAGTCATCGTGGCGGGCCAGGCCGGCGATCCCTGGCTGCTGGCCGTCGCACTGCTCGCTGTGGTCCTCGCGACCGCCAACCTGGTCGGCGGATTCGTCGTCACCGACCGGATGCTGGAGATGTTCGGCCCGCGGAAGGCCGCACGCCGGGGCGATGCGGCCGGAGCGGGCACCGGCCGCACGGGGGAGGACGGCAAATGAGCATCCTTGCCCCGGCGTGGACCGCACTTTTCTACCTGGTGGCGGCGGTCTGTTTCATTCTCGCGCTGAAGGGCCTCAGCTCGCCCCGGACCGCCCGGCGCGGCAACGCCATCGGCGCCGCCGGGGCCGCGGTGGCCCTGGCAACCGTGTTCCTCTCCGCCCGGCTGGACAACATTCCGCTGATCCTGGCCGCGATCGCCGTCGGCGCCGCCCTCGCCGTCCCGGTCGCCCGGCGCGTGCAGATGACCCAGATGCCGCAATTGGTCGCCCTGTTCAACGGGGTCGGCGGCGGCGCGGCCGCGTTGGTCGCGGTGCTGGAACTTGGCCACAGCGAGGAGCCCTGGGTGCGGCTGGCCGTGGTCTTCACCATGCTGGTCGGAGCGGTGTCCTTCGCGGGCTCGGCCGTCACGATGGGGAAACTGCAGGAGCTGATCAGCACCCGGCCGTTGCTCTTCCGGGGCATGCCCGCCGTGATGCTGGTGGTCCTTGCGGGCGCCCTGGCCGCCGGCGGGCTGGTTGTGCTTTCGGGTTCGCCGGCCTGGGCCGGGGCGTTGCTGGTGCTGGGCCTTGCCGCGGGGCTGCTGCTGGTGCTCCCGGTGGGCGGCGCCGACGTGCCGATCGTGATCTCGCTGCTCAACGCCTTCACCGGCCTCGCCGTCGCCGCGTCCGGGATCGTCCTCGGCAACGTGCTGCTGCTCGTGGCCGGGACACTCGTGGGGGCCAGCGGCACCATCCTCACCAAGGTGATGGCCTCGGCCATGGGCCGCGGCGTGGCCGGCATCATGTTCGGCGCCTTCCGGGGCGGATCCACTGCGGGTTCGACCACCGTCAGCGACCGTCCGGTGCGCTCCTCCTCGGCCGAGGACGTCGCCGTGCAGCTCGGCTACGCCCAACGCGTCGTGATTGTGCCGGGCTACGGCCTCGCCGTCGCCCAGGGCCAGCACACCGTCGCCGAGCTCGCCACCGCGCTCACAGCCAGGGGAGTGGACGTCGTTTTCGCCATCCACCCCGTGGCCGGACGGATGCCCGGGCACATGAACGTGCTGCTGGCGGAGGCGAACGTGCCGTACGAGTCGCTCCGGGAACTCGACGAGGTCAATCCGGAGTTCGCCAACACCGACATCGCCCTGGTGGTGGGCGCCAACGACGTCGTCAACCCCGCCGCTAAGTCGTCCCCCGGCTCGCCGATCTACGGGATGCCGATCCTCGAGGTGGTCCAGGCCCAACAGGTGGTGTTCCTGAAGCGATCGATGCGCCCGGGCTTCGCCGGAATCGAGAACGAGCTCCTGCATGATCCCAGAACCACCCTGCTGTTCGGTGACGCCAAGGATTCGCTCTCGAAGGTCCTCGGCGCGGTAAAGGTCCTCTAGGCCGCCGCACGGGTCGGCTATCGGATCCGTCAAACAGGTCCGTCAGAAGAGCGTCGGTTGCGCCGCCCGTGGCCCTGCTCCGGCGCCGGCAGCGGCAGCCCGCTGGGCGGCCGGGTCGGGGATGCTGCCGGCCGGGTACTGGGCTTCCTCTTCCCGGGGATCATCGTCGAGATCCCGGTGGCTGAAGCCCGAGGAGCCGAGGAAGCCGTGCCGGGACCTGAAGTACCTGATCCGGCCGGACAGCCAGGCGCGGTATTCCTTGGAGGCGTAGGATCCGCTGCCGTAGAGCCGGCGATACTTTCCGGCGAGCTGCGGGTGTTCCCGGGCGATCCATTGCATGAACCATTCGCGGGTGCCCGGTTTCAGGTAGAGGGCGCCGGCCGTGACACCGGTGGCGCCCGCGGCGGCGAGTGAGCCGAAGAGGGAATCGAGGGCTTCGTCGGAATCCGAGAGCCAAGGCAGGATGGGCATCGCCATCACGCCGCAGGGGAGCCCCGCCTCGCGCAATCGGGAGACCAGCTTCAGCCGGGCACGCGGGCCTGGCGTGCCGGGTTCCACGGCCTCGGAGAGCCGCTCGTCGGTCATGGCGAGGGAGATCCCCACGCCCACCGGGACCTGGGCGGCGGCGTGCTTGAGCAGCGGGATGTCCCGGGCCAGAAGCGTGCCCTTGGTCAGGATGGACAGGGGGGTACCGGAGTCCGCCAGGGCGCCGATGATGCCGGGCATCAGCTGGTACCGTCCCTCGGCGCGCTGGTAAGGGTCCGTGTTGGTGCCCAGGGCCACGTGCTGGCGCTGCCACGAGGGCTTGGCGAGTTCCTTGCGCAGCACCTCGGCCGCATTGATCTTGACCACCACCTGGCTGTCGAAGTCCAGGCCGGCGTCGAAGTCCAGATAGGTGTGGGTCTTGCGGGCGAAGCAGTACACGCAGGCGTGGCTGCAGCCACGGTACGGGTTTACCGTCCACTCGAAGGGCATCCGGGAACCGGCGGCCACCTTGTTGAGCACCGATTTGGCAGTGACCTCATGGAAAGTGACCCCGGCAAACTCAGGGGTGGAGACGGTCCGGACCAAACCGGCCAGCGGCAGCAATGCCGGAGCGGCCGGTCGCGCGGCGGCAACGGCGTCGGGATCGACGGCGAGGGTTTCACCGCTCGGCCTCAGTGCTTGCGCGTCCCATCTCATGGATACATTCGAATATATGTTCGATCTTAAGTCAAGGACCACGGGCCGGCTCCTTCGCTTCCTGCCCACGCGCACCGGTGCACGTTTCGAGGAGGCGGATCACTCATCCCTGCGGGGGAACTTCCTCCTCATCGGGTAGGAACTCAGCCGAATTGCGGCACTGGGCTGCGGGAGCCCGGGCGCCGCCGGCTTCCACTCGGTGATCAAGAACGCGGCGTTGCTAGGCTGGGCCCATGATTCTCCTGACCGGCTTCGAACCCTTCGGCGGCGAAACTACGAATCCGTCCTGGACCGCCGCGCGCGGGGCGGCCGCCCTGCTTCAAGCCGAGGGCCACGAGGTCGCGGCGGTGGAGCTGCCCTGCGTCTTTGGCGACGCCATCGCCGCCCTGCGCGCCGCCTTGGCCGAGCACCGTCCGGACGTCGTGGTCTGCGCCGGCCAGGCCGGCGGCCGGCCCCGCATCTCGCTGGAACGGATCGCGATCAACTGCGACGACGCGCGGATCCCGGACAATGCGGGCAACGCCCCGGTTGATGAGCCCGTGGTGCCCGGGGGCCCGGCGGCCTACTTCAGCACCCTGCCGGTGAAGGCGGCCCTGGCGGCGCTGGGCGCGGCAGGGATCCCGGCCGAGGTGTCCCAGACAGCCGGAACGTACGTCTGCAACCACGTCTTCTACGGCCTGATGCACGCCCTGGCGTCCACCCCGGCGGTACGCGGCGGCTTTGTCCACGTCCCGTTCGGGCCGGATCAGGTTGCCCCGGGCAGCGGGCTCGTATCGCTGCCGCTGGAACAGATGACGCAGGCGCTCGCCGTCGTCGTCCGCACCGCGCTGGCGACGACGGCGGACCTCAAGCTCGCCGGGGGCGCCACCCACTAGGGCGACCCGGAAGCAACGCCAGGCCGGGCGGGTGAGCTGAGACGGTCAGTCCAGGAGTTCCCAGACCACGTCGACGGCGGCCGTRACGCTGGCGCCGCCGGCTTCGACGGTTAGTGGCTCGGAGGCCGCAACGCGCTGCATCTTGGCCAGCGGGATGGGCGCAGCCGTCCCGGGCTGCTGGGTGACGGAGAGGGTCCTGCCGAGCCGGGCGCCCGCCAGCGAGGCGAAGTGCTCGGCCGCTGTGCGGGCATCGTTCCATGCAGCCTCCCGGGCGCGCACCTCCAGCAAGGCTGGGTCCGCAAATCCGAGCTCCAGGCCGTTGAGCCGCACATCGTCGCCGCCGGCCGCGACCGCCGCGGCAATGACGGACGAGGCGGACGCCAGCTCGCGGAGCCGGACACTCAGCGTGCTGGAGGCGAGATAGCCCGAGACGAGCTGCCCGCGGCCCTCCTGCCAGCTGACCTCGGCCCGCACGTTCAGCCCCGATGTCGTGATGTCCGTGTTCGCCACGCCATGGCCCCGCAGCGCGGCCGTGATCGCGGACGAGGCGTGCGCGGCGTCCCCGTACGCCGCGTCGACATCGGCGCGGCGGCATTCGACGCCGATGGAGAGGGTCAGCAGGTCCGGCGCGGCTTCGGCCGTGCCGGATCCGGTGACCGAGATGGACCGGGGAGTTTCCGTCATGTCATGCCTCGTTCTCTTTGGGTGCCGTGCCGCGAGTGGCCGCGGGGGAGTGTCCGGGCGACTTCCCGGGGAGCGGCGGGTAGCCGCCGGCCTGGAGTCCGGCGTGCCGCTCGAAGAAATTGGCGGATCCGGGGTTGCCTGTCCGGAGCAGGGACCAGGCTGCCGCCAGGAAGTACAGCGGCAGGAACGGGACGCCCAGGCACCAGGCATACTGGGTGCTGTGGCGCTCTTCGTGCCCCAGCAGCACCGGGTTTGCGAGGGCCTCCTCCGGCCCGCTCCGGTACAGCACCACGTTGCCCACGGTGAACGCCGCCGCGAACGGCAGGCGCCAGCGGTAGCCGGTGGCGAGGAGCAGGCCCCGGGGCCCGCGGTGAACTCGGGTCCCGGCGCAGGCGGCCAGCAGCAGCCCCAGCGGGGTCGACGCATTCAACACATTGGCAAGCTGCCGCAGCCGCTGTCCGGAGGTCATGAGGCCATGGTAGCCGGAGGAGCCGCGGTGCCCGGAGGGCCCCGTCCGTCACGTTCGGGCGCCCGGACGCGTTCAACTAGACTGGACGGGAGTGCCCGCCGGGAAGGTTCGGTGGGCCCTGACCTTGGTCCTTGCCCTTGTCGATGACGGGTGCGCGCCGGCGGATACCGCCCGCGGGTGCGCCCGCCGTTGGCACCACCCGACTCGTAGCTAAGAACAGTAGATGACTGAAACTTTGCCGGGCGCCGCCGTCCCGAACCCGCTGGACGAAGCCGCCATCACCGCCGCCGTAGACCAGGCCGTCGCCGCCATTGCCGCCGCGTCGACTCTCGACGAACTCAAGGCCGTGCGACTGGCCCACACCGGGGAGAAATCCGCGCTGAGCCTGGCCAACCGTGAAATCGGTGCCCTGCCCAAGGACCAGAAGGCCGCCGCCGGCAAGCTCATGGGAGCCTCCCGCGGACGCGTCAACAAGGCGCTCGCGGACCGCACCGTGGAGCTCGAGGCGGAGAACGACGCGCGCATCCTGGTCGAAGAGACCGTGGACGTCACGGCGGCTCCCCGCCGTCGTCGAGCCGGCGCACGCCACCCGCTGTCCACGCTGCAGGACCGCGTCGCGGACATCTTCGTCGGCATGGGCTGGGAGATCGCCGAGGGCCCCGAGGTTGAATCTGAGTGGTTCAACTTCGACGCACTGAACTTCAAGCCGGACCACCCGGCCCGCGAGATGCAGGACACCTTCTTCGTGGAGCCGCCCGAGGCCCACCTGCTGATGCGCACCCACACCTCCCCGGTGCAGGTCCGCTCCATGCTGGAGCGAGAGGTGCCGATCTACGTGCTGTGCCCGGGCAAGGTCTTCCGCACCGACGAACTGGACGCCACGCACACCCCGGTCTTCCACCAGTTTGAGGGCCTCGCGATCGACAAGGGCCTGTCCATGGCGGACCTGCGCGGCACCCTGGAGCACTTCGCCCGCCAGATGTTCGGCGAGGAGGCCCAGATCCGGCTGCGCCCGAACTACTTCCCGTTCACCGAGCCGTCCGCGGAGCTGGACATCTGGCACCCCGGGGCCAAGGGCGGTCCGCGCTGGATCGAGTGGGGCGGCTGCGGCATGGTCAACCCCAACGTGCTGCGCGCCGCCGGCATCGATCCGGACGTTTATTCAGGTTTTGCCTTCGGCATGGGCATCGAGCGCACCCTCATGTTCCGCAATGAGGTCGGCGACATGCGCGACATGATCGAAGGCGATGTACGTTTCAGCGAGCACTTCGGGATGGAGATCTAACAGTGCGTATCCCACTTTCCTGGTTGCGTGAGTTCGCAGCCGTACCGGCCGGAGCGACGGCCGAAGACGTCATGGCTGACCTCGTCAAGGTCGGTTTCGAAGAAGAAGCGGTCCACCGCCCCACGGACACCCTCCAGGGACCCATCGTGGTGGGCCAGGTCCTGAGCCTCGTCAAGGAGCCGCAGTCCAACGGCAAGACGATCAACTGGTGCCAGGTCCGGGTCGTCCCCGAAGGCCAGCAGCAGACCCTCACGGGCGAAGGCATCGACCCCTCCGGCGTGCAGGGCATCATCTGCGGTGCGCACAACTTCGTGGAGGGCGACAAGGTGGTGGTCACCCTTCCGGGCGCCGTGCTGCCCGGCGACTTCCGCATCTCCGCCCGCAAGACCTACGGTCACCTCTCCGCCGGCATGATCGCCTCCGTGCGTGAACTCGGTATCGGCGAGGACCACGACGGCATCCTGGTGCTCTCCCGCATCGGCCTGGACCCGGAAATCGGCACCGACGCCATGGAGCTGCTGGGCCTCTACGACCAGGCTGCGGAAATCAACGTCACCCCGGACCGGGGCTACGCCTTCTCGATCCGTGGCGTCGCCCGGGAGTACGCCCATGCCACGGGCACGTCCTTCACCGACCCGGCGTCCAAGGTGCAGGCCCCCGCGGACCTGGCCGGCGGCTACGGCGTCAAGCTCAATGACGATGCGCCGATCTACGGCAAGCCCGGCTGCGACCGCTTCGTGGCCCGGACCGTCCGCGGCGTCGACGCCACGAAGCCGACCCCGCCGTGGATGACCTCCCGGCTCCGGCTCGCCGGCATCCGGTCGATCTCGCTGCCGGTGGACATCTCGAACTACGTCATGCTGGAACTCGGCCAGCCCACCCACTGCTACGACCTCGACACGCTCTCCGGCGACATCGTGGTTCGGCGGGCGGCGGCAGGGGAGAAGATCACCACCCTGGACGCCAAGGAACGCACGCTTGACGCCGAGGACCTCCTCATCACCGACGGTTCCGGTGCGATCGGCATTGCCGGTGTGATGGGCGGCGCCGCCACCGAGGTGTCCGACTCCACCAGCAACGTCCTGGTCGAGGCCGCGCACTTCGACGAGGTGTCGATTGCCCGGTCCCGCCGTCGCCACAAACTCCCGTCCGAAGCCTCCAAGCGCTTCGAACGCGGCGTTGACTGGCACATCGCCGGCGTGGCCGCCCAGCGGGTCGTCGACCTCCTGGTCGAGCTCGCCGGCGGCACCGCCGATGAGGCCGGGACCGACGTCGGTACCGCGCCCGACGCCGTCGCCGTCGACCTGCCCGCCGCCTTCGCCGCGGAACGGATCGGCATCGACTTCACCGAGGAGCAGATCCTGACCTCGCTTCAGGACCTCGGCGCGGTCGTAGAAAAGACCGGCACCGGCTACAGCGTCACGGCCCCGAGCTGGCGCAACGACCTGGAAACCAAGGAAGACCTCTCCGAGGAAATCGCCCGGCTGGTCGGCTACGACAAGATCCCCGCAACCCTGCCGGTGGCACCCCCGGGCCGCGGCCTGACCCGCGTGCAGCAGCAGCGCCGCCGGCTCATCCAGGCCCTGGCCGATGCGGGCCTTACCGAGGTGCTCGCGTACCCGTTCGTCTCCAAGGCCGCCAACGACACCTTCGGGGCGCCGGTTGCCGGCGCGGAACGGAAGGCGCTCAAGCTGGCCAACCCGATCAGCGAGGAGCAAGGCTACCTGCGGACCTCCATCCTGCCGGGCCTGATCGAGGTCGCCAAGCGCAACCACTCCCGCGGTTTCCGCGACCTGGCGCTGTTCGAGTCCGGGCTGGTCTTCCTGCCCGGCGACACGCTGGGTACGGCTTCGATTCCGCCGCTGGGCGCCAAGCCTGCCGATGAGGTGCTGGACGGCCTGTACGACGGCGTCCCGGACCAGCCGCTGCACCTCGCCGCAGTGCTGACCGGCCACGATTCCCCGGCCGCGCCGGCGCACGCGCCGCGGGCCTGGGACTGGGCCGACGCGCTGGACATTGCCCGGCTCGCCGGCGACGTCCTCGGCGTCGAACTCGTGGTCAGCAAGGGCCAGCACCAGGCCTTCCACCCCGGGCGGGCCGCACAGCTGGCGCTCCGCAGCGGCGAAGTGGTGGGCTACGCCGGCGAACTGCACCCGAAGCTGCTTGCGGCGCAGGACATGCCGGCCCGCTCGGTGGCGCTGGAACTGAACGCCGACGCGCTCTTCGAAGCCGCTGCCGACGTGATTGTCGCCCGGCACATCTCCACCTACCCCGTGGCGACCCAGGACGTCGCCCTCGTGGTGGCAGCCGATGTCGCGGCGGACGAAGTGCTGGCCGCCCTGCGCGAGGGTGCGGGGGAGCTGCTCGAGGAGGTGTCCCTGTTCGACGTCTACGCCGGCAAGGGCATCGAGGATGGCAAGAAATCGCTCGCCTTCAACCTGCGCTTCCGGGCCGATGACCGGACGCTGACCGCGGATGAGGCCTCGGCCGCCCGCGACACCGCGGTTGCCGCCGCGCACGAGCGGTTCGGCGCGGTGCAGCGCTAGCAGCCAACTCCGGAAGGGCGGGACCATGACATCGCAGCTGGTGGTGCGCTCGGTCCCGCCCTTCCGCGTACCCGGAGTAGCTTCACCGTCCCGCGCAGCTCCCGCCGCGGCCGGATTCGGCGCCGCCGTGGACGACGCGGCAGCTGGGCTGCTGGACAACGTCGAGCTCGGGCGCGCCGCGGAGATGCAGCCCGGCCCGCGGGCGGCGTTCCTGGCCGGCAGGCTGGCCCAGCGACGGTTCGCGGCGGAGCTGCTGGACGTGCCGCTGGCCTCGCTCACCGCCGTCTACGACTGTCCGCAGTGCGGCCCCGGAAGTCCGCACGGCCGGCCCGGCTACACCCGGAACGGGGCACCGGTGCCGCTGCTGCTCAGCCTGTCCCGCAGCGCAGGCTGGACCCTGCTGGCCGCCGTGCCTGATCCGGAACCCGGGCTGCGCCTCGGCGTCGACGTCCAGGACCCGGCGGGCGCCGACTTTGACGGCTTCGACCGGGTGGCGCTCAGCCCGGCGGAACGCCGGAGCCTGCGCGGCCTGGCCGGGGCGGGCTTGCTGTCCGCCCGTGCCCGGCTGTGGGCACGCAAGGAGGCCTGGCTCAAGCTGTGCGGCACCGGGTTGCTGACAGCGCCGGACACCGTGGAGGTGCTGGACCGGCCCGGCATCCGTGACCTGGCCCCGGCGGAATCCGGGCTGCCCGCGCGGTTTGCCGCTGCTGTGGCCCTGTCTTCGGGCCCGTAGCGAGGGGATCCTGCGTTCGGCGGTTCAGCCGTTCAGCCGTTCGGCAGCGGCGGCAGCGCCTCTTCGTAGAGCCAGGGGTGCAGCACGGCCTCGGCGTCCATCCCGGTGACGCGGCCCGCGGCCAGGATGAAATCCTCGGTGGTGACGGAGCCATGCCGGTGGGTGCTGGTCCAGTCGTGCAGAAGGGTGAAGAAGGCAAGATCGCCGCAGCTCAGGCGGACCGAGTGCAGGGCAAGGGCGCCGCGTTTGTAGACTCGGTCATCGAACATCAGTTCCGGCCCCGGATCTCCGACCAGCAGGTCCTGGTCCTCCTGGTTAAGCATCCGCCAGGCCGCCCCGGCGCGGTCGGCCACGCTCATGATGCCGGCCTCCTCGGACCAGATCCACTCCGCGTAGCAAGCGAAACCTTCGTGCAGCCAGATATCCTTCCACGAGGACGCGGTGAGCGAATTCCCGAACCACTGGTGGGAGAGCTCGTGGGCGATCAGTCGCTGGGATTCCCAATCGGATGCCAGATGGTTGCGCCCAAAGATGGACAGTGACTGCGCCTCCAGCGGGATCTCCAGGGGATCCTCGGTCACCACCACGGTGTAGCCGGCGAACGGATAAGGCCCAAAACAGTTGATGAAGGTGCGCATCATCTGCGGCTGGCGGGCAAGTCCGGCGCGGGCCTCCGCTGACAGCTCGGCCGGCACCGCGGCGGTCTGGGCGACGTCCCCGGCCGCCCGGTCCGCGTTGAGCGGCTGCAGCCCGTACCGGCCGATCTGGACTGTGGCGAGGTAGCTGGCCATCGGTTCGGACTGCTCATAGACCCAGGTTTCGCGGCTGGAACGGGCCTGGTGCGAGACCAGCACGCCGTTGCAGACGGCACGGTAGTTGGCGTCGGCGGTGACCGCGATGCGGTAGCTAGCCTTGTCCGCCGGGTGGTCGTTGCAGGGAAACCAGGACGCCGCGCCGTTGGGCTGCCCGGCGACCAGCACGCCGTCGCTCAGCTCCTCCCAGCCCACCTCTCCCCAGAGCCCGCGGCGGGGCGCCGGGTTGCCTTCGTAGCGGATGTCCAAGGTGAACTCGTCGCCGGGCAGCAGGGCCGTGTCCGGCACGACCACCAGCCGTTCCGCCCGCTGGTTGAACTTGCGGACCTTCCGGCCGGGCATCAGCACCTTCGTGGCGCGGAGCCCGGTCAGGTCCAGGACGATCGCCGAGCTTTGCCGCCTGGCGACCGCGTGCAGCCTCGCCCGGCCGGCCAGATGGTTGCTGTTGATCCGGTAGTCGAGCTCCAGTTCGTAGCGGGTGACGCGGTAAACGTCGGTGCCGTGGCCCGGCATGTACGGATCCGGGGCGCCCGCAGGCAGCGCGGACGGCAATTCCCCGGGAAATTCCTCGGCGGCTGATGCGGTGGGACTCATGGCACGCTTTCGGTCGTTGCGGTGGGCGGGAGGCGTCTTCCGGGCTTCCGGGCGGTGGGGCCGGGCTACTTTGGCTTGGGCGCCGGGAGATCCGGGCCGCCCCAGGGGCTGACCGGATTTCCCATCCAGTACGTTCCGGCGGGGACCGTTTCACCCCGCATCACGAGGGACGCCGGCCCCACCGTGCCGCCCTTGCCGATCCGGGCCCGCGGCAGGATCACTCCGTGCGGACCCATCGTGGCCCCGTCGTCGAGCGTAACAGTGTCGATGCTCATGACCCGGTCGTGGAAGAGATGGGTTTGGACCACGCAGCCGCGGTTGACCGTGGCGCTGCGGCCCAGGGTGACGAGGTCGGCCTCCGGCAGCCAGTAGCTTTCGCACCAGGTCCCGGCACCGATCCTGGCGCCCAGGGCCCGCAGCCACCAGACGAGGGCTGGGGTGCCGGACGCCGCGCGCGCGAACCACGGGGCGCTGACCATCTCGATGAAGGTGTCCACCACCTCGTTCCGCCAGATGAAGGAGCTCCACAGCGGATGCTCGCCGGGGCGGATACGGCCCACCAGGAGCCACTTCGCGACGACGGCGCTGCCGGCGGCAACCGCGCCGGCCAGCAGGACCACGATGCCGCCCAGCAGGGCCGCGACGGCGTAGTTGAAGCTGGTCGCCAGCCAGTCGAAGGCGACCAGCACGGCCGCCGCAATGGCGACCGTGAGCATCACCGGGACAAAGCGGCAGAGTTCCCACAAGGCGCGGGCCAGTTTGAGCCGCAGTGGCGGCTGGAACGTGCGGGTGTCATCGGAAGCGATGGCGGTCCGCCGCAACCGCACCGGCGGGCTGCCCAGCCATGAAGTACCGGATTTCGCCTTCGCCGGGGTCGCGGAGAGCACCGCCACGAGGGAGTTCTTGGGCACGCTGCGGCCGGCGGCGGTCATCCCGGAGTTGCCGAGGAAGGAGCGTTTGCCCACCTTCGCCGGCGCGATCTTCATCCAGCCGCCGCCGAGCTCGTAGGACGCGATCATGGTGTCGTCGGCCAGGAAGGCGCCCTCGCCCACGGTCGTCATTTTCGGGATCAGCAGCACCGTGGAAGCCTCCACATTGCGGCCCACCCGGGCGCCGAGCAGGCGCAGCCAGACGGGTGTGAACAGGCTGGCGTAGACAGGGAAGAGCAGGTCGCGGGCCAGGTCGAGGACCCGTTCCGTGGCCCAAACCTGCCAGCCGATCCGGCTGCGCACCCGGTAGTAGCCGGTGCGCAGCCCGACGCCGAGGAGGCGTGTCGTGGCGAGGACCAGGACCAGATTGGTGCCAAACCAGSCGAGGGCGGCGAGCGGGAGCGAGAGCGCCAGTTCGGGCAGGGCCGAGAGCAGCGAGCTGCGGCCCTGGATGAAGAGGAACATCACCAGCCCGGCAGCGGCGGCGGAGAGGTATGGGATCAGGGCCAGGACGGCCGACGCCGAGGCGAAGCCGAGGAACCAGAGCCGGCCGATCAGGTGGTGCTCCGGCAGGGTGTCCGGCCAGTCCTGCTTCGCCTTGCCGCGGCGTTCAGCCGGGGAACCGGCCACCAGGTGGCCCGCCTTGACCCGGCCAAGGACGGCGGAACCGGGTTCAACCTGCGCCCCGGCACCAATGCTGGCGCCCGGCATGAGCGTGCTGCGGGCGCCGACGACGGCCCCGGCGCCGACCCGGATCGCGCCGATGTGGACCGAGTCGCCGTCGATCCACCAGCCGGAGAGATCGACTTCCGGCTCGATGTTGCAGCCGTTGCCGAGTGAGAGCATTCCGGTCACCGGCGGCAGCGAATGAAGCTGGACGTCGTTGCCGATCGTGGCGCCCAGTGCCCGGGCGTAGTAGGGCACCCACGGGGCGCTGGCGAGGCTGATGGCGCCGGCGAGGTCCTGGATCTGTTCGGCCAGCCACAGGCGTAAATGCACCGGGCCGGAGCGCGGGTAGCTGCCGGGGGAGACGTTGCGCAGCAGCAGCCGTGCCGCGGCCACCGAGATGGCCATCCGGCCGGCCGGGCTGACGAACAGCAGCCACGACGTTCCGACCCACCACCAGGACAGCGTCGGGGCCGCGCTGAAACCGGCCAGGGACGAGAGCAAATTATTCGCGGCCATCAGGTAGGTCAGCCAGCGCATCCCGACCAGGATGTGCAGCGGGACGCCGAGGAGCGTCTGGAACCATTGGGCGCGGCGGGATGTGGGGCGCACGGAACGCTCGGCGGCGGCCAGGGCGCCGCCCTCCGGGAGGGACTGGCGTGCCGCATCCACCAGGGCACCGATCCGGGGCGTGGCGTAGATATCCGCCACGGTGACGGTGGGGTAGCGGGCCCGCAGCGCCGAAACAAGCTGGGCAGCGGCGAGCGAGCCGCCGCCAAAGGCAAAGAAGTCGGCATCGAGGTCGGCAACGGTCCCGCCCAGGACGGCACTCCACTGCTCGACGATCCAGGCGGCGTCCTCAGGAAGGTTCAGCGGCGCCGCAGCGGCATCCGCAGCGCCCGCCCCGGCCAGCGGCCACGGCAGCGCATGCCGGTCCACCTTGCCGCTGGTCTTGGTCGGCAGGGCGTCCACGACGGTCAGCAGCGGGATCAGCGGCGCCGGCAGGGTCGAGGCGAGCAGCTGCCGGGCGGCGGCCAGGTCCAGCTCCGCGCCATCGGACGGCGCGAGGTAACCCACCAGCACCTGGTTGCCGGCCGCCGTCGTCCGCACCGCGGCCGCGGCCCCCGCGACGTCGGGCAGCGACTGGAGCGCTGCATCGATTTCGCCGAGTTCGATCCGGCGGCCGCCCAGTTTCACTTGTTCGTCCGCGCGGCCGACGAAGATCAGGCCGGCCCGCTCGTAGCGGACCAGATCCCCGGAACGGTAGGCGCGGGACCAGCCCAGGGTCGGCAACGGAGCGTACTTTTCCGCGTCCTTGGCCGGGTCGAGGTACCGGGCAAGGCCGACGCCGCCGATGATCAGCTCCCCGATTCCGCCATCGGTGACCGGCACTCCGTCGGAGTCGACGACGGCGAGGTCCCAGCCGTCGAGCGGCAGCCCGATCCGGACCGGACCCGGCCCGCCCAACGGCGCGGCGCAAGCCACGACCGTGGCCTCGGTGGGTCCGTAGGTGTTCCAGACCTCGCGTCCGTCCACCGCCAGCCGCTCGGCCAGTTCCGGCGGGCAGGCTTCGCCGCCGAAGATCAGCAGCCGCACGCTTTCGAGGGACTCGGCCGGCCACAGCGCCGCGAGCGTAGGCACGGTGGAGACAACCGTGATGCCGTGGTTGATGAGCCAAGGGCCCAGGTCCATGCCGGTCCTGACCAGGGCCCGCGGTGCCGGAACCAGGCACGCACCGTGCCGCCAAGCGAGCCACATCTCCTCGCAGGACGCATCGAAGGCCACCGAGAGTCCGGCCAGCACCCGGTCCTGCGGCCCGGCCGGCTCGGCCCGCAGGAAGAGCCGCGCCTCGGCGTCGACGAAGGCGGCCGCGGCACTGTGGCGCACCGCGACGCCTTTGGGAGTGCCGGTGGAGCCGGAGGTGAAGATGACCCAGGCATCGTCGGCGGGGACCGGCGGGCGGCCCGCCGGAAAGGGCCGGGGGCGGGTGCCGTCGGTGACCACCGTGCCGCCGGCGCGCAGGATGCCGGCAACCCGGGCCTCACCGAACACCAGTTTGGCCCTCTCGTCCGGGTCGTCCGCGTCCACCGGAACGTAGGCCGCCCCGACGAACAGCACCGCCAGGATGGCGATGTACAGCTCGTTGGTTCCTGACGGGATTCGCACGCCGATCTTGTCGCCCGCGCCGAGCCCGGCCAGGTGCAGCTTCCGCGCGGCAGCCCTGACCTCGTCCATCAGCTGGGCATAGCTCAGGGAGCCCCGGCCGTCGTCGAGCGCGGACGCGTCCGGGAAGCGGCCGGCGGTGTCCTGCAGGACGTCGATCAAGGTCCGCTCCGGTGGCGCCGCGAAGGCACCGGGCAGCTGCGGGGAAAAGACCGGCCCGGTCTGGGGGTCACTGCCTGCCGCGGCGTCCCTGCCGGCGGATGGTTGCTGCTCGCTCACGGAGTGATTATCCCTGCAGCAGATGAACGGAAGACATCGGTGCCGCTCCGGGCCGGATCAGGGAACCAGGATGACCTTGCCGGTGGTACGGCGCTGCTCCAGGTCCGTGTGGGCGGCGGCGGCGTCGGCCAGGTCGTAGCGGGCACCGATCCGGACCTTCAGGCTGCCGTCCGCGACGGCGGCGAAGAGTTCGTCGGAGCGCCAGCGGCGTTCCTGCGCGTCGCGGAGGAAATGCGTGATGGTGGGCCGGGTCAGGTAGAGCGAACCGCCGGCATTGAGCCGCTGCGGGTCGAACGGCGGCACCGGGCCGGACGCCGCGCCGAACAGCACCAGCGTGCCGCGGATCCGCAAGGACGCCAGCGAGTCGTCGAAGGTGTCTTTCCCGACGCCGTCGTACACCACATGCGCGCCGGCGCCGTCGGTCAGCCCGCGTACCTTGGCTGCGAAGCCGTCGTAGCGGAGCACGTGGTCCGCGCCGGCGCCGCGGGCCAGCGCCTCCTTCTCATCGGTGGAGACGGTGGTGATGACGCGCGCGCCTTTTGCCTTGAGCAGTTGGATCAGCAGCAGGCCCACGCCGCCGGCGCCGGCGTGCAGCAGGACCGTGTGGCCGGCTTCCACCTTGAAGGAGGAGTTGATCAGGTAGTGCGCGGTGATGCCCTGCAGGGGAAGGGCGGCAGCGGTGAAATCGTCGACGCCGCGTGGCACCGGCAGGGCCTTGTCCGCGTCCACCAGGGCGTACCCGGCGTAGCAGTTGACCCCTTCCGCGGTGGCCACCCGGTCCCCGGCGGAGAAGCCGCTGACGCCGTCGCCGAGCTCCTCTACGGTTCCGGACGCCTCGGAGCCGGGGGTGAAGGGGTACTGCACCTTGTAGACGCCGCTGCGCTTATAGGTGTCGATGAAGTTCACGCCCGCGGCCGCCACCTTGATCAGGAGCTGGCCGGGACCGGGAACCGGGCGGTCAACCTCTGCCAGCTCAAGAACCTCGGGTCCGCCGGCCTGGCGGGCGACAATTGCGTGCGTCATGGGTCTCCTCCTGAAGGGCCAGTGCCCTTTGTAGTATCAGCGCTCTCTGTACTATCAGCACTCCGGGGGACGAACCATCCGCATCCCGGATCCTGAGACCATCCTAGGGACAGCGGCACGGGCGTCCGGACACGGCAGGCTCATGCATAAATATCGGCATCTATGCATAGTCTTGCTGTATACTCGGTGTCATGACTATTTCTGTTGCCGTCTCCGGTGCAAGCGGCTACGCCGGCGGCGAGGTCCTGCGGCTCCTGGCCGGTCATCCCGACGTCACCATCGGCGCCATCACCGCGCACAGTAACGCCGGTTCCAGACTAGGGGAATTGCAGCCCCATCTCCATGGCCTGTCCGGCCGCATCCTCGAAGACACCACGGTGGAAAACCTCGCCGGACACGACGTCGTGTTCCTCGCGCTGCCGCACGGTGCTTCCGCAGAGATCGCGGCGCAGCTGCCCGCCGGAACAGTCGTGATCGACGCCGGCGCGGACCACCGGCTCGAGGACCCGGCGGCCTGGGAGAAGTTCTACGGTTCGCCGCACGCCGGCACCTGGCCCTACGGCCTGCCGGAGCTCCCGGGTCAGCGCGAGGCGTTGCGCGGTGCCACCCGGATCGCCGTTCCCGGCTGCTACCCGACCTCGGCCCTGCTGGCCCTCACGCCGGGCTTCAGCAACCACCTGCTCCAGGCCGACGACGTGGTGATCGTCTCCGCGTCCGGCACCTCCGGGGCCGGCAAAGCCGCAAAGGTGAACCTGATCGGCTCCGAGGTCATGGGTTCGATGAGCCCCTACGGCGTCGGCGGCGGACACCGCCACACCCCGGAAATCGAGCAGAGCCTGTCCAAGGCACTCAACGCCCAGGTGACGGTCTCCTTCACGCCCACGCTGGCCCCGATGAGCCGCGGCATCCTCACCACCGCGACCGCGAAGGTCCGGCCCGGTGTTACGGCTGAAGAGCTGCGCCGCGCCTGGGCCGAGGCCTATGACGAGGAGCCGTTCGTGCACCTGCTCCCGGAAGGCCACTGGCCCTCCACTAAGTCCGTGCAGGGCTCCAACCACGCCGTGATGCAGCTGGCCCTCGACGGGCACACCGGCCGCGTGATCGTAACGTGCGCCATCGACAACCTGACGAAGGGGACCGCCGGCGGCGCCGTGCAGTCCATGAACATTGCCCTCGGCCTGGCGGAAACTGCCGGCCTCGATCTGCAGGGAGTCGCACCGTGAGCATCACCGCCCCTAAGGGATTCCGCGCTGCCGGGGTCAAAGCCGGCCTCAAGGCCTCCGGCAACCCGGACCTGGCCCTCGTGGTCAACGACGGTCCGGCCAAGGCGGCCGCCGCGGTCTTCACCTCCAACCGCGTGGCTGCGGCGCCCGTGCACTGGTCCCGCGAGGTCATCAAGGACGGCCGGGTGGACGCAGTCATCCTCAACTCCGGCGGCGCCAACGCCTGCACCGGCGCGCAGGGCTTCCAGAACACCCACACCACCGCGGAAAAGACCGCCGAGGCACTGGGCGCCTCGGCGACGGACATCTTCGTCTGCTCCACCGGCCTGATCGGCGAGCAGCTTCCGATGGACAAGCTCGTCCCGGCGATCGGCGTCGCCGCTGCGGAGCTCGACGCCGACGGCGGCCCGGCGGCCGCTGCCGCGATCATGACCACCGACTCCGTGTCCAAGCAGGCGGTCTTCACGGGGACCGACGCCGAGGGCCGGGAATTCACCATCGGCGGCATGGCCAAGGGCGCCGGCATGCTCGCCCCCGGCCTGGCCACGATGCTCGTGGTCCTCACGACGGACGCGGAGGTCCAGCCGGAAATGCTCGACGTCGTGCTCCGTGACGCCACCCGGGTCACCTTCGACCGGGCAGACTCGGACGGCTGCATGTCCACCAACGACACCGTGGTGCTGCTCGCCTCCGGCGCCTCGGGTGCCGTGCCGTCCGCCGTCGAATTCGGCAAGGGCCTCACCCAGGTGTGCGCCGACCTGGCCCGCCAGCTGATCGGCGACGCCGAGGGCGCCAGCCACGACATCGCCATCCGCACCTTCAACGCCGCGAGCGAGAAGGACGCCGAAGTGGTCAGCCGGGCCGTGGCCCGCTCCAACCTCTTCAAGACCGCCATCTTCGGCAAGGACCCCAACTGGGGCCGGGTGCTCTCAGCCGTGGGTACCACCGACGCCGTCTTCGAACCGGACCAGCTGAATGTCTCGATGAACGGCGTGCAGATCTGCCGCAACGGCAGCATCGGCGAGGACCGCAGCCTCGTTGACCTGGAGCCGCGCGAAGTCCTTGTCGAGATCGACCTGCAGGCCGGCGGGGCCGAGGCCACGATCTGGACCAATGACCTCACCCACGAGTACGTCCACGAGAACAGCGCCTACTCCAGCTAGAACGGCCCGGGAGGGACAGACAGTAAGGACGACGATGAACACGCAGACCCGCGAGACCACCTCCATGGCCGATGCGCAGGACAAGGCCGGCACCCTGATCGAGGCGTTGCCCTGGATCCAGCGCTTCGCCGGGACCACCATGGTGATCAAGTACGGCGGAAACGCCATGGTCAACGAGGAGCTGCGCCGCGCCTTCGCGGAGGACGTGGTCTTCCTGCACCACGTCGGCATCCACCCGGTGGTGGTGCACGGCGGCGGCCCGCAAATCAACGCCATGCTCAGCCGGCTCGGCATCGAATCCGAGTTCAAGGGCGGCCTGCGCGTCACCACGCCTGAGGCCATGGACGTGGTACGGATGGTCCTCACCGGCCAGGTGGGCCGCGAACTCGTGGGCCTGATCAACTCGCACGGGCCCTACGCCGTCGGGATGTCCGGGGAAGACGGCGGCCTGCTGCGTGCCGTCCGCACCGGCACCGTCGTGGACGGCGAAGAAGTGGACCTGGGCCTCGTCGGCGAGGTCGTCGGGGTGAACCCGGAAGGCATCCTGGACATCGTGGCCGCGGGCCGGATCCCGGTCATTTCGACCGTTGCGCCGGAAACCACCGCCGACGGATCCACCACGGGCCAAGTGCTGAACGTCAATGCCGACACCGCCGCGGCCGCCCTCGCCGAGGCCCTGGGCGCCTCCAAACTCGTCATCCTGACCGACGTCGAAGGCCTCTTCGCCAACTGGCCGGACAGGTCATCGCTCATCTCCTCGCTCACGGCCTCGGAACTGCGCGGAATGCTGCCGGGCCTGGAATCAGGCATGATCCCCAAAATGGAAGCGTGCCTCAAAGCCGTCGAGGGCGGCGTGGAACGCGCCCACATCGTCGACGGCCGGCTGGCGCACTCGATGCTGCTGGAAACCTTCACGACCGCGGGCATCGGAACCCAGGTCGTCCCGGATGAGGAAGTGAACGCCAAGTGAGCAGCACCGAACTGAACGATTTCGCCGAAGGCCGCAGCAGCGATGGGGGCCAGGGTGTGGTCGGGCACCGCGAAGCGGGCGGGGCCCTCATCGCTGCGGAGGCCGCCGCAACCACCATTGTCCCGAGCAGCAGCGGAGCAGACTGGCTCTCCCGCTACTCTTCCTCGCTGCTGGGCGTCTTCGGCACCCCGCAGCGCGTGCTGGTCCGCGGCGCCGGTTGCCTCGTCTGGGACGCCGACGGCAAGGAGTACCTGGACCTGCTCGGCGGCATCGCGGTCAACGCATTGGGCCACGCCCACCCATTCGTGACCTCGGTGATCGCCAGCCAGCTCGCCACCCTGGGCCACGTCTCCAACTTCTTCACGAGCCCCACGCAGATCGCCCTCGCCGAGAAGCTGCTGGAACTTTCCAAGGCGCCGGCCGGTTCCAAGGTGTTCTTCGCCAACTCCGGCACCGAAGCCGTCGAGGCCGCGTTCAAGCTGGCCCGGCGCAACACGGGCGCCAGCCCGGACAGTGCCCAGAAGCCCCGCACCAAGATCATCGCCCTCGAAGGCGCCTTCCACGGCCGCACCATGGGCGCCCTGGCGCTGACGTCGAAGGAGGCCTACCGGGCGCCGTTCGCTCCGCTGCCCGGCGGCGTCGTGCACGTCCCCTTCGGTGACATCGACGCGCTGCGCGCCGAAATTGACGACTCCACCGCAGCCGTCTTCCTCGAACCGATCCAGGGCGAGGCAGGCGTCCGGCCGCTGCCCGCCGGCTACCTGAAGGCAGCGCGCGAGGCCACCAGCGCCGCCGGTGCCCTGCTGATCCTGGACGAGGTCCAGACCGGCATCGGCCGCACCGGCAAGTGGCTGGCCAGCGAGGACGCCGGGATTGTGCCCGACGCCGTGACCCTCGCCAAGGGCCTCGGCGGCGGCTTCCCGATCGGCGCGCTGCTCACCTTCGGCCCCGAGGTCTCTGCCCTGCTCTCCGCCGGCCAGCACGGGACGACCTTTGGCGGCAATCCGGTGGCCACCGCGGCGGCCCTGGCCACCCTGCACGTGCTCGAGAACCAGCACGTGCTCGCTCACGTCCGGGAGGTGGGGGAGCACCTGCGTTCCGGCCTCGGCGGGATCGACGGCGTCACCGAGGTCCGCGGCGAAGGCCTGCTGATCGGCTTCGACCTCGACGCCGACGTCGCCCCCGCCGTCGTCTCCGCCGGCCTGGACGCCGGATTCATCGTCAACAGCCCCGGCCCGCACACCATTCGGCTCGCCCCGCCGCTGATCCTGACTGCGGCGCAGGCGGACAGCTTCCTGGCCGCCCTGCCGGCCCTCCTCCAGACCGCAAAGGACGCCCAGTGACCACCCCTGAGACCACCGCAGTGCCTACCCGCCACTTCCTCAAGGACACGGACCTCACCCCGGCCGAGCAGGCCGAGGTCCTGGACCTCGCCGTCCGGATGAAGGCCGCGCCGTACAGCGTCCAGCCGTTTGCCGCCGAGGCCAGCGGACGCCAGACCGTGGCCGTGATCTTCGACAAGACCTCCACCCGCACCCGCGTCTCCTTCGCCACCGGCATCGCGGACATGGGCGGCAACGCCCTCATCATCAACCCGGGTGAGGCGCAGATCGGCCACAAGGAGTCCGTCGAGGACACCGCCAAGGTCCTCGAACGCATGGTCTCCACCATCGTGTGGCGGACCGGCGCGCACTCCGGCCTCGTCGCGATGGCCGAGAACTCCCGCGTCCCGGTGATCAACGCCCTGTGCGACGACTACCACCCCTGCCAGCTTCTCGCCGACCTGCTGACGGTCAAGGAGCACAAGGGCACCCTCTCGGGCCTCACCATGAGCTACCTCGGCGACGCCGCCAACAACATGGCCAACTCCTACCTGTTGGCCGGGGTCACCGCCGGCATGCACGTGCGCATCGCCGGCCCGGAGGGCTACCTCCCGGCCGCGGAAATCATTGCCGCGGCCGAGGAACGCGCCGCCGAGACCGGCGGCTCGGTGCTGGTCACGGTCGACGCCGCCGAAGCCCTCCGCGGCGCCGACGTCGTCGCCACCGACACCTGGGTGTCGATGGGCCAGGAGGACGAGAAGGAAGCCCGGTTGCAGCTGTTCCGCGATTACTCCGTGGACGAGGACGCGATGACCCTCGCCGCGCCGGACGCCGTCGTACTGCATTGCCTTCCGGCCTACCGCGGCTACGAGATCTCCGCCGGCGTGATCGACGGCCCGCAGTCCGTGGTCTGGGACGAGGCCGAAAACCGGCTGCACGCGCAGAAGGCCCTGATGGCCTGGCTCATGCACCGCTCCGGACTGGCCGTTGTTGATGGGCTCGCGCCGGTGGACGGGCTGGCGCCGGCGGAGGGGCTGGACTGATGTCCGTCCAGCCCGCCGCCCAGGGGGCCAGCCCGGCCACCAAGACGGCCCGGCAGGCGCGGATCACCGCCATCCTGACCGGAGAATCCGTCCGCTCGCAGGCCGAGCTTGCGGCCCTGCTCGCGGACGACGGCGTCCAGGTCACCCAGGCCACGCTGTCCCGCGACCTCGTCGAGCTCGGCGCGGTCCGCGTCCGCGGCAAGGAAGGCGTGCTCGTCTACGCGGTGCCGGGGGAGGGCGGGGAACGCGCCGCCAAGAGCGGTGTGACGCAGGAGATCCTCGACGCCCGGCTCGCCCGGCTTTGCGGCGAACTGCTGGTCACGGCCGAGGCCTCCGCGAACCTTGTGGTGCTCCGGACCCCGCCGGGCGCCGCGAACTTCCTGGCCCTCGCGATCGACCACTCGGTAATGCCCTCGATCCTCGGGACCATTGCGGGGGACGACACCGTGCTGCTGGTTACCCGCGATCCGGCGGGCGGCGCCGCCGTCGCCGCCCGCTTCCTGCAGCTGGCCGAAGAAGCCGGCCAATAATTTTGCACCAGACAATTAAGACCCCCAACAACTAAGGAGCATTTGAAGTGACTGAGCGTATTGTGCTGGCCTACTCCGGTGGCCTGGATACTTCCGTAGCCATCGGCTGGATCGGTGAAGCGACCGGCGCCGAGGTCATTGCCGTGGCGGTCGACGTCGGACAGGGCGGTGAGTCGCTGGAGACCATCCGCCAGCGTGCCCTGGGCTGCGGCGCCGTCGAGGCCTACGTCGCCGACGCCTCCGACGAGTTCGCGAACGAATACTGCATGCCCACGCTGAAGGCCAACGCCCTCTACCAGGGCCACTACCCGCTGGTTTCCGCGATCTCCCGCCCGGTGATCGTCAAGCACCTGGTCAAGGCCGCCCGCGAATTCGGCGCCACCACGGTGGCCCACGGCTGCACCGGCAAGGGCAACGACCAGGTCCGCTTCGAGGTCGGCATCCAGACCCTCGGCCCGGACCTGAAGTGCATCGCCCCGGTCCGCGACCTCGCCCTGACCCGCGACAAGGCCATCGCCTTCGCCGAGGAAAAGGGACTGCCGATCGAGACCACCAAGAAGAACCCGTACTCGATCGACCAGAACGTCTGGGGCCGCGCCGTCGAGACCGGGTACCTCGAGGACATCTGGAACGCGCCCACCAAGGACATCTACGACTACACCGCCACCCCGGAATTCCCGCCGGCCCCGGACGAAGCCACCATCTCCTTCGAAGCCGGCGTCCCGGTCGCGATCGACGGTGTCAAGGTCACCCCGCTGCAGGCCATCAAGGAACTCAACCGCCGCGCCGGCGCCCAGGGCGTGGGCCGGATCGACGTCGTCGAGGACCGCCTCGTCGGCATCAAGTCCCGCGAAATCTACGAGGCCCCCGGCGCGATGGCACTGATCACCGCGCACAAGCACCTCGAGGACATCACCATCGAGCGCGAGCAGGCCCGGTTCAAGGCCACGGTCGGCCAGCGCTGGTCCGAGCTGGTCTACGACGGCCAGTGGTTCTCCCCGCTGAAGCGCTCCCTGGACGCCTTCATCGAAGACACCCAGAAGTACGTCTCCGGCGACATCCGCATGGTGCTGCACGGCGGCCAGGCGATCGTCAACGGCCGCCGCTCCGAGACTTCGCTCTACGATTTCGACCTCGCCACCTACGACACCGGCGACACGTTCGACCAGTCGATGGCACGCGGCTTCATCGAGCTGTGGGGCATGTCCGCCAAGGTTGCCTCCGGCCGCGACATCCGCGTCGCAGGAAAGTAGCCCGCGTGGCTGAGTCTGAAACCACCAAGGCTGAGGCAACAAACACCGGTGCGCTGTGGGGCGGCCGGTTCGCCGGCGGCCCCGCGGACGCCCTCGCCGCGTTGAGCAAGTCCACGCATTTTGACTGGCGGCTGGCCCGCTACGACATTGCCGGGTCCAAGGCGCACGCCCGCGTGCTGCACAAGGCCGGTCTGCTGGACGACGCCGAGCTGGCGGGGATGCTGGCCGCCCTGGACCGGCTGGATGAGGACGTCGCCTCCGGCGCCTACACCCCGGCCGAGTCCGACGAGGACGTGCACGGTTCGCTGGAGCGCGGCCTGATCGAACGCGCCGGACCCCAGCTGGGCGGCAAGCTCCGCGCCGGCCGGTCCCGCAACGACCAGGTCGCCACCCTGGGCCGGATGTTCCTGCGCGACCACGCCCGGATCATCGCCCGCGGCGTGCTCGCCACGATCGACGCGCTGGTGGAGCAGGCCAAGGCACACCAGGGCGTGGCCATGCCGGGCCGCACCCACCTGCAGCACGCCCAGCCGGTCCTGCTCAGCCATCACCTGCTGGCCCACGCCTGGGCGCTGCTGCGCGATGTGCAGCGGCTGGCCGACTGGGACAAGCGCGCCGGGGTCTCGCCCTACGGCTCCGGCGCCTTGGCCGGGTCATCACTGGGCCTGGACCCGGAGGCCGTCGCCGCGGACCTGGGCTTCTTCTCCGCCACGCACAACTCGATCGACGGCACCGCCTCCCGCGATGTCTTTGCCGAGTTCGCGTGGGTGTCGGCCATGATCGGCGTGGACCTCTCCCGCGTGTCGGAAGAGGTGATCCTGTGGGCCACCAAGGAGTTCTCCTTCGTGACGCTGCACGATTCCTACTCCACCGGATCATCGATCATGCCGCAGAAGAAGAACCCGGACGTGGCCGAACTGGCCCGAGGCAAGGCAGGCCGGCTGATCGGCGACCTGACCGGGCTGCTGGCCACGCTCAAGGGCCTGCCGCTCGCGTACAACCGCGACCTGCAGGAGGACAAGGAACCGGTCTTCGACGCCGCCGATACCCTGGAGCTGCTGCTCCCGGCCGTGTCCGGCATGATCGCGACGCTGAAGTTCAACACCGAGCGGATGGAATCGCTGGCCCCGCAGGGCTTCGCGCTGGCCACGGACATCGCCGAATGGCTTGTCCGGCAGGGCGTTCCGTTCCGCGAGGCGCATGAACTCTCCGGTGCCGCGGTGAAGCAGGCCGAAAGCCGCGACGTCGAACTCTGGGACCTGACGGACGAGGAATACGCCGCCATCTCGGAGCACCTGACCCCGGAGGTCCGCACCGTGCTGTCCACCGAGGGTTCGCTGAACAGCCGGAACTCGCAGGGCGGTACCGCACCGGCCGCCGTCGAGCGCCAGTTGTTGGCCCTCGAGGCCGAGCTCGAAGGCGTGCGCGCGTACGCCGGCTAGCCACAGACGCTCCCTCAGGTCTGGTGGCGTTTTCGCCGACGCTCCCTCAGGTCTGGTGGCGTTTCTGCTGACGCTCCCTCAGGTCCGGTGGCGTTTCTGCTGACGCTCCCTCAGGTCTGGTGGCGTTTCTGCTGACGCTCCCTCAGGTCTGGTGGCGTTTTCGCCGACGCTCCCTCAGGTCTGGTGGCGTTTTCGCCGACGCTCCCTCACCGATTGCGGGAGCGTCGGTGGATTTCTTGCCAAAGGTGAGGGAGCGTTGGTGGATTTCCCGCCATAAGTGAGGGAGCGTCGGTGGATTTCTTGCCAAAGGTGAGGGAGCGTCGGTGGATTTCCCGCCGTAAGTGAGGGAGCGTCGGTGGATTTCCTGCCGAAAGTGAGGG
Organism: Arthrobacter sp. 01T414; assembly: GCF_056398965.1. Classification (NCBI taxonomy): domain Bacteria; kingdom Bacillati; phylum Actinomycetota; class Actinomycetes; order Micrococcales; family Micrococcaceae; genus Arthrobacter; species Arthrobacter sp. 01T414. The sequence continues at coordinate 212,180 of NZ_JBFTQK010000006.1, read as the reverse complement.
AGCGTTGTGCGTTTGCCGCCGCGCAAGTCCCGGCTAGCATGGCGGAATGAGCGAATCGTTCCGCGCTTTCCTGCGCGCGCTGCCCGATTTCCCGGCCGAGTTGCCGGACTTTGATCCGGCGCAGGCGCCCGAGGATCCCGCAGAGCTCTTCCGGCAGTGGCTCACCGAAGCCCTGGCCGCCGGGGTGCCGCAGCCGAATGCCTGCAGCCTGGCCACGGCCGACGCACTCGGCCGCCCGTCCTCCCGGATGCTGATCCTCAAGGACATCGACGACGACGGCTGGCACTTCGCCACCTCCCGCGAGTCCCGCAAAGGGCAGGAGCTCACCGCCAACCCGAGCGCCGCGCTGAATTTCTTCTGGCAGCCACTGGGCCGCCAGGTCCGCGTGGCCGGTGACGTCGTCGAGCTCTCCGCGGAAGCTTCTGCCGCCGACTGGAAGGCCCGGCCCGGCTCCGACGGCAGCATCAACCCCGGTTGGCAGCTGTACGCCCTGCAGCCGCGCGAGCTCGAATTCTGGCAGGCCCGGCACGACCGCCGCCACATCCGGCACCGCTACGGGCCGCGCCCGGACGGGGCAGGGGATCCCCAGCCCAGTTAACCGTGGTTAATCCGGACGCTCCGTTAGGATGGGCGCCATGACTTCTATCACCCCTGAAAACCTGCTGGAGGAACTCCGCCGCGCCGCCGACGTCGTGACCGGAATTGCAGCGAAACTGAGCGACCAGGACATCGCTGCCGCCTCGGAGCTGCCCGGCTGGACCCGCGGGCACGTCCTGGCCCACGTGTGCGGCATCGCCAACGCGATGGCGCGCCAGGTCGAATACTCCGGCCGCGGCGAAAGCATCGAGCTCTACGACGGCGGCTATGAGGGCCGCAACCGGGCTATCGAGCTGGCCGCCGGCCATAGCGCTGAGCAGCACCGGACCGCCCTGGCCGCCGCCACCGAGCGGGCCCTGGCTGCGTTCGGCTCCCTGGACGAGGCAGGCTGGCAGGCTCGCATCACCTTCCGCGACGGTGTCGTGTACGACGGCGGCCTCGCGCTCTGGCGCGAACTCACCATCCACGCCACGGACCTCGGTACCGGCCGCGGGCCTGAAACGTGGAGCAGGACGTTCTGCGAACACCTCTTTGAGTTCCTGGCCGCCCGCGTGCCCGAGGGTGAGCGGTTTGTGCTGCAGCCGCTCGGGTTGCCCTCTATCGCGCTCGGCGCCCCCGGCGGTCACTCCACCGCGATCAACGGCATGCTCACCGACATCGCGGCGTGGCTGGCCGGACGCACGCCCACGCTGGGGAGCCTCCGCGCAACCGCTGCGGCCGACGGCGTCGAACTGCCTGCGCTGCTGCCGTGGCCAGCGGGCGTTCCGGTGACGAAGTAGCTGACGAATCGGTTGGCGAACGAGTAAAAGAGCCAGCCGAAAAGTCTGCCGAAATGCCGGCCTAAAGTTTAGGCCTGCACCGCGAGGGCGAGCTGCCGTTCGCGGTCCAGCAGGCTCTCCTTGATGGCGAGCCCCCACCGGAACCCGCCCAGGCTGCCGTCGGTGCGGACCACGCGGTGGCACGGCACAAAGAGGGCCGCCGCGTTGAAAGCGCAGGCGCTGGCCGCCGCCCGGACGGCTTTGGCGTTGCCGGACAGTTCCGCGTATTCGGTGTAGGTCACGGGATGTCCCGGAGCCACCGTCCGGAGCATGTCCCAGGCGTGGCTGCGGAAGGGGCCCGATTTCTGCAGCACCGGCACGGTCATCGCGGCGGCCGGGTTGCCGTCGTAGAAGTCCTCGACGGCGGCGGAGATGCTGCCCAGCTCCGAGACAGCTTCGTAGCCTGCCGGCAGCAGTTCGGCGTGGATCTGGCCGGTGAGTTCGCCGGGGACCGCGGTCCAGCCCGAGGCCAGCACCGCCCCGTCCCGGGCAATGATGGTGAAGGGGCCGTCCGGAGTGGACATGGTCAAAAGCTGGGCTTTCATTTCGTCACTTTCGTCGAGGCTGTTGGCTGTGGCCGGGCCGTTGTGGTCCGCACCGGCGGCCGGACCGCGGCCGCGCGCCAGAGATGCATGGTGGCGTAGGAGCGCCAGGGACTGACTTCCTGAAAATCGGGGGAGAGCGTGTCGCCAGCCGGGTCCTGTGTCAGCGAGCGGATGCCGTTGCGGACTGCGGCGTCGTTGGCCAGGAAGACGTCCGGGGCGCCGATCACGCGCATCGCGAGGTATCCCACCGTCCAGGGCCCGACGCCGGCCAGCGGCAGCAGCTTGGCCTGCAGTCCGGCCAGATCGTCGCCATAGCCAAAGTCCAGGTCCCCGGAGGCCATCGACGCGGCCGCCCCGCGGATGGAGTCGATGCGGCGCTGCGGCCCGCGCAGCAGCCCGTAACCGGCCTCCGCGATCTCCGCCGCCGTCGGGAAGAGCCGGTGCAAGCCGTCGGCGGGAACAAGACATTCGCTGCCGCACGCCGAAAGCTGGACCAGGGCGGTCCGCGCCGCGGCCACGGTGATCTGCTGGCCGACCATGGCGCGGACCAGCAGCTCCTGCGGATCCACGGCTCCGGGCATCCGGATGCCGGGGGCCGCGGCGACACCGGCGGCCAGCCGTGGATCGGCGGCGAGGGACGTGTCGATCGCGACCGGGTCGGCGTCGAGGTCCAGCAGGCGCCGGACCCGGCTGAGCAGGGAGGCCAGATCCCGCAGGTCCACGGCCCCAATGGTCAGCCTCAGGGGCCGGCCCGCTGAACCGGCATCGTAGTCCACCCGGAAACGGGCATCCCCGTGGGCCAGTCGCAGGGTCCGGGCGTACGAGGTGGAAGTCCCCTCCTCGATGCCCGGGATGGCGCGGACGGCCAGGAACCCGAACACCCCCGGGTCGAACGGCTCCCGGTATGGCAGGTTCAACGTCAGCGCCGTAGAGGCCACCGCATTCCGGGCCGGAACGTGCTGGTGCCGCGCCGTGGCCCGGAGCGCCGACGGAGTCATCGCGAAGACCTCGGTGATGGTCTCGTTGAACTGGCGGACGCTGCTGAAACCGGCGGCAAACGCGATGTCCGCCGCCTTCATCGAGGTGGACACCAGCAACGTCCGCGCGGTCTGGGCGCGGCTGGCCCGCGCCAGCGAGAGCGGACCGGCACCGAGTTCATGGCTGAGGATCCGGTTGAGCTGCCGCGAGGAGTAGCCAAGCCGGGCGGCCAGGCCTTCCACGCCGTCGCGGTTGATCACCCCGTCGTTGATCAGCCGCATGGCCCGGCCGGCGATATCCGAGCGGACATTCCACGCCGGGGTGCCCGGCACCGCCTCCGGGAGGCAGCGCTTGCACGCCCGGTAACCTGCGTCATGCGCCGCGGCGGAGGTCTCATAGAAGGTGACATTGCCGGCCTTGGGAGTGCGCGCCGGGCAGGACGGCCGGCAGTAGATGCCGGTGGTGCGGACAGCGGTGTAGAACTGCCCGTCGAAACGGGGGTCCCGGGCATCGATTGCCCGGTAGCGCTGCCAGAAGTCCATGGCTCCATCCTGCCAGCTGCCGCCGCCCTCTGCTAGCGGAAATCGGACACCGCCGTGGAAGGCCGCTATGCCGCCATTGAGCGGTTTGTTAAAGTCGGAGGATGGATTCCAGCGTGACGCCCGAGGAGCTGCGTGCGCTGCTGTCCGCCGACGCGCGGACCCTGGCCCCGCTCCTGCTGGGAGCCGTGCTGACGCATGAGAGCCATGGCGGAACGGTCGCAGTGCGGATCACCGAGGTTGAGGCCTACCTCGGGCCGGAGGACTCGCTTCACCCGGACCCCGGCTCGCACACCTTCCGCGGCCAGACCCGGCGGAATGCCCCGATGTTCGGCCCGGCGGGGCACCTCTACGTCTACTTCACCTACGGGATGCACCACTGCGCCAACATCGTCTGCGGTCCGGCGGGAGTCGCCTCCGCGCTGCTCCTGCGCGCCGGGGAAGTCGTGGCGGGGGAGGAACTGGCCCTCGCACGCCGGCCGGCGTCGAAAGCCCGGAAGGACCTCGCCAGCGGCCCGGCCCGGTTCGCCACCGCCCTGGGCCTGACGACGGCGGACAGCGGCCGTGACGTGCTCAGCCCTCCGTTCCGGCTCGAACTGCCGCCCGACCCGGCCGCCGAGATCAGCTCGGGGCCGAGGGTGGGCGTCTCGGGCGCCGGTGGCACCGACGACTACCCGTGGCGTTTCTGGCTCACCGGAGACCCCACCGTGTCACGCTACAAGGCGGCGAAGGTCCGCTCGGCATAGGCGGCACCCATGGGCGAAGGTAAACGCGGAAAGCCGGGCAACGAACTCGAACGGCTGCTGATTTTCGAACAACTGGCGGCCGAATACTTCCGCATGGTGGAGCTGTTCCAGGGCGATACCGAGCCACCCCACGCGCCCTCCAGCGCGGCCGGGACCGAGGGGGAACGCCGGCGTTGGATCGAGCTGTTCCGGGCCGCGCTGCTGCGCAAATTCATCGTCCGCGACGAGCACGTTTCACTCAAGCTCGTGGTGCGGGCCCTCCGCCTCTGCAACTACTCCGCGGACCCCCACCTGGCCGTGGGCGCGGACCATGTGGTCGGTCTGTTCACCGCGGAAATGGTCCAGGGCCGCCAGCATGAATTGCCGGAATCCGGCCAGGGTAACCAACCGCCCCTGGAGACAGGGACGGACCGCTTCGAGGACGTGCTCTATGGGCGGCTGCTGCACGGCGACGCCGACCGGTTCCACCGTTCCGGCTGGGCGAACGACCACGCCCGGCTGAGTGCCGCGGCGGCCATCCGGTTCGACGCCGAGCATGCGCTCGCCAAGGCGCTGGAACTGGTCCGGTACGGGTTTGCCCACGACCTCCTGCGGTCCCCGGAGGCTGGGGGCGGCGGGGCGGCCAGCGGGACAGAGCCGCCTGCGCCCGGTAGGTAGGTCCGGCCGGAAGGCCGTGGCCGGAAAGCGCGTTTGCTACCAGCCAGTACGATTGACGGGTGAAACAAAGCGAGCAGGACCTTCCCCAGACGAACAACGCGACCCCGGTGGATGAGCTGATCGCCAGCCTGTGCGCCACCGTCCCGGACTACCCCAAACCGGGGATCGTGTTCAAGGACCTGACGCCCGTCTTCGCCGACGGCGCCGCCCTTAAGGCAGTGGTCGACGCGCTGGTGGAACCCTTCCACGGCCAGTTCGACGCCGTCGCCGGCGTGGAGGCCCGCGGGTTCCTGCTGGCTGCGGCCGCCGCCTACGCCACGGACACCGGCGTCGTGACGGTCCGAAAAGCCGGCAAGCTGCCGCGCGAAGTGGTCTCCGAGGACTACTCGCTGGAATACGGCACCGCCACCCTGGAACTGCACACCTCGGACCTCGCTCCGGGCACCCGGGTGCTCATCCTCGACGACGTCCTCGCCACCGGCGGCACCCTTGGCGCGGCCGCCCGGCTGTTCGAGCGCTGCGGCGTCGAGGTGGCCGGCGTCGGCGTGGTGATGGAACTCGGCGAACTGAACGGACGCGCGGCCTTGGCCGGGCACCACGTCCATTCCCTGCTCGGCCTGTAGCCGGCCGGCAGGTGGCGCCGATGCAGCCGGCCGCCTCGGTACAATGCCTGAACAATGTCAGACCTGATGAAAACTGACATATTTCGGGGACGACCGCCGAAATGGTAGTAGAATGGTTGGTCTGTCTTTTTCGATAGGGGAACGTTCGATGCACGACGCTGATTTGGCCCATGAACGCGACTATGTGGCCGGACTGTATGCCCGGCTGGATGAGCTGCGGGCGGAGAAGCGCGCCCAGCTCGCCCAGGTCCGCCGTGCCGGGGCCGTGGGGACCATGCAGAACGTCTCCGAACGGGACGCGTTCGCCGCACTTTACGAGGACCGCCTCGCACAGCTCGACGCCGTCGACGACCGCCTCGTGTTCGGCCGCCTCGACCTCGACTCCGGGGAAGCCCAGTACATCGGCCGCATCGGCCTCACCACCGAGGATCTCCAGCGCCTTATGGTGGACTGGCGGGCGCCGGAAGCCGGCCACTTCTACCAGGCCACTGCCTTCGACCGGCAGGGTGTGCGCCGCCGCCGGCACCTGATCCTGCAGGGCCGCGAGGTCAAAGCGATCGAGGACGACGTGCTCGACGCCGACCTCCTGGCCGACAACGACTCCCTGCAGGGCGAGGGCGCGCTGCTCGCGGCGCTGAACTCCAAGCGCACCGGCCGGATGTCGGACATCGTCGGCACCATCCAGTCCGAGCAGGACCGGATTATCCGCTCCTCCATCTCCGGGGCACTCGTTGTCCAGGGCGGTCCCGGCACCGGCAAGACCGCCGTCGCCCTGCACCGCGCCGCCTACCTCCTCTACACCCACCGTGACCGGCTCAAGACCGCCGGTGTGCTGCTGGTGGGCCCGTCGTCGTCGTTCATGAACTACATCGAGCGCGTTCTGCCCTCCCTCGGTGAGACCGGCGTCGTGATGGCCAGTCTGGGCCGGCTGATGCCCGGCATCCACGCCGTCGCCGAGGACGATTCCGACGTCGCTGCCATCAAGGGCCGGCTCGACATGGCCGAGGTAGTAGCCAACGCGGTCGCCAACCGGCAGCGGATCCCTGCCGAAAACCGCATCCTCGAAGTGGACGGGCGCAAACTTGTGCTGACCCCGCGGCAGGTCCGCCGGGCCCGCGAGAAGGCGCGCGCCACCGGGAAGCCGCACAACGAGGCGAGGGTCTCCTTCGTCAAGATCCTGCTGCGCGAACTGACCGAGCAGATGACCGAACTGGTCGAGGCCGGCAGCATCGGCAACAACGCCGACCGCTCCTACCTGGCCGAGGACGTCCGTTCGGCGCGGGACGTCCGCGTGGCCCTGAACCTGTGCTGGATGCCGATGACGCCGGAGAAGCTGGTGGGGGAGCTGCTGAGCAAGCCCGCCATCCTCGAGGCGTGCACGCCGAACCTCACTGATGCCGAACGCGCCATGCTCCTCCGGCCTGCCGGTTCGCCGTGGACCGAGTCCGACGTGCCGCTGCTGGACGAGGCCGCCGAACTGCTCGGCGAACTGGATCCGGCTGCCGGCCGGAGCCTGGCCCAGCAGGAGCATGACCGCGCCCGGGACCTGGCCAACGCCAAGCAGACCCTGGTCAACATGGAGACAGCCGGCGTGGACGTGCTCATCTCGGCCGAAGAACTCGTGGACCAGAACCAGGAACGCGAGGCGCGGCTGACCGCGGCCGAGCGTGCCACGAGCGACCGCACCTGGGCCTTTGGCCACATTGTGGTGGACGAGGCGCAGGAGCTCTCGCCCATGCAGTGGCGGCTGCTGGTCCGCCGCTGCCCGCTGAAGTCCTTTACGATCGTCGGCGACATCGCCCAGACCAGTTCCGTGGCCGGGGCCAAATCCTGGCAAAGCGCCCTGGCCCCGATGTTCGGGGACCGCTGGCAGCTTGAGGAACTCACGGTCAACTACCGCACCCCGTCCCAGATCGCCGAGGCGGCAGCCCGGATGGCCAACGCCGCGGGCCTGGTTGTCTCGGCGCCCAAGGCGGTCCGCGAAGGTCGCTGGTCTCCGGTGATCGACCGCGTCGACTCCGGCGCGATCGTCGAAAGGCTGCTTGAGGTCCTTCCCGAGGAGCTGGACGCGCTCGACGGCGGCCTGCTGGCCGTGATCGCCGACGGCGGGCTCCTGCCGGAGGCAACCGCAGCGCTCCGCGCCGCGTACGGCCGCCGCGTCGGCACGGGCGCGGGCAGCTACGAGCAGGACATTGTGGTGATCAGCCCCCGCGAGGCCAAGGGCCTGGAGTTCGACGGCGTCGTGGTGCTGGAGCCGTCCGCCATGCTCAACCACGAGCACGGCAGGGTGGGCGATCTGTACGTCGCGATGACCCGTCCCACCCAGCGCCTGCGCCTCATCGCGGCCGCCCCGGTCCCCGCGGGCATAGAAGAGTAGGACGGCGGCCCGCGCCTGCTGCGCGGGCTGTCGCCGTCACGCGCCGGGCGGGGGCCGTCCGGCCGCGGCGATCCTGCTAACTTAGATTCCGTGTCCCAGCTAAATGATCTTCAGTCCCAGCAGAACGACCCCGGCTTCGCCAACATCTGGCAGGAGCTGAAATGGCGCGGCCTTGTCCACGTTTCCACGGACGAGGCGGAGCTGGAGAAGCTGCTCGCCGGCGCCCCCGCAACGTACTACTGCGGCTTCGACCCGACAGCCCCCAGCCTGCACCTTGGAAACCTCGTGCAGCTGCTGCTGATGCGCAGGCTCCAGCTGGCCGGACACAAGCCCCTGGGACTTGTGGGAGGCTCCACCGGATTGATCGGTGATCCCCGGCAGACCGCCGAGCGGGTGCTCAACACCCCCGAGACTGTCGCCGAGTGGGTGGGCCGGCTGCAGGGCCAGGTCCAGCGCTTCCTCAGCTTCGAGGGGGGAAACGCGGCCCGGATGGTGAACAACCTCGACTGGACCGCCCCGCTGAGCGCCATCGACTTCCTGCGCGGCATTGGCAAGCACTTCCGCGTGGGCACGATGATCAAGAAGGACATCGTGGCCACCCGGCTGAACTCCGACGAGGGGATCAGCTACACAGAATTCAGCTACCAGATCCTGCAGGGGATGGACTACCTGCAGCTGTTCCGCGACTACGGCTGCGTGCTGCAGACCGGCGGCTCGGACCAGTGGGGCAACCTGACCAGCGGCACCGACCTGATCCGCAAGGTCGAAGGCAAGCACGTCCACGCCCTGGGCACCCCGCTGATCACCAACTCGGACGGCACCAAATTCGGCAAGAGCGAGGGCAACGCGATCTGGCTGGACGCGGAGATGTGCAGCCCGTACGCCTTCTACCAGTTCTGGCTCAACACCGCCGACGCCGACGTGGCCGCCCGGCTCAAGGTCTTCACCTTCCTTAGCCGCGCCGAAATCGAAGCCCTCGAAGCTTCGGTGGCCGAGCGGCCTTTCGCTCGTGAAGGCCAGCGGAAGCTCGCCTACGAGGTGACCTCGCTGGTGCACGGCGTCGAGGCGACCGAAAAGGTCATCGCAGCCTCGGCAGCCGTGTTCGGTGGAGGCGACCTTACCGCGCTGGATGCGGAAAGCCTCCGGGCCGCGACGGCGGAACTGCCGTCCGCCACCGTGGACGGCTCAGGACTCGGCATCATCGACCTGCTGGTGGCTACCGGCCTCTCCGAGAGCAAGTCCGCGGCCCGCCGGACCGTGGGGGAGGGCGGGGCCTACGTCAACAACACCAAGATCTCCGACCCCGACGCCGTCATTGCGGCCGGCGAGCTCCTGCACGGCCGCTACCTGCTGCTCCGCCGCGGCAAGAAGAACCTGGCGACCGTGGAGGTCTCAGGCGCCTAGCCGGCGTACTGCGTTTGGCTGCGGTTTGGCCTCCTGCACGCTTCCCTCCAGGCCGATTTGCGCGGCCGGAGGGGAGCGTGTAATGTTTTCTGAGTCGCCACCGATGAGCGGTGACAAACCCCCAACAAAAGAGAAGCAATTCTTCCTGCGCAAGACGCGGGAAATCGAAATTGCTTCGCATTTTGCTGGGCGGATTCGTCTCCACAGGGTGAATTCCGGGAAAACTTCCGGGTTTGCAAAGTGGAAATGAATGAAATAAGCTAAATACATCGCAGCGAAGAAATGCGAAACAAAAGAAATTCACTTGGTGAATTGTTTCGAGAAGTATTCGAATGTGTCTGTTGTTTGAGAACTCAATAGTGTGCCAAGTTTGTTGATACCAATTGTTTTATTGATTGGTTGTTTTGGCTGTGTTGTCCACCCCGTGGATGGCATGGTTTTTACAGCTGGTTTCAAATTTTGTGCAGCCYTCTTTCCTCGTTTTCCCGGGGTTGTTGGTTGTGTCTGTTTTACTTCAACGGAGAGTTTGATCCTGGCTCAGGATGAACGCTGGCGGCGTGCTTAACACATGCAAGTCGAACGATGATCCGGTGCTTGCRCCGGGGATTAGTGGCGAACGGGTGAGTAACACGTGAGTAACCTGCCCTTAACTCTGGGATAAGCCTGGGAAACTGGGTCTAATACCGGATATGACTCCTCATCGCATGGTGGGGGGTGGAAAGCTTTTTGTGGTTTTGGATGGACTCGCGGCCTATCAGCTTGTTGGTGAGGTAATGGCTCACCAAGGCGACGACGGGTAGCCGGCCTGAGAGGGTGACCGGCCACACTGGGACTGAGACACGGCCCAGACTCCTACGGGAGGCAGCAGTGGGGAATATTGCACAATGGGCGCAAGCCTGATGCAGCGACGCCGCGTGAGGGATGACGGCCTTCGGGTTGTAAACCTCTTTCAGTAGGGAAGAAGCGAAAGTGACGGTACCTGCAGAAGAAGCGCCGGCTAACTACGTGCCAGCAGCCGCGGTAATACGTAGGGCGCAAGCGTTATCCGGAATTATTGGGCGTAAAGAGCTCGTAGGCGGTTTGTCGCGTCTGCCGTGAAAGTCCGGGGCTCAACTCCGGATCTGCGGTGGGTACGGGCAGACTAGAGTGATGTAGGGGAGACTGGAATTCCTGGTGTAGCGGTGAAATGCGCAGATATCAGGAGGAACACCGATGGCGAAGGCAGGTCTCTGGGCATTAACTGACGCTGAGGAGCGAAAGCATGGGGAGCGAACAGGATTAGATACCCTGGTAGTCCATGCCGTAAACGTTGGGCACTAGGTGTGGGGGACATTCCACGTTTTCCGCGCCGTAGCTAACGCATTAAGTGCCCCGCCTGGGGAGTACGGCCGCAAGGCTAAAACTCAAAGGAATTGACGGGGGCCCGCACAAGCGGCGGAGCATGCGGATTAATTCGATGCAACGCGAAGAACCTTACCAAGGCTTGACATGGACCGGACCGGGCTGGAAACAGTCCTTCCCCTTTGGGGCCGGTTCACAGGTGGTGCATGGTTGTCGTCAGCTCGTGTCGTGAGATGTTGGGTTAAGTCCCGCAACGAGCGCAACCCTCGTTCCATGTTGCCAGCGCGTAATGGCGGGGACTCATGGGAGACTGCCGGGGTCAACTCGGAGGAAGGTGGGGACGACGTCAAATCATCATGCCCCTTATGTCTTGGGCTTCACGCATGCTACAATGGCCGGTACAAAGGGTTGCGATACTGTGAGGTGGAGCTAATCCCAAAAAGCCGGTCTCAGTTCGGATTGGGGTCTGCAACTCGACCCCATGAAGTCGGAGTCGCTAGTAATCGCAGATCAGCAACGCTGCGGTGAATACGTTCCCGGGCCTTGTACACACCGCCCGTCAAGTCACGAAAGTTGGTAACACCCGAAGCCGGTGGCCTAACCCCTTGTGGGAGGGAGCTGTCGAAGGTGGGACTGGCGATTGGGACTAAGTCGTAACAAGGTAGCCGTACCGGAAGGTGCGGCTGGATCACCTCCTTTCTAAGGAGCRCCTACAACAACCCCGCCGGGCGTTATGCCTGTGTGGTGGTGTTGTCAGGAGTACGCCCGTTGCGCAGACGMWWGTTCTGCGGCGGGTGCTCACGGGTGGAATATCAACGAATAGCGGCCGCCGGTTTCCTGCCGGCACCCAGTACGGATGCTGCGCTCTTTGGAGTRCGGGTGTCCTGGAACGGTGCGGGGAGGGRAKRMGCGGTTTAGTGTTTGGCACACTGTTGGGTCCTGAGACAACAGGRCCATGGCCTGTGGTTCTTTCCTGTGAAGGGGAGGGGTGCGGGGTGTGGGACTTGTGTTTCTGGTTTCCCGGCTGCGACGTTTCATGCACCTGAGGGTGTGTGGGGTGTGTKGYAYGGGGTTGTTGTTTGAGAACTACATAGTGGACGCGAGCATCTTTTATAAGAAGCAATTTCCAAGAATTATGAACCTGGATCTGGTTCCGTGCCTTTCGGGGTGCGGGGTTGGTTTCATGGTTCTCTCGAAATTACTCCTTGATCTTTTGTGGTCAAGTTTTTAAGAGCACACGGTGGATGCCTTGGCATTAGGAGCCGAAGAAGGACGTAGGAATCTGCGATAAGCCTGGGGGAGTCGATAACCGGACTGTGATCCCAGGGTGTCCGAATGGGGAAACCCCGCCAGACGCGCGAGTGATCTGGTGACCCGCATCTGAACACATAGGGTGCGTGGAGGGAACGCGGGGAAGTGAAACATCTCAGTACCCGCAGGAAGAGAAAACAATAGTGATTCCGTTAGTAGTGGCGAGCGAACGCGGATCAGGCTAAACCGTTCCATGTGTGATAGCCGGCGGGCGTTGCATGGTCGGGGTTGTGGGACTTTCCGTTCTGTCTCTGCCGGGACAGTGGGGTGAGAGCATGTGCATAGGTGAACGGTCTTGAAAGGCCGGCCAGAGAGGGTGTGAGCCCCGTAACCGAAATGTAGTGTGCCGCCTGGTGAAGTATCCCAAGTAGCACGGGGCCCGAGAAATCCCGTGCGAATCTGTCAGGACCACCTGATAAGCCTAAATACTCCCTAATGACCGATAGCGGACCAGTACCGTGAGGGAAAGGTGAAAAGTACCCCGGGAGGGGAGTGAAACAGTACCTGAAACCGTGTGCTTACAATCCGTCGGAGCAGCCTTGTAGTTGTGACGGCGTGCCTTTTGAAGAATGAGCCTGCGAGTTAGTGTTACGTCGCGAGGTTAACCCGTGTGGGGAAGCCGTAGCGAAAGCGAGTCTGAACAGGGCGTTGCAGTGGCGTGATCTAGACCCGAAGCGAAGTGATCTACCCATGGCCAGGTTGAAGCGACGGTAAGACGTCGTGGAGGACCGAACCCACTTCAGTTGAAAATGGAGGGGATGAGCTGTGGGTAGGGGTGAAAGGCCAATCAAACTTCGTGATAGCTGGTTCTCCCCGAAATGCATTTAGGTGCAGCGTTGCGTGTTTCTTACCGGAGGTAGAGCTACTGGATGGCTAATGGGCCCTACAAGGTTACTGACGTCAGCCAAACTCCGAATGCCGGTAAGTGAGAGCGCAGCAGTGAGACTGTGGGGGATAAGCTTCATAGTCGAGAGGGAAACAGCCCAGACCACCAACTAAGGCCCCTAAGCGTGTGCTAAGTGGGAAAGGATGTGGAGTTGCGAAGACAACCAGGAGGTTGGCTTAGAAGCAGCCATCCTTAAAAGAGTGCGTAATAGCTCACTGGTCAAGTGATTCCGCGCCGACAATGTAGCGGGGCTCAAGTACACCGCCGAAGTTGTGGCATTCAGATATTAGCTAAGCCCTTGTGGTTCAGGCGTCTGGATGGGTAGGGGAGCGTCGTGTGGGCAGTGAAGTCGCGGTGTAAACCAGCGGTGGAGCCTACACGAGTGAGAATGCAGGCATGAGTAGCGAAAGACGGGTGAGAAACCCGTCCGCCGAATGATCAAGGGTTCCAGGGTCAAGCTAATCTGCCCTGGGTAAGTCGGGACCTAAGGCGAGGCCGACAGGCGTAGTCGATGGACAACGGGTTGATATTCCCGTACCGGCGAAAAACCGCCCATGCTGAACAGGGGAYACTAACCGCCCGAGACCTGCCCGATCRCCCTTGTGGTGTGAGGGTTTTGGTGGAGCGCGGGACCTGATCCTGGGAGGCAAGCGTATTAACAGGTGTGACGCAGGAAGGTAGCCGAGCCGGGCGATGGTTGTCCCGGTCTAAGGATGTAGGGCGAACGGTAGGCAAATCCGCCGTTCATGATGCCTGAGACCCGACGGGACCCCCGTATGGGGGGATTCGGTGATCCTATGCTGCCTAGAAAAGCATCGACGCGAGGTTTTAGCCGCCCGTACCCCAAACCGACACAGGTGATCAGGTAGAGAATACTAAGGCGATCGAGAGAATTATGGTTAAGGAACTCGGCAAAATGCCCCCGTAACTTCGGGAGAAGGGGGGCCCCTATCGTGATGGACACWWGCTGTCCGGAGCGTGCAGGGGCCGCAGAGACCAGGGGGAAGCGACTGTTTACTAAAAACACAGGTCCGTGCGAAGTCGCAAGACGATGTATACGGACTGACTCCTGCCCGGTGCTGGAAGGTTAAGAGGACCGGTTAGCCGCAAGGCGAAGCTGAGAATTTAAGCCCCAGTAAACGGCGGTGGTAACTATAACCATCCTAAGGTAGCGAAATTCCTTGTCGGGTAAGTTCCGACCTGCACGAATGGAGTAACGACTTCCCCGCTGTCTCAACCATAAACTCGGCGAAATTGCAGTACGAGTAAAGATGCTCGTTACGCGCAGCAGGACGGAAAGACCCCGAGACCTTTACTATAGTTTGGTATTGGTGTTCGGAGTGGCTTGTGTAGGATAGGTGGGAGACGTTGAARCCCGGACGCCAGTTCGGGTGGAGTCATCGTTGAAATACCACTCTGGTCACTTTGGACATCTAACTTCGGCCCGTAATCCGGGTCAGGGACAGTGCCTGATGGGTAGTTTAACTGGGGCGGTTGCCTCCTAAAAAGTAACGGAGGCGCCCAAAGGTTCCCTCAGCCTGGTTGGCAATCAGGTGTCGAGTGTAAGTGCACAAGGGAGCTTGACTGTGAGAGAGACATCTCGAGCAGGGACGAAAGTCGGGACTAGTGATCCGGCGGTACATTGTGGAATGGCCGTCGCTCAACGGATAAAAGGTACCTCGGGGATAACAGGCTGATCTTGCCCAAGAGTCCATATCGACGGCATGGTTTGGCACCTCGATGTCGGCTCGTCGCATCCTGGGGCTGGAGTAGGTCCCAAGGGTTGGGCTGTTCGCCCATTAAAGCGGTACGCGAGCTGGGTTTAGAACGTCGTGAGACAGTTCGGTCCCTATCCGCTGCGCGCGCAGGAAATTTGAGAAGGGCTGTCCTTAGTACGAGAGGACCGGGACGGACGAACCTCTGGTGTGTCAGTTGTACTGCCAAGTGCACCGCTGATTAGCTACGTTCGGATGGGATAACCGCTGAAAGCATCTAAGCGGGAAGCTCGCTTCGAGATGAGATTTCCATACACCTTGTGTGTGAGAGGCCCCCAGCCAGACCACTGGGTTGATAGGCCGGATGTGGAAGCGAGGACTAACGACTCGTGAAGCTGACCGGTACTAATAGGCCGATAACTTACACCACACACCCACCCCGCAAACGTTCCTTCAAAAGCGTTTGCACCCAMGGGGTSRGGTAAAAAGAAACAAGACTGCTTGCGTCCACTATGTGGTTCCCAAACAACAAACCCGTCGCCAGACGAGTCCCATTCCGAACCCGGAAGCTAAGACCCACAGCGCCGATGGTACTGCACCCGGGAGGGTGTGGGAGAGTAGGTCACCGCCGGACATACATTAGGTCGAGAGCCTCCAACCACCAGGTTGGAGGCTCTCCCCCTTTAACCACCAAACCAGGGATGACGCTCTGTCAGCACCGGAGCGGACATCACCAACGCTTCCTCAGCACCGGCGGCCGTACGCCGGACGCTCCCTCAGAAGTGGCCGGCACACCACCCAACGCTCCCTCAGAGGCGGGGCATATACCACCAACGCTCCCTCAGCAGTGGTGAGCTCAAGGACGTCGCTCCCTCAGCACCGGCGGACAGAACCCCAACGATCCCGCAGAAGCTGATCGCAATCGAACGGCCCTCCCGCAGCACCGGCCGGCGTCGCCGGTCAGAGGTGAGGGAGCGTCGCCCGAAATCGCGTCGGGGGTGAGGGAGCGTCCGGGGAAACGGGTCAGAGGTGAGGGAGCGTCGGGTGGATACACGTCAGTTGTGAGGGGGCATCGGTTGTTAACCGGTCAGAGGTGAGGGAGCGTTGGGTGGGGGGGCGGGAGGACCTGGCGTTCGGTGCAACGTAGAGTTGGTGACCATGGATAATCTCTTCAGCCACGCCGCAGCCGCCCCGGATCCCGGCGGGGAGGATGCCCTGGAACCCGTGGTGTGCACCGTCGTCGTCCCGGGCGCTGTCGCAAGGGCCTTCATGGGCTTTACCGAGCACACGCACCTCTGGTGGCCGTTGGAAGGTCACAGCGTCTTCGGGGCGGGGTCTTACGTCGAGTTCGAAGAGAGCCTCATTCTTGAGACCGCGGACGACGGCCGCAGCTCCGTATGGGGCACCATCGACGACTGGCAGCCGCCGTTGTCCTTCCATGCAAGTTGGCACCCGGGATCCCAAGCCCTGTGGTCCACGGAACTGAGGGTTGCTTTCCGCGCTGTGGAGGACGGCACAGAGGTCCGCGTCGTCCACGGGGGATGGGAAGGGGCCAAGGAGCCGGCAGCCACCCGCGCCGAGTATGCGGCCGGCTGGCCGGACGTGCTCGATCGCTTTGTGCGGTTCATGGGTGGGGCGGCGTAGCCGTCGGCCGGCGAACCCGCCCCGCCGCGTCCGGCCAAAGAGCCTACGAGTTCTCGCGGGACGTGATCGCGAAACTCGGGGACTGAAGCTCGGTGAAATTCCCGACACTGGCGCGCACAGTGCATTGGGGTGTGATTTGAAGGGCCGTTACGGTGAGCCCGGAGCTGTCGACCGCCAGGGCGCCGCCGCAGCCGTCGGAGAATCGCAGACCCTTTTCGCCGTCGGACACGGAATCCAGCATCTGCGACGGTTTCCCCGAAGCGGGACTGACGTACAGCGGGTTCAGCTCATCGGCGCCGCTGGCCCACACCGGCACCAGAGTGATCCGGAGCGGGCTCGGCGTCACGACCCGCGTAGGAGTGCGCACTTCCACCCCTTTCAGGCGCTGGACCGGATAAGCAGTGCCCTTGACTGCCGGATCCTGAGTCGCGGCCGTTGTCGCCTCCGAACCCGCACGCAACCACGTATCGAACGACTTCTGGTTTGCGGGCGAGACCGGCACCGTGGCGGTCACCTCGGCCTGCCCTCCCGCCGGGATCTTCAACCCGGAAAGCCGCCAGCCGCACTCGACGTCGAGACCGGTCAGCGAGGCCTGGTTCCGGCTCACCGAGGCACCGTTCCACGTGACTGCCGGGCACGCTTCGCCGGCGGCCAGGCCCGGAACTATCTCAAGGAATTCCCCCGACAGCGGCGCCTTCTGCGCGGAGTAGGTAATGGTCAGGCGGACCTGACCGGAAGAGGGCTCGTAGCTTGCGGTCCGCGAGATCGTCAGGCCGGTCGGCAGGGCCGTGCCCTGAAGTTGCGTGCTCAGCTGGGCGCCGGCGCCGCCGTTGGCCTGCGGCTGGTCCGCGGGGGCAAGCACGGCGAAGCCCCAGACCATGGCCACCAGCAGAAGCGCAGCGGAGCCGGCAAGAATCATTGCCTTCCGCGTCCGCCAGAACGGGACGGTGTCCGTGCCGTCCGCAGGCCTGACGTCCGGGGTCCGCGGGACTTCGCGGCGGGGCATGGAACGGACGATCGTTGCGCTGCCAGCCTCGCCCAGGTCCGGGACGTCCTGGCCGGCGTCCTCTACCGGGGCAGCGGCGAAGGCCTCGAGCTCCGAATCCGAGAAGGCGCCGCGGACAACAGTGGCGGGGCGTTCGACGTCGGTGAAGTCCTCCGGCGCCTCGGAGCGGGCCATTGCTTCTGCACCCTCTACTGAGGGGAGGAGCCGCCGAAGGGTAGCGGCGGCCTCGCGCGCCGTCGGGCGTTGGTCCGGTTCCTTCGAGAGTAACGCGTCGAGTATCTGCCAGAGCGGGTCTGCCACCAGAATCCGAGGCGGGCGGGAGGACACGTGGCGGTAGGCGACGCTGAAGTCTGGCCCGGGCCCTGCGAAGGGGGTGCGCCCGGCCAAGAGTTCGTAGAGCAGGACGCCGGTGGAATACACATCGCCTGGCGGGCCCGAGCGGCCCTGGCTGATGAGTTCGGGCGGCATGTACTGCGGTGTGCCGATCAGGCCAGTGGTCTGTCGGATCCTCTCGCCCACCACGTCGGCTATCCCAAAGTCGGAGACCCGCACGTCTCCCGGACCCCACTCGGCCCAGGGGCGGGCGAGGAGTACGTTGTCCGGTTTGATATCCCGGTGGGTGACACCGCGGGAGTGTGCCAAGGCCAGGGCGTCGTATACCTCGGCCGCCACCGTGAGCGCGTCCGCCGGGCGGAGCGGCCCGGCGGCCTGCACCACGTCCCGGAGCGAGCCGCCGGCTACATAGTCCATCACGATGGCCAAGCGTGGGCCTTCCACCACCATGTCCCGGACCGTGACGATGTGGGAGTCCTGCAGCCCGAGGAGCACGGACCTCTCACGGACGAAGCGTTCCACGAGCGAGGGGTCGTCGGCGTGCTCGGGACGCAGGACCTTGGCGGCAAAGGTCGCGCCGTCAGCCGAAGTGACCGTCCAGACTTCGCCGACGGCACCCGAGCCCACCCGATCGCCGAATCGGTAGGACGCTCCCAACGCCTGACCCGCTTGTGCGAATTGCATTCCGTATTCTCCAACGCTGTCGATCTGGTTCCCGCTCCGGGCGGCTGGTGCATGTTCACGGGCTGCCGCCCGCCGGGTCAATCCCCGGTGCTGATGGACTGGATCAGGGACATCTGGCCGCCCACGCCCAGATAGCCGCGCCCGGTGGTCATCGCCACGGGAGACCGCCGCGGGAGCGTCGCACCCAGCAGTTCGCCGTCGTAGTTCACATCAGGTTGCAGAAGGACTCCCAGCCGGGACTTACGGACCGTCTTGGTCCAGTGGCTGTAGAGCCCGCGCAGGTCTGCTGCCCGCCCGGAGGCGATGACGCACAGGCCTGGCTGCCCGGAAGATACGATGCCCGCGATGGATTGATCCGCGTCCTCGAAGCGCTCGGCGTCGTCAATCAGCAGGAATACCGGACCCCGCTCCAGCCGAAGCGAGGCCACCAGTGCGGGTACCTCGTCAGCGCCCACAGCGACCCGGTCGAAGTCCGAAGAAGCCAGGGGCGAGCGGCGGTCACAGATGGCCCACACCTGCGCCGGGCCGCGGGCTGCGGCGGCGCCGCGGACGGCTGCCGCAATCGCGAGCAGGAGGGTGGACTTGCCCGAACGGGCTGGTCCGGCGACTAGGGCATGCTCACCCTCGTAGATCTCGAGGAACGCCGGGGAGAGGTCCGCCTCCTGCATTCCCACCGGGACGTGCCACGGCTCGGCGTCCAGGCGGGGTTCCACGCCCAGTTCCGGCAACGTGACGCTGGCGGGCAGACGGCGGATGGCCTGCGACTTAGCCGGCGCATCGGCCCAGCTCCGCTGTACGAGATCCACAGCTGCCTCGATCCCGATACCCGGAGTCGCCACGTGCATCTGCAGCGAGGTGCGCGGATCCACGCAGCGGCCGGGAAGCGGAGCGGGGATTTCCTTGCCGCGGACACCCAGCGAGGAGTAGTCGTAGGCGTCCGCCAGCCGGAAGAGCCACCTCTGCAGCGTCACCTCGTTCATGGCCGAGGGCACCGCCTTGGCGCGTGTGGTGGTGACCGCAAAGGACAGCCCCAACGCCGGGCCGTCCGCATAGGCGCGGTACAACAGGGCCAGCAGCTGCTGGCCCTCAAAGTCCTGGAACTCGTCGCGCAGCGAGGCCAGCCCGTCCACCAGCACGACGGCGCGGCGGTGCCGGCCCGGATTTGCGCGG
Organism: Arthrobacter sp. 01T414; assembly: GCF_056398965.1. NCBI lineage: Bacteria > Bacillati > Actinomycetota > Actinomycetes > Micrococcales > Micrococcaceae > Arthrobacter > Arthrobacter sp. 01T414. The sequence goes on along the minus strand of NZ_JBFTQK010000006.1, from coordinate 192,806 downwards.
CGGCTCTCCAACTCGGTATTCAGGTGCCGCAGGAAGCGGGCCTGCTGTTCTTTGGCGCCGGCGCCGGTTCCCACATAGGCCACCGTGTGCGGCAGCGCAGCCAGCGGTTCCAATTCGCGGGAGCCCATGTCGAGGATCATCAGGTCCAGCTCGGACGGATCGATGTCCTTCGCGAGGGTCAGTGCGATCGATGCCAGCGCCGTGCTTGTGCCGGAGCCGGCCACGCCCATGAGCATGAGGTTCCCGACGGATAGGTCCCACCCCGCCGCGGACTGGCGCTGCAGTTCCGGCTCGTCCACGACGGCCACCAGAACCGAGGAGCCTTGGACGGCGCCCGCCTTCGGCAGAGCAGGGAGTTCATGTTGCAGGGCTGAAGCGGCCGGCGCTTCGCTGTGGGCGGCGTCGTTGGGCGCAAGGAAGCCGTTGGGCGCAAGGAAACCGTCCAGCTCTACCCGTTCGCCCAAGGCCTCGGGCCAGACCTGCCGCGGAGGGGCGTAGCCTGCTTCGGCATTGGCCCCGACAATCGCATCGATCAGCAGGTCCAGGTCGTTCCCGTCCGCCGCCGCAGCACGCGGGCTCGGGGCGGGCGCCGGGACGCCGAACTGGCGTATCTCCCGGACGTCCACGGCCGGTCCGCCGCCCAGCTGGGCCTGCCCGGTCACGAGCGCAGTCTGCACCGGAGTGATCTCGTCCTGGCCCAGTTTCACGAAGGCGCGGCCCATCTGGGCCCGGCCAATCGCCGACGCAGCGGGTACACCGATGACATTGCTGGAATCGTCGCGGCTTTGCACGCGCAAGGCCACCCGGAGGTTCGTATTCGCGAGGATGTCATCACTGACGACTCCCGCCGGGCGCTGTGTTGCCAGGATCATGTGCACTCCCAAGGTCCGGCCGACGGCGCCTACGCTCACGAGTGCCTTGAGCACGTCCGGGAAGTCCTTGGCCAGCATGGCAAACTCGTCGATCACCAGCAGCAGCCTCGGCATGGGCTCAGCCGGGTTCGTTGCCAGGTAGGCGTCCAGGTTGTCGATGCCTTCGCCGGCCGCGGCGAAGATCCGCTGGCGCCGCTCCATTTCCGCCTCCAGCGCACGGAGGGCCCGGTCCGCGAGCTGTTCGTCCAGGTTGGAAATGGTGCCGATCGTGTGCGGGAGGCGTTCGCAGGCCTTGAAGGCAGCGCCGCCCTTGAAGTCGACGAGGATGAAGTTCAACCGGGTCGGATCGTTGCGTGCCGCGAGGCCGGCCACGAGCGAGCGGAGGAACTCGGACTTGCCGGAACCGGTGGTGCCGCCAACCAGGCCGTGCGGTCCATCCTTGACCAGGTCCAAGGTCAGGGTGCCGGCCTCGCCGGTGCCGATCGGCGTGGACACGCCGGTGGGGGACTGCCACAGGCGACGGATTGTGGCCGGAGCGGGGCGGTCGAAGCCAAGGAGTCCGGGCAGCCGCACCAGCGAGGGCAGCGAGGCGCCGGGAACGCTCAGCTCCGGATCCTCGAAATGTGCAACCCGCATGGCGCAGCGCAGGGCCGCCTCCTGGTCCAGGCCGGCCAGGATGACGTCCTCGACGCGGGTCAGGTCCTCGGGCTGGTAGACCGTGGCCGCGGCGTCCGTACCCACCGTGATGATCGAGGTACAGGCCGCCGGCAACTGCTCCTCGGAGGTTGCAATGACGATGCCGGCCACCCGGGACGGGCGCTGCTGCGCACTGGTGTGGACCCCGGGCGTCGAGCGGCCCGTCCCGAGCAGCGCGCGGGCCGGTGCGTCCCGGCCCTCCGTGAGCACCTCGGAATCCAGCACAACCAGCAGCGCGGGTGTAGGGAGCTCCTGTACGTCGTCTTTGAGCGCACGCAACATGGCGACGCTGGTTTCACGGTGCGCCGACATCCAGCGCTCGCCGGTACTGCTGCCGGCCTGGCGGGTGTGCGGCAGCCACGAGGCCCATTCCCACTCGTCGGCGCGCCCCGCGTCGCAGAACACCCCGACGGTCAGATCCGCGGGACCCACGTGCACCGCGGCCTGGGTCAGGAGGGATCGCGCAAGCGCCAGAGCCCCCTCCCGCGGGCCCACAATGCCCACCACTCCGGCGTCGGTCAGGTCCACAAGCACCGGGGCAGCCTGCAGCCGCGCTGCAGCAAGCGAGTCCTTGACCTTCTCGTCCAGCCGGGCGCAGGCCGCTCGGTCCACCTCAGGCTTCCAGGGGACATCACCGGTGCCGGCGTGCAGGGCCAGGAAGTCATCCGCGTCCGCGCGGCGCTGCCACAAGGACGTGGCAGGCAGAGCCGGGCGTCGTGCAACCGTCGCCGGATCCGGGATCATGCGATGCCGACGGGCGGTCTCCGCCGCGGCAGCGGCACGGACCTGCTGCTCGAACTCCTCGAGTGCGCCGGCGAAGCGTTCGTCTTCTTCCTTGAGCCCGCGGGTATGCCGGCGCTTTTGCTCGAACCACATGCCCACGGCCATGACCGGGCTCAGCAGGGCAAACATCGCGAAGCGCAGGTCCCGCAGGATCAGGACCATCGCTGCCGCCATCACCAGGGGCGCCACCACCGAGATGTAGCTGAACTTACTGGCCGGCGGGACTTCCTTCCGGCTCGGCGGAACGAGAGGCTCGCCCGCGGGTGCACGTCCGGGGCGGGGTGGCCGGTTGAAGGGTGCGGTCCCCGCCGGCGTGAGGTTGTGCAAGCTGCCGGGTGCCGGTGCCGGCGTCTCCTCCAGGGACCGGCGCAGGAGAAGCACCGTGCCGCCGGCCGTGATCGTGGCGCTTTCGGTGACAAGGACCCCGTCCTCGCCAACTTGCAGGCCGTTGACGAGGGTGCCGTTGGTGGAGCCGCCGTCAAGCACCCGCACCCCGTCTTCCTCGCGGCGCAGGCGGCAGTGGTCCCAGGACGCGCTCTCGGTGGGAAGGCTCAAATCCGCGTGCGGCGACCGGCCAATGAGCATCTCACGGCCGTGCGGCACATCGACGACGGCGCCGGCTTGCTCGCCGCCGGCGAGCGTCAGGCTCCAATCGCGCACCCTCTCCGGGGTCTGCCAGGGCGCCCGCGAGACCCGGCTGCCTTCCAGGATGATCAGCTCCGAGAAAGGGGTCGATCCCCGCACCTCGGCCTCGTTGAGGAACACGGTCTCCTCAGGGGCCAGCTGCGGGCCGCCCGCGGCCGCCACGAAGTCCGCCAGCGTGGTGGCCGGCGCGGCCTGAGCCACTTCGCACTCAAAACGGCGTTCGTCCAGGTCGATCAGCACACGCACCGCGGCGCTCCTTCTGTGGTGAGATGGTGACCCGTTCGCCCGTAGTGGGCGGGGGGCAGCGTGGTTAGGGGTTCGCCGGCGTCGGCACCCAGACGAGCCGAGGAGCATCCTCGTTCTGCGGGCGTAGGCCCAGATCCTGCTGGGACGCATAGACCGGGATGGCTTCCGCTGTGAGCGCAGCGGGGCGGGAGAAGTCCAAGGCCGGGCCCGCGAGGCCGTCAGCAGGGCCGAACGCCATGGTGCGCAGGGCCGCTCCGACCTTGGCGGGGTCGCCGCTCCGGGCCGATGCGGCCGCTCGGACGAAAGCCACGACGGCGTCGTGGCTGCGCGCGTCCGCGGCCCAGGCGTCGTCGGAGAACGGGGCGTCGTTAGTCAAGTTCATGACCTCCGGGTCCCCGGACGCCAGCCGCACGGCGGACAGGAACGCGGACATTCCGCGGCCCTGGGCGTCCTGCTGGAGTGCGGTGGCATCTCCTCCGGCCGAGGCTATGCTGACCAGCTGCCCGGAAGCGGCGCCGTCGAGTTCGGCGAGCGTCGAAGCGAAAGCCGGGGCTGTGGCGCCGTCGGGCATGATCACGGGTACGGACACGTCGCGTGCCTGCAGGGCCTGGACCAGCCGGGCCAAGCGCTGCGGGGTGGCGGCTGAGACCACCACGGCGTCCGCGGGGTTGGCTTCCTTTGTGGATGCGGTGCCCGCGGGGGCATCCTTCGCCGGCGGCCGCAGCTGGTCGCCGGTCCGGATGGCGGCTTCCTGGGCCAGATCGCGCACCTCGTTGAAGTCGGCGAGGTTCAGGGTCTGTGAGATCCCGACGGAGCCGGGGCTCCCGCCGCCGTCGTTGACCAGCAACACCCTCTTCTTGCCGCTCAGCGCCGTTCGAAGGGCGGCTTGGGTGGACGAGCCGGAGGGCTCCGTCGTCCAGGTGGCCTGCCCGGGATTCGACGGTTCGGCGTAGGGAAGGATCACCGGAACGCCAAGCTCCTCGGCCGCCTTAGCCGCAGCCCGGGCCTGGGAACCCGTGGTCGCTACGACAATCCCGGAGACTCCTTGCTTGGCGAGGGTCTGGACGGCGGCGCGCGCGCCGCCCTCCGTGCCTTGGTCGTTCTGGGCAGAGAGGGCGACGTCAGCGCCTCCCCGGGAAAAGCGCTGTGCGGCGACGACAGCGCCCTGTGCCCCCTGGTTGTAGGCAGAACCTGGTTCGCCGGACTGGCCCAGCGTGAGGACGACGCCGAGGGAGAAGTCCTTCGGCAGGCCCTCCGCCTTCAGCGCCACGGGGACCGTCGCGGCCACCGGATCCGGCCGCGACGCCTCGCTGGGCCGGCTCAGAGTGATGATGACCGCAAGAGACGCCATGAGGACGACGGCGGCACCGGCAGCCAGCAGGGTCGTGAGCCTTGCGCGGGGGCTCATGCTTCGCCGCCGATCTTCAAGGTGTACAGGGTCTGCGCCGTGGCACCGGCTGGTACCTCGAGATGGAATGGCGGCAGTTCGTCGACCGAGGCGAGTGAGGCTTTGAACTGCGCTTGGCGCAACAGCAGCCCCGCCACATCCCGGGAGCGGATGTTGGCATAGCCCTCGGCGTTCTGCGATGCCAGTGCCAGCTGATAATCAGCGGTGTCGGCTTTTGCTGCGCTTGTCGCCATGGAACCCAGCAGGCCAGAGCCGTTCACCGAGCGATCGCCCAGATCAAGCATTACTTTGTTCAGGCTGGAGGACAGGAGCGCCCTGGCGCCCTCGACGTCGCGGGTCGATCCGGATGTACTGGTGGCGATGCTCGCAAGCGAGGCCCGCGTGCTCTTGTCCAGGGATGCGGCCAGCGCGTCGCCCTGCTGGTGCAATTCGTCCCGTTGCCGGTTCACGGTGCCCTTGGCGTCCGCTACCACTTCGTCCGAAGTGGTCTTCAACCCTGAGATGGAGCGGTTGAAGGCCGCGACTACGGACTCGGAACCGGCGTCACCGATTTCGGCGACCTGGCGCACCTGGTCGTCCACGGCCTTGTAGACCTCCGCTGCGGTGTCGGCGGAGACTTCGCTGAGGGACTTCTTGATCTTGTCGCCGAGGCTGTCCTGCTGCTCCTTCAGCTTCCCGAGCGTCGTACCGACCTTGCCGGAGGAGTCGATCGCTCCGCCAAGCGCGGCGTTGAGGGCGTCGAGTTCGCGCTTGGTGCTGTTGACGTCTCCGGTTGCGGCGCCGTCGAGCGCCTTCGTCGCCGTCGTGATTGCGTCCAATTTGGCGTCGAGGTCATCGATCGTCGTGCCCAAGGTGGTTAGGGCCTGGCCGATCACCGCGTCGGGGGCACTGGTGTCGGTGGCGGCCAGGACGGTGTCCCAGGCCGTCGACTGGGCCACCARCCGGTCGTTCAACGGGTCTTTGAACCCCAGCGGCGGAGTCAGCGCCGGCATGGGGAGTCCGTTCTGGTCCGTGGCCTCACAGGGGGTGGACGTCAGGTAGGAACGCAGTTGCTCCGCCTGCTCGGCGGAGAGTCGGCCCGCAGCGGGGGAGCTGCCGTCCGCCACTTTGCACAGCTCATCGGCAAGCCGCTGGGTTTGCTGCGTCATGGAGCCGTTCAGCAGCGAGCTGTCGCCGACCTCGCTCCGCGCGGTCTGGGCGGTCTTCTTGATGTCGACCAGCTTCTGCCTGAGGCCGTCGATACTGCTGCGGACCGCAGCAGACGCGTCACGGGTGGCAGCGACGGACGCCTTGGCGGACTTGATCGCCTCGTTCACGTTGGCGAGCGCACTCTTGTAGTCCTCGGTGGTCTTGGCGCCGTCGAGCACGGCAGCGAAATCGGCGCGCACCTTCTCCAGAGTCGCCGCGGAGGCAGCCTGATCCTTGATCGCACCCTCGACCAATCGCGGCTGAAGTTCCGCCACCAGCTCGTCGCCCTTCTTGACCAGACCCAGCAGCGCACCGGTGACGGTCACAGCGGATCCGTAGAGCGAGCACGTCATCGAGCCCCGTTCAGCGCAGTCTTTGGCGGTGGGGTTCTCGGGGCCCATGGTGGCTTCGATCGCGCCTGCCACGGTATCGCGGCAGCCTGCGCTCACTTTCGCGTAGGCGTCCAGCTGCGAAGCCATGGTCTGGATGCTGGAGAAGACCGTGGCCGACTTACCCGACTTGGCCACCTCGGCCGTGCAGCCGTCGCCGCTGATGGGGGCCCTCGCGGGCACAGCCGTCGTGTCGCCCAGCATCGCATCCACGGTCGACACGGTCAGCTTCAACTGGGATGCGGTGGTGGATTGAGTTGCCTTAGTCGCGGCCTCCAGATCGGCGCCGAGGGCCTTCAGCTGTCCCTTCAGGTCCACCATGGTGGAGCCCAGCGCCTTCGAGTTATCGCGCAGCTCGCCAGCGGTCTTCACGCCCAAGGTCTGGGAGGTCGCCTGCAGGTTCCGCCGGACGTCGGTGATCGTGGAACCTGCTTTAGTCAGCACCGTGTTGACGTCGGAGACCAGCGAGATGGTGCGTCGTTGCAGCTCCATCTCGGACCCGGCGCCGGAGGAAAACGCGCCGGCGAGGACGCCGTCGGCGCTGAGGTCGGTGTTGAGGCCGGGCTGGACCGCTACGTCGAAAGCGGGGACCTGGAAGTCTCTGACATCGGCGACGAGGCGCAGGGTGGTACTCGCACCGGACCGCGGCGGGGCCAGAACGGTGGCCCACTGCACCACGGTGGCACCGTCCTCGGCGCTGCTTAGGACGCCGTTCGTGCCGGTTTTGCCATCCGCAGAGCCGGCTTTGACGTCGTCGGCCCGGACCCCGGCAAGTTTGGTTGCTGCCGCGATGGTCAGCGGGGCGCCCACCAGGGCGGTATCGGAACGGGATTGGCCGGCCGCGTCGTATTTGATGACCTGCGGCTTGACCGTGAGGTTTTCCAACGTCAAGTCGATCTCCACCGGCCCCGAATGCCCCTTGAGGTCATTGAGGTCGGAGCCGGACTTGTCACCGGCGCGGTACTGCAGGCTCACCCGGACGGGGAGATCGCCCACCGCCTGGGCGGCATCGTACTTGGTGTCCGCCGACGACGAGTCTCCGGCCGCGGAGACGGAAATCGTCGTGCCGTCGATCGTTTGCACGCCGGCGGCGGAGGACAGGCCCACGCGCACGCTCTGCAGGAGTTTCGCCGGCTCAGCCACTGCTGTGGACCCGGGGGCCTTAGTGCACGACGTCGTCGCGACCAGCCCCACGGCGACAATGACGGCGCCCAGCGCGCGGCCCGAGGCCCTGCGACGTTGTCTTTTGGACGGGTGTGAATACGTTGGTACGGGCATGATCGTCCCCCCTAATGCGTTCATGGTGCCTTGAGAATGATATACGGGGTTGCTCCTTCAAATTGACTAACTAGGTTTTTAGTTCCTCGACGCCGCGCAGCAGTGAGTGGCAGGGGCCCGGAAAGGCCACTACCGGCCGGCCACGTTTCATCTTTTGTTGGATTTATTGCGGAGTCTTGGTAGCGTCAGCGTGGTCTGGGCCTCCGCCAGCATGTGGCCGGCGGCGAATGGTTGTCTTTTGGGGAGGAACTTCTTATGTCGCGTGTGTTGTCAACTGAGCAAGCGAAGGCTGCGATCGCGCAGGTGCAGTCGATCATCAATGGTGGTTTCACTGATCAGATCTCTGCACTGGATTCGCAGGGCAAGGTCTTGTCGGATCCGAACGTCTGGGATGGTCCCCTGGCGGCGGAGTTCCGCGGTTCGACCTGGCCGGAGACGAAGGCTGCCCTGGATAAGGCCAAGGACGAGCTGGAGCAGCTGCGCGGACAGCTGCAGAAGATCTCCCAGGATATTTTCTCAGCCGGCGGCGGTGCCTGAGCCGGTTTTTCGCGAGTGAGGGCCGGGTAGCCACTCCGTTCGGGTGAACGGGCGGTTGCCCGGCCTTTGCGCGGTCTTTCATTCTTAGCCGGTTCCGGTACGCCCCGGACCCGGTCTATGCCTCTTTCCGGGCTCTTCCTGCCGCTGGTGATCGTTCCCGGGCGGGCGCCGGTCCGTGTGGCGGCTTTTCTTATTCCAGTTTTTGTTCAGTGGGGGGCTTTAGCTGTGACCGAGTTCGTTGAGGTGCCGTTGTTGCCGGCTTCGGATGCTTCCGATGGTGGGCGGTTCAGTTATACCGTGGCGGACTCCGTCAGGGCGGGGTTCGAATCGGCGGCATCACGGCTTGAGGAGCATTCCGGGTCGCGGACGTCGTTCGTCGCCTCGGCGAAGGAGGACTTCAAGGGACACTTTTCGGAGGTTTTCGCGGCCAACGCTGCCACGGCGAGGAGCGACGCGGAGGCATTGGCCGCGGCGCTGCGGACCGTGGCCGGCTACGTGGGCCAGATGATCGGGGCCGCGCACGAGGAGGACGCCCGGCGGCGGAGGAACAACGAGTGGGTTCGCCGGCACAACAACCGCAACCTGCTGGAACAGGCCGGTGACTTGCTCTTCGGTGAGCAGGAGCGGCCGAACGCCCGGCCGGGCAAGGCTCCGACATTCGCCCCGGCTGAAGCCGCCACCGGGTCCCGGGATACCCCGCCGCCCGGCGGCGGATACGGCGGGGGGACGTCCTCGGCGCGTCCGGCGAACCTTCGGTCCTTCGCGGCGAACTCCCGTGGCCTGGACGAGGGAGTGTCCTCGGCTCCCGGTGCCTTGGAAGGGCAGCTGTCCTCCTTCGCCTCCAACTGCTACTGGGGACGCATCGACGCATCGGGTGTCGTCAGGGCTTACCGGGAATACCTAAGGGCCAACGAAAACGACGCGAAATGGGCCGTGACCATCGCCGATGCCTTTGCCGCCGCCGGCGGTGAGGGCAGCGTCTCGACGCTCTCGGACGCGGCGGTGAATGAGGCCCTGGTGGCCGCAGGGGTGAGCGCGAACCGGTCCGGGCTGGTGATCGACCCGCCGACGGCGGCGGGCGCCATGCCGACCAGCGGTTATGCAAACGACCCGGTCAATACCGCCACAGGAAACTTCATCGAGCCCGAAACGGACCTGGGTTTCGCCGGGACCGCCTCCACATTGGTGCTGACGCGGATGTACAACTCGCTGGCGTCGGGACTGGAGACGCCGGGGGTGTTCGGCCGGGGATGGGCCTCCGTCCTTGATCAACGCCTTGCACTTTCGGACGAGGGCTGCCGGTGGGTGCTGGCCGACGGCCGCGCGGTGGACTTCCCCCGCGAGGGCGCGGGATGGGCCCGGGCGGTGGGGGAGAATTACTGGCTCACCCGGGAGCGGGCCACCGCCGGCGGGCTTGCGGAGTTGAGCTCCCTGCCTGACGGCACGGCCGAGCTCCTGGTGGTACGGGACAACCAGGGCGCATGGTGGGCCTTCAGCCTCGCCGGGGTGTGGCTCGGCGCCGGGGCGGGGCCGGGGCGGACGGTGTCCGTTCTCCGGGAAAGGCTGACCGACGGCGGGTCCGGGGCCGGCCCTATCTCAAGGCTCGAACACACACGGGGCCGATTCCTCGACGTCGAGTACGTGGACGGGCTGGTTGCCGTGGTGCGGGCCTCGGACGGGCGCAGGGTCGAGTACGGCTACGGCGGCGGCGGCCGGTTGACTAGCGTGACGACGGAGCTGGGGGCGCGCACCTACCGGTGGAACGAACAGGGCCTGATCGAGGCGGTCTATTCCGCCGCGGGGGTTCTGGAAGCGGAGAACACCTACGACGAGCACGGCAGGGTCACCCTGCAGCTCACCCAGCACGGACGCCGGACCCGGTTTGCGTATCTGCCGGGCCGCGTCACCGTGGTCTCGGATGAGAACGGTGCCCGTTCCAACTCGTGGATCGCGGACGCGAAGGGCCGGCTGGTCGGTGTGCTCGACTCCCATGACCAGCGGCAGTCGATGGCCTACGACGGCCACGGAAACCTGGTTGCCTTCACCGAGCGCGACGGGGCGGTGACGGTGCACGCCTACGACGCGCGGGGCCGGAAGACCCGGACCGTGACCCCGGAGGGCGCAGACCTTAGCTACGGCTGGGACGAGCAGGACCGCATCACCACCCTGGTGACGGAGTCCGGGGCGGTCGTGGCGTACGAATACGCCGATGAGGTGTCGCGGGACCCCTCCGTCATCTTGGACCCGCTGGGCGGGCGCACCGAGCTTCATTGGCGCGACGGGCAGCTGACCCGGGTCGTGGACCCGGCGGGCGTCGCGGTGGAGTTCGAATATGACGGCTTCGGGGACCTGGTCGCGACCCGGGACGCGGTAGGGGATGTCGCGAGAATCGTCCGCGACCGGGCCGGCCGCCCCGTTGCGGCGATCACCCCGTCCGGGGCGGAAACCCGCTTCAGCTACGACGGTGCGGGGCTGCTCGTGCGGCGTGAGGACCCCGACGGCGCCGTCTGGGCCTTCGAACACGACTCGGCGGGGCGGACGACGGCGTTCGTCGCTCCGGACGGGGGACGGACCGAACTCGAGTACGCCGCCAACGGTGAGCTGGTCCGCACGGTAGATCCGTTAGGTCGCAGCATCGAGCGGGTGTTCGATGAGCTCGGCAATGTCACGGCTGCGGTGCTGCCGGACGGCGCCCGCTGGGGATTCGCCCATGACTCACTGTCCAGGCTGGTCGGGATCACGGACCCCGCCGGCCACGACTGGGTGCGCGAGTACGACAAGGTCGGCGCCCTGACCGCCGTCGTCGACCCGACCGGTGTCCGCACGGACGCCACCACAGACCGCAGGGCCGGCACGGCCACCCTGACGGATGCGTTCGCCTCCTCGACCTACAGCTTCGACGAGTACGGGCGGCCCACGCGGGTCCAGGGTGCGGACGGCTCCGCGGACCTGGTCACCTATGACGCGGCCGGGAACCCAGTGGAACTCCTCGACGGAGAAGGCGGCCTGACGGTCCTGGGCCGGGACATGGCCGGGAAAATCACCTCGGTCACCTCTCCCGCCGGCGCGGTCACCGCATACGAGTACGACGCGTGCGGCCGGCCCTGGCGGACCACGGACCCGCTCGGCGCGGTCACGGAACTGGCCTACGACGCCGACCAGCGCGTCATTGCCCGGACGCTGCCCACCGGCGAGGTCGAAACCTTCGAATACGACGCCTGTGGCCGGCTGCTGGCCCGCAACACCCCCGGACAGGGAGTGTCCCGGTACGGCTACGACAAGGCCGGGCGGCTGAGCTTTTCCCAAGACACCTGGTACGGGACCCGCCGGTTTAAATACAACGTTGCCGGGGAGCTCACCGAGACGGTCAACGGCGTCGGCGGCAGGACCCGGTTCGAGTACGACGTCCGCGGCCGCCTGGTCCGGATCACCGACCCGAACGGCGGGGTGACCACCCGGACCCACACGGAAAAGGACCAGGTGGCCGCCGTGGCCGACCCGCTCGGCCGGGTGAGCACCGCGACGTATGACCCCGCCGGGCGGCAGCTGTCCCAGACCGATCCGGACGGGCACACCACCACCTGGACGTACGACGCCGCCGGGCGGGAGGCCACGACCTCGGTGGATGGGCAGCTCCTGGCTTCCGTCAGCCGGGACTTGCTCCGACGCCGGGTGGTCATCACCGACCACACCCGCGGTGACGGGCTGGCCGTGGAACACGAGCTCGGCTTTGACCGGTGCGGGCGGCTCACCTCCCGCACCCGCGGTGGCCACGGAATGTCCTGGGCATACGACGCCGACGGGAACCGTACCGCCTTTACCGGCGCGCATGGCACCACCACCCGCTATACCCGGGACGCTGCCGGACGAGTTGCCGGCGTGAGTAACCCCCTGCTGGGCGAGGCGGTCTTCACCCACGACGCGTCGGGCCGGCTAACCTCTGCCACCGCCGGGGAGTTGGTGCAGGAATGGGTTTACCGCAACGGTACTTTGGCCGAACACAGCCGCACTGACCGCAGAGATCCGGGCTCGGCCGATGTCACGTTGATCGGACGCGACAGCGACGGCCGGATCACGGGGCTGACCCGCGCCGGTGGTGTGACCCGGTACGGGTATGACGGGGCCGGGCAAATGGTCTCAGCCGCCACGACCGGGGACGGCTCTCCGGACGCTGCCGTGTCGGGATGGGAGTACGACGCCGGGGGCCGCCTCCTCCGCGAAACTTTCCCTGGCGGGTTCCGGGCGTATGAGTACGACTCAGCCGGGCAGTTGTTATCCGTGGCCGACCCCGACGGGTCCCGGACGGAGTACGTCCACGACGGCCTGGGCCGGCGCACCCGGCAGATCCGCCCGGACGGGTCCTGGACCGAATACGCCTGGGGTCAGACCGGGCAACTGCAGGGCATGACCGATCGGAACCCCGACGGGGCGCAGCTTTCCCGGCATGAGCTGTGGGTGGACGCGTTGGGCGAACTCGCCGCCTTGGATGGTTCGGAGCTGTGGTGGGATAGCGCCAACCCGATCCCCACCCTGGCCGGCATCGGCGGAAGGCAGGTCCTCTCCTTGCCCGGTGGCGTGACCGGCCTCGGGGATGCCTGGACCGCACCGGGCTGGCGTGCTGCCCGCCCCACCGACCAGACCGACCCCTGGGCCATCATCGGCGCGGCAGCGGCCACCACGCCGGAACCCGGCGCCACGGGTCTGGGGGCCGTCTCGGCGCTCGCCGGCGCTCTGCCCGCCGGGATCACCCTGACCGGCAACGGTGGCCTGGACATCGGGGGCCTGGAATGGCTCGCCGCCCGTGCCTACGACCCGGCTACGCGTGGGTTCCTCTCCACCGACCCCCTCGCCCCCGTCCTCGGGGCGGGTTGGGACGGCAACCCCTACGCCTACGCCGGCAACAACCCGCTCAACACCACCGACCCCACCGGCCTGCGGCCCCTGACCGACGACGAACTGAAGGCCTATGACGGCTCCAACCGCGGAGCGTTCGCCGCGGCAGGGGACTGGTGGAAGAACAACTGGGAGTACGTCGCTGGCGGGGCAGCGATCGTTGCCGGTGTTGCGTTGATGTTCACGGGCGTCGGTGGGCCGGTTGGATTGGCTCTTGTTGGTGCAGCATCCGGGGCGCTGATCTCAGGCGGCACGTCAGTCGTAGTTCAGAAGGCAACCGTAGGATCCGTTGAGATGCAGAAGGTCTGGGAAGATGCGGCGGTTGGCGCCGTGGGGGGCGCGTTCGGTGGAGCCGCGGGCGGACTTCTATCCCGCGGAGCTAGCACTGCGCGTGCCGCGGTGTCTGCGGGTTCAGCATCGCCCGTGGTGAGGACGGCCGGTACCGTGTTGGGTCGTACCGCAATTCGAAGTTCGTTGGCGGCCGGCGTGGGCGGTTCGGCGAGCAACGTCACGTCCTATGCTTTGGACGATGACGTAGACCACACGTTCGGTACCTTTGTCGCGACCGCCGGTACCGGCTTCGTGACCGGCGCAGGTGGATCCTTCGTCGTCGGCAAGATAGGGTCGGGTCTGGCTGATGACGTAGCCACCCGGGTCCCGGGATGGACTGGTGCTATCTCCCGCGGGGCTCACGCTGGCCAGCCCGTCAACTGGGGCTCCGTCGTGACGGAGCAGTTGGTCGATCGTCTTGGCGGGAGCGTAATTTCGGTGGGGAACACAGGATTGCAGCCGGGCGGCGCGTCGCGCCAGGAACTTTTGAACGGTGCCATTCAGGGATTCGGGAGCGGGGCTTCCGGACCGTCAGCCGGCCGCCATGCAAGTGGCGGGTAATGGAAAGGTCGAACAAAGACATGTCGACAAAGCGTGGCCCTGCGACACGAAAGGTCACTAGGCCGGGAGTCAAGTGGTTGTACAGACTAGGTGGCCTTCTCATTCTGGTGATTGGTGGAGGTGCGCTGTTCAGCGCGCAGTTGGACTCGATGGCTATTGAAAGCGTGCGCTGTGTGGTGGTGTCGGCGGAGCCGAAGACGGCGTCAGGCGGGCTGAGAGGATCGGTGTCGACGCCGGCGGTTCTCGTTCAAACGTCGAATTGCGGACCCATTGAGGTGTCGAAGGGAGTGACTTTCGACCGAAGACAAGAGGTAGCGTCTTCATTTAAAGTTGGCGCTGAGTACGATTTCGAGATCGGCTGGTTCTCCCGGGTCGTCATGAAAGACTTCCTCCACCAAATTCAATCAGCGCAGGATTATCGGCTGGCGGAATGATCCATGCCGCGTTGACCTGAATCGGGCATTTTGCGCCGCTTCAGGTCAAGCTGCAAATGGCAAAGTGTCCCTAAGCGTGGCCGCGCGCCAAGTAAGCGATTCTAGGTAGGCCTCTGGCGGCTCCAGCCGGGGGCCTTCGCCGCGGCGGGGGACCGGTGGAAGAACAACTGGGAGTACGTCGCTGGCGGCGCCATGGTGATCGCCGGTGGGGTCCTTATGGCCACTGGAGTGGGCGGACCTATCGGTATGGGCCTCGTGGGCGCAGGCGCATACATGATCATCCAGAAGGCGACAACAGGCAAAGTGGATGTGAGTTAAGTTCGGCTCAGCGGCGCCCTCGGCGGTTTTGGGGGTGCCGGTATCGCCGCCCGGGCAGGTTTGACCGGAGCGAAGGCGACCCTCGTGGCCGGGGCCAGCTCAGGTGGCATTGGTGGCGGCATCCAGGGCGCCTACGGGTACTACAACGGGCCTTGGCCCCACACCTTCAGAGCCGCCCTGGGAGCGGCCGCCCAAGGAAGGGTGTTCGGGGCGGCGACCGGAGGTGCCGGCGGCGTGGCTGGCCGGAAGATCAGCCAACGAGTCTTGGCGTCCCTAACCGAACGTCCAAGTGCGGGGACTGTTGCGATCGGAAGGTGGATGAAAGGGCGTGTCACTCCCTATGCCGACGCACAGGGATATGGGTACTACAAAGGCAAACCAGGCTGGATGCACGATCATTTGGAAGAACTGAGGCTACTGGCAAATCCGGACTCGTAGTGCGGCGAACGCTTACCCGCGTAGAGTCAGCCGTGGACAAGTCTTTCAACAAGGCGTGGATTAACATCCAAATAAATTCCGGGAGGAGAATCGTTGACATCGGTGTCGACCTGGATTCGCCCTTCTATCAACTCGAACGCAACGCCGTCCACGGATATGCCGGATACTCGCAAGACTTCCGACCGGATAGGGATTTACAGTCGAAGTGGGAGCGGGATCCCGATGCAGATTGCGATGATTCCTTGCCTGCTGGTTCTCTTCAGCTTATGGCGGGCCGGTCGAAAGCCCGATGCGCATCATATGGGTAAGGGCGGGCGTATTGGAGTGTACGTCTTCGGAACGGCGATGATTCTGGCATGCGTTGTTGGCCAGTGGATCATGGGCCAGGCGATTCTGGCTAATGGCGGATTCTTCAGCGACTAGGTTTCATCGGGCTGCTGATGGTGCCAGTACACAAAGGCGGAGTTGCAAACCAAGGAGGCCTATACATGGGTGGAACAGACCAAACCGTAGTTGAGCAGCCCTGGACGCTCTCCGACGGGAGCGTCAAAGATTCATGGATCCTCAAATGACGTCAGGCTTGGAACACATTCCTGCAGAACTGGCGGCGCTTCTTGGACGCTACTCCTACGAATCGGAAGCAAGATTTTTTGAAGAGATTGTATCGGCTGTACGTGAGACCGAGAACCTTCCCGAAGCGCAGAAGGATATAGCCAGGGACATCTTGTCTGCTTACCGCGGACTGGGCAGCTTGAACGACCTGGTAATAATGGTTGATGGAAAAGTTGATAGCCAGGTGAATGGGCATCTCCACAAGCTACTGCGGGAACTCAAGACCGTGGCCATCGACGTTGCCACGGGAAGCGCCGGCTGATGGGGCCCAGGGAATGAAGATCCGCTAGGAGCGCTTGCCGGGCAGGACCTGTTGGGTCTGCTATCCCCGCAGGGACACGGCGTCGACGGGCGGCACGGCCGTGCTGGAGCGGATCACGAACTTGGTCGGATACTCGGTGTCTGCAGCCGCCGTCTCCGCGCCGCCCTCCAGCCCCGCGAGCAGGCGCCGGACCGCCAGGGCGCCCTGGCCCCGCGGGTCCTGGTCGATGGTGGTCAGGCCGAAGAGCTCGCCAAGTTCGTGGCCGTCAATCCCGATGACCGACAGATCCTGGGGAACGCGCAGCCCGAAGTCGCGGGCGGCGAGGATGGTGCCGATCGCCATTTCATCCGAGGCCGCAAAGACCGCCGTCGGACGCTCCGTCGAACTGCCGAGTAGTTGCCGGGCGCTGGCATACGCGCCCTGGATGGTGAAGTCGGCGGAAACCAGCCATTCCGGACGGATCGTCAGCCCGGCGTCGCGCATGGCTTTGGTGAAGCCGCCCTGCCGCGTACCCGGGAGCCGGAAGTCCTTCTCATATGCGGCGTCGCCGGTCATGTGCGCGATCCGGCTGTGGCCCAGCTGGATCAGGTGCCGGGCTGCCGCCTCGGCGATGCCCGAGTCGTTGATCCGGATCGTCGAGGCGCCCGGCAGCGGGCCGCCAATCCCGACGATCGGCCGATGGATGGCGAGCAATTGCTGGATCTCTGCCTCGCTGAGTTCCAAGGACACCGCAATGACCGCGTCCACACGCTTGCGCAGGAGGAAGTCGTTTAGCACGCTGTGCCGGCGTTCCTCGCCTTCGCTGACGTTGTACAGCGTGAGGTCGTAGCCGGCGTCGAGCAGAGTCGCGGAGACGCCCTCAACCACCGAGGAGAAGAACCAGCGGTGCACGGACGGAACCACGACGCCGACGTTGTGGTTCCGCCCGGACGCCAGGCTGGAGGCGTGGTAGGACAGCACGAATCCGAGCTCGGCTGCGGCGGCTTGGGCCCGCTCACGGCTCTGGGCCGATACATTGCCCTTGCCGCTCAAGGCACGCGAAACGGTGGCGATGGAGAGGCCGGCCCGTTCCGCGACGTCCTTGATGCCGGGCATTTTCAGCTCTCCGTGTCCTCGATGTAGATTTCCAGCCAAACAGTTTCACCTGAGCTTAACCGATGGGCGTCTTCTGCCTGCTCCGCGGTTGCGGAGCTGCGCAGCAGCACCTGTCCGGCGGGCAGCTCGAGCGGCTCCGGCCCGACGTTCAGCAGCACCGCGGTGGTGCCGTTGAGGTAGGCCAGGGAGGTGTCCGTGCACCAGTCTTCGAGCCAGGCAAGCGAGCCCTGGCCGAGGCTGAGCTCGCGCCGGAGTTCCAGCATCCGGCGGTACAGGAACAGGTGCGACGACGGCGACGCGGCCTGCGCGTCCCGGGCCAGGCCGGCGAAGCTCGCCGGCTGCGGCAGCCAGGGATCCGCCCCGGCGCCGAAGCCTGCGTGCGCTTCGGCGGAACGCCACGGCAGCGGCACCCGGCAACCGTCGCGGCCCAGCCGCTCGCCACCGGTACGGCCAAAGGTGGGGTCTTGGCGCTTGGCGTCCGGAATGTCGATTCCGTCGGGGAGGCCCAACTCCTCGCCCTGGTACAGGTAGGCGCCGCCGGGCAGGCCGAGCATGAACATCGAGGCCGCCGCGGCACGGGAGCGCCCCAGCTCCTCGTTCGGCTGCGGATCGGCGGGGCCGATGCCGTCGCCGTCGCGGGGGGCAGGTCCGTCGTAGCCGAAGCGCGTGGCGTGGCGGACGACGTCGTGGTTGGACAGCACCCAGGTGCTCGGCGCGCCGACGGCGTCCAGGGCGGTCAGGGAATCGGTGATCACGCCGCGCATGCGGTGCGGGTCCAGGCCGGTATGCAGGTAGGGGAAGTTGAAGGCCTGGTGCATCTCGTCGGGGCGCACCCAGTCGGCGAGCCGGGGGAGCGGATCCACGTTGGCTTCGGCGCAGAGAATGCGGTCGGGGCCGTATTCGGCCAGGATGCGGCGCCAGGTGCGGTAGATGTCGTGCAGCGCGGGCTGGCCGAACATTGGCGCCTCGTGGCCGGGGAAGCCGTGCGAGCTGTTGCCGTCGGCGCGGCCGCCCCATTCGGGCAGGCCGGCTGCCTTGACCAGGGCGTGAGCCACGTCTACGCGGAAGCCAGAGACACCCCGGTCCAGCCAGAAGCGCAGGACGCGCTCGAATTCGGCGTGGACGGCGTCGTTGTCCCAGTTGAAGTCGGGCTGGGAGGTGTCGAAGAGGTGCAGGTACCACTGGCCGGGGGTGCCGTCCGGTTCGGTGATCCGGGTCCATGCCGGACCGCCGAAGTGCGACTGCCAGTTGTTGGGCGGCAGCTCGCCGAACTCGCCGCGGCCGTCGCGGAAGATGAACATGTCCCGCTCAGGGCTGCCGGCGCGGGCAGCCAGCGCCGCCTGGAACGCGCTGTGCTGGTCCGAGCAATGGTTCGGCACCAGGTCCACGATCAGGCGCAGGCCAAGACGGTTGGCCTCTGCCATCATGGCGTCGAAGTCTGCCAGGGTCCCGAACAAGGGGTCGACGTCGCAGTAATCGCTGACGTCGTAGCCGGCGTCGCGCTGTGGGGAGCGGTAGAACGGCGAGAGCCAGACCGCGTCGATCTCCAGCTCGGCGAGCTGGGGGAGTTCGGCTGTGATGCCGGCCAGATCGCCGACCCCGTCGCCGTTAAGGTCCCGGAACGAGCGCGGGTACACCTGGTAAATGACGGCCGAGCGCCACCAGCCGGGGGTGTTGTCTGCGGCGTGCACCAGGGTCAGCGGGCCGGCCAGCGCGGCGGGGGCGGTGAGTACTGAATCAACGGACATGCCGGTAATCGTAAGTCCACATGGCCGAAATTGAAAACGCTTCCAGTCAACCGCTCCGCCGCGCCTTCTATGCCGCCGTGGAGAGAGCCGCCCGGCGAAGCCCCAATTTCCCGCTGATGCGGCGCCATCACACTTTCCCGCGCGTTTCAGGGCCGGTTAGGGTCGGACGACACGCCACGCTAGGATGACTTTCCAAAGCGTCCATCACCGTGTAGCTTGGAAGCGCTTGCAGCTGTGAGCCACATCACCGACGATGCCACCGGGCCCAGGAGTCTTCCGAAGAGCCCTCCACGTGGATGCAGGATTTTTATGAAAGGGACACCAATGAAGGTGCAGAACACCCTCACAACCGGAACCAGCCGCCGGGTATTCACGGCCGGTGCAATCTCCGTCGTTGCGGCTCTGGCGCTCAGTGCCTGCGGCGGGGCAGCAGCCACCGGCCCGGCCACGGCAACGGCCACCGCGAAGCCGGACCTCAAGTCCGGCGGCGCCGGCACGATCACCATGTGGGTCGACGCTGAGCGCTCGCCCGCACTGAAGGACATCACCGCCAAGTTCAAGGCTGACACCGGCATCGACGTGAAGCTCGTGGTCAAGGACTTCGCCGCCGTTCGCGACGACTTCATCACCCAGGTCCCGACGGGCAAGGGCCCGGACCTGATCGTCGGCCCGCACGACTGGGTAGGCAAGTTTGTGCAGAACGGCGTCATCGCGCCGGTCGAACTCGGCGATAAGAAGGACGCCTTCCAGGAGTCCTCGATCAAGGCCATGTCCTACAACGGTTCCGTTTACGGCGTTCCCTACGCGATCGAAAACATCGCGCTGCTGCGCAACACGGCCATCGTGCCGGACGCGGCCAAGACCATGGACGAGGTCATCGCCAACGGCAAGAAGGCCGTCGCGGAGGGCAAGGCCAAGTTCCCGTTCCTCGTCGGCATGGACCCGAAGCAGGGCGACCCGTACCACCTGTACCCGCTGCAGTCCTCCATGGGCTCGCAGGTCTTCGGCAAGGCCGCCGACGGCGGTTACGACCCGAAGCAGCTGCTGATCGGCGACGCCGCCGGCGTCGAGTTCGCCAAGAAGCTGGCCGCTTGGGGCGACAAGGGCGAAAAGATCATCAACTCCAACATCACCGGTGACATCGCCAAGGAGAAGTTCCTCGCCGGCGAGTCCCCGTACTACCTGACCGGCCCGTGGAATGTCCCGGACGTGCAGAAGAAGGGCATCAAGTTCGCGGTTGACGAGCTGCCGACCGCCGGCGACCAGCCGGCCCAGCCGTTCATCGGCGTCAACGGCTTCTTCATCAGCTCCAAGAGCGCCAACGCCCTCGCCACGAACGAGTTCGTCACCAACTACCTCACCTCTGAGGCAGCCCAGGACTCCATGTACAAGGCAGGCGGCCGTCCGCCGGCACTGAAGGCCTCCTTCGACAAGGCTGCCAGCGATCCGGTTGTCGCCGCCTTCGGCAAGATCGGCGCCACCGGCGTCCCGATGCCGGCCATCCCGGAAATGAGCGCTGTCTGGGCTGACTGGGGAGCCACCGAGCTCGCCCTGATCAAGGGCCAGGGCGACCCGGCCGCTGACTGGGCCAAGATGGCCGCCAGCATCAAGGGCAAAATCAAGGGTTAGTACCCGCGCCGGGGAATGAGCGCCACGCGCGCCCTTCCCCGGCAGCATCGGGCCGGGCGGCCACCAGGCCGCCCGGCCCTTCCTGCATCACCCCAGCTTCTCCCAAGGACTGTAGAGAGCCATGTCAGATACCGAACTCCGCGAGGACACAGACCCCGCAGCGACGTCCCCTTCGGACGCCGTCCCCGCAAACCACGGCCGGCAGGCCAGAACCCTCCGCCAACGCCGGACCGGTCCGGAGGGGATCAAGGGGACGATTGCCAAGATCGTGCTCCTGGGCCTCGTGGACGCCCTGGCCGTCTACGTCCTGATCATGCTCTTCCTTAGCCAGTCCTGGCTGGCGCTGGGTGTCTCCGCCGCCGTCGTGCTGGTGATCAACTGGATCTACCTGCGCAAGGGCGGCCTGCCGGCCAAGTATCTGGCCCCCGGCGTGCTGTTCCTGCTGGTTTTCCAGGTTTTCGTGGTCATGTTCAGTGGCTACATCGCCTTCACGAACTACGGCGACGGGCACAACAGCACCAAGGATGACGCGATCGCCGCCATCCAGCTCACCGCCCAGAAGCGCGTCCCGGATTCACCGGCGTACAAGACTTCCGTGCTGGCCAAGGACAACTCGTTCTACCTGCTCTTCACGGACCCGCAGGGCAAAGTCTCGCTGGGCACCACCGACAAGCCGCTGGAGGAAGTCTCCGGGGCCGGCAAGGACTCCACCGGCAAGGCCAAGACGCTGGACGGCTACCAAACCCTGAACTTCCAGGAAATCGTGGCCAATCAGCAAGGCATCCTGGACATCAAGGTTCCCGTTTCCGCGAACCCTGCCGACGGCACGCTTCGCACCGCGGATGGCAGCAACGCCTACCAGTTCAAGCCGGCGCTGAAGTACGACCAGGGCGCGGACACCTTCACCGACACCACCACGGGCGCGGTCTACCGCGACAACGGCAAGGGCGCCTTCGCCGCGGATAACGGCGAGACGCTCTCCACGGGCTGGAAGATCGACGTCGGGATGGAGAACTTCGCCCGCGCCTTCACCGACCCGAGCCTGCGCGGACCCCTGCTGGGCGTCATCCTCTGGACCTTCACCTTCGCCGTGGCCTCCGTGGCACTGACCTTCGCCCTGGGCCTGTTCCTGGCCATCACCTTCAACCGGGAAGACCTCAAGGGCAAGAAGGTGTACCGGATCCTGATGATCCTGCCGTACGCCTTCCCGGCGTTCCTCACCGGCCTGGTCTGGTCCGGCATCCTCAACCCGGAGTTCGGCTGGCTCAACCAGACCCTGCTCGGCGGGGCCTCGATCGGCTGGCTCACGGATCCGGTCCTGGCCAAGATCAGCGTCCTGGTGGTCAACCTCTGGCTGGGCTTCCCCTACATGTTCCTGGTCTGCACCGGCGCCCTGCAGTCGCTCCCCTCCGAACTCGACGAAGCTGCCCGGATGGACGGCGCCGGCCCGTGGCGGGTGTTCCGCTCCATCAAGCTGCCGCTGCTGCTGGTGTCGATCGCCCCGCTGCTGATCTCCTCCTTCGCGTTCAACTTCAACAACTTCAACGTGATCTTCATGCTCACCGGCGGCGGTCCGCGGTTCGCCGACACCGACCGGGACATCGGAGCCACGGACATCCTGATCACCCTCGTCTACAAGGTTGCCTTCGGGCAGGGCACCGGCCGTGACTACGGCCTGGCCAGCGCCCTCGCCATCATCATCTTCATCATCGTGGCCACCGTTTCGGCCATCAGTTTCAAGCAGACCAAGGCACTCGAGGACGTGAACTCATGAACGGGTCAGCACCGCACACCACCGCCCCGGTGGACGCCACCGGCACCGGCACAGGCACAGGCACCGCCGCCACCGACGTCGAATACCTCAAGTCCCTGCAGCGCCGGCGCCCCTTCGGCGTCTGGTTCAAGGACAAGGGGTGGCGGCACCTGGTGGGTGTCATCGTGACGATCTTCGCGGTCTTCCCGCTGCTCTATGTGCTCTCCGCAGCGCTGAACTCCACCGGCACGCTCGTCGGTTCCAACGCACTGTTCAGCAAGATCGACTTCGGGAACTTCACCGCCCTCTTCGACATGCCCTCGCGGCCCTTCGCCCGCTGGTTCCTGAACACCATGGTGGTGGGCGGCGTGACCTCCGCGGCCACGGTGTTCCTCGGGGCGATGGCGGCGTATGCCTTTTCCCGGATGCGCTTCACCGGCCGACGGTTCGGCCTGCTGAGCCTGCTACTGCTGCAGATGTTCCCGCAGCTGCTGGCCGTCGTGGCCATCTTCCTGCTCCTCAGCGGCATCTCCGAGGTGATTCCGGCGCTGGGCCTGGGCAGCCAGCTGGGCCTGATCATGGTGTACCTGGGCGGAGCCCTGGGCGTGAACACCTACCTCATGTACGGGTTCTTCAACACCGTGCCGCAGTCCCTGGACGAGGCCGCCAAGATTGACGGCGCCAGCCACACGCAGATCTTCTTCGGCATCATCATGCGCCTGGTCACGCCGATCCTGGCCGTCGTGGGGCTGCTGTCCTTCATCGGCATTTCAGGTGAATTCGTGATCGCGTCCGTGGTGCTGACCGATCCGGACAGCCAGACCCTCGCCGTCGGGCTGTACTCATTCGTGGCGCAGCAGCGCTCCGAGAACTGGGGTGTTTTTGCCGCCGGCGCCGTGATCTCGGCCATCCCGGTGATGGCCCTGTTCCTGTTCCTGCAGCGTTACATCGTCAGCGGGCTCACGGCGGGCTCGGTGAAGGGCTAGGCATGTCAGGTGCTGCCGCGGCCGGGTTGCTCCCACACCACGACGGGTCCGGCCTGCACGCCCCGCAGCAGCCGGCCCTGGGGGACCAGGCCCGGCTGCGGATCCGCGTCCCCGAAGCGTGGGGTGCGGCCAGCCGGGTCTGGCTCCGCTCGATCCACGACTGCGAACCCCGTTACACGGGCTGCGTAAACCTCGGGGAGGCGGACGGCTGGGCCTGGTGGGAAGCGGAAATGCCCGTCACCAACCCGGTGGCCCGCTACCGGTTTTTGATTGAGGCCGGGCAGCGGTACTGGCACCTCAACGCGCAGGGCCTCTTCGGCCGGGACGTCTCCGACTACGCGGACTTTCGGCTGACTGCCTTCCCCGCGGCGCCGGCGTGGCTGCGGCAGGGCACCCTGTACCAGGTCTTCCCGGATCGTTTCGCTCGCTCCGCCCGGGCTGCGGGGCACCCCGTCCCGGACTGGGCGGTGCCTTGCGACTGGGACACCACCGAAGTGCAGGGCGCGTCCGCCGAAACGCCCTTCCAGTTCTACGGCGGCGACCTGCACGGTGTCACGGAGCACCTGGACCACATCCAGGAGCTTGGAGCGGACGTCATCTACCTGACGCCGTTCTTCCCCGCCCGGTCCAACCACCGCTATGACGCATCCACTTTTTCCACCGTTGACCCCCTGCTCGGCGGGGACCAGGCCCTGGTGGAGCTCGTCGAAGCGGCCCACGCCCGCGGCCTGAAGGTGATGGGCGACCTGACCGCCAACCATTCCGGCGATGCGCACGAGTGGTTCCAGCGGGCACTGGCCGCGCCCGGGTCCGAGGAGGCGGGCTACTACTACTTCAGCAAGGACCACAGCAGCTACGAGGCCTGGTACGGGGTGGCCTCGCTGCCCAAATTCAACTGGGCCTCGGCCGGGCTGCGGGACAAGTTCGTCCTCGACGACGATTCGCCGGTGGCCCGCTGGCTTCGGCCTCCGTTCAACCTGGACGGCTGGCGGATCGACGTCGGCAACATGACCGGCCGGCTCGGCGAAACCGACCTCAACCAGGAGGTGGCCCGGCTGATTGCGGACCGGGTCCGCCAGATCAACCCGGACGCGGCGCTGCTGGCCGAGGCGACCAACGATGCCGCTCCGGACTTCAGCGGCGAGCACTGGCACGGCGCCATGACGTATTCCAACTTCACCCGCCCGCTGTGGGCCTGGCTTTCAGGCGACGCCGGGCACGTCAACTTTTTCGGAACGCCACTGCCCGGCCCCAACCGGATGGGCGCGGAGGACTTCCTTGCGACCCACCAGGACCTGGCGGCGGCCTTCAGCTGGGACGTCCGGCAGCAGAACATGAATGCCCTGAACAGCCACGACACCGCCCGCGCCGCCACGGTCATGATCGACGGCGGCCAGCAGCTGGGCGCCGTGCTGATGTTCACCCTGCCCGGCGTGCCGGTGGTGTTCGCCGGGGACGAGTTCGGACTCAAGGGCGACAACGGGGAGTTTTCCCGGACTCCCATGCCCTGGACCGACCCGTCCCGGATCCTGACCGACCTCCGGGACCCGTACGCCGCGCTTACCGCTTTGCGCCGGGCCCAGCCTGCCCTCACCGGCGGCGGAATCCGCTGGCTGCACGCGCAGGGCGATGCGCTGGCCTTCGTGCGGGAAACCGCGGACAACACGGTACTGGTGGTGGTGGCCCGGGCCGCGGCCGAAGTGGACCTCGCAGCGGGCCTGCTCTCTGCCCGGCAGCTCGCCGCGCTTGCGGATACCCCGGCCTTCGCCGTCGGCGCGATAGCGGCAGCCGCTGGTGGGGCGGCAGCGACCGTCCGTGCCGGCGGCCCGGCAGCCGGCGTCTGGGTGCTGCCCGGAGTTGCGCTACCGGCACCTTAGACTGAAGGCCACGACTGAGGGCCGGATTCGACGGAGAACTGGAGAGCGCATGCGCAGCATTGTTGAGGAGCTGACGTCCGCCCTGGGCGGGGCGAAGGTCATCGCGGATGAGGCGGTCCTGGCGGCGTATGCCGTGGACCAGGCGCCGGTGCTGGACTACCAGCTCCCGCAGGCCGTGGTCCTGGCGGAATCCGTGGCGGACGTCCAGGCTGCCGTCCGGGCCTGCGCTGCCCAGCGGGTGCCGCTGGTAGCGCGCGGGGCCGGCACCGGCGTGTCCGGCGGTGCGCACGCCAGCGAAGGCTGCGTGGTGCTGAGCCTAGAGCGGATGAACCGCATCCTCGACCTCAACCCGGACGACGAAACCGCCGTAGTCGAACCCGGCGTCATCAACGCCGAGCTTAATGCCGCCGCCGCGGTGCACGGCCTGATGTACGCGCCCGATCCCGCCAGCTACAAGCTCTCCACCATCGGCGGGAACGTCGCCACGAATGCCGGCGGCCTGCGCTGCGCGAAGTACGGGGTGACCCGGGATTCCGTGCTGGCGCTCGACGTCGTGCTTGCGGATGGCACGCTGATCCACACCGGACACCAGACCTTCAAGGGCGTGGCGGGCTACGACCTCACAGGGCTGTTCGTGGGCTCCGAGGGGACCCTCGGGATCGTCGTCGGGATCACGGTGCGGCTGAAGTACCTGCCGCGGGAGGTCCACACCATTGCGGCGTTCTACCCCGACTTCCGCAGCGCCGCGGCGGGTGTCCTGGCCGTGGGCAAGGCGCGCGTGCAGCCGGCCATCATGGAACTGCTCGACGGCGGCTCGCTCGCCCAGCTCGACGCCGCCCACGGCTCCGACCTGGCGTCCCGGGGCGCCGCGCTGCTGCTGGTCCAGACCGACGGCTTCGGCGCAGCGGCGGAGGCTGCCGCGATCCGGCCGGTGCTGGCCGCCGGCGGGGCCGTGGTTACCATGGAAGCCAATGCCGAAGCCGAGCAGCTGGTGGAACTGCGCCGCAACAGCCGCGGCGTCGAGGTCGACGACGAATACCGGGTGGGCGAGGACGTGGCCGTTCCGCGGTCCCGGCTGGTGGACTACGTCGCGGAGCTGGAGGCGATGGCCGTCCGCCACCAGGTCAAGCTCAAGGTGGTGGCGCACGCCGGTGACGGCAACCTGCACCCGACCTTCTGGGTGGACCGCACGGGCGGCGCCGTGGACGCCGCAGCGATCGAACGGCTGGGGGCGGCCCTGGACAACTCCGTCACCGTGGCCCTGGCGATGGGCGGCACCATCACCGGGGAGCACGGCGTGGGACAGTACAAGCTGCGCTGGCTCGGCCTGGAGCAGAAGGAACCGGTGCGCGAGCTGCAGCGCCGGATCAAGGAACTCTTCGACCCCGCCGGAATCCTGAACCCCGGCAAGGCGATCTAGCCCGGCTGTGCTTCTTCCCGCCCAAGTAGATCGCAATAGTTGCCGTTATGAGCCCTCAAAACGACAACGACTGCGAGTCAGTTGGGTTGGGGGAGGGCTCAGTCGTCCGAGTCCGGGTATTCGTCGATCGCCTCGTCTTCGCCGTAGCGTGACTCCTCGGTCTCGACTTCAAGGATCTTGAGCAGCTCTGTGTCGGGGTTCAGCATGATCGCGGCCTCGTCACGGCGGTGCCGGAGCTCCGAGTCGATGTAGGACTGCACGGCCTCGGCGAGCGGGATGTGCCGGTTCTCCTTCTCCGACATATACCAGCGGTGCTCCAGGATCTCGTGCACGGCTTCCGCCGGTTCAAGCTTTCCGGAGAGGTCGCGGGGAATCGAGCGGACGATCGGCTCGAAGATCTGGCTCACCCACAGGTGCGCGCTGTACTCCTCGTCCATCCCAGGGTTGTTGTCCGCACGGAAGGAGTCCATGTCGTTCAGCAGCCGCCGGGCCTGGTTCTCCTGCGCATCCAGGCCGGTCAGGCGCAGCAGCCGGCGCTGGTGGTGGCCCGCGTCCACCACCTTGGGCTGGAGTTGGATCGTGGAGCCGTTCTGCGTGGTCTTGATCGCGTATTCCTCGACGTCGAAGCCCAGTTMGTTGAGCCGCCGGATTCGCGCCGCGACCCGCCAGCGCTCGCCGATCTCGAAGGATTCCTTTTCCGTCAGCTCGGTCCACAGCCGCCGGTAGCTCTCCATGATGAGCTCGCTGGTGGCCACCGGGTCCACCTTTTCCTCGATCAGCCCGCCGTCGAGCAGATCCATCAGTTCGCCGGCGATGTTGACCCGGGCAATTTCCAGGTCGTACTCGCGCTGGCCGGTGGACAGGTCCGGGTACAGCTCGCCGGTCTCGGCATCCACGAGGTAGGCCGCGAAGGCGCCGGCATCGCGGCGGAACAGGGTGTTGGAGAGCGAAACGTCGCCCCAGTAGAAACCGATGAGGTGCAGCCGGACCAGGAGCAGAGCCTGCGCGTCGATCAGGCGCGTCAGGGTGTCCTTGCGCAGCATCTGGGAAAACAGCGCACGGTACGGCATCGAGAACTTCAGGTGCCGGGTGACCAACACGGGATTCAGCGGCCGGCCCTCCGGGGTGGTGCGCCCCGTGATAACCGCAACCGGCTCCACGCACGGCACGTCCAGCCGGGCGAGCTTGCGGAGCATGTGGTACTCGTGCCGCGCGATGTGCTCCGAGGTTTCCTTGATGGCGATCACGGAGCCGCCCAGGTGGGCGAACCGGACAATGTGCCGGGAGATGCCGCGGGGGAGGGCAGCGAGGTACTCCGCGGGCCAGTCCTCGAGCGCGATGTGCCACGGCAGATCCAGCAGCTCGGGTTCCGTGGCCGCCGCGGTAATGCTCAGCGAACTCGACGCCGCCTTCTCGTCGTTGGCGCTGGCGGCCTGGTACCGGGGCAGCTTGCCGATCTGGCCGTAGTCAGTGGGTTCATCGTGCCACTGGGCACCGTTGTCCTCGGTCATAACGCAATTCTCCCGTACTTGGGTGGGCCACGCCTAAAGCTGCCGGATAACGGCCGACGGCGGCCCTCCCGGAGGAGAGCCGCCGTCGGAAGCGGACTGGGCCCACGCCGGCAGGGTTCCCTGACCGAAGCGAAGCGAGGTTAGGGAGCCGGTGGGGACTAGTCGCCGAGGCGCAGGCCGGTCTTGGTGTCGAACAGGTGCACGTGGCCCGACTGCGGGCGGACCCAGACGGTCTCGCCCTTCATCGGGGGACGGCGGCCGTCGACGCGGGCCACGATGTCGTGGTCCTTGCCGTCCAGCGTGGTGTGGCCGTAGACGTAGGCGTCGGCGCCGAGTTCCTCGACAACGTCGACCTCAACCTGCAGGCCCTCGCCCTGCGGCGCGGTCTCGAGGTCTTCCGGACGGGTGCCCAGCGTGACGGTGGAGCCGGAGGCGTCCTCGAGGACGTCGCGCGGTACCGGGTAGACGGTGCCGCCGAACTGCACGCCGCCGTCGACGACGGGAAGTTCGAGCAGGTTCATGGCCGGGGAGCCGATGAAGCCGGCGACGAAGACGTTCTTCGGCTTGTCGTAGAGGTTGCGTGGGGTGTCCACCTGCATCAGCAGGCCGTCCTTGAGGACGGCCACGCGGTCGCCCATGGTCATGGCCTCGACCTGGTCGTGGGTGACGTAGACGGTGGTGACGCCGAGGCGGCGGGTCAGCGACGCGATCTGCGTGCGGGTCTGCACGCGCAGCTTGGCATCAAGGTTGGACAGCGGCTCGTCCATGAGGAAGACCTGCGGGTTACGCACGATCGCGCGGCCCATGGCGACGCGCTGGCGCTGGCCGCCGGAGAGCGCCTTCGGCTTGCGGTCCAGGTACGGCTCGAGGTCCAGGAGCTTGGCAGCTTCACGGACACGCTCGGCGCGCTCTTCCTTGCTGACGCCGGCGATCTTCAGAGCAAAGCCCATGTTGTCCGCCACCGTCATGTGCGGGTACAGGGCGTAGTTCTGGAACACCATGGCGATGTCGCGGTCCTTCGGCGGAACGTCGGTGACGTCGCGGTCGCCGATCAGGATCCGGCCGGAGTTCACATCCTCAAGGCCTGCAAGCATGCGCAGGGAGGTGGACTTTCCACAGCCGGAGGGTCCAACGAGGACCAGGAACTCGCCGTCGGCGATTTCAATGTTGAGCTTGTCAACAGCGGGCTTCTCTGTGCCCGGGTACAGACGCGTAGCGTTATCAAAAGTAACTGTAGCCACAGTTATCAATCCCTTCACCGGCAGGTACGTGCCGGACGATCCGTAGTGAATGGTTCTTTGTATTCAGTTGTGGCATCCGGTGGTGGATGCGCATGCTCCCCGGCCGAAGCCGAGGAGCATCCAGTGACGCCGCACGGTAGTTGTGCGCCACATCACATACAGAGTATGTCAGATTTTTGTCTTTGGGGCTAAATAGTTGCGGATCTCACAGGTAACCTCGCTCACTTTGGGGGAGATGGCGCTGTGTATGCTGTGCCCATGACGGCCTTGCAGATCTATGTCAGCTTCCCCGGCACGGCGCGGGAAGCGCTTGGCTTCTACGCGGGTATTTTCGGCGGCGGCTTGTCCCTGTTCACCTATCAGGAGTTCAACCGCGACGACGGCCCGCCCGATGCCGTCGCCCATGGCCAGCTCAACGGGCCAGTGGCCCTGGCGGGATCCGATGTGGCGGCCGGCCAGACGAGTGTCCGGTGCGAAGGCCTAATGCTCTCACTGCTGGGGACCGCGGAACCTGCAGTCCTGCACGAGTGGTTCGACAAGCTCTCGGCCGGCGGGCGGGTGGTGGACCCCCTGGCCGCGAAGCCGTGGGGTGCCTCGGACGGCCAAGTTATCGACCGCCACGGACTTCACTGGCTGATCGGTTACGAACCTGAGTCCGCACCGAGCTGATACGCGGATCAGGCTTATACGCGCCTGAGGGCCGGAAATGGCAGCTACTGGGAGTCAGTTGCTTCAGATTCCGGCTCTTTGTGTGGGCGGGCCTTGCRCGTGGGATCCACGGTGCCATCGGCGCCGTAGTTGCCCTCGGAATACCGGCCGACTTCCGACTCCGCCGTGCGCGCCGGTGCCGATCCGGCACCGCCGTAGTCCGCCCTGACGTAGCGTCCCGATTCGCGGGCCTTGTCGCCAAGCGGTTCGGGCAGTCCACCTTCGGATCCCGCCGCACCGTAGTTGCCCTCAATGTACTGGCCTTCCTCGTCGTCCGAGTGCCGGCCGGACTGGGCGCCGGACTTGCCGAAGTCGCCTTCGACGTACCGGCCCCGAAGGTCCTTTTCCTCAGGGTTCGAGCCGGAACCGGCTGCCTCCGAGGTGTTTTCCTTGCCGCTGTTCTTGGTCATGATCGTTCCCTTCCGAAACGAAATCTGCGTCTTGTGCGGCGCAATTTAAGTCTAGCGAGGGCAGTCGATCCCGGACAGGATGACCCGGGAGTGCCGGGTTGAAGGGGCGGGCGGGGGAGCCAGGCGGCGACGTCCTAGGCGCCGACGGCCTTTCGCCGTTCGCGCAGCAGCGCTTCCAGGAACTCGGAGACGTGTGCCGGGGCTTCCACCCGAAATTCGGCCTGGGTGAAGTCCAGTCCCACCTTGACGCCCAGGTCGCCGCGGATGAGGCTGCCCAAGGCGTCTTCATCCGTGGTGTCGTCACCGGCGAACACGATGGCGGTGGCTCCGGTGGCCTGGCGGAGGAATGAGATCCCTTCTCCCTTGGAGGCGTGGACCACGGAGGTCTCCAGCACCCGGTTGCCGGTTTTGACGAAGACGCCATGGCGGTCCTGCAGGGCAGCCTTCGCCGCCGCCACAGCGTCCTCGGCGACATCGTCGGCGGCCAGCCGGGTGTGCAGCACGACGCCGGCCGGTTTGTCCTCCAGCAGGGTTCCGGGCGCTTGGTCCACGATGTCGGCCAGCACCTGGCGCACCTCCTTCAGCAGTTCCCGCTGGCTGTCTTCCAAGACCAGTTCGGTGGAGCCGGGGCCCATCCAGACTTCCGCGCCGTGGCTGCCGATCAGTAGGGTCTGCTCCGGCGGTGAGGCGACCGCCCGCAGGCTGTCCAAGGCCCGGCCGGAGATGAGCGCCGTCGTCGTTCGGGGGAGTTCCGCAAGGGCCGCGAAGGCGTCAGCCGATCGGGGCAGGGCCCGGGAATCCTCCGCATGGTCCACCAGTGGTGCCATGGTGCCGTCGAAGTCCATGGCCACCAGGAGCTGTTCCGTGCCGGCGACGCGGTGCACGGCCTCCAGCAGCTCGGGGGAGAGCGAAAGCTTGGTCCGGGGGGCGTCGGCCTCAGGAGTCATCGCGGACCACCTTTTCCTGGAGCGCGCTCAGGAAGTCCGCGGACCAGAGGTCGACGTCGTGGTCCAGGATCTGCTTGCGCATGGCCCGCATCCGCCGCGCGGCCTCGGCGGGCTGCATGTTGACTGCCCGCATGATTGTGTCCTTGAGGCCGTCGATGTCGTGCGGGTTCATCAGGAGTGCCTGCTTGAGCTGGTCCGCGGCGCCCGCGAATTCACTCAGGACCAGGGCGCCGTCGTTGTTCGTCCGGGCGGTGACATATTCCTTGGCCACCAGGTTCATGCCGTCGCGCAGGGCGGTGACGAGCATGACGTCGGCCGCCAGGTACAGCGCCACCATTTCCTCGATCGGGTAGCTGTGGTGCAGGTAGCGGACGGCGGTGTTCTGCATGGTGTCGAAGGTGCCGTTGATGTGGCCGACGGTGCCTTCCACTTCCTCGCGCAGCAGGCGGTACTGTTCGACGCGCTCGCGGCTGGGGCTGGCCACCTGGATCAGGGAGGCGTCCTCCACCGTGACCTTGCCGTCTTCGAGGAGTTCCTCGTACGCCTTGAGCCGGTGCCGGATGCCCTTGGTGTAGTCCAATCGGTCCACACCGAGCAGGATGGTTTTGGGGTTGCCGAGGTCGCGCCGGATCTGCTTGGCGCGTTCGATGATCTCGGGATTCCGGGCCAGTTCGCTGATCTGCTTGACGTCGATGGAGATCGGGAACGCCTGGGCGCGGGCGATGTGCGTGGTTTCGCCGTCGGCGCCCTTGACGTGGACCTGCTGCTGCTTGACGCTGGCGCCGAGGAAGCGGCGGGCGGAGCGCATGAAGTTCCCGGCGTCGCTGCTGCGCTGGAAGCCCACCAGGTCCGCGCCCAGCAGGCCGTCGATGATCGCGCGGCGCCACGGCAGTTGCGCGAAGATCTCCGGCGGCGGGAAGGGGATGTGGTTGAAGAAGCCGATCTTAAGGTCCGGGCGCGCCTCGCGGAGCATCTTGGGGACCAGCTGGAGCTGGTAGTCCTGCACCCAGACCGTGGCTCCCTGGGCGGCGTGGCGGATGACGGCGTCGGCGAACCGCTTGTTGACCTTGCGGTACGAGTCCCACCAGGCGCGGTGGAACTCGGGCGGAGCGATAACGTCGTGGTACAGCGGCCAGAGCGTGGCGTTGGAGAACCCCTCGTAGAAGAGCTCGATGTCCCGGGTGCTGAGTTGGACGGGGATAAGGTCGATGCCGCCGTGGCTGAAGGGCTCGAGGTGTTCGTCGGGGGCGCCGTGCCAGCCCACCCAGGCGCCGTCGGTCTTGGTCATCATCGGGGCCAGCGCGGTCACCAGGCCGCCGGGGGAACGGCGCCAGCCGTCCTCGCAGCCAGGCTCATCGGGGGAGCACCGGTCCACCGGCATGCGGTTGGACACCACCATGAAATCGAACGTGGCGCCCGGCTCCGATGCGTCCGGGTGCTTTTCGGCGCCTGGCTCGGTGTGCTGCGCCCGGTCGGCTGTCTGGGCAGTATCGTGCTCGGCGGCCTGCTCGGCGCGTTGTTCGGCGCTCTGCTCGGCGCGTTCGGTTGCTTGCATTGGTGCCCCCTGGGGTCGCTTATGGCTCTTATCCACCCTAGCCGGGTGGAATCTTCCGGGCTATTCGTCCGTTGGGCACACAGAAGGAAACTTGAAAGCGCAAGCTCCCTTGTTTCTCCCCTAAAATGATGAAGTTGCCACCCAAGTGGACCATCCCAGGCCGATCGACACGAGGAACTAATGAGCGCCGCAAACGAACCCCGTCAGTCCAAAGCGGAGCGCACAGCCGCGGCCCGCGAGAAAGCCCGTGAGATCCGCGAGGCGCAGCTGAAGAAGGAAAAACGCAACAAGCTGCTCATCGGCTGGGGCATCGTGGCCGCCGTCGTCGCCATCATCGTGATTGTCGCCCTCGTGGTGACCTCGAACATCAAGAACAACGCCCCGGTGGCCGACTCCGGCCCGACGCCGGCGAACGGCAACGTCCACGGCGGCGTGACCCTGCTGGCCAACACCGGGGTGGCGAAGACGGAACCGGCCACGGTCAACGTAGCTGACGTGCCCTCGCCCGCTGCGACGCCTCCTGCCGAAATCAAGGCGCCGGGCGCCGAGGCCGAGGCTGGCAAGCCGGTCAAGGTGGTCCTGTACATCGACTTCATCTGCCCGGTCTGCAAGGACTTCGAGTCCCGGTACAACGAGACCCTCACCAAGCTGCGCAACGAGGGCAAGATTACGGTCGAGTACCGCCCGCTCGGCTTCCTGGACAGCCGTTCCAGCACCAACTACTCCTCGCGCGCGGCCAACGCCGCGGCCTGCGTGGTGAACGAATCGCCGGAGAAGTACTCGGACTTCGTCGACGCGCTCTTCGCCAAGCAGCCGGCGGAAGGCAGTCCCGGCCTCTCCGACAACGAGCTGAAGAAGCTGGCCACAGATACCGGTGCCAAGAGCATCGACAAGTGCGTGGACGACAAGACCTACCGCCCGTACGTGAAGTACACGACGCAGGAGGCTACGGCCATCGGCGTCACCGGAACGCCGACCGTCTTCGTCGAGGGCAAGCAGTGGGGCAAGGGCGCCAGCGCGCAGACCCCGTTCGAGCAGTTCCTGCAGGCCGCGGTGGACGCCAAGAAGAAGTAGCGTCCGTCCCGCGGAAACAGCCCGGTCCCGGTTACTCCGGGGCCGGGCTGTTGCGTTGCTGGCATTTTTTACCGGCGGGCGTCCGTGGGCTACCCTTATCTAGCGCTTAGCGTCCGGCCGTCTCGTGCCCGGACGACGACGGCGCATTGCCTCCTTAGCTCAGTTGGCCAGAGCACCGCTCTTGTAAAGCGGGGGTCGTCGGTTCGAATCCGACAGGGGGCTCCACGAACCCCTCCGTCCCGGCGATTTTGCCCCGGGACGGAGGGGTTTTTGTACAAACCAGTCGGGACGCTTAGCGCGGCCGAGGAGATGCGGCGGCTCCACCAGCGTCTGGACCGCTCCCCGTCACTTTTTCCAGGCCGGCCCCGGGGTTTTGGAAAGGGACGCTGACACCGCAATGGCACCGGCGACTTGTGCCACCCCAATGGCGCGGGTAAGGCCCGGGCGCTTCTTGAACCAGCCCATGAGTGGGGCCCACGGACCGAACTCCCAACGTGCGGAATGCTCTACGGGGAACAAAGCGGTCAGCACCCCATCCCCGATGTGCAGCATGACCAGTGACTCCACGACCCGAACATCCATGAGATGCCCTCCCACGCCTGAGCCCGATCCCGGCTGATCCGACCTCGGCAACAGTGTGCGCCCGCCTCTCACAGTTACTTAGGGCTGAAGGTCCTAATGCGGTCCCATTAGCTTGGGCAGTCATTCCGGGTCCTCGGGCCGGGCAACGCCCATGCTCCAGCCGACGAGCCTTACTCGGAGGTGATCCTGAGTCCGGCGACCGCTCCGGTCCAGGCGCCGTTCGGATCGGCCCGGGTGAGGTGGGCGCCGACGTGTCCTGCCGCCAGCTGGACAACCTGCGCACGGGTTTCCGAGCAGTCGATCTCGAGGACTGTGTACTGGCTTCCGCCCTTGATGTCCTGGGAGAGGTAGATCTGGGCGTGGGGGATGCCGACGCAGGCCGCGGTGACGGTGTGGGGCCCGGCCGTCTCTACGGTGGCTGATTTCTGGAAGCCGACACTTGGGCCGTCGGCGGGACCTGAATCGGTCAGCAGCGGCTTTCCTGATGCTGTGGCAAGGCGCCGCTCCAGTTCGGCGTAGTTGCGGGTTTCAACGGCGAGGATGTCAGGATCCTTGGGCGGGAGGGTGTACCCCGGGCGGCCGCTGGAGCCGGCCACCGAAGGCTGGGGACCGCCGTCGTCTTCGTAGGCGCACGCGGCCAGCACGGGCCCCAACACCAGGCAGGCGGCCAGCGCCGCGGCGCAACGCACGGTCGTCATTCCCCCAAGAACAGACATGCGCTGAGTCTACGGACCACCTACGGGATGGCAAGTGGGCCGCGCGCTCGCGGGCGCATGATTCGATTGCAGCGGTCATCGCCGGCGTTCGCATTCAGGCCCTGCGCCGCATCGACGGCAGGGGCCAAGAGCCCCTTGACCGGCCTGCGGCCGAGGGCGGAGCCTTGCGCTATGACTGAATCGAACCCGGCCCCGGACATCAAATCCACCGACCTCCAGGAAACGCCGACCGCGGTGTTGCGCGAGACCGTGCCCATGAACGCCCTGCGCGACTTCTTCGACCGCGCCTACCGTTCGGTGATGACGGCCGTGCAGCAGCAAAACGTGCAGCTGGCCGGCCCGCCGTTCGCCCTGTATCGCGGCATGCCCACCGACGTCGTCGACGTCGAAGCAGGCTTCCCGCTTGCCGCACCGTACCCGGGCGGGGGAGAGGGTGCCGTGACAGCGGGCGTGCTCCCCGCCGGGCGTGCCCTCGAGGCGATGCACGTGGGCCCCTACGACGCACTCCCGGAGACCTACAGCGCCGTGATGGCCAAGATGCAGGCGGAGGGCCTGACGCCGGGCGACGCCATGTGGGAGTACTACCTCAGCGATCCGGCCACCGAGCCGGACCCGGCGGCCTGGAAGACCCTCGTTGTCTGGCCGGTGACCTGAGCCGCACGCAGTCCGGCGCTAGTCGGCGTCGATCTCTTCGAGAAGCTTCCTGGCGGCGTCGGCGATGTCGTCGTGGCCGTGCTGCGCCGCGCGACTCTCCAGCGATATGACCGCGCAGCGGTGGACTTTCTTGAAGTCGCCGAAGGGAAACGTGACGCTGCCTTTGGTGCCCTCGGAAGCATCCGGGTCGAGGCCCAGATGCCACTGTGAGAACTCGGCGAATCCGTTCTTATCGATGAACTTGTTTTCCTGTTCGGCCGACGGGGCGTGCTCGCTCCAGTCGTCCCGGGTGTCGCGCTGGACCTTGCCGTCCTTGATCAGTCGACGGGCGTGGGCGAGCGACTTTTTGTTGAGTTTCGTAGCCATCATTGCCTCCTTGGTTCAACCGGTTCGTGACGCGGGATGTCGCTTTCAACACACTATGCGCCAACTACCAGCATGATGCCCTAAACTGCTTCACTGAGGTGCCTGAAATGGCGCTGTGCAGCAACGAAAGTGAACCCCGCTATGGCTACCGATTACGACGCCCCACGCAAGACAGAAGAAGAATCTCCCGCTGAATCGCTGGAGGCCCTTCAGGCATCCCGTGGCGGCGGTGCCCAGACTGCTGTTATCGACGTCGACGAGAACGACACCGCCGAAGGCATTGACCTTCCCGGCGCCGACCTCTCCGGCGAAGAACTGACCGTCATTGTTGTTCCCGAGCAGTCGGACGAGTTCACCTGCTCCTCTTGCTTCCTGGTCCGTCACCGGTCCCAGGTCGCCAAGGAAAAGAACGGCCAGAAGTACTGCCGCGACTGCGAAGGCTAAAACCTTCCTGCCTGGAACACCGGGGGTTGTTTCAAGAATTCTGAATTACACAAAGCAAAGCGCCGGACGCCCTTGGGGGCCCGGCGCTTTGCCGTATCCGGAGATGCCCAACCCAACTGACTCGCAGTAATTGCCGTTTTCAACCCTCAAAACGACACCTACTGCGAGTTAGTTGGGGCTAACGACCTCTCGTCAACCCAAACGCGCGGTTCTACTCTTGAGGTATCCGGGTGGGGTGGATATCCGGATGATTTGAGGGGGCGGCTGTCGTGACAAGATCCCGTGGGAACAGGCTCGCCGTTTGGCTGGTGGCTTTACTGACGGCGGCTGGCTGGGGTCTCCTGGCGCCCGCACCGGCGGTCGCTGCGCCCTACTGCGGCCTCGTCTGGGGATCGCTGGCCAAGGCCAATGCCGCGATGAGCCAGGCGAAGGTGGTCAACGTCCGGACCGGCCAGCACTATTGCTTCGACCGCCTGGTGATAGACCTTAACGGACGGGCGCTGGCAGGCTACTCCGTACGCTACGTGCCGCAGGTGGTGCAGGACGGTTCCGGGCTGCCGATCGCGCTGCGCGGGCAGGCCTTCATCCAGGTCACCGCCAACGCGCCGGCCAACGACGCGAACGGCAGGTCGAGCTACAACCCGGTCAACAAGGCCGAGCTAAGCAATGTTGCCGGGTACCAGACGTTCCGCCAAGTGGCCTGGGCCGGAAGCTTCGAGGGCTACACCAGCCTGGGACTGGGCGTCCGGGCGCGGCTGCCGTTCCGGGTCTTCACGCTTGCCGGGCCCGACGGCGGCTCACGCCTGGTCATCGACGTCGCCCACTTCTGGTGAGCGGCTCCGGTCGGGCGCCGAGGGGTCGACGGCGGTCCCGGCTACAGCGCGCCGAGCTCCGCCCGCAACGGGTACTCTTTGCCGTCCAGCACCAGCTGGGTGCAGCGACGGCTAGCGGGATTGAGCACGATCGGTGCCATCAGGTTCACGGTGGTGGAAGTGGGGGAGTGGTTAACCACCACGAGGACCTGCGGCGTCTCGTCGTTGCCGAGTTCCAGGGCGTCCAGCGCGGCGGCCGGAAGCGGGGGCGTGTAGCCCGGGACGAACACTGCGGCATCCGCGAGGAACAGCCGCACCGGTGCGGAGCCGGACTCAAGGGCGAACAGACCCGGGGCGCTGTCGATGTTCCGCAGGGCGAAGTCGTGGACGTTTTCCAGCCCCGGCATGGGCGCGGTGAACGTCACGGGAGTGCTGCTGAGAACGGAGTTCATCGCAGGAAGTCCATCAGGGTGGGCTGCAAGACCTTCGCCGTAGCCGCCAGGGCCACCTGGTAATTGGTTTCCTGAAGCTTCAGGTCCATGATCACGCTGCCAAGGTCAGCTTTTTCAATCCCGCTCCGCTGGGCGTCCAACGAGGCCTCCATTTCGGTGTTGACGTTGCCGGCACGTTCCAGCTGTGCCTGCCGCGTTCCAATTTCAGCACGGCCATTGACGATGTTCTTAAACGCGGTGTCGACGTCGCCCACACGCGGGGTGACATCCGTGCCCGTCCGCAGATCGGCCGCCAGCTTGCTCACGACGTCGAAAACGGAACCATTGCCGTTGCCGAAAATCCCGGCGCCGTCGGCGTCCACACGCACGGTCTGCGTGGCGCTGATCCGGCGCTCCACCGGGTTGACGCCCGTACCGTTAAACGTCGGAGGGGTGCCGGTGTCGCTGCGGATGGCGGGGTTGCGTGGTGTTCCCGGGGTGAACGCGCCGGACGCGTCCGAGCTGCCGGCGAAGATGTTGCGGCCCAGGTGTTGGGAGTTGGCAATCCCCACCAGATCCTGGTTGAGGGATTCCAGCTCCGCGGCGATCGCGTCCTTGCCGGACTGGTTCAACGAGCCGTTGCCCGCCATCACTGTCAGGTCCTTGACCCGGCGCATCACGTTCGTCGCCTGCTCCAGGGCAGAATCCGCGGCGGTCAACCAGGTGTTCCCGTCGTCGATGTTCCGGCCGTACTGGGCGTTGGCCGCCTGGAGTGACCGGGTGGCCAGGGCCTGGGCCGTGGCGGCGGGGTCGTCCGAAGGGCGGGAAATCTTGTTTAGCGAGGTGGCCTTGTCCTGCAGTTCGGCCAGCTTGGCCTGCTGGAACTGCAGCGTCCGCTGGGCGTTCGCGTTCATGGTCAGGTTCGTTACGCGGTTCAGCATGATTACCTTCCTACCAGTCCGGTGCGGTTGATCAGGACGTCCAGCGCCTCGTCGACGGCGGTCATCACGCGGGCGGCCGCCTGGTAGGCGTGCTGGTTGGTGAGCAGGTTGACGTTTTCTTCGTCCAGGCTCACCGACGCCTGCGAGGCGCGGCTGGTCAGAGCGGAGGCTTCGGCGGCGGAGGTCAGGGACTCGCGCTGCTGGGCTCCGCGGGACTGGACGCCAATTCCGGTGACGATCCCGGACCACAGTTTGTCCGGGGAAGCTGCGCCGGTGCCCAGCTGGGAGATCTGGTCCGCGATGCTGGTATCCAGGGCGCCCGAGTTCGGCGATTTCAGTGCGATGCCGGCGGTGCCGGTCGGGGCTTTGATCCCAAGTGCAGCGGGAGTGCCGCTGATCGTGAAGAAGTCGACGCCGATGGCGCCGGGAGTGCCCGGTGCGGCATCGGGAAGCTGGCCCTTTTTATGGACTTCGTTCACGGTCGTAGCGAGGGTTGCCGCGAGTTTGTTGTAGGTCTCGGCAGCTTCGGCGATGGCACCGCCGGTGCCCGGGGTCGAAGGTGCTGTGGCGGCCGGGGCGAGGACGGACAGGGCGCCGGCGATTTCGCCGCCGTCGGAGGATGCCACCCCCGCGGAATCCTTCCACAGCAACTGCACCGTGGATCCGAGGGCGTCGCCGGACTGGCTGCCGGAGAGCTCCAGCACCCGGACGGAGGTGCCCATCACCAAGGGGTTGCCGCCGACGTGGACGTCCACGGTGCCGTCCGGCTGTTCGCGCACGGTTCCGCCGGCAAGCCGGGAAATGGTTTCGGTGAGTTTGGCGCGGGCATCGATCAGCTCGTTCGCGGATCCACCGGCGGCCAGGGTGGAGCGGATGGTGGCGTTGTAAGCGGCCACCTGGTTGGCCGCGGAGTTGACGACGTCCACGGCGTCGGCAGCCTGGGCGCGGACACTGCTCCATTGACCTTGCAGGGCCTGATAACTGGAGGAAATCTTGTCCGTAAGGGAGTTGGCTGCGTTCAGCAGCAGTCCCTTGGGGCCGTCCTCGCCCGGCTGGTTCGCGGCGCCTTGCCACGCGGACCAGAACCCTTGGAGAGCGGAGGAAATGCCGTTGTCGCCGGGCTCCTGCAGGATGCCCTCAATGCCTTGAAGTGCCGACGAACGGATCCCGGCGTAGCCGGCCTGAGCGCCGGCGGAACGGACGCTGGTGTCCAGGACGCTGTTGCCGAGCCGTGCGATTGCGTCCACCGAAACGCCCTGGCCCGTCTGGACTGTGCCGCTGCTGAACATCCCCGGGGCCGGGGCGCCGATCGCGGACTGCTGGACGCGCTGGCGGGTGTAGCCCTCCGTGGCGGCATTGGCGATGTTCTGTCCTGCAACGTTCATGCCCTGCTGGGCAGCAGTCAGTCCGCGGTAGGCGGTGTTCAGCGCGCCAAAGGTGCTCATGGTCGCTTCCTTAGAATTGCTTGTCGAAGATGCGGGAGGCGGCAGATTCCCCGGTCTTGCCGTGCGCGTCGTAGGTGCCGGCGGCGGCTGGACGCAGGTCTGCGAGGGACTCCTGCGTGGACCGGACTGCGGTGCGCAAATATTGTTCGTTCGCGTCGCGCAGTTCCTTGATCAGGGCAGTCTGGCGAGTCAGGGCCGCGAGGTGCGCGCTCAACACCTCTGCCCAGGCGCCCTCCGGGGCGGCCTCGGCGAGTTCGCCGAGCGTGGCATCTGTGGGAAGGCCCCACATTTCGGCGACGACGGCGGCCTCGATGGTGCGTGCCAGGCTCGCTTGCGAGAGGTGTCCCAGAACCTGCTCCACTTCGCGGGTGCCGTGGGGCAGCCAGCGGGACTTGCCGGAGGTAAGGAGCAGCTGCTCTTCTTCCAGCTTGAACGTCAGAACGTCCAGAAGTTCACGCTCCCGCCACAGCAGGGCGGAAAGTTCGTGGATGGCCATGGTCCGGACGGCTCCCTATATGAGTGCGAATGGTGCGGGCGATTGATGCGGTTCATTCATGGAACCCGCGGCGTGGTCGCTTCGTGCGGACGATGAGGCCTGCAGCAGGGTTCGTACAAACTATCGGCAGGATTTCCGCACCCGTTAGCAGGAATAAGACTGATAACACGCGGATTTCGACCGCGAGCAACTTTTGAAAAGAATTTTGGATTTCTCCTTACCCCTGCATGACAAGTGGCGATAACTACTGCTGAAGGCCCACGGATGGGCCATCGCTTACAGTCCCAATCACGGAGGAAATACCATGGGCTTCGTTATTAACAACAACCTCGCGGCGAACAACTCGTACCGCAACCTCAACTCCACCCAGAACGACCTCTCCAAGTCCCTGGAGAAGCTGTCCACCGGCCTGCGCATCAACCGCGCCGGCGATGACGCAGCAGGCCTGTCCATCTCCGAGGGCCTGAAGTCGCAGGTCACCGGCTCGGCTGTGGCGGCTCGCAACGCCCAGGACGGCATCTCTGTCATCCAGACGACTGAAGGTGCCCTGACCGAGGTTCACTCCATCCTGCAGCGTATGCGTGACCTTGCTGTCCAGGGTGGTAACGACACCAACAACACGGAATCACGCCAGGCAATTGCTAAGGAAGCCACGGCTCTTGGCAAGGAGCTGGACCGCATTGGTGCTTCTACCAACTTCAATGGCATCAAGCTGCTCGACACCGGCGCGACCCTCAAGGTCCAGGTAGGTACCGGAAAGGATGCGACCACAGAGCAGATCGACATCAAGCTCGGCGACGTGCCCACTGCCGTTGGCGCGCTGGGTGGTGCGG
This sequence comes from Arthrobacter sp. 01T414, assembly GCF_056398965.1. Classification (NCBI taxonomy): domain Bacteria; kingdom Bacillati; phylum Actinomycetota; class Actinomycetes; order Micrococcales; family Micrococcaceae; genus Arthrobacter; species Arthrobacter sp. 01T414. The sequence continues at coordinate 151,242 of NZ_JBFTQK010000006.1, read as the reverse complement.
GAACCGACTTTGACKTCTCGACGGCCGCCTTGGCTGCCACAACGATCGGCAAGATCGACGACGCCATCGGCAAGATCTCTGCTCAGCGTGCGGACCTGGGTGCTACCCAGAACCGCCTCGAGCACACCATCAAGTCGCTCAACATCGCTGGTGAGAACCTGCAGGCCGCTCAGTCCCGCATCGCCGACGTCGACATGGCTTCGGAAATGGTCAAGTTCACCAAGGCCAACATCCTGTCCCAGGCCGGCACCGCAATGCTGGCCCAGGCCAACCAGTCCAGCCAGGGCGTTCTTTCGCTCCTGCGCTAGGCGAATCCGGCAGTTCAGCAGTAGGGCTGCCACCGGCGATCGGACGAAGAGACACTCCCGATCATCCAGCTGCGGAGGGGCCGGACGATGGCAAAACCATCGTCCGGCCCTTACGTGCAACACCCGATACGTCAGAACTAACACCACCACCGAACGTTTTTGCAGCACTTGACAGCAAGGAGAGGCAGCGATGGGAATCTCACTCGACGGACTGGCCAGCGGGCTCGACACCACCGCCCTGATCAGCTCCATCATGCAGTCGGAGGCTCTCCCGCAAACGCTGCTCAAGAACAAGTCCTACGACATCCAGTCCATGGTGTCCGCGCTCCAAGGGCTCAACGGCAAAGTGGCGGCCTTGGCAACCCAGGCGACTGCCGCTGCAAAGCCCGGGGCGCTCGATCTCACCACCGCGACCACGAGCAGCGACCTAGTCGTAGCCACTACCACCGCGGCAGCCAAGGCCGGTTCCATCGACTTCCAGGTAACCAAGCTTGCCCAGACGCAGGTCACCGTGACGCCCAAGGTCAACGCCGTAACCGGCTGGCCCTACACCACCATGACCATCAACAGCGGCGGTAAGGACTACACGATCACCCCCGCGTCCAACAACTTGGACGACGTCGTCACCGCGGTGAACGCCGCCGGGGCCGGTGTGACCGCTACCAAGGTCGACGTCGGCGGGGGAGACTTCCGCCTCCAGTTCACCGCCACCAAGTCCGGCACCGCGGGTGCCTTCACTATCACGGACGCCGGCACCACCTTCACCAACGTGAAGACCGCCCAGGACGCCGAGATTTCGCTCTGGCCTAACACGACGGCCGCGCAGACAGTGACGTCTTCGAGCAACACCTTCACCAACCTATTGCCCGGGGTCTCCATTACCGCCAAGGACGTCACCGCGGCGCCCGTGACCGTGACCGTGTCCCGCGATGACGCGGGTATCACCAAGCTGGCCTCGGATCTGGTGGACGGCGTGAACGGCATCTTCTCGCTGGTGGCCAGCAAGACCACGGTAAGCACCACGACCAACACCAGCGGTACTTCGACCTCAGCCGGTGTCTTTGCCGGTGACAGCACCGTGCGCTCGGTGAACCAGAACATCCTCTCCGCCGCCTCGCTGCCGGTGGGCACGCCGCCGCGGTCGCCGTCTGAGATGGGCATCAGCATCACCAAGACCGGCACCATGGAGTTTGACGCCACCAAATTCGGCGCCGCCCTGGCCGCCGATCCGGCCGGCACCGCAGCAAAGGTGCAGGAACTTGCGGGTCGCATCGCTTCCGCGGCCATGGCCGCCTCGGACAAGTACACCGGCACGCTGACCACCAAGATCACCGGCCAGCAGTCGGAGGTCCGGGATCTTGCGGACCGGATCAGCGACTGGGACACTCGTCTTGCCTCCCGGCAAGCCACCCTGAAAAGCACCTACTCGGCTCTCGAAGTGGCAATGAGCAACATGAAGGCGCAGCAGTCCTGGCTCGCAGGGCAGCTTGCCGGCCTCTCCAGCGGGAGCTCCAAGTAATGACCAGCACCCCCTTCGGCTACGGCAGCGGCGGCGCAGCCCAGCGCAACCAATACCTCGCGGATTCGGTGCTCTCCGCACCGCCCGCCCGCCTACTGACCATGTTGTACGACCGCCTGTTGCTGGACCTCGGCCGCGCCGAGACCGCGCAGCAGTCCGCCAATTGGCCCGTTGCCTCTGAGAACCTCCTGCACGGCCAGGCGATCATCGCCGAACTCATTTCCTCTCTCAAGACCGATGCCTGGGACGGCGCGGACGGTCTGCTGGGCCTCTACAACTACGCCTTCACGGCCCTCGTCAACGCCAACGTCCAGCGGGACGCAGGATTGACCCGCGAGGCGATCGACTTGCTGGAGCCCCTGCGCCAAGCCTGGCACGAGGCTGCCGCCGCCATCCCGGCAGCCCAGACGGCAGCCTCCGCCGCGAAGCCGTTCGCTGCAGCCGGGGCCTGGGCCACGCAGCCGGGCGCTGGTGGCGGGAGCCTTGGTTTTGGCTGAGCCAGCCTTTCGGGGGGAATACGCGGCTGAATACCCGCCCGCGGCGGAGCTTGCAGCAGATCCTGCCCTCGCCGCGTGGATGCTGGTGCTGGACGTGCTGGAGATGGCTGTGGTCGCTGCGGAGAAGACGCTGAAGGATCCGCTGGGACCACTCTCCTCGCCGGAGCAGCCGGTAGCGGCGCTCCCGGCCGAGCGCTGGTCTCCGCCCGCGCTGAGCACGCCGTTGCCGCCGGAGGCGCGGCGCCGCGCCATGGCGCTCTCGGCGGCCCAGGAGCGCGTCGCCCGGCGACTGGAGGCAGCGAAGCACGACGTCGGCAGGCAACTGCAGGCAGTCAGCTCGGTGCCCGGCATCGGCGACCCAGCGGGGGCAATTTACCTCGACGTCAACAGCTGAGCCTGCTGCAAAAACCGCCGTCGAACAGTGAATTGAAAAAACCCGAATAAACCTTTCACGTTTTCTCTAACGCGGCGCGGAACTGTGCCGATAACCACAGTAAGAGCACGGATCGCTCGTTTACCGGCCACGGATCGGCCACCCCACAATTCCCCAGGCAGGACTCTGTGCTCGAATCCGTGACTTCCGCAGCCCTGGCCAGCGCCATGGACGGGCTGGCTCTGCGCCAACGCGCCATCGCGAACAACATCGCGAACGTCAACACCCCGAACTACCACGCCAAGCGCGTCAGCTTTGAAGCTGCCCTTGCCGCGTCCGTTGAGTCCGGGGACGGCCATGCCGAGGCCACGACGGCGACTTCCCTCGAGCCCACCCAGCTCAACGGCAACAACGTCAACCTGGACACCGAGACCCTTTCGAATATCGACACGGTACTGCGCTTCCAGTTCGCCGCCCGCGCCATCGGTGGGGAATTCACCGCCGTGCGCGCAGCCATGAGGACCAACTAATGACCTTCGACGCAATCGGCATCGCCGGCTCCGCCCTTACCGTGCACCGCAAGTGGCTCGACGCGGTCTCGGACAACCTTGCCAACATGAACAACGCCTCCGCCACCTCCGGACCGGCGTTCCGCGCCAAGTACGTTGAAGCGGCCGAGGGCGCCGACGGCACCGGCGTGTACGTCAAGAGCACGCAGCTTGGCGACGGCGCAGGCCGCATCGTCTACCAGCCGGACCACCCCCTTGCCGATGCCAACGGCAACGTGAAGTACCCGGACATCGACATGGCCGAGCAGATGGGTGCCCTGATCATCGCCCAGCGCGGCTACCAGGCCAACGCCCAGGTCGTGGACCGCGCACGCGAGACCTATCTCGCCGCCCTTGAGATTGGAAGATCCTGATGCCTGTTTCCCCCATCGCGCCGGTTCAGGGCGTACTGCCCACGGACTACCTCTCCGGCGCCGCATCGGTGCCCGCGACGGACGGCTCTGGTTTCGCCACTTCGCTCACCGGCGCCGTCGACAACCTCCAGCAGCTGCAATCGACGTCGAAGCAGCTCGCTGTCTCCGCGGTGACCGGCAACCTGGATGACATCCACAACGCCACCATCGCTGCGAGCCGGGCACAGATCACCCTGGAACTCGTGGCCACCGTCCGGAACAAGGGCGTTGACGCCTTCAACGAGATCATGAGGATGCAGGCCTGATGCCTCCGCAGATTACTGTCTTCTTCCAGCGTTTCGGCGCCGGACTCAAGAGCTTCACCACCGGCCAGCGCACGCTGGCCGTCATTGGTGCTGCGCTGCTGGTGGTCGGAATTGTGGCTCTCTCCGCCTGGCTCACCCGGCCCACCCTGGCGCCGCTGTTCTCCGGCCTCAAGGACACGGACGCAAACGGCATCGTGGAGCAGCTCCGCAAGGACAACGTGCCTTACGAGCTCAGCGACGGCGGCTCCACCATCCTCGTTCCGCAGGACAAGGTCTACGACGAACGCCTCAAGGCTGCGGCAGCGGGCCTGCCGACAGCCGCGGCCACCGGCTACTCGCTGCTGGACAAGATGGGCGTTACCTCCTCGGAATTCCAGCAGTCTGTCACCTACAAGCGCGCCCTCGAGGGCGAACTGGCCAGCACCATCTCCGCCATGGACGGCGTGAAGACCGCCGCGGTCCGGCTTGCCATCCCGGAAAAGACCGTCTTCGTCTCCAAGACCCCGGACACCACGGCCTCGGTCTTCGTGGAGACCGCGCCCGGCGTCACCCTTTCCGGCGACAAGGTCCAGGCCATCGTGCACCTGACCTCCGCCGCGATCGAAAACCTCAAGCCCGCCAACGTCTCCGTGGTGGACTCGCAGGGCAACGTCCTGTCCACGGTGGGCGGTGGAGCCGCAGGTTCCTCCTCGAAGCAGGCCGCCGACTACCAGCAGCGCACCGGCGACGCCGTCCGCGCCGTCCTGGACCGCGTGGTCGGTCCCGGCAATTCCACCGTGGCAGTGGCGGCGGACATCACGGGCGAGTCGGCCCAGCAAAAGAGCGAAACCTTCTCCAACACTCCCGGCGCGCTGCCGCTGAGCGAAAGCTCCAAGACGGAAAAGTACAGCGGGGGCGCTGGCGGTGCCGCCGGCGTCCTCGGTCCGGACAACATCGCCGTTCCCGGCGGGACCAGCGGCAACGGCAGCTTCGACTCCACGACCGCCACCAAGAACAACGCCGTCAACAAGGTCACTGAGGACCGGGTCATCCCGCCGGGCGCCGTCAAGCGCCAGACCATTTCGGTGGCCGTCAGCCAGGCCGCCGCCGGCGGACTCAACATTGGCTCGCTCACCGCGCTGGTGACGTCGGCCGCCGGCGTGGACAAGGCCCGCGGCGACATCGTCACCGTCGAGGTGATCCCGTTCAGCACCGCGGCCGCGGACCAGGCCAACGCCTCGCTCGACGCGGCCAAGGCCGACCTCGAGGCACAGAAGCAGCAGGCCTTCTTCGCAACCCTGGTCACCGCCGGCAGCATCCTGCTCGGATTGCTCATCCTGGCGCTGATTGTCGTCGTCGTCCTGCGCCGCCGGCAGAAGCGCGAGCCGGTGGACCTGGGCGAACGCCTGGACCTGCTGCCGACGATCCCCGCCGTCACCGCATTTGACCCCGCCCCGGCGACGTCGGCCATCCCGCTGACTGCCCTGCCGCTGCAGCCGCTGCCCGCGCCGCCGATGGAGGTGCTGGAAGCCGAACGCCGCATGCAGGAGATCGACAACATGGTCGCCTCCAACCCGGAGAAGGCAGCCGACTACCTCCGCAGCCTCATGGATGACAGGCAGCCCGCATGAAACTCGCCGATTCGACCCTTACCGGCACCCAGCGCGCCGCCGTCGTCCTGATGCAGATGAGCCCGCCCAACGCGGCCCGGGTGATGGCACAGTTCACGGACGCCGAGGCGGAAGAAATCGCTGCCGAGATCGTCCGGCTCCGCAAGGTGGACCCGGAAGTCGCCGAACAGATCATGAAGGACTTCCACGAGGCCGCCCTGAGCAGCCCTCGGCAGGCCCGCGGCGGCCGGGAACTGGCCGAGGGCCTGCTCGAGGCCTCCTTCGGCTCGGAGAAGGCCGCGGGCCTGATCAACCGGCTCACCGTCAACATGGCCGGCAAGTCCTTCGAATTCCTCGAAGACATCGAACCGGTCCAGATCCTGGCGCTGATCGACGGCGAACTGCCGCAGACCATCGCGCTGGTGCTCGCGCACCTTAGCCCGCGCAAGGCCTCGGCCGTGATGTCCGGGCTTCCCGGCTCGCTCCGGGCCGACGTCGCACTGAGCATCGCGACCATGGGCTCGGGCGCGCCGGAAGCCATCGGCATCGTCGCCGACACGCTGAAACTGCGCGGCGGCGCGGCAGTCTCGCAGCAGGCCTCCAAGGTGGTGGGCGGCATCCAGCCGCTGCTGGAAATCATCAACCGGACCGACGCCGGCACCGAACGCTCCGTCCTGGATGGACTGGACCTGCTCGACCCCGACCTCGCCGTGGAGATCCGCGCCCAGATGGTGACGTTCGACGACATCGTCAAGCTGGAACGCCGCGACGTCCAGCTGGTGCTCCGCGGCCTGGACGCCTCCGTGCTTGCCGTCGCCATGAAGGGCGCCACGGAACAGGTCCTGGAAACCATCACCACCAACGTCTCCGGCCGCAACCTGGAAATCCTCGAATCCGAGATGGCGGCGCTGGGACCGCTGCGCGCCTCGCAGATCGAGGAGGCACGGGCCGCCGTCGTCCGTTCCATCCGCGAGCTCGAAGCGGAAGGCCAGATCACCATCCAGCGCGGGGACGAAGAAGACTATGTTTACTGACGCGTCCTCGACGGACGCCGGCTCGGCCGGGGGCGCCCCGGCCCGCATCGTCTTCCCCTCACTGCGTTCCGGCGGCCCGGCCAACGAACAGGCCGGCTACACCGAGGGCCACGCCGCCGGCTACGCGGCGGGTGTCCGCGCCGCCGCGAAGGAACAGCGCCGCTGGCGCGACCGGATGGCTGCCGAGCAGGCCGCCTCCCTCGCCGCCGGGCAGCAGGACCTGGACCGTGCCGTCCGCGCCCTCGCCGTCGCCCGTACCGACTTCGCCCACCGCAACGTCCAGGCCTTGCACGACGCCGAAGAGGTGCTGGCCCGCACCGCCCTGGAGCTGGCCGAGGCCATCCTCGGCTACGAACTCGCCGAGGGCACCCGGACCGCCCGCGCCGCCCTGGCCCGCGCCCTGTCCGGCAACGACGCCGCCACGGTGCTGGCCATCCGGTTGCACCCCGCCGACATCGAGGTGCTCGCCAAGGAAGGCCAGGACCTGCCGGCCGGCCTGCCGCTGCTCGCCGATTCGTCCCTGCTGCGCGGAGACGCGAAGGTGGAGTACCAGCAGGGCTGGCTCGACGCCAGCCTCGGCAGCGCCCTGGCCCGCGCCCAGGCAGCTCTGCTGGGGGACCAGCAGCGGGCCGCGGAGGCCCCGGATGCGCTCTCCGGAGGGCAGCCATGATCGACCAGTGGCGCCCCAAGGGCGATGACTTCGCGGCCGCACTTGCCGCTGCCGCACCCCAGCGGGTCGGCATCGTCACCTCGGTGATGGGCCTGGGCCTGGAGGTATCCGGCCTGGACTGCGCCCTCGGTGACCTGGTTACCGTGGGGGAGAACCCCGGGCTCGACGCCGAGGTGGTGGCAGCCCTGGACGGCGCCGTGCGCTGCATGCCCTTGGGACGCCTGGCCGGCGTCGCCGCCGGTGACGCAGTCCGTGCCAAGGGCGGCACCGTGCTGGTTCCCACCGGCGCGGGACTCTTCGGCCGGGTGCTCGACGGCCTGGGCCGCCCGATTGACGGCAAGGGCCCGCTGCTCAGCGGCCCGCGCGTGCCGATCGACAACGAGGCGCCGAACGCCATGAAGCGCGCCCGGATCAACACCCCGCTGCAGACCGGCGTCCGGGTCCTCGACACCATGACCACCCTTGGCAAGGGCCAGCGCATGGGCCTCTTCGCCGGCTCCGGCGTCGGCAAGTCCTCGCTGCTGTCCATGATTGCCCGTGGCACCGACGCCGAAGTGTCCGTGATCGCCCTCGTGGGGGAGCGCGGCCGTGAAGTCCGCGAATTCCTCGAAGACGACCTCGGCCCGGCCGGGCTGGCCCGCTCAGTCGTCGTCGTCGCCACCTCCGATGAGCCGGCGCTGATGCGCATGCGGGCCGCGTTCACGGCCACCCGCATCGCCGAATCCTTCCGCGACCAGGGGCAGGACGTCGTGCTCATGATGGACTCCCTGACCCGGGTGGCCATGGCCCAGCGCGAGATCGGCCTCTCCGCCGGCGAACCCCCCGCCACCCGCGGCTACCCGCCGTCGACCTTCTCCATCCTCGCCCGGTTGCTGGAGCGCGCCGGCACCGCCGAAACCGGCTCCGTAACCGGCATCTACACCGTGCTGGTGGACGGCGACGACCACAATGAACCCATCGCCGACGCCGCACGATCCATCCTCGACGGCCACGTGGTGCTGGACCGCAAGCTCGCCGTGACGGGACACTTCCCCTCGGTGGACGTGCTGGGGTCCGTCTCGCGCGTCGCGTCCAAGGTCAACGCCCGCCCGCACCTCGAGGCGGCTTCCACGCTTCGCCGCGTCCTCGCCGCCCGCAAGGCAGCACAGGACCTGATCGACGTCGGCGCCTACCAGTCCGGGACCAACCCGCTGGTGGACGCCGCCCTGGCGCACGAGGAATCCGTCAGCGGTTTCCTGCAGCAGCCGATGGACGAGTCCACCCCCCACCCTGAGTCCTGGCGTCAACTGGACCACCTCACTTCGATCCTGGGAGCCGCGGCATGAACCGGCAATTTTCGCTCGCGGGGCTGCTGCGCCTCCGCCAGATCCAGCAGGACCAGGCAGCCTCCGGGCTGGCCCGCGCCCGTTCCCGGTCCAGCTCCGTCCGCGCCCGCGAAGCCTCCGCCCGCCGGGAGCTGTCCGCCACCGACGAGGCCATCGAGAGCTCCGCGTCCTTGCGTGCCGTCGCGGCTGCCCGCTCGGCGTCCCACAGCATGCTCGCGGACCTGCAGAACCTCGCCCGCGTCGCCGAGACGGATGAGGCCACCGCGCGCGAGGAGTTCATCGCCGCCCGCACCCGGTCCGTTGGCCTGGAAAAGCTGCAGGCCCGCCACCACGCTGAGCTGAACACCGCCGAGTTACGTGCCGAACAGTCCACGCTGGACGAAATCTCCTCGACGATCTGGCACCGAGATGAACAGCAGGTGCGCTCATGAGCATGACCGAGGCGCTGGGCCGTATGCAGGGCATCCAGTCGATGATTGCTGAACTCACCCGTCCCGCGCAGACCGAAAGCACCGCCGCGGCGCTGAAGGCCGCCACAGCGACGTCCCTCGCCACCGGGGCAGGAAACGCCGACGCCGGGTCCTTCACCGACGCGCTCAGCGCGGCCCTGGGCGGAAACGCCGACGTCGCGGCGACGGATCCCTCTTCCCTGGCCGGCGGCTTGGGCCTGGGAAGCGGCCTGGGCCTCGGCGCGACCAAGGGCCTCGGGGACCTGGCGGGGCTCGCCGGGCCCGCCTCGGTGGCCGGTCCGGTGTCTGTCCCTGCCGGGACCGCGACCGGAACGGACGTCGTTGCCATGGCCAAGAAGTACATCGGGGTGCCCTACGTCTGGGGCGGCACCAACCCTGCTACCGGGATGGACTGCTCCGGCTTCACGCAGCGGGTCTTCAAGGACCTCGGCGTCGAGCTTCCCCGCGTCGTCAGCGACCAGATGAAACAGGGAACGCCGGTGGCATCGCTCGCCGAGGCAAAGCCCGGGGACCTGCTGATCAGCTTCGGCGGGAACCATATCTCCATCTACCTCGGCAACGGCAAGGCCATCGACGCGCCCGTGCCCGGCAAGACCATCCAGATCCGCGACGCCTGGGAGCAGCAGTCCAACCTGACCTCCATCCGGCGGATCGTCCCGGCGGGAGGCGCCCGATGAAAGGCATGGCCTCGATGGACGTGGCGACCGCGCTCGCCGGTTCCCCGGTGCAGGCCCGCGGCGCCCAGCAAGGGGGCCGCACCCGTGCCCAGCAAGGAGCCTCCGACGGCGGCGGTTTCGGCTCCGTGCTGAGCGACGCCGTGAGCCAGGAGGCCGCTTCCCCGGCTGCCCCCGCCGCTCCCAAAGGATCCACCCCCGCCGCGTCGGGCGACGCCGGCCGCTCGAAGCACCAAGCCGACACACCGGCCCAGGATGCAGCTGCTGCTGCCGACTCCGCCGCGGCCGCGCCCGGAGTCCTGGCAGCCTCGGCCCAGTTCGCCGCCGCAATCCAGCCAGTCCAGCCAGTCGCGGCTACCGGTGACATCCCCGCCGCGCAGGCTGTGGCCGGTGCAAGTGCTGCTGCGACGCCGCCCGTGAACGGCGCCCTGCCGGCGGAAAGCCAGACCACCGCAGCTTCCGGCCTGATGGACCCGCGCCTGGTGAACGTGGCCGGAACTGCCGCCGTTCCGGCCACGAACAACGGCCCTGCCGCCGCTCCGTCCCCGGCTTCCGTTCCCGGCGCCACCGCCGTGCGCCAGGAACCGGCGGGCAGCACCCCGAGTAGCCTTGGGGCCGCTCCGCAGCGCGGAGCGACGCTGCCGGGCAGTGCCGTTTCGGCTACGGCCCTTCCGGGTATCGCCGTCGCGGCCGCCGCGGCTCCGGGCGCCGCCCGTTCCGCCGGCGCACCGGCAGGCGGCGGCTTGGCTGCCGGCACCGCCTCCGCTCAAGCTGTTGCCGCGGATCCGACGGCTGCGGCCGCCCCGGCTGCGCCCGCGGATCCCGCCCCCGCGGTCTCACCGGCAACGCACCAGGCAGCGGCTCCAACGACGGTTCCGGCGACGCTTCCGACGACGGCGACGCCCACTCCAGCGGTGCCCAACGCCACCGCAACTGCGGCACTCGGCCTGGCCGGCGTCGTCGGCGGCGCCGGAAAGCTTCCCAACCGGGACTCCGACGCCCCCGCGCCCGGCTTGCCCGCCGCCACTGACCTCGTCGCCGCTGCAGGAGCCGCGGGCGCCACCGCGGTGGCGCAGCCCGCGCCCGGTGCGGCCCGTCCGACAGTGACCGCAGCGCCGGTGCCGGCCCAGCAGCCCGCGCTCCAGCCGCAGCTGGCCAAGCCGCTGTTTACCCTTGCCGGGGCACCGCATGGCCAGCACATCATGACCTTGAAGGTCACCCCGGAGGACCTCGGACCGCTGACGGTGCGCGCCCACATCGACGGCGCCGGCGTCCGGATCGAGCTGTTCGCTCCCGGTGACACCGGCCGGGAAGCTCTCCGGGGGATCCTGCCCGAACTGCGCAAGGAACTCGCCGACTCAGGTTTTGGAGCCACGCTCGACCTTTCGGACCATAGCGGGCCGGCCGGCGGCGGACAGGGGCAGGACGGCGCAGGCCGCGAAGCCGCCCACGCCGGCAGCGGCGCCGGTTCCGGGGCGGGCGCGGGCGGCCGAAACGGGCCCGGCGAACCGCGGCCCGGACACCGGTGGGACGCCTTGGCGGACCAAGCGTCGCTGCGCACCGCCAGGCTCCAGAACGGCCCCCAAACCACCCTCGACATTCTTGTCTAACGCGAAGGAACCCGACTCATGACCATCCAGCCCATCGCCCCCCAGCCGGTCACGGCCGCGGCGGCGACCCCGGAGGCTGCTGCCGTCCGGGCGCCCGTGCAGTCCATGGACGCCAACGTGTTCATGACCCTCCTCGTGGCCCAGCTCAAGAACCAGAACCCGAGTGCCCCCATGGACACCAACCAGATGATGGCCCAGACCATCCAGCTCTCCATGATGGAAAAGATGACCGAGCTGACGAGCAACAGCAAGGAGGGTTTCTCCCTCCAGATGCGCTCCGCTGCGGCCCAGCTGATTGGCCACTCGGTTGACTACACCCTCGCCGACGGCACCACCGGCACCGGAATCGCCAGTTCGGTTTCCTTCGCCGGCGCCGTCCCTGCCGTCAAGGTAGGCGAACTCTCCATCCCCCTCGACTCCATCACCGGCCTTACCGCGCCGGCCGCTTCCTGATCAGTTTTTCCTCCCGTAGAAAGGCAGTTCCCATGCTCCGCTCGCTGTACTCCGGAATCTCCGGCCTTCGTGCCCACCAGACCATGCTGGATGTCACCGGCAACAACATCGCCAACGTCAACACGGCCGGTTTCAAGGCGTCCTCCACGCAGTTCCAGGACACCCTTTCCCAGATGACCCAGGGCGCCTCCGCTCCGCAGGGGGAGTCCGGCGGCAGCAACCCGGCACAGATCGGCCTCGGCGTCCGCGTTGCCGGCGTCAGCACCAACTTCGCCCAGGGCTCCTCGCAGAGCACCGGGCGCGCCACGGATATGATGATCTCCGGCGAGGGCTTCTTCGTCACGAGCAAGGGCGGCCAGCAGCTGTTCACCCGCGCCGGTTCGATGACGTTCGACGCCGCCAGCCAGCTCGTGAGCCCCGACGGCGGCATCCTGCAGGGCTGGACCGCCAACAACAGCGGCGTCGTCAACCAGGCCGGGGCCGTCGGGGACATCACGCTGAACCCGAACACCATGATCGCGACCCCCACCACCACGGTGACGCTCGACGGGAACCTTCCCGCCGATGGTGCCGCCAACGACTCATTTACCCGCGTAGTGAAGGTTTACGACGGCCTTGGCGCCCCCCGCGACCTCACGTTGAACTTCGCCCGGAACGGTGCCGCCTGGGACGTCACCGCCAAGGACGGGGCCACCACCTCTCCGGTCACCAAGCTGACCCCCGGCACGGGCGGCGCAATGGTGGCGAGCCCCGCGCTTGCCGTCAACGGCATCGGCGTCGACCTCTCCAAGGTCACTGGCTTCGCCGGCATGAGTTCCCTGACCGTCAGCGGCCAGAACGGCTCCGCGGCCGGCAAGCTGGAGTCCTTCACTCTCGGCAACGACGGGTCCCTGATCGGGTCCTTCAGCAACGGTGTTAAGCAGGTCCTGGCCAAGATCGCCCTCGCCAAGTTCACCAACCCGGCGGGCCTCGAAAAGGCCGGCGGCTCCTCCTACGTCGCCACCGCCAACTCCGGCAACGTCCTGCTCGGCGCCGCGGGCGACCCCGGCATCGGCACCCTGGCCGGTGGCTCGCTGGAAATGTCCAACGTGGACCTCTCCCAGGAGTTCACCAACCTGATCGTCGCCCAGCGCGGCTTCCAGGCCAACGCCCGCATCATCACCACCTCCGACGAGGTCCTGCAGGAGCTCGGCAACCTCAAGCGCTAATCGCACCGCAGTCCACGGTCGTCTGCGAAAGGCGCAGGGAACAGCACGGGCCTCATACCGCACCGACGCCCGGGCTGTCCCCGCCGCTGCGCCCGGCTGAYGGCAAATACGGTGCAGGCCAAACCGCGGCATGGCTGCTTTTTCGCGCCGGTTTTGGAAAAGCGCGGCGCGGCCGGACGGATGCGGCTCGGATCCGGGGGGCGCAGGTCCGGTTCCGCCGCCGGTGTCCGTTGCCGTAGCGAAATTCGTGCCGGCGTCGTACTGGAAGCCTCTTCGTGTCCGCCCGGCGCCTAACGAAAGCGGGCGGCCTGCCGACAGTAAGGGGAGAACACCCCTTACCCGCCGCCTGGCCGCACCGCCAGGCAGTCCCCAGAGCAGAATCGGCCCATGATCGTTGTCACACGCCTCAACGGAACGCGCTTCGCGGTCAATCCGGACCTGATTGAACGGATCCACGAGAGCCCGGACACCCACCTGGTTACGCTCGACGGCGCCGCCTACGTTGTGCTGGAAAGCCTCGCCGAGGTGGTGGAACTGATTGCCGACTACCGTGCCTACGTCCTGAGCAAGGCCCGGGACTTTCCCGTGGTCACCGGCTTCCCGCTGAGCTTGGTTCCGCCTGCCGGACCGGACGACGACGCCGACGCCTCCGCACCTGAACCACCAAGGAAGTAAGCCATGGATCCCGCAACAATCATCGGACTGCTCCTCGCGTTTGGTTCAGTCGTCACCATGGTGGTCATTGAAGGCGGCAGCATCTCTGGCCTGCTGCTGCCCGGGCCCCTGGTCCTGGTGTTCGGGGCAACCCTGGCCATCGGGCTGGCCGGCAACACGCTCAAGGATGTAATCCAGGCGTTCAAGGCCGTGCCGGCAATGTTCATGGGAAAGACGTCGAAGCCCCAGGAAAGCATCGACCAGATGGTCCGCTTCGCGGAGAAGGCTCGCGCCGAGGGCCTGCTCTCGCTCGAGGAGGAAGCGGCCAGCGTCAAGGATCCGTTCCTGGCCCGCGCCCTGCAGAACATCGCCGACGGCACCGACGCCGAGGACCTCCGCATGCAGATGGAGGACGAAATCGACACGAAGTCCCGCAGCGACCACGCGTCCTCGAAGTTCTTCGCCAGCCTCGGCGGCTATGCCCCCACCGTCGGCATCGTCGGAACCGTTGTCTCGCTCACCCACGTCCTGGAAAACCTCTCCAAGCCGGACGAGCTGGGTCACATGATCGCGGCCGCGTTCGTCGCCACCTTGTGGGGCCTGCTCTCGGCCAACTTCATCTGGCTGCCGTTCAGTTCGCGCCTGGCCAGGCTCTCCGAGCTGAACATCGAACGCATGACCCTGGTGATGGAGGGCATGCTCGCCGTGCAGTCCGGCGCCCAGCCCCTGCTGCTGGCCGAACGGCTCCGCTCCATGGTCCCGGAGCACCAGCTCAAGAGCGCCGACAAGGGCCGCAAGGCGCCCAGCGGCGAGGACCGCGCGGAGCCGATGGACACGGCCGCGTGAGCGGCCGCCGCCGGCCGCGCAAGAAGCCCGAGGCGCACCACGTCGACGAACGCTGGATGGCCTCCTACATGGACATGGTCACGGTGCTCATGTGCCTCTTTATCGTCCTCTACGCCATGTCCACGGTTGACGCGAACAAGTTCGAAAAGCTGCGCAACTCACTCGCCACGGGCTTCGGCGCGGTGGCCTCGGAAACCGTGGACACCGCTTCCGGAACGGTGGTCCCGCCCGAATTCGTCAACAAGGACCTGGAGGCCTTCGCCGCCGTCCAGTCGGACGACAAGAAGGCCAAGGACGAGGCCCTCGCCGCCGCCAAGAAAGAAGTGGACCGGCTGCGCGCCCTCGAGAAAAAGATGAAAGCCGGGTTGGCCGCGGCCGGGCTCAGCCAAAACGTGGAGTTCCAGATCGACCAGCGCGGGCTGACCGTCAAGCTCATCGGTTCGCAGGCCTTCTTCGCCCCCGACCGGCCCGAGCTCACCAACCGCGCGTCCCAGGTGCTGCACATCGTCTCGCCCATCCTTCGCTCCGCGGCCCTGGAGATCATGGTGGAAGGCCACGCGGCCAAGGGCATCACTGCCTACCCCTCCACTTGGGAGCTGTCCTCGGCACGTGCCGTCAACGTGCTGCGCTACATGGTGGACCACGGCGGGATCCCTCAGCAGCGGATCGGGGCCGTCGCTTTCGGCTCTGCCCGGCAGGTCAACGACGATTCCACACCTGCGCTGATGGAGCGGAACCGGCGGGTGGACATTGTGGTCATCTCTGACAAGCCCGACGTCGTCCGGGCCCTCATTCCCGAGGCAATGAAGCTCAGCCAGAAATAGCGGCGGGATGCCTTACGGCGCCGGATCCCTTGCCGATAGTGGCAACCGTGAGTGTTCTGGATGAGCGGGAAGTGGTACGGGAGCGGACCGTCAGCGTCTATGACTTCCGGCGTCCCGCGACGCTGGCGCGTGAGCATAGCCGCGTCCTGGAACTCGCCTTCGAAACGTTCGCCCGCCAGTGGGGAACCCAGCTGACCGCCAAGGTCCGCGTGAAGTCGGTGGTCCGGCTCGAAGACGTCGGCATGCAAAGCTACGACGAGTACGCCGCCTCCCTGCCGGCCGTGACCGCCATGGTGCTGTGCACCGTCGAATCTCACGATTCCAAGCTGGTGGTGCAGTTCCCCGCACCCTCCGCCCTGGGCTGGATCAACCGGATGCTGGGCGCCTCGAACGACACGGCCATGCCGGACCGGAAGTTCACCCAGATCGAACAGGCCCTGGTCAAGGGGCTCATGGACGAGGCCCTCGAGGACCTCGGCTACTCGCTCGGGCCGCTGCTGAGCGAGACCATCCGGGTGGACACGGTCCAGTACAACTCCCAGTTCGCCCAGGCGGCAGCACCCAGCGAACTCATGATTGTCGCCTCCTTCACGATCAACGTCGGCAACATCAGCTCTCCGGCCACCCTGGCGGTGCCTGCGGGAATCCTGCTGGGCCGGCTGAAAAAGGTCAACCCGACGGACAACCGCGGGGACGCCGCCGCCCGCGTCAGCTCGCAGCTGGAGCGCGTCCCGGTGGAACTCTCGGTGCGCCTCTCGACCTCGTACGTCACCCCCAGCCAGGTGCTGGGCCTCGCGGTGGGCGACGTCCTGACCCTCCCGCACCTGGAAAACAGGCCCTTTGACCTCACCCTGGACGGCACGAGGCTGGCCACCGCCGCCCCCGCCCGCAACGGGTCCCGGGCCGCCGCCGTCATTGTCACAATCGAGGAGAACAACCGATGAGCATCACCCTGACCAAGCATGAATCGTCGGCGGAGCGGCTCGTTGGGGAGCTGCCGAGCCCGGTAGCCCTGAAGGTTGTCGCGCTGGTCCCGGCCCGCGCCGCAGCCCCCTACGCCCGCCAGGCCGTCACCGCGACCTTCGTCGGCTCCGTCACGGCCGACCTGGCCCTGATGCTCAGCGACCGCACCTTCCTTGACGAAGCGGCCGGCGGCATGGCCGGCGGCCAGCTCGGCGTCGTCTCCGTCACCGACGTCCTCCGCCCGGCGATGGAAAGCGCCAGCTCGGTCTTCGGCGCCGGCGTCCTCTCCGACCTGCGCGAATCCGATGCTTCCGGCCTGCTCTCGGACCCGGACACCGCCATCTTCGAACTCTCCGACGGCACCAGCCCGGCGGCGTGGTTCGCCGTCCGGCTGCGCGAACACGGCACCAGCCAGGACCGTGGCGGCGACCTCTTCGGTGGCGGCGACACGGTGGCCGGCCGGCTGGGCCGGATCAACAACATCGAGATGGCCTTGACCGTGGAGATCGGCCGCACCCGGATGTCGGTCCGCGACGTCCTCTCGCTCGAACCCGGCAAAATCATCGAACTGGACCGCTCCGCCGGCGCCCCCGCAGACGTCCTGCTCAACGGCCGGCTGATCGCCCACGGCGAGGTCGTGGTCCTGGACCAGGACTACGCCGTGCGGATCACCCGGATCCTCGACGTGGCCGAGGGGCTTAGCTGAATGGACTCGCTGATCCTCGGGCTGCGGGTAGCCGTAGCCCTGGGCGCGGTGCTTGGACTGATCTGGTTGCTGCAACGCCGTCTCGGCAAAGGCACGGGACGACGCCGCGCTGACGCCGCCCTGAGCGTTGTCAGCCGCCAAAGCGTCGGCCAGCGGGCCTCCGTGGTGGTGGTCGACGCCGGCGGGCAGCGCTTCCTGCTGGGCGTCACCGACCACTCCGTCAACGTCCTGCACACCGGCGACATCCCGGAGGACACCGAAGAAGCCGCGGATGCGCTGGCACCCTTGCCCCGCCGCGGCGGGGCTGCCGGCGCTTTCGCGCAGATCCTGGCCAGCGCGGGCGGAACTTCCGCCGCCGCATCCTCAGCCGGCGCCGGTTCTTCCGCCGAGCCGGCCACAACTGCAGCATCCGAGACGGGTGGTTCGGAGCTGCCGCTCTCCAGGCGCAGCTCCATCCACCGCGAATCCCATGCCCGGACTGCCCCGGGACGGGGGACCATGCCCCCGGCGGCCCACCCGCCGCTGCACGGGTCTATCTTGGCCGGTTCCACGTGGAAGCAGGCCGCTGCCGCTCTCAGGAGCGGACGCCGCAATTGATCCGCCCTGCCATCGCCCGCTCCGCCCGCGTCCCCTCAAGCAGCGTCACCCAGTCCGGTACCAGCCGGGCCGTCCGTGTGCTGGTAACCGGCGTCGCCGCCCTGCTGTTCGCCGTCCTGCTGCTCTGGCTTAACGCCTCCGCCGGCCACGCCACCGCCCCGGTGCCCCCGGTGCCGCCCACCCCTCCGGCCAGCCCGGACACGGGCAGCGTCAACATCGAGATCAACGGCATGGACGGGAAGCCCTCGACGGCGGTCCTGACCCTGATCGGGATCACCCTGCTGTCCGTGGCGCCCGCGCTGCTGCTCATGATGACCTCGTTCACCAAGATCTTCGTCGTGCTCGCGATGACCCGCAACGCACTCTCGCTCCCGTCCATCCCGCCCAACCAGGTGCTGGCGGGCCTGGCCCTATTCCTGTCGATCTTCGTCATGTGGCCGGTCATCAACGAGATGAACACCGTCGGGGTTCAGCCCTACCTGAACGGCACCCTCGACTTCAACGGCGCGCTCAATGCCGGTTCGGTGCCGCTGCAGCATTTCATGCTGGCGCACACCCGCGAGGAGGACATCGCCCTGATGACCCGCGCCGCCGGCATGGAGAACCCGGCCACGCCGGAAGCGGTGCCGCTGCAGACCCTCATCCCGGCCTTCATGATTTCCGAGCTCCGGGCCGCTTTCATCATCGGCTTCGTCATCTTCATCCCGTTCCTCGTGATCGACCTCGTCGTCTCCGCGGCCCTGATGTCGATGGGCATGATGATGCTCCCGCCGGTGATGATCTCGCTGCCGTTCAAGATCCTGCTCTTCGTCCTCGTGGACGGCTGGGGCCTGATCATCACCTCGCTGATCCAAAGTTACGCAGGCTCGGGATGAACGCCAACGCCGTCCTGGACATCTGCCTCCAGGCCATGATCGTGGCCGCCAAGCTCTCGGCCCCGGTGCTGGTAACGGCGCTGGTGGTCGGCCTGGCGATCTCCCTGCTGCAGTCCATCACGCAGCTGCAGGAAGCCACCCTTTCCTTCGTGCCCAAACTGGCCGCCGTGGCGGTCGCCCTGCTGATCTGCGGGCACTGGATGATCTCGGAGATGGTCGCCTTCACCAACGACCTCTTCGCCAAGATCCCCTCCCTGCTCGGAGGCCTGTGAGGTGGGCATCCCGATCGACCAGACGTGGCTGGAAGTGCTGCTGCTGGCCACGGTCCGGATGACGGCATTCCTGATCGTGGCACCCCCGTTCGCGCACCAGGCCTTCCCCGGCCGGATCAAGGCCATGCTGGGCGTCGGCCTGGGCCTGGCCGTCTCGCAGCGCCTCTCCGCCGGCTACACCGCCCGCGACACGGCAGGCTTCCTCACCGGCGTCGTCCTGGAACTCGTCACCGGGCTCGTCCTGGGCTTCCTGGTCATGCTGGTCTTCGCCGCCGTCCAGTCCGCCGGCAGCCTGATCGACCTCTTCAGCGGCTTCCAGATGGCCCAGGCCTTCGACCCGCAGATGATGGTCAACGGCGCCCAATTCACCCGGCTGCTGCAGATGGCGGCCCTCGCCCTGCTGTTCTCCTCGGACGGCTACCAGCTTGTCATCGGCGGGCTGACCGGAAGCTTCACCGCCCTGCCGCTGGCCGGCGGCCTCGATCTCGCCCAGCCGGTCCAGGCCATGGTCTCCGCCGTCACCGGAATGTTCCTCGCCGCCGTCCAGATCGCCGGCCCGCTCCTGGTGGTGCTGTTCCTTGCCGACGTCGGACTCGGCCTGCTGACCCGGGTGGCCCCGGCACTGAACGCCTTCTCCCTCGGCTTCCCGCTGAAGATCATGCTGACCCTCTCGCTCGCGGGATTCCTCTTCCTGGCGCTGCCCAGGATCGTCTCCACGCTCGCCGGTCAGGCCGCCAAGACGGTGCTGGGGGTGGGCTGATGTCGGATTCACAGGAAAAAACCGAACAAGCCACCGACAAACGCATGCGGGAGGTCCGCTCCAAGGGACAGCTCTCGCGCTCCCAGGACCTCACCGCGTGGCTGGCCGTGGGCGCCGCCGCCGTGATGATCCCGGCCACCGTGGAACGCGGGGCGAACGCCGCCACCGACCAGCTCTTCACCGTCCGCGGCGTCATGGCGGAGCCGGACCCGGCCAAGGCCGTGAAGGCGCTGGAGGACGGCGTCGACTCGGTCGCCGGGATCCTCGGGCCGATGCTGATCGTGGTGCTCGTTGTGGTCCTGGTCGGCTCGGCGCTGCAGGGCGGAATCCACCTTAAGAAGTTCCGGCTGGATTTCGAGAACTTCAAACTGCTCAGCGGGCTGAAGCGCATTTTCGGCACCCAGGCGCTCTGGGGCGGCGTGAAGGCGCTGCTGAAGGCCACGGTCGTCGGCCTCGTGCTGTATTCCGTCGTGCAGGGCCTGATCCCGGTACTGCTCACCGCGGGCGGCCTTCCGGTGTCCGGCGTCGTCGCGGCCGCCGGGGGCGGCATCTCGTCCCTGGTCCAGTTCGCTGTCTTCGCCGGCATCGCGCTCGCGGCCGTCGACTTCTTCGTGGTGATGCGCCGGAACCGGAAGAAGACCCGGATGTCCAAGAAGGAAGTCCAGGACGAGAACAAGAGCAGCGAAGGCGATCCGCTGATACGTTCCCAGCGCCGGGCCCGGCAGCTGTCCATGAGCCGGAACCGCATGATCGCCGCGATCGGGGACGCCGACGTCGTCCTCGTCAACCCCACGCACGTCGCCGTCGCGCTGAAGTACGAACCGGGCAAATCGGCCCCGCGGGTGGTCGCCAAGGGGGCCGGCCACGTTGCGTCCCGGATCAGGCAGGAGGCCGAGGCGAAGAGCGTGCCGATGGTCCAGGACATCCCGCTCGCCCGGGCGCTGCACGGCGCCTGCGAGCTGGGGCAGGAGATCCCGGTGGATTTCTACCACGCCGTGGCCGGCGTACTGGCCTTCGTAATGTCGCTCAAGGCGCGCGGCGCCGGGGCCGGACTGCACCGGATGGCCGGGGCCGCGAGATGAGCATTTTCCGGAACATTTTCGCGAACATTTTTGGAACCAGCGTCTGTGAAAGGACCGCATCATGAACAACAGGCTCGCCCGACTGGCGGTGCCGATCGGCATCGTGGGCATCGTGCTGCTGCTGGTGGTTCCCGTGCCCGCGCCGCTGCTGGACTTCCTAATTGTGTGCAACATCCTGCTCGCGCTGCTGGTGCTGCTGACCAGCATGTTCGTGAAGAAGCCGCTGGACTTCTCCGTGTTCCCCTCGCTGCTGCTCGTGGCCACCCTGTTCCGGCTGGGCCTGAACGTTGCCTCCACCCGGCTGGTCCTGGGCAACGGCTATGCCGGCCAGGTCATTGAGGCCTTCGGCAAGGTGACCGTGGGCGGGTCCATGATCATCGGCGCCGT
Source organism: Arthrobacter sp. 01T414 (assembly GCF_056398965.1). Taxonomy (NCBI): domain Bacteria; kingdom Bacillati; phylum Actinomycetota; class Actinomycetes; order Micrococcales; family Micrococcaceae; genus Arthrobacter; species Arthrobacter sp. 01T414. The sequence continues at coordinate 130,319 of NZ_JBFTQK010000006.1, read as the reverse complement.
CGTGTTCCTGATCCTGGTGGTCATCCAGTTCGTCGTGGTCACGAAGGGCGCGGAGCGCGTCGCCGAAGTCGGAGCGCGCTTCACCCTGGACGCCATGCCGGGCAAGCAGATGGCGATCGACGCCGACCTGAACGCCGGGCTGATCACCGACACCCAGGCCCGGGAACGGCGCGCCGAGGTCTCGGCCGAGGCCGACTTCTACGGCGCCATGGACGGCGCCTCGAAGTTCGTCAAGGGCGACGCCATCGCCGGCATCATCATTATCATCATCAACTTCATCGGCGGCATCGCCATCGGCATGGTCCAGCGCGGCCTGGAAATCGGCGACGCGCTGAACACCTACGGCATCCTGACCATGGGCGACGGGCTCGTCACCCAGATCCCGGCGCTGCTGATGGCCGTCTCCACCGGCATGATCGTGACCCGGTCCAACGCGGAAGCGGACATGGGCCGGACCGCTTCGACCCAGCTGCTGCAGTCGCCCAACGCCCTGATGATCGCCGGTGTGGCCGCCCTCGCCATGGCCCTCATCCCGGGCATGCCGCCCATCCCGTTCATCCTGGTCGGGGCGGGGCTGATCCTGGCCTCGCGCCGTACCAAAGCGAGCCAGCAGCAGGCGGAACTGGCGCGCGGCGCCGAGGCGGCCGCGCTGAACTCCCCGGAAATGGATCCGAACGAGAAGCTGCTCGAGGACATGCGCGTCCACCCGGTGGAGATCCTGCTCGCCCCCGACCTTGTCGACATGGTCTCCGGCGCGTCCGATGACCTGCTGGCCCGGGTCCGCTCGTTGCGGCACAAGATCGCGATGGAGCTGGGCCTGGTCATTCCGCCGGTGCGCACCAGGGACAGCGTGGACCTCCCGCCCGCCACGTACGCCATCCGGATCGCCGGGGTGGAGGCCGGTCGCGGCACCGCTCCCGGCGGCCAGATGCTGGCCCTGGGCGACTCGCTGGATTCACTCCCGGGCGTGGCCATGATCGAGCCCGTCTTCGGTCTCGCCGGGAAGTGGATTCCGGCCGAGATGCGGCACAACGCCGAAATGACCGGGGCCACCGTGATCGACCGCGTCTCGGTGCTGGTCACGCACCTGTCCTCGATCGTCACCGGCAACGCGGCCCGGCTGCTGTCCCGCGAGGATGTCCGGGTGCTCACGGAGGGTGTGCGCAAGCAGAGCCCCTCCGCCGTCGACGAGCTGACCCCGGCGCTGCTCTCGCTCGCCGAGCTGCAGCGCGTGCTGCAGGGCCTGCTCGACGAACAGGTCCCCATCAACGACCTGGCCCGCATCTACGAGGCGCTCACCCTCCGGGCCAAGATTTCCACGGACCCGGAATCGCTGGTGGAGGCTGCGCGCCAGGCGCTCGGCCCGGCGCTGACGGCCAAGTTCATGGAGGGCCCGGTGCTCAACGTGATCATGATCGACCCGCTCCTGGAACAATCCATGCTCGAGGACATGCGCCCGGCCGAGGGCGGCAGCCAGATCGTGATGGGACAGGACCGGCTCGACGCCGTGCTGCGCTCGGTGCGCAACGCGGTGGACTCCGCGGCCGCCGCCAACCGCCAGGCCGTCCTGGTTTGCGCCCCGGCGCTGCGTCCGGCCATCCACCGGCTCATCGGGGCGCAGCCCGGGTCCATCCCCGTGCTCTCGTACCGCGAAGTCACTTCCGCCAATGTCCGGATCGAAACTGTAGGAGTCGTGCGCCATGCCGAACCGCTATCGGCTTAAGGGAGCCTCGCTGGAGGAAATCCGCAGCAAGGCCGAAGCCCAATACGGCCCGTCCGCCCGGATCGTTTCCGCGGAACGCGTCATCAGCCCCGGCATCGCCGGGCTCTTCGCGGCGAACCGCTACGAGGCCGTCGTCGAGGTCCAGCCCAAGCACGACGTCGTCACCGGCGAGGTCGTGCCGGATGCGGACATCCTCTCCGAAGGAGAGATCCTCGAGCGTGCCTCCGCCACGACGACGGACGCGCCGCGGGACACCGTCCGGGACGCGCCGCGGCGCCCGGAGGCTCCGGCCAGCACCCGCGTCGCCTCCGCTCCGGGCCACGAGTTGCAGGGAGACGCGATCGCGGCCCTGCTGGCCGAAGCCGACGCCGCCGAACTGACCCTGCACCGCTCCGGCACCCCCGGCGTCTCTACCGAGTCACCGGACTTCGCCGAACTGCTGGACCAGCTCGGCTCCGGACTCCGTCCGACCTCCGCCGGTGCCGGCCAGCCTGAGCGCGGGAGGCCGGCAACCCCGGGAAGCGGCGCGGCGGAAGACGCCGCGCCGGCCCAACAGCAGGCTGCGGTGTCGGCGCCGTCGTCTTCTTCGTCGATGCGGTCCGCTCCGGTGCGCGAGAAAGTCCCGGTTCCGCTGAGCGGTACCGGTGACCTGGTGGTGCTGGTGGGTCTCGGTGACGACGCCTTGGACACGGCCTTGGCCATGTCCATCGCTGCCGGCGGCGCGGACGTGCGCACGGCGGGGGAGTTGAGCGCCTACGGGCACCTGCACTTGGACGGACGCCAGAGCGCGACGGCGGCCCGCGCCCACGCCGTGGAGACGGAGCAGACGGTGCTCGCGGCGTTCGGACTCGGCAAGGCCCGCAACACTCTGGCCAGGCTGCAGGCGATCGCGGCGCTCTCCCCGGACCAGCTCTGGGTAGTGGTGGACGCCGGACGCAAGCATGAAGACACCGCCCGCTGGGTGAGCCTGCTGCGGGCCCGGCTGGAGGTGGCCGGCGTGGCCGTGGTGGGCGCAGCCGACACGGGAACGCCCGAAAGCGTGGACGGCCTTGGCCTGCCGGTGGGCTGGATCGACGGCCGCCCGGCGGCCCGGCCGGCGCCGTGGGCCGCAGCGTCCGGCCGCGAAGGGTAGATTGAGAGAATGCTGGTACTAACACGCAAGCCGGGCGAACAGATCATGATCGGCGACGGCATCGTCATCACTGTTCTGGAAGGGCGCGGCGACGGCGTCCGGATCGGCATCGAGGCGCCCCGCGGCGTCCCGATCCAGCGGCGGGAAGTAATCGAGGCCATCGCTGCGGCGAACCTGGCGGCAGCCGAAGCAGGCGCCGACGCCGGCACCGGCACCGAGGACGCGCTGCGCGGGCTGCTGCCCCCGGCCGTCCCCGCGGTTCCGCCGGCGGCCGAGACCGGCCGCCCCGCTGCACCCGCCGCCGACTGACGCGCGCCTGACGTCCGCCGCTTTCGCCGCCGCGGTCGCCGCCGGCCGGCTGCCCCGGCGTGTCGCCTCAGTGCGAGTTCGCGTCGTCGCCGAGGTACTGGGCCAGTAACGGCTGGGTCGCACGGCGCGTGATGGCGAGGGCCCGCTCAATGTTCCCGGCAATCGTCAACTGCTCAAGGACACCGGCAGGATCGTCCGGGGCCTCCGGTCGCTGCAGGCTCCGGAGCGTTGCCTCGTTGGTGCGGGCTGCCTCGCCGAGCCGGCCCATCAAGGCGCGCAGGCCCTCAAGATGCTCCTGCAGGACGGTCGGCCAGGAACCCTGCGGCGCGGCGGCAATCAGTTCAAGCAAAGTGGCCTGCGCCGGTAGGCCCCATTCGGCCGCCACCGCCGCGGACTCGACATTCCGGGCCAGTGCCTCGAAGCGCAGGCGGTCCAGCACACCTTCTACTTCGGACGCGGTGAAGGTCAGCCAGTGGGTGTTGCCGGCGGCCGCATGCAGTCGCTGCGTTTCCAACCGGAACAGGAGCAGTTCCAACTGCCGCCGTTCCTGCCACAGCGCCGCCGAAAGATCCCCTGCACCCATGGGCCCCATTCCCCTGACATCCCGGCCAAATTACGGCTTTCCGCATTTTCCGCCAAGCTTTTCCCTGAGGGTACACGCAGATTCCGGATCAGGTGATAGGTTTCGTTCTGGGTGCTGCGCCCGAGCTTCGAACACCGCCTCCCATGGGGGGAGTGCGCGACCGTTTGGTGGTGCGGCTCTCAGGGTTTTTAAAGCTCCTGATCCGTCTCATGGGGGGACACACTATTGAATCGCGTGGAACGCAACGAGATGGTCACCCAGCACCTTCCGCTGGTTGGCTATCTCGTCTCAGATTTGTGCTCGAAGGCGTCCCACCTCTCGCGCGATGACCTGGCGTCGGCTGGCGCCGTTGCCCTGATTACCTCGGCCGATTCCTTCGACCCTGACCTTGGCGTGCCCTTCGGCGCCTTCGCGCGCCGCCGCATCCTCGGCGCCTTCGCCGATGAAATGCGCGCCAGCGACTGGGCGACGCGCTCGGCACGCCGACGGATCAAAGAGACCATGTCCGTCCAGGAGACCCTGGCGGCGGCGCTCGGTCGCACCCCCTCGGTTGACGAGATCGCCTCCGCGCTCGGCGTCCAGCAGAGCGTTGTGGAAGCTGCCCTCGCGGACGCGTCGCGGACCCTCACGCCGCTCGACGACGCCGTCGTCGACACCCTCGCAGCGGAAACCCTGTCCCCGGAGGGCTCGGTCCTCGCTGACGAGCGGCTCCAGTACCTCCGTGCCGCCGTGAAGTCGCTGCCGGAACGGATGCGCTACGTCGTCGAGGAGATCTACTTCGGCGACCGGACCGTCAAGGACCTGGCAGCAGAGTTGGGCTCCACTCACGCGGCCGTCTCGCAGCAGCGCGCCGAAGCGATCCGCCTTATGCGCGACGGCCTCACCGCCCACTACGCCGATGACCCGGACCAGGGCTTCGAACCGCAGTCCCGGATCACGCCGCGCCGCCGGAATGACTATCTCGCCCAGCTCTCCGAGGCCACCACCGGGGGAATTACCCGGGCCATCTTCCCGCAGGGGCCGGTGCTGAACCAGGCCGTCTGAGGCGATTCCGGACGATTAGTAAGCTCACTTAGTAAGCTGATCGTGAAATTCGCCCGCGACCATCGCGTGCCGTTTGCTCCCTGGGGTAGCGTCTGAGGCATAACGCCGGATCAGACGTTCCTATCAAGGAGGATTCATGAAAGCATCACCTACCCTGACGAGCAACCTGCAGGCCGTTCTCGTGGACCTGATCGAACTCCACGTACAAGGCAAGCAGGCGCACTGGAACATTGTGGGCACCAACTTCCGCGACCTTCACCTGCAGCTGGACGAAATCATCGAGGCGGCCCGTGGATTCGCCGACGACCTGGCCGAGCGGATGCGCGCCCTCCATGCACTGCCGGATGGTCGCAGCTCCACGGTTTCGAAGACCACCGCGCTCGCGGAATTCCCCACCGGCCTGATCAACACCAAGGATGCGATCGACAAGATCGTTGCCGCGCTCGAGGCCGCCGTCGGCACCATGCGCAAGGTGCACGACGAGGTGGACGAGGAAGACCCCACCACCGCGGACCTGCTGCACGAGTTCATTGCCAAGTTCGAGCAGTACGCCTGGATGGTTAACGCCGAAACTATGCGCGCCACCGCCAGCGTCACCACGCCGGACAGCAAGAAGTAGCCGCGTTCGTTCACGCGGTTTCCACGCGCCCGACGCCGGGTCCCCCCGGCGTCGGGCGCTCGCTCTTAACCCTTGACAGACCTTGCCCCCCGCCGCGGCGGCCCTGCGCCGGCTGTTAGGCCGCCGTCGGCACCTTGCGCAGCACGACGGCGGCCAGCACCGCGGCGCCGGACATCAGCACCAGCGCGATGGCTGCCGTGATGTGGACGCCCGAATCGAAGGCGGCCCGGGCGGCGGCCATCACAGATTCCGCCAGCGGCGCGGGGAGGGTGTGTGCCAGTTCCGCGGCCCCGGCGAGGGTCTCGCCGGCCTGGGCAGCGGCCCCCGCCGGGACCGTCCCGTCGGCGACGGCGGGAAGGTGCAGGTTGCGCTGGTAGGACGCCGTCAGGATGGAGCCGAGGATGGCGGTGCCGAGCAGGGAGCCGACCTCGTAGCCGGTTTCCGAGATGGCGGCCGCTGCGCCTGATTTCGCCGCCGGCGCCGCTCCCAGGATCAGGTCGTTGGAGATGGTTTCGGCCGCGCCGACGCCCAGGCACAGCACCAGCAAGGCGGCCAGCAGCAGGCCGGGCCCGGTGCCGTGGTCCCCGAAAGCCACCAGGCTGTATCCCGTGGCGCTCAGGAGCAGGCCGCCGGCCACCACGAAGCCCGGACGGACCTTGCGCACCAGCGGGACCACGAGCAGTCCCGCGACCACTGTGGCGACCAGGGCCGGGACCATCGCCATGCCGGACTCCGAGGGCGACTGCCCCTCGAGGAGTTGCAGGTGCTGGGCGAGGAACAGGATGAATCCGTTGTAGGAAAACAGGGCCAGGACGTTGGCTGTGATGGCGGTGCTGAAGACCGGATTGCCGAACAGGCTCAGGTCCAGCAGGGGAGTGCCTGAGTCCTGCGCCGCCAGCCGGTGCTGGCGTCGGACGAAGGCGTAGCCCATCAACAGCCCGACGCCGAGGGCCGCGAGCGGCTCCGGCGCAACGCCGTCGGTAGCCAGCATCTTGATGCCGTAGACCGCTGGCACCATGGCCAGCAGCGACAGGACGATGCTGGGGGCGTCCACCCGGCCGGGGTTAGGGTCCCGTGATTCCGGGATCAGTACGCGGCCAAAGACCAGCAGCGGCAGGATAATCGGCACCGCGACCAGCAGGACCGCTCCCCACCAGAGGTGTTCCACGAGCCAGCCGCCGAAGATCGGGCCCAGCGCAGCGCCGCCGGAGAAGCCTGCGGCCCAGATTGCCACCGCGAGCCGACGCCGGTTGGGCTCGGGGAAGATATTTCGGATCAGGGACAGCGTGGACGGCATCAGCATCGCGCCGAAGAAGCCCAGCCCGGCCCGGCCCGCGATCAACCACTCCGCGCCGGGCGCAAAAGCAGTCACGGCGGACACCGCTGCGAAGCCGGAGCTGCCGATGAACAGCAGCCGACGCCGGCCGATCCTGTCACCCAGGCTGCCCATCGCCACGAGCAAGCCGGCCAGCACCAGCGGATATGCGTCGACGATCCAGAGCAGCTGCACCCCGGTGGCATCCAGGCTGCGGGCAATCGCCGGCAACGCGAAGGTCAGTGCGGTGTTGTCCACGGCCACGAGCAGAACCGGGAACATGAGCAGCGACAAGGCCAGCCAATCGCGCCAGGGTGCGCGGGGAGCCGGGGCGGCATGGGTGGCGGCGGACAGGGACGCGGTACTCATAAACAATAACTGTACCGTCTGGACGGTATAGTTAAGAAATTGCTGTTCAGGCAGGCATGATGGGAGCCATGGCCAGAAAACCCGTTGCCCGCGAAGCCGTCCTTGACGCCTTCGAATCCCTTCTCATTACGGAGGGAGAGCGCGCTGCGACGCTGGACGCCGTAGCCAAGCTGGCCGGCGTTTCCAAGGGGGGACTGCTGTACCACTTCCCGAACAAGGAAGCCATGATCTCGGTGCTGCTGGAGCGCCTGGACCGGCTCCTCGCCGAGGATCTGGCTGCCATGGCCGCAGCCCCGGAGGGAGCGGCCGCGTACTTCATCAGGTCCTCGGTGTGGGCCGACACCCCGCTGGACCGCGTCTTTGTCGCCGCCACCCGCCTGGCCGAAGTGGCCCACGCTGAAACCCTGCGGCGGATGGCCGGGGTGCAGGCGAGCTGGCTGGCCCTCCTTGCCGCCGACGTGGGACCCGCGATGGCCAAGCCCGTGCTCTACATGGGGGACGGGCTGTACTTCAATGCCATGCTGGCGCGGGGGCCCGGCGAGGCGCCGGCCGAGGTGGCCGGCGATGTCGAAAGCCTGCTGGCCGCCGTCGAACGACTCCGCGGCTGATCCGGCCCAAGCCGAGGGGACGCTCCCTCGGGTTTGGCGCTCTTCCGGGGGACGCTCCCTCAGGTGTGGTGCCCTCCCGGGGGACGCTGCCTCAGGTCCGGTGCTCTTCCGGGGGACGCTCCCTCAGGTCTGGTGCCCTTCCGGGGAAACCCTCCCTCACATCACGTGAGGGAGCGTTGGGTAAGTCGTGCCGGAGGTGAGGGAGCGTTCAGGAAATTCGCGCCGGATGTGAGGGAGCGTTGGGGTGGGTCGTGCCGGAGGTGAGGGAGCGTTGGGGTAAGTCGTGCCGGAGGTGAGGGAGCGCCCGAGGGATCGGAGTTTGCGGACGCGTCTCCGGCGTAGGACAATGGAGGCTGTGACTACGGTCACGAGCAATTGAATATGCCTTTGATCTGCGGCGGGAGAGTTCTGCAAGTAGGTACAAGCAGGCGCCGTAGGAGCAAACCCTCCCCAGGAATCTCTCAGGCCCATGTACCGCCGCGGCAAGGCAACTCTGGAAAGCAGCGAGTGCGCCCCATGGCGTGCTGTGCTCACCGACGGTGCAAGCGGAGCCTCGCGAAAGCGGCTGCGCGGAAACTCTCAGGTCCAATACAGAGCGGGGAGGAACCCGAATCAATGTGGCGTACCCTGCGCCGCCTTAGTTATGGAGTTCCTTGTGACTGTTACCTCAGCCTCCACGTCCTTCGTTGACCGGCATATCGGCGCTCGCCGCCAGGCCGACGTCGACACCATGCTGAGGGCTGTCGGCCACGACACCGTCGACGCCCTGGTGGACACCGCCGTTCCGAAGGACATCCGGCAGGACTCCGACCTGGCGCTCGGCGCCGCCCTGAGCGAAGTGGAAGTTCTCGCCGAACTGCGCCGGATCGCCTCCAAGAACAAGACCGCCGTTCAGATGATCGGCCAGGGCTACTACGACACCGTCACCCCCGCCGTGATCCGCCGGAACATCCTCGAAGCTCCGGCCTGGTACACCGCCTACACCCCCTACCAGCCGGAAATCTCGCAGGGCCGACTGGAGGCCCTGCTGAACTTCCAGACCATGGTCCAGGACCTCGTCGGCCTGCCGATCGCCAACGCCTCGCTGCTGGATGAAGCCACCGCCGTCGCCGAGGCCGTGCTGATGATGCGCCGGGCGAACAAGAACAAGACGGCCCACGACGGGAAGACCGTCCTCGACGCCGACTGCCTCCCGCAGACCATCGCGATCGTCAAGGGCCGCGCCGAGGCCCTTGGCTTCGAGGTCGAGGTCGCGGACCTGTCCAAGGGCCTGCCCGAGGGCGTCATCAACGGCGTCGTGCTGCAGCAGCCCGGTGCCTCCGGCCGCGTTTTCGACCACTCGGCCGTCATTGCGGACGCGAAGGAGCGCGGCGCGCTCGTCACCGTCGCGGCTGACCTGCTGTCCCTGACCCTGATCACCCCTCCCGGTGAGCAGGGAGCCGACATCGCTGTCGGCTCCGCCCAGCGCTTCGGCGTTCCGCTCTTCTTCGGCGGCCCGCACGCCGCGTACATGGCCGTCCAGAAGGGCCTGGAACGCTCCATGCCCGGTCGGCTCGTGGGCGTGTCCAAGGACAACGCCGGCGTCCCCGCCTACCGCTTGGCGCTGCAGACCCGCGAGCAGCACATCCGCCGTGAAAAGGCGACCTCCAACATCTGCACCGCCCAGGCCCTGCTGGCCATCGTCGCCTCGTTCTACGCCGTCTACCACGGCCCGGACGGGCTGAAGGCGATCGCGGAGACCGTTCACGGCCACGCCCGGACCATTGCCGCCTCGCTCAAGGCCGCCGGACTGGACGTGCAGCACACCTCGTTCTTCGACACCGTGACCGTGTCCGTCCCTGGCAAGGCCGCCGAATTCATCGCCGCCGCTGACGCCAAGGGCATCAACCTGCGCGCCATCGACGCCGACACTGTCGGCATCTCCGCCGATGAAGCCACGACGGCGGCCATCGTCGCCGACGTCGTCGCCGCCTTCGGCGCGTCCGTCGCCGACACTTCTGAAGGCTTCGCCCTGGACTCCGCCGTCGAACGCACCTCGGATTACCTGCAGCACCCGGTGTTCAACACGCACCGCTCCGAGACGCAGCTGCTGCGCTACATCCGCCGCCTCTCGGACCGGGACCTGGCCCTGGACCGGACGATGATCCCGCTGGGGTCCTGCACCATGAAGCTGAACGCCACGGCCGAAATGGAGGCCATCTCCTGGCCGGAGTTCGCTTCCATCCACCCCTTTGCCCCGGACTCGCAGACGGCGGGCTGGCGGGAACTGATCGAGGACCTCGAAGCCCAGCTGACCGAGATCACCGGCTACGACCAGGTCTCCATCCAGCCGAACGCCGGCTCCCAGGGTGAGCTCGCCGGGCTCCTCGCGATCCGCGGTTACCACCTCTCCCGGGGAGATGACCAGCGCAACATCTGCCTGATCCCGGCCTCCGCGCACGGCACCAACGCCGCCTCCGCGGTGCTGGCCGGCATGAAGGTCGTCGTCGTGGCCACCGCTTCGGACGGCACGATCGACCACGCGGACCTACAGGCCAAGATCGAACAGCACAAGGACGCCCTTTCGGCGATCATGATCACCTACCCGTCCACGCACGGCGTGTACGACGCCGACGTCCGCGAGGTCTGCGACGCCATCCACGCAGCCGGCGGCCAGGTCTACATCGACGGCGCCAACCTCAACGCCCTCGTCGGACTGGCCCAGCCCGGCCAGTTCGGCGGCGACGTCTCGCACCTGAACCTGCACAAAACCTTCTGCATCCCGCACGGCGGCGGCGGACCCGGCGTGGGCCCGGTCGCGGCCAAGGCCCACCTGGCCCCGTTCATGCCCGGCAACGCAGCAGACCCGGCCAACGGCGCCGAGGGCACCCCGATCTCCGCCTCCCGCTACGGCTCCGCCGGCGTGCTGCCGATCTCCTGGGCCTACGTGAAGCTGATGGGCGGGCAGGGCCTGACCGAAGCCACCAAGTCGGCCCTGCTCGCCGCGAACTACATCGCGGCCCGCCTCAACGACTACTTCCCGGTGCTCTACACCGGCGAGGGCGGCCTCGTGGCCCACGAGTGCATCCTGGACCTGCGCGAACTCACGGCCAAGACCGGCGTCACGGCCGAGGACGTCGCCAAGCGCCTGATCGACTACGGATTCCACGCCCCCACCCTGGCATTCCCGGTGGCCGGGACCCTGATGGTCGAGCCCACCGAGTCCGAGGACCTGGGCGAGATCGACCGGTTCATCACGGCGATGATCGCCATCCGTAAGGAGATCGACCAGGTCGCCCACGGCGACTTCACTGTCGAGCACAGCCCGCTGCGCAACGCACCGCACACCGCGGCCGCCGTCGTCAGCACCGACTGGGAGCGCAGCTACCCGCGCGAACAGGCCGTCTTCCCGGTCCACACCCTGCGGCAGGACAAGTACTTCCCGCCGGTCGGCCGGATCGACGGCGCCGCCGGTGACCGGAACCTGATCTGCTCCTGCCCTCCCCTCGAAGCCTTCGAAGATCACTCCGACGACTCCGCAGACTCTGCCAATTAAGGACAGCCAACGATGACTGAGAACTACACGGCACTTTACGAAGAGCACAAGAAGCTTGGAGCCTCCTTCACGGACTTCGGCGGCTGGCAGATGCCGCTCAAGTACAGCTCCGAACTTGCCGAACACCACGCCGTCCGCAAGTCCGCGGGCCTGTTCGACCTCTCCCACATGGGCGAAGTCTGGGTCACCGGCCCGGACGCCGCCGCCTTCCTGGACTACGCCCTGGTCGGCAAGATTTCCGCGATGACGGTCGGCAAAGCCAAGTATTCGCTGATCTGCAACGAAGACGGCGGCATCATCGATGACCTCATCACCTACCGCCGCCCGGCCGCGGCCGACGGCACCGACAAGTTCCTGGTGGTCCCCAACGCCGGCAACGCCAAGGTCGTGGCCGCGGCCCTGGCCGAGCGCGCTGCAGACTTCGATGTCAAGGTCCAGGACGCCTCCGCCGAGACCTCGCTGATCGCCGTCCAGGGACCGAAAGCGGAGGCCATCCTGCTCCGCCTGGTCCCCGCCGCGCAGCACGAGCTCGTCACCGGCCTGAAGTACTACGCCGCCGTCGACGTCCCGTTCATGTTCGGCGGCAGCAGCCAGAACCTCCTGCTGGCCCGCACCGGCTACACCGGCGAGGACGGCTTCGAAATCTTTGTCGCCAACGACGACGCCGCCGCACTCTGGCAGGCGCTCATCGCCATCGCTGAGGAAGGCGAGCTGACGCCCGCAGGCTTGGCCTCCCGCGACTCGCTCCGCCTCGAGGCCGGCATGCCGCTCTACGGCAACGAGCTCTCCCTCGAAGGCGACCCGTTCGCCGCCGGGTTGGGTCCCGTCGTCGCGCTGTCCAAGGAAGGCGACTTCGTCGGCAAAGCCGCCCTGGCAGCCAAGAAGGAAGCCGGCGCCGGGTCCACGACGGGCCGCAAGCTCGTCGGGCTCAAGGGTCTGGGCCGCCGGGCCGGCCGGGGCCACTACCCGGTCCTCAAAGACGGCAACACAGTTGGCGAAGTCACCTCCGGCCAGCCCTCACCCACCCTGGGCTACCCGGTCGCCATGGCTTACGTCGACGTCGCCTTCACCGAACCCGGCACGGCCCTGGACATCGACCTGCGCGGAAAGAGCGAGCCGTTCGAAGTTGTCGCACTGCCTTTCTACAAGCGCCAAAAGTAGGCGGGCTGGTTCCCGGCTCCGGGACCGGCCGTCTGGGTTTTCACGTGTGCTCGCTCGTTTGACCCGCCGTCCCCCTAACCTCGCAAGCTCGGTCAGGGAACCCGGACGGCGGCCACTCGCTTAGACGCACGCTTTCGAAAACCCAGCCCGGCCGGCCCCTCGGGGACCGCTCACCTTCAACACCAACGGGAGCCAGCGCTTTCGAAAGCCAATGGTGCGGGGTCTGTGCCGCCTACCGCGGGTCGGCCCTGGAAGATTTAAACGGCCAGCGTTTCTTTCCGGAGAGCGGGCGGGCTGTTTGAAAACTGTTGGCCAGCGGATATGAAGCGGCCGATAGCGGCAGGGGAACGGATTCCGGAAGCGTGCGTCTAAGCGAGGAACGAGCGAGCACGCGGAGGAATTCGGGCTCCGGCCGCGCACCCCGGCCCACCCACGTTCGCTAGGCACCGGCCACAATAGATTTAGCACCACCGACCACTCCAAGACTTAGGAAAAACACATGGCAAAAGTTGCCCCTGAACTGCAGTACTCCGACGAGCACGAGTGGGTTGCCCGCGAGGCCGGGAACGTAGTGTCCATCGGCATCTCGGCGGTCGCCACGGACGCGCTGGGCGACATCGTCTACGTTGACCTGCCCGAGGTGGGCTCGTCGGTAACGGCGGGTGAGACCTGCGGTGAGGTTGAGTCGACGAAGTCCGTTTCGGATCTCTACGCCCCGGTGACGGGCGAGGTCACGGAGATCAACGACGCGGTCGTGTCCGATCCCGCGCTGATCAACAGCGATCCGTACGGTGCCGGCTGGCTCTTTAAGGTGGCCGCGGAGTCCGAGGGTCCGCTGCTCTCCGCCCAGGACTACGCCTCCAAGAACGGCGGCGAGCTGTGAGCGGCTCGACCGTGGCCGCCGGCACCGAAGCAGTGTTTGAGCAGGTTGTGTCCCCGTCGCTGGACGCGGAGCTGGCGGCCCTGGATCCGGAGATCGCCGCGCGGATCGACGCGGAGCTGGGCCGCCAGCGGGATGGGCTGGAGATGATCGCTTCGGAGAACCACACGGCGCGGGCGGTGATGCAGGCGCAGGGCTCGGTGTTGACGAACAAGTACGCCGAGGGTTACCCGGGCAAGCGTTATTACGGCGGCTGCGAGCACGTCGACGTCGTCGAGCAGCTCGCGATCGACCGGGTCAAGGCCCTGTTCGGCGCCGGGTACGCGAACGTCCAGCCGCACTCCGGGGCGCAGGCGAACGCCTCGGTGATGCACGCCCTGATCCGTCCGGGCGACACGATCATGGGGTTGAACCTGGCCCACGGCGGGCACCTGACGCACGGGATGAAGATCAACTTCTCCGGCCGGCTCTACAATGTCATCCCGTACCAGGTCCGCGAGGATGACCACCGGATCGACATGGCCGAGGTCGAACGCCTCGCCCAGGAACACAAGCCCCAGCTGATCGTGGCCGGCTGGTCCGCGTACGCCCGGCAGCTGGACTTCGCGGAGTTCCGCCGGATCGCCGACTCGGTCGGCGCGTACCTGATGGTGGACATGGCGCACTTCGCCGGGCTCGTCGCGGCCGGGCTGCACCCCTCCCCGGTGCCGCACGCGCACGTCACGACGTCCACGACGCACAAGACCCTGGCCGGTCCGCGCGGCGGGATCATCCTCTCCAACGACGCCGAGATCGCCAAGAAGATCAACTCCGCGGTGTTCCCGGGCCAGCAGGGCGGCCCGCTCGAGCACGTCATCGCGGGCAAGGCCGTGGCGTTCAAGATCGCCGCGTCGCCCGAGTTCAAGGAACGCCAGGAACGCGTCCTGGCCGGCGCCCGGATCCTCGCCGAACGCCTGGTCCAGCCCGATGTCACGGCCAAGGGCATCACCGTGGTCTCCGGCGGCACCGACGTGCACCTGGTCCTGGTGGACCTGCGCGACTGCGAGCTCAACGGCCAGGAAGCCGAGGACCGGCTCGCCGCGATCGACATCACGGTCAACCGCAACGCCGTCCCGTTCGACCCGCGCCCGCCGATGGTGACCTCCGGGCTGCGGATCGGCACCCCGGCCCTGGCCACCCGCGGGTTCGGCGAGGCCGCGTTCGCCGAGGTCGCGGACATCATCGCCGAGGCCCTGACCGCGGACGCCGGCGCGGACCTGACCGGGCTCCGCGCCCGGGTCCAGGCCCTCGCCGCCGCCCACCCGCTCTACCCTTCGGTTGCTAACCTAGCCTGACCGTCCAGGGGCCGGCCCTACCCGGGCTGGCTCCGGGACCGGCGGACCGGACTTTTCACGCGTGCTGCTCCTTCTCCCCACCGTCCCCCTAGCCTCGCAAGCTCGGCCAGGGAACCCGGACGGCGTGGGCCCTCGCTTTGACGCACGCTTTCGAAAAGCCCGGCTCCGCCGGCCCCGCGAGGGCACCTCACCTTCTGCTCCGTCCCCACATTTATCCCCAGTTAGGAACCCGGCCATGGCTGTTGGCGTCTTTGATCTTTTCTCTATTGGGATCGGGCCCTCAAGTTCGCACACCGTGGGGCCCATGCGGGCCGCCGCAGTCTTTGCCGAGGAGTTGAAGGCGTCGGGGGACCTGGAGAAGGTCGCCGCGCTCCGGGTGGACCTGTACGGCTCATTGGCCGCGACCGGTCACGGGCACGGCACCATGACCGCGATCCTGCTGGGGCTCGAGGGCTACCACCCGGAGAAGATCCTCCCCGACGAGGTCGAGGATCGACTGGCGGCCATTGCCGAGACGGGAACCCTCCAGCTGGCAGGATCCGTACAGTTGCCGTACGGGGTGAAGGACATGGTGCTGCGCCCGCTCACCGTCCTGCCCCGGCACACTAACGGCATGACGTTCACGGTTTCCGACGCCGACGGAACCGTTGTTCACAGCGCCACTTTCTTCTCCGTCGGCGGCGGCTTCATCGTCCGAGAGGGCGAGGAGGACGCCGCGCTGAAGGAACTGGCCGAGTCCAAGAAGGAATTGCCGCTGCCGTTCCGCACCGCCGCGGAACTGCTGGGACGCTGCCAGTCCAAGGGGCTCTCGATTGGCGAGATCATGTTCGTCAACGAGCGTGCCTCCCGCACCGAAGCGGAAATCCGCGAGGGCCTCCTGCACATCTACTCCGTCATGGAAGGCTGCGTCGAGGTCAGCCTCAAGCGCGAGGGCCTGCTGCCCGGCGGGCTCAAGGTCCGCCGTCGTGCACCGGACTGGCACGAACGGCTGATGAAGGAAAACCGTGGCCAGGACCCTGACTACCGGGACCCGAAGTACTGGCAGGAATGGGTCAACCTGATCGCCCTGGCCGTGAATGAGGAGAACGCCTCGGGCGGCCGGGTCGTCACCGCACCGACCAACGGCGCCGCCGGGATCATCCCCGCCGTCCTCTACTACGCGCTGCACTTCGCCCCGGGCATGGACAAGGCCACCCAGGAGGACCGCGACGACGTCGTGGTCAAGTTCCTGCTCGCCGCCGGAGCCATCGGGGTCCTCTACAAGGAACAGGCTTCGATTTCCGGCGCCGAGGTGGGCTGCCAGGGCGAGGTGGGTTCGGCGTCGTCGATGGCGGCCGCCGGCCTGGCCGAAGTCATGGGCGGCACTCCGCAGCAGGTGGAAAACGCAGCGGAAATCGCGATGGAACACAACCTCGGCCTGACCTGCGACCCGATCGGCGGTCTGGTGCAGATCCCGTGCATCGAACGCAACGCGATCGCGGCGGCCAAGGCGATCAACGCCGCCAAGATGGCCCTGTGGGGCGACGGCTCCCACCGCGTCTCTCTCGACGAGGTGATCGTGACCATGCGCGAGACCGGCAAGGACATGTCCTCCAAATACAAGGAGACCGCCATGGGCGGCCTCGCCGTCAACGTGGTGGAGTGCTGAGCCCCTAGTTGTTCAGTGCCGCCCACAGATTCAGTGACGAGGCGAACACGATCCAGGACAGGTAGGGGAGCAGCAGCAGTCCGGCCGTGCGGCTGATCGGGCCGAAGCGCAGGACAGTGGCGGCCACCGCGACCGCCAGCGCCACGATGATGCCGAAGCCGACCCACAGCGCCGGGGTTCCGAAAACCGGGTACAGGCCGAAGAACGCCGGGGTCCACAGCAGGTTCAGTACCAACTGGACGGCGTAGGCGGTGAGGGCGGTCCTGGCCCCTTCGGCCCGGCTGCGCCAGACCAGCCACGCCGCCACAGCCATCGCGACGTAGAGGAACGTCCAGACCGGTCCGAAGAGCCAGTTCGGCGGAGACCACGGAGCCTTGTCCGCGGCGGCATACCAGCCGTCGACATTGTTGGCGCTGGCCAGCCCGCCGAGCGCCGCCACCAGCGCCGAGGCGCCCAGCAAGGCCATGAGGACCAACGCCTGGGTGCCGGGCCGGGGCCTGCCCGCTCCTCCCGGCGGGTGCTGCCGGCGGGCGGCCGAGGATTCCGGCTGTGCATGCATATCTTCAGCGTAACCCCGGTACGGCGACCGGCGCAGGGCAGTTGCGCCACGGCAGTCCCCGGCCTCCCGATAGACTTGAGGCTGCATGCCAGCCATGCCGCCGAAGCTCGTTCCGCAAAGATTGGATACCGCACCCTTGCGAGAATTCACCGCCCGCTTTGCCTCCGCCGAAGAGGTTGCCAACTGGGACGCCCACGTCACCGCGAACCCCAACGGCGGGAACCTGCTCCAATCCGAGGCCTTCGCCGAGGTCAAGCAACACTACGGCTGGAAGCCGCTCCACCTGGTCTACGAGACGGCCGACTACACGAGCTATAACCTGGTCCTGGAAAAGTCCTTCCCCGTCCTCGGCAAGCTCTGGTACCTCATCAAGGGACCAGACGTCGCTTCCGTGGAGGACATCCCGGGCATCGCGGCCGCAAACGCCGAGTTCGTCAAGCGTGCCCGGCTCGGCATCTTTGCCATCAAAATCGAGCCAGACATCGTCCTCTCCGACGACGCACGGCGCATCATCGAGGGCGCGGGACTGGTCAAGACCCACAACCTGCAGCCCAACGACTCCACTGCGCTGCTGGACATCTCGCCGCAGGAAAACCAACTGCTGCGCAACCTGCATTCCCGTGGCCGCAACGCCGTGCGCAGGGCCATCCGCGAGGAGGTCGAGGTCCACAACGTGGAGCCCAGCGAAGAGAACTTCCGGGCGATGTATGCGCTGATGACCAACACGGTGGAGGCCAAGTCCCAGGTCCGGGTCCGCGAGTACGAGTACTACCGCCAGTTCTGGACCAACTTCCTGGACCGCGGCCAGGGCCGCCTGCTGTTCGTCTACGAAAACGGCGTGCCCTCAGTGGGAGCGTTCGTGATCAACTACGGGCGCAAGGGCACGTATAAGGACGGCGGTTCCCTGCAGAAGCGCAGCCAGTATGGCGACTCGCACCTGGTCCAGTGGACGGCTATCAACCAACTCAAGGAACTCGGCTGCACGGAATACGACTTCTGCGGCACGCCGCCCAGCGACAAGCTGAAGGACACGTCCAACCCTTTCCACGGCCTGGGCCTGTTCAAGACCAGCTTCAGCAAGACCGTCACGGACTTCGTCGGATGCTACGACCAAGTCCTGAGCCCGTTGAAGTACAAGGCCTGGATGGCCGCCGGTGAGCGCGTCGCCCGCCAGCTGTACACGCGGCGTACGGGCCAGCAGTTCTACTAAACCGCCCGCAAGCTTGATGTGAGGAGGCCGCAATGACCAAACCCCCCGACGGCCGCCGCGGGCCGCAGACCGACGGATTGCCCCGGACCGAGCCGATGTCGCCCATGGAGGTGCGCCAGAACGCCGCCGCGAAACGCATGCTCCGCAGGCTGGTGCAGGGCGAGAACCCGCCGACGGCGCCGCTGAGTATCGTTGACCGGCTGGCCGGCAGCCCGTACGCCAATCCGATGATCCAGGTCGGCGGCGTGGACAGCTCCGCCCGGAAGACCATCGACTTCGCCCTGAAGCTCGCCGAATCGATGTTCCGGTACGGCGCCGGCGCCCTCGAAGTGGAAACCAGCATCATCGCCATCACCGCTGCGCTGGGGCTGAAGAACATCGAGGTGGACATCACCAACCAGTCGGTGGCCATCAACTATGCCCCGAAGGACCAGACGCCCATCACGCTGCTGCGGGTGGTCCGGTCCTGGACCAACAACTACGCCGGCCTGGCCGAGGTCCACCAACTGGTCACGGACATCGTCGCCGGCGGAGTGGGCCGCGAGGAAGCGGTGCGCAGGCTCGACGAGATCACGCACAGCCCAAAGCCGTTCCCGCGCTGGATGGTCACCGTGGCATTCGGCGTCTTCTCCGCCGTCTTTGTCGGCGTGCTCGGCGGCGACCTGGCCGCTTCCGGCGTAGCCTTCCTCTCCAACCTGCTGATCAGCCTGCTGGCACGGCAACTGGGACGCTGGCGCACCCCGGACTTCTTCATCACGGCGGCCTGCTCGTTCGTCGTGACCCTGATCGCCCTGCTGCTCTGGCGCTTCGGCAGCCGGGCGGGAATCCAGATTCCGCCGGCGATCGTCGTGGTCGGCGGGATCCTGCTGCTGCTCCCCACCGGCCGGCTTGTCTCGTCGGTGCAAGACGCCATCAACGGCTTCCCGGTGACCGCGGCGGGCCGGTTCCTGTCCACCATGCTGACGTTCGGCGCACTGGTGGCCGGGATAGCCGTCGGCTTCGTGGTGGGGGCAATGACGGGGATGAAGGCCATCGACGTGACCGAAACATTCCCGGCGGAGTATCCATTGTGGGTGCTGGTGCCGCTGGTCGCCGTCGCCGTGGTCGCCATCGGCGTCACGGAGCAGACCTCGCTGAAGCTCCTGCTCCCGACGGCGGCGGTCGGCGTCGTCGGTCATCTGGTGCTGATCGGCGGATCGGCCGCAGGCATCGGACCCCGCTTCGCCCCGGCCCTCGCCGCCGTCGTCATTGGCCTGCTGGCCCGGGTGGTGGCGCTCCGGATGGGCGCCCCGCAGCTCGTCGTAGCGGTGCCCGCGGCACTCATCCTGCTGCCCGGCCTGACCATATTCCGGTCCATGTATGTATTGACCATCGAGGAATCTGAGATCCTGATGGGGGCCGGCGGGATGCTCAACGCAGGGGCAATCGTGCTCGGCGTCGCGGCCGGCATTGTGCTCGGCGACACGCTCGCCCGGCCGCTGACCCGCAGCCTGGCCAGCAACGAGCGGCGCCGCGCCCGCCGCCGCTGAATCTCCGGAGCCCCTGCACCGCGGGGGCTCCGGAGAGTCAGTGGCCTGGGCGGACTAGATCTTGCCGATCGGCAGCTTCTTTTCGGCCTGGAAATCATCTTCCACCCGGCCGCTGGCCCAGTACCCGGAAAGGGAGACCTGGGAGCGCTCCAGGCCGCGGTCGGCGAAGAACACCGGGCGCAGGCCCTTCATGTAGCCGCGTTCCCCGTGCGCGAAGACGTGCACCTTGCCCTCCGGCCACTCGGCGTCACGCACCGCATCGACCAGCAGGGTACCGCTCCCGGCCGGGGCACCGCGGCGCAGCAGCCAGCGCAGTTCCAGTCCTGCGGGGGCGTCGATCGCCAGGACGTCGGCGTCGCTGTCCACCTCCAGGAAGGCGAGCCCGCGGGCGTCCCGGGGGAGGGACCCGATGGCGGCGCTGATGGCAGGCAAGGCGGACTCGTCGCCGGCGAAGAGGTGCCAGTCCGCCGTCGGATCGGGGTTGTAGCCTCCGCCTGGTCCGGTGAAGACGAGGCTGTCTCCGGCCTGAGCGGAGGCGGCCCAGGGACCGGCCAGGCCCTCGTCTCCGTGGATGACGAAGTCGATCGCCAGTTCGGCCGCCGCCTCGTCGACCCAGCGGACGGTGTAGGTCCGGGTGTGCGGCCACTGCTCACGCGGGTGCGACTCCCGGATGGCCCACAAGTCCAGCGGTTGCGGATAATCAATGCCCGGCTGCGGGAACGCGATCTTGACGTACCGGTCCACGTAATCATTGTTGACGTAGGCGGCGAAACCGGGGCCGCCGGCGACGATGCGGACCATGTGCGGCGAGAGCTGTTCCCGGCGCAGGACGGTGAGGTTGGTCTGGGGCCGGGAGTTCCGGTTCGCCGAGGTGGCAGCGGGGACAGATGTCATGGTGCTAAGCCTAGCCAAGAAGCCGGTCAGGGCAGCGGCGGCAGTTCCCAGTCCACCGTCCCGTCGCCTTGTGCGGCGAGCAGCTCGTTGGTGCGGCTGAACGGGCGCGAGCCAAAGAATCCGCGCGAGGCCGACAGCGGGCTCGGGTGGGCGCTGGCGATCACGGCGGACGAGCCAAGCAGCGGCCGCACGCCTTCCGCGTCCTTGCCCCAGAGGACCACCACGAGCGGGACCGGGCCGCCGTGGGCGTCCTGCCGCTCCGCGACGGCCCGGATCGCGGCCGCCGTCACGGCTTCCCAACCCTTGTTCCGGTGTGAACCGGCAGCTCCGGCCCGGACGCTGAGGACGCGGTTGAGCAACAGTACCCCCTGCTTCGCCCAGCGGCTGAGGTCACCGTGTACGCGTGCCGGCAGCCCGAGGTCGGCGTCGAGCTCCTTGTAGATATTGGCGAGGCTGCGGGGGAGCGGCCGGGTGCCGCCGTCCACCGCGAAGGACAGGCCGACGGCGTGGCCGGGCGTGGGATAGGGATCCTGGCCCACTATCAGAACGCGGACGTCGGAGAGCGGTTGCCGGAAGGCCCGCAGGATGTTCGACGGCGCCGGCAGCACCTCGTGCCCGCCGGAGGTCTCCGCGGCGAGGAACTCCAGGACCGAGCGCAGCTGTTCCTCGACCGGCGCCAGCGCCTCGGCCCAGTCCGGTGCCACGAGTTCGTGCAAGGGAAGGCGCGCCATTGCCGCGAGGTCCACCGCTTCGCCGGCGGCGGGGTCCAGTTCGAAGAGCGCATCGGAATTAAATGAATCAGGCACGGCTTCATTCTCGCAGGGACCCGGGATGCTGCCCGGGCCCGCCAAATGACAAGCCTGTTATTCGGCCGTAACATGTGGGGGAGACCTATCGGAACGAGCCAGGGAGTGTGCAGTGGCCGAAGCAGCACCCGAGTACCTGCCCGCGGATGGCGCCGACGCCGCGCTTACGGCAGTCTCCGAGGACTCGCCGTTGAGCAGCCGCGAGCAGCAGATGCTTGCCTTGGAACGGCAGTGGTGGAAGTACGCCGGCGCCAAGGAACAAGCCATCCGGGAGCTCTTTGACCTCTCCGCAACGCATTACTACCAGATCCTCAACGCGCTGATCGACACCGAGGCGGCTCTGGCCCACGATCCCATGCTGGTCAAGAGATTGCGTAGACTACGTACGTCACGACAACGTGCCCGCACTGCACGCCGTTTGGGCTCGGACGCGTAAGAAAGCGCGTGTAGCCCGGCCGGAGGCGCGGAAATCCGCGCGGATTCCGGCGTCGGGCCATCAGCCAGAAATCAGCAAGGACGTCGTTTTACCATGACCAAATACGCTCGGGATGAATTTGATCGGGTCCCGGAGGCCTCCACGCGCCAAGGTGTCCACCGGACAGTCGCGGCACCCGGTGCCCGCCGCCTGGGTCCCATCCTCGCCTCGGGAGGCGCAGCCCTCGCCGTAGGCCTCGTCGCGTTCCTCCTGCTCCCGAAACTGGGCTTTGGTCCGGCCGGCGGCTCGGCCATGTCCGCCGACCAGGCCAGCAGCAACGCCGCGGCGTCGCAGGCAGCTTCCTCCGGCGACGGCTCAAAGCCGTCCCCCAGCAGCCGGCCGATCGGCAGCCTCGCCCCGGCGGGCTCCACGCCGTCCCCCTCCGCCACGCCGAGCGCCGCCGCGGACCAGGCAGGGGACAAGAAGATTGACAAGACGCAGCCGGTGGCGGTCTACAACGGAACGACGACGGCGGGCCTGGCCGGCCGCGTCGGATCAAGGCTCACCGGCGCTGGATGGGTCCAGGGCCCGGTCGGCAACTGGGGCGGCGCCCCCCAGCAGACCTCCGTGGTCTTCTACAACGGCCCGGCGCAGAAGGCGAACGCCGAAGCGCTGGGCTCGCTCCTCGGAATTGGCACTCTGGTGGATTCGGCGGACTTCCAAATGCCGCTGGTCGTCGTCCTAGGCCCCGGTTTCCAGTAGCGCCGGGCCGGCCGACGGCTTCGGTTACGCCTGAATAACTATTCCCGGCATGGCCGGGACCCCGTCCGGGCGCTGGTGGAAGGCTGTGGGTAGAGTGACTGCGGACTTCGTTTCGCATACCCGTTTCGCATACCGCGGCGCACATCGGGGTGGGCCGTTGGCAAGCTAGCTAGAAAGTGTGGAGAACATGGCATTGGGGACCGTCAAGTGGTTTAACGCCGAGAAGGGCTACGGCTTCATTACCGTCGACAGCTCGGGGGCCGACGTTTTCGTGCACTGGTCCGCGATCGCGGGCGAGGGCTACCGCGCACTGGCCGAGGGCCAGCGGGTGGAGCTGGAAGTCGGCGAAGGCGAAAAGGGCCCGCAGGCCGAAAGCGTCCGGCCCGCCTAGTGGCAGTCTCCTCTGTGGCCATTGCCCCGACGAGCCCTGACCGCCGGCTTCGGTTCCGGCGGTTCAGCCGTGCCGCGGCGGCCGGGTTAGCAGCAGCCGTGGCGTTGGGCGCCTGCGCCGGACCCGCGGGCAATGCCCGGGTGGACACAGCGGAAGCAAGCGGCGACGGCACATTGCGGATCGGCCTGATCCTAGACAACACCGGAAGCCAGGCATTCCTTAACGCGCCCCAGCTGGCGGCGGCAAAACTGGCGGTCAAGGAAATTAATGCGGCGGGCGGCCACAAGGGCAAACCGGTGGAGCTGCTCCCGCAGTCCGTCGGCACGGACACCGCGGCGCAGGCCAAAGACCTGGTGGCGGCCAAGGCCGACGTCGTGATCGGGCCCACCGACTCAAGCCGCGCCGCGGCCGCCATCGACGTCCTCGCAGGCGCCAAGGTCGCCGTCATTTCCCCGGCGAACACCGCGTCGGGGCTCAGCAAGTACAAGAGCGGCGGCTACTACTTCCGCACCGCCGCCGCCGACATCGCGCAGGCTTCGGTCCTGGTCAAGCTCGCCAAGGACGGCGGCGCCAAGACCCTGGCCGTGGTCCACGAGGAAGGCAGCTACGGCCAAGACGTCTCCGTCGCAGTCTCGGCCGCCGCAAAGGCCGCCGGCCTGGGCACAGCGGTCGACGCCGAGTTCAAGGCGGGCCAGGCGCAACAGGCGGCAGCGGCCGCCAAAGCAGCCGCCCCGGACGCGGTCGTGCTGGTAGCCCGGGACGGCGCCCAAGGCGCCATTGCCGAGCTCAACAATGCGGGCCTGGCCGGAAAGAAGCTCATCCTCAGCGACGGAGCGGTCAACCAGTACGGGGCCGGCCTCGGCTCCAAAGCCCTGGACGGCGCCCGCGGGGTCCTGCCCGGCACATTCCCTTCCGCTCACTTCCAGGCCGAACTCGTGGCCGTGGACCCTGGCCTGAAGGACATGGCGTTCGCCGCGGAGACGTACGACGCCGTCAACCTTGCCGCACTCGCCGCAGCCGCCGCGGAGGACGACGCCGGGACCTCCATCGCCTCAAAGCTGGTTGCCGTCTCGGGCGGAACTACGTCAGGCAGCGATGCCGCCGGTAATTCCGGGGAAGCAGTGGTCTGCAAGTCCTACCAGGAATGCGTAACCGCCCTCCGGGCCGGCAAACGCCCTGACTACGACGGCGCCTCGGGTCCGATCAACTTCGATGGCAACGGCGACGTCACCGCTGCCGCGTACATGCTCTATACCTATGGGCCGGACAACAACGCCGAGATGACAGGCAGCGAAACCGCCCGCAGCACCGGCTCCTGATCGCTGGTAGCGAAGAGCGCCCGTCGGTGGCCGACCCCGGCGTCACCACTGCTTGCACTCTCCCCGGGGGAGTGCTAATTATGGAGTTAGCACTCCCGCGTATTGACTGCTAACACGACGTCCGGTTCGGCCGGTTGCGTTGTGGTGGCGGGCTGAGCGGGAGCGAGAGAAATACCTGGCTGGGGTGAGATCCCTGGCCCGGCGGCGTACAGAGGCTGCCGGGCAGGAATCGTCCGTCGCGGGCACCGCAGCGCAAGGTTCATTCTTAACGACTGTCCCGAAAGGACTACTGCCGTTATGGCCAAGATCATTGCATTTGATGAAGAGGCACGCCGCGGTCTTGAGCGGGGCCTGAACATCCTCGCCGACGCCGTCAAGGTCACCCTCGGCCCGCGTGGACGCAACGTCGTCCTCGAAAAGAAGTGGGGCGCCCCCACGATCACCAACGATGGTGTTTCCATCGCCAAGGAGATCGAACTGGACGACCCTTACGAGAAGATCGGCGCCGAGCTGGTCAAGGAAGTTGCCAAGAAGACTGACGACGTCGCCGGTGACGGCACCACCACGGCAACCGTGCTGGCCCAGGCCCTCGTCAAGGAAGGCCTGCGCAACGTTGCGGCCGGCGCTGACCCGCTCTCCCTCAAGCGCGGCATCGAAAAGGCCGTCGACGCGGTCACCCGCGAGCTCCTGGCCTCCGCCAAGGAAATCGAAACCAAGGAAGAGATCGCCGCGACCGCGTCCATCTCCGCCGGTGACAACGAAATTGGCGCACTGATTGCTGAAGCCCTGGACAAGGTCGGCAAGGAAGGCGTCATCACCGTCGAGGAGTCGAACACCTTCGGCCTCGAGCTGGAGCTCACCGAGGGCATGCGTTTCGACAAGGGCTACATCTCGGCCTACTTCGTCACCGACGCCGAGCGCCAGGAAACGGTCCTCGAGGATCCGTACATCCTGATCGTCAACTCCAAGATCTCCAACGTCAAGGAACTGGTTGCAGTCCTCGAAAAGGTCATGCAGTCCAACAAGCCGCTGCTGATCATCGCCGAGGACATCGAGGGCGAGGCTCTGGCCACCCTGATCGTCAACAAGATCCGCGGCACCTTCAAGTCCGTCGCCGTCAAGGCTCCGGGCTTCGGCGACCGCCGCAAGGCGCAGCTGGCCGACATCGCCATCCTCACCGGTGGCCAGGTCATCTCCGAGGAAGTCGGCCTCAAGCTTGAGACCGCCGGCCTCGAACTGCTGGGCAAGGCACGCAAGGTCGTTGTCACCAAGGACGAGACCACCATCGTCGAAGGTGCCGGCGACGCCGACCAGATCGCCGGCCGTGTGTCCCAGATCCGCGCCGAGATCGAGAACTCCGATTCGGACTACGACCGCGAGAAGCTGCAGGAACGCCTGGCCAAGCTGGCCGGCGGCGTTGCAGTCATCAAGGCCGGTGCCGCAACCGAGGTTGAGCTCAAGGAACGCAAGCACCGCATTGAGGACGCCGTCCGCAACGCCAAGGCTGCTGTCGAAGAGGGCATCGTCGCCGGCGGTGGCGTGGCCCTGATTCAGGCCGGCGCCAAGGCGTTTGCCAACCTGCAGCTCGAAGGTGACGAGGCAACCGGCGCGAACATCGTCCGCGTAGCCATCGACGCCCCGCTGAAGCAGATCGCCTTCAACGCCGGCCTCGAGCCGGGCGTTGTGGTCGACAAGGTCCGCGGCCTGCCCGCCGGCCACGGCCTGAACGCGGCAAGCGGCGAGTACGTCGACCTGCTCGCTGCCGGCATCAACGACCCGGTCAAGGTCACCCGCTCTGCCCTGCAGAACGCGGCTTCCATCGCCGGTCTGTTCCTCACCACCGAGGCCGTTGTGGCCGACAAGCCCGAAAGGGCCGGTGCCCCGATGGGCGGCGGCGACGAAATGGGCGGCATGGGCGGCATGGGCGGTTTCTAACCCCCTGGCTACCCGGCCCACCCCGGTCGGCAGTCCGCTGCCGGCCCCGGTACAACGACGACGGCGGTCCCACCTTGCGGTGGGGCCGCCGTCGGCGTTTAACCGAGCCCCGAGGCGCTCCCTCAGGTTGTGGGGTTTTTGGCCGGACGCTCCCTCAGGTTGTGCGGGGGTTGGCCGGACGCTCCCTCAGTTGTGGCGGGGGTTGGTTGGACGCTCTCTCAGCTGTGGCGGGGTTTGGCCGGACGCTCCCTCAGTTGTGGCGAGGTTTGGTTGGACGCTCCCTCAGTTGTGGCGAGGTTTGGTTGGACGCTCCCTCAGTTGTGGTGGGGGTTGGCCGGATGCTCCCTCAGTTGTGGCGGAGTTTGGCCGCACGCTCCCTCAGGCGAGCTCCGGGGGCGGGAAGCCTTGGATAGGTAGGCGCCGGAGCTGATGGAGCGTTGGTGGATTGGGCGCCGGAGCTGAGGGAGCGTTGGGGGATTGGGCGCCGGAGCTGAGGGAGCGTTGGGGGATTGAGCGCCGGTGGTGCGGGAGCATTGGGTAGGCAGGCGCCGGATCTGAGGGAGCGTTGGGGGATTGGGCGCCGGATGTGAGGGAGCGTTGGGGGATTGGGCGCCGGATGTGAGGGAGCGTTGGGGGATTGGGCGCCGGATGTGAGGGAGCGTTGGGGGATTGGGCGCCGGTGGTGCGGGAGCGTTGGGGGATTGGGCGCCGGATCTGAGGGAGCGTTGGGTGGCAGGGGTCTGGCAGGATAGTGCAGTGACGATTACAGCAGCGGCCGACGGTTCGGCTTTAGGAAATCCCGGTCCGGCCGGATGGGCCTGGTACGTGAACGACGACTGCTGGCGTGCCGGCGGGTGGCCGCACGGGACCAACAACCAGGGCGAGCTGATGGCCGTCCTGGACCTCTTCCGGGCCACGGCGCACCTTCCGGGCGAGGACCTGCACATTCTGTGCGACAGCCAGTACGTCATCAACTCGGTGACCAAGTGGATGCCGGGCTGGAAGCGGAAGGGCTGGCGGAAGTCCGACGGCAAGCCTGTGCTCAACGTCGAGCTGCTCAAGGAAATCGACCAAGCGCTTACCGGACGCAAGTACACCTTCGAATGGGTTCGAGGTCACGCCGGCCACGACCTTAACGAAGCAGCGGATGACCGGGCCAGGGCCGCTGCCACCGCCTACCAGCAGGGCGTCGCCGCTCGACAGGGTCCCGGATTCGTCCGGGAGGGGGACGCTGCCGCCCCCGAAGCGCAGGCCGCCCCCGCCGCGCAGGGCGCCTCGGCCGCGGCCATGAACGGCGCCCGGGCAACATCTGGACAGTCGGCAGACGCTCACACGGGAACGCAGCAAGTGATCGCCGAGCCCACGCTGTTCGGCGAATCCTCCCTCTACGCCGAGCCGGACCTCTTCAGCGAGCTGGAGGAGGAATCTCGCGCTGCGGCAGGCGGACCGGAGCGGACCCCGGAGGCCATCGTCGAGGCGCTGGAGCGGGAGCTGCTGCTCCCCGAGACGCGCTCGGACTTGGGCCGCACAGGGGTGTTGCTTCACCCCGACTTCACCGAGATCGGGAGTTCGGGTCGGTTCTGGACCCGCGACGAGATGATGATGGCTCTCGAAGATGACCCCGGCGTGCCCGCCGAGCTGGAGCTCCTGGCCGCCGACCGCCTCAGCGCGGACGCCGTGCTGCTCACCTACCGTAGCCACACCCGCAGCGGGACGGCGTTGCGCAGCTCCTTGTGGGTCCTGGATGGAGTCCAATGGCGGCTCCGTTTCCACCAGGGCACCGCTGAGGCCTAGGCGGCGCACACGGCTGCGGGCAGTTTCTGGCCCTAGCTGAAGCGCTGGGTGTTGCTCAGTTCCGCCTGGGCGTAGCTGGCGGCGGCGGATTTGAGCGCGAGGTTGATCGAGGCGAGGGACGCCTCGACCTTGCCCTGGGTCAGGGTCCACTCTGCGAGCAGGGCCTGGAAATTGCTCGCGGCCGATCCGCGCCAGCTTGCCTGCAGCTCGTCCAGCCCGTGTCTCATGGCCTGCACGTCGGCGCTGATCCTTTCGACCGTGGCCTGGACGTTGGCGGACTTGAGCTGGAGCAGTTCGGTATCGACGGAAATGATGCTCACGGGAGGGCCTTTCGAGGGTGCGGCAGGCAGCCGGGTTTCCCGACGTTGTGGCGGGGGGACCAGGATCCAGGATCCCCGGCTGCCCGGGTGGGGGTGACCGGATCTTCCGGACGCTTTCAGCCTAGGTAGGCCCAAGCGGACGCCCCAGCGGGCAGGTTGGCTATGTGGAAAACGCTAGCCGCGCACCGTGCCGGTTGTTCCGTTCCCCGGGCCATCTCCAAGGCCACCTCTGGGGCCATCCCCAGCATCAACTCCTGGGTCGTTTCCGAGTTCCGGTCCGGTGACCGGCCCCGGCTCGGTAGCGGCCCCGGTGCCGGTCCGGTGGCCCGGCACCCCCACTGCCGGCAATTCCATCGCCGTTGTCTCCGCAGTCGGCACCTCCGCCGCAGGCACCTCGGCTTCCGCTGCCTCCGCCTCGGGGTGCTCCGATTCCGCCAGGAACGGGAGGCTGACCACCAGGGTGGCGCCGCCGCCTTCGGTCGGCTCGACCCGCACCGAGCCCGAGTGCGAGCCCACGATGGCCGCCACGATTGCCAGTCCGAGGCCACTGCCGCCGGTCTCCCTGGTCCGGGAGGTGTCCGCACGGTAAAAGCGTTCAAAGATCCGGGCCGCCTCGTCCTCGGGGACGCCGGGTCCGTGGTCCCGGACCTCGATCACGGAGCGGCGCGTGCCGTCGTCGTCGGTCCGTACCCCCACGGCGAGCTCGATGGGGGTCCCGTCGGGGGTGTAGCGCAGCGCGTTGCCGACCAGGTTTCCCACCACCTGGCGCAGCTTCGCCTCGTCGCCCATCACCGGAGCCGTGGCGCCCGTACCGCCGTCGAGGCCCCGAAGCGAGATCACCCGGCCGCGGTCGCTCGCCTGAGTATCAACAACGGCGTCATGGGCCAGCAGCAGCAGGTCCACCGGCTTCTGCTGCAAGGGCCGCTGCTCGTCGATCCGGGCCAGCAGCAGCAGGTCCTCCACCATTGCCCCCATCCGCTTGGCCTCGCTCTCGATCCGGCCCATGGCGGTGGCAACGTCCTCGGGCGTGGCCAGGGCGCCGTGCCGGTAGAGCTCCGAGAAACCGCGGATGGTGACGAGCGGGGTGCGAAGCTCGTGCGACGCGTCGGCGGCGAAGCGGCGCATCCTTTCCTCGGAGGCCATCCGGGCGGCAAAGGCCGACTCGATGTGCGCCAGCATGGCGTTGAGGGATCGGCTCAGCCGGCCCACCTCGGTGTCGGGATTCTCAACTTCTACACGCCGCGAGAGGTCGCCCGCGGCGATCGCAGCAGCGGTCTTTTCCACCCGCGCCAAGGGACGGAAGGACCGGGTGACGGTCCAAGTCGCGATGAAGAAGGCCAGCACCAGCGTCAGCAGCCCCACGCCGACCACCACGAGGACGGCGTGCTCCATCACCGAGTCCACCGGGTACAGGGACAGCCCGATCACGACGACGGCGGCGCGCTGGTTCCCGTCGAGGACATTGACGGCGACCACCCGCCAGTTCCGGCCGTCGGTACCGCGGACCTGGAACGGAACTTCGCCGCGGTCGTGGGCTTCCTGGGGCGAGATGCTGCTGATGGCAGGGCGCGATCCCTTGCTGCCGCCGAAGACGTACGCGGACTGGCCGGGGCTGAACAGCATCAGCGAGTAGTCGGTGGGCACGTTCGGGTTCTGGTCCTGCAGCTGGCTGAAGGATTGCTGCTGGCGGGCCGAGCCGACGGCGGCCTTGAGCTTGTCATCGACCTGGCCCTGCAGGTAACTGTGCAGCAGGGCCAGCGTGCCGGCGCCCGTGGCGGTGAGGGCCACGAGCATCAGGGCCATCATGATGGCGACCAGCTGCGACCGCAGCGATGCCGCCTTCCATCGGTGCAACAAGGTCAGCGCTTCTCAGCCGTCCGCAGCACGTAGCCGACGCCCCGCTTCGTCTGGATCAGGGCCGGCGCCGTGGGGTCGATGTCCACCTTGCGGCGGAGGTAGGAGATATAGGACTCCACAATCGACGCGTCCCCGTTGAAGTCATACTCCCAGACGTGGTCCAGGATCTGCGCC
The DNA here is from genome assembly GCF_056398965.1 of Arthrobacter sp. 01T414. Lineage (NCBI taxonomy): Bacteria > Bacillati > Actinomycetota > Actinomycetes > Micrococcales > Micrococcaceae > Arthrobacter > Arthrobacter sp. 01T414. The sequence goes on along the minus strand of NZ_JBFTQK010000006.1, from coordinate 100,094 downwards.
TTGGAAAGCACCCGGTTCGGGTTGAGCATGAGGTAGCGCAGCAGCTTGAACTCGGTGGGGGAGAGCTCGATCACCGTGCCGCCGCGGCGCACCTCGTGGGCGTCGTCGTCGAGCTCCAGGTCGTCGACGCGGATGACGGCGTCGTCGTCCTGCAGCGGCTGGGTGCGGCGCAGCACGGCGCGGATGCGGGCCACCACCTCGTCGAGGCTGAACGGTTTGGTGACGTAGTCGTCGCCGCCGACGGTGAGGCCGGTGACCTTGTCCTCGGTGTCGTCCTTGGCGGTCAGGAACAGCACGGGGAAGTGCTTGCCCGCCGCGCGCAGCCGGCGGGTGACGGTGAACCCGTCCATGTCCGGCAGCATCACGTCGAGGACGGCGAGGTCCGGGGAGTGGAGTTCGGCGGCGGCCAGGGCATCGCGGCCGGTGCCGGCGGAGACGACCTCGAACCCTGCGAAGCGCAGCGAGGTAGAAAGCAGCTCGCGGATGTTGGGTTCATCATCGACGACGAGCAGCTTGGCTTCGGGACCGTTCTTTTTCATGGTTCCCATGATGCTCCCAGACTCTGTGAGTTTTCTGGAAGGCGGATGGGTGTTGGATGGGCGTCCGCTAGTTGCCGGCGCCGACGTCCTTGGCGTCCATGATCCGGTACGCGTAGCCCTGCTCGGCCAGGAAGCGCTGCCGCTTGGCCGCGAAGTCCTGGTCCAGGGTGTCCCTCGCCACGAGCGAGTAGAAGCGCGCGGCGCGGCCGTCCTGCTTGGGCCGCAGCAGCCGTCCCAGCCGCTGGGCCTCCTCCTGGCGTGAGCCGAAGGAACCGGAAACCTGGATTGCCACCGAGGCCTCCGGCAGATCGATGGAGAAGTTGGCGACCTTGGACACGACGAGGGTCTGGACTTCACCGGCGCGGAACGCGTCGAAGAGCCGCTGGCGCTCCTTGACCGAGGTGTCGCCCTTGATCACGGGTGCCTGGAGGCGCTCGCCGATCTCGTCCAGCTGGTCGATGTACTGCCCGATCACGAGCAGCTGCTCGCCGGCATGTTCGGCCACGAGCCGCTCCACGATCCCGGTCTTGGTCTCGGACGTGGCGCAGAGCCGGTACTTGTCCGCGTCCTCGGCCATCGCGTAGGCCACCCGTTCGTCCCGGGGCAGGTCGATCCGGACCTCCACGCAGTCGGCCGGCGCGATGTAGCCCTGCGCCTCGATGTCCTTCCACGGGGCGTCATAGCGTTTGGGTCCGATCAGGCTGAACACCTCGCCTTCCCGGCCGTCCTCGCGGACCAGGGTGGCGGTCAGCCCGAGGCGGCGGCGCGCCTGCAGGTCCGCGGTCATCCGGAAGATCGGCGCCGGCAGCAAGTGCACCTCGTCGTAGATGATGAGGCCCCAGTCGTTGCCGTCCACCAGTTCCAGGTGCGGGTACAGTCCGCCGCGCTTGGTGGTGAGCACCTGGTAGGTGGCGATCGTGACCGGGCGGACCTCCTTGACGGAGCCGGAGTATTCGCCGATTTCCTCCTCGGTGAGGGAGGTCCGCTTGAGCAGCTCGTCCTTCCACTGCCGCGCGGAGACCGTGTTGGTTACCAGGATCAGCGTGGTGGTGGAACTGGTGGCCATCGCGGCGGCACCCACCAGGGTTTTGCCGGCCCCGCAGGGGAGCACGACGACGCCGCTGCCGCCGGCCCAGAAGTTCTCCGTCGCCAGCTGCTGGTAGGGCCGGAGTTTCCAGCCGGACTCGTTGAGCATGATGGGGTGCGGCGTGCCGTCCACGTAGCCGGCGAAGTCCTCCGCGGGCCAGCCGATCTTGAGCAGCAGCTGCTTGAGCTGGCCGCGCTGGGAGGAATGCACCACTACGGTCTCGCCATCGATGCGCGGCCCCAGCAGCGGGGCGATCTTCTTCGCGCGGCTGACTTCCTCGAGGACCGGATAGTCGGACGTACGCATCACGAGGCCGTGCTGCGGATCTTTCTCCAGCCGAAGCCGGCCGTAGCGGGACATAGTCTCTTCGATGTCGATCAGCAGCGAATGCGGGACCGGGAACCGGGAGTACTTGAGCAGTGTGTCCAGGACTTGTTCGGCGTCCAGCCCGGCCGCCCGGGCGTTCCACAGTCCCAGCGGCGTGAGGCGGTAGCTATGGACATGCTCCGGAGCGCGCTCCAACTCGGCGAACGCCGCGATGGCATGACGCGCCTCGGTGGCCTGTTCGTGGTCCACCTCAAGCAGGATGGTCTTGTCACTCTGGACGATCAGCGGTCCGTCATTCACTGGAGCAGTTCCTCTGTGCCTTCAACATCAATGATCCGGTGGATGGACAGAACCCGTTCGGTTTCCTTGGCCGGATCGAACACGCGCACACGACCGCCATTCACTGCTACCGGAACAACGGTTTCGCGGGTGGCATTCCCCAGCCCGTCCACGATGTTCATCACCACCCGCTGCTTGAGCCGGATGGCCTTCTGCAGGGTCTCCAGGCCGAGCTGTGTCGCCGTCTCGCCGGCGGCCTCCGCGGCTGTTCCGTGTCCGCCGGGGGCGGCGTGGGCGGAGGAACCGCCGTCGCGCAGCACCGCGAGCTGGGCGTCGACGTCGGCGTCGGCGGGCGCGGTGCGCGGCGCGGTGTAGACCGGCCGGACGCTGCCCGGTACGGCGGTGTTGCGGCGGAGCCGGATGGCGGCGGAACCGGATTCCTCCACCGCGGGGGAGAGGCCGAGCCCGCGCAGCAGCGCGGCGGCTTCCCGGGGCGCGGCGTGCGAGATCAGCACGGTCGGCGCGATCCGGACCAGGCCCAGCCCGGACGCCGCGGGGTTGTTGAGCAGTTCCAGCAGGGCTGTCTCGTCCTCGCTCTGGATGAAGCTCGCGGCCGTGCCCACCCGGAGCCGGGCATGGCGGGCGGCGGTGTCTTCAATGAGGTACTCCAGCGGCTGGGGGACGGCGGTGGCCGAGTGCTCGCGCAGGAAGTCCAGCAGCGCGCCGGCGTCCTGCCCGCTGTCCAGGGCGCGCCGGACCGAGGCGACCGAAAAACGGTAGATCGTGGCCGGCCCCTGGCCTTCCGCGTCCGCCATTGTCAGGAGTTTCTCGCTTAACTCCGGGTCCAGGTAGCCGGGGGCGACGGCGGTCAGGTCCGCCTGGAGCAGCACGTGGTTCAGCGCCGCAGGCAGGTGCTCGCCGAGGATGGTCAGGGCTTCGTCCGGCTGCTCGACGGCGATCGCCGCACCGATTTGGCTAAGGGCGCCGGATCCGATCAGGCCCAGCATCTCGGCTTCGGCGAGAACGCCCTGAATGAGCGAACTGAACCGGCGCGCCATCCGCGGCTGCGACCATTCTGCCCGTTCCAGCACGGCGCCGGCGTCCAGCACGGGCGCTTCTCCGTCGGCCGCGGCGGCCTCCTCGGTGAGCTCGTTGAGGATTTCCAGGATCCGTTTCCGGACCACAGGGGCGTCCGGCCGCTCTGCCTCCGCGGAGAGGGCATTGACGCTGCTGCCCGCGGGGCCGCGGTGCGCCTGCGCGGTGGCGACCCCGCTGACCGGCTGCCCGACCAGGGACGGGATCCGTTCGCTGGCAAGCCAGGCGTTGACCAGCCACAGCCACTGCTCCTGCCGGGGCAGGGTCAACCATTCCAGCTGCGGTGCCTGGGTCCAGACGGAGCTGTCCACGTCCAGGCGGAGCAGCCCGGAGAGGGCGCACAGTTCGGCGAGGACGCCGGCCTCATGCACGTCGATCCGCAGGGCGTCCGCGAGGCGTTTCATTTCCCGGATGCCCACGCCGCCGCTGCGCAAGGTGGCGAGCGGCTGCTCGCGCACGGCGTACAGCAGTTCGCCGGTCAGCCGCAGCGTTTCGGCAATGGCGCCCAGCGCGGCGTTGCGGCGCAGCGATGCGCTGGTGTGCCCCAGCTGCGGTACCGGCGGACTGAGCGCGAAGTGCTCGATGACGAATCCGCCGCGGAGCGCCACGCCCACGCTGTGCGGGAGCTCCACATGGGCTGCGTCCAGGGGCACCAGCAGCCCTCGGGCCAGCAGCCAGTCGACGGGCCCGACGTCGGAGCCTTCGTTCAGCACGGAGGCGCGGCGCTGAGCCTGGGGCACTGCGCCCATGGCCCAGTTTCCGAAACGCGCGAGCAGCGCCGCGGTGCGGTCCGGGGCGGTGGCGAGGAGCTCCTGCAGGGCCTCCGGCGACGCGGTCCAGTGCTGCAGGGACAGCGCGGCCTCCATCGGGGTGCTGGCGGGGGAGATGTCGGCGCCGGTGCGGTGCAGTTCGCCGACAAGTTGCACCACGCGCTGCGCGAAGGCGGGCTGGAGCCGGACGAGCTCGGTGTAGCTGCGCCCCAGGCCGGCGGGGTAGATGCCGATGACGTCCTTGAGGCTGCCGACCGGAAGGTAGTGGCGCTGCCGGCTCGCGGCCTGGCCCACGCCGTGCGGGGGTTCGGCCCGGTGTACGAGCGCCAGTTCCTGCAGGGAGTGGAGCAGCCGATCGAGTGCCGCGACGGTGGAGCCGTTGATCAGCCGCTTGAGCGTTGCGGCGGACGCGCTGTGCCCGGTGTCCGTGTTGGTGCACAGGTGCAGGGTTTCGAGCACCTGCATCTGCGGACGGTTCAAGCGTTCCAGTGCCCGCTGCACGCTGACCCGGCCGCTGGCCCGGGCGGCGAGGGCGGAGAAATCCGGCACCGAGGGGGTCATCAGGTCCGGCCGCGCGGAGAACAGGGCCCGCAACGAGTCGTCGCTGCGTGCCTGCAGTTCCTTGCTGAGCGCGCGGATGAGGGACATCAGTCCAACGTTACCTTTCGCCGTGCCCGGGCGTCCGGCGTCGGGCGACGACGGCGTCAACCACCAGGGCGACCATGAGCAGGAACGCCACCGGCAGCCCGTAGAGCGCGGTGGACGTGATCCAGGCCGGTGCCACCACGTTGTTGAAGGCCATGGCCATGACGGCTCCGACAGCCGCCAGCGAGAGTGCGGCAACGGCGGCAGCAAGAATCAAGAGGGGCCGCCGGAAGCGCTGTGCAGTCATGGAGCCAACGCTAACAGCCCGGCTTCGCCCGCGCCTCAAGCCGTCAAAGTAGCCAAGGCAGGATAACCTTAGAGGAACAGACCAACACGGTCCGGGCAGTCACACCCTGAACCCGCATATCCATGCGGATGCGGTGACCGCCGGCCGCGTCCCCGCAGAACGAAGAAGGTTGATTACGTGCCCACCGGCAAGGTCAAGTGGTATGACAAGGAAAAAGGCTTCGGATTCCTCGCAGGCGAAGACGGCCAGGAAGTCTTCCTGCCTAAGTCGGCGCTGCCCGAGGGTGTCACGGAGCTGAAGGCCGGAACCCGGGTGGAGTTCGGCGTGGCCGACGGCCGCAAGGGAGCCCAGGCCCTGGGCCTGCGGGTGCTGGACAAGACCCCTTCGATAGCCAAGGCCAAGCGGCCCAGCGCGAAGGACCTCGCGCCGCTGGTGCAGGACCTCGTCAGCGTGCTGGACAACCTCTCCGGAACGCTGTCCGCGGGCAAGTACCCGGAAGGCAACAAGGCCAAGGCGATCGCCGTCGCGCTGCGTAAGGTCGCCGACGAGCTGGACGCGTAAGGCCCTGCGATGACTCCGGAACCTGAACAGAACGCCCCGGCGGCCGGTGCGGCCGCCAAGGCCGTCGGCGCCAAAGCAGGATCCAAGCCCCGCTACGGCGTGCCGGTCTGGCGCGTCGGCAAGCCCGATGCTTTCCTGGCCGCGTCCGTCGACGTCGCGCGCTCGGCTGTGGAAGGGATCGCGCCGGCAGAACAGATTGGCCGCCATCTGGGCGCCAAGAGTGAAGGCGACCGCCTGGTTACGCACCTCTTCGAGTCCAAGCTGCCCGGCTACGGCGGCTGGCAGTGGTACGCGGTGCTGACGCGGAACTCGCGCTCCAAGACCGTGACAGTCGATGAGCTGGGGCTGCTGCCCTCCGAGGACTCCATCCTGGCCCCGGAATGGGTGCCGTGGGCCGAACGGGTTCGGCCCGAGGACGCGCAACAGGACGACGCCGCCGAAACTCCCGCTGCCGGGGCCCCGGCGCATGAGCCAGCCGGGGCAGGTTCCGCGGACACGCAGGCAGAGCCCGCCGACGCCGACGGTACGGTCCAGGGCGAGTCCGCCGTCGAGGCCGACTAACGGTTTGGCGCCGTTCGGGAGCATGCAGTGGAAGGTCGGGACATGAGGTCCACCTTCAAATCGCTGCACATCCTGAACTACCGCATCTGGTTCATTGGGGCCCTGATCTCCAATATCGGAACCTGGATGCAGCGCACCGCGCAGGACTGGCTCGTCTTTGACCACCTGAGCGACCAGGACGCCGGCGCGATGGGCATCACCATGGCCCTGCAGCTGGGCCCGCAGCTTTTCCTCGCACCCGTCGCCGGGCTGGTTGCCGACCGCTTCAACCGCAGGCAACTGCTGGTGATGACCCAGTCCTCCATGGCCCTGCTGAGCGCGGCGCTCGGCGCCCTGGTCCTGTCCGGAGCGGCGCAGCTCTGGCACGTCTACGTCTTCGCGCTGCTGCTGGGCGTCGTGTCCGCCGTGGACGCGCCGGTACGCCAGACCTTCGTTTCCGAGCTGGTGCGCGACGACTACCTGCCCAACGCCGTCGCCCTCAACAGTGCCTCCTTCAATGTCGCACGGATGATCGGACCCGCCGTCGCGGGCCTGCTGACCGTGGCCATCGGGCCCGGCTGGGTCTTCCTGATTAACACGCTCACCTTCGTGGCGCTGCTCCTGAGCCTGGCCAGGATCCCGGCCGCTTCGCTCCGGCAGCTGCCCAAGGCCCCCGCCGGCAAGGGCAGGATCCGCGAGGGACTGCGCTACGTCCGCTTCCGGCCGGACATCGTGGTGGTGCTGGTGGCCGTCTTCATCGTGGGCACCCTGGGGCTGAACTTCGTCCTCTTCATCGCCGCCATGGTCGGCACGGAATTCGGCCTCGACGCCGGCGCCTTCGGCCTGATGAACTCGATCATGGCGATTGGTTCGGTTGCCGGCGCACTGCTCTCCGCCGGACGGAACAAGCCGCGGATGCGGGTGATCTTCGGCGCGGCCGGCGCCTTCGGGCTGACCTCCGGCCTCGCCGCCCTGGCCCCGGATTACTTCTGGTTCGGCGTCGCGCTGGTGCCGGTCGGCCTGTTCGCGATCACCATGATGACCAGCGCCAACGGCTACGTCCAGACCACCACGGACCCTGTGATGCGCGGCAGGGTGATGGCCCTGTACATGGCGATCTTCATGGGCGGCACCCCCATCGGCGCGCCATTGGTCGGGTGGGTGGCCAACGTAGCCGGCGCCCGCTGGTCGATGGGCGTGGCGGCGGCGTCCGGGCTTATCGCGGCCGTGATCGGCATGGTCTGGATCATCCGGGCAAAGCAGCTGCGGATCGCCTTCAACCGGCGTGCGCGGGGGCTGCGTTATTTCCGGGTTGTCCCGGGCGGTGCGGCAACCGGCGCGGTTAGGGACGGGAAGCCGGACGGCGCCGCCCGGGCGGAAAACCCGAACGGCGCCGTCGACGGCTAAAGCTTTCGCGAGGGGCGGCCCTACTTTTTGAGTTCGCCCACCACGAAGTCGATGCACTCGAGCAGTGCGGAGACGTCGTCCGGATCAATCGCCACGAAGGTGGCGATCCGCAGCTGGTTCCGTCCCAGCTTCCGGTAAGGCTCGGTGTCCACGATGCCGTTGGCGCGCAGGACCTTGGCGATGGCCGAGGCGTCAATTGACTCGTCGAAGTCGATGGTCGCGATCACGTTGGACCGGTCCTCGGCCCGGGCCACGAACGGTGTGGCGTACTCGGAGGCCTCGGCCCAGCGGTAGATGCGTCCGGCTGAATCGGCGGTGCGTGCGGCGGCGAAGTCGAGGCCGCCGTTGGCGTTGAGCCACTGCACCTGCGCATCCAGCGTTACGAGGGTCGCCAGCGCCGGGGTGTTGTAGGTCTGGTTCAGGCGCGAGTTGTCGATCGCGGTCTGGAGGTCCAGGAAGTCCGGAATCCAGCGGCCGCTGGCCTTGATCCGGGCGGCGCGCTCCAAGGCTGCCGGAGAGAACAGCCCCAGCCACAGGCCGCCGTCGGAGGCGAAGTTCTTCTGCGGGGCAAAGTAGTAGACGTCGGCTTCGGTGACGTCCACGTCCAGGCCGCCGGCCGCGGAGGTGGCGTCCACCAGGACGAGGGAGCCTGCATCGGCCCCTGCCACGCGCTGGACCGGTGCGGCGACACCGGTGGAAGTCTCGTTCTGCGGCCAGGCGTACACGTCGACGCCCGCCTCGGCTTGAGCCGCGGGACGGGTGCCCGGCTCGGACTTGATGATCGAGGACTCGGCTAGGAACGGGGCCTTGTTGGTGGCGGCGGCGAACTTGGAGCCGAACTCGCCGAAGGAGAGGTGCTGCGCTTTGTTCTCCACCAGGCCGAAGCTGGCGATGTCCCAGAACGCCGTGGAACCGCCGACGCCGAGGATGACCTCGTAGCCGTCGGGGGCGCGGAAGAAGTCGCTGAGGCCGGTACGGACCGACCCCACGAGGTTCTTGACCGGGGCCTGGCGGTGCGAGGTTCCCAGCAGCGTCGCCGACGCTGCGGACAGGGCCGCCATCTGCTCGGGCCGGACCTTCGACGGGCCGGCGCCAAACCGCCCGTCCTTCGGCAGGAGGTTCGCAGGGATAGTGATGCTGGTGTCGCTCACAGTGGCTCCAATTTTCGGCTGGGTGCGTGGCGTGGCTCGGACGGGCCCTGCCGGGCGTGGCCGGGACCCGCTATTTATTCTGCCCGACGGCGCCATCCGGGCGGGAACTGCGGCCGTCACAGTCCGGTCATTGAGACGCCGGTGGGGGAGTCCGGCGGGTGCCCTGCGGGAGCCCGCCAAAGGTGCGGGCGGCAGCCCGCACGGGTCAGCCCGAAGGCCGGCAGATTATTCGGACAAATTCAAAATAGGCTAGGCTATGCGGTGACGTACGGCGGATCTCGCCGGGGCGCATCCCGCACGCTGTACGGTGGGAATGACGCAAGGACGGCGCTCGAGGAGCTGAGCTGAATGACGGATCTGATCGATACCACTGAGATGTATCTTCGGACCATCCTGGAACTTGAAGAAGAGAACATCGTCGCCCTCCGCGCCCGAATTGCCGAACGCCTCCGCCACTCCGGCCCCACCGTCTCCCAGACCGTCGGGCGGATGGAACGGGACGGCCTCGTGGTTGTTTCCGGGGACCGGCACCTCGAACTGACCGACACGGGCCGCAAGCGTGCCATCGAAGTCATGCGCAAGCACCGCCTGGCCGAGCGGCTGCTCGCCGACGTGATCGGACTGGATTGGGCCTACGTCCACGAGGAAGCGTGCCGCTGGGAGCATGTGATGAGCGAACGGGTCGAGCGCCGCATCTTCGAAATGCTGGACCATCCGACCGTTTCCCCCTACGGGAACCCGATCCCCGGACTCGCCGAACTGGGCGGACTCCCGACGCCGGAACGCGGCGGGGTGGTCAACCTGCTGGAGGCGATGGCCGGGTACGGCGCGGATTCCCGGATCACCGTCAACCGCTTGGCCGAGCCGATCCAGGTTGAGCCGGAGCTGCTGCTCCAGCTGGACGAGGGCGGAATCCGCCCCGGCGCCAGGGTGTCGCTGGAGCGCGTGGGCGAGTACATTTCGGTCCGGGTGCCGGACATTGAAGGGGCACTCGAACTGCCGCCCGAGGTTGCCGCGCACGTCTTCGTTACCCTCGGGTAACCTGGCGTCGCATCTTGCCCCGAAATAGCCGGGGAGTTGTCCACAAGGGAGATCACGGAATTATCACCGTCTGCCTTAATCCCCTATAGTTGATGACTAGCACTGATACTAAAGCGTTATCTGATCCGAAGCCGAGCTCTGCCAGCGGATCAGTAGGCGATTCACCTTCTGGCAGAGGCGGGGGAACCACAACCGGCTGCCTAATTCAGCAGCCTTGGGGTGAAGTCCGCTAGCGGCAGGCAAACTCAATCGGGAGCATCCTTGGATGCCCCTGTGCCTGGATGCCTGCACCGGCGGACCGGGTCTTTGATCTCTCTGACCCGAATCCGACAGCTAACTTCGCAGGCTATCCAGAGAGGAACCCTTCTTGACCACCCAGACCGTCAGGGGCCGCCGTCGTGCGACCGGTCCCGCTCCGGAGCCGCGCCCGGCCGCCGTCTTCCTTGACGAGCGCCCGCGTGACGCGCGCCGCGATGAGCGCCGCGGCCGGCGCAGCCCGCTCCGTCAGGTGACAGACTTCGCCGCCGTCAGCGGCGTCGGGCAGAAGGCCGGCATAGCCTTGGCTGCCACGGGTCTGGTCCTCACAGTGACGGTCCCTGCCACCGGCCCGGTAATGGCCTCAGACCCCGCCCGGTCCGGTTCCGTTTCCGCGGCGGCGCAGCCCGAGGTCAAAGCCCCGGCTGCCGAAATCAATTTCAACCGCACGGCCGTCACCACGAAGGGTGACCCGGACAGCAAGCTCAAGCAGCTGCTGAGCGCCCAGTCCGTCGGCAGCATCACCCGGGCGGCATCCGCGGGCAGCCTTGGGGCTCCCTTGGACGTCATGGTCACTGCCTCGCCTTTCGGCTACCGGGTCAGTCCCATCACGGGAGCCCTCGGGGAATTCCACCGCGGGCAGGATTACGCAGCCCAGTGCGGCACCCCCGTGCATGCCGCTGCGAGCGGCACCGTAACTTTCTCCGGCTGGCACCCCTATGGGGGCGGCAACCGGGTCGTGATCGACCATGGCAACGGCCTGGAGACCACGTATAACCACTTGTCGTCGTCCGATGTCCACGTGGGCCAGCAGGTCTCCCGTGGTGATGTGGTGGCGATGAGCGGGACCACCGGCGCCTCCACCGGTTGCCACCTCCACTTCGAGGTGATGGTCAATGGAGAAGTTGTTGACCCGCTCGGCTGGCTTTAGCCAAGCCGAGGGACAGCTCGCATTTCTGTGACACGCCGTGATCTGAATGTGACATTGAGTCCCAACTGTTGTACCGTATGAAGCACGCCAACTTCTCCGAAGTTGGCGCTCTTGAGTGGATTGCCTAACTCTGCCACCGCTCAAGGTCCGTTCGCATGACATCGTCTGGCAGGGGCGGGGGAACCAATTTTGGTCTTCGCAAGAAGACCTAGGGGTTAAGTCGCAAAGCTTCCCAGGAAGCAGCGCGGCCGGGTGACTCCCATCCGAATCCGACAGCTCACCTCGTAGGCATTGGGAGAGGCTACTTTCGTGTCTTCACGCCACAATGCTGCGCGTTCTCGCGCTGGCGAGGCTCAGTTGAGCCCGCTGAACTCCATGCTCCGCCTTGCCCTTGCCGGCGCCCGGACTGGTTCACACAACGCAGTTCCCGCTTTTGGCGCGTCTTCGCAGTACACCCTTCGCTAAGAAACCCGTTTCGGGGCGATCCGGCGTACCCCCAAGATGCCGGAGCGTCCTCAGTCCCGCCTGCATGCAGCGCGGACCCAAGGATCACGAAAGAGAGAACTAGATGACTACTCGTGCAACCATTGCACGCCACCGCGCGGAGGTCACCAAGACCAACTCGCTGGCTGTCATTGCTAAGGCCGTCGGCGACAACGCCGGTGGCATGGGTCGCCAGGCCGCGGTTATCGCTGCTGCCTCCGGCCTGGTCCTGACCAGCGGTATCGCAGCCAACGCTGCCGACACCAACGTTCAGCGTGAATCGGCTTCCGCTTCGGCCATGGAAGTACAGTCCAACGCGCCGGCCACGATCTCCGCGGCCTCCAGCATCGCGATCTCCTACGAGAAGCCTGCTGTAAAGACCGCACCTGCCCCGGTCGCCGAGGCTGCCCAGCCCGTCGTCAACGTCCAGGAAGCCGGCACCGCCGCTACCGGCACCGGCACCGGCACCGCGGTCACCGCATCGCTGGCCACCAAGGCTCCCGCCGCCGTCAGCGGCATGGGCGCCTCCATCGCTGCTGCTGCTTACGCTCAGATCGGTGTCTCCCAGGACTGCACCATGCTGGCCACCAACGCCCTGGCCGCAGTGGGCATCCACTACCACGGCTGGCCGGCAGGTTACCTGTCCCTGGGACGCACCGTGAGTGCCGCAGAGGCTCAGCCGGGTGACCTCGCCTACTATCAGAACGGTGGCATGGGCATGGCCCACATCGCCGTCTACGTCGGCAACGGCATGGCCGTCCACGGCGGCTGGAACGGCGGCACCACCGCGCTGTACAGCGTCAACGTCGGCTCCGGCCCGGTCTTCATCCGCGTCGGCGGCTAGGACTTAGGCGCCTCTAACGCCTGAAGCTTTGCGAAGGACCCCTGCCCCTGCGGCAGGGGTCCTTTGTCATGCGTAGCCGGCAACCGCATCGCGAGCCGAGAGTCCCGTCAAAGAAAAATTCGGCAATCCGGGCCTCCGGTGTTTACTCTTGTGGTGTCGATCCATAGCCCGACCATGCACAGGGCAGCCGGCCCTCGTGCCCCTGGCGGGTGCGGCCGTGAAGAGGTATGCGGATGCGCACTCTCGTTCTGAATGCTGGATATGAACCGCTGGCGGTAGTTACCTTCCGCCGGGCGCTGGTGCTTGTACTGACCGGAAAGGCCAGCGTGGTGGCCGAAGGGGACGATCCCGTGGTGGGACCGCAGGATATCCTAGGCCGGCCAACCGTGATCCTGCTGAACCGGTACATCAGGCCGCGTTACAACACCTTGACGGCAGTCAGCCGCAGGGGAGTCCTGCGCCGGGACAACCACCGCTGCGCGTACTGCGGCAAGGCGGCGCACACCATCGACCATGTCCACCCCAAGTCTCGGGGCGGCGCGGATTCGTGGGAGAACCTGGTGGCAGCCTGCCTGCGCTGCAACAACGCCAAGGGGGACCATACCCCCGCCGAAATGGGCTGGAAGCTCGGCTTCGTTCCGGGCCCACCCAAGGGCACGATCTGGCAGATCAAGGAACTGGAAAAGCCGACGCCCGCCTGGGACCCGTTCCTGCTCCCCGAAAAGGCGCACTGACAAAGGGCCGCCGACGCCGCGGGCCGGCTCTACCCGGTGACGGTAGGGCTAGGCTGGGTTGGTGGAATTCGACGCTATTGTTCTCGCCGGAGGCCGGTCGACCAGGCTGGGCGGCGTGCCCAAGGCCCTGCTGGCGGTCGACGGCGCCACCCTGCTCGAGCGGTCGCTGCAGGCTGCCCGGGGCGCCCGCCGGATAGTCGTCGTCGGCCCCGCCGCCGGTAGCCTTCCGTCGGACGTGCTGGCCTGCCGGGAGGAACCGCCCTTCGCCGGCCCCGCCGCCGCGATTGCGGCCGGCCTCTCCGCATTGTCTGCCGCGGCAGACAGGGGCGATCCCGGTGCCGGGCGCCCGGCACCACTGACCCTCGTGCTGGCCTGCGACATGCCCCGCGCCGCCGCCGCCGTCCGCGCCCTGCTCGACGTCGCGGCCGACTTGCCCGCCGACTTCCCCGCCGACTTGCCCGCCGGAGCGCCGGGCAGTGACGAGGCCGGTCCCAGGGACGGGGTCGTCGCCGTCTCGGCGGAAGGCCGAACGCAGCCACTCGTGGGGCTATATGGCACGGCCGCGCTAGAACGCGCCGTCGCCGACGCGGCCCGGCGGAACGCGCTTGAGGGCGGCTCGGTGTTCTCCCTCCTTGCTAGTCTTGAGCTGCGGGAGGTTCCGGCTCCGCCCGGCTCCACGGATGACGTGGATACTTGGGACGACGCCGCCGCTTTGGGGGCGTCGACTCCCGGCCAGGGACCGTCCGGGGCGCTGCAGCCCAACCTAACTTTGGAGGCAAACGGTGAAGAGCCAGGATGAAACGCTTGAAGACTGGTGCCGTGCGCTGCTCCAGGCCCTTGAGCTCGAAGATGTCGAGATCGACATCAACGAGGTGCTGGGCCTGGCCGGTGTGGCGGCCCATTCGGTCGTCCGCCCCGCCGCGCCGCTGACCACTTTCATCGCCGGCTTTGCAGCCGGCCTGGCGTCCGGAACCGGGCAGGCGCCGGACGATGTCTCGATGCAGGCCGCCATGGGCGTCGCCCGGAAACTCGCCAAGGACTACGCCGCAGCCGAGGCCTCCGGGGCATGACCCCGGAACCCCCTCACGGCAGCCCTGGCGCCGACGCCGAAACCGAAGCCGCGGACGCCGAAACCGACGCCGGAACCAATGCGAGCGATGCCCCGGAGGCACCGCACCGGCATCTGGCGCACAGTTGGCAGGAAGCCCGGCAACTGGCCTTCGACTGCGCCGCGCCCATCCCCTCAGCGCCTGTGCCGCTGCGCCACGCCCTGGGGAGGACCCTGGCCGAGGATGTGACGGCCCTGCACGACATGCCGCACTACGCGTCCTCCGCGATGGACGGCTGGGCGGTCAGCGGCAGCGGGCCCTGGATCCTCGCCGAACCGGGCCAGCGGTTGGCCCCGCACCAGGCGAGTCCGATTGTCACCGGCGGCCTGATTCCGCCGGGTGCCAAGACCGTGCTCCGCAGCGAGAGCGGCGTCATCGCCCCGGACGAGGACGGGCTTCCGGTCCTCAAACTCGGCGGCGGCGCCAAACCCGGCGAACCCCGCAATGGCGACCACATCCGCAAGGCCGCTGAGGAGGCGGCCGCCGGCGAACTTCTGATCCAGGCGGGCGCCGTGCTCAACCCGGCACACCTCGCCCTGGCCGCCCTCGCCGGGCACGACGCCCTGCCGGTCCTCGGCAAGGCCGTCGTCCGGCTGGTGTTCACCGGCGCCGAAGTCGTCAGCACCGGTGTACCCGCGCCGGGAGAGGTGCGGGACACCTTCGGCCCGCAACTTGCCGCCGTCGTGGAAATGCTCGGCGGGATTTGTGCGGGAGAGACCAAGATCGGGGACAGCGACGCCGACTGGCTCGCCGCACTCGAGGACACCGAGGCGCCGGAGGCCGGCAACGACCCCCTCTCCGGCTTTGGGGACGGCGCGGAACAGTCCGAGGACACGCTGCCGGCCGACGTCGTCATCACCACCGGCGGCACAGGACGTTCCGGCACCGACCACCTGCGGCGGACGGTCGCGGAATTGGGCGGCAGGTTGCTGATCGACGGCATCGCGATGCGGCCAGGCCACCCCGCGGTCCTGGCAGAACTGCCGGACGGGCGCTTCGTCATCGGGTTGCCCGGCAACCCGCTCGCGGCCATGATGGCGCTGTCCACGATCGGCGCCCCGCTGCTGGCAGCGCTGGGCCACAGGACGGCGCCTCCGGTGACCGAGGTGCCGTGCGGGACCATGATCGAGCCCGACCCCGGCCGCACCCGGCTGATGCCGTTCCGCATGGTGTACGGCATGGCATCGCCGGCCCAGCACACCGGCCCGGGCATGATGCGCGGTCTGGCGGCGGCCGACGGCATCCTGGTGGTGCCGCCGCACGGCGTGCAGCTGGGGGAGCCGGTGCCGGCGTTCGCCTTGCCGTGGGGAGCTGCCCTGCCGGAACCGGCCGCCGCCAAGACCGCCGCAAAACCGGCCGCCAAGCGCGCCGCCAGGAAGCCGGCTGCGGACGGTCCGGTTGACTGGAGCGGGCTGCTTGGCTGACCCGCGAACCGGGGCCATGATGGATTCAGGGACCCGTCGCGCCACGCGGCAGGATCCGAACGCAATGTTTATGAGGAGTATCCGATGGGCCGCGTGACACAGCGCCGCAAGGTGCACAAATTTGTTCTGGACGGCTCGGCGCAGGCCTTGGAGTTCCCGGTCCGGCACCGGGAAGACGTGCTGGCGGTCGAGGAACCGCTCGAGATCCGGCTGGGTAATCTGTCCTTCTCCGTCACGATGCGGACCCCCGGCAACGACTTCGACCTCGTCGCCGGATTCCTGGTCTCGGAAGGGGTCATCTGGACGGCGGAGCAGCTCGTCTCACTGCGCTTCTGCGCCGGCGAGGACGAGGACGGGGTCCAGACCTTCAACGTCGTTGAGGCCCAGCTGCGCCCCGACGTCGTCCGGCCGGACACAGGACGCAACTTCTTCACCTCCAGCTCCTGCGGGATCTGCGGAACCGACTCGATCGACGCCGTGCGCAAGTCCTCCCACTTCAGCCCCGTGGCGGACCCGCTGACCGTTCCGGTGGAGACGCTGGCTTCGCTGCCGGACCGGCTCCGCGGAGCCCAGGCCGTTTTCGATGTCACCGGCGGTGTGCACGCAGCAGGACTTTTCCGGCTTTCCGACGACGGCTCGGCTGAACTGCTCTGCCTGCGGGAGGACGTAGGCCGGCACAACGCGGTGGACAAGGTGGTGGGCTGGGCGCTGCGGGAAGGCCTGCTGCCCCTGCGCGGGACCGTGCTCCAGGTTTCGGGCCGTGCGTCCTTCGAGCTGGTGCAGAAGGCCTCGCTGGCCGGGATCCCGGTGCTGGCCGCTGTCAGCGCGCCCTCCAGCCTGGCCGTGGAACTCGCGGAAGCCAGCGGAATGACGCTCGCCGGTTTTAGCCGCGGCACCACCTTGAACGTGTACGCCGGCCACGAACGAGTGGCCCTGCGGCAGTCATCTGCCAGCGACGCACACGCATAACCTGCGTTGGCTTTACCGCGGCGGCCGTCGTAGATTTTATCCATCGACTGGACACAAGGTCGACCACGACGTTGCCACACCGGCACCAGCGCTAAGAGGATCACATTGCACGACGACCGCCGTCTCACGGAAGTCCGGCTGGACCGCTTTCTACGCGAACGCGTCTTCCCGGCCGTGTACCCGCGCCGCGTCCCACTCACCTTGAACAGCTGGGACGCTCCCGGTGAACCAGTCACGGTGCAGGAGGCGCTGCGGCAGACATTCAGCCCGCAGGAGCAGGGGGCGCCGTGGGGGCAGCCGTGGAGCACCAAGTGGCTCCGCCTTCAGGGTGATGTCCCCGATTCCTGGGGCAGCGGTGCGGATACCGCCGTCGAAATCCTGGTGGATCTTGGCTTCAACAGTGATCTGCCCGGATTCCAGTGTGAGGGCACTGCCTGGCGCGCCGACGGGTCGGTGATCAAGGCGATCTCGCCCCGGAACCAGTACATCCCCCTGAAGCTGCTCGGCAGCGGCATGAGCGTGGACTTCTACGTCGAGGCAGCGGCGAATCCCGACCTGTCGCAGGGCTGGACCTTCGCGGCCACCCCCTACGGGGACAAGGCCACCGCCGGCTCCGAGGTGCAGTACCGGCTGGGCCCGATCGTGATCGCCGAGCTCAACCAGGCGGTCTGGGAATTGCAGCAGGACATCGATGCGCTCCGCGGGCTCATGCACGAATTGCCCATGGAGCTGCCCCGAAGGCACGAGATCCTCCGGGCACTGGAGCGGATGCTGGACGTCATGGATCCGGACGACGTCCCCGGAACCGCCGCCGCCGGCCGCGCCGCCCTCGCCGAAGTGCTGGCCCGACCGGCCTACGCCTCCGCCCACCAGCTGGTCGCCACCGGCCACGCGCACATCGACTCCGCATGGCTGTGGCCCGTCCGGGAAACCATCCGCAAGTGCGCGCGGACCTTCTCCAACGTCGTTGCGCTGATGGACGAGGATCCTGAATTCGTCTTTTCCTGCTCCTCGGCGCAGCAGCTGGCCTGGATGAAGGAGTACTACCCGGAGCTCTTCGCGCGCATCCGGGAAAAGGTCAAGACCGGCCAATTCGTCCCGGTGGGCGGGATGTGGGTCGAATCGGACAGCAACATGCCCGGCGGCGAAGCCATGGCGCGCCAGTTCCTGGAGGGCAAGAGCTTCTTCCTCGCGGAGTTCGACGTCGAATGCCAGGAAGCCTGGCTGCCGGACACCTTCGGTTATTCCGCAGCAATGCCGCAGATCGTCAAGGCCGCCGGCAGCAAGTGGTTCCTGACCCAGAAGATTTCCTGGAACCAAGTCAACCGGATGCCGCACCATACCTTCCACTGGGAAGGGATCGACGGTACCCGGCTGTTCACGCACTTCCCGCCGGTGGACACCTATAGCTCCGAAATCAGCGCCCGGGAGCTGGCGCACGCCGAGCGCAACTACCGGGACCACGGCCGCGGCACCATGTCGCTGCTTCCGTTCGGCTACGGCGACGGCGGCGGCGGCCCCACCCGGGAGATGCTGGCGGCAGCGCGGCGCAACGCGGACCTGGAGGGGTCGCCCAAGGTCCGGCTCGGCTCGGCCGCGGAGTTCTTCGCTGGCGCCGAGGCGGAATACCAGGCACTCCCGGTCTGGATGGGCGAGATGTACCTGGAACTCCACCGCGGCACGTACACCAGCCAGGCCAACACCAAGCGGGGAAACCGGCGCAGCGAGCACCTCCTCCGGGAGGCGGAGCTCTGGTGCGCCACCGCGGCGGTCCGGACCGGCGCCGACTACCCGGCAGCCGAGCTCAAGCGGCTCTGGCGGCTGGTCCTGCTGCAGCAGTTCCACGACATCCTGCCCGGCAGTTCGATCGCCTGGGTGCATCAGGACGCGGAGCGGAACTACGACGCCGTCGCCCGCCAGCTGGAAGCGATCATCGCAGCCGCGGCCGGCGCCGTGCTGGGGGAGGGCGAGCAGGAGTTCCTGCTCAACGCCGCCCCTCATCCGCGCGAGGGCGTCCCGGCGCTCGGCGCAGCCACGCCAGCGCCTGCGGCCGCCCCCGTGGAATCGGCGGAGGCCCAGGGCGGCTACCTGCTGGATAACGGAATCATCCGCGCCGTGGTGAACGCCGACGGCCTGCTGGTCTCGCTGCGGGACTACGCCGCCGGGCGCGAAGCGATCGCGCCGGGGGAGTTCGGCAACCTGCTGGAACTGCACCGGGACACCCCGAACGAATGGGATGCCTGGGACATCGACGCGTTTTATCGCCGCAACGTCACGGCGCTGACCGAGGCCCGCTCCGTAGCGCTGGAACGCGACGGCGGTGCCGCCGTCGTCGTGGTGGAGCGGCTGGCCGGGACCTCCGCCGTGACCCAGCGGATCCGGCTGGAGCCGGGCTCGGCGTCGCTGGAGATCTCCACGGCGGTGGACTGGCAGGAACGCGAGAAGCTGCTCAAGCTCGGCTTCGCCTTCGACGTCCGGGCCGACCGATCCGCCGCGGAGACGCAATTCGGCCACGTGTTCCGGCCTACCCACCTCAATACCTCGTGGGAGGCCGCAAAGTTCGAAATCTGTGCGCACCGCTGGATCCATGTGGCCGAGCCCGGCTACGGCGTGGCGGTCTCGAATGCCGCCAGCTACGGCCACGACGTCACTCGCAATATCCGCCAGGACGACGGCGGCACCACCACCACCGTCCGGGTCTCGCTGCTGCGGGCACCCAAGTTCCCGGACCCGAACGCGGACCGCGGCCCGCACGAACTCACCGTCACCGTCCGGCCCGGCGCCAGCATCGCCGACGCAGTCGAGGAGGGCTACCGCACCAACCTCGCCCCGCGCGTGGTCAGGGGAGGGCACGGCGTGGAGCCGCTGTTCACGGTCTCCAATCCCGCCATCGTGATCGAGGCGGTCAAGCTGGCGGAGGACGGTTCAGGCGACGTAGTTGTCCGCCTCTACGAGTCCCTCGGGCAGCGCTCGTCCGGAGCGGTTTCGGAGCATTTCGGAGCCACGAATGTCCAGGCGGTGGATCTGTTGGAACGCGTGGTGGACGCTCCCGGTGTGACGGTGCGGGACGGGGCTGCCGAGCTCACGCTTCGGCCCTTCCAGCTGCTCACCCTGAGGTTCCGGCGCTGACGGTGCCAGGCTGATGGTGCAGGAGGAGATGAAGGGGCGGCCTGCGCAGCCGCATCGGCCAGTTAATAGTGCCCTTTAAACAGGCTGAGTGGGAGCGGTCCTTCCGGACCGCTACCACTCATCCCCCCAATGGCGCTTGGACGTTTCACCTGGCCACGTAAGAACTGAATCCCCATTCACGAAGCCGGCTAGCGTTTTCACACATTTATGATTCTCTCACGCTCTAATGATTTTGTGAACGGGTGGGGCTACTTTTTACGGAACGTTGCAGGAGCGTTATCCGGCGGTCGGGAGATTTGCCCGGAAAACCAGAAGATGAGTAACCCCAGAACGTACCCGAGGACCGCTGCGTAGTTGACGATTAGCCGGGCCCCGAACCAAGCCTCCGGCGTAAAGGACGCCGGGATGCTTAGGGCCGCGGCCGCCGCACCCACCAGGGTAACGACGGCACCGGCCCGGACCAGCCGTGGCAGCGCCGCCCTGATGGTCGACAGCAGGGGAGGCAGCAGGACAAGTGAAACAAAGGCCGGATAGCTGCGTCCGGCCGCCGCGTAGAGCGGGGCAAGGACCGCGTTTCGGCCGCTGTCCGTCAGATCCTGGAGCCCGGCCGATGACCCCCGGGTGTCCATTAGGAGGAACGTCACCGCCACCGCCAGACAGGCCGCTGCCATGCCCCAGCGGCCGGCGCGGCCGGTGATCAGGTCCCTGGCGCGGGTAGCCCCCAGCCCCTTGGCCAGCCGCTGCCCCACCAGGAAGACCATCCCGAACACGATGAAGCGCAGGGCCAGATTGGTGAGGTTAATGCCTCCCAGCGCACCATCGATCGCGGCGTAGGGTCCGTCGATGCTGAGCAGGCTGCACACCGTGGCCAGGAACAGGATCCCGAAAA
This sequence comes from Arthrobacter sp. 01T414, assembly GCF_056398965.1. NCBI lineage: Bacteria > Bacillati > Actinomycetota > Actinomycetes > Micrococcales > Micrococcaceae > Arthrobacter > Arthrobacter sp. 01T414. Next base: position 79,638 of record NZ_JBFTQK010000006.1, on the reverse strand, counting down.
CAGCCCTGTTACGTCCGCGCAGGGCATCCGGCAGACGCAGCAACAGAACCAGGCCGCAGATGATCAGCGTGCCCCATTGGAGCATGTCCACCTCCTATTCATTCTGGCTGTGCTGTCCCTGGCGTCGGGGCCCTTGCGTGCTCTCCCTTGGCTACGTCGCGGCTATCGCGGGGCCGTCGTCGAGGGCCCCGTCGAGGTTCCCCCGGGGCCTGGAATCTTTCCCGCCGCCGTCCCCGGCCGGCGGCGACTGGCCGCCACCCGCGACAGCCAGATCACCGTCAGTCCTAGGCTCAGGCCGATTACCGCGGTGAAGTTGATCTTTGCCTGCACACCGCTTGTGCCCGGCACGACGAAGGGAAACACGGCGGCGGCAATCAGCGCCGCGCATCCCAGGGACAAGAGCGCGGCACCGACCCGGAGCGCGGCGGGCAAGCGGCGGCTCACGGCACGAACCGTGGCCGGCAGCAGGCAGGCCGCGACGAACGCGGGGTAGACCCTTCCGGCCGTCCCATACAGCCCGATCAGTTCGGCATTCGCGGCGCTCCGCAGGGGAAGTCCGTTGAGTCCGGTGGAGGAGCCTTCGGTGTCAGCCAAGACGAAGCAGACGGCGGTGGCCACCGCGATAGCGCCGAGCACGGCGAGCCCGAACGGCCCTGAGACACGGCGGACACCCTTCCCGTCATCGAACGCTTTCGCCGTCCGGTAGCCGGCCAAGGCCACTGCCCCGTAGGTAAGGAACCTCAAAATCAGGTTGGCGTAGTTGGCACCCCCGAGCCAGGAGTCGACGGCCAGATACGGCCCGTCGATGCTGAGCAGGATCGCGCAGGCGGAGAGGAAGAAGGCGCCGAAAATCGAACGGTTGCGGCCCGCGACCGCGTCGGGAATACGGGCGAGGGCCACCGCCCCGCAGATCGCCAGGGCAAGCCACTGCAGGACCGCGATCATTGCTTTGCTCCGGCGGACCGGGGTCGCGGCAGGCGCTTCGCTAAGGTCGCGGCGATCATCCCAGGTTCTCCCAGATCTTCTCGGTTTGCGCCCGTTCCTGTTCCTGGCGGCGAAGCACCTTGCCGAGGGTCTGCAGCCGCTCTCCGGCCAAGGCAACCAGTTCGCCGTCGGACAGCGCATCCAGGGCAGCCTGCCGGGCATCCGTTGGCCAGCCGGCTTCAACCTCGGTGATCAGCCCTGTCGCCACAAGACCGCCGGCGAGGCCCACGCCGGCCGCCCGCGAGGTGGCGACGGCAAGTTCGGGCGAGAGCCGGTTGGCCGTCAATTGGGCGGAATAGTTCTGTGGCGCGACGCCGGTGGCGGCGGAGACCCGGTGGCGGAGTTCGCCGTCGTCGATGGCATCAACCCAGTTCCGGACCGAGGTGGCATGCGGCGCCGGGCTGAGGGCGTGGGGCTGCCGCTCACCTTGTTCCTGATCGGCGGAGCGGGAGATGACGGCCCGCAGCAGGTCCATGGTGGCGACCTGGCTGACGAGTTCGGCCGCCGTGGGAGCCTGCGCCAGCAGGGTGAGATCCGCGTAGTTCTCAAACGAGGCCAGGGCGTCTGCAGGGTTGATGCCCAGCGCCCGGCTGATGCTCACTACCGTGCTTTCGGCTACCTTGCCGCGCACCAATTGCTGGGCCAGCGTGGTCCGCTTGACGCCGGAGACCCTGCAGATGTCAGCCGTGCTCGCGGTCGGGGCAACGCCATGAAGCCAGAGTTGGAACGCTTTGGCGGGTACGGGCATCTATGACTTTCTGCAGGTTCGGTCGGGCGCGGGCTGGGTCAAAGTTCGCTGCTTGGCCGCGACCCCGCGGGAGGAGTGCGATGCCGCGGCCCTCACATCATCATAATTCTTTAGCCGCGATGTTCTCTCGACCCGGCACGGGTTGCGCGTCGGCCACGGGCGGGCAGTTTCGCGAACCGCGCGTCGCGCGGCCACCCTTCCCAGCCAAATCAGTGACAGGCCCACCATCAGTCCGAGCACCCCAGCCAGGCTGATGATGTATTGGATGAAGGCCAGGCGCTGGGGCAGGAGGTCGCTGATGGGCAGAAGGATCATGGCGGCGGATCCGGTCGTCAGGAGTGCCGCTCCGCCGCGGACGAGACGCGGCAGCCGGGATCGAAGGACCTTGATGGTCGCCGGCAGGAGGCAGGCCGCTACGTATGCCGGGTAGAGCCGGCCGGCCGTCGTATAGAGGGCGATCAGCTGGCGGTTAGGGCCGCTCTGGTCCGGCAGCGTGGACAGTCCCACCGAGGTGCCGGCGGTATTCGCCATCAGGAACGGCACAGCGGTGGCGATACAGATGGTTGCCAGCGCCGCCAGGCCCACGGGTCCGAGGAGTAAGCGGAGGCTGTGGGTGTTTTCAAAGCCCTTGACAATCTTGTACCCGGCCAGCAGGACGGTCGCGTAAACCACATACCGGAGCAGCAGGTTGGCGTAGTTGTTGGAACCCAGGAAACCGTCGATCAGTGTGTAGCTCCACTGAATGCTCAGGAGCATGCCCACCGTGACGAGCAGGAAGATGCCGAAAAGTGAGCGGTTTTCCCCGCGCAGCGCCGCTGGCATTCGGAGGAGGGTGATCAGGGCACAGACAGCCAGGACGAACCATTGCAGGGCACTGATCATGGGCGTTTCCTCTTCCAATGTGTCCGCACGTGCTTCCGCTGCGCGTCTTCACTCACGAGGGTCCGAGACGCTGGCGATTTTGCCGGGGAACCCAATTCAACTATGCTAGATGCTCGAACCCGCTGGTCCGTACACCCCCCAAGTCCGGACCAGCGGGTTCTTCTATGCCCGGCGGAATGTGGGCGGATTTGAACGGATTTTTCGGCCCGGACGGCTGCCAGCGTCAGGCCCTTCTGGGCGGCGGTGAGAGAATGGACTAATGACTGCAACCCTTGTTGCCAAGGACCTTTCCGGTGGTCACGACCACCGGACCCTCTTCTCCAAACTCTCCCTCACCGTCGCGCCGGGCGACGTCGTCGGCGTCGTGGGCGCCAACGGAGCCGGCAAGTCCACGCTGCTGCGGCTCTTGGCCGGCGTCGACCAGCCGCAGGAGGGCACGGTAAGCCTCGCCCCGGCGGACGCTTTCGTCGGCTGGCTGCCGCAGGAGCATGAACGGATCGACGGCGAAACGGTGGCCGGCTACATCGCCCGGCGGACCGGATGCGGCCAGGCTACGGCGGACATGGAGTCCACCGCGGAGGCGCTGGGCGGCGGTGCTCCGGGCTCCGAGGACGCGTACTCGGTGGCGTTCGACCGCTGGATGGCGTCCGGTGCCGCGGACCTGGAGGAGCGGATTCCGCCGGTGCTCGCGGACCTGGGCCTCGAAGTGGGACCCGACGCCGCGATGACCGGGCTCTCCGGCGGCCAGGCCGCCCGGGTGGCGCTCGCGGCCCTGCTGCTGAGCCGCTTCGACATCGTGCTCCTGGACGAGCCCACCAATGACCTTGACCTGGGCGGCCTGGCCAAGCTGGAGTCCTTCGTGCAGGGCCTGCGGGGCGGCGTCGTCCTGGTCTCGCACGACCGGGAGTTCTTGGCCCGCTGCGTGACCACGGTGGTGGAACTGGATCTGGCCCAGAACGCCGTCGCTGTTTACGACGGCGGCTACGAGGCGTACCTGGAAGAACGCGCCGTCGCCCGCCGGCATGCCCGGGAACGCTACGAAGAGTTCGCCTCCACCAAGGCGGACCTTGTCTCCCGCGCCCGCACGCAGCGCGAGTGGAGTTCGCAGGGTGTCCGCAATGCGATGAAGAAAAGCCCGGACAATGACAAGATCCGGCGGGCGGCGAACACCGAGTCCTCGGAGAAGCAGGGCCAGAAGGTCCGGCAGATGGAGTCGCGGATCGCCCGGCTCGAGGAAGTCGAAGAGCCCCGGAAGGAATGGCAGCTGCAGTTCAGCATCGGGGCGGCACCAAGGTCCAGCGCTGTCGTCGCGACGCTGCGGGACGCTGTGGCGCGGCAGGGTGACTTCACCCTGGGGCCGGTAAACCTGCAGCTCAACGCTGGCGAGAGGATCGGCATCACCGGGCCCAACGGGGCGGGCAAGTCAACCCTGCTGCGGCTGCTGCTGGGCGTGCAGCGGCCCGATGCCGGGGACGCCTCGATGGGCGCCTCCGTGGCGGTCGGGGAAATCGACCAGGCCCGCGGGCTGCTGGCCGGCCACCTCAAACTCGCGGACGCGGTCGAGGCGGTGCTGACGGACCAAACCCCGGCGGAGGTCCGGACCCTGCTGGCCAAGTTCGGGCTCAAAGCCGACCACACCTCCCGGCCCGTTGACTCACTTTCACCCGGCGAACGGACCCGGGCCGCGCTGGCACTCCTGCAGGCCCGCGGCGTGAACCTGCTGGTCCTCGACGAACCGACCAACCACCTGGATCTTCCCGCGATCGAGCAGCTCGAAGAGGCGCTCGAAAACTACGACGGCGCCCTGTTGCTCGTTACGCACGACCGACGGCTGCTGGAAAACGTGCGCCTGGACGTGCGCTGGAACGTCGTCGACGGCGTCGTCACCGAACTGCTGGGCGCGAGCGCCCCGAAAGGTACCAACACATGAGCATGGACCGGGTTGCCTGGAGCTCCCTTTACAACATCACCCGCGCCTCCAGCGGGTCCAAGCCGTTCTCCAAGGAGCTCCTCAAGCGCGTGTTCGGCTTTGCCCGCCCGCACCGCGGCCGGCTGATCGCCTTCGTGCTGCTGTCCATCGTGATGGCGGTCCTGGCCGTCGCCACGCCGGTGCTCGCCGGCCAGGTGGTGGACGCGATCATCGCGAAGGCGGCTGCCGGAACCGTGATCTGGCTGGCCGTGCTGATCGCCATCGTGGCGGTGGCCGAGGCTGGCCTGGGCCTGGTCACCCGCTGGCTGTCCTCCACCATCGGCGAGGGCGTGATTGTCGACCTGCGGACCAAGGTCTTTGACCACGTGCAGAAGATGCCCATCGCGTTCTTCACCCGGACCCGCACCGGGGCACTGGTCAGCCGGCTCAACAATGACGTGATCGGCGCGCAGTCGGCCTTCGCCGGCACGCTCTCCGGCGTCGTCAGCAACGTGGTGGCGCTGGTCCTCACGCTTGTGGTGATGCTGAACAAGTCCTGGCTGGTGACCGTGCTGGCCATGATCCTGCTGCCGATCTTCCTCATTCCGGCCCGCCGGATGGGCTCCAAGCTGGCCGAACTGCGCCGCGAGGCAGCCGAGCACAACGCCGCCATGGGCACCCAGATGACGGAACGTTTTTCCGCCCCCGGCGCCACTTTGGTGAAGCTCTTCGGCCGGCCGGACGAGGAATCCCACGAGTTTGCACTCCGCGCCGGCCGGGTGCGGGACATCGGCGTCCGCACCGCGATGCTCCAGTTCACCTTCGTGACCGCGCTGACCCTCGTCTCCGCGCTGGCCCTGGCCCTGGTGTACGGACTCGGCGGCTGGCTGGCCCTCGGCGGCCAGCTCGCCGCGGGCGACGTCGTCGTGCTGGCGCTGCTGCTCACCCGCCTCTACGCGCCGCTCACCGCGCTCTCCAACGCGCGGGTGGAAATCATGAGCGCGCTGGTCAGCTTTGAGCGCGTGTTCGAGATCCTGGACCTCAAGCCGCTGATCCAGCAAAAGCCGGACGCGGTGGAATCGCCGCGCGGGCCGCTCGCGGTGGAATTCGACGACGTTCGTTTTTCCTACCCTTCGGCTGACAAGGTGTCGCTGGCCTCTCTTGAGGACGTCTCCACACTGGATACCCGCGGCGGCGAGGAAGTGCTGCACGGGATCAGCTTCCGGGTGGAGCCCGGGCAGACCGTGGCCCTGGTCGGGTCCTCGGGCGCCGGCAAGTCCACCATCGCCCAGTTGCTCTCCCGGCTGTACGACGTCGACTCCGGCGCCGTCCGCTTCGGCGGCATCGAACCCGGCACCGCTGTGGACGTCCGCGACCTCACCTTCGATTCGATGCGCCAGACGCTGGGCATGGTCACGCAGGACGGTCACCTGTTCCACGAGAGCATCGCCTCCAACCTGCGCCTGGCCCGTCCGGGGGCCAGCGAAGAGCTGATGTGGGACGTGCTGCGCCAGGCCCGGCTCGAGGACATGATCCGCTCCCTGCCGGACGGCCTGGACACCGTGGTGGGGGAGCGCGGCTACCGGCTCTCGGGCGGCGAACGGCAGCGCCTCACCATCGCCCGCCTGCTCATCGCCCAGCCGCGCGTTGTGATCCTCGATGAGGCCACGGCCGCACTGGACTCCACCAACGAGGCCGCGGTGCAGGAGGCGCTCGGCGCGGCGCTCGAAGGCCGCACCGCCGTCGTGATTGCCCACCGGCTCTCCACCATCCGCGCCGCCGACGCCATCCTGGTAGTCGAGGACGGCCGGATCGTGGAGCGCGGCACGCACAACGAACTGCTCGCCGCCGAGGGACGCTACGCGGAGCTGTACCGGACCCAGTTCGCCGAGGCCACCGCGGTAGCGGCGGAGTCGGTGCCGGAACTCTAGCCCTTCCGCTCCGGCTTCGCGCCGAGGGCGGGAAGCACATGGTCCGTGAGGAGGGGCGCCAGGTCGTCCGGCAGCGCGGCGGTCAGGTCCAGCCAGCGGATTTCGGCGATCTCGGCCGACGGGCGCGCGGTCCAGCTGCCTGCTGCGCTACCCAGGGTGGGCGCGGTGAACACCGTGGCTTCAATCTGCGTGGCCGCCTCATTGGCCGCCTCGGCCAGCCAGATTCCGAACGGCGCAAGGTCCTCGGGCGCGACGATGATGCCGACCTCCTCCTCGAGTTCGCGGGAGGCTGCCTGTGCCGCGGTTTCGCCAACTTCGGGCTTGCCGCCCGGATGCATGAACTTGTCAGTGCCGCGCTTGCGGACCGTCAGGAGCCGGCCGGCGTCGTCAAAAACGCAGACGGCGGACACCACGATGCGGGGATTCACGCCCGTTCTGGTGAGCACGGATTCGAGCAGGAGGTCCTTGGCCGGGCCTGTGACGTCCCAGCGGTAGCGGAACTCATCCGGGCCCAGTCGGGTGTAGTCGACCCGGTAGGTGTCCGGAGCGCACCAGTGCTGGTCCCGGTGGTCCCGGACGCCGAAGCCCATCCGGTGGAACGCGCGGCCGTCGGAGAAGAACATGTCCATCGTCTCCGGCGATGCCGACGGCTTGAGGAGATACTCGCGGCTGGCCGGACCGTGAAAAGGCGTGCCGCCGGCCGGGTTCCACTGCACGATGCCTTCTTCGCGGAAGCAGAGGCCGCCGTCGTCGGTTTCAGTGAAGCGGACGACGCCGGTGAAAGTGCCGCGGCTGCCGGTGGCCCGGTCCAGCATGGTGCGGGCCACGGTCCAGTTGCCCAACAGGTAGGCGCGGAGGTCCTGGTGCTGGTCACGGCTCCGGTCAACGCGCGGGGCAAAGTCCGGTCCGTCGCGCGGGGCAAAGTCCGGGCCGTCGCCCGGGGTCTGGGAGTTCAAGTGCCCTCGATTGGAATCGAACCAACGACACCGGCTTTAGGAGAGCCGTGCTCTATCCACTGAGCTACGAGGGCGGGCGTGCAGTCGGTCGGCCGTCGGCCGGCCCGTCCGGCACGGATACAAGCATACAAGGTGGGGACGCGTACTACGCTCTTGGCATGACAGCCTCTGCCCCGACGGTTTCCCGGGAGCTCCTCTACTTCCCGGACGTGGCCTCCACGCGGTTCTATCTGGGCGCGCTCGCGAAATTGAGCGTGCTGCAGTATTTCGTCGCCGAAGCGGCGGTGATCGGTGCCTGGGCGGGGCCGGAGCCGTACAGCCGCCGCACCGGCTACATCAGCGACCTCGGCGCCCTTGGCTGCGGCGAGTTTTCCGGCCGGGACGTTTGCTCGCCGGCGCACCTGCTGATGAACGCCTCGTTCGTGGTGCAGGGGATCGGCATGATGGTCGGGGCGCTGCTGCTGAGCTCGGCCGTGATCGGTATTGCGGCCCGGGCCGGAGTGCGGCTGGCAGTGGCGCCCGGGCGGCGCTCGCCGTCGGTCGCGGCGTTTGCCGCCCGCTCGCTGAGCCTGACCGCGGGTGCCGGGACGGTGATCGTGGGCCTGGTCCCGGAGGACGCCGGTTCCGGCTGGCATGTGGCCGGCGCGGTCATGTACTTCGCCGCCGGCGGCCTGGCCCTCCTGGTGGTGGGCTGGCTGTGGCGCAAGCAGACGCCGCTGGGCTGGTTCATCTTGGCCTGCGGCGCCGTTTCGCTGGCCGCGCTGATCACCGGCGGCGTGACGGGGATGCGGGTTCCGGAACCGGGCACGCTGGAACGGCTCATGGGGTACCCCATCACCATCGGCATGGCGGCACTGGGGCTGGTCGTCGCGCAACGCGTCCGGCAGGAGCTCGTGGCCCGGAAGCGGGCGCGCGTGGCCGCAGCCGGCGGCAACAGGACGTGACCGACTCCGCCGGCTGGGCGGCGGCAGGCCCCGGCCCCGAAGGGAAGTGCGCCTAGGCCAGGCGGCCGAGGCGATTCTGTGTCGCAGGGGTGTCTTACGCCTCATTTGTGCGCAGGGTTGCACTATCATGAGGGCATTCGCCGGAACGCTCCGGTGCCTCGTGCGGGAGATTGGGTACAGCGCACGCCGAATTGCCGACTTGAAGTCTGTGGGGGCACATGTCTGAACAGTTATTCGCGCCGCGCCTGGCTGCGACTGTCTTCGGCGACCACAACAGTGCTCCTTCACGCCGGGTCGCGGGCCGTCGGGTCGCTGCCCGATGACAGTCGAAGCCCCCGTTGCGCCGGAGGGGCAAATCCCCGAGGAAGCGCCCGGCGAGCCGGTCATTGGCGTCCGGCTGCTCGAGGGCGGCATCATTGAAGTCGAGCTGCCGCATAACCGGGAGATCGAGGGCCCGGAAGCGCGCGTGGCCGGTGAGACAGTCCGCATGCTCGCCGGCGGCGAGAGGGTTCCGGTGCTCCTGGTCATCTCCGGCGTCGTCGGGGTCAGCGTGGAAGCCCGCCAGGTTTACGCCAGTTCCATTGCGGCGTCGGCGTTTGCGCTGGTAGGGGAGAGCCCCGTGGACCGCGTCATTGCGCATTACCTCCTGCGCTCAAGAACCGAAACAATCCCGGCGGAGTTTTTTCTTTCCCGCACGGTTGCCCTCGAGTGGTTAAGGCCTTATACGAGTGAAAAGTGATGTTCCAGACCCCCGGCTCCATGCGCTTGTCGAGGGCATTGTCCGAATCGCGAGCGGCGACCTAAGTACCCGGATCCCGCACTCCGGTGCCCGAGACGACGTCGCGGCTGTCATCGCGGGCATCAACCTGATGGCCGACGACCTGCAGACCATCTACCAGGAGCTCGAGGAACGCGTCGAGAGCCGCACCGCCATGCTGCGCCAGGCCCAGGTTGAGCTCGAGCGGATGGCGCTGACCGATCCGCTGACCCAACTGGCGAACCGGACGGCGCTGAACTCGGTGCTCAGCCACGCGCTGGCGGAGACGTCGCGCGGCGAGATGCCACCGGCCCTGCTCATTCTCGACCTTGATTCCTTCAAGGGCATCAACGACACCCTTGGCCACAGCGCGGGGGACGACGTCCTGCGCGTGATCGCCCGGCGGCTTCAAGACGCGGTCCGGGTGACCGATACCGTGGCGCGGCTGGGCGGAGACGAATTCGCCGTCATGCTTCCCAAATCCAACCTGGTGCGGGCCCGGCGGGTCGCCAACAGAATCCTCAAGGCGCTCAGCGAGAGCCTCGAGATCGGGGACCTGCGGGTCACCTGCGGCACCAGCATCGGCGTCCGCGTGGCCGAGCCCGGCCAGTCCGCCGACGACCTGGTGATGGAGGCCGACACAGCCATGTACGCGGCGAAGGCGCAGCCGCACAGCGGGATCAAGGTCTTCGAACCCGCGCTGTTGTATGCCCGCAGGCTGCAGAGCCTGATGGTCACGGAGATGCGCGAGGCGATCCTCGAGGATCAGCTGACCCTGCATTACCAGCCGGTTGTGGAGCTCGCCACCGGGCGGATTGAAGGCGTCGAGGCGCTGGTCCGCTGGAACCACCCCGAACGCGGGCTCCTGATGCCGGACCAGTTCATCCCGCTGGCGGAGGAAACCGGGATGATCGTGGAGCTGGGGCACTGGGTGCTGCGCAACGCGGTCCGGCAGCTCCGGGACTGGCAGGACCGGCTGGCTCTGGACAGCGAGTTCTCCGTCCGGGTCAACATCTCCACCACCGAACTGCAGAACCTCGAGCTCATTGAGCACGTCCAGGACATCCTCCGTGAGACGGGCGTGGATGCCGCGAACCTCATCATCGAACTGACCGAGTCCATGGCCGTCACCGGCGGCGACGTGGACAAGTACTCCCTGAGCGGGCTGCGGCAGCTGGGCGTGCAGCTCGAAATCGACGATTTCGGTACGGGATATTCGTCCATCAGCTACCTGCGCCGGCTCCCGGTGAACGTGGTCAAGATCGACAAGAGCCTGATCGACGGGCTGGGAACGGACGAGGAGCAGGGCGGCTTTGTCGAGGCCGTGCTGCATTTGATCCACGCCTGCGGGCTCAAAGCGGTGGCGGAAGGAATCGAAACCGCCGAGCAGGCCGAGGAACTGGTCCGGCTGGGCTGCGGCAGCGGCCAGGGTTACTACTTCGGGCGGCCAGCGCCCGCCGAAGCCATCGAGGCGCTCATCAGCCAGGACAGCTCTATTTCGCAGTAATTGTTTCTTGAGGAACGACGGCGGTGTTGGGTCTTGGGGGTGGCTTGGGCCGCTGAACTCGTGCCAGACAAGAACAAAGGGCGGGAACCGGAGTTAACTCCGGTTCCCGCCCTTTGCGGTTGCTGACTCCGTTAGTTCTTCGGGGTGGAGTTCGGCCAGTACTCGACAGCTACTACGGTCTGTCCGGCGTTGTCACCGGTGGCGGAGACAGCGGAGGCGGCCGACAGGCCAGCTGCAGCCAGCGCTCCGGCTACGAGGAGGGTAGCGAGGGTTTTCTTCATTTAGAACTCCTGTTACGTGTGGGGCGGATGTGACATGCGTGGTGCAGGATCATCATAGGGGTTTTCGACACGCCACCGTGTAACGATTTGCCGCGGGGGCTCAGCGCTTGTGATATCTGAACAATCTCGTCAGGTGCGATCGCGGATATTTGCGCGCCGCGTACGCATTAGCGCTTGTTGGCACCGATAATTGATTCATGCATTCCGTTTCACCCCGATACGCAGCCGCTGAGCTCCGAGCGCACGAGCATCGCAGCAATCACGCCTTCGCTGAGGCGGCTGGCAGTGCAGAGCGGGCTGCGGAAATAGCCCTCCGCGACGGGAATTACGACTCTTGGTGGAGCATGACTTTCCTTCAGGCTGAGAACCTCCTGGATGCAGGGCGCTTTGATGAATGCGCGGCATTGGCGAGCCGCCTCATCGTTGATCAAACGGATGCCTCGAACCTTCACGATCAAGCGAGGACACACATCCTGCTTGCTAAGGCTAGCCAGGGCGCGGGCCTACTCGAACAGGCTGCTGCCGCGGCTCGGAATGCGGTTCAGCTAACGACCGGAGAGTCGGAGTCAGAGATCAACATCAAAGCGAGGCAGGCTCTGATTGCAGCCTTGGCCGATGGTGGAAGGCTTCCTGAGGCTTGGGAGGAGAGTAAACGTCTCGCGGGCGTCGTTTCCGACGATGTCGACGACCAGTTGGCCGGCAAAGCCTATTGGGTCATTGGTAATGTCGCATTTCTCTTCGACAAGATCGAGGAAGGCCTGCGGTACCACGAACTTGCGGCAACTACGTTTTCGCCCACGAAGAACTTGGACGTGTGGGCGAAATTCAACAAAGCCTCGGCGGCCATGCGCCTTGCGGCGAACGTCGCGGATGGCGACACATTGCGTTGTATCGAACGAGCCGAGCTGGCGACGGACGTCATTGGCGGGAGCGAGGCCGACCTGCTCCTTTTGAAACGGAACAGGGCTCACTGGAGCTACCTGGCAGGCGACGCGGAATCGGCTATTGCAGCGTTGGAGGACATCCGATCAACGGCAAAGAGCCTTACACCTCAGACTCTCGGTGATATCTGCCTTCTGCTGGGGAGGGCATACCTCGCAGCCGGTGAACTGGCTATGGCGCGTCAGGCTCTTTCGGAAGCTGTGAGCCACTTCGAGAGCGCAGGTGCGTCCGCACGCGCTGAGCAAGCCAGAACCATCCTCAGGAACGAAGTGGGCCGGGACACGCTATGGTCCTGGCTGCTTCGCGTCACAGGCTTCGACCGGAGCTGACTCCCCCTCCTGAGCATGCCCTTCGCCGGCGCTGAGCCTTGGACATACAGGGAATGTGCTCATCGGCTGCGGCCGGAAGTGGGCATGTCCACCGTCGAGGCTAACCCCGCACGTGCAGCAGACCTCGCCAGCAGAATCCGAACCCTATGCCGGCTTGGCACCCGACGCGTCAGTCCGCCCACGCGCGGGTTTGCGGCCTAGGAACACTGCGGCTCCGCCGGCCACCAGGCTCAGTAGCAGCAGGACCCAGCCGGCCACCGTGAGGCCCGACGCTAGGGCAACCTGACCGCCGTCGAGCGTGGCCGCAGACATCATGGCGTCAATGGCCGCGTTGCCCCATAGCCGCACGCCTGCAAAGAGCAGCGGCACCGCCCATAGTGCCCAACGGAGCGGTTTCCGGGCCACGTTGGTGCCGATCAGCAGCAACCAGGTGAAGCCGAAGATCAGCGGAAACAGCGTCCCGGCAGTTTTGTGCACGTAGTTGAGCTGGCCGCGGGCGTCGGTGTCCAGGGCCAAGCGCAACTGCTCCACGAAACCCTGGTCGAAGCCGCCGATAAGCGAATCGGGCATCGGGAGTCCGCCGCTGAGCTGCGTGAGCTGGTTCAGGGTCAACAGGTGCAGGTACCAGAACAGGAACAGACTCGCCACGACGCCCGCGATCAGGATCAGGTTGCTGTTGCTCTGCGCCTTCTGCGGGGTCCGGGTGGTGCTGGGATTGATCACCGAGGGCAGATGGTGCTGGGGAACGGCCGCGCTCGCGCCGTGCTTCTTGATCCGCTGGGCGGGTGTCTTGGCCATGGCTCCATTATCGCCCCTCGCTGGAGACGTCTTGGCCGGATCCGGACAGGTTCCCCACCCACCCGGTCTGCCTGTTCAGCACCTCGCGGCGCCCGATAGGCTGAACGCGTGAGCGAATCAGGCAACAACGAACTCGTCAGGCACCGGCTCGGCCGGCACAGCACCGCGGAACTCAGCCCCGAGCTGGATGATTACCAGCTTGCCGAGGCCCTGGTACGGGAGGCCGGCACCCTGGCCCTGCTCATGCGGCAGGCTGGCCTGGAGGGCAAGCGGAAAACATCAGTTTCCGACGTCGTGACCGCCGCGGACCACGCCGCCGAAGCCTACGTCCTCGAACAGCTACAGCGCTGCCGGCCCGACGACGGCATCCTCGGCGAGGAGGGCGCCTCCGTGCAGGGCAGCAGCGGCCGGACCTGGGTGATCGACCCGGTGGACGGCACCTATAACTTCCTGCACGGTTCCAGCTACTGGTGCGCCGCGATCGCGCTCAAGGATTCCTCGGGCCCGCTGCTCGGCGCCATTTTCCAGCCGGAGGAGGACAAGCTCTGGCTCGGCGGCACCGAGCGCACGGCAACCCTCAACGGCGAGCAGCTGACCAGTTTCCTGCCCCGCGATGCGGGCGGCCGGGGCCGCGCCGAGACGCCGCTGGCGGAGCTCGGCGCCGCCACGTACATTCATCCCACCTGGCTGGCCGACCCGATGTGCGCCATGCCCTGGCACGCAGCGGCGACCTCCGCTGCGGCGCTCCGGATGTTCGGTTCGGGCTCGTGCGACCTCGGCCGGGTGGCCGACGGCGAACTGGACTGCTGGTTCCAGCACAGCTCCCCGGAGTGGGACTGGCTGCCGGGCAAGGCGATCGTGCTCGCCGCCGGCGGCGCCACCGACGTCGTCCGCGTCAACGGACTTGAGTGGCACGTCGCCGGCGGAACGACGGCGGTGCGGCAGCTCCGAGCGGCACTTGAGTCAGGCTCCGTGGGGTAGGCGCACCCGCGCAACGTCTGCCGGAGTCGTTGCTGGGCGCAGGAGAGGGGCATGTCCGGAGGTGGACCGGGCGGCGCGGACCGTGCCGTCAGTGGCACCGCCTAGACTTGTTAACACCATGGATATGTTGTTTGACCCCTACGCCGACGGACCCTTCCAAGCTGCCTCGAATCCGGGCGCGCCCGCTAAATCATCCGGAAACCCGGGGGCCGGCACCGGCATGCCGGGCCTGAAGTCAGCTGCCTTCGGTGCCGACGGCGGGCCAAACTTCGGGGCCAACGGCGGAAACAACGCTGCAAACCACCACGGGCACGGCGAGGACTGGGACCGGCCCCAGCTGCCCAACGCGGACGAGCTGCTGCAGGGACTGAATCCGCAGCAGGAGGAGGCCGTCAAGCATGCTGGGGGCGCACTGCTGATCGTGGCCGGCGCAGGCTCCGGCAAGACCCGCGTGCTCAGCAACCGCATCGCCTACCTGATTGCCACCAAGCGGGCGCACCACGGCGAAATCCTGGCCATTACCTTCACCAACAAGGCGGCCGCTGAGATGCGTGAGCGGATCGAGCTCCTGGTCGGCGGCCGCGCCAAGACCATGTGGATCTCCACTTTCCACTCCTCCTGCGTCCGGATCCTGCGGCGCGAGGCGGCCAACGTTGGACTGAACTCCAACTTCTCCATCTACGACTCCGCCGATTCGCTGCGCCTGATCACGCTCGTGGCCAAGAACCTGGATCTGGATCCGAAGCGCTTCGCGCCCAAGGCCATCCAGCACAAGATCTCCGCGCTCAAGAACGAACTGATCGACGCGGACAGCTACTCCTCCAGCGCCAACCACAGCGACCCCTTCGAGCAGGCCGTCGCCGAGGTCTTCAAGGGCTACACGCAGCGGCTCCGCCAGGCCAACGCGATGGACTTCGACGACCTGATCGCCGAGACCGTCTACATGTTCCGCGCCTTCCCCGCGCTCGCCGATTCTTACCGGCGCCGCTTCCGGCACGTCCTCGTGGACGAATACCAGGACACCAACCACGCCCAGTACGCCCTGGTCCGCGAGATCGTCGGCGAGGGCCCCGGGGCGGCGGAACTCACCGTCGTCGGCGACTCCGACCAGTCCATCTATGCCTTCCGCGGCGCGGACATCCGCAACATCGTGGAGTTCGAAAAGGACTACCCGGATGCCCGCACCATCAAGCTGGAGCAGAACTACCGCTCCACCCAGACCATCCTGAGCGCCGCCAACTCGGTAATCTCCCGGAACCCCAACCGGCCCGAGAAGCGGCTCTGGACGGCCGAGGGAGACGGCGAAAAGATCGTCGGCTACGTGGGCGAGAACGAGCACGACGAGGCGCAGTTCATTGCCAAGGAAATCGACCGGCTGCAGGATGAGGGAAACCTGCGCCCCGGCGACGTCGCGATCTTCTACCGCACCAACGCCCAGTCCCGGTCCATCGAAGATGTCCTGGTGCGTGTCGGGCTGCCCTACAAGGTAGTCGGCGGCACCCGCTTCTACGAGCGCAAGGAAATCAAGGACGCCCTCGCGTACCTGCGCGTGCTGGTCAACCCGGACGACGACGTCAACCTCCGCCGCATCCTCAACGAGCCCAAGCGCGGCATCGGCGACCGGGCCGAAGGAGCCATCGCCTCGCTCGCGCAGCGCGACCGGACCTCCTTCATGGCCGCGGCCCGCCGCGCCGACGAAGCACCGGGTATGGCCACCCGCTCGGTGAACGCCGTGCTGGGCTTTGTGAAGTTGCTCGACGATCTGGCCGAGGTTGCCTCCGGCTCTGGTGCGGCCGCCGCGCTCGAGGCCGTGCTGGAACAGACCGGCTACCTCGCCACCCTGCGCTCCAGCACCGACCCGCAGGACGAGTCCCGGGTCGAAAACCTCGCCGAACTGGTCGCCGTCGTGCGCGAATATGAACGCGACAATCCGGAAGGCTCCCTCGGAGCCTTCCTGGAGCAGGTTTCCCTGGTGGCCGACGCCGACCAGATCCCGGACGCCCCGGCGGGAACCGCCGACGAACTGGCCGCTGCCGTCGCCGAAGCGAAGCGGCTGGGCGTCGTCACCCTGATGACGCTGCACACCGCCAAGGGCCTGGAGTTTCCGGTGGTCTTCCTGACCGGCATGGAACACGGGCTGTTCCCGCACCAGCGCTCCGCCACGGACCCCAAGGAGCTCGCGGAGGAACGCCGGCTCGCCTACGTTGGCCTGACCCGCGCCCGGAAACGGCTCTACCTCACCCGGTCCGAGGTCCGCAGCATGTGGGGCCAGAGCCAGTACAACCCGGCCAGCCAGTTCATCGAAGAAATTCCGGCCGAACTGGTCGAGTGGAAACGCGAAGGGTCCACCCGCCAGGCCAGCAGCTGGGGGAGCGGTGGCTCGATCGGCTCCAGCCGCTACGGCGGATCCTTCTGGGGCGCCGGCCCCGCCCGCGGCACCGGCGCGGACGCCGCGGCAGGCTTCAACGCCGACGTCCCGGCCGCCATCGCCAAGAACCGGGTCCAGCCGCAGAAGGAGATCGTCGCCGTCAGCGTGGGGGACAAGGTCAACCACACCAGCTTCGGCAACGGCACCGTGCTGGCCGTCGAAGGCGCAGGAGACAAGACGGTGGCGAAGGTGAAGTTTGGCGTCGGCGAGAAGCGGCTCCTGCTGCGCTACGCCCCGCTCACCAAGATCGACGCGTGACCCGGCGGGGCGCCTGCCCGGCGGATCAGCCGGCCGCAGCCCGTGGCCGGGTATGTAGCGGCCCGGTATAGAGCTGCCGGGCATAATGGAGCGCATGCGACGGACATCTTTGGGGATCCTGGCTGCGTTCCTAACCCTGACGGCCACGGCGTGCAGCGTCACGCAGAAGGACCCCGATTACGTCCCGCCGGCCCCGCTGCCGGCCTTGGAGCAGCTCAAGCAGGCGCCCCTGACGGACCCGGCGGCCTTGAGTGCCGGCCAGGACTACCTGAGCTTTGTCACGGCGGACCGTAACATCGTCTGCTCGCTGACCTCGGCCCGGGGCGGCCACGTCAACCTGCCCTATGAAGAAAACGGCTTCGGCGGCAGCGGGACGGGCAAGTTCGCAACGGTGCCCGTGGCCCACTGTGAGCTTGCCGCCTACCCGAAACCCGAGGCGAAGGACATCCGCGACGACTGCTCCGGCACCGGCCTCGGTTACCTGGGCGGCACGGCCCTGCTGACCCCGGACGCCGCGGTCTACGGCGAATGCCGCTCCGGCGTCACACAGCAGGAAGCGGAATTCGGTCCCAAGGGCACGCCCAACGGCCCGATCTCCCAGCTTCCGGTCCTTGAAGACGGCAAGAACGTCGAGCGCAACGGCCTGCGCTGCTCTGCCTACAACGGCGGTGTCGCCTGCGGAAACGTGTCCGCCGGGGTCGCGTTCTTCGTTTCGCGCGACCGTTACGAGCTGATCCTTCCGGGCTCCAAACCGGCCTCCCCGACGCCGTCGCAAGCCTCAAAAACCCCGTAATCTAGCGGTTTTTCTACGCTCAATAGAATAGTGTCCTTACTCACATAAGCGGTACTCTGGGTCGGGCTGGTCCCCGCGAAGGACTAGAGTTCCAAAAGGAGCATTGCGCCGTGTGGCTCGTTTCCAAGCTTGTCGCAGGGTGCGTTTATTCCGCAGCCCGGTAACCGCGAATACGCGGGGTCCGGCTGTACAGAAACTACTTCGACGTAGAAGGACACTAAACCGTGGACCTGTTTGAATATCAGGCGCGCGATATGTTCGAGGCGCACGGTGTACCCGTGCTTGCTGGCATCGTGGCGCACACCCCTGAAGAAGCAAAGGCAGCTGCCGAGAAGATCGGCGGCGTAACTGTCGTCAAGGCACAGGTTAAGGTCGGTGGCCGCGGCAAGGCCGGCGGCGTTAAGGTCGCCAAGACCGCTGACGAGGCGCTCGAGCACGCCACCAACATCCTCGGCATGGACATCAAGGGTCACACCGTCAACAAGGTGATGATTGCCCAGGGTGCCGACATCGCCGAAGAATACTACTTCTCCGTCCTGCTGGACCGGGCCAACCGCAACTACCTGGCCATGTGCTCGGTTGAAGGCGGCATGGAAATCGAGCAGCTCGCCGTCGAGCGTCCGGAAGCTTTGGCCAAGGTCGCCATCGATCCCGCCGTCGGCATCGACCAGGCCAAGGCCGACGAGATCGTCGCCGCCGCAGGCTTCGCTGAGGAACTGCGCGGCAAGGTCGCCGCCGTCATCCTCAAGCTCTGGGACGTCTTCAAGAAGGAAGACGCCACCCTCGTGGAGGTCAACCCGCTGGTCAAGACCGGCGCCGGGGACATCGTTGCCCTGGACGGCAAGGTCACCCTCGACGAGAACGCCGACTTCCGCCACCCGAAGCACTCCGCCCTTGAAGACAAGGACGCCGCGGACCCGCTCGAGGCCAAGGCCAAGGCCCAGGACCTCAACTACGTCAAGCTCGACGGCGAAGTTGGCATCATCGGTAACGGTGCAGGCCTGGTTATGTCCACGCTCGACGTCGTCGCCTACGCCGGCGAGAACCACGGCAACGTCAAGCCCGCCAACTTCCTGGACATCGGCGGTGGAGCTTCCGCCGAGGTCATGGCGGCCGGCCTCGACGTCATCCTGGGCGACGAGCAGGTCAAGTCCGTCTTCGTCAACGTCTTCGGCGGCATCACCGCCTGTGACGCTGTCGCCAAGGGCATCGTCGGCGCACTGGCCGAGCTGGGCCACTCGGCCAACAAGCCGCTGGTCGTCCGCCTCGACGGCAACAACGTCGAGGAAGGCCGCCGCATCCTGGCCGAGGCCAACCACCCGCTGGTTACCCTGGCCGCCACCATGGACGAGGGCGCCGACAAGGCTGCCGAGCTCGCCAACGCAGCGAAGTAAAGGGACACGACTATGTCTATTTATCTGAACAAGGACTCCAAGGTCATCGTCCAGGGCATCACCGGCGGCGAAGGCACCAAGCACACCGCCCTCATGCTCAAGGCCGGCACCAACATTGTGGGCGGCGTGAACGCCCGCAAGGCCGGCACCACCGTCCTGCACGGCGACAACGAGATCACCGTCTTCGGCACCGTCAAGGAAGCCATGGCCGAGACCGGGGCTGACGTCTCCATCGTCTTCGTACCGCCGGCCTTCACCAAGGACGCCGTCGTCGAGGCCATCGAGGCAGGCATCGGCCTGGTCGTCGTCATCACCGAAGGCGTGCCGGTCCAGGATTCGGCCGAGTTCTGGGCCCTGGCCCAGTCCAAGGTCGACGCCGATGGCAAGCAGGTCACCCGCATCATCGGGCCGAACTGCCCCGGCATCATCACCCCGGGCGAGGCTCTCGTCGGCATCACCCCGGCGAACATCACCGGCAAGGGCCCCATCGGCCTCGTCTCCAAGTCGGGCACCCTGACCTACCAGATGATGTACGAACTGCGCGACCTGGGCTTCTCCACCGCCATCGGCATCGGCGGCGACCCGGTCATCGGCACCACCCACATCGACGCGCTCGAAGCCTTCGAGGCTGACCCGGAAACCAAGGCGATCGTCATGATCGGCGAAATCGGCGGCGACGCCGAAGAGCGTGCGGCTGACTACATCAAGGCCCACGTCACCAAGCCGGTCGTCGGCTACGTGGCTGGCTTCACCGCCCCGGAAGGCAAGACCATGGGCCACGCCGGCGCCATCGTCTCGGGCTCCGCGGGCACCGCCCAGGCCAAGAAGGAAGCCCTCGAGGCTGCCGGCGTCAAGGTCGGCAAGACGCCGTCCGAGACCGCCAAGCTGCTGCGCGAAGTTTACGCGGCACTCTAGGCATCACAGCTTCAACGTAACGCGGGGTCGCTTCCGGACCGTCCCACTCGCTGGGATAGGCCGGGAGCGGCTCCGCGTTGTTCTGTTAAGCACGACGGCGGCGGAGGCCGGCGTCGTGCGTCTAGTAATGTTGAGAAAAGGCAAAGCGCGCCCGTTGGTGCGCAGGCAGGGGATCACGATGGCAGATGCGCGACGGACGCTGGTCGACGTCGTCGTGGACAAAGTCCTCGAGTACATCCTCAGCGGCCAGATCAAAGCCGACGACGCGCTGCCGCCGGAATCGGACATCGCCAAGGAATCGGGCGTCAGCCGCCTGACCGCACGTGAAGCGATGAAGGTGCTCAAGGCCCAGGATGTCGTGTACGTAAAGCGGGGCCTCGGCACCTTCGTGAATCCGCCCGAGCGCTGGACCGGCCTGGACGCGATCATGCGGGCTGCCTCCCGCGGCGTCGCCTCGGACCAGGTGGCCCTCCGCCTACTCGAAGTTAGGCGCATGGTCGAGACCGGCGCCGCCGAACTCGCCGCCTCACGCCACAGCCCGGCCGACCTCGCCGCCATGACCGAAAGCGTTGAGCTGATGGAGGCCGCGCACCATTCCGGCGACGTCGACGCGCTGACCCTGGCCGACATTTCCTTCCACGACACCGTGCTGAGGGCATCCGGCAACCCGTTCGTGCCAGCCCTGCTTGGCCAGCTCTCTACCCTGCTTTACGCCATGCGGCGCGAGACCTCGGCGTTCCCGGACGTGCAGCGGCACGCCATCCACCACCACAAGCTGGTCCTGGCCGCTATTGCGGCCGGCGAACCGGCGGCCGCACGCTCGGCGATGGACGCGCACATCACGCAGACCTTCGAGGACTACGAACGCTACCTCGCGGTCTCCAGCCGCGGCGCCGCGGCCAGCTGACCCGCAGCCGGCCCACCCCAGCCGGCGGCTGCGCGGGGGCGTCGTTCCATCGCTGCATTTTTACGAATCCTGTTGACGCCGCATAGCCGTGTGACTAGAATCTCAGATAGATATCAGACATCTGACATCCCAATCACCTCGGAATGCCGCAAGCCAAAGGAGTCTCTATGCGCGCGCACGTCCCTGCCCTGGGCACCCTGATTACCGGTGGAGGCCCGCGATGACCTCCCTGACCGCAGCCCCGGCCCTGAGCGAACTCGGCCAGACCACCCTCCGCAAAGTCCGCCGCCGGCTCATGCCCCTGATTGTCCTGCTGTACTTCGTCGCCTACTTGGACCGCAACAACGTCGGCTTCGCCAAGCTCGGCATGCAGGGCGACATCGGCCTTACCGAAGCCGCCTACGGCCTCGGCGCCGGCATCTTCTTTATCGGCTACGCCCTGCTGGAGATCCCCAGCAACGGCGGCATGTACCGCTACGGCGCCCGTAAGTGGATCGCCCGCATCCTCATCAGCTGGGGTATCTTCGCCACTGCCATGTTCTTGGTCAACGGCGAGACCAGCTTCTACATCGTCCGTTTCCTGCTCGGCGCGGCGGAAGCCGGCTTCTTCCCGGCCATCCTGTTCTACCTGACCCTCTGGTTCCCGGCCGCGCAGCGCGTGACCGTCCTGGGTATCTTCATCCTGGCCCAGCCGATCTCCAACGCCCTCGGCGCGCCGGTGTCGGGCATGCTCCTGGGCCTGGAGGGCGTTGCCGGCCTGCACGGCTGGCAGTGGCTGTACATCATCGAAGGCATCCCGGCGATTGTGCTGGGCATCATCACCCCGTTCGTCATGACCGACCGGCCGGAGCACGCCAAGTGGCTCAAGCCCGAGGAACGCGAGTGGCTCTCCACGACCATGAGCAAGGAACTGGCCGACAAGCAGAAGTCCGGCAAGCACAACTTCCTGGCCGGCCTGAAGGATCCGCGCACCCTCGCGTACTCGGCCCTGTACTTCGGCCTGGTCTGCGGCATCTACGGCCTGGGCCTCTGGCTGCCGACCATCGTCAAGGCGCTGGGCAAGTTCGATACCGTCCAGGTTGGCTTCATCGTCTTCATTCCCTACGCCATCGCGGCCGTGTTCGTCTACTTCT
The DNA here is from genome assembly GCF_056398965.1 of Arthrobacter sp. 01T414. Lineage (NCBI taxonomy): Bacteria > Bacillati > Actinomycetota > Actinomycetes > Micrococcales > Micrococcaceae > Arthrobacter > Arthrobacter sp. 01T414. The sequence goes on along the minus strand of NZ_JBFTQK010000006.1, from coordinate 57,861 downwards.
GGAGCAAGCGCTCGGACCGCACGGGCAACCGGGTCTGGCATGCCAGCGCCAGCATGGTGCTTGCCGCCGTCGGCCTGCTCGGCGCAGGCTACCTGCTTCCGGTCAACGCGGTCCTCGCCATGGTCTTCCTGACGCTCGCAGCGATGGGCATCTACTCGGCCATTGCGCCGTTCCTGGCGATGCCTTCGGCGGCTTTGACCGGCGCGGCAGCCGCGGCCGGACTCGCCATGGTGAACTCGCTCGGCAACCTGGGCGGCTTCGTCGCCCCGTACATCGTCGGAATCCTCAAGGACGCCACGGGCAACAGCCAGAGCGGACTGGTCTTCCTGGCCGCCTGCCTCGCGATCACCGCCGTCGCCACCTACCTCTACGCCCGCAACCGCCCGGAAGGCGTCTCTGCCGCCGCGGCCCATTCCGCCACTGAAAGCCACTAGGAACCACCCATGACTGAAAACACCACCTTCCCCGCCGAACGCACGGTCGTCCTCACCGGCGCCGCCTCCGCCCGCGGCATTGGTCGCGCCACGGCAGACCGACTGGCCCGCGACGGCTGGTCGATCGTGATCCTGGACATCAACGCCGAGGACGCCCAGGCCGCCGCAGCCGAGATCGGCTCCAACCGGGCCGTCAAGGCGATCGGCGTGGGGGCCGACGTCTCGGACGAAGCCTCCGTGGACCGGGCCATCACCGAGGTCGAGCAGACGCTGCCGCCGATCGTCGGCCTGGCCAACCTGGCCGGCATCAGCTCACCGGCTCCGTTCATGGAAACGTCCGTCGCCGAATGGGACAAGGTCTTCGCGATCAACATGCGCGGCACCTTCATCGTTTCGCAGCGGGTCCTGAAGGGCATGATCGAACGACGCCTCGGCCGGATTGTCAGCGTCTCCTCGATCTCCGCCCAGCGCGGCGGCGGAACGTTCTCCAAGGTCGCATACAGCGCCTCCAAGGCCGGGATCCTCGGCTTCACCCGTGCCCTGGCCCGCGAAGTCGGCGAGTTCGGCATCACCGTGAACGCCGTGGCACCGGGCCCGATCGACACCGACATCATGGGCGGCACGCTGACTGAAGAGCGCAAGGCCGCCATGTCCGAGGGCATCATGATGGGCCGGGTCGGCACCCGCGACGAAGTCGCTGCCCTGATGGCCTTCCTGCTCAGCGAGGACGCCGGTTACATCACCGCCGCGACCTACGACATCAACGGCGGCCTGCAGGTCTCCTGACCCCGCATGCTTCACGACGTGCCGTGCGGCTTCGGCCGCACGGCACCCGGAAGGACCACAGCATGACCCACGAAACCCACTCCGACGGACACCAGCCGGCACAGCCGGGCGCACACGCCGCCGCCTCTGCAGCCTTCCCCGAGCCCGTCCGGCTAGCCGATGCCCGGCAACGGATCCGCGACTACCGCGCCGCGACCGGCAGGCGGACCGCAGTGCTCGACGACGATCCGACCGGTTCGCAGTCCGTGCACGGCGTCTCCGTCGTCACCGTGCTTGAGGCAGACGAATACGCCGCGGCCCTTGCACAGCCGGAATCGACCTGCTTCATCCTGACCAACACCCGCAGCCTGGACGAGGCCGACGCCGTCGCCCTGAACCAGGCCGCAGGCAGGGCCCTGTTCGAGCTCGAGCAGCGGCTCGGCGCACCCCTGGATCTGGTCAGCCGCAGCGACTCGACGCTCCGCGGCCACGTGATGGCCGAGATCCGCACCCTCGACGCCGTCCGACGCGAGGTCACCGGGCACGGCTTCGACGGCGTCCTGCTGGCCCCGTCCTACTTTGAGGCCGGACGTTTCACCGCCGGGGACGTGCACTGGGCCATCGTCGGCGGGGAACCCGTCCCCGCCGGAGACACCGAGTTCGCCAAGGACGCGACGTTCGGGTATCAGTCGTCCGACCTGAAGTATTTCGTCGCGGAAAAGAGCGGCGGCACCGTCACGCCGGAGCAGGTGCTCAGCATCAGCCTCGAGGACATCCGGACCGGCGGCGAGGACCGGGTTGCCGAGATCCTGCGTTCTGCCAGCGGGCTGCAGCTCATCATCGTCAACGCTACCGAGTTCGCCGACCTGGAAATCGTCGTCCTGGGCCTGCAGCAGGTCCAGCGCGAGGGCAAAGTCTTCCTGCACCGCACTGGACCGTCATTTATCCGCGCGCTAGCAGGGTTGGACCCCAAGCCGGCCCTGCAGGCGCAGGACATCTGGCCCGCCGGACGCCCGGCCGGGCACGGTCTCGCCGTCGTCGGCTCCCACGTGGGCCAGACGGCACGCCAGGTCGCCGCGGCGCAAGACCGGGGAGGCGTGACCGAGGTCGAACTGTCCGTCGCCGAGCTCGTCAACCCGGCCACCCGCAGCGCGCACATTGCGGACACCGCGGCCCGGGTGGTCGGCGCCCTCGCCGGCTCCGACGTGCTGCTCTACACCTCGCGGTCGCTGCTCAAGGGCGCGGACGCCGCCGCAAGCCTCGAGATCGCCCGCAGCGTCTCCGCCGCCCTGATCGAGGTGGTCCAGGCTGCCCTGGCCGCCAAACCGGCCTGGGTGATTGCCAAGGGCGGTATCACCTCGCACGACGTCGCCGTCCGCGGCCTCGGCATCAGGCGCGCCACCGTGCTGGGCCAGCTTTTCCCGGGCATGGTCTCGGTGCTCCGGCCCGACGAAGCCGCACCCGGCGTGCAGGGCATGCCGTACGTCGTTTTCGCGGGCAATGTCGGCGACGAGAACGCGCTCGCCGACACCATTGAACTGTTCCGTGGCACCACGTCCGCGGCACCAGGAAAGGAAGTAACCCCATGACCAAGGTCGGATGGATCGGACTGGGCGCGATGGGCGGACCCATGGCGGTGGTCCTCGCCGAAGCCGGACACGAGGTCGCGGCCTTTGACGTCGCCGAAGGACGGGCGCAGTCGCTCGCGGTTCCCGGCCTCGCGCCCGCAGCCACAGCCAAGGAAGCCGTGGCAGAGGCCGACGTCGTCGCCCTGATGGTGGCGACGCCTGCCCAGGCCGACGCCGTGCTCTTCGGCCCCGACGAACTGGCAGCGGCCCTGCGCCCGGGCACTGTTGTCCTCCTGATGGCCACCGTTGGGCCGGCCGCCGTGGTGTCGCTGGCAGAGCGGCTGGCGCCGTTCGACGTCGAACTGGTCGACGCGCCGGTCTCCGGCGGCACCAAGCGTGCCGCCACCGGCGAGCTGCTGATGATGGTCAGCGGCTCCGAACGGGCACTGGCTGCGGTGCGGCCGCTGCTGGACGCGATGGCAAGCTCCGCTCCCGTAGTGGGCCCAAACGTGGGCGACGGGCAGAAGGTCAAGCTGGTCAACCAGCTGCTTTGCGGCGTACACATCGCCGTGGCGGGGGAGGCCCTGGCGTTCGCCGAGGCGCTCGGCCTGGACCCGAAGCAGACCTGGGAGGTGCTGCGCTCCGGTGCGGCGGCGTCGTTCATGTTCGATGACCGGGGATCCCGCATGGTTGACCCGGAGAACACCGAGGTCCGCAGCGCGCTGGACATTTTCGTCAAGGACATGGGGCTGGTGGTGGAAGCGGCGCGGGACAGCACCTACCCTGCTCCGCTCGCCGCCGCGGCCGAACAGCTCTACCTGAGCGGCCGGCGGGCGGGCCTGGGCCGGCGGGACGATTCGTCCGTGATCGAGGTGCTGCGCGGACTCCAGCGCTGACCAGCGGCGGCCAAGGGCCGGGGGCTTCTTTCAGYCCCCGGCCTGGCTGATGGTGAAGGCCGCCAGGAAGCCGACAGCAGCAATCAGGCCCGTCAGGACATGGTGTTCCTCGAAAGCCTCCGGGATCATGGTGTCGGCAAGCATGGCCAGGATCGCGCCGGCGGCAATGGCGGTGATGAAAGCGACCATTTCAGCCGGGGCGTTCTGCAGGCTGGCATAGCCAATCAGCGACGCCAGCCCGGAAATGAGGGCAATCCCGCCCCACACGCCGAAGACGTAGCCCGCACTGCGGCCGGATTTTTTCATCCCCGCGGTGCTGGAGAGCCCCTCCGGAACGTTGGAGATGAACACGGCCGCGAGCACCGCCGCGCTGACGGATCCGCCCGAGACGAGACCAAGCCCCAGGACGACGGATTCGGGAATGCCGTCCAGCAGGGCTCCGATCGCGATGGCTGTGCCGCTGCCCGGCTTGTCCTTTTCAGAGGGCTGCTTTCCGCCGGAGCGTTTCCTGTGTTTGGCTCCCCGCCGGGCCAGCAGGGCGTTCGCCCCGACATAGACCAACGCTCCGGCAAGGAAGCCGGCCACGGTCGGCCAGAGCCCGCCGCCGCGTTCCGCCTCATCGACCAGGTCAAACGAGAGGGCGGAGATCAGGACTCCGGCGCCGAAGGACATGATGCTGGAGACGACTTTCGGAGCGATGGTCCACTTCCAGGCAATGGCCGACCCCAGGACGAGGGCCGCGCCCGCTACGGTTCCCCATAACAGGGCTTGCACCCATGTGGGCATCTTCTTCCACCTTCCATGTCTTCCACCACCCCGGCACCAGCTCCCGCAAAGCACGGCGGCACAAAGCCGCAGGGGAGCCCGCGCCTCGATCAGGACAATATAAGCATGCTTTCTAAGATGGTCCCTCGTGCCGCAGTGTGCAAATGCCCCGGCGCCAGCAGTGTCGTCCTTGAGCGTAAAAGCCAGCCAACGGCGCCCGGCGAACGGGGAGCTGTGCCGTTCGCCGGGACRCCCATCGTCGCGGGGCGGCTATAGGATTTCAGTATGGCAATCAAGGAACCGGGCCCCCGCGGCGTTAACAGGCAGGTCCTGGCCGACCACGTCTACGACGCGATTCTCGTCGCGTTGATGGACGGCCGGCTGCAGGCCGGAACTCCGGTCAGCATCGACGGGATGGCCCGGGAACTGGACGTTTCGCCGACGCCTGTACGGGAGGCCCTGGCCCGGCTCGAGTCCACCGGCATGGTGCGGCGCATGGCCCTGCGCGGCTACCGGGTAGCGCCGCTCTTTACCGCCTCCGAACTGGCGGACCTGATGGACGCGCGCCTGGTGATCGAACCGGCCAACGCCTTCATGGCCTGCAGCCACGCCGACGCCGATCTCACCGCCCAGTTGGGGCAAGCCATCGATGACCTCAAAGCCGCCCCGCGGGGGCCGTCCTTCGCCGAGTTCCGCTCCTACTGGGAGGCCGACGAACGGTTCCACCGGCTCATCGCCGAGCACGCCAACAACCAGTTCCTGCTTTCCGCCTACAACGCACTCGGCGGCCAGGTGCAGCGCTTCCGCTTCTTCGGCGGCCTCGGCGTTACCGACGCGGACTTCGCGATCGCCGAACACACCGAGATCCTCCGGGCCTTTGAGGCCGGCGACGCCGACCTCGCGCGCCGGATGATGATCGCGCACATCGAAGGCGTCAAACAGCGCTCGCAGCACGACAGGGAAGTGCTCAGCTAGGCAGGCAGCCAAGCCCAGACCAGGCGGCCGGCTCGGCAGCCAGGCGCCCACTCCTTGAAAAACCCTTGACAAGCTTTCCTATCGGGTGAATCCTATAGGAAATGTGATTCAAGATTTGGAGTGACGATGTCGTACACCGCCGAAAACTGGCCCATCACCGCGGCCCTGTTGCAGTTCCCGGGTGTCCGCCCGGACGGAACCTCCGTCCAGGATGCCCCTGCCGCCGAGTGGCAGCAGGTGTTCGAGGAAGTCGCCGATGCGGGCTTTGCCAACGCCGACCTGACCGACAGCTGGGTACGCCCGGGTGATCTCAGCACTGCCCGGCTGGACGAACTCACGGCGGCCGCCCGCCACGCCGGCGTCGGCCTGCCGGCCATCTCCGCGATCCGCCGCAGCGTGATCGATGAGGCCAACTGGGAAGACAACCTGGCCTACACCCACCGCACCCTCGACGCCGCCGCGCAGCTGGGCTGCGAAGTCGTTTCGATCGGCCTGCACCAGGCCCTGACCCCGGCCCAGCGCGAACAGCTCTGGTTCTGGACCGTGGAGGGCCACAAGGATCCGGTGGGGGACAAGGAGACCTGGAACAAGGCCGTCACCCGCATCCGCGAAGTCGGCCGGCACGCCGCAGAACTCGGCCTCCTGGTTTCCCTCGAAATGTACGAGGACACCTACCTCGGGACCGCCGACTCCTCGGTGCAGCTGGTCCAGGACATCGACCTGCCGAACGTCGGGCTGAACCCGGATATCGGCAACCTGATCCGCCTGCACCGTCCCATCGAGGACTGGCGCGAGATGGTCCACAAGACGCTGCCCTACGCCAACTACTGGCACGTGAAGAACTACATCCGGGACGAAAACCGCGCCAAGGACCAGTACGTCGCCATGCCCGCACCGATGGAATCCGGCCTCATCAGCTACCGCGAGGCCTTCCAGTTCGCCATCTCGGTCGGCTTCCAGGGGATCATCTGCACCGAGCACTACGGCGGCGACGGACTCAGCGTCACCGCCGCCAACCAGGACTACCTGCGCCGCCAGGTCCTGCCCAAGCGCGACGGATACGCCCTCGGCACGTCCCTGGTAGCCCAGGGCCGGCAGCTCCCGGCGGCCGTCCCCGCAGTCTAGGACGACGGCGGCTCGCAAAGCCGCCGTCCCAACCGGTTCAACGAGGAATCATGACCAAGATATTTGACGATCCCGCGAGCTTCGCGGACGACGCCCTCGACGGCTTTGCCGCCGCCCACCGCCAGTACGTGGCACGGGTGGACGGCGGGGTGGTCCGTTCCACCGAGACTCCGGCCGGCCAGGTCGCCCTGGTAATCGGCGGGGGGTCGGGGCACTACCCGGCCTTCGCCGGCCTGGTCGGCGCCGGACTGGCTGCCGGCAGCGCCTGCGGCAACATGTTCGCCTCGCCGTCCGCCGGTCAGGTTTACCGCGTGGCCAAGGCCGCGGAGACCGGCGGCGGGGTGCTGCTGAGCTACGGCAACTACGCCGGGGACGTGCTGCACTTCGGCCAGGCGCAGGACAAGCTCAACGCCGAGGGCATCGAGACCCGCACCGTACTGGTCACCGACGACATCGCCAGCGCCCCGCTGGCCGAGATCGGCAAGCGCCGCGGCATCGCCGGGGACCTGACCGTCTTCAAGGTCGCCGGCGCCGCCGCCGAGGCCGGACTGGACCTGGACGAGGTGGAGCGGCTGGCCATCAAGGCAAACCATCACACCCGGTCCCTGGGCGTCGCCTTCGCCGGCTGCACCCTGCCGGGCGCCGCGGAACCGCTGTTCACGGTGCCCGAGGGCATGATGTCCGTGGGCCTCGGCATCCACGGCGAACCGGGGATCTCCGAGCAGCCGCTGCCGACGGCCAGCGAACTGGCAGCGCTGCTGGTGGAAGGACTGCTCAAGGACAAGCCGGAGGCTGCGGGACGCCGGGTCGTGCCGATCCTCAACGGCCTGGGCACGGTCAAATACGACGAGCTGTTCGTGCTGTTCGGCAAGATCGAAGGCCTGCTGACCGCCGCCGGCCTGGAGATCGTGGAGCCGGAATGCGGCGAGCTGGTCACCAGCCTGGACATGTCCGGGCTGTCCTTGACGCTGTTCTGGCTGGATCCGGAGCTGGAGAAGTTCTGGTCCGCCCCCGCAGACACCCCCGCCTTCCGCAAGGGCAACCTCGCTCCGCGCCGGGCCCGGACCGTCTCCTCGCAGGCCGACGCCGACGCGGCGCCGGTCCTGGCTGCCACGGCGGCGTCGACCACGCTGGCCGCCACGGCAGTGGGCGTGCTGAAGGTGGCCCAGTCGGTCGTCGTCGAACACGAGGAAGCCCTCGGCAAACTCGACGCGATCGCCGGCGACGGGGACCACGGCATCGGCATGCGCCGTGGGGTGGACGCCGCCGTGGCCGCGGCGGAACAATCGCACGCAGCCGGAGCCGGGCTGGAAGAAGTCCTGGCAGCGGCCGGCGAGCAGTGGGCCGAGCGCGCCGGAGGCACCTCGGGAGCCCTCTGGGGAGCCGCGGTCACCGCCGTCGGACGTGCCCTGGGCAGCAAGGATACGTACACCCCTTCGGACGCCGCCGCCGCCGTCGATGCCCTCCGGGACGCCATCATCACCCTCGGCAAGGCCGAAGCCGGTGACAAGACGATGGTGGACGCCTTGCTTCCCTTCGCCGACGTTTTCAACCGCGCGATCGGCGACGGCGACGGCGTGGCCCGCAGCCTGCGGACCGCGGCCGACGCGGCCGCCCAGGCCGCCGAAGCCACGGCGGCGCTCAGCCCCAAGAAAGGCCGGGCCCGCCCGCTGGCCGAGAAGAGCCTGGGCCACCCGGACCCCGGCGCCGTATCTTTCGGCCTGATCGCCGGCCGCGTGGCCGACTACGCCGCCTCGATCGAACGCAGCTAAGGAGCAGCACATGACAAAGACCACCCAAGCCACCAGCGCCGAGGCCCAGCCCGGCTGGCGGATCGTCGTCGGCAACGACGAAGCCGGCGTCGAATACAAGAACGCACTGCGGGAACTGCTCGAGGCGGATCCGCGCGTCGCCTCGGTGGAGGACGTCGGCGTCGGACCCGACGACACCACCGCCTACCCGCACCTGGCCGTCGCGGCTGCCCGGAAGGTTGCCGCCGGCGAAGCCGACCGAGCCCTGCTGATCTGCGGGACCGGGCTGGGCGTGGCCATCTCTGCCAACAAGGTTCCCGGCATCCGCGCCGTCACCGCGCATGACAGCTACTCCGTGGAGCGCTCCGTGCTGTCCAACAACGCGCAGGTGCTGACCATGGGCCAGCGCGTGATCGGCCTGGAACTGGCCAAGAAGCTGGTCGGCGAATGGCTGGGCCACCGCTTTGATGACACCTCCGCATCCGCGGAGAAGGTGGACGCAATCCACTCCTATGAAGGTGCCTCGGAAGGACTTGAAATCAAATGACCACTCGTAACATCGCCGTCGTCGGTTCCGGCTACATGGGCGGCGGCATCGCACAGGTCCTGGCCCTCGCCGGCGCCCGCGTCGCCCTGGCCGACGTCTCCGCCGAGATCGCCCAAAGCAACTACGAGCGGCTGCTCAAGGAAGCCGACGAGTTCGTCGCGGCCGGGCTCTTCCCGGCCGGCTCGGCCGAGACGCTCAAGGAAAACCTCTGGGCCGCGAAGGACATCGAAGAGGCCGTCGCCGACGCCGAATACATCGAAGAAGCCGTGCCCGAGGTCCTGGAGATCAAGCACGCCACCCTGGGCCGGATCAGCGCCGCCGCCCGTCCGGACGCCATCATCGGCTCCAACACCTCCACCATTTCCATCGCGAAGCTGGCCGAGGCTGTGGCGAACCCGGAACGATTCCTGGGCGTCCACTTCTCCAACCCCGCCCCGTTCATCCCCGGCGTGGAAGTAATCCCGCACGCCGGCACCGCCGAAGCCACCGTCGAAACCGCCCGTGCCATCGTGGGGGAGACCGGCAAGGAAACCGCGACCGTCAAGGACGTCACCGGCTTCGTGCTCAACCGCCTGCAGTATGCCCTCTTCCACGAAGCCGCGCAGGTGGTCGAGGAAGGCATCGCCACGGCGGAGGACGTGGACACCATGGTCCGCACCACGTTCGGCTTCCGGCTGCCTTTCTTCGGCCCGTTCGCAATCGCGGACATGGCCGGGCTGGACGTGTACGCCTTCTGCTACAAGTCGCTGCAAACCGGCTTCCCGGAGCGCTTTGCCACCCCGCAGATCCTGCAGGAGAAGGTCGACGCCGGCCAGCTCGGAACCAAGACCGGCTCGGGCTTCCTCAACGTTCCCGCCGACCGGACCGCCGCCCTGGTGGCATACCGGAACAAGGCCTATGTAGCGATGCAGAAGCTGATCGAGGAACTCGGCCCTGCGCCCCTCGGCTAAACCCTGCATTCACCGAACACTTCCCAAGGAGACTTCCATGACCACCTTCCCCGCAGACCGCACCGTAATCGTGACCGGCGCCGTCTCCGAGCGCGGCATCGGCCGGGCCACCGCGGACTACCTCGCCGAGCGCGGCTGGAACATCGGCGTGATCGACCTGGACGACGCTGCCAGCAAAGCCCTGGCCAAGGACCTGGCCGAAAAGCACGGCGTCAAAGCCCATGGCGCCGGAGCCAACATCGGCGACGAAGCCTCGGTCCGCGCCGCGATCGACGAGATCGAGGCCGAACTGCCGCAACTCGTCGCCCTGGCCAACGTCGCCGGCGTCAGCTCACCGGTGCCGTACCTGGAACTGGACGCCGCCGAGTGGGACCGGGTGCTCAACATCAACATGAACGGCGTGCACTACGCCACCCGCCGGGCCGCCGAATCGATGGTGAAGAACCGGCTGGGCCGGATCGTCAACATCTCCTCGGTCTCCGCCCAGCGCGGCGGCGGCACCTTCAGCAAGACACCGTACTCGGTGGCGAAGGCCGGTGTGATCGGCCTGACCCGCGCCACGGCCCGCGAACTGGGCGAGTATGACATCACCGTCAACGCCATCTCACCGGGCCCGATCGACACCGACATCATGGGCGGCGCCCTCAGCGAGGACCGCAAGGAGGAGCTCGTCAAGGACCTGGTGGTGAACCGGGTGGGCAGCACCCGCGACATCGCGGCGGCCATCCACTTCCTGATCGGCGAGGATGCGGGCTACATCTCCGGCCAGACGCTCAACGTCGATGGCGGCCTGTACATGCACTGACGGCACCCGATCCCGGGAGCATGCACCAAACCGCGGGCCGCCGGCCCGCGGGGGAACCACCCCACCTCATCACTCGAAGGAGAGTGCTGTGTCCGTAACAACCGCAACATCCAAGGAGCTTCTGGCCCGTCCGGTCCTGAAGTCCGCGATTTCCAAGGCGGCCCGCCGGCTGATGCCGATGCTGGTCATTCTGTACGTCGTCTCGTTCCTGGACCGGACCAATGTCGGCTTCGCCGAAGCGGCCCTGGGGGCGGACAAAGGCGTGTCCGCCGGAGCCTTCGCCCTTGGCGCCGGCATCTTCTTCATCGGCTACGCCATCTTCGAGATTCCCAGCAACCTGCTGCTGAAGAAGGTCGGGGCCAAGATCTGGCTGGCGCGCATCGCGATCACCTGGGGCATCGTCTCCGCGTGCTTCGCCTTCGTGCAGGGCGAGACCTCGTTCGTGATCCTGCGGTTCCTCCTCGGCGTGACCGAGGCCGGGCTCTTCCCGGGCGTCATCATGTATCTCGCCGAATGGTTCCCGAACAAGGTGCGCGTGCAGATGTTCGCCATCTTCTACCTGGCCCAGCCGTTCTCCCAGATGATCGGCAACCCGCTCTCCGGCTGGCTGATCAACATCGGCGACCAGGTGCCGGGCCTGCGTGGCTGGCAGGTGATGTTCTTCGTCGAGGGCCTGCTCGCTGTCCTGGCCGGTATCGCGGCATTCTTCTTCCTGATCAACGGTCCGGAGAAGGCCAAGTTCCTCAGCGGCGAAGAGAAGTTTGCGCTCAAGGAAGTCATGGCGCTGGAGGACAACATCAAGGATGAAACCGGCCCCCGCGGAATCCTCGCCGCGATGCGCAACGGCCGGGTCTGGTACTTCACCGCGATCTACTTCTGCCTGCAGATCGCCGTCTACGGCGTGACGTTCTTCCTGCCGCAGCAGGTCTCCTCCCTGACCGGACAGAAGGTGGGCCTTGCGGTCGGCCTGCTGATCGCCGTCCCTTGGTTCTTCGGCATCTTCTCCTGCTACTTCATCGGCAAGGCCGCCAACACCGTGGCCAAACGGCGCAAGTTCGGCACCGCGCTGTTCATCTCCACCGGCCTGTGCATCTTCGGTTCGGCCTGGGCCGGCACCAACCACCAGCCGGTGCTGGGCATGATCTTCATTACCCTGGCAGTCTGCAGCTTCCTGGCCGTCGGCCCCGTGGTCTGGTCCTACCCGACGGCGTTCCTCGCCGGGTCCGCTGCGGCGGCGGGCATCGGCCTGATCAACTCGCTGGGCAACCTGGGCGGCTTCGTAGCCCCGATCCTGCGCACCGCGGTCAACGAGGCCACGCAGTCGCCCACCGGCTCGATGGGCGTCTACGCCCTGGGCGTCCTGCCCTTCGTGGCGGCGGCGATGATGTTCGCCACCAAGCGGTTCCGCAACAAGGCAGACGAACTGCTGGACTAAGTCCGGTCCCGTAGCCGGCCGCCCCACCCGAAGGAGACCCATGAGCCGCACCTCCGGCGCCAGCGCCACGCCCCTGTACATCGGTGTCAGCACCAAGATGTATCTGGGCTACCAGCAAAGCCTGCGCTGGCTGTCGGAGGTGCGCGCCGTGGTGGACAGCCGTCCCGCCCTGGCCGCGGGCCGGGACGTGCGGGTGTTCGTCATCCCGTCCTTCCCGGTCCTGGCCGGGGCGGGGAGCATCCTGGCCGGCTCGCCGGTGCTCCTGGGTGCCCAGAACTGCGCCTGGGGTGACGGGCCGCTAACCGGGGAGGTGAGCCCCGGGATGCTGGCGGAACTCGACGTCTCGCTGGTGGAGATCGGCCACGCGGAGCGCCGGGCACAGTTCGGCGAGGACAGCGTCGTCGTGGCCCGCAAGGTCCGGGCCGCCGTCGACGCCGGGCTGACGCCGCTGCTGTGCATCGGTGAGCCCGGCAGGCTCGCCCCGGAGGAGGCTGCGGACTTCTGCCTGGAGCAGGTCCGCTCCGCGACCGGAGGCGACGAGTCGCTGACGCCGGGACTCGTCCTGGCCTACGAACCGGTCTGGGCAATCGGCGCCGACCAGCCGGCCGACCCCGGGTACGTCAATGCGGTGATCGGGCGCATCCGCGAAGGCCTTGGCACGGCCTGCCCCATTATTTACGGCGGCAGCGCGGGGCCGGGGCTGCTGCCGGAGCTGGCAGCGGCGGACGGGCTTTTCCTGGGCCGCTTTGCGCACGACGCCGGAAACCTCGGCCGGGTGCTGGATGAAGCCCTTCAGGCCCCCGCACCGGCGAGCAGTTCCTCGAGCCGCTCGTAGGCTTCGGTGAGGCCGCCTTCCATCCCGGACTGTGCCATGCCGTCGCGGGCGGCCAGGCTGGGGTAGACCGCATGCGCGCTCAGCCGGGTGCGGCCGCTGCCCAGGTCCCGGAAGGTAAGGTATTCGATGCTGACCACGTCCGGGTATCCGCCGTATTCGAAGGTCTGGACGGCGAAGTCGTTGTCCCGGACGGTGTGGAAGACCCCACTGAAGAGGTGCGCGACGCCGTCGGGCCCGGTGTGCGTGTAACGGTAGCTGCCGCCGGTGCGGAAATCGTAGTGGTCCACGTCCATCGCGAGCCGGCGGGGGCCGAGCCACTGGACGACCAGCTCGGGTTCCTTGTGGGCGCGAAAGACGTCGGCCACGGGAAAGTCGAACTCCCGCTCAAAGTCGATGAACGGCAAGCCTTCCGGAACGGTGATTTTCAGGGCGTTGCTCATGATGAGTCCTTTGCCTGGGTGCCGCTCGCAGCGGCCTGGGATTGGAGCACGGCGTCGAGGCTGCGGAACTGCTCCTCGCGGACCAGCCGGTACCGGTCGATCCAGGCGGTGAGCGCCTCCAACCGTGCGGGGTTCAGGTGGACGGGTCGGCGCTGGGCGTCCCGCGTGCGCGTGACCAGCCCCGCCTGCTCGAGGACCTGGATGTGCTTCGAAACCGCCTGTTTGGTGATCGCGAAGGGTTCCGCCAATTCGTTGACCGTGGCCGGGCCGCGGCTGAGCCGGGCGATGATGTGGCGGCGGACGGGATCGGCCAGCGCCAGGAAGGCGGAGTCGAGGTGCTCGTCGTCGGCGGCCATGGGTGAAGCTCCGTAATTCTCCAACCGATCAAGGTATTCAACCAGCAGTATTCACTATTCAACTGATTGGTTGATCAACCTCTTGGTTGTTTAACCGTACGCCTCGAGCCGGCCGGCGGGCAAGGGTTTGGCCGGCTTTAGACCCCTGCGTGCAGGCGGGGGAGCGCGTCCACCAGTGCGGCGAGCTCCGGAACCTCCTGCGCCTGGGCCAGGGCCCGCTCCAGGGTGTGGTCGTGAACCGGCCGTGCCTTCTCCAGTAGCTCGATCCCGCTGGGAGTTAGTTCGGTGTAGATCCCGCGGCGGTCGTCCGCGCAGAGGATCCGGGTCAACAGGCCGCGTTCCTCGAGCCGGTTGACCAGCCGGGTGGTGGCGCTGGGGCTAAGGGCCGTGGCGCGGGCAAGCTGCTGCATCCGCATGTGCCAGCCATCCTGCCGGCTCAACGCGTCCAGCACGGTGTACTCCACCACCGAGAGCTGCGCTTCGGCCTGCAGTGAGCGTTCCAGCTCCGCTTCGATCAGCCCGTGCAGCGCCGCGAGGGTCCGCCAGCCTTGCGCCCGGACCTGGACAGCGTCGTCCTTGATGCCCATCTGTTGTGCTCCCTTCCAGCTCGGGCGGCCGCCTTCCGAACGACGGATGCGGGCAGCCCACAAAGTAGTTGCTTGCGCGCTATAGTTGCGTGTGCAACAATAAAGAACGCGTCTGCAACTAATAGCTTACGCTTCGCAAACCCCTCCGTACAGTCTTGAAGGAGCTCATCCATGCCTATCGGCCTGATAGCACTCGCCCTCGGCGGGTTCGGAATCGGACTCACCGAGTTCGTCATCATGGGCCTGCTGCCGCAAGTGGCGGCAGACTTCCACGTCACCGAAGCCACCGCCGGATGGCTGATCTCCGGCTACGCGCTCGCCGTCGTCGTGGGAGCGCTGCTCCTGACGGCCGCGGTGACGCGCTTCGAACGCAAACCTGTCCTCGCGGTGCTTATGGTCCTGTTCATCGCCGGCAATCTGGTCTCCGCAATCGCCCCGGACTATGCCCTGATGATGGTCGGCCGGATCATTGCAGCCCTTGCCCACGGCGCGTTCTTCGGAATCGGCGCTGTGGTGGCCGCCAGCATGGTAGCCCCCACCAAGAAGGCAGGCGCCATCGCCATCATGTTCACCGGGCTGACGGCGGCAAACGTCCTGGGCGTGCCATTTGGCACCATGCTCGGCCAGGCCGCCGGCTGGCGCTCCACGTTCTGGGCCATCACCGGCATCGGCGTGCTGGCCCTGGTGGGAATCCTTACCCTTGTACCGAAAACGGGATCAGGGGAGACCGCCGCTGATTCTGCCTCTGGTGGACTCCGGGGCGAACTCCGTGCGTTCCGCTCCGGCCAGGTCTGGCTGTCCATCTTCGTGACCATCCTGGGCTACGGTGGCATGTTCGGCGCCTTCACCTACATCGCCTTCACCCTGACCGAGGTCACCGGCTTCGCCGCGGCCACCGTGCCGTGGCTGCTGATCCTCTTCGGCGTCGGCCTCTTCATCGGCAACACCCTCGGCGGCAAGGCCGCGGACCGGAACGTGGACCGGACACTGCTGGTGGTGCTGGCCGCCCTCGTCGTGGTGCTGGTCGCCTTCGCCCTCACCTCCGCCTACCAGCCGATGACCATCGCCTCCATGGTGCTGCTGGGCGGCTTCGGCTTCGCCACCGTGCCCGGGCTGCAGATGCGCGTGATGAAGTACGCCGACAGCGCGCCCACCCTGGCCTCCGGCGCCAACATCGGGGCCTTCAACGTCGGCAACGCGCTGGGTGCATGGATGGGCGGCGTGACCATCACCGCCGGCCTCGGCTACACCTCGCCGATCTGGGCGGGCGCCGGCATCACCCTGCTGGGCCTGCTGGTGATGGCCTTCGCCGCCGTTGCCGCCAAGAAGGGTGCCAAGACTGCAGGAATGGACGACGCCGGACGGCCCGCACCGGCGGTCGACGCTCCGGCGGCCACCGACGCCGAGGACGCGCACGACGCGCAGCTGCAGCGGCTCTAGCTAGCGCACTAGCCCACCCCCGCGTGGCTCCGGCAGAGCTCCACGAAGGACCGGAACGGGGCCTGCCGCTCCTCGGCGGGGAGCTCCAGGGCCTCCGGGTGCCACTGCACCGAGGCCACCCAGCGCTCCGGATCTTCCAGGGCTTCCACCGTCCCGTCGTCGGCCAGCGCGGTCACGACGAGCCCCTCCGCCACGCGGGCCACGGCCTGGTGGTGGCCGGAAGCAATCTTGACCGTGACAGCGGCTGCAGCACCGGATTCCCTGGCGGGTCCGGTGCTGCCGTACAGCCCGGCCACTTTAGAGCCCCCGGTGATCCGGACCTCGTGCCAGGCCCAGGGTCCCGCGCCGTGGACGGGCTGCGGTTCACGGTGCGCCACGGAACCCGTGTCCATGTCCTGGACCAGGGTCCCGCCGTAGAGCACATTCAGCAGTTGGTGCCCGCGGCAGATGCCGAGCACCGGCAGTCCGGCGTCGATCGACCCCCGGGCCACGGCGAGATCCAGCTCGTCCTGCCCGTGGTTGACGTCGTAACACGTCCCGCCGTCCGTTTCTCCGTACAGCCGGGGGTCCAGGTCGCCGCCGCCGGGAAGCACGACGCCGTCGAGCCCGTCGAGCGCCTCGGCGCCGGTCAGCAGTACCGGCTCGCCGCCGCCGTCGCGCACCAGGTCAACTATGTAGTCGAAGAGCGCGTTGGCCTCGGCCACCCGCGGATCGGGGCCCAAGGAACTGCTGAGCCGGACCGGAAGACCGATGCGGGGGCGGCCGCCGAAGGGCCGGGCGGGAATCTGCATGACTCATTTTGCACCACAACTTCGGCATCGCAGCGCAGGGCTAGGATTGCCGGATGAGCAACAGATACCTTGTGTCCCGCAGCCGCTTCATCGCGGCCGCCCCGGAAGCCATCTTCGAGGTGCTCGCCACCCCGGCCCTGCACAGCGTCATCGACGGCTCGGGTACCGTGAAGGGTGCCCAGCCGCGCGGTCCCGAACGGCTGGCGCTCGGAGCGAAGTTCGGCATGGAAATGAACATCAAGATGGACTACAAGATCCTCAACACCGTCTGCGAGTTCGAGGAGGGCCGGCGGATCGCGTGGCGGCACTTTGGCGGCCACATCTGGCGCTACCTGCTGAACCCCATCGCTGACGCCGACGGCAACTCCGGCACCCTGGTCACCGAGCAGTGGGACGCCCGCGCCGTACCTGCCAGGATCCTGCTCCGCTTGGCCGGCTACCCCCGCCGCCACCCGGCCAACATCGAACAGACCCTCGCCAAGCTCGACGCGTACATGACCTCGGAGGCCGCAGCGGGTTCCGGTGCCGCCCCGGGCCACCTCCACTAGGCCCCGGGATGAGCGCCGCCCGCAGCCTGCACCCGAGTCCGCGCACCCTGGAGGTCGAAAGCGTTGACAGTTTCGACCGGCTGGTCGCTGACGGCGCACGGTCCATGCACGGCTGGCACGTGCAGTCGCTGGATCTGCGTGGCCGCCGGGAAGCGCTGGAGTCACTCGACTCGCAGGGTGCCATTTTCCTGGGCTGCACCTTCGACGACGGCGTGGAGGATTCGCTGCGCGACCGCGGCGCCCTGATCTTTCCCAAGCTGGAAAAGGTACCGTTCAACCCCTACCGCGGCCAGCTCTACACCCCGCAGGAGCTCTACGCGGGGGTGGAACAGACCCGCTACGAGGACACCCTGGACGCCAGGGTCTACCAGTGGAGCATCCGCCCCGGCCAGCGGCACCGGCTGGACGCGACACTCGCGGCGGCGCTGCATGACCACTCCATCGGGGATGCACTGGACGAACTGACCCGCTCGGAGCTGTGCCTTGGCCGAACCATGGTCGGCGTGATGGGCGGCCACGCTGCCAGCCGCGGTTCGGCCGGCTTCACCGAGGCGGCACTGCTGGGCCGCCTGCTGGCGCGGAACGGCAGGGTGGTCGCCACCGGCGGCGGCCCGGGCGCCATGGAGGCAGCCAACCTGGGCGCCTACCTTAGCGCGGCGGACGAAACGGATTTCCAGCAGGCGCTGACTGACCTCGCCGTCGTCCCTGGCTTCCGGCCCTCGGTGTCCGCGTGGGCGCGGGCCGCGGCCGCCGTCGTCGAACGCCATCCCGGCGGTACCCCGTCCTTGGGCATTCCCACCTGGTTCTACGGCCACGAGCCGCCCAACTTCTTTGCCACCCACATCGCCAAGTACTTCGCCAACGCCATCCGGGAGGCCGTGCTGCTTGAGCTATGCAACGGGGGAGTCATCTTCCTGCCGGGCTCGGGCGGTACCGTGCAGGAAATTTTCCAGGACGCGTGCGAAAACTACTACGGCGCCCCGGAGACCATCACACCCATGGTGCTGGTGGGCAAGGAGCACTGGCTGCGCAGATTCCCCGCGTGGCCCCTGCTGCAGAGCCTCGCCGCCGGCCGGCGGATGGAAAACCGGATCTTCCTGGTGGACACGGTCGAGGAAGCCCTCGCCGTGCTCGAACGCTAGGGCCTGCGGCACCTGGGGGCCCGCAAGGCCCTAGAGATCCTTGCGGCAGGCGGCATGGCCCAGCTGGTACAGGCCGTTCAGATCCCCGGCGGCCAGTCCGTCCGGCGCGCCGATCTCGGGGTACATCAGCTGCGTGGGGTCGTCCACGTGTTCCAGGCCCATCACGTGGCCCAACTCGTGCAAGATCACGGCGGTGGCGTAGGCCGAACTGTCCCCGCGGTTCAGGTCCTCGGCGATCTGCGGCGCGTCCAGTTCCAGGCTGCCCGTGACGAAGCTCTTGGGGCCGTCGCCGAAACTGAAGTGGGTGCTGCCGCCGGTGCCGATCACGGCACCCTTGAGCTGCGGAGCCTGCTCCGGGGTGGTCCAGGCGATCAGCAGGGGAGCCCAGCGCTCGCCGTATCTGTCCTTTTGATAGGGAGCGCGGCTCTGACTCGGGGCCTCGGTGGTGGAGCCGTCGTTGACGAACTTGATTCCGGTCGCTTCAGAGATGGTTTTGATCGCGTTTTCCACCAGGTCGCCGGCACCCTTGGGGGCCAGGGCGGCGTTGACCACGTAGTGCAGCGGCCGGCAGGGGGAGTAGCCCACCGGGCTGCCGTCGGCGTTGGTGGCGAGGAACTTGTAGGACTTGCTGGCCGACGGCGGGGTCCGCGGTTCGCCCAGGGGCTGGTCCTGCTCTTCGAATCCGGGCGGGGGCACCGCCATTGGCGATCCGTCTGCGGGGATTCCGGCTTTGCGTCCCGCCTGGCTGGCCGTCGGGTGGCTCGCCGGCGCGTGGGCCGGCTGGGCGTTGGCCCCGCCGTTGAACTCGAACAGCCCAACAAAACGCGGGTCGCCGTACACCAGCCCGGCCGCCAGGAAGGCGGCTCCCGCGATCAGGATGACGGCCGCGAGGTTCCGGATGACCCGGGCGGCACTGCGGGCGCGGCTGTGCCGCGGGCCGCGGTCCCGGAACCCGGAATCGTCCACTAGGCGACCACCGCGCCGAACACCATGCCCAGAAGATAGGTAACGGCGGCGGCGCCAATGCCGATCGCGAGCTGGCGGAACGCGCGGCTGGCCGGGGAGGTGCCGGAGAGCAGGCCGACGACGCCGCCGGTCAGCAGCAGCGCGATGCCCACCAGGGCTGCCGACACGGCGAGGGCGCCGATCCCGGTCATGCCCAGCAGGAACGGGATGATCGGCACGATCGCGCCGGAGGCGAAGAAGCAGAAGCTCGACGCCGCGGCGCTCCAGGCCGTGCCTACGGCCTCGTGCTGGTCCTCGGTCTCCGGGAGTTCCGGGCGCAGGGAAAGGCTCGGATCGCAGTCGCAGTCCAGCAGGCCCATCCGTTCGGAAACGCGGTGCTCGGCGGCTTCGCGGGACATCCCGCGGGCGAGGTAGACCAGCAGGAGTTCGTTGTGTTCGATGTCCAGCGAGGGCGCCGCCGCGAGGGTGATCTGGGTGGGGCGCGTCGCGGCCAGCAGCTCACGCTGGGACCGCACGGAGATGAACTCGCCGGCTCCCATCGACAGGGCTCCGGCCAGCAGCCCGGCTACACCGCTGAGCAGGACCACCGAGCTGGCGACGCCGGAGGCAGCCATGCCCATCACGAGGGACAGGTTGCTGACCAGTCCGTCGTTGGCGCCGAACACCGCGGCGCGGAAGCTCCCGGCGAGCCGGTTCCGGCCGCGGGTGGCGAGGCCGCGGACTACTTCTTCGTGGATCTGTTCGTCGGCGACCATGGCCGGCGTGGCGTTGGGATCGTTCGCGTACGGGGAGCGGCTCTCGGCGCGCTGCGCGAGGGCCAGGACAAACACCGAGCCGAAGTGCCGGGCCAGGAAACCGAGGAACTGGCTACGGAGCGAGGCCGGGCGCGGCCGGCCGGCGTGTTCGCCAAGGAGCTGCAGCCAGTGCGCCTCGTGGCGGCCTTCCGCTTCGGCCAGCGCGAGCAGGATCTCGCGTTCCTCGCCGCTGCGGTTCTGCGCGAGGTCGCGGTAGACAGAGGCCTCGGCGCGTTCGTCGGCGAGGTATTGGCGCCAACGCTTGATGTCTGCCGGGGTGGCAGTGCTCACCGTGGGTCCAGCCGACGTAACGGCCGCCGGGCTCGCCGAAGAGCCCGCGGCGGGGCTGTGGGCAGAATGGTTTGGGTCAGATGGGGCGTGCTGAGACACGTAAACTCCTGGGCTTGATGGGGCATGGTCCGGCCCCATTGCGACTCCAGCGTACCCTGTAATTCCGCGGATTTTCGGCTGGCAATCCTCAGTGGAAAGTTTCGGTGCGCCGTAAAGTAAGCACCCTTACTGCCCGGTGTCGGCCGGGCAGGACGGCCCTTGACCCCCACCGCCCGCGATGTTCGAATAAGGGTCAGGGCGGGTTTCCGCGGCAGGCCCGTCCCGCCGCGCACCGGGCGTCAGCGTGCGGGTGCGGCTGTCCAAGGAACCCTGCCGCAGCCCGAGCGCACGGAGGTCGCACCATGGACAACACCGGATCACAGGCCGCTAAGCCGGCCAGGGACTCCGTCGAGTCTGATCCTGCCTACGACTTCGCCGAGGACGCCCCGGTGGGGGATGCGGAGACCGTGGACGAGGAGTTGCTCGAAGAGGCCGACCGGCTCGTCCCGCTCGACGCGGAAGACTTCCTCGGTGATGAGCAGCCGATCGTGCCCGCCGATGCGGACGAGTTCCGCGAGCCCGAGGAAGAAGACTAAGCGGGTCCGCCGGGGGCAAGCTTCCTCAATAGTCCGGATAGCACGACGGCGGTGCCTCCCGTGTGGGAGGAACCGCCGTCGTCCGTCATTGGCCCGGTCCTGCCGGTAGCGGGACCCGGGCCGCGGCCCGGCTAGTGGCTCAGCGCCGGAACCTGCTCCGGCTCTTCCGTTGCTCCGCCGGCCACACGCTCGTGCCAGTTCTCCATCACCGCGGGATCCGTCGGCTTGGTCAGCAGTGACACGGCGACGTAGACCACCGCGGAGGCCAGCAGGCCGTAGTAGATGGGTTCGTTGGCGTAGATGCCATCGAGCGGCACCTCGGCGTTGATCTCCAGCACGATCATGGTGCCGAGGGTCAGGACGGACCCGACCGCCATCGATGCGGCCGCGGCGACGCCGGTGCCGCGCTTCCACACCAGGCCGCCGAGGATTGCGACCAGCAGGCCGCCCACGAGGATGTCGTAGGCGATGGTGAGCGCCGCGACAACGTCCTTGGTGATGATGGCGATCACGATCGCCACGACGCCCAGGCCCAGCACCCACAGGCGGTTGGCCTTGACATCGTGCTCCGGGTTGTCGGTGTCATCGGTGTTGATGTTCTTGCCGAACCAGCTGGCGACGAAGGGCACGACGTCGGCGCGGGCCACCGTGGCGGCCGCGATCAGGGCGCCGGAGGCGGTGGACATCATGGCGGCAACGGCCGCTGCGAGCACCAGGCCGCCGATGCCGATCGGGAGCAGGTTGGTGGCGACCTCCGCGTAGACGACGTCCTTGCCCAGTGCCTTCACGTCGATGTTCGGCAGGGCCACGCGGGCGCCGAGACCGATCAGTGCGCCGGCGGCGCCGTAGAGGATGCAGTAGATGCCCGCCGTCGAACCGCCCCAGCGGGCGACGGCGGGGGTCTTCGCGGTGAACACGCGCTGCCAGATGTCCTGGCCGATCAGCAGGCCCAGGGTGTAGACGACGAAGTAGGTGATGATCGTCTGGACACCGATGCCATCGATCTGGAAGAAGCTGGCGTCAACGCGGCTGCGGATTCCGTCGAGGCCGCCCGCAGCGTTGAGCGTGAAGGGCAGCATCAGCAGGAAGATGCCCACCGTCTTGATGACGAACTGGACCTGGTCGGCCAGGGTGATGGACCACATGCCGCCGATGGTCGAGTACACCAGCACGATGGCGCCGCCGACGGCAATGGCGAGTGCACGGTCCCAGCCGAACAGGACCACGAAGATCGTGGCGTAGGCGCCGGTGGACGTGGCGCAAAGCATCAGCGTGTAGGCCAGCATGACGATCCCCGAGGTCTGGGTGGCCCGGCTGCCGTAGCGCAGGGTCAGCATCTGGGAGACCGTGTAGATCTTGAGCTTCTGGATGGTGCTGGCGAAAAGCAGGCTCAGCAGCAGCACCCCGGCGCCGATCGCCACCACGAGCCACATGCCGGAGATGCCGAACTTGTAGCCCAGGCCCACCCCGCCCACTGTCGAGGCGCCGCCCAGGACGACGGCGGCCATGGTGCCGGTGTAGAGGAACGGGCCCAGCCGGCGGCCGGCCACCAGGAAGTCGCTGTTGTTCTTGGTGCGGGATTTGCCCCACCAGCCGAAGGCCAGCATGGCAATGAGATACACCACCACGATGGCGATGTTGACGAAACTTGCATCCATTGAGGGCTCCTTGGAGCGGTTCGAAGCAGGGGTGATCACCGGTCCGCGGCACTGCGGCCGGCACCCGTTGCTGCTTGGCGGTGGATTGCGGCGGGCTGCGGATAGCCCGCGCTTATGATTGCCTTATAGGCAACGCTTGTTGCCAAAGATATGGTGTGACCTCGGTAACAGTCAACATATGACTGCGGCGTGTCCCCCAGGGCTTTCCGGTACCGGTCTGCGGCTAGGATTGGCTCCAATGATGGGGCCGCGCGGACGGCCGTGAAAGGTTCCCTTATGAAGGCTCTACCCGTTGAACCGAGCAACGTTCCCGTTGCCATCGGTTCCAGGATCCGTGCCGCCCGGCAATCCCAGCGGCTCACCATCGAGCAGGTCGCGGATGCCACCGGCCTGACCAAGGGCTTCCTCAGCAGGGTCGAGCGGGATCTCACCTCACCGTCGGTGAGTTCGCTGGTGACGCTGTGCCAGGTCCTCTCGATCTCGATCGGCGAGCTGTTTGCCGCCCCGGAAACCCACCTGACCAAGAAGGGCGAGGGCCCCCGGATCTCGCTGGGCGGCGAAGGGATCGTGGAACGCTTGCTGACCGCCCGTTCCGAGCGCCGGGTGCAGATCATCCAGGCCGTGATCGAGCCCCGCGGGCGCGGCGAATCGGAACTGTACGCCGTTGACTGCGACGTCGACGTGCTCCACGTGGTCAAGGGCAGCATCCGGCTTCTTCTCACCAACGAGGAGTTCGAGCTGGGAACCGGCGACACCGTCACCTTCCCCGGCCGGGAGCCGCACACCTGGATCAACCCCACCGACGACCCCGTCGAGGTGCTCTGGGTGCTGGTTCCCGCCGCCAGCCGCTAGGCCAGGCCGAGGTCCGGCGCCCCGGGCCTTCGCGCCCCGGCGCCCGGGCCTTCCCGCCCAGTTACCACTGGCAACGCGGCGGCCGCCGTTCCGCAAGCCCCGGTTTTCCGCGGAAGTCCCGAGCCGGCCCAGCAACTGGGCGGGAGCGTCCGGCAGCTCCTGGCGTGAGACCTACCGGGCGTGCCGCGGTCCCGCCAGCACGCCCCGGATCTCGGCCAGGACGCGCTCCGGCTCGAACCAGATGTCCTCCGGCATATACCGGAGTACGGCGAAACCACTGAGTGTCGAGGCATTGTTCCGGCCAAGGTCACGGCGAAGCGCCTCGCGACTTGAGTGGAACGCGAAACCGTCCACCTCGACGATCAAGAACCCCTCGAGCAGGAAGTCGACCCGGCCGATGCCGGGCAGGTAAACCTGGGCGTCGTAGCCGATGCCGTTGGTCCTGAAGAGGTGTTGGGCGTCGACTTCAACAATGGACTCGGCCCGCAGATCCAGCTGCCGCAGTGCCTGCCGGGCCGTCCCGGACCGGTCTGCGGTGAGTTCGGCGTGCAACAGCTCCAGTGGGACAGCAAGCAGCCGCATGGCCGACGTCGCGATGGCGGTGGACGCCGGGGGAGCGAGGCAGCCCAAGGCATGCAGCACCACATCTTCGACAGCGGCCACGGGGAGCTCTGCCGGTCCCTCGAAACGTACCGTCCGGTGCCGGACGAAGCCGCCGCCGTGGCCGTGGTTGCACGCCAGGTGGTGCCGGGCCGGAGCGTCCCGCAGCCACAGGCCATAGTGGCCGGCGGCGCTGGCGCAGCTGACCCGGGCATTGTGCTGCAGTGCGGCCAGGAACTCGGGCCTGCAGTTCGGCAGGGCAAAGAGGCCCCGCCGCGGCTGGCCGGCGACCCGGGCGAGACGGGCAACATCCCGGCGGCTGTAGCCGGCGGACAAGAACTGGCCGGTCCGGGCGACGCCGCCAAGCTGGGCAAGGTAGGCCAAGGGATCCATAGGACCAGTGCAGGCTGCCGCCTCCCCGGGTGGAACGGGGAAACGTGGCTATCTGGACAACTTCGAGGGCTCCGCGACGCCGGCCAGGTGCGTTCCCGCCCGGTTACCGACTTGGCCGGGGTGCCCGGGGGGCTGGAATCCGCGGATCCCCGCTGGGCCGGACCGGGTGGCGGGGGCTGCAGTCGGGAGTAACTGGGGAGGAGTGCCCGGCCTAGGGGGAACAGGGCAGTGGAAGCGCGCGGTAGTTGGTAAACAACTGATGCGCGACGGGCAACTCCGAGTGTATGATGGCAGTCACACCCGTCGGACAAACCTTTGAAGGAGACTCCTCCCTTGGAAGAGCTGCGCATCGAGGCCAATGGCAACCTAGGCCCAATCGATTCCTCCCGCATCCCGCGCTACGCCGGCGCCGCCACCTTCGCCCGCCTGCCCCGGCTGGACCAGGTGGCCAAAGCCGACGTTACGGTGGTCGGCGTGCCCTTCGACTCCGGTGTGTCCTACCGCCCCGGCGCGCGCTTCGGCGCCAACCATGTGCGCGAGGCCAGCCGGTTGCTGCGCCCGTACAACCCGGCCTGGGACGTGAGCCCCTTCGAGAACATCCAGGTCGCAGACGCCGGGGACATGGCCGTCAACCCGTTCAACATCAACGAGGCGATCGAGACCATCCAGCAGAACGCGCTGGACCTGACCGCATCCGGCGGGAAGCTGCTGACCCTGGGCGGAGACCACACCATCGCGCTGCCCCTGCTGCGCGCCGCCGCCGAACGCGCCGGCCAGCCCGTCGCCATGCTCCACTTCGACGCGCACCTGGACACCTGGGATACCTACTTCGGTGCCGAGTACACCCACGGCACCCCCTTCCGCCGCGCCGTCGAGGAAGGCATCCTGGACACCGAGGCCATCAGCCACATCGGCACCCGCGGCCCGCTCTACGGCAAGAAGGACCTCGACGACGACCACCGCTTCGGCTTCGGCATCGTCACCTCCGCCGACGTCTACTACCAGGGCGTGCTGGAAACCGTCGCCAAGGTCCGCGACCGGATCGGCAACCGTCCGCTCTACATCTCCGTGGACATCGACGTCCTCGATCCCGCCCACGCGCCCGGCACCGGAACCCCGGAGGCCGGCGGCATCACTAGCCGCGAACTGCTCGAAATCATCCGCGGCTTCCGCGGCATGAACCTGGTGGGGGCCGACGTCGTCGAGGTTTCCCCGGCGTACGATCACGCCGAGATCACCGGCGTCGCCGCCAGCCACGTCGCCTACGAACTAGTCACCCTGATGGCGGACAGCGCGCTCGAGGGCGACCGGAGCGGCGCTCCGAACGGCTACGCGGCGCAGGCCCTCGGCCGCGAGACCCGCCGGCCGGCCGGCTTCACCGCATCGGCGGCCACCCCGGTCGAGGCCGGGGCAGCCCAGTGACCGGCGTGCGCAACGGCGGCGACCTCGTCGTCGAAACCCTCGAGGCGCTCGGAGCTAAGACCGTCTTCGGCATCCCAGGCCAGCACGCGCTCGGACTCTTCGACGCCATGGGCCGGGGAAACCTGCACTTCGTCTCCTCGCGGGTGGAAAACAACTCGGCCTTCGCCGCGGACGGCTATTCCCGCGCCACCGGTGAGGTCGGCGTTCTCTTCCTCTCCACCGGTCCCGGCGCCTTGACCTCCCTGGCCGGGCTGCAGGAGGCCTACGCCACCGGTGTGCCGATGGTGGTCGTGGCGAGCCAGATTCCGCTCGAAGGACTCGGCGCGCGCCGCAAAGGCATGCTGCACCAGCTCGATGACCAGAAGGCCTCGGCCGCCAACGTCACCAAGAGCCAGCGGCTGATCCAGCACGCGTCCGGCATCCCCTCGGCCATCCAGGATGCCTGGACCGAGGCCATCTCCTCGCCGCAGGGGCCGGTGTGGATCGAAATCCCGCAGAACGTCCTGCTGGACCCGATCATGGTGCCGCCGGTGGAGGATGCGCTCGCCGAAGCCGCGGACAACCCGCCCCGGGTGGAGCTGGTCCGCGAAGCCGTGAAGTGGCTCGCGGAGGCGAAGCGCCCGGCCATCATCGCCGGCGGCGGCACCCGCCGCGGCCACGCGGAGAAGTCGCTGCTGTCCATTGCGGAAAAGCTGCACGCGCCGGTGATCTGCACCCCCGGCGGCAACGGTGCTTTCCCCTGGAACCACGAACTCTCGCTCCAGTCCTGGATCGAGGACCAGTACATGACGGAGCTGCTTGAGGACGCCGACGTGCTGATCGTGATCGGCTCCTCGCTCGGCGAAGTCACCTCCAACTACTTCACCTTCGAACCCCGGGGCCGGATCATCCAGATCGACGCCGAACCCCGCGTCCTCGAGTCCAACCGACCCGGCCTGGGCATCCGGGCCGACGCCGGCCAGGCGCTTGCCGCGCTCGACGAGGCCCTGGCTGCCTCGCCGGCCGATGCCCGCCCGGACTGGCACGGCAGCTCACCCGAGGAGCTGGTCAAGGACACCCTGGCCAAGGTCAAGGCCCGGCTGGAATCACAGGACCTCGCCAAGGAACTGAAGTTCATGGCGGACATCCGCGAAGCCGTTCCCGCGCAAATGCAGACCTTCTGGGACATGACCATCTCCGCCTACTGGGCCTGGAGCTGCTGGGACGCCCGCGAGGGCCAGTTCCACTCCGCCCAGGGCGCCGGCGGCCTGGGCTTCGGCTTCCCGGCGGCCATCGGCGGCGCTGTGGGCCTGGAAACCACGGGGACGCCGGGCGGTTCGTCCCGCGTGCTCGCGGTCTCCGGCGACGGCTCGGCCATGTACTCGATCTCGGAACTGGCCACCGCCAAGCAGCACAACGTCCCGGTCACCTGGCTGATCGTCGACGACGGCGGCTACGGGATCCTGCGCGAATACATGGTGGGCGCCTTCGGCAAGGCCACAGCCACCGAGCTGGCCCGTCCCGACTTCGTCAAACTGGCCGAGGCATTCGGCGTCCCGGCCGTCCGGGTAGCGCCCGAGGACGTGGGGGAGGCGTTGAAGGCGGGCTTCGAGGCCGACGGGCCGAACGTCGTCGTCGTCGAAACGCTGCTCAAGATGTTCGCCCCGACGCACCTGGACGTCTAAACCCGCGGAGGTACTCAACAGGCCCTGGATCCACCCGGATCCGGGGCCTTTTGTGTGCGGTGCCCCCACAGGGATCGCTTCTTAGTTTCCCAAAGCAATCAATTTATAGTATTGTTGCTTCGGGCAAGTAAGTAAGGGGCTTCCAAAACATGTCAGTTGCATCGACCACTGCAGCCAAGCTGGTCCACCAAATCTTCGATCTTCAGCGCGCCGTCCGGTGCGTCGCGGCGGCAAACCTCCGCGGCGACGATACCGGCGTCGCGCTTCAAGGCGTGCTGCGCTTCGTGGGGGAGGGCGAAACCCGTGCCACGCAGCTTGCGGAACGGCTCGGCGTCAGCGCTCCCGTGCTCAGCCGGCACCTCGCGGAACTGCTCGAGCAGGGCTACGTGGTCCGCCGGCCGGACCCCGAGGACGGCCGCGCGCAGCTCATTGCGCTCTCGCCCGCCGGGGCCGAGAAGCTGCGTTCCATCGAGGCGCAGCGCGCCGCGACCCTGCAGGGCTTCCTGCAGGACTGGAGCGAGGACGACGTCGAAGAGACCTCGCGCACACTAAAGAAACTAGCTGTATCCCTCAGGACTTCAGCCCGGGCAAAGACGGCCGGATCCACCGACACGACCAACTTTGTTGAGGAGTAATTCTATGGCCAGCCACGCTGCCGCCGCCGGGCCATCCCCGGCCCCCACCCCGCCGACGCAACCCGCCCAGCACCATTCCGAGCCGCAGGTGGCCATGAGCCACCGGCAGATCATGGAAGCGCTGACCGGCCTGCTGGCGGCGTTCTTCACCGCCATCCTGAGCAGCACCATCGTTGCCAACGCGCTGCCCACCATCATGTCCGAGCTCAAGGGCACCCAGACGGACTTCGCCTGGGTGATCACGGCCGCCCTGCTGGCCAACGCAGCCACCACCCCCATCTGGGGCAAGCTCGCTGACCTCTTCAACAAGAAGGTCCTCGTCCAGCTCAGCATCGTGATCTTCGTGGCCGGCTCCGTCATGGCCGGCCTGTCCGAGACCATCCCGCTGCTGCTTACCGCCCGCGTCATCCAGGGCATCGCGATGGGCGGCCTCACCGCGCTGGCCCAGGCGATCATCGGCTCGATGATCCCGCCGCGTGACCGTGGCAAGTACTCCGGCTACATGGGTGGCGTCATGGCTGTCGGCACCGCCGGCGGCCCGCTGCTCGGCGGCTTCATCGTGGACAGCCCGCTCGGCTGGCGCTGGACCTTCTTCGTCTGCGTCCCGCTGGCCGTCGTCGCCCTGATCCTGCTGCAGGTCACGCTGAAGATCCAGCACGTCAAGCGCCCGGCCAAGATCGACTGGCTCGGCTCCATCCTGCTGACCTCCGGCGTCAGCTTGCTGCTGATCTGGGTTTCCTTCGCCGGCAACCCCGACTACTACGACTGGTGGTCATGGCAGACGGTTGCCATGGTGGGCGGCGGCATCGTGCTCCTGGGCCTGCTGGTACTGGTGGAATCCAAGGTGGCACAGCCCATCATCCCGCTCAAGATCATCTCCGAGCGCACCACCGCCCTGGCTATCCTCGCCTCTGTGGCTGTCGGCGTCGGCATGTTCGGGTCCTCCACCTTCCTGGGCCAGTACTTCCAGGTGGCCCGCGGCGCCACCCCGACCGAAGCTGGCCTGCTCACGCTGCCTATGATCGCGGGCAACCTGATTGGTTCGGTGCTCTCCGGCCAGCTGATCAGCCGTACCGGCAAATGGAAGCGCTACCTGATCGCGGGCGCAATCCTGCTGATCGGCGGCCTCGGCCTCGCCGGCACTATGGACCACACCACCGAGCTCTGGTTGACCGGCATTTACACCGCCATCCTCGGCATCGGCCTGGGCCTGCTGATGCAGAACCTCGTCCTCGCCGTCCAGAACACGGTCCAGGCCAAGGACATCGGCACGGCCAGCGCCTCGGTTGCCTTCTTCCGCTCCGTCGGCGGCGCCATCGGCGTCTCGGTCCTCGGCGCCGTGCTGGGCAACCGGGTCAAGGATCTCGCCCTCGAGGGCCTCGCCGCCGCCGGAATCAAGGTCCCGGCGGGATCTGCCGGGGCCAGCATGGACCTCAAGGACATGCCGGCACCGATCCGCGACATCATGCGGGCCGCTTACGGTGACGCGATTGCAGAGGTCTTCCTGATCTCGGCCATCATCGGCCTGGTGGCGCTTGTGGCCATCCTGTTCATCAAGGAAAAGCCGCTGCGCCGCACGGTGGACATTCGGCCGGAGGCTGCCGCATCCGCCGCCGTCACCGGCTCAGGTGCCGACGTCGACGCCGGAGCGGCAGCCCACGCGGCGGCTGCGGATCGTGTTGGTGCCGCTGACGGAACAGAAGATCCCGCCACCGGAATCGTCGACCTGGACCGCGAGTTCATCGAGGTCCTGAGCCGGCAGCGCGCCAACGGGTCCCGTTTCCCGGATGCCGCGCGGCTGGGCCAGGAGAACCGCCAGAACGGCGACGGCGAAGCCAGGGCCGAGCGCGAAGGCGCCCGGCTCCGGGCCCGCACCATGGTGGCGGAGGCCCGTGCCGACGAGGCCGACGTCGTGCCGCTGCTGCTCGAGACCCAGCACCTGCTGGCCGAGCAGCAGGTGCAGCTCGCGGAGGCCCTGCGTGCCGTCCACGAGCAGGCGGCGGAACAGCGCGCCATCGCCACCGAGCAGGCCCGGGTGGCCGAGCAGCTCACCACCCTGCGGCGCCAGCTCGCCAAGGAACGCAAGCTGCAGCGCGCGGCGGCCGACTACATCGCCACGCACGGCCGGCACCGCGGCGAGTAGACGCGCCAGCGACGACGGTCCCGCGGCTTCCGGCAGGGGAGCCGCGGGGCCGTTTTTGGCTTCCCGGTAGCCTAGGGGCGGCCGCCATAAGACTTATGTACAACGATTGGCCGATATCCGGAGCCGGAGGTTTCACCCCGGCGGGGGATTTCGTAGAGTGGGACAGCTGAGGCTGTCGGCCCCATCCGCTAATACTTTGATCAACTCCTGTTTTTCCTCCTCTGCGTTTCATGAATTCCTAAGGACCCGTGGGCATGCTTGTCACCCTCATACGGCGCTATTCCAAGCCGTATCTGCCGTATATTGCGGCCGTCGTTATCTTCCAGCTGGCCTCCACCATCGCGGCCCTGTACCTCCCCAGCCTGAACGCCCAGATCATCGACGAGGGCGTCTCCCGCGGCGACACAGACTACATCTGGCGCACCGGCGGGCTGATGCTCGGGGTAGCGCTGGTCCAGGTGGTCACTGCGATCGCGGGCGTGTACTTCGGTTCCAAAGCCGCGATGGCATTTGGCCGGGACCTGCGCCGCGGCGTCTTCCGCAAGGTCAGCAGCTTCTCCGCCCGTGACGTGAATGTCTTCGGTGCACCAACGCTGATCACCCGCGGCACCAACGATGTCCAGCAGGTCCAGATGCTCATGCTGATGGGGCTGAACTTCATGGTGGCCACGCCCATCATGTGCATCGGCGGCATCGTCATGGCCCTGCGCGAGGACCTCAACCTGTCCTGGCTGGTCTGGGTCTCGGTCCCGCTCCTGGTGGTTGTGGTGGGCTACCTCGTGGTCCGCCTGATGCCGCTCTTCCGCTCCATGCAAACCAAGATCGACCGGCTGAACGGCATCCTGCGCGAGCAGATCATCGGCATCCGCGTGGTCCGCGCCTTCGTCCGTGAGCCGCACGAAACGCAGCGCTTCGGGGCGGCCAACAAGGAACTCACCGACGTCTCGCTCAAGATCGGCGCCTTGTTCGTGCTGATGTTCCCGGCGATCGGCATGATCCTGCACGTCTCTACCGCCGCCGTTTTGTGGTTCGGCGGCCAACGCGTGGATGCCGGGGAGATGCAGGTGGGTTCGCTGACGGCGTTCCTGCAGTACCTGCTGCAGATCCTGATGGCCGTCATGATGGGCACGTTCATGGCGATGATGATCCCGCGCGCCTCGGTCTGCGCGGACCGCATCGGCGAGGTGCTCGACGTCGAACCCTCCATCCACGAACCGCTCGCCCCGGTGGCGCCCGCCGCCAAAACCGGCCGCGTAGAGTTCCGGAACGTCTCCTTCGCATACCCGGGCGCCGAGGCCCCCGTGCTCAGCGACATCAGCTTTACCGCCGAGCCCGGCCAGACGGTTGCGATCATCGGCTCCACGGGTGCCGGCAAGACCACCCTGCTGGCGCTGCTGCCGCGGCTCTTCGACGCCGCCTCTGGCGAGGTGCTGCTCGACGGCGTCCCCGTCACCCAGCTGGACCGCGCGGAGATTACCGGGCGCGTGGCGATGGTGCCTCAGCGGCCCTACCTGTTCTCCGGCACGATCGAACACAACCTGCGTTTCGGCAAGTCCGAAGCCACGGACGCGGAACTCTGGGACGCCCTCACCGTGGCCCAGGCGGCGGACTTCGTCCGCGAAAAGAAGAACGGCCTCGGCGCCCGGATTTCCCAGGGTGGCACGAACGTCTCCGGCGGCCAGCGGCAGCGGCTCTGCATCGCCCGCGCCCTAGTCACCGAACCCAAGGTCTTCCTGTTCGACGATTCGTTCTCCGCCCTGGATGTCGCCACCGACGCCAGGCTGCGGAAGGCGCTCAAGGCCAAGACCGCGGACGCCACGGTCATCATCGTGGGCCAGCGCGTCTCAACCATCGCGGACGCGGACCAGATCCTCGTCCTGGACAACGGCCGGATCGTGGACCGCGGGACCCACGAAGAACTCCTCGCAAGCTCCAGCACCTACCAGGAAATCGTCGAATCCCAGCTGACTACGGAGGCCATCGCATGAGCACCAACGAAAAGGTTGGCCTCGAGAAGCCCGCCGAAACCGTCCCCGAAGCCACCGCCGTTGCCCCTGGGGCCACGGACGACGACTTCTACGAGGAGGAATTCACCCCCGGCGAGGCCGACGGCGGCATGTTCGGTGCGGTCCCGGCGAAGAAGGCACAACACTTCTGGCCCTCGGCGAAACGGCTGATGGGGCTGCTGAAACCCGAGCGCGCCGGCATCGCCGCCGTGCTCGCGATGGTGACGGTCGCCGTCGTCCTCAACGTGATTGCCCCCCGCATCCTCGGCCAGGCCATGGACGTGATCTTCGGCGGTGTGGTCGGCAAACAGCTGCCTGCCGGCGCCACCAAGGACCAGTTCATCGCCGGGCTCCGCTCCCAGGGCCAGGACAACTTCGCGGACATGCTGGCCAGGATGGACGTCGTCCCCGGCGTGGGCATCGACTTCCAGAAACTGGCCTTCCTGATCAGCGTGGTCCTGGTGATGTACTTCGTTGCCAACATTTTCCTTTGGCTGCAGGGCTACGTCCTGAACGTGCTGGTCATGCGGGTGGTCCGCCGGCTGCGCGACGACACCGAGAAGAAACTCAACAAGCTTCCGCTGAACTACTTCGACACCCGCCAGCGCGGCGACACCCTTTCGCGTGTCACCAACGACGTCGACAACATCCAGCAGGCACTGCAGCAGGCGTTCGCGCAGCTGGTCAACTCCGCCCTGACGGTGCTGGGCATCGTGATCATGATGTTCATCGTGTCCTGGCACTTGGCCCTGATCGCCCTGATCGCGCTGCCGCTCTCCGGCGTGGCCGCCGGCATCATCGGCGCCCGCAGCCAGAAACTCTTCGCCGCGCAGTGGAAGAACACCGGCGAGCTCAACGGCCAGATCGAGGAGTCCTTCTCCGGCCATGACCTGGTCCGCGTCTTCGGCCGCGACGCCGACATGCTGGCCCGCTTCGACGAGCGGAACGAAGAGCTCTACCGGGCCAGCTTCGGCGCCCAGTTCGTGTCCGGGATGATCATGCCGGTCATGCAGTTCGTCTCCTACCTCAGCTACGTGGGGATCGCCGTCGTCGGCGGCCTGCGGGTGGCCTCGGGCGGGATGAGCCTGGGCGACGCGACGGCGTTCATCCAGTACTCGCGCGAGTTCACCCAGCCGCTGGGGCAGATGGCCGGTATGGCCAACATGCTGCAGTCCGGCGTGGCCTCCGCCGAGCGGGTCTTCGAGTTCCTCGACGCCGACGAGCAGGACGCCGAAACCGCCGTCGAGCACCTCCCCGCCAAGACGGACGGGCACGTCGAATTCAAGCACGTGACCTTCAGCTACACCCCGGACAAGCCGCTGATCGAGGACCTGTCCTTCACCGCCGAGCCCGGGCACACCGTGGCGATCGTCGGTCCCACCGGCGCGGGCAAGACCACCCTGGTGAACCTCGTGATGCGCTTCTACGAGCTGAACGCCGGGAGCATCACGCTCGACGGCGTCGACGTCACCAAGCTCAGCCGTGCGGAGCTGCGCTCCAAGGTGGGCATGGTCCTGCAGGACGCGTGGCTGTTCGGCGGCACCATCTACGAGAACATCCGGTACGGCAAGCTGGACGCCACGGAGGAGCAGATCATGGCCGCCGCGAAGGCGACCTTCGTGGACCGCTTCGTCCGGGCGCTCCCGGAAGGCTACAACACGATCATCGACGAGGAAGGCAACAACGTCAGCGCCGGCGAGAAGCAACTGATCACCATTGCCCGCGCCTTCGTGGCCAACCCCTCGCTGCTGATCCTGGACGAGGCCACCAGCTCGGTGGACACCCGCACCGAGGTCCTGGTCCAGAAGGCCATGGCCGCATTGCGCACCGAGCGGACCAGCTTCGTGATCGCCCACCGCCTCTCCACCATCCGGGACGCGGACACCATCCTGGTGATGGAGGCCGGGCGGATCGTCGAACAGGGCCGCCACGCGGAGCTGCTGGAACTCCGCGGCGCCTACTACCGGCTCTACATGTCCCAGTTCGCGGGCGAGGACGCCGAGGAATCGCTCGCAGAAGAGCCGACGGCGGTGCGAAGCTGAGCGCCGGGACCGGGGCCGGGGCAGGGGCCGGGACGGCCCCAGGGAACGTGGAACCGCGGATCCTCGAGGTCCAGGTGCCGATGCGCTGGGGCGACATGGACGCCTACGGCCACATCAACAACGTCCAAATCGTCCGGATCCTGGAGGAGGCCCGGATCGCGGCCTTCGGCCCGCCGCGGGGCGCGGGCCTGCCCGGGGTTGAACCCGAGGTGTCGCTTTTCAACGACGTCCCGGAGGGCACGCTGGCGCTGGTCGTCGAGCACAAGATCCGCTACGTCCGCACCCTCGAATACCGGAATGTTCCCGCCGTGGTGCAACTGTGGGTGGGCGCGGTCAAGGGGGCCAGTTTCGACATCCATTACATGGTCAAGGACCCCGTCACCGGCGAGGATTGCGTCAAGGCGAGCAGCCACCTCGCGTTCGTGGACGAGGGCACCGGTCGTGTGCTGCGGCTGACCCCGGAGCAGAAGGCAAAGCTCGCCCCCTTCGCGGCAGCCCGCCAGACCCACTAGGCCCTATCTCAGCTGCGGGATCGGTCCTAGACTGAACACGCCCGCGGGAAGCCTGCATAATCACAGCTAGGAGCACGGATCATGGCCAAGCGAAGCAAGATGAAGGCGCGGAAGAAGACCTGGAAAGAGCTCTCGCCGATGGCCAAATTCGGCACCATCACGGCCGCCGTGGTCCAGCTTTCCTTACTGGTCGCCGCCCAGCGCGACATCTCGCGCCGCCCCGCGGAGGAGATCCGCGGTAGCAAGGCGTTGTGGCGGGCAGCCACCCTGATCAACTTCGTCGGACCGGGCACCTATTTCACCTTCGGCGTCAAACGCCGCCCGGCCGCCAAGTAGCCCCCGGCGGCCGTTCAACTCCCGCCATCGGCCGCAGCCAGGGAAGCTACTCACCGGTAGTTAAGTTCCGCTGTGGGGAACCGCCTTGATGCGGACGTTCAGCTTAAGCCTGTAAATTGAAGGCATGACCCCCAACAAAAAGCCCGCCATGCACCGCGCCCTCGGCATCTCCAAAGAGATCGAAGACGCGGCGTGGTTTGTGCTTGGCCCGGGACTGCTCGGCAAAGCGTCGCCGCTGGATGGCCGGACCAGGACCTGGTCGGTCGCGGCGGCTTCGGAATTGCTGGAGCGTCTGGAACGGGGCATTCCGGACCCCAAGGCGCCAATGATGACCAACCTCCGCGAAAACCTAGAGGGCGCCACCCGCGGGGCGAAGCAGCTGGCCGTGGAGCTCTTGTTCCTGCAGTCGCTGCCGCTGGCCCATGAAGTGAAGTCGCTCAAGGTCAAGCGGGCCCGTGTCGCCGAGGCCGCGTCCTGGCTGGAGCCGCCGCTGGAGCTCCCCGACGAACTCTATGCGGGCATGACGGACCACGGCGTCATCCGGGACCGCACCGCAGAGTTCAACTGGACCATCTGGGACCACCTCAAATGGCTCTGCCGCTTTGTCCGGCATGTCGCCCAGCGCCCGGCCGGCGTCGTCCAGGCCGCAATCAAGGATCCGCTGGCCTTCCACGAACTCACCATTGGCACCCCCGAGGACCAGCCCGCCATCCGGCGCAGCATCGAATTCCTGGTCTGGCCGGCGTACTTCGAACCCGTCGTGGCCGACGTCGAACGCCAGGAAATCCGCGACGCCTTCGCTTCCCTGGTCGGCGGGGCCAAGGGGGACTCGGACGCGGAGGTCTCCGCGGACATCCACCGGATCCGGCTGCACCTCGATGAACAGGCCGGCCAGCGGATCGACTGGTATTCCCGCCAGCTGGTCAGCCAGTGGCGGAAGGTGGGCGACCCTGGCCGCCGCGCCTGGCTGTTGCGCAGCCACCACGACAACGCCGAGGTCCTCGCCGCCTGGCAGGACGAGGAAGCGGTGACGCTCGACGTCGAACACCTCCGCCTGCTCGATCCGGGCGTGACCGCGGGCCTGGTCCAGCACGCCGTGGACGAGGACTACAAGCACCTCAGCTATGTGGAACGCGAGGACACCAAGACCGCAGTCTTCGCCTTCCTGACCGTCATGAAGCCAGGCGACCTCACGCTGTACCAGAACTCTGGCAGCGTCCGCGTGGGCGTAGTGCTGGGCGAACCCGAACACCATGATGACAACCGCCGGCTGCGCCGCAAGGTCCGCTGGTTCGACGAGGTCCACTCGATGACGGAGCTGCCCCGCCATGTGCAGCGCCAGCTGGCCAGTTCCGGCCTGATCGTGGACGTCACCCGGGTGATCCAAGCGCTCGAGACCCTGCTCCCGGCCGAAGCCGAGGCCGACGCCGGCGACGGCGCGGAGCCGGACACCGCCGTCGAACCGTGCGAGGGGTTCCGCCCGCTGACGGCGGAATTCGCCGCATCCCTGCACATGGACCTCGAACCGCTGCAGGAAATCGCCGAATTGCTGGAGGAAAACCGCCAGCTGGTGCTTTACGGCCCGCCCGGCACCGGTAAGACCTACCTCGCCAAGCACCTGGCCGCCGAACTGGCCGGGGACACCAGCGACGAGCGGGTCAAACTGGTTCAGTTCCACCCTTCCTACGCCTACGAGGACTTCTTCGAAGGCTACCGGCCGGACAAAACCGACGAAGGCCAAGTGTCGTTCAAGCTCGTGGCCGGGCCGCTGCGCCGGCTGGCCGAGGAAGCCGCCAAGCCGGGCAACGAGGGCAAGCCGTACTTCCTGATCATCGACGAGATGAACCGGGCCAACCTGGCGAAGGTCTTCGGCGAGCTGTACTTCCTGCTGGAGTACCGCGACGACCGGATCTACCTGCAGTACAGCCCGACCGAGCCGTTCTCACTGCCGGACAACCTGTACATCATCGGCACCATGAACACCGCCGACCGCTCCATCGCGATGATGGACGCGGCCATCCGCCGCCGGTTCTCCTTCATTGAACTGCACCCCAAGACCGAGCCGGTCAAGGGATCGTTGCTGCGCTTCCTGCAGGCCCGCGACCTGGACACGACGCCGGCGCTGCTACTCGATGAGCTCAACAACGCCATCGACGAGTGGGACCGGGACCTGATGATTGGTCCGTCCTACTTCATGAAGAAGGCCGCCCAGACGCCCACCGGTTTGCGCCGGATCTGGAAGTACGAGCTGATGCCGCTGCTGGAGGAGCACTACCACGGCCAGCTCAACCGGGCCCAGCTGGAGGAACGGTTCGGCCTTGAGCAACTGATGGCCCGCCTTGCGCGCGCCTAGCGTTGCCCCAGGCAGCGCCGTCCAGCACATCGTCCTGGATGAGTTGTCCGGGGGAGTGGTGGAACGGATCGACGCCGGCAGCGCCGCGTACATCAATGGCAGCGGCCTGGCCAAGGCCTCACCACTGGGTATGGGTCTGTTCCGGATCGAGCCCGTGGGCAAGGTGGGCTCCGTGCGCACCCCCTCGGTGCAGCTGGAAGTGCGGCCTAAGGAGCGGCTGGGTCTGCGCCGGCTCCTGTTCCTGCTCGGTTACGCGGAGAACCAGGGTTTCCGGGACGACGATGTGGCCGCCGTCGAGGACAGTGACCTCTGGAGTGCCCTGGCCGAGTCCCTGGCCCAGCTCGCCGACCGCGCCCTCAGCCGCGGCGTGCTGCAGGGCTACCTGAACGTTGACGAGTCGCTCCGCACCGTCAAGGGCCGGATCCGGATCTCGGACCAGATCTCCCGCCGCCCCGGGCTGCTGGTCCCGCTTGAGGTCTCCTACGACGAATTCACCGAGGACATCCCGGAAAACCGTATCCTGCGCGCGGCCCTTGAACGGATGTCGCAGGTGCCGGGGGTTCGGGCCGACGTGCTCAGCCGGCTGCGTCGGCTGAAGGGCAAGCTCGACGCCGTGATGCGGCTGCAGTCCGGCGCCCCGCTGCCGCAGTGGCGGGCCAACCGGATGAACACGCGGTACCACGCGGCGTTGCGGCTCGCGGAGGTCATCCTGCGCAACGCCTCGGCCGAGGCCGGGGACGGCAAGCAGCACTCGGCGTCGTTCGTGGTGGACATGTCCAAGGTCTTCGAGGACTTTGTCGGCACGGCGCTGCGCGAGGCCATGGCCGCGTACCCGGGGGAGATGCGCTTGCGCTACAACTCCCTGCTGAATGAGGCGGTCCGGGATTCGGACCGGATCACGGTGCAACCGGGCGCGGTGCACCTGCTGGGCGGCCGGCCCGTTATGGTGTACGACGCCAAGTACAAGGCGGCCGCCGACGCAGGCGCTTCGCTCTCCGGCGACCACTACCGGATGCTCGCGTACTGCACCTCGCTGAGGGTGCCCACGGCGTGGCTGGTTTACCCTGGCGCGGGGGAGATCAAGCTGCGGCGGATCCTCAACACCGATATCGATGTGGTGGAATTCCCGCTTGATCTGTCTCTGGCACCCTCGGAAATCTTGGCGTCCGTCGCTGACCTGGCGCAGCAGTCGTGGGGCGAAGTGGTCCGGCAGGCGACGATCAGCCGCTGACGGCGAGGTTATCTAGGCGGTGTCGTCCTGCAGGACCGTGGAGACTGACAGCAGGTGGTTGAGGAGCGCTTTTTCCGGCTCCCCGGGATTGTTGGCCACGTGCCTGCGGAGTTGCTCCCGAACCGGAGCCTCGCCCGGCTCGGTTTCCGAGAGAATCGCATCGATGATGGCGGATACCTGACGGCGCAACGGCTCCAGATCCTCATGCGTTTCGGGGCTGCGGGCGGCGTGCCGCGTGCGCGTCTCGGTAGACAACAACAAGTGTGGCATGGTGCTCTCCTGCGGAGTTAGTAGTATCCCCACGTACTGACCAATAGAGTCCTAGTCCCCGAGTCTCGATCTTAGCTCAGGGAGACCAGTCTGTCTCGTGTAGCGGTAAGATAATTTCGATGTCTGTTTCAACCAAATCCCAGGCTGCGTCTCCGCCCCCAGGTGCGGGCGGCGGTGGCGTTCCTGCGTCCGGCGGTGACATCAACGCCGGTGCTGCTGAGATTACCGGGATCCGTGAGCGCATTTTGGACGTTGCGTACGAATTGTTTTCGCGTCGCGGCGTGCGGGATGTGGGCATCAATGAGCTCATCAGCCGCTCGGGTGTGGCGAAGGCCAGCTTCTACCGGCACTTCGGCTCAAAGGACGAGCTGGTGCTGGCTTTCCTGGAGCGACGCGACCGGCAGTGGACGGTAGCCACCATCCTTTCCGAGGCCCGACGCCGGGGGCGCACCCCGGTGGAACAGTTGCTGGCCATCTTCGAGGTCTTCGCCGATTGGTTCGCGCGGGACGACTTTGAAGCCTGCTCCTTTGTGAACATTCTGCTCGAGATGGGTCCGACCCATCCGCTGGGCCGGGCAAGCATTGATTACCTCGACAAGATCCGCGGCCATGTGCAGGAGCTCGCGGAGGAGGCGGACCTGAGGGACGCCGAGGGCTTTGCCCGGTCCTGGTACATCCTGATGAAAGGCTCGATTGTCGCAGCGGCCGGGGGAGACCGGGCTGCCGCGGGCCGGGCGCGTGAGATGGCCGGGTGGCTCATTGACCACCACCAGGCCTAGCGGCTGAGGAAACTGTCGAGTTGCTGCTCGAGGGCTGAGAGGTCTTTGAGTTCGCACTCCCAAACGGTGAGCACCTCCCAGCCGGAACTTTCGAGCGCGCGGCGCTGTTCGGCGTCGCGGTTCCGGGTGCGGGTGCGCTTGGTTTCCCAGAAGTCCGCGTTGGATTTGGGCGCATGCTGTCCCACCCTGCAGTCGTGGAAATGCCAGAAGCAGCCGTTGACGAAGATGACCTTATGGCGGCTCGCGAACACGAGATCGGGATTTCCAGGCAGCCTGCCGCCGCGGGCTGTCCCGTGCAAGCGGTAGCGGTAACCCTTGGCGTGCAGCATCCTCCGGACCAGCAATTCGGGTTTGGTGTTCTTACCCCTGATGCGGGACATGTTCCAGCTGCGCCGCTCCGGGGTGAGACTGTCCGCCATTGTTTAAGTCTAGGCGGCGGCAGATTACGGGGGACTTGGCCTAAATCTCCCGTTCCGGGTGCTCGCCGAACTGGAAGTGCCGGCCGCTGACCGACGTCGGCTCTATTTCGACGTAGAAGTCCTTCAGCGTCGGCACCCAAGGTTTGAGCCCCAGCGCTTCGGCGGTTGCGATGTCCGCAGACTGCTCCAGAACACGTGCTGTGCCGCGAACCACCACCGACCACGCCTCCTCGGACAGGATGCCATCGGTCTCGAAGAGCACCTTGGAGTTGATGGTCAGCTCGGCGAGCTTGTTGCCGGGTGCCGTGCGCAAGTAGAGCTTGCGGTTACTGACGGCGTAATTCACCGGGAAAATGTCCGGTTCCCCACCCACGGTGACGACGAGCCTGCCGTGTTGTGTTCCTTCGATGAGTTTCCAAGTCTCATCCGGGGACAGGGTCAAAATCGGGCTGTTGTCTGCGTGTTCGAACATCATGGGCTCATTGTTCTGTCCCGTGTAGAAAAACGCCAGAGGCTTGCGGAATTGATTGCCGGGCTCGCAGCCCGGTTCCCGCCGCTGAATTGTCAGACCCCCTCCCTAACGTTCAGCGTGTCCGGTTTGCATCGCAGCCAGCGGCCGCCCGTCAGGGTATATGTGCCGCAGGAAGGGATGCCCCTCCGCGCCATGGGGGCGCTTGGGCCCGGACACTTCGAACTGCCAGGCGTCGCCTGGCCATGAGTATGGGGAATCATGAGTACTTTCAATTCACACGACACTGCACCCGCGGATGCGCCCACCTCCACCGTTCCGGCAATGGCCGGCGCTCCCGTTGCTCCCCGGGGCAACGGCTGGGGCGTAACCGCGCTGGTCCTCGGCATTGTGGCCGCGGTCTTCTCGTTCATCCCGGTGATGGGCGTCGTCGCCTTCGTCCTGGGGCCGCTGGCGGTTGTGTTCGGGATCATCGGTGCCACCCGCAAGTTCGCCAAGAAGGGGGCCGCCATTGCGGGCCTCGTGCTTGGCGTCGTCAGCATTGTCATTGCGGCCATCTGGATGGCGGTGTTGTCCGCTGCTGTCTCCTCGGCCGACCATGCGCTCAACTCGGAGCACAAGATCCAGTACGTGGTGACGACCAACGGCAAGGCCTCGGTCAGCTACTGGACCAGCGGCGGAACGTCCACGGAAAAGGTCAGCGCTGCCTGGAAAAAGGAGCAGGCCGTGAAGAACTCCGATTTCGTCTCCTTGGTTGTCACCGGGGATTACTCCAATGCCGCGGCAAAGGTCGGCTGCGAAATCCTGTTTGACGGTAGGTCGATCTCAAAGAACTCCGGCAGCGGCCAGGGCGCGATGGCGAGCTGCAGCGGCTCGGGCCTTGGGGTGGACAACAAGAAGTAGGACTGTGGGCCGGTTCTGGACTCCGGACCGGTTCTAAAGCTCCAGGCCGATTCTAAAACCCGGGGTGCGGCAGGGCGTTGCAGAAGATTTCTCTGCGGCGCCCTGCTTGCGTTAGGAATCGCGAGGGTGTGTAGCGGCCGGCGATGATGCCCTTGCAGCGTGCCATGTGGGGCTGTTGATTCCCCAGAGGCGGGTGCTTCAGGAGTGAATGGAGGCCCTGTGGATAACCCTTACGGCGAGAGTGCGGTGTCAGTTACCCTTAGGCATTGTTTGGATTCAGGCGTCTTGATTTCTATCGGGGGATTAGCTGAACATGACATCTCGCACTCCAATCGCCAGCCGTCGGCTCGCCGCCGCGGCCGCCCTCTTCACCGCTGTTGCCCTCATCGGGACGGCTTGCACCGGAAGCCAGGCGGCACCGAGTTCCTCTCCGAGTGGTGCGTCGATCAGCCCATCGACTTCACCCACCGCCAGTGCCACCGCGACGCCGACGCCGACCGCCAGCTACAAGCCCGCAGATGCCAAGGGCAGGGCCCAGAACGTCCCGGTGCCGGTGTTGCCGGCGGTGGCGAAGACGAAGACGAAGGCGGGTGCAATTGCGTTCGCCAAGCACTGGTTTAGTCTGCTGAGCTACGGATACGAAACGGGCGATTTACGACCCTTAAATAGCGTCACCTCTGATAACTGTGAACCGTGCGCAAAGGCGAAAGCGGTCATAAATGCCTGGCACACGGAGGGGCGCTGGCTGGTGGGTGGTGTGGTAACCACGCCATCGGTCTCAACTGAATTCGTCCAAGGCCCCAATATGACTTACCAAGTTGCCGTGCAGGCCCACCAAACGCCCCTTACCTATATGCGAAAAGACGGCAGCGTCGCTCGCCGCGGCTCGCAGCCGGATGACACCGGAAATCTCCTATTTGTCGCCTTTGAGGCAGGGGCATGGAAACTCGCTGACATTGGCAGAATCGTCGGGTGAAACGTGGACGCGGCGGTTAGTTATAGGATGTGGATAACGGCGGCACTGGTGTCGGCACTCACGACATTGTGCATGAGTGCCGCTGCCTCGTCCGCGGACCCGGACATATTCGGGGACTGGCGGCCCGATGGTGTCCATGTCGATGGGTGGAGCTGGGACGAGGCCGCCAGAAAGTTCGTGCATCAGGAGCCCGGCACCGTCTCAAGCGATCCTTTCCAGTACAAGTACGAACTCCAATGCCATCTCGGCGGTGGCGACTTCGACGCTGACTGCCTGGCGACCGTGTTGGAATGCAAGAACGGGCCCGGCGGCAAGGACGGAATTCCCGTCACCTGGTTCAAGGCTCCCGCCGGGGTACCTAATCCGGTCTGGAGTTACCATTCCGGGCCGACGTGCCTGTTTGATGCGCGACCCGAAGAGTTGTTGCCCCGCATCGCGGCCATGATCCAAACAGAGTTCCAGAAACTGCCGATCGCTGCCGGCCGCGTGACAGCACAGCCCAGCCCTCATACGCTGCGGGGCGCCGAGACGAATTTCTTCGCCGAAGCCGCAGAGCAGCAGTTCGACATCAAGATCCTGGCCCAGGATGTCCACGTCGACGCCAAACCCGTTCAATACGCCTGGAACTATGGTGACGGCACCACGCTGGGCCCACAGAACTCGGCCGGCGGGCCACTGCCGCAGGATCGTTGGGGCGAAAAGACCGCCACCAGCCATATCTACACCCGCACCGGAGACTTTTCGGTTGCGCTGAGCACGTACTTTCAAGGGACCTACTCCGTCAATGGCGGACCAGCATTGCCGATTCCGGGTCAAGGACAATTCAGCTCCCCGCCTCAGACAATCAGCGTCTGGCGCTCCATCACACGCAACTATGCCGACGACTGTCTGCAGAATCCAGAAGGTCAGGGTTGCCCGGGCGCGCCCCCGCCCGCGCCTTGAACAAGCGCGTGATTCGAGTCTCAACCGGAATAGTTGCAGACGCTGGATTGCTGTTGCCAGTGGACACAATCCACCGCGAAAGGAACCGCGCATGCTGTTTTCCCAAATGACACTCGGCCAGCTGGAACTTCCCAACCGACTCGTGATGGCGCCACTCACCCGACTCCGGTCAGGCAAGGAAGGCGTCCCCGGACCGCTCGTCGTCGAGCACTACCGGCAGCGCGCCTCGCTCGGCCTGATTGTCAGCGAAGGCACCTACCCCAGCCCGGCCGGACGGGGTTTCCCGGGCCAGCCCGGCTTGGTCACTGAGGAACAGCTCAGGGGCTGGTCCGACGTCACCGCCGCCGTACACGCCGAGGGCGGCAGGATCTTCGCCCAGGTCATGCACGCGGGACGCGTCACGCATGAGGACACCACCGGTGGACACGAAGTTGTCGCGCCGAGCGCCATCGCCATCGACGGCGAGACCCGCACCTACGAAGGCAAGCAGGCCTTCCCGGTTCCCCGCGCCCTGACCACAGACGAGCTGCCCGCAATCCGGGAAGAGTTCGTTCGGGCCTCCCGCAACGCGGTCGAGGCTGGCTTCGACGGCGTCGAACTTCACTCTGCCAATGGCTACCTGCTGCACGAATTCCTGACCCCGGCTGCGAACCAGCGCGACGACATCTACGGCGGTTCATCCGAAAACCGCGCCCGGTTCGTCATCGAAGTCGTCCAGGCTGTCGTCGATGCCATCGGCGCGGACCGCGTCGGCATCCGCATCTCGCCCGAGCACAACGTGCAGGGTGCCCTGGAGTTGGACGCCGCTGACGTGCGTGAAACCTATGGCTACCTGGTGGACGCCCTGGCTCCGCTGAAGCTGGCTTACCTCAGCGTGCTCCACAAGGAGCCTACGAGCGAGTTGGTTCAGGAACTTCGCAAGCGCTTCGATGGAACCTTCCTGCTGAACACCGGCTTCGGCGTCGTCACCACTCGCGACGAGGCCAAGGCCTTGGTCTCGGACGGATACGCCGACGCGGTGGTCGTGGGACGCCCCGCCATCGCCAACCCGGATCTGGTCCGTCGCTGGCGCGAAGGCCTCCCCGTCAACGAACCCGACGCGTCGACGTTCTACGCTGACGGCGCCGAGGGCTACACCGACTACCCGGTCTACCAGAACTAGGAGCGGATGGCCGGCCTAGTCACGGCCGGACCTGCCCAACAGATCACGCCAACAGTGGACAGAATCCCATTCTGTCCACTGTTGGCGTTTAAGGATGGGCATGTTCCGTGGCGCGGTTTGAAGG
Source organism: Arthrobacter sp. 01T414 (assembly GCF_056398965.1). Taxonomy (NCBI): domain Bacteria; kingdom Bacillati; phylum Actinomycetota; class Actinomycetes; order Micrococcales; family Micrococcaceae; genus Arthrobacter; species Arthrobacter sp. 01T414. The sequence goes on along the minus strand of NZ_JBFTQK010000006.1, from coordinate 13,129 downwards.
CTATGGGCATGTCCGGTGGCGCACCTCAAGGTTGGGCATGTCCCCTAGGAAACCGCGGACACGGACCTCTGGCAGAGGCCGATGAAGCCGCCCAGCTGTTCCAGGCCTTCCGGATGAGCGGGCAGGTAGTTGGTCAGCTCCGGGGCGCGGACGATGACCGCGCGCCATTGCCCGCGAGACACGGCCACATTGATCCGGTTCCGGGAGAGCAGGAATTCCATGCCCCGCGGTGCCTCAGCCACCGCCGAACACGCCATTGACACGATCACCACGGCAGCCTCCTGTCCCTGGAACTTGTCCACGGTCCCAACCCTGACGCCGGTCAAACCAGCCCGGTCCAAGGCTTCGCGGATGAGGTTCACCTGGGCGTTGTAGGCAGCCACCACGAGGACGTCCGCAGCAGCGAGGGGACGCGACCCCTCCTCGGTGTGCCACAGCAGACCCAGATGGCGTCGCACCTGCCGGACGACTTCGGCGGCCTCCTCGGGGGACGACGTCGTGTTGCCTTCGTGCGAAACCATCAGCGTTTCGATTCCAGCTGGAACGCCGTCCAGGTGCCTCCGGTCGGCTGACGGAGCTGACCGAAGCCGGCCCTCGTACGACAGTTCGGAAACAGCCATGCACAGCTCGGAGTTCATCCGCCACGAGTCGGCCAGGAAATAGCCAAGCTCCGCCGGGAGCGTGGCATGCCCGGCGGAGATCCAGCCGAGGGCCGACTCGTCCACCGGTTCGGGATGCTTGCCCTGGCTGACCTGGGGGAGCTGCTGCGGGTCCCCAAGAAGCAGCAGCCGCGTGCTGGACTGGGCGACCGCGAGCGTGTTGGCCAGCGAGAATTGCCCGGCCTCATCGATCACCAGCAGATCCAGGGAGCCAGCCGGGACGTTGGCGCCGGTCATGGTCCACGCCGTACCGCCGACCAGCGCCCCGCCGGGCGAGCCGAGCAGGGCAGCAACGTCCCTGCCGGTCCGCGCCTGCCACGGCAAGGGATTCTCGTGCTTCACGTCTTTCGCCACCAGGTCCGGTTTGACCCCGGCCTTGGTGACCGCCGTGGTCAGTAGGTTCTCCACCACGGCATGGGACTGGCCGACCACCCCCACCTTCCAGCCGCGGGCTACGAGCCGGGCGATGACATGGGAGCCCACATAGGTCTTCCCGGTGCCCGGGGGGCCCTGCACGGCCAGGTAGGAGTGGTCGAGTGCCAGGACCGCCGTCGTGATGGCATCGACGAAGCGGTCCGGACCATCGCCCGGCTGCGGCAGCGGCGCGCCGCCGGTCAGCCGCGGCGGCAAACGCCGGACAAGGTCGAGGGCGGGGTGGCGGGGGATGGAACCGGACCGCAAGCCGTCGGCCACCAGTTCAGCGAGCGACTCCAGCGACTGCTCCAGGCTCTTGGTGGCGAGCGGCTGGTCCTCGGTCAGCGCGATGGGCACCTCGTCGTGGGGCGCTACGTTGCGGTGCAGCCGGTCCCGGATGACGACGGTGTCCTTGCCGTCCTCGTGGCCAAGTTCCAGCACCTCCGTACCGAACCAGCCGTTCCGGCCGGAGCTGCTCTTGCCGGTGCCCTCCAGGCCGCCGGGAAGCGGATGACCGTACATGCGGAACCATTTGCTGCCTTCGCGCAGGTCCGAGCCTGGGCTCACGGTGCCGGTCAGCCGGATCTGCCGCTCGGGCAGCTTCCGGCCCTCTTGTTGCCAGTCGCCCAGAATTTCGGCGGTATCAACGAGGAAAACATTCCGGTCCCGCTCGTGCGTGTCCGGTCCGTACTCACATCGGTCGAAGTGCGCCCACCAGAAGGACTTACGCTCCCGGCGGTGATAGCTCACCGCCGCAGCCAGCATCGCGACGGCCTTTCGGTCCTCCTCGGGCAGGCCGCTCCCGGGTTCGGCATAAGCCAGCAGCGCCAGCTCTGCCGGGGCAGGTGCGGCAGCTGCGGTTGGGGAGCCTGCGTCGGGTCCCGGACCGCCTGACCCGGACCCGCCGCCGGGCCCGCCTGAACCCGGACCGCCCGACCCGGACCCGCCGCCGGGCCCGCCGTCGTCCCCGCCTGAACCCGGGCCGCCTGACCCGGAGCCGCCGCCGGGCTCGATCCCGCGTTCCTTGGCCCGCTGGAGCAGCCAGTTCCGCAGCTCCAACGTCGAGAGGCAGTCGTATTCGTTGTAATCGGAGATGCCGGCCAGGATCCTCGCCGCGTCCTCGGCCCGGCCGGCGTCGCGCGCCTCGCAGTAGTGGGCGTACGCCACCACGGAGGCTCCGGCGTCCTTGACGTCGCCGGAGCGGAGGTTCGTGCCCATGTACAGCGGCTCGAGCTTTTTGATGCTGTACGAATTTTCGGAGATGCGGATGCTGTTCCGGACCGTCTGGTACAGGTCAATCAACAGGCCCGCGCGCAGCCACTCGTCCACAATGTCCTCGCCGGCCACATGCAGCACCGAGAGCTTGCGGAGGGCCGTCTTCTCATAGGCGGCGTAGTGGTAGACGTGCATATCGGGGTAGTCGCGCCGGCGCTTCTCCACATAGTCCAGGAAGTCCAGGAAGGCCTTTTTCTCCGCCGGCCGGCTGTGCGCCCAGAACGGCCGGAAAACCCCCGGAATCCCAGGCCCGGTCGGCGCCTCGATCACGCCGAAGAGGTACTCGAGTCCCCATACTCCGGTGGCGCTTTCCTGCCACAGTGGGTCGCCCTCGAAGTCGAAGAAGATGTCGCCCGCGCTGGGCGGGGGCAGTTCCGCCAGGGTGTTCTCCGGCAAGACGCCGTAGCGCAAGGTATGCAGCTCGCCGTCCTTGCGGTACTGGACCTCGCCGTCCGCAGCGCCGATGCCGCTTTGCATCCGGGCCTGCTCCTGCAGCCGCGAGAGCGTGGGCGTCGGCTTGGCGAGCGTCGCCTGCGCCAGCTCTGTGACGGTGTGAATGCCCAGTTCATGCAGGCTTTTGCGCTGCACGGAGTTCATCCGGGCCACAAGGAGGAGGTCATCCGTGGCCTTCACCTGCTCCTGGCAGTAGTCGCAGCGGCCGCAGGCGCTGATGCCGTCGGCACCCCAGCGGACGGCGTCGGCCTGCGCGATGTGCCCGGCCGTCAGGGCGAGGAAGCGCTCCCGCCGCTCCCGGAGCACCGGCAGGACTTCGGCGAGTTTGTGGTGGCTCCGGACGTAGTCGAAGCCGCCGTCGGCCAATTGCTCTGTGGCGCCGAGGACGAGCGTCACCGACGGGTCCACCGGGATGCCGGCTTTGAGCAGCTGGTCGCCGTAGGCGGCGAGCTGCAGCAGTGCGGTCACCTTGGCGTGGCGGGCAAGTTTCGAGTCGAACACCGCGTAGCCGCCGTCGGCCTGCCGCACCAGGAAGTCGGAGCGGCCGTGGAACTGGCCGTCGAAGAAGGCAGCCTGGAAGACGACGTCGGCCCCGGCGCGGAGCGCCTCGATGGACTCGCGGTGCTTGGCAACCAAGCTGGCGCGGTCCATTGCCGTCGCGGGAACGACGTCGTACACGCCTCGCCCGCGGACCGGGTCCCAATCGCCGAACTCGGCCACGAACCCGTCGAGGACCTTGCGCTCGTGGACGTCCCCCAGCACAGCCGCATGCTGGAGCATCTCGTCGGTGCCGAAATCTGCCTTGGGAGTGCGGCCCAGCTTCTCGTCGAGCTTTCGGAGCAACTGGTACTCGCAGCCGACGGCCACCACGAGGTCGCTCGCGGAGTAGACCAGGTCCGGCGCCGCGCCCGGTGCTTCCGGTTCAAGAAAAAACACTGCGCCCCCGTTGTACTGGCTGGTGGTTGACTCTTCTGCCAAGCTACCAAAACCCTCTGACACTAATGCGTCGAACAGTGGAACTGAACGGGCGACCGGTAGAAAGTGACCTCTGGCCGAAGGCGTCGGAGCGGCGTAAGGTCGAGAAGACCATGACCGAACAGCAACCTTATGAGCTGGTTCGCAGCTACCCGCACTTCGAACTGCGCCGCTATCCTGCCTACGTCGTGGCCGAGGTACGCGTCCGCGCGACCTTTGACCGCGCCGGAAACGCTGCTTTCCGGCACCTCTTCAACTACATCGCCGGCAGTAACAGCGCCAGTCAGAAGCTGGCGATGACTGCCCCGGTGATCCAAGGGAGTGAAACCCAAGGCCCGGGAAGCCAGGGCAGCGGCGCCTCGCAGAAGCTGGCCATGACCGCTCCGGTGATCCAAAGCGGGGCGTTGCCGGGAAGCGAGGCGCCGGCCGATTTTGTGGTTGCCTTCGTTCTGCCGGCCGGTGTGACCGCTGAGTCGGCACCGGTTCCAACGAACCCGGACGTCAAAATCAGGGCGGTAGCGGGCTCGCTGGCCGCCGCCTTGCGTTTCTCCGGAAACAGCTCGGCGGCAGCCTTTGCACGGCGCAACGACGGCCTGCAGGCGGCACTGGCCCTCGCGGGACTAACCGCAGTGGGGCCGCCCCGGTTCGCCCGCTTTGATCCGCCGTTCAAGCCGTGGTTCCTGCGCCGCAACGAGGTTGTGCAGGACGTACAGGAGCCTGCTGCCGCAGCGGGGACGCCCGGCGCCTGAGCTGTTAAGGCAAAATGGGAGGGGTGAGCCAACTCCCGCAGCACCCCGCCGTATCCTCCCCGGTCGAGACCCAGATCGCCGCCGAGCTCGGCGTGAAACCCTGGCAGGTGAAAGCCGCTGTGGAGTTGCTCGACGCCGGATCCACGGTCCCCTTCATCGCCCGCTACCGCAAGGAAGCCACCGGGACGCTGGACGACACCCAGCTCCGAACCCTTGAGGAGCGGCTGCGCTACCTACGCGAGCTGGAGGACCGCCGCCGGACCGTCCTTGAAGCGATCGCCGCGCAGGGGGCGCTGACCCCGGAACTGCAGGCCGCCGTCGTCGCTGCGGACACCAAGTCGCGGCTGGAAGACATCTACCTGCCGTTCAAGTCGAAACGGCGCACCAAGGCCCAGATAGCCCGCGAGGCCGGCCTCGAGCCCCTCGCGGACACGCTGCTGCGGCGCCCGGAGCTGGACCCGGACCGCGAAGCTGCCCGCTACCTCAACGCCGAACATGCCATCGGGGACGCCGCCGCGGCGCTGGCCGGAGCCCGGTCCATCCTGGTCGAGCGCGTCGCCCAGGACGCTGACCTTGCCGCCACGCTGCGTGAGCGGCTCTGGACGCAGGGCCGGATGGTTTCGCGCGTCAAGAAGGGCAAGGAAGCCGAGGGGCAGAAGTTCAAGGACTACTTCGAGTTCTCCCAGGCCCCTTCCGGGATGCCCTCGCACCGGGTCCTCGCGCTGCTGCGCGGCGAAAAGGACGGTGTGCTGGAGCTGGATCTCAGTGAGGCGGAACCGAACGACGACGCCGCCCTGGCCGCCGCCCGCGGCCGGTATGAAGCCGCCGTGGCCAGGTTCCTCGGGGTCGCCGACCGAGGCCGGCCCGCCGACGCCTGGCTGCTTCAGACCGCGCAGCAGGCCTGGCGCTCCCGGGTCCTCAGCCGCCTGAGCGGGGATCTGCGCAGCCGGATGTTCGCCGCGGCGGAGGACGAGGCAGTGCGGGTGTTTGCGGCCAACCTCCGGGACGTGCTGCTGGCTGCCCCGGCCGGCAACCGTGCCACCTTGGGCTTGGACCCCGGGCTGCGCACAGGCGTGAAAGTCGCCGTGGTCGACGGAACCGGCAAGGTGGTCGCGACGGACACGGTCTACCCGCACGCTCCGGTACGGAAATGGGACGAGGCTCTGCGCACGCTCGTGGCGTTGGCCCGGAAGCACGGCGTTGAACTGGTGGCGATCGGCAACGGCACGGCATCTAGGGAGACGGACAAGCTCGCGGCGGAGCTGATCAAACAGCTCGGCGCGGAGGCTGGCCGCGCCCCGCAGAAGCTCGTGGTCTCCGAAGCCGGAGCGTCCGTGTACTCGGCGTCGGCGCTTGCCGCGGCCGAACTGCCCGGGATGGATGTGTCGCTGCGCGGCGCGGTCTCGATTGCCCGGCGGCTGCAGGATCCGCTCGCGGAACTGGTGAAGATCGAGCCGAAGTCGATCGGCGTCGGACAGTACCAGCACGACGTGACCGCAGCGAAGCTGGACCGCAGCCTCGACGCCGTGGTCGAGGACTGCGTCAACGCCGTGGGGGTGGACGTCAATACCGCCTCACCCGCGCTGCTGAGCCGGGTTGCCGGCGTCGGTCCGCTGCTGAGCGAGAACATCGTGGCGTACCGGAACGAACACGGCCCGTTCGCCAAGCGCAGCGAGCTGAAGAAGGTGCCCCGGCTGGGCGCTAAGGCTTTTGAACAGTGCGCTGGCTTCCTGCGCATTAGCGGGGGAGCGGAGCCGCTGGACGCCTCCAGCGTGCATCCGGAGGCCTACCCGCTGGCGCGCAAGATCAAGGCCGCAGCCGACGCCGGCGGCGCCCTGGCCACGCTGAACCCGCAGGGCTTCGTGGACGGCTCGTTCGGCCTGCCCACCGTCCGGGACATCATCGCCGAGCTGGAAAAACCCGGACGGGACCCGCGGCCCGAATTCGCAGCGGCGACGTTCCTGGAAGGTATTGAGAAGATCTCCGACCTTAAACCGGGCATGGTGCTGGAGGGCACGGTCACGAACGTTGCCGCGTTCGGTGCGTTCGTTGACGTCGGCGTGCACCAGGACGGGCTGGTGCATGTCTCCGCGCTCGCCAACCGCTTCGTCTCCGACCCGCGCGAGGTGGTGAAGTCCGGCCAGGTGGTTCGGGTCAAGGTGCTGGAGGCGGACCCGGAACGGAAGCGCATCTCGCTGACGCTGAGGCTCGACGACGAACCGGGCGCGGCAGCAGGGCGTACGGGTTCCGGTGGGAGGCCGGCCCCCGGCGGACGGCCCGCGACGCAGCAGCCGCGCCCGGGAGGGAAACGACCCGGGGCCGGTCAGGCCGGGGCGAGTCAGGGCGCAGCAGCAGCGCCCAAGGCAGCAGCCAAGGCCGCGCCCAAGCCTGCGCCGGCCAACACGGCGATGGCGGAGGCGCTCCGCAGGGCCGGACTCGGAAACTAGACCGACTCGCCAATTACCGTTCAGCGCGGATTCCCTACCGCTTGGCGCTCGAATGGTACGTTTGCTGACGATTTGCACCATGATTGCCGGAGGCAACTGCCCATCATTTAGGGCTTTAGCCTCTAGATCACTGGGACATCGACGTCGTCAGACAAGCAAGGGGAGCAGTAATGGGTTGGCTGGACCGTGAACGAACCATCGCCCCGCCGGGGTTCAACCGGTGGCTCGTGCCGCCCGCGGCGCTCGCCGTCCACCTGTGCATCGGCCAGGCGTACGCGACGAGTGTTTACAAAACCGCCCTGGTCAAGCACTTCGGCGCCAGCCTGACCGAGATCGGCGTGATCTTCTCGATCGCAATCGTGATGCTCGGCCTGTCCGCCGCGATCATGGGCACCTGGGTGGACAAGAACGGCCCTCGCAAGGCGATGTTCACCTCGGCCATGTTCTGGGCCAGCGGCTTCCTGATCGGCTCCCTCGGCATCTTCACGCACCAGCTGTGGCTCGTCTACCTTGGCTACGGCGTAGTCGGCGGCATCGGCCTGGGCATCGGCTACATCTCGCCGGTGTCCACCCTGATCAAGTGGTTCCCGGACCGGCCCGGACTCGCCACCGGCATGGCCATCATGGGCTTCGGCGGCGGCGCGCTGATCGCCAGCCCTGTCTCCACCGCCCTGCTCAAGGCATACGACCCGAACTCGAGCGCGCAGGGCTGGGTGGCCAGCGGCGACTCGGTCGGCAAGCTCTTCCTGACCCTCGCCGTCGTCTACCTCGCGTACATGCTCTTCGGCGCCTTCACCATCAAGGTCCCCGCCGATGGCTGGAAGCCCGCCGGCTTCGACCCCGCCAAGGTCAAGGCGTCCAAGCTGGTCACCACGGACAACGTCTCGGCCAAGAACGCCGTCAAGACCAAACAGTTCTGGCTGGTCTGGATTGCCCTGTTCTGCAACGTCACCGCCGGCATCGGCATCCTGGAGCAGGCCGCACCGATGATCCAGGACTTCTTCCGGAAGTCCGACGGCGCGTCCCTGGTCAGCGCCGGTGTCGCCGCCGGCTTCGTGGGGCTGCTCTCCATCGGCAACATGGCCGGACGCTTCGCCTGGTCCGCCACCTCCGACCTGACCGGCCGCAAGCGCATCTACATGGTCTACCTCGGCGTCGGCGCGGTACTCTACACGGTGCTGGCGCTGGCCGGTTCCTCCACCACTTTCCTCTACGTGGCGCTCGCGTTCTTCATCATTTCCTTCTACGGCGGCGGCTTTGCCACGGCTCCGGCCTACCTGCGGGACCTCTTCGGTACCTTCCAGGTCGGCGCCATCCACGGACGGCTGCTGACCGCCTGGTCCGCTGCCGGCGTCGCCGGACCGCTGATCGTCAACGCGTTCCTGGACGCCCAGGGCAAGCCCGGCCAGCTGAACGCCGCGTCGTACCAGCCGGCATTGCTGACCATGGTCGCGCTCCTCGTGGTCGGCTTCGTGGCCAACCTCCTGGTCAAGCCGGTCGACGCACGATTCCACGAACCACGACCGGACCGCGAGCGGTCGGCCGAACCCGCCATGGAGGCCTGAGATGAGCACAGCACACAACCCCGGCGCACAGGCCGCAGTCAAAGCGTCCACCGGCAAACTGGCGGTGGCGTGGGCCCTCGTCGGCGTGCCGCTGGCCTACGGGGTCTACGAGACCCTGACCCGCGTGGCGGCGCTGTTCGGCTGATCCATGACCTTCACCGCGCCTGAGCAGTTCACCACCCGGCCCACCCTGCAGGGCACCTTCGGGATGAGTGCATCCACGCATTGGATCGCGACGGCGGCGGCGCAGGCGGTGCTCGAACGCGGTGGTAACGCGTTCGACGCCGCCACAGCCGGCGCGTTCGTGCTGCACGTCGTGGAGCCCCACCTCAACGGCCCCGGCGGGGACATGACCGGCGTCTTTGTGACGGCGTCGGACCCCGGGACGCCGGTGGTGCTGATGGGCCAGGGGCCAGCGCCGGCCGCGGCCACGGTGGAGCACTACCGGTCCGAAGGACTGGACCTCGTGCCGGGCTCGGGGGCGCTGGCCGCCGCGGTGCCCGCCGCCGTCGACGCCTGGTTCCTGTTGTTGCGCGACCACGGCAGCTGGGAGCTGGAAGCGGTGCTGGACTTCGCGATCGGCTACGCGCGCGACGGTCATCCGATGCTGGGCCGCGTCGGCACCACGATTGCCACGGTGGCGGAGCTGTTCCAGGAGCACTGGCCCAGTTCGGCGGCGCTCTGGATGCCCGGCGGCAGAATCCCGGCCGAAGGCGAAGTGGTGCGCAATCCGGCTTACGCCCGGACGCTGGAAAGGCTCATCGAAGCCGGCACGGCGCTGGGCCCTGGCGGCTCCCGGGAGGCGCGCATCGACGCGGCCCGGCGGGAATGGCGCGAAGGATTCGTCGCCCGCGCCATGGCCGACTCCGTGCAGACCCCGCACCGGCACTCATCCGGGACGGACCACCGGGGCGTCCTGGCGTTGTCCGACCTGGCCGGTTTCGAGGCCAGCTATGACGAGGCCGCCACCGTGGAGTTCCGCGGGCACACAATCGCCAAGACCGGGCCGTGGGGGCAGGGGCCGGCGCTACTGCAGACCCTGGCCATCCTCGACGGGTTCGAAGACCAATACCTTGATCCATCCACCGAGCTCGGGGCGCACACGATCCTGGAGGCCCAGAAGCTCGCGCTGGCTGACCGCGAGGCGTACTACGGAGACACGGACGTGCCGCTGGAGTACCTGTTGTCCGAGGACTACTGCGCAAGCCGCCGGGAGCTCATCACCGAGCAGGCGTCACACGACTTCCGGCCGGGGAAGGTCCCCGGGCGCGAGCCCTACGTGCCGCAACTGCGGACCGAGTACACGCCGCCGGCCCTGGTTCGCAGCGGCGCCGGGTCCGCTCCGGCGGCACTGGGCGTGGGTGAGCCGACCGTTGCGCCGAGCGGGGAGACCCGCGGCGACACTTGCCACATCGACGTCGTGGACCGCTGGGGCAACATGGTTTCGGCTACACCGTCCGGGGGCTGGCTGCAGTCCTCGCCCGCGATTCCGGAGCTGGGCTTCTGCCTGGGCACCCGCCTGCAGATGACCTGGCTGGAGCCCGGCACACCGTCCACCCTCACACCGGGCAAGCGGCCCCGCACCACCTTGACGCCGACGCTGGTGCTCCGCGGCGGTCGGGCGGTGACCGCGCTGGGCTCGCCCGGCGGAGACCAGCAGGACCAGTGGCAACTGCCTTACCTGCTGCGGACAATCGTGGGCGGCTACTCCCCGCAGCAGGCCATCGACGCGCCGACGTTCCATACGACGTCGATGCCCGGTTCGTTCTGGCCGCGCACCTGGGAACCCGGCGGCGCGGTGGTCGAAGAGCGGCTGGGTGAGGACGTGATCGAGGGGCTCAAGCGCCGAGGCCATGTTGTGACCGTGGCCGGCGGCTGGACCCTCGGCCGGCTGTCCGCCGTCGTGCGGGATCCTGCGACGGGAGTGCTGCAGGCTGCCGCCAATCCGCGGGGCGCCCAAGGGTACGCAGCAGGGCGGTAACGCCAGGGCGACTCGAGGCGGGCGCTGGCGGCCTTTGGCGGGACAACAATTGCCCGTCCGCATCCATGCTTAGATTATTTGGTGAATAGAACCAGCCGCGTCCCAGTAATCGTGGGATTGCTTGCCTTTCTCTATTCAATGGTTGGAGTGTCCGTCCCGAGCTTCTGGACTGACGAGGCAGCCACCGTGAGCGCGGTCAACCGGGACTTTCCCGAGCTTTTGACCATGCTCGGAAAAGTGGATGCGGTTCACGGTGTCTACTACATGCTGATGTATGGCTGGACCAGAATATTTGGGCTTTCCGAATTGTCCCTGCGCACACCCAGCCTGATCGCGGTGGCGGTGGCCGCCGGACTGCTGATGGCTCTCGGCCGCAGGCTGGGAGGGACCGCCTATGGCGTGAGCGCTGCGTTCATTTTCGTCATCTTGCCCAGGGTGCAATACGTGGCCACGGATGCCCGCTCGTACGCCATGACCGTGCTGGGCGCGGTGCTGGCAAGCTACCTGCTGGTGCTGATCCGCGCATCCCCGTCCAAATTGCGCTGGCTCTGGTACGGCCTCACCGGCCTGCTGACCGTCAGCCTGTCGTTTTACGCCGTGCTGGTGGTGGCGGCCCACGGGGTCACCCTGCTCGTGGACGGTCGTCTCCGCAAGCAATGGCGAGGCATGGCACTGGCTTCGATCGGTTGGCTGGCGCCGGCAGCTATTGTCGCCGCCATCGCCTCTAGGCAACAATTCCAAATAGCCTGGGTGCCTCCGATCGGCGAGTCCACCCCATATGAGGTCGCCTTCGTCCAATTTTTCAGCGACGCCTATTACTCCTCGGCGAACTTGCTCTCCAGCCCCAAACCGACACCGGGCGAGGATTTCTCCATGTACGGCCTGGCGGCGATTGTCTGGGTCGCTGCCCTTGCCGGCGCAATTCTGGCCCGGAGACACTTTGCAATAAAGCTGGCTTTGCCCTGGCTGGTGCTGCCGCTGGCATTGGTAATTATCGGATCGGCGATCATGGGCCGAGGTTATTACCTGCCGCGGTATGTTTCGTTCGAGCTGGCAAGCCTTCCCATGCTGGCCGCCGCGCCGCTCCTGGCCAAACCGCTGGGACGTCGTCTCCATCAGGGCTGGCTGGCCGTCCCATTGGCAGCTGTGCTGGCTGTCTCGCTGCCTTCCTATGTGGGACAGCGGACGGAGTACGGACGCATTGAGGGCGACGACTTCCGTTTCATCGCCCAGACCATCCACAAGTCTGCCCACCCCGGCGACGCCTTTGTGATTAGCAACGACCGGGACATGGCGTTCAAGGCCTACCCCGACGACTTTCAAGGCCTGAGTGACCCCACCATGGCCCGACCGGCCGCCCAGTGGGGCCGCATCTTCGACCGACGATACGACGTTAGGACGGCGAGGAATCGAATCCTCAAGTACGACACCGTCTGGGTTGTGGAAATCACCACGAAAACCAGCGCGCGCAACGCGATGGAGGCCATTGGCTACGCACCGAAGCGGCAGTTCATGGGTCCGACGACGTCTGTCACTGAGTTCCAGCGCACGCGACCCTAGGGCGATCGGGGAACCCCGCGACGACGACGGCGGGCGGCCAGGTATGTTCCGACGGTTGCGGCGGCCGGGAGGGCGAGGAAGGTTCCTGCCCCAGCTGCGCCACTGGCCGCGCCGCCGACCGCGAGGAAGCCCGTGAGCCCAATCCACCACAAAAGGGCCGCCGCGAAAACTGCGACGACGAGGGCACCACGAGCCTCCAAATGATTCGGCACGCGGGAGCCAGATTTCGAGGGATTTTGTGGACGGGTCACCGCGCCCGACGCCACAGCTGCACGATGGCGGGCGGGGTGTGAGTATCCGGGCCCGGTCGGCAGAGGAACCGCAAACGCTGCTCCCCCAACAGTGCGTCTGGTACGGCGTGCCACGAAGTAAGTTCCCAGTGTCGCCACCGCAGGTACTGCGATAAAGACAAGCAGTCCTACCCCTCTGCTGGCGGGACCGCCGACCACGACATACCCGCTCAGCCCTATCCACCAGCAGAGAGCCGCGGCGAACGCAGAAATGATCGCCAGAGCATGCGCCGAGCCGGAGCGGCTGGTCCTAAGAGACGTAAAGCTTCTGTCCCGCGTCATGGGAAGTCTCCTCTGAATCTTTAATTAAGGCCATCTGGTCGCTATCACACCACGGTTCAGCAGCTTTGATAAGGCCTGATCGCGAACGACTGAGCATGCTCCTTCGAGAACTCAGTGACATTCTGAGTCCAGAGCCGGGCCGATTTCGGCTGATAAAGCCACCAGTATGTTGATGCCCGCGTTCAGCATCTGAAGTAGTGGTTTCTTCGGGGTATCTGGGTGGGGTCGAGGTGGGGTGGTGGGATGAACCAGGGGATGCCGTTGCGGGGTTGGATGGTCCATTGTTCTTTGTGGGTCAGGTGGTGATGGTGGGAGCAGAGGAGGGTTCCRTTGTCTGCGGATGTGGTGCCGCCTTTGGACCAGTAGGTGATGTGGTGGGCTTCGCACCAGGGGGCGGGGATGGTGCAGCCGGGGAAGGTGCAGCCTTGGTCGCGGGCGGTGATGGCTTTGCGGAGGTGGGGTGGGAAGAGCCTGCTGGT
>NZ_JBFTQK010000005.1:0-250668 GCF_056398965.1 Arthrobacter sp. 01T414 | reverse complement strand
CGACCAAGGCTGCACCTTCCCCGGCTGCACCATCCCCGCCCCCTGGTGCGAAGCCCACCACATCACCTACTGGTCCAAAGGCGGCACCACATCCGCAGACAATGGAACACTCCTGTGCTCCCACCATCACCACCTGACCCACAAAGAACAATGGACCATCCAACCCCGCAACGGCATCCCCTGGTTCATCCCGCCACCCCACCTCGACCCCACCCAAACACCACGAAGAAACCACTACTTCAGATCATGAGCGGCGCCGCTCACCGGACGAATCACGAAGTCGAGGCCGCGCGGCACTTGAACCGACACGGACCCCCTACGCCGACACGTGGAGTACAACGGCAGCCGCGAATGAAAGTCTGGGCAGTAAAGGACCGAAGCAACACACGGGAGGGAGGGACCGGTACATGCCGTTTGCGGAGCTCGTCGTGCGGCCGGCCACACCCGAGGACGCGGCCGAGGTGCGGCGGTTGTCCATCGCGTTCACATCAAGCGCCCAGAACCTACCGCAGCAGGACTTCGACGGTCGGTTCGCTAGCCGGGTCTCCGACGCTGCTTGGTGCGTCGCCGTGGCCCAGGCCGGCAGCCGCCTGATCGGCTATGGCGTAGCCCAGGACTTCGGACCGGGCCTACGCACCACGTTCACCACTGGCCGCGTACATGACCTGTACGTGGAGCCGGAGGCGCGCGGAAAGGGCGCCGGCAGGGCGCTCATGGATCATCTCTTCGGCTGGGCGAAGGCCCGCCCGCAGCCCATGATTCTCGACTGGCAGGCCAGCCCGTCAGCGGTCGCGTTCTACGAGTCCCTCGGCTTTGAGCCTGATCGTGTCGGCGACTATTCGACTTATCCCGGCTTCACCCTCGACCTGCGCAAATAAGACACAGCCCGGCGCAGCCACCGGCCGGCAAAGGTCAGCTGCCGAGGACGAACACCCCGTCCGGGGCGCCGTCGGCGCGGCGTTGGCCGGCGTTCAAATAGACACTCACTGACCACGGTAAATCCTCGCTGAAGGAGCCCAGGTGCCAGTCGGAGAAGCGATGGGCCAGGGTGAGAGCCGAGCCGCTTGCCGCCAAATCTTGCTGCGCAGGTCCCCCGCGGGCCGCCGTGGAAGTGCCGACGACGAGGCAGCCCCTGGGTTTCAGAATGGAGGGGAGCCGCTCAAAGATCCCCGCCAGCTCGTCATCCGTGAGAAAGGCCGGGACGTTTCCTGAAATGAGTACGGCGTCGTAGTCGGCAGGCAGTCCCTGACCGGCCAGCCCAGCGGCAGAAACGTCGCCGGCGCCGATGCTCCGGAACCATGCTGGGTCGAACCGTTCGCGGGCGACCGCCAGAACGGCCGCACTGGGATCGACGCCGTACGCCAAGTGGCCACGGTCTCGAAGGGCACCGACCGCGGATCCGATGCCGCAGCCAAGGTCCAGGATGTGGGCCCGTCTCGGGCACAGCATGTCGACGAAGCGTGCGTCGACTTCCAGGTCACAACCGGCCGCAGCCAGGCCGCGCATCTTGGCGGCGTACGTAGCGTAGTCCGGTCCCTGATTCACGGGTTCAGTCTGCCACGGCGTGCGCCGCGCAGGTGGTCAGCGCCCGGCTTAGCGCCGCCAGCGATACGGCGTCGTCGTGGACACCCGGACTAGGCCGTAGCGCTCCAAAATCGGGCGTGAATACTCGGTCGAGTCGCTGTGGATGAGGGTCTTGCCCAGCGACAGCGCCGCCCGCGCGCGGACTGCCGTCAGCGCCCGGTAAATCCCCCGGCCCCGCCAATTCTCCCGGGTGGCCCCGCCCCAGATGCCGGCGAAGTCCGTGTCCGGCACCGGTTCGAGCCGGCCGGCGCTGACGATCTCCCCCTGATGTTCGGCGACCCACAGCTCCATCCCGTCATCGCGCGCCATCCGGCGCAGGATTGCTTCGGCGTTGCCGTCGGATGCCGGGCTGCCAAAGACTTCGTCCTGCATGACGCTCATGGCGCGGATGTCCGCCTCGTCCGTCACGCGCCGCAGGCTCACCCCGGGCGGCAGGTCCACGTCGACGTCGAGCGCGCTGGCGGCCCCGATCATGACCGACTCGGTCTCATCGGCCTCAAACCCATTCTCGAGCAACGCCCCATGCAGCCCGGGCGCCTGGTCGTGGCCCCGGGTTTTCCATTCGACCCGAACAATCTGCGGATCCGCGCGGTAGAACGCCAACGTATCAGCCACCCACCGCGCGATCGCCGCTGCATCGGCCCCGGCGAGGTCCTGATAGGTCACGAAGCCGCGGCCGCCAGCGAAAGTCACCAGCCGCAGCGGGCCCAGCCGCTCGACGGAGACCGCGCTGGGGGTCTCCGCATCTGTCCGGAGCTGTTGGTCGTAGGCCGCAAGGAGTGTCGAAGTGTCCATCGGACCCCACGGTACCGCGAGGGCCCAGGAATCCGGCTGCACGAGGTGAGCTGAGGAATCGCTGGTCGAATGCAGAAACACCCGCCTCGTCGAACTGGGACTGTGACGCCCGTCGGCGCCGTGGGTACGCTCAGGCAATGGGAAACTCCGAGGACCTGGCCCGGCTCAGCTCCGCCTACGACACGGTGGCCGAGTCGTATTCGGCAGCCCTTCCGGACACCCGCTTTGAAGCCCCTCTCGATATGGCGATGATCGAGGCGTTCTGCGCGCGACTGCACCCGACCCCCGATCGCAAAGTGATCGACGCCGGGTGCGGGACCGGACGAATGAGCATCCATCTGGCCGAAGCCGGGCTGGACGTCACCGGCGTGGACCTCTCGCCGGGGATGGTCCAGGTGGCCCGGCGTCGCCATCCCGGGCTCGCCTTCGAAGTGGGCGCGCTGACCAGGCTCCCGGCGGCGGAGGCTGCCGCGGACGGCATCATCGCCTGGTACTCGATCATCCACTCTTCCCCGTCGGAGCTTCTGGAGATCGCCTGTGAATTCCGTCGGGCGCTCCGCCCCGGCGGCTTCGCACTTGTCGCCTTCCAGGTGGGCAGCGGCCAACGCACGATCCGCCGCGCGTACGGGCACGACGTCGACCTCCGGGCGGAACTGCACTCTCCCGACGACGTTGCCGGCTGTTTTGCGGAGCAGGGATTCGTTCCGGAAGCGGAACTGGTCCGGGCTGCGCGGGCCGGCGAAAAGCACCCGCAGGCCATGCTGCTGGTGCGCAAACCGCCTGCGGCCGCCGGAGCGCCGTCGGCCCCCTAGTCCCTCTCCGCGGCCTGTCCGACGCGGATCCAGTACCGCCACACCTTGCCGGCCCCGGAGTTGCCGGCACTCTCGCGCACCCCGCCCTGGCGCTCGATCGTTGCCGCTGAGGCGACATTGCCGGCCGCGCAGACCAGCAACACCCGTTCCATCGCGAGCCGACGCGCCGCATCGATCATCTGCCCAAGGGCCCAGGCTCCCAGGCCGCGCCCGCGCGCGGACGGCCGGATGCCGAAGCCGATGTGCCCGGCCCAGTCCACGCTTTCGTTACCCGCATGCCGCAGCGCGATCCCGCCGAGCACCTGTTCCCCGTCGATGACCCACAGGTAGGTGCACAGCGCCGAGTCTCCCGCCAGCCGCTCCAGCCACGCCCTAAAACCGGCGGCGGAGTCGACGTCGTCCTCCGGCGCCAGCCCTAAGCCATCCTCGTGGAGGCCGGGTCCCCACTCGGCATGCGCTTCGAGCCAGGCGGCATAGAGACGTTCTGTCGGAGCAATCAGGGCGGGCATTCCGCAACTCTATCGATGCCGTCCCGGCACCGGAGCCTCCCGGCCGGCGCGGTAAAGTGGCACCCGGAAGATTCCTTCCCGGTCCCGCCACACATTCTTGAAAGGCTCGCTGCAATGAGCATGCTCGGCACCAAATGGAAGATCCACGGAAACGGCAAGTCCATCCGCCCCGGCGAGGTCGTCAGGCCGGATGAACGCCTCGCGTGGCCACTGACCATCGGCGTGGGCATGCAGCACGTTGTCGCCATGTTCGGCGCCACCTTCCTGGTGCCAATCATCACGGGCATGCCGCCGGCCACCACGCTGTTCTTCTCCGGCATTGGCACCCTGCTGTTCCTGGTCATCACGCAGGGCCGGGTACCCAGCTACCTGGGCTCCTCCTTCGCTTTCATCGCCCCGATCATGGCCTCGCAACAGCAGTTCGGTATTCCCGGCGCGCTGGGCGGCGTGGTGCTGGCCGGCGTCGGACTGGCCATCATCGGCGCCATCGTGCAGAAGTTCGGCGCGGGTTGGATCAACCGGCTCATGCCGCCTATCGTCACGGGCGCCATCGTGGGCCTGATCGGCCTGAACCTGGCTCCCGCGGCCAAGAACAACTTCGACGCCGCCCCCATCACCGCCCTGGTCACCCTCGTTGTGATCATCGTGGTCAGCGTCTTCTTCCGCGGCATCCTGGGCCGTCTCAGCATCCTGGTCGGCGTCGTGGTGGGCTACCTCGTCGCGATGATCCGCGGCGAGATCAACTTCGCCAAGGTCGACGCCGCCGCCTGGATCGGGCTGCCCCACTTCCAGACCCCCGAATTCCACCTCGGCGTCGTGGGCCTGTTCGTCCCGGTGGTGCTGGTGCTGGTGGCGGAGAACATCGGCCACGTGAAGTCTGTCTCCGCCATGACCGGCCAGAACCTCGACGGCGTGTCGGGACGCGCGCTGATGGCCGACGGCGCCGCGACTGTCCTCGCCGGCCTGGGCGGCGGATCCGGCACCACGACCTACGCCGAAAACATTGGCGTCATGGCCGCAACGAAGGTCTATTCGACGGCGGCGTACTGGGTGGCGGGCATCTTCGCCGTCGTGTTGAGCTTCTCGCCGAAGTTCGGCGAACTGATCGCAACTGTCCCGGCGGGCGTGCTCGGCGGCGCAGCCACCATGCTCTACGGCATGATCGGTGTCCTGGGCGTGAAGATCTGGGTACAGAACAAGGTCAACTTCTCCAACCCGATCAACCTCACCACCGCCGCCGTGGCCCTGATCGTGGGCATCGCTGACTACACCTGGACCATCGGCGACCTCAAGTTCACCGGCATCGCGCTGGGCTCCGCGGCCGCCCTGGTGATCTACCACGGCATGAAGGCCATCGCGAAGGCCCGCGGCACCGTGGCTGAACCGGAGACCGAGGACGCCGCCCCGGTCGCGGCCGTCAAGGCTGCCGTCAATGCCGCCGCGAAGCGCTCCCCGAAGAAGCGCCGCTAAGCGCCGGCAGCCACACAGCCCGCCGCACCAAAAAGGCCGGCGCCTTCCCACCTTGCGGTGGCAGGGCGCCGGCCTTTGGCGTGTCCGCGGCGGCTTAGCCGGCGTCGAACGATTCCTTGTCTTCGCGCTCACGGTCCTTCGGTGACTGCTCTTCCGGCAGGTCCGTGCCGCTGCCGTCCGGAATCCCGGCGGCGTCCTGGCCGGACTCCGAGGAGAAGGGCCGGCCCGGCTCAGCTTCCTCGGTGTTGGCTTCGTCCATCTCCGCGTCCGAGGAGGGGACCGCGCCGCCGGCCTGGGCGGCCGCTTCGTTGCCCTGCTCGAATCCGGCTTCGCTGCTTTCGTTTTCCGCGTTCAACTGTTCCTCCGTTCCTCCGAAGCCTCCTGCTCCGGGCTCTCCCGCACTGTCCTGGTCTTCGGCACCGAACTGGCTTAGGTCCGGCGTACCTGTAGGGTAGCTCTCACCGTCCGGGCTGTCCTGGTTGAGACCCGCGGCATCAAAGGCTTCTTCATCGCGGGGCTGTGCGAACGACTTTGCGTCCCCGCCGGGCAGTTCCTGCTCCGCGGTAGGGGTGCCGTAGCCGCCCGCTTCCTCTTCGATGGGGCGTCCTTGCTGGTCCTGAGTCATGTCGTTCCTCCTGCTTTCTGGCATTCGGCCGGTCGAATCTGGATGATCGGGTCTGGAGTCCAGCCGCGCCCGGGAGCGTGGCCTTCCCTTGATTTCCACCGTACCCGAAAAATCCTCAGTAAGCTTAGTAACGAGACGATTTTGTGTGGTTTCGGGCAGGCTGACCGTGCCCTTCCTGAGACTCAGGCAGGGCAGGGTGGAACTCGAAAGGAAGCGACTATGCCAAACGCCGAGGAAACCCGGAAGGACAGCCGGGATGAAAGTTTCGACGAGAAGATGGACCGCAACTGGGCCGAACTGCTGCAGGAGCTGCGGGTCCTCCAGACCGGCGTCCAGATCCTGGCCGGCTTCCTGCTGACACTGCCGTTCCAGTCCCGTTTCGAGACGCTGGACGGCTTCCAGTTGGCGCTCTACCTCGTAAACGTCGTCCTGGCGGCCCTCACCACGGCCCTCATCCTGCTGCCGGTGAGCGCGCACCGGCGGCTCTTCCGCAAGGGGCTCAAGGAGATTCTCGTGGCGAGCGCGGACCGGATCGCGAAAGTGGCCCTGGCCGGCGTCGCCCTCCTGAGTGTGGGCACCTCTGCGCTGGTTTTTGACGTCACGGCCGGACGGACCGCCGGACTTACCGCGGGCGGCGCGCTGCTGGCCGTACTGTTGGTCCTGCTCGTGCTGATTCCCAACAGGCTCCGGCGCCGGGCCGGACGGGAATAGGACATGACTGAAACCGCACCTCACAAAATCCACCCAGAGTCGGGAGCGAAAATGCGCAAGTGGGCCAAGGAACACGGACTGCTGCTGGCAAACATTGGACTTTTCGTTGTCTTCTTCGGCGGCATGGTCATCAGCGGGGCCGCGGACTACAGCGAGGACCAGCTCGCCCACGGCCAGTCCGCCGTCGGAATCCTCGAGTACTTGGGTACCGGCGCGTTCCTGGAGGCGACATTCGAGAACTGGGAATCCGAGTTCCTCCAGATGGGCATGTACGTCATCCTGACGGTGTTCCTCTTCCAAAAGGGCTCCTCGGAATCCAAGCCAATGGGCAAGAAAGCTCCGCAGGACGAGGATCCGCGGCAGGCTGCGCTCAAGCCGGCGGCACCGTGGCCGGTGCGCCGCGGCGGGTGGGTGCTGAAGCTCTACGAACACTCCCTCTCGATCATGTTCCTGCTGCTGTTCCTGATGTCAGTCGCGCTTCACGCGGTCGGCGGCAGCGAGGAGTACAGCCAGGAGCAGCAGGCCCACGGCCAGCCGCCGGTCAGCGTGCTGGGCTACTTCGCGACCAGCCGCTTTTGGTTCGAGTCCTTCCAGAATTGGCAGAGCGAGTTCCTTGCCGTCGCCGTGCTGGTGGGCGCGTCGGTGTACCTGCGGGAGAAAGGCTCCCCCGAGTCGAAGCCGGTGGCCGAACCGCACTACGAAACCGGCGCCTAGGCGGGGGCTACCCTGCGGGGGTGTCCCTGCGCTCGGGTGTTCCGTCCCGCAGCCCGGGGTCCCGCGACCCGGGCTCCCCTCCCCGCACCTCCTCGGCCTCGGCCGGCTCGTAGGTGTGGTCGAACGGCATCTCGTTGAGGTTCAGGTTCTCGTTCGATTCCTGCCCGGCCACGAGTTCGTGTGCTTCCTCGATGGTGTCAACGCTCGGCATCGATCCCATCAATGGCTTGCCCGCCGTCTCCTTGATGAAGTAAACCGCCACGGCCCCCACGGCCGAGGTGGCCATCAGGTAGTAGGCCGGCATCATCTCGTTGCCCGACGCCGCTATTAGGGACGCGATGATGAACGGCGCCGTGCCACCGAAGATGGCCACGGCAAAGTTGTAGGCGATGCCCATCGCCCCGTAGCGGCTGGCGGTCGGGAAGAGCGCCGGCAGCGTCGAGGCCAGGTTCGCCACGTAGAAGGTCAGCGGGAAGGCGATCAGCGCCAGGCCCAGCAACGTGGACCAGATGGCCCCGATGCCGATCAGGAGGAAGGCCGGGGCGGCCAGCACCACGGTGCCCAGGGACCCGATCCAGAGCACCGGCCGGCGTCCGATCCGGTCCGAGAGCTTGCCGGTCAGCGGAATCGCGGCGGACATCAGGACCAGGATCGGGATGGTCAGCAGCGTGCCGTGGAGTTCGTCATAGCCCTTGTTCGAGGTCAGGTAGGTGGGCATGTACGACGTCAGCGCGTAGCCGACCGTGTTGGCCGCCGCCACCAGGATCATCGCGAGCAGGATGCCGCGCCAGTGCGAGGCGAAGATGGCAACCGGGCCCTTGGTTTCCGCGGCTTCCCCGGCCGGGCCGCCTGCCCCCTGCGCATCGAGGCTGGCCTGGAATGCCGGGGACTCCTCGATCTTCATCCGGAAATAGATGGCAATCAGGCCCAGTGGTCCCGCAATCAGGAACGGGACCCGCCAGCCCCACGCCTCCATCACGTCGCCGCCCAGCGTCACCTGCAGCAGCGTGACCAAGGCGGCGCCGATGGCGAAGCCCATGTAGCTGCCGAGGTCCAGGAAGCTGGCAAAGTAGCCGCGCCGGGCATCGGGGGCGTGTTCGCTGACGAAGGTGGTGGCGCCGGCGTATTCGCCTCCGGTCGAGAAGCCCTGGATGAGCTTGGTGGCGACGAGCAGCACGGCCGCCCAGATCCCGAGTGCGGCGTAGCCGGGCAGCAACCCCACCACGAAGGTGGAGGCCGCCATAATGATGAGCGTCATGGCCAGGACCCGCTGGCGGCCGATCTTGTCGCCCAGCCAGCCGAAAAAGACCCCGCCGAGCGGCCGGGCGATGAAGGTGGCTCCGAAGGTACCGAGCAGGAACAGGTTCTGCACCGTTTTGTCCGCTTCCGGAAGGAAGACCGGACCCATGGTGGTGATCAAGTAGCCGAACACGCCGACGTCGTACCATTCCATGGTGTTCCCGACGATGGTGCCGCCGAGGGCCTTACGCATCACGCGCCGGTCAACGACGTTGATGTGTTCGACCTCCAGCCGGCGTTCCTGGAGCTTGGGCCGGCGGGGGCTGTTGCGCTTCATGGACATTTCGGTCTCCTGTGCTGGGCCACGGTTTGCCCGTGGCCCAGATGGAGAGTCACGGCCCCCAACTGGGGCCATTTTATCGGCGCAGGCGTGCCCGAAACCAGAGTTAATCCATCACAAGCGCGCAACTCCGCGCGGCCGCCTAGGCGCCTAGGCGCCTTCCAGCACCTGGCTCGTGGCCCAGGCCAGATACTTTGCCGCATTGGAGATGGCCTCGGCCGGGCTCGGAGCCACGTCCAGCAATTGTGCGGCCGCGACCACCCCGTGGCGCTCCAGGTCTTCGGGGGTGACGAGGATCCGGCCGGCGACCACGATCACGGGGATGCCGCGGCCGCGGGCGGCGTCCGCCAGCGCAATCGGCGCTTTGCCGGTCAGCGACTGTGAATCCAGCGAGCCCTCGCCCGTGATCACCAGGTCCGCATCCGCGAGCTTCCCGGCGAGCCCGGTCAACCCGGCCACGAGTTCAAATCCACCCTCGAGAGAAGCGTTGCTCAGGGCCAGGAACGACGCCGGGAAGCCGCCGGCGGCGCCCGCGCCCGGGACGTTGACGTCGCGGCCGGTGGTCTGCCGCAGCACCGAGGCCCAGTTGCGCAGCCCGGCGTCGAGCACCTCGACGGCCTCTTCGTCGGCGCCCTTCTGGGGCCCAAAGACGTACGCTGCGCCTTCCGGCCCGTAGAGCGGGTTCTGCACGTCCACGGCAATCCTGAACGTCACGGCCGCCAGCCGCGGATCCAGCCCGCTGAGGTCCACGGCGGCAACGTCGCCGAGCGAGCCGCCGCCGAGCGGCACCACGTTGCCGGCCGCGTCCACCGGCTTGACGCCAAGGGCACGCAGGGCGCCGCTGCCGCCGTCGCTCATGGCCGAGCCGCCCACGCCAAGCACGATTTCAGTGGCGCCCGCATCCAACGCGGCCGCTATCAACTGCCCGCACCCGTAGCTGTGGGCCCGGAGGGCGTTGGCCGGCGTCGGTTCCATGTGCGCGAGCCCGGATGCCTGCGCCGTCTCGATGACAGCGGTTGCGCCGCCGAAGGCGTCCCGGCGGATCGCCCAGGCCGCACCGATGGGCGCAAGGATCGGTCCGACGACGGCATTCAGGCGTTCCTCGTAGCCGGCGGCAACGGCTGCCTCCAAGGTGCCCTCACCGCCGTCGGCCACCGGGAACTGGATGGCCTCCGCCTCGGGGTAGACGCGCAGGGCGCCCTCGGCAATGGCGGCGGCGGCCTCGGCGGCGGTCAGGGAGCCCTTGAACTTGTCCGGGGCGATCAGGATACGCATAGCTCCATCCTGCCAGCCGGCGCCGACAATTCCTTTCCGAGACAAGGCAGGGAGCGCGGGAGTAACGTGGGCACTTTCGGGCCGGCGAGCAGGAGGTAACGGTGGGCAACATCGGACACGGCGGCAGCTTGCCGGGCATCACGGGACTCGTCCTGGTCCGGCACGGGGAAAGCGAAGGCAATGTGGCCGCGACGCTCGCGCATCAGGCGGGGGCCCACGTCATCAATGTCCCGGCCCGCGACGCCGACGTCGGGCTATCGGAAACCGGCAGGGAACAGGCGCTGGCGCTGGGCCGGATGCTGGCCCGCATCCCCGAACAGGAGCGCTGTGCCGTCTGGTCCTCCCCCTACGCCCGGGCCCGCCAGACCGCCGAACTCGCGGTTCAGATGGGCGGCTGGCGGGTCCAGCTGCGGCTGGACGAGCGGCTCCGCGACCGTGAGCTCGGGATCCTGGACATGCTGACCTCCGCGGGCGTGGAGGCGCGGCTGCCCGAGGAGGCCCAGCGCCGGCGATGGCTGGGGAAGTTCTACTACCGGCCGCCGGGCGGCGAGTCCTGGGCCGACGTCGTGCTGCGGCTCCGCTCGCTGCTGGCCGAACTGGACCGTGAGCATGCCGGTGAAGAGGTCCTGCTGGTCTGCCACGACGCCCTGATCGTGCTGTTCCGCTACATTCTGCAAGGCCTTTCGGAAGCGGAGCTGCTGGATCTTGCCGCTACAACCAGCATTCTCAACGCCTCCGTCAGCCGCTATGTTCGGGCCGGCGGGAGCGGCGCGTGGGAGCTGGAAAGTTTCAACGTGGCGGACCACCTGGCGGAGCAGGGCGTACCCGTCACCGAGCACGCAGGAGACGCCGATGTCCACCCGCGCTAAGCCCTCCCCCGCCGTGCAGCTGACTCCGACGTTGCTGCGCGGCTGGCCGCTACCCGGCGGGGGTTCCGGCAAGGATGACCGGGGTTCGGTGCTGGTGGTGGGCGGCGCGCGCAAGACGCCCGGGGCCGCGCTGCTCGCCGGCGTCGCTGCCTTGCGCTCCGGTGCCGGCCGGCTGACCCTGGCGGTGGCGGAGTCGACGGCGGTCCAGCTGGCGGTCGCCTTCCCGGAGTCCGGCGTCGTGGGGCTGCCGGAGACTACGCATGGATCGGTCAAGGGCTCCGCAGCGTCGTTGCTGGCAGACGAAGTGGGCGCTGCAGACGCCATCCTGGTCGGACCGGGCCTGGACGACAAGGACGAGACCCTGTCCTTGCTGCGCGCCTTGCTGCTGCCGGGCAGGTCGCGGCCGAAGCGCGGCCCCGCCGTCGTCCTCGATGCCTATGCCCTGGGCTGCCTGCCCGAGCTGGCCGGGGAACTGCAGCCCTGGGCGGGACGGCTGATCCTGACCCCCAACGTCACCGAGGGCGGCATCCTGCTGGGCCGCGACCTTGAAGACCTCCACCGTGACGTGCCGGGGATCGCCGAGAAGTACCAGGCCGTGGTGAGCTGCCAGGGTGTGATCGCGGAGCCGGGCGGCGGCTTATGGGAAATCACCACGGGACACAGTGGGCTGGGCACCTCGGGAAGCGGCGATGTGCTGGCCGGCGCCATTGCGGGACTGCGGGCCCGTGGAACCACCGACGCACAGGCCGCCTGCTGGGGCTCCCACCTGCACGCCGCCGCCGGCGACCGCCTGGCGAGCAGGCTGGGCGGACTCGGCTATCTGGCGCGCGAGCTCTGCGATGAGTTGCCGGCGCTGATGGTGGAGCTCAGCAGCTAGGATTCACAACGGGCTACGGTTGCTGCGCGGGTTTTCAGGCGGCTGAGGGACGTCAGTCCGGCCACTGCCCGCGTTCCTGCAGGACCGTCTTCAGCAGGTCCGCGCGGTCGGTGACGATCCCGTCGACGCCGAGGTCCAGCAGCCGGTGCATCTCGGCCGGCTCGTTGATGGTCCAGACGTGGACGTGCAGGCCGTGGCGGTGGGCGCGGCGGACGAACCCCGCGGTCACCACCGGCACGGCCCCGTACCGGACCGGCACCTGCAGTGCGTGCACGTCGCGGAGCGCCACGCGGCGCAGCATCGCCGCCGGAAGCAGCGGTCCCAGCAGCACGAACAAGGCGTTGGAGGCCATCCCGGCGGAGCTTGCGGCCGGACGGCTCAGGCGCCGCAGCACGGCCCGGCGCCGGCGGTCGGAGAAGCTGGCGATGAGCACGCGGTCGTGCAGGCCATACTCCTCGATCGCCGCGGCCAGCGTGGCCACCGAGTTCCAGTCCTTGACGTCGAGGTTGAGCCGGACCTCCGGAAACTCCGCGACCAGCTCCGCCAGCAGCGGGATCGGCTCCACTCCGGCGATCCGGGCCTGGGCCACCGTCTCGGCGGAGAGCTCGGAAATCCGGCCGCTGCCGTCCGTGACCCGGTCCAGGGTTTCGTCATGGAAGAGCAGCAGCACCCCGTCGGCGGTGGTGTGGACGTCCGCCTCGAGGTAGCGGTAACCGAGGTCGACGGCGGCGCGGAACGCGGCCATCGAGTTCTCGGCGCCGGACGGCGAAAAACCGCGGTGGGCCATCGCGACGGGCGCTCCGGCAGCGTCGCCGGCGGCGAGGAAGGGGTGCGGGGCAGTCACTCCTGAAGCGTACCGGAGCACCCCCGGCTCAGCAGGAAGGCGTGTTCAGGCTCCGTGCGGCAGGATCTCTACGCCATCGCTGCAGTGCAGCAGCGTCCGGCCGGCGCCGTCGAGGTCCACCCAGACGGTGGTGTGGTCCAGTGTGACCTCGTCGACCAAGCCGCCGGTCTCAAAGCCGGGCGAGAGCCGGACCCGGACCCGGTCGCCCTGGCGCAGGCTCTTCCAGTGCGCGTCCGGGTCCACCCGCCGGAGCGGCTGATCATCTATATGTCGGTTGCCGTACCTGGCCATGATTGCCCCACCATCAGTCAAGAGATCCCTTCGGTCCTGCCAGCCTAGGAGGCCAAGATGAACGGCAGTTGTCCGGCAGCTGGGAATCCCGTGCGGGGCAACGCTTACGGGAGCCGGACGCCCAGCTCGGCAAGTTTGGCCTCGAGGACCTGGGCCACGCCGTCGTCGTCGAAGTGCGGTGCCTGCCGACCGGCCGCCCGGATAGCCTCCGGGTGTCCGCTGGCCATGGCGTAGCCGTGCCCGGCCCAGCGCAGCATCTCGATGTCGTTGGGCATGTCGCCGAAGGCCACTACGTCCTGCGCTTCAACGCCCAGGGACGCCGCGTATTCGGCGAGGGTCACGGCCTTGTTGACGCCGGGCAGCGACAGTTCCAGCAGCGCAATGTTGGGGGCGGAGTGCGTGGCGGCGGCCAGGTGGGCGACGGCGGGAGTGACCTCGGCGAGGAACTCGTCCGCGGAACCCTCCCGGACCACCGCGAGGAATTTCACCACAGCGTCGTCCGCACTGAGCGTCTCCTGCAGCGGGGCCGGCGTGAATTCGGCGAGCAGTCCGCTGGAGCCGGTGCCCAGGAAGCCCGGTTCCAAGTGGAAGCCGGTGAGGGTTTCGGCGGCGAACAGCGCGGAGGGGCGCAGCCGCTGGATGATGCGGCGGGCTTCGAAAACGGCGTCGAGCTCCAAGGCACGGGCGGAGACCATGCGGTCGGCTTCGAGGTCCCAGACCACCGCGCCGTTGGAACAGATCACGGTTCCGGTGTGGCCCAGTTGCTCCTGCAGGGGATGCAGCCAGCGCGGGGGCCGGCCGGTGACGAACACCAGCTCCACTCCGGCGTCGCGGCAGGCGTGGAACGCGCGCACGGTCCGGTCGCTGATTTTGCCGTCGTGGCCCAGGATCGTTCCGTCAATATCACTTGCTACCAGCCGCATACTGCCAGTCTACGTTGGCTGCGCCCGCGCCATTTCGGGCCCCGCGCCCGGGCGCGGGCAGAGGGTGTACGACGGCGACGGCGACGGCGGCGGTCAGTGCCGTTCGTACAGGCCGGTCAGGGTCGCCAGGGCCAAGGTGTGCGGGCCGAGTTTGGCTTCCAGCTTGGCCGGGGAGGCGCCGGCGTCGAGCCCGGACTTTTCAACGTTCAGGGCGTGCACCGTGATGATGTAGCGGTGCGGTCCGTGGCCCTTGGGTGGGGCGGCCCCCAGGTAACCGGCTGACCCGCCGTCGTTCCGGAGCTGGAAGGCGCCCAGCGGCAGTCCGCCGCCGTGCCGGGACCCCGCCCCGGCGGCCAGCGAGGTGACGTCCGCCGGAATGTCCAGCACGGCCCAGTGCCAGAAGCCGCCGTGGCCCGGGGCGTCCGGGTCGAACACCGTGACGGCGTAGCTTCGGGTGCCGGCCGGGGCGCCGCTCCAGCTCAGCGGCGGCGATTCGTCCTTGCCGCCGGGTCCGGTCGCTGCGCCGCGCTGGGCCGCCGGCAGGATCTGGCCGTCCTCAAAGGTGTCGCTGCGTAGCTTGAAGGTTGCCATGGCTTCCTCTCAGTTGCTGGTTAGGCCCGCGCGTTCAGGGTCCAGCTCCATCCGGTTTAGCTCGGCGCGGGTGGGCGGGTTGGCCCCGGCGCGGGAGACCGTGACGGCAGCCGCAGAGGCGGCGTGGCCGAGCAGTTCACGCAGGCTCTCCGCGGAAAGCCCGCGCAGGTCCTTGCGGTTCTGGGCGCCGTTGAGGCCCCGGTCCACGATGCCGGAGAGCAGCGCGGCCATGAAGGAATCCCCGGCGCCCACAGTGTCCGCCACCTTCACCGCCGGCGCCGGAACGTGTCCCTCGCCGGCGGCATTGACGGCCCACGGCCCGGCCGCGCCGCGCGTGACCACCACCATGGCCGGGCCTTCCGAACCGCCGAGCGAGAGCCACCGGCGGGCCGAATCCAGCGGGTCAACACCGGGATAGAGCCATTCGAGGTCCTCATCGGAGGCCTTGACCACGTCCGCGAGGGTGACGAACTTTTCGGCCTGATGGCGTGCGTAGTCGGCGTCGGTGATGATGCTGGGCCGGCAGTTGGGATCGAAGCTGATGGTCGTCGAAGGATGGGCATGCTCGACGGCGGCGAGCACCTCCGCGGCGCCGGGCGCCAGCATGGTGGCAATCGAGCCGGTGTGCAGCAGCGTGCTGCCCTGCAGCATGAACGGCAGCCGGTCCGCGAGGCCGGGAAGCTCCCAGGCGAGGTCAAAGGTRTAGCTCGCGGCGCCGTCGTCGTCAATCAAGGCGGTGGCCACCGACGTCGGCAACTCGTCCGGCCCCAGCGGCAGTAGCACCGAACTGGATTTGAGGTGCGCCGCGACGGATTCGCCGTAGGCGTCCCGGCCGTAGCGGCCGATGAACTGCACCGGGTGGTCCAGCCGGGCCAAGCCCACCGCGACGTTCAGTGGGCTGCCGCCGACGTGGGCCTGGATGCCTGAGGAGCGCTGGACAACATCAACCAGGGCCTCACCAATGACTGTGAGCATGCTCATACTCTGCCAGAGAACGCGGCCGTTCGCCGCTGTGCGCGCAGATTTGTCCACATACCCCCGGGGGTATAACCTGAAAGAATGGCAGCTATCGATCCCCCCACCCGCCAACGCGGCGCGTCAAGCGCGGCGGTCCTTGGGCTGCGCCAAAATCTCGCCCAGTTCATGCTGCTCGTGGCGGTCAACGCGCTGGTCGGCGGCACCCTCGGCCAGGAACGAACCGTGCTTCCGCTGCTCGCAAGCGACGTGTTCCACCTCGACAAGTACACGAGCGCCCTGACCTACATCCTGGCCTTCGGCTTGGCCAAGGCTGCCACCAACTACTTCGCCGGAACGCTCTCGGACCGCTACGGGCGCAAGCCGGTGCTGGTGGCCGGCTGGCTGATAGCTCTGCCCGTGCCGCTGCTGTTGATCTTCGGCACCAGCTGGTCCTGGATTGTCGCCGCCAACGTGATTTTGGGCATCAGCCAGGGTCTTACCTGGTCCACCACGGTGGTCATGAAGATGGACCTGGTCGGGCCGAACCGGCGGGGCCTCGCGATGGGCTTCAACGAAGCCGCGGGCTACCTGGGCGTGGCCGGGACGGCCCTCTTCACCGGCTACCTCGCGGCATCCTACGGCCTGCGGCCCGCGCCGTTCCTGCTCGGTGCCGCCTTCATCGCCCTGGGGCTGGGCCTGTCCGTGCTGGCCGTCAAGGAAACGCACCACCATGCGAAAACGGAAGCCGCGAACCACGTCGATGCGCACAGCGGTGCCGGGGCGTCGCTCAGCACCCGCGAGATCTTCACCCTGACCAGCTTCCGGGACCGCTCGCTGTCCTCCGTGAGCCAGGCCGGACTGGTCAACAACCTCAACGACGGCCTGGCCTGGGGCCTGTTCCCGGTGCTCTTCGCCGCCGCCGGCCTCTCGATTGAACGCATCGGCATCCTCGCCGCGGTCTACCCCGCGGTCTGGGGCGCGGTGCAGCTGGTCACTGGCGCCGCCTCGGACCGGCTGGGGCGCAAGTGGCTGATCGCCGGCGGGATGTTCGTCCAGGCAGCGGGCCTCGCCCTTGTGGCGGCCGGCCACGGCTTCGAAATCTGGCTACTCGCGGCCGTCCTGCTCGGCATCGGCACAGCGATGGTCTACCCCACCCTGCTGGCGGCCATCGGCGACGTGGCCCACCCGCAGTGGCGGGCACGCTCGGTCGGCATCTACCGCCTCTGGCGCGACGGCGGCTTTGCCGTGGGTGCACTGCTGTCCGGGCTGCTCGCGGACGCCTACGGCATCCCGGCGGCGGTCGCCGTCGTGGCCGCGCTGACGGCAGCGTCCGGGCTGGTGGTCGCGGTACGGATGCGGGGCACCGACCACCACGCGTAGCGCCGGGCCGCGCCGGCTAAGACCGGCGTGCGGCGGCTCAGCGTGCAGCGCCGCCTTCCTGGTAGACATCGGGAATCCCGTCGTTGTCCGAGTCGCGCCGCTCCTCTTCCTCCGCGAGCCGGTACTGCCGGTTGCGGGTGCGCAACACCACGCTCGCCAGCAGTGCGGCCAGCAGGGATGCCGCCAGGATGCCCACCTTGGCGTGGTCGTCCTGGAGGCTGCCGTTGCCAAAGCTGAGCTCAGCCACCAGCAGCGACACGGTAAAACCGATCCCGGCCAGGATCGAAACGCCAACTACGTCGATCCACTTGAACGAATCGTCCAGCCTCGCCTTGGTCACCTTGGTAAGCAGCCAGGTGGTCCCCATGATGCCGGCGGGTTTGCCCAGGACAAGCGCCAAAATGATGCCAAGGGCAACCGGATCGGCAAGCGCCGAGCCCAGCCCGTCCCACCCGCCCACGGCGACGCCCGCGGAGAAGAACGCAAAGACCGGTACCGCGATGGCCGCCGAGATCGGCCGGAAGCGGTGCTCGAAGATTTCCGACAGTCCCGGCCCGGCCTCTGGACCCCCGCTGGCCTGGGAGCGCAGCACCGGTATCGCGAAGCCAAGCAGGACGCCGGCAACCGTCGCGTGGATGCCAGAGGCGTGCACCAGTGCCCAGGTGGCCAGGCCGAGGGGCAGCAGGATGAACCAGGCCGCGGGGGCCTTGAGCCCGAAGAAGCGGCGGTACCGATGCGCCAAATAGGTGTAGAGCCCCAGCGGCAGCAGGGCCAGCAGCAGCGGAACAAACTGCAGTTCGCTGGAGTAGAACACGGCAATGATGGTGATGGCGATCAGGTCGTCCACCACGGCGAGGGTGAGCAGGAAGATCCGCAACGCGCTCGGCAGGTGCGAGCCGATGATGGCCAGGACCGCGACGGCGAAGGCAATATCCGTGGCGGTGGGGATCGCCCAGCCCCGCAATGTCTCCGGGCTGCCGAGGTTGACGACGGCGTAGATCACCGCGGGGATGATCACCCCGCCGGCCGCCGCGGCGACCGGAACGATCGACTTGTCCAGCTGCCGCAGGTCTCCGGCCACGAACTCGCGCTTGAGCTCCAGGCCGACGAGGAAGAAGAAGATGGCAAGCAGCCCGTCCGCCGCCCACGCCCCCAGGCTGAGCTCCAGGTGCCAGGGCTCGTAGCCGAATTTGAAGTCGCGGAGGGCGAAATAGCTTTCCGACGCCGGCGAGTTGGCCCAAATAAGAGCAGCAACGGCCGCCAGCACGAGCAGGGCTCCGCCGACGGTTTCCTTGCGGAGGATTTCGCCGATGCGCAGCGATTCGGCATAGCTGCCGCGGCCAAAGATGGTCAGGCGCGGCGTGCCGCGCGGCGGCGTGGGAGGCGGGGTGTGGTTCATGCGGAAGTCCTCAAAATTGGGTCGACTGAACTATGCCGACCAGACTTCCCGGCGCACCTGACTCCAGTCTACTTTGCCTACGGCATCGTGCTGAATCGTTCCGCCTGTGACTTGGCACCCTGGACGATGATCTGGTCCTCCTCATAGAGGACCGTTTGCGCCGTGGTGTGGCCCCAGGTCCCGCCGGGGCGCTTGACGGCCACCACGGTCACGCCGAATTTCTCCCGTAGTCCCACGACCCCGAGCGGGCGGTCCCGGACGATAGCCGGAGGGCCCGTCCGGATCATCACAAAATCGTCCTCGAATTCCACGTAGTCGAGGATGGAGCCGAGGACCAGGTGGGCCACCCGCCTGCCCATGTCATGCTCAGGCCGGATCACGTGCTCGACGCCGAGCTGGGCGAGGATTTCGGCGTGCGGCTCGCTGATGGCCTTCGCCCAGATCTGCGGGCGCTGGAATTTCAGCAGCCGCGAGGTGGTCAGGATGCTGGCTTCAATGTCGGAGCCGATGCCCACCACCGCGCGGTCAAACTCGTGCACGGACAGCTGGCGCAGCACCTCCTCCTTGGTCGAATCGGCCCTGACCACATGGGTGAGGCGCCCGTTGAAGGACTGGACGATTTCCTCGCTGGCGTCTACCCCGAGGACCTCGGTCCCCTGGGCCTCGAGCTCCAGGGCCAGGGAGCCGCCGAAGCGGCCGAGGCCAATGACCACCACCGAGGACGCCTTGGTGCTGGCGGCCGCCGTGCGGGCGGCAAAAATGTTCTTAGCCAATGAGCGGCCTTTCCTTGGGGAATTCGTAAAGCAGGGGCCGTTCGCGCAATGCGAGGGCGGCGCCGAGGGTCACGGGCCCCAGCCTGCCGACGAACATCAGCAGGATCAGGACCAGCTGGCCGGCTGGCGGCATGGCGGCGGTGATGCCCGTGGACAGGCCCACCGTCGCGAAGGCGGAGACAACTTCGAAAAGGATCCGCTCCTGGCCAAAGTCGGTAATGAGCATCAGGAATATGGTGGATCCGAACACCAGCGCGATCGCGAGGAGCACCACGGTGATCGCTTGGCGGTGGACGGCGCGGGAGAGCCGCTTCCCGAAGATGTTCACGGCCGTGCCGCCCTGGAGTTCGGTGGTGAGGATGAAGAAGAGCACGGCGAAGGTGGTGATCTTCAAGCCACCGGCGGTTCCCGCCGGGCCGCCGCCGATGAACATCAGGATGTCCATGCCGAGCCAGGACACGGGATGCATCTGCGAGATGTCGATGCTGTTGAAACCGGCGGTGCGCGTGATGGCGGACTGGAAGAAGCCGGCGAGCACGCGGTCGCCGGCCGGCAGCGCGCCGAGTGTGGCCGGGTTGGTCCACTCCACAGCAGTCAGGAACGCGGTTCCGCCGGTGAGCAGCACCGCGGTGCCGACCAGGACCAGTTTGGTATTCATGCCCCAGAAGATCGGGCGCCGGTACTGCCGGACCAGTTCAAAGAGGACGGGGAAGCCGAGGCCGCCGATGATCACCGCCGCGGCAATCGGAAGGCACACCCAGGGGTCGCCGACGAACCCCATCAGATTGTCTGAATACAGGGCGAAACCGGCGTTGTTAAAGGCTGACACCGCATGGAAGATGCCGCGCCACACAGCCTCGCCGGGCGGGTAGCCGTAGCCGGCCATAAAGCGGGCCGCGAGGATCACGGCCAATAGTGTTTCCACGATCAGGCTGATGCCGAGGACGCCCACCAGCACCCCGCGGACGTCGCCGAAGCCGGTGCTTTTCGTCTCCGCGGCGGCGGACAACCGGGATTTCAGGCCCAGCCGGCGGGCGGTCAGGACCCCGAGCAGGGTGCCGAAGGACATCACACCGAACCCGCCGATCTGGATCAGCACCAGGATGACCACTTGGCCGAAGCCGCTCCAGAACACCGGCGTGTCCACGGTGCTCAGGCCCGTCACGCAAACGGCTGAGGTGGCCGTGAAGAGGGCCTCCAGGAAGGTGGCCCCGCCGTCGCCGGTCTTTGCCATCGGCAGGGACAGCAGGCCGGTCCCCGCGGCGACGGCGCCGGCAAAGCCCAGGACGATCACTTGGGCGGGATGGCGGGGCCCGAAAGCACGCGCAAACTTGGTGAAGCCCGCCACGGGGGCACGGAGCACCGCGGGAACGTTCACATGCATGGGGCCACGCTATCACCGGTGCCGGCGTCCTTCGCCGGGCCTCTTCCGGCGCCCGCTCCCCGGGGCCGCCTCGCCCGGTTCAGCCCAAGAGTTGCTGCACGAGTTCGCGGCACTTCCGGTAGGCGGCCGCCTTGGGGTCGATCAGCGCGAAGTGGTCGCCGGGAACCTTGAGCAGTTGAACCGGGGCGCCTCCTGCCTTGGCCGCGGCGGAGTAGCCCTCGGACTGGCTCATCGGCACGGTGTCGTCCTCGGTGGTGTGGACGGCGTAGACGGGGACCTGCAGCGGCACCGCGCTCATGGGATCGGCGAACTTATGCCGTTTGGGGTACTTATCCGAAGATCCGCCCAGGAAGTTACTCACCGCGCCGTTGCTCAGATTGAGCCGCTCCGCCTCGGCCAGGTTCAGCAGCCCCGACTGGCTGACGACGCCGGTGAGGTGGACCGCGTCGCCGTCGTCCTTGCGCTGCAGCTGGCGGTCCGCGTCCGGGGCACCGAGCTGGCCAAGCCGGCTCCGGCCCGCCGCCCAGACGGCCAAGTGCCCGCCCGCGGAGTGGCCGAGGGCCACGACGCGGTCCAGGCCCAGGGCG
Organism: Arthrobacter sp. 01T414; assembly: GCF_056398965.1. Taxonomy (NCBI): domain Bacteria; kingdom Bacillati; phylum Actinomycetota; class Actinomycetes; order Micrococcales; family Micrococcaceae; genus Arthrobacter; species Arthrobacter sp. 01T414. The sequence goes on along the minus strand of NZ_JBFTQK010000005.1, from coordinate 229,719 downwards.
TGCTCGCCGGCGATGTCGCGGAGCTTGTCGATACCGGCCAGGACATCGGCAAAGGTGTGCGGCCAGCCGCCGCCGTTGCCGGCCCGCCGGTACTCAAGGTTCCAGGCCGCTACGCCGTGCGCGGCGAGGTCCTTGGCCAGCGGTTCGCCGAGTTCGGCGCCGTACTGTGACCGCCAGTAGCCGCCGTGGATGACGACCACCACGCCCCTGGGCTCGGCCGCGTCCGGGAGGAAAAGTTCCCCCCACTGGCTCGGGTCCTCGCCGTAGTGGTACTTCTGCCGCTTCACTGTGTCCTCCTTGGGGCCCGGTGAACAAGCGGCGACCGCCCCCAGAGTCGCCGCCGCTGCGGTCGCGATGAAAACCCGACGCCGCACATCAGCCATGAGCAGAGCCTACCTTGGGCCCCGGACGGCGCCGCGGAAGCCGGCGCCGTATTGCCGCCATCCGGGGACACGCTGGAGCGGCTGTCACACCCGCGTCGTAAGCTAGGCCCATGGCGAGCAACTGGGTGCGGCTGGACCCCGCGCTGCGCGAATCCGTGCAGGACAACGTGGAACTCTATGAGCGGGTCCGTCCTGCCTTGAAACTGGTCACCCGCGAGGTGCTGCTGATGCTGCGGGCCATGCTCAAGGGCACCGAAGTGACGCCACTGTTCGTGACCGGACGGACCAAGACCGTGGAGTCCTTCCGTGAGAAGATTTCCCGCATCGAGGAGCCGCTGGAACCGGGCGGACCGCCGGTGCTGAAGTTTCCGGACCCGTTCCGCACGCTCAATGACATGGTCGGTATCCGCGTCATCACCAAGCTGCCGGCGGAAAACGCCGTCGTCGCCAACCTGATCAAACGCCAGCGCCAGCTTTTCGACTGCCGGGGAGACCGCGAAAAGGACATCGGTTCGATCGAATCCGGCACCTACGGCTACTCCAGCCGGCACTTGATCCTGCGGACCATCCAGAACGAGGCCGTGAAGGAGTACCAGCAGGTCTTCAACCCGGAGGCCCAGCCCAACGGCAGCTACTTCTTCGAATGCCAGATCAGAACCGTCTTCGCGCACGCCTGGAGCGAGATCGAGCACGACATCCGATTCAAGGCCGAGGACCCGCGCGCCTGGACCCCGCACTTCGACCGCCAGTTCACCGCCACGGCCGCCATGCTGGAAACCGTGGAGGGCGCCTTCGCGGACCTGCACGAACGTTACGAGGAGGTGCGCAGCTACTGGGATATGGACGGCGAGGGCGCCGCGCAGCTCACCCCCAACCGGATCCGCGACGTCTGGCGGACGCTGCTGCCGCACGTGGACCGGAAGGTCGACGACGACTGGGGCTGGGCTGCCGAGCTGATGGCCGCGCACGGCCTGAACCAGACAGTACAGCTCGCGGGCCTGCTCAGCGCCAACCGCATCACCGAAGTCCGCAAGGCCCTGGACCACCGCTACTCCCCCGGGCCCGACCGGCTGCTCGATGACCTGCTGCTGTGGCAGTACGGCACCGCGCACATCGACCTCACCGCGGAACCGGCCGACGCCGTCCCGCACCCGCGGCGCGACAGCCTGCAGCGCCGGCTCAAGCAGATCGAGCGCTACCGGCTGACCCAGGGCTAGGTTTTCGGGCAGGCTTTCGGCACTGGCAGCCCGGACCGGCCCGAGCCGTTCCCCGCCCCTCAGCGGTGGGAGTCCTGGAACCTTGCGACGTAGCGCCGCTGCCAGGGCGTTTCCACGGCGCTGCGCCGGTAGTTCCGCCGCACGAATGCAACGGCGTCGGCGGCGGGAACGCCGTCGAGCACCGCGATGCAGGCAAGGGCGGTGCCGGTCCTGCCCCGGCCGGCCCAGCAGGCCACCTCGACGCGTTCCGTTTCGGCGCGCCGCCACGCCTCGCGGAAGGCATCGAGGGCATCGGCGTCGTCGGCGGGTACGTGCAGGTCCCGCCAGCGGACCCAGCGGGACTCCCACGCGGTTGGCCGCGGGCGGCTGCCCAGCAGATACAGGCCGAATTCCGGCAGTGGTCCGGGAGGAACCGGCGCCAGCAGGCCCCGGCCGCGGATCAGGCGTCCGGACGGAAGACTGAGCACACCCGGTTGGCCCGGTTCCCATGTCTGCGCCATAGTCCCGAGCGTAGCCCCTCCCGGGAACCGGCCAAAGGATCGCAAATTAGGGCCACACGGGTCTGGCGGTGGAGGATTCCGGTCCCTAGAGTGGCCCGGAACTCAAGAACCGCTGAAGGGAATCCAAGGATGTCATTCCAGGCATACCTCGACACGATCGAGGACAAGACCGGACTCACCCCGCGCCAACTCCTCGAACTCGCCCAGCAGAAGGGTTTTGATGACGCGACCGTGAAAGCCGGCGAGATCCTCGACTGGTTGAAGGCGGACTACGGGCTGGGCCGCGGCCACGGCATGGCACTCGTCCACGTCATCCGGCAGGGGCCGGGCATCAGCAGCAAACACGTTGGCGCCACCGGTGCGCACAGCGACGAGTCGGACACGCTCTGGCTCGACGGCAAGGCATCGAAGCCCTCGTCGTAGTCCCGCCGCCCGCGCCGGTCCCCTAGTGTCCGGCCCCGAGCTTCCCGCCGAGGCGTTCGCGCATCAGCACGCTGGCGTCGTTGAGGCCGACAACAGTCACGGTCTTGCCGTGATGGCGGTACTTCTCGGTGATGGCGTCCAGCGCCGCAATGGTGGAGGCATCCCAGAGATGCGAGGCGTGCAGGTCGATGACAACGCGCTCGGGATCCAGCGCGTACTCAAACTGGGTGTAAAGGTCGTTGGAGGAAGCGAAGAAGAGTTCGCCGTCGACCTTGTACGTCGCGACGGGGCCGCCGTCGTCCTCTGTCACCGTCCGCGCGACGGTGACAAAGTGAGCCACCCGGCGGGCGAACATCACCATTGCCACCAGCACGCCGACGCCGACGCCGATCGCCAGGTTGTGGGTAGCCACGGTAACGATCACGGTGGCGACCATGACGGCGGTTTCACTCTTGGGCATCATTTTCAGAGTCCGCGGACGGATGCTGTGCCAGTCGAACGTGGCCACGGAAACGAAGATCATCACGGCCACCAGGGCGGCCATGGGGATGAGCGAGACGATGCCGCCGAGGGCAACCACCAGGATCAGCAGGAAGACTCCGGCGAGAAACGTGGAGATCCGGGTGCGGGCGCCGGAAGCCTTCACGTTGATCATGGTCTGGCCGATCATCGCGCAGCCGCCCATGCCACCGAAGAATCCGGTGACGACGTTTGCTACGCCCTGGCCCCAGGCCTCACGGGTCTTGGGCGAGCGGGTGTCCGTAATGTCATCGACCAGCTTGGCGGTCATCAGGGATTCGAGCAGCCCCACGAAGGCCATCGCGAGGGCGAAGGGGAAGATAATCTGCAGGGTCTCCAGCGTGAACGGCACATTGGGGACGAAGAGGGCTGGCAGCGAATCGGGCAGTTTCCCCTTGTCCCCCACGGTGGGAACCGCGATGGCGGCAAAGACTGTGATGAGTGTCACCGCCACGATCGCCACAAGCGGGGCGGGAACTGCCCTGGTGAGCTTGGGCAGCCCGAACACGATCAGCAGGCCCAGCGCCGTCAACGGATAGACCAGCCACGGGACCCCCAGCAGCTCGGGGACCTGGGACATGAAGATCAGGATGGCCAGCGCGTTCACGAAGCCGACCATGACCGAGCGCGGGATGAAGCGCATCAGCTTAGCTACGCCGGAGAGACCCAGGATGATCTGGAAGATCCCCGCCAGGATCACGGCAGCGACGAGGTAGTCAAGGCCGTGGGACTTCACCAGCGGGGCGATCACGAGGGCGACGGCGCCGGTCGCGGCCGAAATCATCGCGGGCCGGCCGCCGACGATCGAGATGGTGACGGCCATGGTGAAGGCCGCGAAGAGCCCGATCCGCGGATCGACGCCGGCGATGATCGAGAAGGCGATTGCCTCCGGAATCAGGGCCAGAGCGACGACGAGGCCGCCGAGGACCTCGGTTTTCAGCCGTCGCGGGGACAGCAGTGCGCCCCGGACCGATTGCAGTTGTTCGGGGGTGGAAGCCGGGGGCTTCCCGGCGGTTTTGATGGCCATCGCTGGCTCCGTTCAGGGTCAGGGAGGACGGCAAGGCGCCCTTACGTGCGAAGAATGTGGGGCGCTGCATCGCGCCGGGAGGGAGCGGGACCGGACTCGGCGGTCGCACCACTCACCCCCAACCCTACCCTAACGTGATGGTAGAGTTGAATCCGGCAGAAAAGGAGCCAGCAATGACGGAACAGACCGGGAGCACCATGCACATCGGCGAACTGGCCGAACGCACGGGACTTTCCCTGCGCACCATCCGCCATTACGACGACGTCGGACTCCTCCCCGCGACGGCCCGCACCGATGGTGGCTTTCGGGTCTACTCCGAGGCAGACGCCGCGCGCCTGATGCTGATCAAGCAGATGAAACCGCTGGGCTTCTCCCTCGAGGAAATGGCCGAGATCCTGGGCTTGCTGGGAGCGGAGGGGTCCGCCCCGGCTGGTGCCTACGGCGCCGGCCCCGCCGCGCGGCTGGCCGAATTCCTGGAACGGGCCGAGCACCAGCGCGCCAAGATGGCCCGAAACCTGCTTCAGGCGGATGAGTTCATCGCGATGCTGGGCCAGCGAATCGCCTGAACTCCCGGCCTAACTCCACGGGCTCAAGCCCGCCGCGGCCTTAAATCTGACATACTCGTCCGCCGACTGGTCATAAAGTAGCCGCATGGCGGACGCCAGTGGCACCATGCTTGGATGCTTGAGGCAACCAAATCTCCTGAATCCGCTTCGGAGGCCCGCGCCGACGCGGACGCTCCGGTAAATCCGGCCCTCGCCGCCGAGGCCAAGATCGCCCGCATCGCGGTCACCGTGTTCCCGCTCCTGGTGGTGGTGGCCGGCGTCGCGGGCTTCCTCCTGCCGGGTGCCTTTAAACCGCTCGCGCCGAGCGTGCCGTACCTGCTCGGCATCATCATGTTCTGCATGGGCCTGACCCTGACCCCGCCGGATTTTGCCTCCGTGGCGAAGCGTCCGTGGGCCGTGGTGCTGGGAATCGTGGCGCACTACGTCATCATGCCCGGCGCCGGGTGGCTGATCGCCCAGGCGCTGCACCTCGAGCCGGAACTCGCCGTCGGGCTGATCCTGGTTGGCTGCGCACCGTCCGGCACGGCGTCGAACGTGATGGCGTTCCTGGCCAAGGGCGATGTGGCCCTCTCGGTGGCCGTCGCCTCGGTGTCGACGCTGATCGCCCCGATCGTCACGCCGTTGCTGGTGCTCTTCCTGGCCGGGTCCTACCTGCAGATCGATGCGGCCGGGATGGTGCTGGACATCGTCAAAACCGTCTTGCTGCCGGTGGTTGCCGGCCTGCTCGCCCGCCTGTTCCTCAAGAAGGTCGTCGCCAAGGTCCTTCCGGCGCTGCCGTGGGCCTCCGCCGTGGTCATCTCGCTGATTGTGGCGATTGTGGTGGCAGGCAGTGCGAACAAGATCGTGGCCGCGGGCGGCATCGTCTTCCTCGCCGTGGTGCTGCACAACGGCTTCGGCCTGGGCCTTGGCTACCTGGCTGGCAAGCTCGGCCGCCTGGACGACAAGGCCCGCCGCGCCCTGGCTTTTGAAGTGGGGATGCAGAACTCCGGCCTTGCCGCGACGCTGGCGACGGCGCACTTCACCCCGCTGGCCGCGCTGCCGTCCGCCGTGTTCTCGCTCTGGCACAACGTTTCCGGCGCCATCGTGGCCGCCTGGCTGGCCCGCCGCCCGCTGCGCGACGCCTAAGGCCGGCGCGGACCGCGTCCCCCATCGGTTGCTCCGTAGTCGCCGTTTTCAGGCCTCAAAACGGCGTTTACGGAGCAATCGACGCTGGGCGCGGGCGAAACTCCGGTGACGCGGTGTGAATCCCGCCTTGCGGTGCAGGCGCGGGTTCAGCAGGATGAAGTGAGCCGGGTTCAAGGCACGCAGGGGAGGTGGGACTCGCTCATGGATGACCAATACACAACTGAACGGGACAGCTTCGGCAGGCTGCTTGCGGACCGGCAGGTCTGGCGGCAGGCGACGACGATCCCGGCGGCCGGAGAACTGACCGCGCGCTGGCTGGAAGGCCGGAGCCAGTACCAGCCGGGAACGTTCACCCCAGGCATTGATGCAGAAACCGGGGCGATCGCCGGGCAATTGGCCGAGCTCAACCGGAACGGGCTCTTCACCAAGGAATCCCAGCCCGGGCTCCGGGAGGACGGCAACGCCCAGCGGGCCTACGTGACGGGCTACTGCGCAGCAGAGTCGGCCGGCAGCCTGCTGGATCTTTCCGCGCGGACCGAATTGGTGACGGTGGCCCACGCCCCGGGGGAAATGAGCCGCGCCTCGATTCCGGTGACCCTCCAGCAAGCGGAGATCGTCACCGTACTGGGCACGAGCGAAAGCCCGATCGAGGCGGACCAGCTTCAGGACTGGTCCGCCGAGGCCAACGAATCGCTGGCGCTGGTCCTGGCCGAGTCCTGGTACGTCGAGATTTTCGACCCCGTCTGGGGCCGCGACGGTGTACTGCTGGCTRCGGTCCTCGAGGCGCTGACGTCAGACTGACGACGACGGCGTGCGCCCCCTCGGCCGCACCTTCAGCCGATGCTGGCCGCCTCGTCGAGCGTGCGCGATTCGAAGTGCTCCAGCATCTCGCGCATCGCCTCGACTCCCTGGGTGAAGGTGGCTGACGCCCGCCACTGCTCGATCTGTTCCAGCGATTCCCATGGACCGGTGCTGATGAACCTGTTTCTGACGTCGTGGTCATGCATCAGGACAGCCTTGGTGTGCGGGTAGTCCTCCTGCGTCTTCCTCGCCAGATCGCGCCACGCCTGGACAAAATCATTCTCTCGTCCCGGGTGGACCAGCCAGATTCCAAGCGTGTAGACAGACATGGCTGCCGCCTCCATTCTCCGTACGGGGTTGATACCGCCGATTATGTTCCGGGGAGTGGCGACGCGGTAGGGCCGGATTGCCCGCCGGGTTATCCGATCAGCGCCAGCACGGCTCCGGCCGCGACCACGCCGCCGGCCGCCGTGCGAACGTCCGAGAGTGTTCCGTCCCGGTGTGCGGAGACCTGGGTTTCCATCTTCATCGCTTCCAGCACGACGACGGGTTCCCCGGCGGCCACCTCGGCCCCGGGCTCGACCAGCCACTTCACCACGGTTCCGGCCATGTCCGCCCGCAGCTCCCCCGGGTCAGCAGCCGCCGAGGCGCCGCCGTCGGACGCGTCGGTCGAACCCGCCAGGGAGGCCCCGGCGGGAAGTCCGCCGCCGGAGCGCGCCCAGCCGTCCAGCAGGTCCGCCGGCAGTCCGACGGCGAGCCGCTTGCCGTCGACCTCAACCGTGATGGTGCGGCGTTCGCCGTCGGGCGCCGTGGTGCTGTATCCGGGCTCGGCGGCGATGGAGACCGTGTCCGCGAAGTCGGTTTCGATCCAGCGGGTGTGGATTCCCAGCCCGTCCTCCGAGGTGAAATCCGGGGACTCCAGGACGGCCCGGTGGAACGGAACCACGGTGGCTACCCCGGTGATGCTTAGTTCCGCGAGGGCGCGGCGGGCACGACGCAGGGCCTGCTGCCGGTCCGCGCCTGTGACGATCAGCTTGGCCAGCAACGAGTCGAACTGCGGCGGGACGAAGGAGCCTGAGCGGACCCCGGAATCGAGCCGGATTCCGGGCCCGGTGGGGCCGGAGAACTGGGCCACGGTGCCGGGTGAGGGAAGGAAGCCGCGGCCCACGTCCTCGGCGTTGAGCCGGAATTCGAAGGAGTGGCCGCGCGGCGTTGGATCCTCGGTGAAGCGCAGCGGCTCGCCCGCGGCGATGCGGAACTGCTCCTGGACCAGGTCGATTCCGGTGGTTTCCTCGGTGATGGGGTGCTCCACCTGCAGACGGGTGTTGACCTCCAGGAAGGCGACCGTGCCGTCGGCCGCGACGAGGAATTCCACCGTGCCGGCGCCGGAGTAACCCGCCTCCCGGCAGACGGCCTTGGACCCCCGGTAGATCTGCTGCTTCTGTTCGACCGTGAGGAAGGGTGCGGGGGCTTCCTCGACGAGCTTCTGGTGCCGGCGCTGCAGCGAGCAGTCGCGGGTGCCGACGACGACGACGTTCCCGTGGGTGTCGGCGAGGACCTGTGCCTCGACGTGGCGTGGCCGGTCCAGGTAACGCTCAACGAAGCATTCGCCGCGGCCGAAAGCGACGACCGCCTCGCGGACGGCGGAGTCGAAGGCCTCTTCGATTTCGTCGAGGGCGCGGACCACCTTCATGCCGCGGCCGCCGCCGCCGAAGGCCGCCTTGATCGCGATCGGCAGGCCGTGCAGCTCGGCGAAGGCCCGGGCCTCCGCCGCGGACCCGACCGGGCCGTCGCTGCCGGCCACGAGCGGCGCGCCGGCCTGGACGGCCGTTTCGCGGGCGGTGATCTTGTTGCCCAGCAGTCGGATCGCGTCCGGCGCGGGCCCGATCCAGGTCAGTCCGGCGTCGCGGACCGCCTGGGCGAAGTCGGCATTCTCGGACAGGAAGCCGTAGCCGGGGTGGACCGCATCGGCGCCGGATTCTGCCGCGGCGGCGAGCAGCTTGGGGATGTTCAGGTAGGTGTCCGCGGGCGAATTGCCGCCCAGTGCGTAGGCCTCGTCTGCCGCGGAGACATGCACAGCGTCGGCGTCGATGTCGGCGTAGACGGCGACAGACGCCAGGCCGGCGTCGTCGCAGGCCCGGGCGATCCGGACGGCGATTTCGCCGCGGTTGGCGATCAGGACCTTGCGCATCAGTTACTCACTTCTCGTTCGGCTGCGGGGGTAGAGGCGGGGGTGTGCTCGGGGGTGGCGGATGCCGTGGTTACGCCGGGTTCGGCCCAGCGGAAACGGATGCTGCCGCCGATCGGGACCTGCGCGGCGAGGTCCAGTTGGGAGTCGACGACGACGGCGATCACGGGATAGCCGCCCGTGATCGGATGGTCGGCCAGAAACAGGACGGGCAGGCCTTCGGGCGGGACCTGCAGGGCGCCCGCGACGGTCCCTTCGCTGGCCAGCTCCCCCTCGCGGGTGCGCTGCAGCGGTGTTCCGTCCAGCCGCATGCCTACGCGGTTGGATTGGGGTTTCACCTGCCACTCCTGGCCGGTGAGGGAGTCCAGGGCGGCCTGGTCGAACCAGTCCGCGCGCGGGCCGGGCACGACGTCGAGCACGGTAACGGCGGTTCCGGGGAAGTCGGGCTGCAGTTCCGGGTTCCCGACCACGCCGGACTCGGCCTCCCCGCCGGCGGCGAGGAGCTGACCGGCGGCGAGTGGGGCGGGGCCGATGCCGGACATCGTGTCGGTGGACCGGCTGCCGAGGACCGGGGCGGTGCCCATCCCGCCGCGCACCGCGAGGTAGCTGCGGAAGCCGCTTTCCGGGGCGCCAATGCTCAGCGTCTCGCCGTCGAGCAGGGCGAAGGGCGTGGCCATCGGCACGGTGCGGTGAAGCGGTTCTGCCTCGGGGCCGGCCGGGGTGGTGATGGCCAGTTCCGACGGCGCCCCGGCGACGGCCAGGACCTGGTCGCCGACGGCCTGGACCGTCAGGCCGACTGGGAGGCCGCCGGCTACGGTCTCGATCGCCACTGTCTCAATACCGGCTGCGCCGGGTGCGTTGCCGACGAGGCGGTTGGCGCGGCGCAGCGAGGCACGGTCGACGGCGCCGGAGGCAGAAACGCCGAGGCCGGAGTGGCCGTGGCGTCCGAGGTCCTGGATCAGGCTCTGCAGTCCGGGCGAGACGATCCGGAGACCGGAGGCCACCTCCGCCGAAGGGGCTTCTGGGCGATCCTCGGGCTGCGGTTCCGGGGCGAGCGTGACCGCTTCCCGGACTGCACGGAACTGGATCCGGTGGCCAGGTGCGGCCAGCGCAGGCTGCTCGCGGTCCAGGTCCCACATCCGGGCGTCGGTGTGGCCGATTAGCTGCCAGCCCCCCGGCGAACGGCGCGGGTAGACGGCGGAGTAGCTTCCGGCCAAGGCCACTGCCCCGGCGGGCACGGCGGTGCGGGGAGAACTCCGGCGCGGGACGTTCAGTGCCTCGTTCTCGCCGACGAGGTAGCCGAATCCCGGGGCGAACCCGGCGAAGGCCACGGTCCACTGCTGGCTGCTGTGGGCGGTGATCACGCCCTCGATGCCGAGGCCGGTCAGCTCCGCGACCTCGGCGAGGTCCTCGCCGTCGTAGACGGTATCGATGAGGACCAGGCCGCCGTCGCGCTGCACCGGGGCGGTGAGGTCGAGCTGCAGCAGCTGCGCGGCGATCCGGCGGGCGGCGTTCGGCGAGTCGGCCGTGACCATGACAGTCTCGGCGGCTGCGAGCACGTCCAGCTGCCCGGCCAAGGGGTGCTCGAGGAGCAGCGCCTGCAGGGCCAAGACGGCCTGGGTGCCGGTCAGTTCGGCGAGCACCGCGCGGGTTCCCACTGCCCGCACCGCGCGCACTTTGTGGCCGGCCACCTGCTGCTTTGCCACCGATTCCATTACTGCCTCCATGATTGCCGCCGTATCCGGGTCCGCGCCGGCTAGGCGCGGGCTTCCTGCAGCAGGCGTTCTTCCTCGCTGGTCTGCGGGTTCTTGCCGATCGCCAGGCCCACCACGGTCACCACGGCGGAGACCGCGAGGTAGCCGGCGATCAGGAACCAGTTGCCGGTGGCGGCGAAGAGTGCCGTGAAGACCAGCGGTGCAACGGCGCCGCCGATCACACCGGCCAGGGTGTAGGCCAGCGAGCTGCCGGCGTAGCGCAGCCGGGCGGGGAACTGCTCGGTGATGTAGGCCGCCTGCGGGCCGTACATGAAGGCGTGGAAGGCCAGGCCGATCACGACGCCGATGGTCAGCATCAGCACCGACTTGCCCTGGATCATCAGGAAGAACAGCGGGATGTACACGGCCGTGCCGACGGCGGCGATGCCGTAGACGAGCCGGCGGTTGAAGCGGTCCGTCAGCGCGCCGGCGGCCGGGATCAGGGCCAGCTGGAACGCCGAGCCGATCAGGATGGCGCCGAGGACGTTGCCGGTGGTCATGCCCAGCTGCTTGGTGGCGTAGAGGGCCACGAAGACGGTGAACAGGGAGTACAGCACGTCAGGGCAGATGCGGGAGAGGGCCGCGGCCACCAGTGCGCGGGGTTCCTTGGTGAAGACTTCCTTGATGGGTGCCTTGGGGGCCTCGCCGTGGGCCTGGATGGCCTTGAAGACGGGGGTTTCCTCCAGCTTGAGCCGGATCAGCAGACCGAAGACCACCAGCAGGGCGGAGGACAGGAAGGCCACGCGCCAGCCCCAGGACAGGAACGCCTCGTTGCTCAGGGTTGCCGCGAGGAGCGCCAGGACGCCGTTGGCCATCAGGTTGCCGGCCGGCGGGCCGATCTGCGCGGCCGAGGACCAGAAGCCGCGCTTGCGGGCGTCGCCGAATTCACTGGAGAGCAGGACGGCCCCGCCCCATTCGCCGCCGACGCCGATGCCCTGCGCGAGGCGCAGCAGCACCAGGATCGCGGGAGCGGCGACGCCGATCGCGGAGTAGTCAGGCAGCACACCGATGAGCACGGTGGCAACGCCGATCAGCATCAGCGTGACGACCAGTACGTGCTTGCGGCCGATCTTGTCGCCGAGCCGGCCGAAGATGACGCCGCCGATGGGGCGGGCCAAGTAGCCGACGGCGAAGGTGGAAAAGGACAGCAGCAGGCCAACCAGCTCGTCGCCCACCGGGAAGAAGATTTTGGGGAAGATCAGCGCCGACGCCACGGAGTAAATAGCGAAATCGTAGTACTCCAGCGAGGTGCCGGTGAGGCTCGCGATGTAGGCCTTGAGGGCGCCCGGCGGCAGGTTCCTTTTGCCGGTCCTCTTGCCGGTGGCCGGGGCGGCCTGGTGCGGTGCGGTCATGATGTTCCTCCAGATGCGGGTGCTGCCTGTGCTGGGTGGGTTGTTGAGGTTGCGCCGGGTTGATGCGGGTTGGGACGCGGCGCGGGCGAAGCTCTTGGTGGTGTGCCTAGACGAAGGAGGCGGTGCCGATTCCGGCGGCGCTGAGCGCCTCGCGGACGGCGGCCGCCATGGCCACGGCTCCCGGGGAATCGCCATGGACGCAGATGCTTTCGGCGCGGATTTTAAGGATGGAACCGTCCACGGTGCGGACGGCAGAGTCGGTGGCCATCCGGAGGACGTGTTCGGTGACCTCGGCCTGGTTGTGCAGCACTGCCCCGGGGAGCGTGCGGGAAACCAGCGTGCCGTCCCGGTTGTAGGCGCGGTCAGCGAAGGCCTCGGTGACCGCGCGGAGCCCGGCCGCCTCGGCCAAGCGGAGCACTTCCGAGCCCGGCAGGCCCAGGATGGGGAGGTTGGGATCCACGGATTTAACGGCGTCGACGACTGCTTTCGCCTGGGCGGTGTGCGCGACGATCGCGTTGTACAGGCCGCCATGGGGCTTGACGTACCTGACCGTCCCGCCCTCCGCGGCGGCGAGTGCCTGGAGTGCGCCGATCTGGTAGACAACATCGTCCGCCAGTTCGATCGGGTCGATGTCGAGGAATCGTCGGCCGAAACCGGCCAGGTCGCGGTAGCCGACGTGGGCGCCGATCATGACGCCTGCCGCGACCGCCTCGCGGCAGGTCCTTCGGATCACGCTGGGGTCTCCGGCATGGAATCCGCATGCGACGTTGGCGCTCGAGACCGACTGGAACATCGCGGTGTCGTCGCCCAGGCTCCAGCGCCCGTAGGACTCACCGACGTCGCTGTTCAGGTCGATGGTGTTCAAGCCGGTGTTTGCCATTGTGATCCTCGTCTCAGTTCTTGCTCTCTACAAGGATGCACCATCCTGTTGGATTGTTCAACAATCTGACAATTCTTTCTGGGGACAATCGTGTAGATTCGGCACTATGACGACTTCCGAGGCCAGCGCCGGCGCCCTCGCGGCCGCACGACTGCGCATCGCCGTCCCCTCCGTGGCGGACCGGGTGGCGGCCGAACTACGCCAGCAGCTCGCCGACGGAGTGCTGCTGCCCGGCACCCGGCTGACCGAATCGGTTATCGCCGAGGAGCTGGGCGTCTCGCGCAACACGGTGCGTGAGGCCTTTGCCGAACTGGCGGCCGAGCGCCTGGTGGTCCGCCATCCCAACCGCGGCGTCTTCGTGGCCAGCCTCGGCCCCGGTGACATCCACGATGTGTACACCGTGCGGCGCGCCATCGAGGTGGCCGCCCTGCGCGGCGGGGGCGCCCCGGAGCGGGTGGCCGCCGTACGCGCCGCGGTCGAGGAAGGCAAAGCGGCGGCGGCCGCCGACGACGAGGAAGCCCTCGGCACCGCCAACCAGCACTTCCACCGCGCGATCGTGGCGCTGGCCGGCAGCCGCCGCCTGGACACGGCCATGTCGCAGATCCTCGCCGAGATGCGGCTGTTCTTCCACAAGGCCACCGTGGATGCGCACTTCTACCGCAGCTACCTCGACGACAATGAGCAGATCTGCGCCGCGCTGGAAGCCGGCGAACCGGACCGCGCCGCGGACCTATTGCTCGCCTATCTGGACCGCTCGGAGCAGAAGCAGGCCGCCGTCCACGGGGAGTAGGCCCGTTCCGGGTCGGGCGGGACTCAGAGGCACTCGTCCACGATCTTGCCGGTGACGCCTCCGATGATGGTGCCCAGTCCTGCCCCGGCAGGTCCGCCGAGGATGCCGCCGATCGCGGCTCCCGCCCCGGCCAGTGTCTCCTGCCAGTTTCCGCCGGATTTTTTGTAGACGACGCCGGTGCTGCCACCGCCCTCCGAGGCGTCCACAGCCACGTAAGAGCCAGCCGAGGCTGAGGCGAAGGCCAGTGCCACCGGGCTGGCTCCCGGATCCAGGAGCAATTTGTCGTAGGCCTTCCGGACTTCGTGGTAGGCCGCGGACGCCTCCTTCTTCCCGGAGCTGGCGGCAAATCCTTCCTCGCAGATCCGGCCCAGGACCGGAACCTCCGCGTCGGTAATGAACCCCATCTCCTGGAGCCTGGCCAGGATGATCTTGCTTGCCTTCAGCCGGTCTCCCTTGGCCTCCCGCATGATGCGTGCGGACTCCCTTGAGACCGCGCTTTGCAGGTCTCCTACACCGACCCCCAGCACCTGCTTTTTGTCCGACATTGTGCCCACCTCCATGAACTGTCCGTCCTGCAAGTGCGCACAGATTACGCCCGGCCCGGGTGCACCGGAAGACCCTGCGGATTGCCGGACCGGGCCCAGCCGGGCGGAGCATTCTTGCTAGGCTGGCGGGATGAATCGACGCCTCGCCGCCCTGTCCGCCGCATCACTCATGATCATGCTTTCCGGCTGCGGCCAGGTGCAGCAGGCGGCCGATAAAGCCGTCAGCGACGGCGCCTCCCAGGTGGCCAGCGCGGCCGGCAACGAGATCAAGAAGCAGGCCTGTTCCCTCGTGGCGGACGGCCTGGTCAGCGTCCAGGACAAGAAGGCCCTGGCCGGCCTGGTGTCCGGCGCCCAGAGCGCCGGGGTGCCGGCGGAGATCACCACGCCGCTGAAGCAGATCGCGGACTCGGGCGACAAGGTGCCGGCGGATTCGGTCAAGGCCCTGCAGGACGCCTGCGCCAAGTAGCCCGCAGGATCTGGTTGGGCGGCTAGCGCTTTCCCTTTTTCCGGGACCCCTTGCCGCGGCCCTTGTCCGGGTTCGGCGCGTAGCGCTGTGCCACCTTGGGCTTCTTGACCGCGGGTCCGCGCCGGTCCGGCTTCGGCTCGCGCTTGGGTTTCTCCTGCTGGGCCGAAGGCTGCCGGGAGCTGGCAGCGGTACGGCCGCGCACGATTCCGATGAATTCCTCGATCACCGCATCGGTTGAATCGCTGGGCCACGCCAGGGCGATCTCGGTCGTGGGCGCGCCGGTCAACTTCCGGGCCACCGTGTCCTTGACGTTCCAGTGCCGGGCCACGGACATCGGCAGGACGACCAGCCCGGCACCGGACGCAACCACCTGCAGCGCCTGCTCGGCCCCGCCCAGCGCGGCGACATCGAGGAAGGTCTCGGCGGACAGGTCCGCCAACGCCACCTCTTCGAACACGGAGATCTCGTGGCCCTTCGGCGCCACCACCACGGGCTGTTCCTCATAGAGCGGGATGACGCTCAGGCTCTCGCGCTCCACCGGGAGCCGGACGAAGCTCAGATCCGCCGAGCCGTCGCGAAGGACGGCGAGCTGGGCGCCGTCGTCGGACATGAAGGAGTGCAGCGGAACGTCGGGCATCCGCTCTTCCCAGCGCCGGATCCATTTACCGGGGGTGACACCGGCAACGTACGCGAACCGCAGTTCCCGGGGTGCGGGCGGCTGTTCGTCGTTGGGCTGGGCTGTTTCTTCTTCTGCGGGCACACGTTCACAGTACCGTCAGTGCCGCCGGGCGGTGCTGTTTTGGTGCCCTGCGGGCTGGCCGCCAGATACCCTTGAAGCATGACCTCTGCGAACTCCCAGTCCATGAAGCCGGCCACCGTCGCCAAGAAGCTTGGCATCTACCTGCCCGCGACGCCGCAGGAGTTCCAGGATTCGGTTATCACCCGGGCCGATTTCGCCGAGCTTCAGGCCAATCCGCCGGAGTGGCTCGCCGAGCTTCGCCGCAACGGCCCGCACCCGCGCCCCGTTGTCGCGCAGAAGCTCAACGTCTCCATCAGCGGCCTGGCCCGCGGCGGCGTCGAAGAGGCACTGACGACGGCGGAAATCACCGCGCTGCTGCAGGCTCCCCCGGCCTGGCTGGTCGCCGAGCGCGCCACCCACGCCGCGGTCCGTGCCGAGGCCCAGCGGGTCAAGGACGAGGCTGCCAAGAAGGACGCCAAGAAGGCCCGCGCCAAGGCCGAGTAGTCTCCGCTCCCTTCCCCGCAGCCCGTTTCGACGGTTCCGTGCCCACTCGACGCTACGGACCATCGATCCGGCAGGGAACCATCGAAACGGCGCTGGCCCGCGGCGCTCAGTCCTGGTGCAGCTGGACGTAGTTGCCGCAGCCGTCGTCGAGCACCGCGCTCGTACCCCAGGGACTGTCTGACGGTTCGGCCTGGAAGATCACGCCCTTGGCCGTGAGACGCTCGTACTCCGCCCGGACGTCCGGGACGCCGAACACGATGGCGGGCATCCCGGCGTCGTGAACCGCGTTCATGTAGGAGGCACCGATCGGGTTGTCGCTGGGCTCCAGCAACAACCCCGCGGACTCCCCGCCGCCCGGATCCTTAATGATGTAGAGGTTCTGCTCGGGCATCGCCATGAGTGTCTCAAAGCCCAGGGTTCCGGTGTAGAACTCGTGGGCGGCGGCCGGATCCTTGACGTGGATACTGCACATTTTCAGTCGCATGGGCCCTAGGCTACGCCGCCACGGACCCGGCTGGGAACCAGCCCTTGCCCGGCCGCGCACCGCCCATTGACGGCCTGACCCGGATGGATTCCAATGGAATCAACGGAACTGCGCCCGCCCGGGACGGGTTCCGTGGGGAGGTGCGCCATGCCGTCACTATTTGAGTCAGCTCCGCTGGGGGCCTGGCAACTCCTGTCCTTGGCCCTCCTCGTCGCGCTTGTCGTTGCCGGCACGGTTTACCTTGCCCGGAAGCACGCGGCGTCCGAGGGCGGGCTGCCGGACGCCGTGTTCTGGGACGGTTTCGCCGGGTTCGCGATCGTGGGCCCGGCTGTTCTTCTGCCCTCGCTGGTCTCCCCCGTCGCCGGGTTGATGCTCGCAGCCCTCGCAGTCACGACGGCTGCCGCCAGCTACCGCTGGACGCCCAGGCTGTTCCGCTGGCAGGAGGCCAGGCGTACGCTCCGGGCCGCAGCAATCGCGGATGCGGCAGCATCCGAGCGGCACCGCGCGGCCCTCGCCCGGTGGCAGCGCTATGAATTGGATCCCGCGTTCTGCATCGATTTCCCGGCAATGAGCGATCCCGCCCGGCCGGAAACGGCGGCCATGATCAAGGCCATGAGGGCCGCCGAGGAACTGCGCGGTGGATCGTTCCGGGCCGGAACGGACGCCGGCAGGACAAACGGCGGCTACAGCAACGCCGTCGACCGGCTCGAACAAGCACTGGCAGAGGCAGAGCGCGCCGCCGGCGCGCTGGACGTTTCCAACGAAGGGGCACGATGACTGACATCACGATTATCGGCAGCGGCAACATGGCCCGTGCGATCGGCTTACGGGCGGTTGCGGCCGGGCGGTCCATCCAGATTCTCGACCGGAGTCCGGACAACGCCGCCAAACTCGCGGCGGAGCTTGGCGTCAACACGACCTCCGGCGGCCTTGGCGATGTTCCGGAGGGGGACATTGTGGTTCTGGCCCTGTACTTCGAGCCGGCCAAGGAAGTGGCCATGCACTACGGCGACACGCTGAGCGGTAAGACCGTGATCGAGATCAGCAACCCGGTCAACATGCAGACCGGCGACTCGCTGGAGGTCGAGCCCGGCACATCCGCGGCGGAAGAGGTGGCCCGACTTCTTCCCGGGGCCCGGGTGGTGAAAGCGTTTAACACGACGTTCGCCGGTCCCTTGGCGGAAGGCTCCGCGAAAGGCACGCAGCTGGACGTGTTCATCGCCTCGGACTCGGAGCCGGCCCGGAACGAGGTGGCGGCGTTCGTTGCCGCGGCGGGACTCCGGCCCCTCCAGGTCGGGGCGTTGCGACACGCCCGCGAACTGGAGGGGATGCAGTTGCTGGTGATCGGCCTGCAAATGAATCCGGCGTACGAGACTTTCAACTGGGGGACGGCGCTGAAGATCCTCGACTGAGCGGCGCCAACCGACTGAGCACGCCAACCGATTGAGCAGCGCCAACCGCGCCGGCCTAGAGTTCGACCGTGCCGCTTTCGCCGACGCTCATCCGGCTGTTGGTGACCTTGGATTTCACCCACTGCAGCACGGTCGCCGCCGTACCGCCCGGGCTGGTCCAGTACTCGGCCGAATCGGAGTCCACGCGCAGCAGGACAACCTCCGGGGTTTCCGGACCGTCCGGGAACCATGCTTCGACGGCCTGGTTCCACCGGTCGCGGATTTCCTGGCGGTCCGTGACCACGTTGGCCGTGCCCGCCACGGACACCCACTCGGTCCCCTTGCCGAAGGACACGTTGACGGCGGGGTTGGCCGTGATGTGCGCTACCTGGGAGGTGCCTTCGGAGGTGAAGAACCACATGTCGCCGTCGTCCTGGACGTCCTGGACGGCCAGCGGGCGGCTGACCAGGGCACCCTGCTCGTTGATGGTGGTGAACATCCCGATCCGCGAATCGTTAATGATGTCCGTCACCTTTTTGATGTCCTGTGCGTCCGACATGCGCTCACCTCGTCCTTGATCCAACGGAGGAAGGTCCTCCTTCCGCCAGCCTATTGATAAGTGTGCTTACTTTTCAAGGCACACTCGGGGCTGGCGGAAGAAGGACCTTCGGACATCCGGATTGGGGGTCGCGTCCGCCAAATCAGTTGCCGCGGGTCAGGACCTGTCCCTTGAAGAACTCGGGGCGGAGTTTGGCCATGACCAGCATGAGCACTACACCGAGCAGGATGACGCCCATGCCCAGGATGAAGACCAGGCCCAGGCCGCCGATCGACGAGCCGGAACCGTACTCCGGATCCATCGAGTCGTAGGCGGTCTTGACGAACATCACCAGCAGGATGACGCCGCCCAGCAGCGGGGCGAGGAACTTGAAGAAGAACGAGTGCGCTCCCCTGAAGGCCTCGGCGCGGAAGAACCAGACGCAGGCCAGGGCCGTGATGCCGTAGTAGAAGCAGATCATCATGCCGAGGGCCGTGATGGTGTCCCACAGCGCGTTCTCGGAGAGGGTCCGGGTGACGACGTAGAACACGGCGGCGGCCACGGCCGAGGCGATGGTGGCGTAGCTCGGGGACTTATAGCTGGGGCTGATCTTGCCGAACTTGTGCGGCAGCGCCTTGTAGTGGCCCATCGACAGGAGGGTCCGGGCCGGGGAAACGAAGGTGGACTGCAGCGATGCGGCCGAGCTGCTCAGGATGGCCAGCGACATCAGGATCGCGAACGGGCCCATGACGGGTCCGGCAAGGACGGCGAAGATGCTGCCCTGGTTGTCCGGGTTACCCGCGCCGAGGCCTTCGGTGCCGATGCCGGCGAACGCCAGCGTGGCGAGGGCGACCGTCATGTAGATGATCACGATGACGAGGACCGTCACGGTGGCCGCGCGGCCCGGGGTCTTCTCCGGGTTCTTGGTCTCCTCGTTCATGGTCAGCGTGACGTCCCAGCCCCAGTAGATGAAGATGGACAGCGAGACGCCGGCGGCGAAGGCGGAGAAGGATTCGACGGCGAAGGGGTTGAACCAGTCCGGCGCGATGGCGGTGGCGTCGAAGGCCGTGCCGTTGGCCACGTGGCTGAAGGCGGCGACCGCGAACCAGCCCAGCACCAGCAGCTGGAACGCGACCAGGACGTACTGGACGGTCTTGGTGGTTTCCATGCCGCGGTACGAAATCCAGCAGGCCAGGGCGATGAAGACCAGCGTCGTGGCGATGTTGAGCGGCAGGTTGGTGGTCAGGTCCGCCAGATCCGGGTTGCCGAAGAGCTGGGCCAGCATGAGGTAGAAGAAGTCCACGGCGACGGCGGCGAGGTTGGACAGCACGATGATGGTCGCCGCGATAAGCCCCCAGCCACCCATCCAGCCGAGCCACGGGCCGAAAGCCCGCGATGCCCAGGTGAACGAGGTGCCGGCGTCGGGCATCGCGTTGTTCAGCTCGCGGTACCCGAAGGCCACCAGCAGCATCGGGATGAAGCCGACCAGGAAGATCGCCGGCAGGTGGACGCCGACCTCGGAAACCGTCGGGCCCAGGGCGGCGGTCAGGGTGTAGGCCGGGGCGATGCAGGAGACGCCGATGACGACGGCGCCGATCAGCCCCACCGATCCGGCCTTCAGGCCCTTCTCGCTCAGGCCATGGTCCTGGGTGTGTGTTGCGGCCTTGGCGGTCGCGTGTTCGGTGCTCATGCTTGTGCCTCTCGGGAGGTGTCATTCGACGTTGAATGGGTCAGGTGCTTGAGTTCGTAGTCGCTGGGGACCACGATCATCGGCACCGGCAGGGCGCGCAGGATGCGGTTGGCGGTGCTGCCCAGGAAGATGGAGCGGCTCCGGGCGAGGCGGCTTGAGCCGATCAGCAGCACCTCGCCGTCTTCCCAGTCCAGCCGGTCCACGGCCTCTTCGACGCTGCGGCCCTGGGCGACGACGACGTCGGCCTTAGCGGCCGGCGCGGCGCCGGAAGCATCGGCCGGCAGGGCTGCCGCAAGATGCTTCTGCGCGTAGTCGCGGGCGGCATCGGCCGCCACGTCCGAGTCGCCAGCATCCAGGGTTAGCAGCGATACGACGCGCAACGGAACCTCCCGGTTCACTGCCATCGAGACCGCGAAATCCAAGAGTTCCTCGGCACCGGCACGGTTCCCCAGCCCGCAGCTGACGCGGGTCAGCGCCTCCCGGCGGTGGTAGCCGTGCGGAGCCAGCGCCACCGGAACGGTCGCTGCGTGCAGCAGGGCGCTGGCCACGGAGCCGACGGTGAAGCGCTTGAAGAGTCCGTTGCTGGTGGCCCCGATGATGAGCATGTCCGCCTGGAATTCCTCGCAGGCCTCGATCAGGGTCTGCGCGTCTGATTCCCCGCTGCGGACATGGGCCTTGGCGGGGACGTCCGCCGGGATGAGGGCGAGGGCTTCGTCGAGCCATTCCGCCGCCTGCTGGTGCAGGTAATTGTCGTAACCCGCGGCGGGCGCGTGGGCCGCGTTGAACGGTCCGGCGTCCGGGATGGCCACCACCAGGTCCAGGCTCGCTCCACGGCCGCGGGCCAGGGAGACAGCCAGATTGACGGCATCACGGCCTCTGGCATTGGCGGAATACCCCACTACGTAACGCATCTGGCCGACCTCTCTGTTTTATTCGTTAGGGATCTGGGACAAGGGTTGTTGCTTCGGGCTTCGCCGGACTAGCGGGCGGCCGGTGCGCGGTCGGCAGCGGCCGCGATCCGGGCCGCGATCCGGCGTCCCATCCGCACTGCGCCGTCCACGTGCTGGTACCCCTCGGCCGCGAGGTCGGAGGAAGCCCAGTAGATCGGGCCCACCGGGGCGTGCTGGTCTTTTCCGTACCGGTGCAGGCCGCCCAGGTCGTAGCTAGCGGCGTACGCGCCGCGGGTCCATTCTTCGGAGCCCCAGTCGGACTCGTAGTAGACCTCCGGTTCAAGGGCTTTCTCACCCAGGAAGCCGGCAATCGACTCGAGGATGGCGCGGCGGCGTTCCTCGGCGCTGAGTTCGAACATGGCGTCCGCTTTTTCGTCCGAGACAAAGCCCACCAGGGTGCCGCGGGGGTCTTCGTGGTTGGTGTTGTCGTAGACCTCCTGGACCAGCGCGTCGGCACCGAAGCAGGTGCCGGACAGACCGTCTTCGCGCCAGAACGGCGTGCTGTAGACGGCGTGCACCTTGATGACCAGGCCGAGGGACTGGTGCTGGTGCATCTGGTGCTGGCGGCGCGGCAGCGGCGGGTTGTAGGAGACCCGGGAGTAGAGGTTCGGCGGCACGGCCATGACCACGAAGCGGGCGTTCACGGTGGCGCGGTCCGAGATCACGGAGACCCGCTGGCCCGCCGTGTTGGCCCCGTCGGCGTCGCCCTCCCAGTTAATCGTGCGCACCGGGCTGGAGAGGACGACGTCGTCGCCCAGTTCCGCAGCCTGCAGCAGCGAGACCTGCTGCATGCCGCCGACGACGCGCTTGTCCAGGATGAAATCCTCATCGGTGAGGTTGGTGAAGGAACCAGCCGACGCCGCCATCAGGACTGCCTGCAGGGCGGAGAAGGCGTGGGCCGGCTTGGTCAGCATGCCGCCGGCAATGAACAAGCCGATGTTGTTGCAGGCTTCCTCGTCGGCGGAGTTCTGGCGCAGCCAGTGGTGGAAGGAAATGGTGTCCAATTCACGGGCCTTGGGGTGGGCCCAGGGCTCGCTGGCGCCGATTTCCGCGGCAAGCGAGTCCAGCAGTGCGGTCAGTTTGTCCATTTCGGCAGCGGTGGCGTCGCTGACCGGG
Organism: Arthrobacter sp. 01T414; assembly: GCF_056398965.1. Lineage (NCBI taxonomy): Bacteria > Bacillati > Actinomycetota > Actinomycetes > Micrococcales > Micrococcaceae > Arthrobacter > Arthrobacter sp. 01T414. Next base: position 207,771 of record NZ_JBFTQK010000005.1, on the reverse strand, counting down.
AAGGTGTCACCGGAGTAAAGGGTGCGCTTGCCGTCGGCGCCGATGTAGACACACTGGCCGTCACGGTAGCGCTCGTACGTCTTCAGTCCGAGCTCATCGAGGAGCTCCAGGAGCGCTGTCTGGTCCGGGGAGACCCACTGGCCGCCGATCTCCAGCATTGCGCCGTCAATGGTGTCCGTCCAGGTCCGGCCGCCCACCCGGTCGCGGGCTTCGAGCACGGCGACGCTCAGTCCGGCCTTCTGCAGCCCGCGGGCTGCGGTCAGGCCGGCGGGGCCGGCTCCAACGATGACGACGTCGCGGTCAAGTTCCAGCATGATGTCCTCTCTGTGGCCGCGGAGTGATGCGAACCACTAAATGAATGCCATTCATTTAGGACGACTATAGCGGTAACGTTGCAAAGAGGGAAGACCCCGGCGCAAGATCGCATCCGGTGGAATAATCCGGTGGAATAGTCCAGAGGACAGCCCAGTAGAAAGGCCCGGAATGCCGGCAGCCAAAAGCGTCACCGCGGATCCGCACCGACCCGATGCCAAGCCGCGCCGCAGGGTCGGCAGGCCTCCTTCTGCTGTCCTCGACCAGGACGGGATCACCGCGGCGGGCCTGCGATTGGTGCGCAAGAGCGGTTATGACGGCTTCACCATGGCGGCTCTGGCCCGCTCGCTGAACGTGGCGCCGTCGGCCTTGTACAACCATGTCTCCTCGAAACGCGAGGTGCTGGTCCTCATCCAGGACCACCTCACGTCCTTTGTGGACGTGTCGGCTTTCGAGACCGAACCGTGGGAACAAGCGGTGCGGGACTGGGCCTGGAGCTACCGTGACGTCTTCTCGCGGCACACGCCGCTGATCCCGGTGATCGCGGTGCTCCCGGTGGCCGATGCACCGAAGACCCTCGCCATGTATGAGGCGGTGAGCGCGGGGTTCAGCCGGGCAGGCTTCCCGCAGGAGCGCATCATCTCCGCCATCGTGGCCCTGGAATCGTTCATCTTCGGCTCGGCCTACGACGTGACGGCTCCGGCGGACATCTTCGATTCCGGCAGCCTGGCGGCCGCGACGCCGAACTTCTCCGCCGCCGTCGCCAGCCTCGGAGAGCAGGGCTACGCGAACCAGGCCGATGTCGCCTTCGGCCTCGGCCTTGAGGCGCTGATCGCGGGCTTCGGGGCTCTGCGCGGTTAAACCGGCGGTTAAACCGGCGGCGCGGAACCGGCCGGGCGGACCGGGGGCAGCCCGACTGGTCGGTAGGATCGGGAAGTGAAAAAACAGTCCTGCGGTGTGTGCGGTTCAGCCGTCTATTTCGAAAATTCGGCCTGCTTGCACTGCGGAACGCAGCTGGCCTATCTGCGCACGTCGCGGGCCGTGGTTGCGACAGACAAGCACGGACAGTACACGGACCCGTCGGGAGCCATCTGGCGCCGCTGTGCGAATGCAGCCCTTTCCGGGTGCAATTGGCTTGGGCCCCAGAGCGGCAGCCAATGCTTCAGTTGTGAGCTCACGCGCACCCGCCCCAATGACAGCGATGCCAAGGGCCTGTCGCAGTTCCTCGCGGCGGAGCAGGCCAAACGCCGCCTCGTTGCCGAACTGGACGAGCTTGGGCTGCCAATCACCACGCGCGCCGAAGACCCCGACGGCGGCCTGGCCTTCGACCTTTTGTCGAGCGTCAACGAAAAAGTGATGATCGGACACGCTGGCGGCGTCATCACCATCAACCTGGCCGAAAGCGACGACGCCTACCGTGAGAGGATGCGGGCCCAGCTGGACGAGCCCTACCGCACGATGCTCGGCCACTTCCGGCACGAGGTGGGGCACTACTTTGAGACGGTGCTCGTCTTCGGCGACGCCGGGCGGACGCGCGAGGCCCGCGGTCTCTTTGGCGACGACACCAAGGACTACCAGGCGGAAATTGACCGGCATTACAGCGAAGGCGCTCCGGAGAACTGGAACGATCGGTTCATCTCCGAGTACGCAACCATGCACCCTTATGAGGACTTTGCCGAGTCATTCGCCCATTACCTGCACATCTGGGACACCCTCGACACGGCGCGGGAATTTGGCCTGCTCCCCGCCGCGAACCGGGAACCCTCTTTCCGAGCCCTGGTGGAAACCGAATGGCTCCCGCTCTCGATCGCCCTGAACCAGGTCAACCGCAGCATGGGCAAAGACGACCTCTACCCCTTCGTCCTCTCCGATGCCGTGATCGAGAAGCTCGAATTCGTCCACGCTCTGCGCATGTCGGCAGCGGCCAACTGAGAAAGGAGCTCGGCCGGAAGAGCTCGGCGGCGGGCAACAAAAAAGAACCCCGGTCCGAAGACCGGGGTTCGTTCATTTGCGTGCGCGAGGGGGGATTTGAACCCCCACGCCCTTTCGGACACTGGCACCTGAAGCCAGCGCGTCTGCCGTTCCGCCACTCGCGCGCAACTTCTTTCACTGCTGAAGGCCCGGAAACCGGACCAGCAACCTCGTAAAAGCAGCGAGATCAAGCATAACGGACAATTGCGGGAAAACACCAATCGGGGCTGTCGGGGTGCCAAACCGGCGCGATTACGGCGCTCAAAAACGGACCGGCCAGCCCCCGGCGGCTCCCGCGCTGTCCCAGCCGTCCGCCGGACATCCGCGCACGTCAGGGCCGGTCCGGAGCAAATTTGCCGGCCGCAGCGGCGGGCCGCATTAAGGCCATTCCCAGCCTTGCCCAGTAGTATCTGATGTAGGAGTGCCCGGATACGGCGGACTCCCGCGAATGTTGGAAACCGAGTTCCCGAACAAACGCTGCACCGCAGCTGCCAGGAAAGGAGAAGGACCATGGGCTTGCTGGACAAAGTCGAGCGCGGCATCGAAAAGGCCGTCCGCGGAGTCTTCTCCACCGGTTCCCGCGCGCAGGTTGAGCCGGTTGAGATAGCCAGCCACCTCCGCCGGGAAGTGGACAACAAGGCCCTCACCATCGCCGCGGGACGCACCCTGGCCCCTAACGTTTTCGATGTCCTGCTCAGCGCTGACGATTTCCAGCGGGCCCAGGAATGGGGAACGCCCCTCGCGGAAGAACTGTGCGACGTCGTCATCAACCACGTCCGCAGCCAGGGGTACACCCTGCAGGGTCCGGTGCGCATCAGTTTCCGCCGCGACGAGGACCGCCGCGCCGGCGATTTCGAGATCACTTCCCGAACCGAAAAGGCCGGCGGCTCTCCCGCCCAGCCCGGCAGCCAAGGCGTCATGCCCGCCGCCCCGAACCGCCAGCCCGGCCGCCTCCAGCCCGTGCTGGACATTGACGGCCAGCGCTATTCGCTGAACGCGCCCTCGGTGGTACTGGGCCGTTCCTCCGAAGCGGACATCCTGATCGACGACACAGGGGTGTCGCGCCGACACCTGGAAATCCGCACCGGCCAGGGCACGGCGGAGGCCATCGACCTAGGCTCAACGAACGGCAGCTACGTGAACGGCCACAAAGTCGTGGGCAGTTCGGAACTTACCGACGGCGCCACAATCACGATGGGACGGACCAAAATCATTTTCCGCCTTCTGCCCGCCAACCCGGGCGGCCGCCCGTGAGCGAACTGACCATCACTGCCCTGCGCTTTGGTTTCCTAATCCTGCTGTGGGTCCTCATCTTCAGCATCGTCTCGGCCATGCGCCGGGATCTCATGATCGGGCGCAAAGCCGCAGCCGGCGCCCCCACGGCCCGGCAGGTACGCCGGAACCCCTCGTTGGCCGAGCCCGCACCCGCCCCGGCGAAGCAGCAGGCGCGCCAACTCGTCGTCACGGAAGGACCGCTGAAAGGCACCACCCTTCCGCTGGCTGCGAGCCCCATTCTGCTCGGCCGGGCACAGGAAGCCACTCTGGTCCTGGAGGATGACTACGCCTCCGGCCGGCACGCACGCCTGTTCCCGCAGGGCAGCCGCTGGTTCATCGAGGACCTCGGCTCCACCAACGGCACATATCTGGCAGACCAGCAGCTGACCCGGGCCCTTCCGGTTGAGCTGGGTGTCCCCGTGAGAATCGGCAAGACGGTCATTGAATTGAGGCCGTAGCCATGGCTGCCCCGGAATCCCCCGCAGACAAGGCAGCAACTGCCTCGAAGCGGCCGCTCATCATGCGCTACGCCGCGCGCTCCGACGTCGGCCGTGTGCGTGCCAAAAACGACGACTCCGCTTACGTTGGCCGCCACCTCGCCGTCGTCGCCGACGGCATGGGCGGGCACGCCGGCGGAGACGTGGCGTCCGCCGCAACCGTGCTGGACATGATCCATCTGGACCGCGACGACTACGACGTGGAAGCCGGCGAGGCGGACACCGTCCTGGCCGACGAGATCCAGACCGCCAATTCGCTGCTGTCCGAACTGGTCCACATGAACCCGAAACTCGCCGGGATGGGGACCACCGTTACTGCCCTGCTGCTGGCCGGGGGCAAGCTCCACTTCGCGCACATCGGCGATTCGCGCGCCTACCGGCTCCGCAACGGCAAGTTCGAGCAGGTCAGCGTGGACCACACCTTCGTCCAGCGGCTCATCGACGAGGGCCGGCTGCGCCCCGAAGAGGCCGAAACGCACCCGCACAAGAACGTCCTCATGCGGGTCCTCGGCGACGTCGATGCCAGTCCCGAACTCGACCTGGACGTGCTCGACGTCGAACCCGGGGAACGCTGGCTGCTCTGCTCCGACGGGCTCAACTATGTTGCCGGCCATGTTGTCGAGCGCACCGTCCGGGAGACCAAAAGCCTGCGCGAGTGCACCGAGAAACTCGTCGACCTCACGCTGGAGGCCGGTTCCCCGGACAACGTGACAGTCGTCATGGTGGACATCGCCGAACCGACGCCGGACGACGTCAATACCGCCGCCGTCGAGGTCATTCCCGAGCCTGCAACCGTAACCGCGACAGCGCCGGCTTCCGGGACCACACCGCCGCCCGGCACACCGGCCACGCCGCCGCCCGGGAGCGCCGGCAGCACCTACGCCGGCAAGACGTCCGAGAATGCCGGTGGGGACGCCGGCGAGGCGAAGGAACCCCAGCCCTCCACGGACCCGCACCTTGGCGAGCACTTGTCCGCCGAAGTCCTGCGTGAAGAACTCTCCACCCGCCCCCATGAACTCGTGGGCGCGGCGGCTTCCGCCGCCGCTTCCGGCTCCATTCCGTCCATCGCCGGCCGCACGGTGGCCCGCCGGGCGGCCACGGTGCTGACGCACAAGGCCGAGCCGGACAAGGAAGAATCCGAGGACTTCAAGCCCCCGGTCAGGCACCGCCGCTGGCTGACCATTTCCATCGCGGCGGCGATCGTTGCCGTGCTTGGCATCGGCCTGTGGCTCGGCTACGCCTGGACGCAGACCCGGTATTACATCGGTGAGCACGACCAGCGGGTTGCCATTTTCAATGGGGTCTCCCAGCGACTGGGCCCCATTCCACTCTCCACCCTCGAGACGGTGACCGATATTCGGATGTCTGACTTGCCTGAGTTCTCGCAGCAGCGTGTACGCCAGACTGTTCCCGCGCGGGACCTTTACGACGCGCAGCGGATCGTCAAGAACCTTCAGCGGACCGGCACGACGGCGCCCGCCGACGAGTGCCTGACGCCCTCCCCCACGCCCAGCACCAGCACGGCTAAGGCCACCGCGCGCGCCACTTCCGGCGCGGCCTCCCGGTCCAAATCGGCCACGCCGACCCCGACGCCGACGCCGTCCCCGACTTACTGTGAGGGGGGCAAATGACACCGATCGATCCCACGCCCAAGCCGCGCCGCAACGCCGAGCTGCTCCTGCTGGTCCTGGCCCTCGCGGTCGGGATTGGTGCCAACGCGCTCGTCGGTGTCGACCGGCAAAAGGCCTTCGACACCGATTTTTGGTTCCAGTCCGGCCTCCTCGCGGCGGCGGCGCTGGCTTTCCACGTGGTGCTGCGCCTCCGCGCGAAGTATGCCGATCCGGTAATACTTCCGCTCGTGGTGGCCCTCAACGGCCTCGGCCTGGCGATGATCCACCGTCTCGACCGCGTCGGGGAAGACACCGGCAATAACCAGCTGCGCTGGACCCTTGTGGCGATGGCCGTTGCCATCGCGGTGATCTTCGTCCTCAAGGACCACCGGCTGCTGCGCCGCTTTACCTACATCTCCCTCGCGGTCAGCGCGGTGCTGCTGATCCTGCCGCTGGTGCCGGGCATTTCCGCGGGCGAAGTGCTGGGCGCCAGCGTCTGGATCAAGCTCGGGTCGATGACTTTCCAGCCGGGTGAAATCGCGAAGATCACGCTCGCCATCTTCTTCGCCGGCTACCTCTCCTCCAACCGGGACCTGATCCTGCTGGCGGGCCGCAAGATCGGCCCCGTGCAGTTCCCCCGGTTCAAGGACATGGGTCCCATGATCACGGCGTGGCTGGTCAGCATCGGGGTGCTGATCTTCCAGCGCGACCTCGGTACCTCGATCCTGTTCTTCGGGCTGTTCCTGGTGATGATCTACGTCGCCACCAGCCGGATCAGCTGGGTGATTATCGGCGTCGTCCTGATGGTGGGCGGCGGCTTCGTGGCGTCAAAGGTCTTCTCGCACGTGGCCCTCCGGATCGACGGATGGATCAATGCCTTCACCCCCGAGGTCTATGACCGCGAGTTCGGCGGCAGCCGGCAGATCGTCGAAGGGCTCTTCGGCATGGCCAACGGCGGGCTGGTCGGCACCGGCCTGGGCCAGGGCCGTCCCAATCTGGTCCCCTTCGCCAACAGCGACATGATTGTCGCTTCCTTCGGCGAGGAACTCGGTCTGATCGGCGTCTTTGCGATCGTGCTGATGTACCTGCTGCTCTTCACCCGGGGTTTCCGGGCGGCACTCGGGACCCGGGACGCGTTCGGGAAGCTGCTCGCCACGGGCCTGTCCTTCGCCATCGCGCTGCAGTGCTTCGTGGTGATCGGCGGTGTCACCCGCCTGATCCCGCTGACCGGACTGACGACGCCGTTCCTCGCCGCCGGCGGTTCCTCCCTCCTGGCGAACTGGATCATCGTCGGACTGCTGCTGATGATCTCGCACACGGCGCGCGGGCCGGTGGACACCACGCCCTTGCCCCCGGGCCAGGATCCTGAAGTGAAGAACGACACCACGGCCCTGCCGCCGAAGCCGGTAACGGCACCGGCCCGCAGAGCCAGCACAAGTCCGGACGCTCCCACCGAGGCGGTGAAACACCTGTGAACCAGGCCATTCGCAACTCCTGGATCGCCGCGATCGCCATGTTCGCGCTGATCTTTGGTGCGCTCAGCTACGTCCAGGTGGTCGGCGCCGACGAACTCAAGGCCAACGCCTGGAACAAGCGCACGCTGCTGCAGAACTATTGCAACGACCGCGGGGCCATCATCGTGGGCGGCAAGCCCGTGGCGCAGTCCGTCGCGGGCAGCGAGAGCTGCCAGTTCCAGCGCAGCTACCCGCAGCCCGAGCTCTACGCCGGCATCACCGGATACTTCTCCAAGAACTATGGCCTGACCGGCATGGAACTGGCGATGAACGAACAGCTCGCCGGCAGCTCGGACCAGTTGTTCCTCGACCGAGTGGGCCAGCTGTTCCTGGGCAACCAGCCGAAGGGTGCCTCGGTAGAGCTGACTCTGGACCCGAAAATCCAGAAGCTTGCCTACGACCTGATCCCCGAGGGCCAGCGCGGCTCGATCGTGGTGTCGAACCCTAAGACCGGTGCGATCCTGGCCATGGTCTCGAAGCCGTCGTATGACCCCAACCTGGTGGCCACCCAGGATGCAGACGCTGAAGCAGCCAACATCACCAAACTGAACAAGATTCCCGGGATCAACCTGAACCAGTCCGTGAGCGGTCCCACCGGTGCGCTGCTGGCCCCGGGGTCGGTCTTCAAGATCGTGGACACGGCGGCGGCCCTCAGCTCCGGCAAATACAACAAGGACAGCGTGCTGCCCAACCCGGCCGAGATGCCGTTCCCGGGGATCCAGTACAAGCTGCCGAACTACGCCGGCGGCAACTGCTACACGAGGGACAAGGCCTCGTTCGCCTTCGCCCTGCAGCAGTCCTGCAATACCCCGTTCGCCAGCATCGCGATCGACCTCGGCCAGAAGGCGATCGAGGAACAGGCCGCCAAGTTTGGCTTCGGCGAAAACTTCGGCGACCAGCTGAAACTGGGAATGGCCAAGAGCACCTTCCCGAGCGAGCCGCTGGACGACGCAGGCCTGGCGCAGTCGGCCATTGGCCAGCGCGACGTCCGTGCCACGCCGTTGCAGATCAACATGATGACCGCCGCCATCGCGAACGGCGGCGTCCAGATGAAGCCCAACCTGATCAAGGCCCTGCGGTCTCCCGATCTGCGGATTCTCAACGAGCCCAGGCCCGAGGCGCTCCGGACGTCCACCAGCCCGGAAATCGCCCGCCAGATCACCGAGTGGATGACGAGTGTGGTCAGCGAAGGCATCGCCGGCGGCGCCGCAGTTCCCAACGTCGAGGTGGCGGGCAAGACCGGCACTGCCGAGCTCGGCACCGGCCTGAACAATTCTTGGTTTACCGGGTTCGCCCCGGCGAATGACCCGCAAGTGGCGGTCACGATTGTCATGCAAGGCGTGGACATCACCACCGGCGCAAATCTAACCAGTCCGAACGCGAAGAAGATTTTTGAGGCGGTGTTGAATAAGTGAGGCCTACATCGGGAATCACCCTCGGCGGCAGATTCCAGCTGACCACACGCATTGCGATCGGCGGCATGGGAGAAGTCTGGAAGGCCAAGGACCTGATCCTTGGCCGGATCGTGGCGATCAAGGTCCTCAAAGAGGAATACACCGGCGATCCGGGTTTCCTGCAGCGTTTCCGGGCCGAGGCGCGGCACACCGCCCTGCTGAACCACGTCGGCATCGCCAACGTCTTCGACTATGGCGAGGAAGAGGGCTCCGCCTACCTCGTCATGGAACTCGTTCCCGGACAGCCGTTGAGCAGCATCATCGAGCATGAGCAGGTGCTCTCCCCGGACCGGACCCTCTCGATGATCTCCCAGACGGCGCGCGCCTTGTCCGTTGCGCACGCCCAGGGCCTCGTGCACCGCGACATCAAGCCGGGCAACCTGCTCATCACCCCGGACGGCCGGGTCAAGGTCACCGACTTCGGCATCGCGCGGCTGGCCGACCAGGTCCCGCTGACGCAGACCGGCCAGGTGATGGGCACGGCCCAGTATCTGGCTCCCGAACAGGCCACCGGCCAGACGGCGACCGGCGCTTCCGACATCTACTCGCTCGGCGTGATCGGCTACGAGTGCCTCACCGGGCACCGTCCGTTCTCCGGTGAATCCCAGATTGCGATTGCGCTGGCCCAGGTCAACGACGCTCCGCCGCCGTTGCCCGACACCCTGCCCCGGCCCGTCCGTGCGCTCCTGATGTCGATGCTGGCCAAGGATCCCAAGAACCGTCCTGCCGACGCGATCAAGCTGGCCGAGGCATCCGACGCCATCCGCAACGGGGATATAGCCGCTGCGCACGCGGCCGTTCCGGGCATGCTGCTCTTCGAAGCGGCTACCGGGCCGATCACCGCTCCGGTGAATCTCCCCACCGCCGCGACCGGCGTTATCTCCGCGGAGGACAGGTCGACGTCGGCGTTGCCGGTGATCGGCGCCGCAGGTGCTGGCGCTGCGGCCGGCCTCGCTGCCGGCGCCGCCGCTGCGAGCGGTCACGGCGCCCGCAGTGCCCTCTCCCGGGCCGATGCGCTGGCTGCGGAGCGCAGCTGGGTTCCGGAGGAGGAAGAAGACTATGACGGCTATGAGCCGGAGGAGCAGGAGCCTCAGCGCAAGGGCCGCAGTCCGTGGACCTGGCCGTTGATCGCACTGATCCTCCTGGTGTTGTTTGCCTTGGTGGGGGTGGTCCTCTCGCAGGCGGGGATCTTGTTCCCCTCGTCGCCGGCCGCCACCAGTACCAGCGCCAAGGCCAGCACCACGAGCGCTGCGCCGACCTCCAAGAGCCCCAGCCCGACGGTTAGCTCGGCCACGCCGACCCAATCGACTCCGGCCGCCATCAACCTGATTCCGGACGCCTACAAGGGCCGCCCGTACAACGACGTCCGGTCCGAGCTGAACGGCCTCGGGTTGCAGGTCAAGGGCAATCAGATCGCTGACCCCGCCGCTCCCGGAACGGTGCTCGATATCGATCCCTCGGGGCCGGTACAGCCGGGCGACACCATCACCGTGAGCTACTCCAAGGGGCCGGAGAAGGTTGCCGTCCCCTCGTTCCAACAGGGCGACAGCGAGAAGCAGGTCCAGCGCGCGATCGAACAGGCCGGCCTGCGCTGGCAGAAGGGTGATCCTGTGGCGGGCGACGGAACCCAGCCCGAGGGCACCTTCGTAAGCTCCGAACCCGCATCGGGTTCTCAGGTCCCTGCCGGTTCCGTAGTGACCTACCACCTCGCCGCCGCGCCGGCGCCCGCCTCGGACTCGCCCTCGCCGAGCGCCAGCTCCACCAAGTAGGCACCGTGTCAACTTCACCCCGCACTCCATCGCACCGGGAGGACAGCAGCCCGGCGTCGGCCCAGCGCGTCCTCAGCGGTCGCTATGAGCTGGGTGAGCTGATCGGCCGCGGCGGCATGGCTGATGTGTTCCGCGGACTCGATACCCGGCTGGGCCGGACGGTTGCCATCAAGCTGCTCCGTCCGGACCTAGCTCGGGACCCGCAGTTCCAGGCCCGGTTCAAGCGGGAGGCACAGGCCGTCGCGGCACTGAACCATCCCTCCATCGTTGCCGTCTTCGACACCGGGGACCATGCGGTCCCGGGCGGTCCCGAGGACAACGTGCGCGTGCCGTACATCGTGATGGAGTACGTCTCGGGCAAGACCATCCGCGACCTGATCCGGGCCAAGGAAGTCACGATCGACCAAGCGATCGATTTTTCGCTTGGCGTGCTGTCCGCCCTCGAATACAGTCACCAGGCCGGAATCGTGCACCGCGACATCAAGCCCGCAAACGTCATGTTCTGTCCCGATTCCAACAGCGTAAAGGTGATGGATTTCGGAATAGCCCGTGCCATGGCCGACTCTTCGGCGACGATGACGCAGACCCAGGCTGTGGTGGGGACGGCCCAGTATCTTTCCCCCGAGCAGGCCCGGGGCGAAACAGTCGACGCGCGCAGCGACCTCTATTCGGCTGGCTGCCTGCTCTACGAGATGCTGACCGGACGGCCGCCTTTCGTCGGCGACAGCCCGGTCTCCGTCGCCTATCAGCACGTACGGGAAATTCCGGAACCGGCCAGCAGCCTGAACCCGGACGTGTCCGCAGCGCTGGACAGCGTGCTGGCCAAGGCGCTGCAAAAGAACCGGGCAGACCGGTTCCAGGACGCTGCTTCTTTCCGGCGGGCGCTCCGGGCAGCCCGCAGCGGCGTCGCTGTGGCGCTCCTGCCGGCCAGCGAGGCACCGACCGATCCGAACAACACGGTTGCCGGCACCGGCCAGGTGGCGCCCACGGCGGCCTTGGCGCTGACCGGGGCCAAGTTCCTCGACGACGCCCCGTCCGGACGCATCCCGACGCCGTTCTCGGTGCCTGACGACGAGGCTTCCGCCGCCCAGTCCGGCCCGGCCCCGCACAGCGCACCGGACACCGATGGCCTCGAACTGAGCCTTCCGGCCGAACGCGAACCCACCCCCCGGCAGAAGTCCCGCCGTCGGATGTGGATTGCCACGCTGGTGATCTTCACCCTGCTGGTCCTCTCCGGTGGCGGCCTGTGGCTCTACAACACGGTCAACCAAAAGCCTGCACCGGTAGCCAAGGTGGACGTCCCCCCGGTCACCTCGCTGACCGAATCCGAGGCGCTGCAAAGGCTCTACAACGCCGGGCTGAAGCCGGAACTGAAGCGCATCCAGCACGAGAAGATCCCCAAGGGCATCGCCGTCGGCACCGAGCCCACCGCCGGGAGCTCGCTGGAGAGCGATTCGGAGATCACCCTTAACATCTCCGAAGGTCCCAGCGTGATCACCATCCCGAAGGACCTGCCCGGCCGGACCGAGGCGGACGCCAGGGACGAACTGCGCCGGACTGGTCTGACCGGTGCCCCAACGACCACCCTGAACAACAGCCCCAATGTGCCGGCCGGTATCGTCATTACCACCAACCCGGCGCCTGCCCAGACTGTGGCCGTGGACAGCACCGTGGAGATCATCGTGTCTACCGGCAAGGTGGCGGTCCCGCAGCTTATCGGCCTGCCGAAGGCCGAGGCTCAGGCAGCACTCAAGAAAGTCGGCCTGCTGGCCATCATCAAGGAAGTCGAAAACACGCAGGTCCAGCCGGGCAAAGTGACGGCGCAAAGCGATGCGGCTCAGGCCGCCGTCGAACAGGGCAAGGCGATCACCGTCACCGTGGCCAAAGCGCCGCCGCCCCCGCCGACGCCTACGCCCACACCGACGCCTTCGCCGACCCAGACGGATGTCACGGAAGGCGTCGGCAAGCTGCTGGACCCCGGCGCCTAGCAGCGCACCGGGTTAGTGCTGGATTAGCGGGCTCAGTGCCGCTGCCCGCGCCGCCGCTCCTGCCATGCCGAGTGATTCGAGCCAGTTCCCCAGCATCAGGTAACCGCCTTCGGTGAGGACCGACTCGGGGTGGAACTGGACGCCGCACAGCGGCGCAGTGCGGTGCTGGAGTCCCATCACGACGCCGGTGCCCGTCTCTGCGGTGATTTCCAGAACCTCCGGTATGCTTTCGCGCACTGCCGCGAGTGAGTGGTAGCGCGTCGCCGTAAAGGGCGACGGCAGGCCGCCGAAGACGCTGGTCCCGTGGTGTTCGACGAGCGAGGTCTTGCCGTGCATCAGTTCCGGGGCGTGAGTGACGGTCCCCCCGTACGCCTCGGCCAGCGCCTGGTGTCCGAGGCAGACGCCCAACATGGGCTTGTCGTGGCTGCCGCACCATTTGATCAGCTCGATGCAGACTCCGGCGTCCGCCGGTGCACCGGGACCGGGGGAAATCAGGACGCCGTCGCGGGCCTCCGCCATCTCGATCGCCTCGGCAAGCGTCACGTCGTCGTTGCGGACCACGGTGGTCTCCGCGCCGAGCTCCTGGAGGTAGCCGACCAGGGTGTAGACAAAGCTGTCGTAGTTGTCTACGACCAGGATCTTGGTTGTGCTCATGGGTGCCTTGCTAAACCAATCGTCGAATCAGTGAACGGGCCAAATTGCGCCATCCAGGGAAATAGGAACTGAACCATCAATACCAGCACGCCGCCCAGCAATACCAGCGACGTGACAATCCGCAGCCATAGAGGCCCGGGGAGCTTGCGGAAAATCCATCCGTACATGGGTCTAGCCCTCCCCGAGGGTGCGGGCCAGCTGGGCGGCTATTTCAGCCGGGGGCCCGGCGGAAGCGGGCTGCCAGCGCTCGAGCACGGAATAGGCGATGATCCGTTCCTGTGAACCGAAACGCGGGTTGCAGCTTGTCATAGCGAGGTAGCTTTCCGTCGGGGTTGCGGCGGGCTGGCCAGGCACGGGCAGCAGCACCTCCGTGGCGGTGGGCCGCACGATCTCGGTGTTACGGAAGCGGTAGACGTAGTATCCGTCGCGGGTCTGCACGTAGATCCTGTCGCCCGGAACCAGGGTGTCGATGTTGTCGAGGACAGCGCCATGGGTCTGCCGGTGCCCGGCCAGCGCGAAGTTTCCCGCCGCGCCGGGCATCGCGGTGCCGCCGTAGTGCCCAAGCCCCAGCGAGTCCAGGACCTCGGGCGTGGTTCCCTGCACCACGGGCCGCGTGTAGTCGGCACCGAAGCGTGGCACGTAGACGACGCCGATGGTCGTGCCGGGTGCAGGCTCAGGGGCGACAGCGGCCCTCCCGGGGCTTGCAGCAGCCGGGCCGGGGTTGGTTCCGGAGTTCGACCCCTTGGAGCCGGGGGCGGCGGGACCGGCCTGGTCCCGCGCGAAGACCTTGACGACCTCGCGTTGCCGGGCGTCGGCGTCGAGGTTTGTCCACCACAGCTGCCACGCCACAAACAGGAGGAGGATTACGCCCGCGGTCAGGAGCAACTCGCCGCCAAACTGGAGGGCAAGGGACAAAGCCCGCCGTGGAGCTTTGTCCCCGCCACGTGCAGGCGCGGCCAGGGATTCGGCCTTCTCCTGCAGCACCGTGGGCTCTCCTTAGGACATCGGCAGCGGGCGGGGTGTGGCCTGAACTACAGCTAGAATTGGCTGCGATTAGGATTTCAAACTTCACCAAGGGCGCGTTGACCGCCGGCTGTTCCGTTTCCTGCAGGATATCAAGCCGAGGCGCCGCACCCGATCCAGCCCCGTCAAGGAGGACCCGTGCCCGAGTCGAAGCCGCGAAAGAGGACTGCCAGCGTCGCACAGCAGACTTCTGCGACGCAGGCCTACAAGCCCAACCCCGTCTGGTTCAAGCCGGTGATGTTCGGCCTGATGATCATCGGACTGCTGTGGATCATCACCTTCTACATCAGCGAAGGCACCCTCCCGGTCCGGGACTGGGGATCGTGGAACATCGTCGCTGGATTCGGCATCGCCATCGCGGGCTTCCTGATGACCACGCGCTGGCGTTCCTAGGCGCCATTTCCATTTAGCAGCAGGCCGGCACACCCAGTGTGCCGGCCTGCTGCGTTAAGCGCCCACTGTTCCCGGGCGGGCGATAATGCTGGAAGCCAACTCTTCAGCAAAGGACTCCAGATGACCCCCGACGTCAGCGGCTGCATCATCGGCGACGATGGTTTGGCCAGGCCGGCCTGGGCAGCCACAAACCCGCTCCTGCGCGACTACTACGACACGGAGTGGGGGCTGCCGGTCCGTGACGAACAGGGCCTCTACGAACGGATCAGCCTCGAGGCGTTCCAGGCCGGCCTGTCCTGGGCGACGATCCTGCGCAAGCGGGACGCCTTCCGCGCGGCGTTCGCCGACTTCCACCCCGACACGGTGGCCGCGTTTACCGAGGACGACGTCGAGCGCCTGCTGCAGGATGCGGGCATTGTCCGCAACCGGCTCAAGATCCGCGCCGCGATAACCAACGCCCGGGCCACCGTGAACCTCAGGGACGACGGCGGACTGGTGGACTTCGTGTGGAGCTTCCAGCCCGACAGCACCCCGGAGCCCACCGCATTGGCCGACATCCCGACGAGTTCGCCGGAATCGGTCGCTCTCTCCAAAGCCCTGCGCAAGCGCGGCTTCGCCTTCGTCGGCCCCACCACGATGTATGCCCTGATGGAGGCCATCGGGATGGTGGACACCCATCTGCTCGACAGCCACCGGCGCGGCACCTCGGGCGTCTGGCTCCGCTAGCGAAGCCCCCGGGTCCACAGCTGTGCACAACAATCCATAAGTTATCCACAGGCTGTTGATTGACCATGCCGAGGACCGCGCCCGGGTACGGGCCCGATTGGCCCGTCAGCGCATTCAAATCAGGGAAGCAAGGTGCCCTCGGCGGCCGAATTACAAGGCTGTGAGTTATTAACAGTGTGGATTTTCTGTGGATAACTGCCTTCGTTCCCAATCTAGGCGCACTCCACGGGGTGCGCAGCCGTTCACTCGTCCGTTTGGCGGGCCTGGCCTGGGGCTCGACGCCTCTCGGAAGGCTTGGGCGGTGCTGGGCTGTGCCCAAGGCCTGGCCCCGGGCACTTGTCCACTTAATAACAATCCGCTACCCACAACTTATCCACAGGTGGGGATAAGCCCTCATCATCCAGCTCCCCGTGGCGTCGTGAGAGCCCGCAACGGCGCGTTCCCGGTGACGAAACTCAGAGGATCAAGTTATTAACACTGTGAAAAACCCTGTGCATAACCGGCTATAAATCAGATAAATGCGCATCCCACCGCCTTCGTACTCCTGACACAGCCAGGGTGTGGAGCTAATGGCGCCGCCGGCTCCGACGGCGGCTTCCGGCCCCGGCGGCTGACGCGGGAAAGGGGACCGTGCGGTGTCGACCCGCCGTCTCTGAAGCGGTCGTGGGGAGCGGGTTCGTCGTTCTTGGGGAAACCCCTCCCCGAACGCGGAGTTGTCCACTTAACCACAAGTGATCCCCAACGAGTTATCCACAGGTGTGGAGAGTTGTGGGTGCGCCGTGCAGAATTTGCCAGCTGGGGCTGTCAGATCCGGCACGCCCAGCTGAACTACAGGCTTGTAAGTTACCAACAGTGTGGATAACCCCTGTGGAAAAGCTGCCGGCGCGGCTCAGGCGGGGCGAGGGCGGTGCGCGGGGCAATGGGTGCGGTGGTTGCGAAAGAGCGCGGCAGTTCGAGAGCAGAGCATCCCGAATCCGGGCAGCCTCGGTCCGAAACCGTAGCGGAGAGCGCGCAGAGCCTAGAGTGGGCCGGAGAGCTGGCGAGCCGGGGGCGGTGAGCCTAGGCAGGCACGGAGGTTGCCGCGGCGTGCAGGGCGGTGGCCGCTATCAGCAGGCACAGCACCACGGCAAGGCCGGCTGCCTGCAGGAGACCCTGGCGACGGCCCCGCGGCACGTAGGCGATCACCGCGGCGCACAGCGCCCCGGTGACCAGGCCGCCGAGGTGCGCCTGCCAGGCGATCTGGGGGATAACAAAGCCAATGACGCCGTTGATGGCGATCAGGACCCACAGTTGGCGGGTGTCGCCGCCGCGGTGGCGCTGGACCACCAGCATGGCGCCGAAGAGGCCGAAGATGGCGCCGGAAGCGCCCACCACACCGGTGACTTCCTGGCCCGGTGCATAAGCCGGGGTCAAAAGGAGGTAGCCGACCGATCCGCCGATGGCGGACAGCAGGTAAAGGGCCAGGAAGCGGACACGACCCAGAAGGGGTTCCAGCGCCTGGCCGAACATCCACAGCATGTACATGTTGAGCACGATGTGGAGGATGAAGCCTTGGGAATGAAGGAAGGCGGAGGTAAGCATCCGCCAAGGTTCGAATGCCCCGTACGCGGGGTTGGCGTAGGGCGTGGCGAAGGCGAAGTCCTGGTAGATCCCGTCGTTGGGAACTATCCACTGCAGCACATACACCAGTACGCAGGCCGCGATGATGGCGAGGGTGGCCAGTGGCCTGCCCAGCGCGACGGCGCCGCCGTACACCGAGCGGGGCGTCGGCGTCGTACGTTTGGTTTCGTTGACACAGTCAACGCACTGGAATCCGACGGCGGCCGCCCGCTGGCAGTCGGGGCACGCAGGGCGCCCGCACCGCTGGCACCGCACGTAGGCAGGCCGGTCCGGGTGCCGGGGGCACACCGGGATCTGCGCGGACGGCTCCGCCGCCGGAATTCCGTAGCTCATGGCTTGGGCTAGAGCTGTTCTACGTCAATGCTGTTGATGACGACGTCTTCGACGGGGCGGTCGCCCATGCCGGTGCGGACGCCTTCAATGGCGTCGACAACCTTCTTGGATTCCTCGTCCGCCACCTCGCCGAAGATGCTGTGCTTGCCCTGCAGCCAGCCGGTCGGGATGGTGGTGATGAAGAACTGGGATCCGTTGGTGCCCCGGCCCATCTGGATGCCCGCGTTGGCCATGGCCAGCTTGTAGGGTTCGTTGAAGGTCAGCTCCGGGTGGATTTCGTCGTCGAACTTGTAGCCCGGTCCGCCGATGCCGCGGCCCAGCGGGTCGCCGGCCTGGATCATGAAGTCCTTGATGATGCGGTGGAAGATCGTGCCGTTGTAGAGCGGCGTACCGGTCTTGTCCTCACCGGTTTCCGGGTGCGTCCAGGCCTTCTCACCGGTGGCCAGGCCAACGAAGTTGTCGACCGTCTTGGGTGCGTGGTTGCCGAAGAGATTGACGACGATGTCGCCGAGGCTCGTGTGGATAGTGGCTTTTGCAGTTGCGTTGGCAGTCATGGCCCTATTCTTCCACGGCAGGCCCTCGCGCACAGGGCCGCATTGTCAGTTCCGCGCTGGGTGAAATCGGGCCGAAATCGCCCCTGAGAATAGCCGGTGGAGTCCGGGACACGTAGGCTAACTGCAGAACCGTCACATTAATCGGGAGGTAGTTGTGAAGAAAACGGATCGTATTGCCCGTGAGCTGGAGCAGTCAGTCAGCACCGCAGTGGAAAACGCCAAGGACTGGGCGGGCCCGCGTGTTGAAGCAGCAGTTGACTGGGCTGTTCCCCGTCTGCAGCAGAGCCTGGATACCGCTTCTCCCAAGATCCAGGAGGGCTTGAAGTCAGCGGCCCACAACCTGGCCGACGGCGTAGCTACCGTGACCCCCCGGATCCAGGACGGGCTGGCCCAGCTGGCCCCGAAGATCCACGATGCCGTCGAAAGCGCCACCCCCCGGCTGCACGATGCCCTGGACAAGGCCACGCCGGTGATCGCCAACGCCCGCGACCGCGTCGTCGTCGAGTACCTGCCCCGTCTTTCGGACCAGATCGGCCACGCCTCCGACGCCGTGCACCGCACCCTGGAAGGTGCCCCGGCCCACGTGGACGCTGTGGCTCAGCGGCTGGTTGATTCCGGCGTCGTCCACAACATCCAGGAGCAGGCGCAAACCGCTGGCCAGCAGATCAAGGCCGCTGCTGCCGAAGCTACGCGTGCCGTCACCGGCGAGATCGCGAAGCCGCAGAAGCCCAAGCACCGCGGCTTCCTCATCTTCGGCGTCATCGCAGCGGCCGTGGCCGCGGGCGTCGCCGCTTGGAAGGCCTCCAAGCCGATCGAGGACCCCTGGAAGACTCCCGCTCCGGTCACGCCCGCGACGCCGGCTCCGGTGCCGGCGACCACGGTCACCGACGTGAAGGAAGACGTCAAGAAGAGCGTCAGCGAAACGGCCGAAGATGCCGCCGACGCAACCGTTGCCGCAGCAGACAAGGCGGCCGAAGCCTCCGCTGACGCTGCCGACGCCGTTGCTGCCCAGTCCGGCGATTCCTCGGCAAAGGTTGCGACCGACGCCAAGACCGCCGTGCGGAACATCGCTGCAAGCCTGAACGGCGACGATAAGACCAAGTAGCCTGCCGTCTGCCGGTCACACAAACCGGCAGCCCAAGGCCCGCTCCTTAAGGAGGGATTCCGCCGTTGGCGGGGTCCCTCCTTTTGGTTTTCTTTCGCCGAGCGAGTCGCCCGGCTAAAGGCCGCATAAACGGCGCAGGTGCTAAATTTGGGGGGATGTCACCCGTTGAGCCCTCCGTGGATGCCCCACACGATGCTGAGCCGCCCCCGGCCGTCTCCATCGTCATTCCGGCGTACAACGAGGAAAGCGTCATCCGACAGTGCCTCATTGCCGCCATCTACCAGTCCGTGCCGGCGCACGAGATCATCGTGGTGGACAACATGTCCAAGGACCGCACCGCGGAGATAGTCCGGCAGATGCAGATGGAATACCCGGAGAGCCCGATCATCCTGATCAGCCAGGACCGGGACCAGGGACTCATCCCCACCCGGAACTTCGGCCTCGACCATGCCAGCGGCGATATCCTGGGCCGGATCGACGCCGACTCGGTGCTGGAACCGGACTGGGTGGAACAAGTCCAGCGGGCCTTCGCAGACCCGTCCGTGCACGCCGCCACCGGCCCCGTCGTCTACTACGACATGCCGATGCGCCGCTTCGGCCTCAAAGCCGACGACAAGATGCGCCAGCTGATGCTCAAGCTGGCCAAGCACCAGTACCACTTCCTTTTCGGCTCGAATATGGCGCTCCGCCGTTCCGCGTGGGAGACCATTCGGCTGGAGACCTGCCGGGACGAGAAGGATGAGATGCATGAGGACATAGACCTCTCCCTCCACCTCGCCGACCACGACCTGCGGATCCAGTACTGGCCGCAGATGGTGTCCGGGATGTCCGCGCGCCGGCTTGAGGACTCACCCCGCGACTACCGCTACTACGTCACGCGCTTCGACCGCACCTACAAGGCGCACAACGTCAAGAAGATGGCCCTCAAGGCGCCTATGGTGGTGTTCTTTTCGGTGTATTTCCCGGCCAAGCTGCTACGCGCCATCCACACCGTGAACACCGCCCAGCCGGCCCGTCGCGGCGGTCAGTAGACCCGGCAGGCACGGACCCGACCGCCGACGTTAGTCGGTCCCCAACTCCGCGAGCCGGGCCGCGCTGCGCCGTACGGCGCGGGAGCGGCGCTGGCCCATCACCACGACGGCGAGGCCCACAAGGATCATCCCCAGGCCGGCGTAGGTTCCCGCCGGCAGTGTCTCGCCCAGGAACGCCGCCGCCAACAGCGCCGCGCCCGGGATTTCCAGCAGGATGATCATCGAAACCAGCAGCGGGCTCATCGTCGCCAACAGGTGGTTGAAGGCCGTGTGTCCCACCAGCTGCGCACAGACCGTAATGGCCAGGATGCCCAGCCAGCCGGTCGCGTCGAAGCCTGCCAGCGGCTGACGGGTGGCCAGCGCCAGCACCGCAACCAGAGCGGCACACATCCCGTAGCAGAGCGTCGTGTAGACGCCGGTACCCATGGTCTGGCGGGCCTTGCCGCCGGCCAGGGTGTAGATACCCGCCAGCACGCCTCCGGCAACCGCTAGGAGGTCCCCAACCAGGGCCTGCGGCGAACTGCCCATGTCGAAGCCGGTGATGGCCACGACGCCGCCGAAGGCGAGGCCGAGGCCGGCGAGGACCTGCCAGCGGTGCCGGACCCCGCGGAAGAGCTGGAAAACGGCGATCCAGCCCGACTGCAGGCAAACGAGGGCAGTCGCGGCCGCAACCGAGGTCAACTGCAGCGAGGTGATGAAGCAGGCGAAGTGCAGTGCCAGGGCCACCGCCGCCGCCAGCGACCAGCGGAACTCGCTGCCGGTGACCCGGCCGAACTGGCGGGGCTGGCGAACCAGCACGGGGCCGGCCATCACGGCCGCACCGATCGCGTTGCGCCAGAAGGCAATGGCGAGGGCGCTGACAGACGTGGCGCCCAGGGTGGCGGCAATCAAGGGGCCGGAGGAGGCGACACCCAGCACGCCAAGGGCGGCGAGGAAGAAGTTCACGCTCCCACAGTAGTGTGCCGGCGCCGGCCTCCCGGTTACCTGGTCGACCGTTACGGGGATCCGGGACTTAACGCAAAAGGTCCCGGCCAGCGTTTCCGCTGGCCGGGACCTTTCCCTATGGTGGAGGCACGGGGACTCGAACCCCGAACCCCCTGCTTGCAAAGCAGGTGCGCTACCAATTGCGCCATGCCCCCATAAGAAGCAACCCGTCAATCATACCCCAGTGCCGTAGAGCCGTTGCCAGCTCCCTGCCGGGGTTCCGGGCTAATCAACCGTGTCGGTCGACTCGCTCCAGACTGCCTTCCGGGCCTCGGATTCCTGCACCTTCCTGTAGAGCAGGACGCCTGCGATCGTGGCTGCAACAACCAGCAACTTCTTCACACGCACCCCGTTCCGTTCCACATTTACGCGGACCTTTACAGGAACCAGTACAGGTTCCGTGGGCGTACCAGGACTTGAACCTGGGACCTCTTCGTTATCAGCGAAGCGCTCTAACCGCCTGAGCTATACGCCCCGATGCCTCATCGGGCCGAGATATGACTTTACAGCACATCCCGGCCCGATCTCAAATCGAGGCATTTCCCCGGAGAATATCCGGGAAAAGTACGGGTTTTAGTCGTCCGTGAGGGTGACGCCGATGCCGCCCACGAGGGTGGCAGCGATGTTGTACAGCACCGCCGAGAGCATCGACAGGGCCGTCAGCAGCACGACGTTGATCACCGCGATAATCACCGCGAAGGAGGCGACCTGGCCGAGGGAAGCCACCTTCTTCAGCTCGAAGCCGCCACTTTCAGTGCCTGCGAGCGTTCCGAGGAGCCCGTCCACCTGGTCAAAGATGCCGGTCAGGTCCAGAACGGTCCAGAGAACAATCGCCGCGACGACCGTCACGATACCGAGCGCAACGGAGAGCAGGAAGGCCATCTTGAGCACGGACCAGGGGTCGACCTTGCTGATCAGCAGGCGTGCGCGGCGAACCTTGGCCTTGGGAGCCGGCTTGACCAGTCCGGGGGCACCCTGGGCGGGGCGCTGGCCCGAGGCTTCCGGCCGCTGGCCGCCGACGGGACGCTGGCCCGGAACGGCCGGACGCTGGCCGGGGGTGGCCGGGCGCTGGCCGGAGCCTGCGGCAGCCGGCCGCTGCTGCGGGCGTGACGGGGCGTTCACCCGCGGGGCGGCGGTAGGCTGCCGCGTCCCGCCGGGGCCGCTGCTCGACTTGGGATATGAGTCGGAATTACTCACGCGTTACCTCCGGTATTGTCTTCGTCCAGTTCGGCATGGCCTGATGACTCATCTGACTCCGGGGCCGGTACTGATTCTGTCTCTGCGGACCCCTCGCGCGGTCCGGTATCTCCAGCCAACGTTACGTCATCCTGCTCCGTAGCCCGACTTTCATCCTCGGTTTCGGAGGCTGTTTCGTCGGTCTCGAGGCCGCGTTCGCTGTTCCGGGCGACGGCAATGATGCGGTCGTTCTTGTCCGGCTTGGCGAAGATTACGCCCATGGTGTCGCGGCCCTTGGCGGGGACCCCGGACACCGAGGAACGCACCACCTTGCCGCCTTCCATTACCACCAGGACTTCGTCTTCCTCGTTAACGATGAGGGCGCCAACAAGGTGACCGCGTTCCTCCTGGTATTTGCCCACCTTGATACCAAGGCCGCCGCGGCCCTGCAGGCGGTATTCCTCCACCGCGGTCCGCTTGGCGAAGCCGCCTTCGGTGACGATGAAGACAAACGATCCGTCCTGCACGACGTCGGCCGCCAGCAGTTCGTCGTCCTCACGGAATTTCATTCCGGTCACGCCCGACGTTGCCCGTCCCATCGGGCGCAGGGCCTCGTCCGTCGCCGTGAAGCGGATCGACTGGCCCTTGCGGGAGACCAGCATCAGGTCATCGGTTTCGGACACCAGCTGGGCGGAGACAAGCTCGTCACCGTCGCGCAGGTTGATCGCGATCACGCCGGCGGAGCGGTTGGTGTCGTAGTCCTCGAGCCGGGTCTTCTTGACCAGGCCACGCTTGGTGGCCAGCACCAGGTACGGGGCGTGCTGGTAGTCGCGGAGGTCCAGCACCTGGGCGATGTGTTCGTCCGGCTGGAATGCCATCAGGTTTGCCACGTGCTGGCCCTTGGCATCGCGGCCGGCTTCCACGAGCTCGTATGCCTTGGCACGGTAGACCCGGCCCAGGTTGGTGAAGAACAGCAGCCAGTGGTGCGTCGTGGTGACGAAGAAGTGCTCGACGACGTCGTCGCCGCGCAGCTGCGCGCCCTTGATGCCCTTGCCGCCGCGCTGCTGGGAGCGGTAGTTGTCGCTGCGGGTGCGCTTGACGTAGCCGCCGCGGGTGATGGTGACGACCATTTCCTCTTCGGGGATCAGGTCCTCGATGGACATGTCGCCGTCGTAGCCCAGCAGGACCTTGGTGCGGCGGTCGTCACCGTGCTTGGCAACAATCTCGGCGAGTTCGGTGCTGATGATCTCGCGCTGGCGTTCCTCGGAGGCCAGGATCGAGTTGTACTCGGCGATCAGGGATTCGAGTTCGGCGTGCTT
Organism: Arthrobacter sp. 01T414; assembly: GCF_056398965.1. NCBI lineage: Bacteria > Bacillati > Actinomycetota > Actinomycetes > Micrococcales > Micrococcaceae > Arthrobacter > Arthrobacter sp. 01T414. The sequence continues at coordinate 184,463 of NZ_JBFTQK010000005.1, read as the reverse complement.
GTCCTGGATCTTCTGGCGTTCCAGGGCGGCGAGACGTCGCAGCTGCATGTCCAGGATGGCCCGGGCCTGCACGTCGTCGATCTCCAGCAACTCCATCAGCCCGTCCCGGGCTTCTTCGGTGGTGCTGGAGGCACGGATCAGGGCAATGACTTCGTCGAGCGCATCGAGCGCCTTGAGGAGGGCACGCAGGATATGTGCCTCTTCCTCCGCCTTCCGCAACCGGTACCGGGTGCGCCGGGCAATGACGTCCATCTGGTGCGTCACCCAGTGCCGAATGAAGGCATCGAGGCTGAGCGTGCGCGGCACACCGTCGACGATCGCCAGCATGTTGGCAGCGAAGTTGTCCTGCAGCTGGGTGTGCTTGTAGAGGTTGTTCAGCACCACCTTGGCCACGGCGTCGCGCTTGAGCACGATGACGAGGCGCTGGCCGGTGCGGCCCGAGGTCTCGTCCCGGAGGTCGGCGATGCCGGAGATCTTGCCGTCCTTGACGAGCTCGGCGATCTTGATCGCCAAGTTGTCCGGGTTCGCCTGGTAGGGCAACTCGGTGACCACCAGGCAGGTGCGGCCCTGGAGTTCCTCGACGTTGACGACAGCGCGCATGGTGATCGAGCCGCGTCCGGTGCGGTAGGCGTCCTCGATGCCCTTGTGGCCCAGGATCGTGGCGCCGGTCGGGAAATCGGGTCCCTTGATGCGCTGGATCAGTTCCTCGAGCAGCTCTTCACGGCTCGCGGTCGGGTTGGCCAGGTACCACTGGACACCGTCGGCGACCTCGCGGAGGTTGTGCGGCGGAATATTGGTGGCCATACCGACGGCGATGCCGGAGGAGCCGTTCACCAGCAGGTTCGGGAAACGCGCCGGCAGGATGGTCGGTTCCTGGTTCTTGCCGTCGTAGTTGTCCTGGAAGTCGACGGTTTCCTCGTCGATGTCGCGGACCATTTCCATGGCCAGCGGCGCCATCTTGGTTTCGGTGTACCGCGGGGCCGCGGCGCCGTCATTGCCGGGCGAACCAAAGTTGCCCTGGCCCAGCGCGAGCGGGTAGCGCATGGTCCAGTCTTGGATCAGGCGGACCAAGGCGTCGTAGATCGCAGTGTCGCCGTGCGGGTGGTACTGGCCCATGACTTCGCCGACCACGCGGGCGCATTTGTTGAAGGACCGGTCCGGCCGGTAGCCGCCGTCGAACATCGCGTACAGCACGCGGCGGTGGACCGGCTTGAGGCCGTCGCGGACGTCCGGCAAGGCACGTCCCACGATGACGGCCATGGCGTAGTCGAGGTAGGAGCGCTGCATCTCGGTCTGCAGGTCGACCTGCTCGACGCGGTCGGTCAGCACATCGGTATCAAGGACGGTGCCCTCGAGCACGGGTTCCGCGCCGGAAGCGGCCGGGACCTCGGGTGTTTCGTCACTCATAGTCTATATTTTCCGTTTCAGGTATATATCGGTTCTGGAATATGCGGCTGGTTTGGCCGCTAGATGTCCAGGAACCGAACGTCCTTGGCGTTCTGCTGAATGAAGTTTCGGCGGGATTCCACGTCCTCGCCCATCAGGACGGAGAACGTCTGGTCCGCCGCCAGCGCGTCATCCATGGTGACCTGCAGGAGGGTGCGGTGTTCCGGGTCCATGGTGGTGTCCCAGAGTTCCGTGTAGTCCATTTCGCCGAGGCCCTTGTAGCGCTGGATACCGTTGTCCTTGGGGATGCGACGACCGGCCGCCTGGCCGGAAACCAGCTTCGCGTCGCGTTCGCGGTCGCTGTACACGTAGTCGTGCGGGGCGTTGGACCACTTGATCCGGTACAGCGGCGGCTGGGCAAGGTAGACGTAGCCGTTCTCGATCAGCGGGCGCATGTAGCGGAACAGCAGCGTCATCAGCAGGGTGGTGATGTGCTGGCCGTCGACGTCGGCATCGGCCATCAGGACGATCTTGTGGTACCGGAGCTTGGCCAGGTCGAAGTCCTCGCCGATGCCGGTACCGAACGCGGTAATCATGGACTGGACCTCGGCGTTACCCAGGGCCTTGTCGAGCCGGGCGCGCTCGACGTTCAGGATCTTGCCGCGCAGCGGCAGGATGGCCTGGGTCTCGGGGTTGCGTCCGCGCTTGGCCGAACCGCCGGCGGAGTCACCCTCCACGATGTAGACCTCACACTTCTGCGGATCCTTCGAGGAGCAGTCTGAGAGCTTGCCGGGCATGCCGAACGATTCCAGCGGGCTCTTCCGTCGCGCATTGTCGCGGGCCTTGCGGGCGGCCATGCGGGCCTGGGCCGCGGAAATAGCTTTGCGGATGACATCGCGGGCCGGGCCCGGGTTGCGCTCCAGCCAGTCACCGAGGCCGTCAGTCACCACGCGCTGGACGAAGCCCTTGACCTCGGAGTTGCCAAGCTTGGTCTTGGTCTGTCCCTCGAACTGCGGCTCGGAGAGCTTGACCGAGATGACCGCTGTCAGGCCCTCACGGATGTCGTCGCCGGTGAGGTTGTCGTCCTTTTCCTTGATGATGCTCTTCTCGCGCGCGTAGCGGTTGATGAGCGAGGTCATCGCGGCCCGGAAACCCTCTTCGTGGGTGCCGCCCTCGTGGGTGTTGATGGTGTTGGCGTAGGTGTGGACGCTCTCGGAGTATGCGTTCGTCCACTGCATCGCCATTTCCAGGGCGATGTGCCGGTCCTTGTCCTCGGTTTCGAAGGCGATGACGTCCTCGTGCACGACGTCGACCTTCTTGCCCGAGTTCAAGTGCTTCACATAGTCCAGCAGGCCGTCGTCGTACTGGTAGACCACGGTGTGGAATTCCGCGGGGACTTCGCCTTCGGTTTCGACGACGTCGAGATTGAGGTCCGCGTCCTCGGACGGTTCCGCGGCGGCCTGGCGCTCGTCGGTGAGCGTGATGCGCAGGCCCTTGTTCAGGAAGGCCATCTGCTGGAAGCGGGCCCGCAGGGTCTCAAAGTCGAATTCGGTGGTTTCGAAGATGCTGCCGTCCGGGTAGAACGTCTGGGTGGTGCCGGTTTCCGTGGTTTCTTCGCCCTTGACCAGGCTGCCCTGGGGCTTGCCGCCGTCGGCGAAGGACATCCGCCAGACATGGCCCTGCCGGCGGACCTCGGTATCAACGCGGCTGGAGAGCGCATTGACCACCGAAATACCGACGCCGTGCAGGCCGCCGGAGACAGCGTAGCCGCCACCACCGAACTTTCCGCCGGCGTGCAGGATGGTCATGACAACTTCCACCGTGGGCTTGTGCTCGGTGGGGTGCATGTCCACGGGAATTCCGCGGCCGTTGTCCACGACTTTGACGCCGCCGTCAGCCTGGAGAACGATTTCGATGTGCGTGCAGTAGCCGGCCAGCGCTTCATCGACCGAGTTGTCCACGACTTCATAGACCAGGTGGTGCAGGCCGCGCGGACCAGTGGAACCGATGTACATGCCGGGGCGTTTCCGGACTGCTTCCAGTCCCTCAAGCACAGTGATGTCGCTGGCACCGTACTCGCGGGGCGTCGCCGTCTCGTCGGGGCTGGCCGCCGAAGCACCTCCCGCCGCTGGGTCCGCTGCCGGGAAATCTGTATTGTCGTTAGCCACAGGCGCTTTCGACTCCTCTATGTTCGTTGAAGGCCGGCCGTCGCCGCCTCCGAAGAGGAACGGTTACCGCCAACAGGCACGTCACTGTCGGCGCCGCTGTCTTGACCGCGTGAGCCTATTCCGCGCGCAAAAATTGCGTCGGAAACGGACTCAGTCGACGTTTCACCGGCGCCCAGTTATCTATCACGATTCTACCGTGTTATAGGGCGGATTCTCGCATTCCAAGGGCCTGTTGGGCGGCTAAAGTGCCGCTGAGAGGCCATTGGCTCCGTCTGCACGGCCCCCGGGGTGCTCCCGCTGGGTTCCTATACGCATCCGGGGCGTTGGAGCGCCCTACACGGCGTTTGCGGATTTTTCAATAGTTTTGGAAGAAGTGCTTCATACCCGGGGCCGAGGACACCCCGGACTCCCACGCCGGAAGCCGCCGCGGCCTACCCGTAGGTGTCCCGCGGGCCGCGGCCGTTGACTGTCCGCGCCCCCTTGCGCCAGCTGGGCGCCGCCGGACCGAGCACCTGGATGCTCGTCACAACGCCTTCGCCTAGCTCGACGCGGAATTTCTCCAGCAGGCTCAGGCTGAGCAGGCGCAGCTGGGTGGCCCAGGCCGTCGAATCGCAGCGGACATGGAGGGTGGTGTCGGTGAAGCTCTCGGGGGTGCAGTGCGCGGAAATTTCCGGACCCACGAGCGCGGGCCATTGCGCCATGACGGAACCCACCGCCACCGGCGAGCTCCAGCCGCGTTCCGCGACGAGCCGCCCGACCACTTTGCCGAGCCCCAGCGGGTCCCGTCCGGTGCCGTGGAACTGGCTGAAGCCCCGAGTTCCGGAACTGCGGTTCGGTTTTTGGGCGGTGCCCGGCCGTGGGGGCGCTTTGCGGCGGATCTCGCCGCGGGCTGCGGCGGCATCGCGCATCCGGTTCAGGGCCGCCTGAGCCGCGTCGATGTCATCGGGGTCGCGGCCGGGCTGCAGGCCGCCGTCGGTATCCTTATTCATCGTTGGTCCGGCTCATCGATTCCTCCCGGAATGACCTTCACCCGCCGTCCGGCCAGCTCTGCCGGGATGTCATCCTCGACAGCGGCGGTCACCAGCACCTGTTCCGCGCCGGAGACTATAGCCGCCAGTTTACGCCGCCGCTGGACGTCCAGCTCGGCAAAAACGTCGTCCAGGATCAGGATCGGGGCGGAGCCGCCGGTGCGCGCATCGTCCAACATCACGTAGTACGAGGCCAGCCGCAGCGACAGGCACATGGACCAGGTTTCCCCGTGCGAGGCGTATCCCTTGGCCGGCGCCTGTCCCAAAACCAGTTCCAGTTCGTCACGGTGCGGGCCTACCAGTGAGATGCCGCGTTCCAGTTCCTTGCGGCGTGAGGCGGCAAAGGCGTGAACGTAGCGTTCGGTGAGTTCCTCGACGCTTAGCTGCCGGAGGTCCTCAGCCCCGGCCGGGCTGCCGGATCCGCCCGCGGACGCCTCACCGTCGTCGTCGAGCACCGCCTGCAGGGTGGATCGGTAGACCGCTCCTGCCGCCTTGGACCCGTCGGTGAGCTGGGCGTAGGCATTCCTGAGATGGGGTTGCAGTAGTTCCACCAGTTCAAGCCGGGCGTGCAGCAGCTCTGCCCCGGCCCGGGCCATGTGCTGGTCCCAGACATCCAGGGTTGCCTCGTGGCCTGCGGTGAATTTGCCGGCGCGGCCGGACTTGAGCAGCGCATTGCGTTGTTTGAGGACCCGTTCGTAGTCGCTGCGCGTGGCCGCGTGCCGGGGAACGAGGCTGACCAGCAGCTCATCGAGGAAACGGCGCCGGTTGGACGGATCTCCCTTGACCAGGGCGAGGTCTTCGGGGGCAAAGAGGACCGTCTGGCAGATCCCCAGGATRTCCCGCGCCCGCACCGGATTGCTCCGATTGATGCGCGCCCGGTTGGCGCGGCCGCCGTTGATTTCCAGTTCCAACACCGTGGACTGTTCGCCGCGGACCAGTTTGGCCCGGATCATCGCCCGCTCGGTACCAAACCGAAGCAGTGGCGCATCGTTACTGACCCGGTGGGAGCTCAGGGTGGCCAGGTAGCCAATGGCTTCCATCAGGTTGGTCTTGCCTATGCCGTTGGAGCCCACCAACACCGTGACACCGGGTTCCAGGCTGAGGTCCACCTGGGCGTAACTGCGGAAATCGGTCAGCGAAAGTTGTTCTAGGTACACGCCGCTTCAGGATTTCAGGTGCTACTTGGCCGGCCGGGTGGCGTGTCCGCCGAACTGGTGGCGCAGGGCGGACACCATCTTCATGGCAGGAGAGCTGTCTTCGCGGGAGGAGAAGCGGGCGAACAGCGCTGCGGTGATGGCCGGGGCCGGCACCGCGTTGGCAATCGCTTCCTCAACGGTCCAGCGTCCCTCGCCCGAGTCCTCGACGTAGTCGTCGATGGACTCCAGCCCGGGATCCTCGTCCAGGGCCTTGACCATCAGGTCCAGCAGCCAGGACCGGACAACGGTGCCCTTCTGCCAGGCACGGAAGGTGCCGGGCAGATCGGTCACAATGTCCTTTGCCGCGAGGAGCTCGTATCCTTCGGCATAGGCCTGCATCAAGCCGTACTCGATGCCGTTGTGCACCATCTTGGCGTAGTGTCCGGCGCCCACGCCGCCCACATGCACGAAGCTGTCCGCGCGGTCGCCTTCCGGCCGGAGGGCGTCAAAAACCGGCAGCGCCCGTTCGATGTCAGCTGAGTCGCCGCCGGCCATCAGTCCGTAGCCGTTCTGGAGTCCCCAGACCCCGCCGGATACCCCGCAGTCGGCGAAGCGCACGCCCTTTTCGGCCAAGGCGGCAGCGTGCCTCTGGTCTTCGGTGAAGCGGGAGTTGCCGCCGTCGATCACCAGGTCGCCGGCGTCGAGCTTATTGCCGAGTTCGGTGATGACGGCATCGGTGATCTCTCCGGACGGAACCATTACCCAGATCAGGCGCGGGGCCGGCAGCGCAGCGATCAGTTCGTCAACGGTGGGCACGTCGGTGATGTCCGGATTGCGGTCGAAACCGGTCACCTGGATTCCGCCGTTGCGCAGACGTTCGCGCATGTTGAAACCCATTTTTCCAAGGCCGATTAGTCCGATGTGCACGGGAAGATCTCTTTTCTGCGCTGGTGGTTCGGTGGGCGGCGGCCCAACTGCGTGGGCCCACGCCGCCAGGGTTCCCTGGCCGTGGAGCCCCATCGGCGAGGGGCCCTGCCTGAGCTTGCGAAGGCTGGGAGCCGATGGGGACTTGCGAGGCGAGGGTGGCGGTGGGGACTAGTTGGGCAGGCGAACCGGCATGACTAGGTAACGATAGTCATCCTGGTCCTCACCGTCGGCGTCCTGCTGCGCGGTGATCATTGCGGGCTTCGGTGCCGTGGTGAAAGAGAACCGGACGAACTTCGTCTCGATCACGCTCAGGCCCTCGATGAGGTAGTGCGGGTTGAAGGCCACGGTGATGTCTTCACCGGTCAGTTGGGCTTCAAGTTCCTCGGATGCCTGGGCGTCCTCGCCGGTTCCGGCGTCGAGGTGCAGCTGCCCCTGGGTGAACGCGAGCCGCACCGGAGTGTTGCGTTCGGCCACGAGCGAGACGCGGCGGACGGCCTCGACCAGTTCCTGGGTCTGCACGGTGGCGTGGATCGGGGTGGAATCCGGGAACAGCGAACGGATTTTCGGGTAGTCACCATCCACCAGGAGCGAGGTCGTGGTGCGGCCGCCGCTCTCAAAACCGATCAGCCGGCTGTCATCGTCGGCGAGGGCGAGGTTGATGTCGCCACTGCTGCCGAGCGTTTTGGCAACCTCGTTGAGGGTCTTGGCCTTCACCAGGGCACTGGTGGAGATGCCCGGAGTTGCCGGCTTCCACGGAACTTCGCGCATGGCGAGGCGGTAGCGGTCGGTGGCGAGCAGCGTGATGAGGTCGTCCTCGATTTCCATCCGGACGCCGGTGAGGATCGGTAAGGTGTCATCCTTGCTGGCCGCGATGATCACCTGGGACACGGCCTGGGCGAACGAATCGCCCGGTACGGTGCCGCTGATCGGGGGCAGCGCGGGCAGCGGCGGGTATTCGGCTTCCGGCATCGTGGCCAGGTGGAAGCTGCTTCGGCGGCAGCTCAGGGTGACCTTGTTGCCGTCAGTTTCGATTTCAACCGGGGCCGAGGGCAGGCTGCGGCAAATGTCGGCGAGCAGGCGGCCCGAAACCAGGATCGTGCCCTCGGTGGTGATGTCCGCCGGGATCTCCAGGCGAGCCGAAGTCTCGTAGTCAAAGCTCGAGAGGCTGACAGTGCCGGCTTCGGCCTTGAGGAGCAGCCCGGAAAGCACGGGAACAGGCGGCCGCGGAGACAACGACCGGGCGGTCCAGGTCACGGCTTCGGCCAGGACGTCCCGTTCGACTCTGAACTTCACGGAAGGGTGCCGCCTTTCATTGCTGCTGATATCGCTAAAACTCACAGGGCCATGGTGGTGCCGGACGCTTCGCCGGAGCCGCCAAAAAGTTGGGTGCCGTAAACCCGGGCCTTTCGTCGCTCGCTCTTCGTTTCCGGGTTGCGAATGACAAGAGGGTGTCCGGGACGGACACACTGCAGACAGCTTAGCCCCAAGATCGGACTTCTCCCATCCCCGGGGTTACAGCCGTGTGGTTCGGAACCGCGTTCCGGAGTTTGGCTTCTGAGTGCCGGGGCCGGTGGTGGAGGGTCGGATCGAAACTGTTGTTTGAGGGAATTTCATTTTCTTGGGATTAGTAGTGTTAATAACTGCTGTGGAAACTGTGGATAACTCGGTCTGGCCGTGCAGTTCCGGGGTTAAGCCCTGTTCATGGACTGTGGGTGGAGCAGGTTTTAAACAGGGTGTGGATGGGGACAACATTTTTGGCCGATTTGCCGATCCACAGGCGCCTTAAGGGTTTTAAGCCCATTAACCGCGGTTGTCCCCTTAACTATCCACAGGCTTGTCCACAGGCACCTGTTAATAAGGTAAGAGTGCGCGTCTGCTCAGGGCAGGAACCAGCTCAGGAATTGCGCTGCTGCTGCTTGATCCGGTTGGTCAGCTCGGTCACCTGGTTGTAGATCACACGGCGCTCCGCCATCAGTTCGCGAATCTTGCGGTCGGCGTGGATCACAGTGGTGTGATCGCGTCCGCCGAGCTCCTGCCCAATCTTGGGCAGTGACATGTCCGTGAGCTCCCGGCACAGGTACATTGCGATCTGCCGTGCCGTGACCAGGGTCCGCGTGCGGGACTTGCTGCAGAGCTCTTCCATGCTGAGCTTGAAGTAGTCAGCCGTCTGGGTGAGGATCTGGGCCGAAGTGATCTCCTGGGCGCCGTCGTCAGTGATCAGGTCCTTGAGCACCATCTCGGCGAGGGCCACATCGACCGGCTGCCGGTTCAGGCTCGCGAACGCGGTGACACGGATCAGCGCACCCTCCAGTTCGCGGATGTTGCTGGAAATCTTTGAAGCGATGTATTCCAGTGCGTCGTCCGGGGCGGAGAGACCCTCGCTGAGGGCCTTCTTGCGGAGGATCGCGATGCGGGTTTCCAGTTCCGGCGGCTGGATGTCGGTCAGCAGGCCCCATTCGAAGCGGGACTTCATGCGGTCTTCGAAGCCGGCCAGCAGCTTGGGCGGCTGGTCGGAGGTGATGACCACCTGCTTGTTGTTGTTGTGCAGGGCGTTGAAGGTGTGGAAGAACTCCTCCAGCGTGCGGTCCTTGCCGGCGAGGAACTGAATGTCGTCGATGAGAAGGACATCCACGTTGCGGTAGGTGGTTTTGAAGCTGGTGCCTTCATCGTCGCGGATCGAGTTGATGAAGTCGTTGGTGAATTCCTCGGAGTTCACGTAGCGGACGCGTATCCCGCTATAGAGCCGGCGGGCGTAGTGGCCGATCGCGTGCAACAGGTGGGTCTTGCCCAGCCCGGAGTCGCCGTAGATGAAGAGCGGATTGTATGCCTTGGCCGGCGCTTCGGCAACGGCGACGGCGGCCGCGTGGGCAAAGCGGTTGGAGGAACCGATCACGAAGGTGTCGAAGACGTACTTCGGATTGAGCCGGCCGAATTCGTGGGAAGTGCTCGGCAGCATCGGCTGCGGCTTGAGTTCCACCATCGGGTCGGCGGCGAGGGACAGTTCAGCCGCGGGCTCCGGCTCGACATGGAGCGGCACCAGGTCGGTGTCGACGTCGATTGCACAGCGGATCTCGTCGGAGAAGACGTCCCGCAGGGCGTCGTCGAGGGCTTCCTTGACCTGGGTCTGGAGAACCTCGCGGGTGAGTTCGTTGGGCACGGCCACCAGCAAAGTGGAACCGATCAGCCCCTGCGCCTGGGCGAGAATTACGAAGCCACGCTGCCGGGGGGTCACCCGGTGGTCGTTCTCAAGAAGGCTGACAACCCGCCGCCAGGAACTTCCGACGGTGTTCGCGTGGTTGGCTTCGTCTACCGTCATCAATCAGTTCCTCAAACCTTGCTTGCCTGCGTTACCTGCAGCCGTGGGCCCGGACCAGGCTGCTGGCCCCGGCTTAATCCACAGGGTTGTGCACAGTCCGTGGATAATCGGCTACTGGGACACTCTAGGGGATGGAAAGACTAGAAGATAGCTGGGATCAGCCCTGTGGATAATTACACCGGTGTGGTTCCAAAACCGGGGGCGTGACCCACTTCATCCACAGGCTGGCAGACCGGTTAACCACAGCTGGGGACAGGGGCCGGGGCAGCCGCCGGTTTGACTCTGGAGGCGTTTTTCCCCTAACGTTGTGAAGTCCTTTGTGTCCGCTTTTCGCCTCATTGAATCTCTCCCCGACGCCTGCGTCTTGCGAGTCGAGGGTAGCGGCACATACAAAACTTAGCGTCGGCCAGTTCTTCCCCTTTTTTTGATCGGGTGGGCGCACCTTTGATCCACTGGAGTAACTAACGTGAGCAAGCGGACTTTTCAGCCGAATAACCGCCGTCGAGCCAAGAAGCACGGCTTCCGCCTTCGTATGCGTACCCGTGCCGGCCGTGCCATCCTGGCAGCCCGTCGTGGCAAGGGCCGCACCGAGCTGTCGGCCTAAATAACTGACTCGTCGGTCACCATCCCTATGCGAGTTGAACGGTGCTAGCCACCCGGAACCGTCTGAGGACCCCTACCGATTTTTCAACAACTGTACGTTCCGGCGTCCGCAATGGACGCCGGAACTTAGTGTTATATACGGCAGCTCTCGCTGCCGATGAACCAAGCCGGATCGGTTTCATCGTTTCCAAGAGTGTTGGTAACGCTGTTGTCAGGAACCTCGTTAAGAGGAGACTAAGAGAAGCCGGCGCCTTGTCGCTGCAGCAATACCCCAGCGGATTCGCTATCGTGGTCCGGGCACTCCCCGCCTCGGCGGGCGCCGGCTGGGACGATCTGCGCAGTGACTATGACGCCGCCTTGGAGACAACCATGAAACGGTTGGGCAGCCGCCTCCCACAGGCCGCTTCTACAGTTTCTTATGAGACGACACAGGAAGGGACCCCGCGTGCGTAACTCTACCGACGCCGTCGTCCCCCTTTCCGACTCCCGCTTCCGAGCGGGCGCAGCGTGGCTTGGCCTCGCGATCTGGAACCTGCCGCGCAACGTCCTGATCCTGTTGCTGATGGCGTACCGCAAAGTGGTCTCGCCGTTGTACGGGCAGGTTTGCCGTTTCTTTCCCAGCTGCTCGGCGTACGCGCTGGAGGCAATTACGGTGCACGGCGCCGTCAAGGGTAGCTGGCTGGCGGTGCGGCGCCTCCTGCGCTGCCACCCTTGGAATTCCGGCGGAGTGGACCATGTCCCCGCCGGCCACCGGGAGTGGCCCGAAGGCCACACCCCCAGGATTGTTGTACTGAACAACCCGGATAAGTACCTGGCTGCTCAGTCTGATGGAGAAGGCCGCTCGGCGGCCTGACGAATAGGGATAACGTATGGACATCTTTGGAGCAATTCTGGCCCCGTTCAAGTGGCTTGTTTCAGCCATCATGATCGGCTTCCATGACGGACTGAGCGCCATCGGGCTGCCAGCCGCCAACGGCTGGACCTGGACGCTGTCCATCATCGGGCTGGTGCTGGTTATCCGCGCCGCCCTGATTCCCGTCTTCGTCAAGCAGATCAAAGCCCAGCGCGGCATGCAGCTGTTGCAGCCGGACCTGAAGAAGATGCAGGACAAGTACAAGGGCAAGACCGACCAGCTTTCCCGCCAGGCCATGGCGCAGGAACAGATGGCCCTGTACAAGAAGCACGGAACCAATCCCTTCTCCGCGTGCCTTCCGATGCTGATCCAGATGCCGTTCTTCTTCGCCCTGTTCCAGGTGCTGTCCGGCATCAGCTCGGCCAAGGCCGGCGGCACCGGCATCGGTGCGATGAACATCGATCAGGTCAGGCAGTTCGATGAGTCGAGCATCTTCGGTGCCCCGCTCTCCGCCGCGCTGCTGCATGGCGGCGCCGGCAACGTCGCCGTCGTGGTGCTATCGATCCTCATGATTCTCGCGATGACCGCCTCGCAGTTCATCACCCAGAAACAGATCATGGCGAAGAACATGTCCGAAGAGGCCATGGCCAGCCCGTTCATGAAGCAGCAGAAGATGATGCTCTACATCCTGCCGCTCGTCTTCGGCGTCGGCGGCATCAACTTCCCCATCGGCGTCCTGATCTACTGGACCACCACCAACCTGTGGACCATGGGCCAGCAGTTCTTTGTGATTCGCCGCATGCCGACTCCGGGCTCGCCCGCCGCCAAGGCCCTCGCCGAGCGCCGCGCCGCCAAGGGTCTCCCGGCATTGCCCCTGATGGGAGCCAAGAAGGCCGACGCCGAGGCTGAAGCGGCTGCCGCTGCTGCCGCCGTCGCCGCCAAGAGCCAGCGCGTCCAGCCCCAGCGCAAGAACAGGAAGAGGAAGTAATGTCCGCCGAGAGCACCGAACACGCTATTTCCGCCGAAACCCCCGATCAGGAAACCCTTCAGGAAGACGTCCAGGACGTCGTCCGGGAAAACGGCTCTGAAGAGGCCGGGACCGATTCCAAGGAGGCCGCTGCCGGTTCGGGCAAAGCTAGCTCGGCAAGCCGCCTGGAGGAGGAGGGCGACGTCGCCGCGGACTACCTCGAGGAACTCCTGGACATCGCCGACATCGACGGCGACATAGACATTGAGGTCCGAAACGGACGCACTTACATCTCGATCGTCGCCGAGGAGGACTCCTCCGGCCTGGAAAGCCTCGTGGGCCGCGACGGCGAGGTGCTCGAAGCCCTCCAGGAACTCACCCGCCTTGCCGTGCTCTCCGCGACCGAGAACCGTTCCCGCCTCGTGCTGGACATCAACGGTTACCGTGCCGATCGGGCCGGCGATCTGCAGCAGATTGCCGAAGATGCCATCGCCTCGGTCAAGGAAACAGGCAAGTCCGTCGCACTGGCACCGATGAGCGCCTACGAGCGCAAGATCGTGCACGACGCCGTCGCTGACCTTGGGTTCGTCAGTGAATCCGAAGGCGAAGGCGCTGAGCGGCACATCGTTGTTTCCGCAGACTGACGCCCCGGGTAGCTTGATGGTGGAAATTACCGCGGCCGAATTGAAGGCCGCAGAGTCTATTTTTGGTGACCGGCTGGAACTGGCGAAGCGCTACGTTGAGCACTTGGCCACGTCAGGTACCGAACGCGGCCTGATTGGACCCCGCGAAGTCCCCAGGCTGTGGAGCCGGCATGTCCTCAACTGCGCCGTTATTGAGCGCGAAATCGCCCAGGGAAGCCACGTTGCTGACGTCGGCAGCGGGGCTGGGCTGCCAGGTCTTTGCCTGGCCATCGCCCGGCCGGACCTAGAGCTGACGCTGATCGAGCCACTGGAGCGCCGGGTCATCTGGCTGCAGGAGGTGGTTGACGACCTCGGCCTGGAGAACGTCACGGTGATGCGGACCCGTGCGGAACTGGCCGTTGGCCAGGTGACGGCCGATGTGGTTACGGCGCGGGCAGTTTCTGCGCTCTCCAACCTTGCCGGGCTCACCATTCCGCTACTCGGTGGCAAGGGCGAGGTCGTTGCTATCAAGGGTCGGAGCGCCGGCGAGGAGATCGAGAAGGCCGCCAAGGTCATCCGGAAGCTCGGAGGGGTGGAGACCTCCGTGGTGGTCGTGGGTGAAGACATCCTCGAGGAACCCACCACAGTAGTCCGAATCGTTGTGAACAAGCCCCGAAAGATTGCGTAGCACCAGCCCGGTGCCCTCGGTCTTGTTAGGGAAGAGGTTAGGCTAGTAACCGGCAGCAAAAGCCGAATGAGAGTGAGAGTGTCAAGTGAGCAGTAGCGAAGCCTCCACACAACGGATTCCCCCGTTTGTGTCCCTGGGGTCAGCACGGGCCTTTTCCGCGCCCGCGGTCGCTCACAATATCTCCTCCAAACAAACTGCATCGGTTGCAGACGTTGCTGTTGCAGCGAGCGTTTCACGTGAAACTTCGGTGGCCTCCGTCGGCAACGTCCTGGACTCGATCGACGATTCCAGCCCGATTGCCCGCGAACTTGCACACGAGAACAAGCGCCGGGAACGGCTGCTGGGACGTGAACTGCCCAAGCCAGAAAAGACCCGCATCTTCACCGTTTCCAACCAGAAGGGCGGGGTGGGCAAGACAACCACCACCGTCAACATCGCCGCTGCCCTCGCCGCAGCAGGCCTGAATGTGCTGGTCATCGATATCGACCCGCAGGGCAACGCCTCTACAGCGTTGGGTATCGAACACCACGCCGACGTCGACAGCATCTATGACGTCCTCATCAACGATGTGCCCCTGCAGGACGTCGTGGCGCCTTGCCCGGACATCGACAAACTGATCTGTGCCCCGGCCACGATTCACCTGGCCGGCGCCGAGATTGAACTGGTCAGCCTGGTAGCCCGCGAACAGCGGCTGCGCCGGGCCATCGACGTCTACGCCAAGGAACGCGCCAAGAACGGCGAGGAACGGCTCGACTACATCTTCATCGACTGCCCGCCGAGCCTGGGGCTTCTGACGGTCAACGCGTTCTGCGCCGCAGGTGAGGTCCTGATCCCGATCCAGTGCGAGTACTACGCGCTCGAGGGCCTGAGCCAGCTGCTCAAGAACATTGAGATGATCCAGAAGCACCTGAATGCTGACCTCGTGGTATCCACCATCCTGCTGACGATGTACGACGGACGTACCAACCTCGCAGCGCAGGTGGCCGCCGAAGTCCGTGAGCACTTCCCGGAACAGGTTCTGGGGGCTGTGGTACCGCGATCGGTAAGGATTTCCGAGGCCCCGAGCTACCAGCAGACCGTGATGACTTACGATCCTTCCTCCAGCGGCGCGCTGTCCTATCTGGAAGCCGCAGCGGAAATTGCTGAACGTTAGAATCTTCTCAACATTGCACTAGCCAGAGCCTGATCATGCCGGGCTCATCCACTGGAGGGATTTATCCATGAGCGATAAGCGACGCGGCCTTGGCCGTGGACTTGGCGCACTGATTCCAAGTTCCGCCTCGGCCAACGCCTCCGGGAGCGGCGCTGCTCCGTCCCGGCCGGTGGATCTGTTTTTTCCTGAGGCCAGGAAGCGGGCTCCCGAGGCGGCGCTGACGGAGGAGACCACGGAAACGAAGGCAACTCCTGCGGCCGAGACGACGACGTCTTCCCCCGCGACCGCTGCCTCGGATGCTCCCGCTCAGGAAAAGACCGAACCCGCCAGCGCGCCTGCTAAGTCGGCTCCGAAAGCCGCCAGCAAGAGCACACCGCCGAAGTCTCCCGGGAAGAAGGAAGCTGCACCGGCTGACACCAGCGGTGCGCCGGCGCGCCGGGCGACGTCGCCCAAGGCGTCGGCAGTTGCTGAAGACTCCGTGAGCGCGGATAAAGCCGACGCCAAGTCCGATTCATCCGCGGAGGCTTCTGCCGTCGACAACGGGGTGGATCTGGTCGAGGTACCGGGCGTCCGCTTCGCGGAAATCCCGGTCACCGATATCCACCCCAACCGCAAACAGCCGCGCTCCGTCTTCGATGAGGACGACATGGCGGAGCTTGTTCACTCCGTTCGTGAAATCGGCGTCCTCCAGCCAATTGTGGTCCGTACTTCAACTGAAGGCGGTAGCGAACCCTATGAGCTCGTCATGGGTGAGCGTCGGTGGCGTGCCGTACAGGCCGCGGGACTGGACACGATTCCGGCAATCGTCCGCGATACGACCGATGATGACCTGCTTCGCGATGCCCTGCTCGAAAACCTTCACCGCAGCCAGCTGAATCCGCTCGAAGAGGCAGCTGCGTACCAGCAGTTGCTCGAGGACTTCGGGACGACCCATGAGCAGCTCGCTGACCGGATCGGCCGGTCCCGTCCCCAGGTGTCGAACACTCTTCGTCTGCTCAAGCTTCCGCCGCTCGTTCAGCGTCGCGTGGGGGCAGGGGTCATCTCGGCGGGCCACGCTCGTGCACTGCTCGCTCTACCGGACGCGGCTGCCATGGAGCGGCTCGCCCAGAAGATCGTGGCCGAGGGCATGTCGGTCCGCGCCACGGAGGAAGCCGTGACGCTGTACCAGAGCCCGGCGGCGCCGACGAAGAACAACATCCCCCGCCCGGGTGCACGCCACGAGCGACTCGATTACTTGGCCTCCTCGCTCTCAGATCGCTTGGATACGAACGTCAAGATCTCGCTGGGTGCCCGCAAGGGCCGGGTCAGCATCGAATTCGCTAGCGTCGAGGATTTGAACCGCATCATGGATGTGCTGACGCCTGGAGCGCCTAGCTGATTCCGCCGGCATTGCTCCAAAACAGGGTCTGTTTCACGTGAAACAGGCCCTGTTTTTTGTTTCGGGACAGGTGACCGGTCTTCGACGTGTTTCGAGGCTGCTTTGGGCATTGTTGCCTGGAGGGTTTCGACATTTTCAGTTCCTTGATCGCAATTGCAGCAGCATGGACGGGGCATTCGCATGGCTATTAGGCGGTGTAGGGCGTGCCAGGGACGCTCTGCGGGCATTCCAGCGGGCTTCACGGTGCCTAAGGCCGCCCGTGGCCTCTTAGGCCCGTTCAACGCCATAGAGGCCCCGGGGAAGCTGAAATGGCGGCGGTCACGGCCTATTACACTGCCAAAGTGGGGGCCTGCGGCACGACGGGGTGCTGTATGGGAGCGATGCGCGCATTGGTGGTTCCGCTAGGGCATCATTGTCTGACTCGCCAGGTCCACGGTCACCCGATTGAGGGAACCCATGCCTAATTGCACGCATGTTTCCGGGGTAAGTCCTTGGCATCTACGGCTAATGTCGGCTAGCGCGATGTAGGGGTTTCCGCGCGGTCTGGGCGGGGTTTTGTGGCCGCCCCACCGCGAGGTGCCGGCGTATAATTTCGGACGGCGTCTACATAGTTATAGTGCCTCGGGTCTATGTTTCACGTGAAATCTGATCCCGTGTGGTTGGGGATGACAGTATTCGATGCGTTCACCGCATCGGAATGGATGAGTTAGACACACATCGCCTTGTTTGGATCGTTGCGTGGCCAACCTGCATCCAGCCGCTGCAGTCTCTGGCTTTGACGTAGGTGCGAAGACCTAGAACGCCGCAGTTTCTACGAGTCTGCCGACCAAGACTTGCGTTGGGCTGAGGGTACTAGCGAACCGGATCGCTGGACCAACTTGTCCTGGTCTGGCTGTGGTTCCGGATTGTGGTCCGCCCAATGAAGCCCGCGGACCGACCCCGCCCCTTCAGTCGCTATATCGAGGCCATGTATCGGGCTGACTCCAGGTCCATTTCTTCGACCAGACGCCGGATGAGACCGGGTTTTGCACAGCTTCCTTCCCTAGGCAGGATCGAAATAGCGCCCCCGGATCCACACGTTCGTCGAGGGAAGAGTTCCAGCTCCGGACCGGTCGGGAATGGGCGCACCGTTTTGCCGTGTGTTTCACGTGAAACACCGCGGCAGTGCAGGCCGCGAGCACTAGTGGGATCGCGCCGTCGGGGAACGCTCGTTGTTCGCCATACGACGGTGCGAGGGACAGTATCCAGACGATACAGGGCCTGCTTCTGACCCGATCGAGCATTGGCAGGACTGCCGCGCACCTTGTTCAGACCCCGGGAGAACCATGACGAATGGGTGTCCCGCGAACTCCGTAGCATCTTCCGGAAGTTCGGGTGCTTTTGCGCAGATCCTGCGAGCACTGGCGGGATGTTCAGGTGCGATCGGAGGGGCTCAGCTCGCTCCCCTGTCCGTGATCTCAATTCGCAGATTGCCGGCGGATCGGCAGCGTTTCACTTTGCCGTTCAAGCGTAGATGCCTTGCGAGTGCCCCGACTGGCTCGGGTGCCCAGCGACCACTGGGCGGCCAAGGCGCCTGGCTGACTGAGAGCAAGGAGCTGGAGGGGATCTGCGACCCGATTTCCGACTGGGGCGTGCGAGCCGGTATTTCGCCAGGTCCCACAGATGGAAGACCTATCCAGTCAGGGAAGGCTCCGGGGTAATCCGTAAGGCGGGACCAGGCTCGCGGCTTCCGGATGAAGGTCCTGCCTTTTCGGTCTCTAAGGAGGGATCGGCAAGGCGCTCGGCTCATAGTCGTCCGTGCCCATATGGAACGAGAGACCGGAGCGTCTATCGGGCTAGCCTCCCCCGAACTCGCGAGTGCATTCTTGTGGTCAAGCTTCCCGAGGTCACGACCAGACCCAGTCTGAGCTTCCCGATTGGCAGGATCCTGACACTGAGTCCCGGCACCCATAACTATGCACTCGAAGCTGCGGCCGGCGGGACACTAGCGCCTCTGGCTGGGGTTATCGGTGAGTGGGGTGGTGTGTCAGGTCGGTGCACTGCTGACTCTGGGACCTACGCCCGACGGTCGGTTTCTAAGTCGGAGCGACGCCGATTGAAGCATTAACGGCAGGCCCACAGCAAGACGCACATCGTATTGACGGGCGGTGGATATCGCTGTGGATAACTTTGTGGATTACTCCACCGCTCCGGTGGATAGCCAGCGGCCTGGGGAGGTGGACCCAGGCGAGAACCATAGTGCCTCCCCCGGAGATTCATCGGTCCGCTGCGATGTTTCACGTGAAACCGAGTTCGCGGATTGGAGTCTACGCCGTGAGAGCGGTGTAGCGCCGTTAAAATCCACACGCACTGGTTAATTTCTAGGCTGATTCATGGCTTTGGAGACGGATGACAAGGAGGTCGTGGAGGCAGCGGGTGGACTTAGTCGGAGCCCCGCTGCGGCACTCGGAGTGGCGGGTCACCGAGATACGCGAACCGTGGGAAATCTCACCTGTGGATACTCCTGTGTGTAATGTCTCAGGTGCCTGTGGATAAGTTTGTGCATAACTTCTGTGTAGAACTTGGATAGAGCAGTGACTTGTCCCGAGAACGGACTCTCGGTGATCGCAGATCACCACGCCACCAAGTTCAAAACCGACGACGAAATGTTCCCCCAGGTGATACCCAACGCCAGCGCATGGAGTCAAAGATGCTTGTCCGCGAGTGACTGCATTCGCCGGCGGCCGGCTGAAACCGTGAGCTAAATGCGCGGCCACGGACGTCACTGAGGAGGGCCGAGGCTATAGCCCAGCGCCGGCCACCGTGGCCTACTCCGCTAGTGGAGATCCGTGCCCCGCCCCGCGCTTCAGGATGAGGGCCCATCGGACGCAGCTTGGGAGATGCAGTGGCGCGCAGCTGTCACCTACTCCCCGCCGATGGAAACCTGGTGTCGGCGGGGCCTAGCCCTTCACTAGCTGCAGTATCAGTCGGAGCGATGGAATGTGCCCGCCCTCGCTTCGACAGCCGCGGCCTCTGTCTCTGCGCATGTGGGGTGTAGGCGGAGCACCACATCACTGCATCCTAGCCACCGTGGTCCATTCCCACATTACCCAGCGTCTGCGTTGGCCGAGCACTTCAATACATTGCACCGAGTAGAGGGGATGTCGTCGGGTCAAGCGCCTGCTCCGATGTCATCAGGTAGGGACCTCCGGCTCTTGATCTCGCTGCATTTTCGGAGCGGGACGAGGAGCTGCCTTGGCGTGCCCGTGCGGCTGCAATTCGACTATGGGCAAGTCGCCAAGTGCTATGGGCAGCCCGGGTATGCCTGGACGCGTAGGCCGTGAGTCGGTTCGTTGTGTGTGGACAACTACGGATGCCGAACGGGCGGGGCCATATCGGGCCAGCCTAGGGGTCCAGTTTCTGTGGAGAATTGGTGCACTGTCCAGCGAGGAGATGAACACGCAACAGCCCCTTGGAAAAAATCTCACGATCGCCGCCCTGAGCGCAGCAGCTGGCACAGCGGGCTGAATGATTCACTGCGATGCATCAGTAGGAACTAACGCGGCAGCTGTGCCAGGAGTCCTGTAGACGGCCATCCTATGTGGATCGTCGGTAGTCCATCGAGCTTCGGTCCTACAGACTCTGGGGTGCGACGATGGCTTGGTGTGGCGGTGCGGTGAAGCCGGGCTTGTGGCTAGGCGGCAGGCCGGGGATGCTTGTCCGGTCCCGCGTCCCTTGGTGCTGAAGCAGACAATGCGAGACTGGTTTGCACTCAGGTCGTCGGCATTGGCATATCGGCGCGGAGTGGGTGTTTTGTCGCTGGTTGAGGGCCTAAATCCTGACTGTCCAGAGGGCCGGGACTATGTTCTGGACCGTCCCCATCCTTTGTCATAGACGGAAAGTCTGCATTGCTCGAGGGGATGCCTGCGTTTCACGTGAAACATTATTAGATTTGGGTCGTTGCTGGAGGTGCCGTTCAATCTCGCCGGTACCCAGCTGCCCTGCCGCAGCCGAGTGTTGGGGGCCCAAGGACGATCAAGCGTCAGTGGGTCGTGGCGACAGATGATCCATTAGCGCGCCCTCAACCGCCATCTAGCAGGACTGGGCGCGGCTGTTGAAGCGGTGAGAATGGCTAGTCGCTCCAACTTGAAGACGACGAGCGGACTGTTTGGGCCTCGTAGCGGCCAAATACCCTCCCGAGAAACACTAGAGGTGACAAGCAATGGGACTGCGGTCTGTTCTGATAGTGGACTACCGATTGATTCACTCAGCTGGTGGAGTGGGCATAGGGCGCCAAGTAATGCTAGAAATCGGGCCCGTTCCCGTAAGGCGCTGGCGACGGTGCATGTTTCACGTGAAACGCGGACTCAGATCGAGTCGCCATAGCGATTACCCGCCCATGCGCCACCCAGGTCTCGCCGGCACCCCCGCTGCTTGCGGCGGTGGCGAGGCTGCAGGTACGCACGCGCATACGCAGGCCGGAATGAAGGTAGGGGCGCACGCAGGCGTCCGACGGTCACTGACGCACACACATGCACACAATTTCAGGTGGCAGGCTACCTGATCAAGGTGCTACAGAGCCATGGCTGGCTTTCGTGGAATGGAGGGTGGCTAAGCCCGGGATCGATTTTGTCGGTCGGAATCGAGACGGCACCGATAGCCATGTCGAAATGCGGAGTCGCAGGCAGTTTTGCCCACTGGGAAAGCGGCTAGAGACTCTGAGAGCCCTGTAGTTGGAGTCGCCCGCGATTGTGTACGTGGACCGCCGCCACGGACTGTCCTTTGTTTCACGTGAAACATCCCCACGTCATGGTCTCCTCGCGCGACAGAAGATCATTCCAAGGCGATCGACTCCTTCTGCCCTTGATCGGGCCTGCGTCGTCGGCCTAGGTGGCTGCAGGTGTAGTTTCGTTGCCGCCTAGTGCATTAACGGATATTCGGGCAACTAGCGAAGCGCCGGCATGAGAGCGCCGTCGAAAAATGGACATCGTTCAAGGAGCCGAGATGCTGTGTTTCACGTGAAACATTGAAGGACCTGGGCCCAAGCCGCTGCCCGACGTTACGAAACCTATGACGAAAGCCAAGGAACTCGAACCCCTAGGGCTGCGGCCCATCCTGGGTGGGTCGCCGGAATGCAGTACCTGCCGCAACAGGCAATTCTAGGGGGCGGTCAAAATCCAGCTTCCGGGCTGCTTGAGCTGCGCGCAACACTCCCTCAGGCGCGAGTCTAGGCCTACCCAGGTCAGGTTGAAACCCGCCTTGACCTTGAGGCCATCCCGAAGAAAACCTGACCGCAATTCAACTGCTATATGTTGTTTTCCTCCACCGTTGCTGCATGGTGCTGGTGCCGAGCACCATCGGGGTGACCTGTCATGAGATCTCAGTCGGTCGGGCCAGTGCACGCCTCCCCCAACTCCAACCGGTCAGGCCAGGCCAATCGCGGCAGACCCAGTCCCCCGAACCCAATAAGCCCCTGAACCAAAAAGACGGCCCCAACTCGTTCAGTGGGGGCCGTCTTGCCGGCGGCCAGAATCGCGCCGCCGGGGAATCCGCTAGAGGCTAGGACAGGACGTCCGCGAATTCTTTCTCAAAGAACTGCTTGGGCCGCGCGCCGATGACAGTGCCCTTCACTTCCCCGCCCTGGAAAAGGTAGACAGCGGGGATGGAGGTGATGCCGTATTCGGCTGCGATGGCCGGATTGTCGTCAACGTTAACCTTGACGACGTTTACCTTTTCGCTGTACTCGACGGAGATCTCATCCAGAATGGGACCGAGCTTGCGGCAGGGTCCGCACCATTCGGCCCAGAAATCCACGATGACCGGCTTGTCGGCTCCCAGCACGTCGGTGCTGAAGCTAGCGTCAGTTACATCTTTAGCGTTGCTCATAACCTGTCTCTCTCTTGGGTTGCTTGCCGCGCGCTGATTAGGCGTGGAGGTCTGCGAGGTAGTGCTCGACGTCGAGGGCGGCGACACAGCCCGAACCCGAAGCCGTGATGGCCTGGCGGTAGGTCGGGTCGATGACGTCGCCGGCAGCGAAAACGCCCTTGACGCTCGTCTTGGAGGTACGGCCCTGGACGGCAATGGTGCCTTCCGGTGAAAGCTCCAGCTTGCCCTTGACGAGGTCGGTGCGCGGATCATTGCCGATAGCCACGAAGACACCCGTCACGGCTAGCTCAGTTTCGGTGCCGTCGACGAGGTTCTTCAACCGCAGACCGGTGACCTTGTCCCCGCCGAGGACGTCCTCTACACCGGTGTTCCAGACGAAGTTGATCTTCTCGTGGGCAAGGGCGCGGTCGGCCATGATCTTTGAAGCGCGCAGGGTGTCGCGGCGGTGCACGACGGTGACGGACTTTGCGAACTTGGTCAGGAAGAGTGCCTCTTCCATTGCAGAGTCACCGCCGCCGATGACCGCAATGTCCTGATCCTTGAAAAAGAAACCGTCGCAGGTTGCGCACCAGCTGACGCCGTGGCCCGAGAGCCTCTTTTCATTGGGCAGGCCCAGCTCGCGGTACGCGGAGCCGGTCGACAGAATGATGGAGCGGGCCTGGAAGGTCTCCCCTGTTCCGATGGTCACCGTCTTGATGTCGCCGTCGAGGTCCAGTTCGGTGACGTCCTCAAACTGGATTTCAGTGCCGAAACGCTCGGCCTGCTTCTCGAAGTTTTCCATCAGGTCCGGACCCATGATGCCGTCCGGGAAACCCGGGTAGTTCTCGACGTCGGTGGTGTTCATTAACTCACCGCCGGCGGTAACGGAACCCGCCAGGAGCAGCGGCTTCAGATTGGCGCGAGCCGTGTAGACCGCGGCGGTGTAGCCAGCAGGCCCGGAGCCGACGATGATGACATCACGTACTTCGGACGCGGTGTTTTCTGCGTTGCTCACTGAACGGTGAACCTCTTCCTTTGTCGATGCGCCCGCCTGCGTGGCCGGCCACATGGCACAACTAATGCGGGCAGTCGAATATTCCGCCCGGGCTGGGCACAGCGCAGCCGTACCCATCTCTCAGGGTACCGGTAATGACCTGAATGGATCGTCTTGTTGGCCCGTGGTACGCCGGGCTGGTAGCTACTGGATCTTGATTTCGGCGAGTCTAATGCCGTAGCCGTAGCGCGTCTTCGGCGCGGCCAGCTTGGGCAGGCTCTTGATGGAAACGATCACGTACTGTGCCTTGACCGGTTCCTGCAGCGGCATGGTCAGGTCCGACGAGGTGAAGCTGTTGCTGCCCACCTGCTTGGCGCCGTCGAGCGTCGGCCGGTCGTTGGTGAAGATGCTGATGTTGCCGCCCGATGCGCCGAGCTGGCTCAAGGTGACCGAGGAAATCTGGGCCGGGGCCTTGAGCTTTACTACCAGCGGCACACCGTCGGGGGCGAAGCCTCCCCATCCGTCGGTGGCAAATTCCATGTCGGACCAGTAGCTGGCGGCGTTGCCGTCGTAGGTCTTGACCAGGTCGCCGTCATAGGTGGCGGCGAAGTCGAAATTGCCCTGCCGGGTGACTGACTCGATGGCAGGCGGGACCGCGGCGGGAGGCGCGCTCTGGGTTGCGGAGGGCGACCCGGATTTCCCGGAAGTACTGGCCGGCGTGGAGGCCGTGGTCTTGGCGGTCTGGGGCGTGCCGCCCTTGAAAAGGCCACCAAGGTTCGTGACGGCGAAAATCAGGCCAATCACCAGCACGGCGGCCAGCAGGGCGCCGACCAGCCAGCGCAGGGACCGCGGCTCGCGCCGGGGTGCGTCGTCATCGTCGTCGTCGTCATAGCCGTCGTAGCGGTCCTCGGACGCGTTGTTCTTCGCAAAGGCCGGGAAGCTGCCCGCTGCTCGGCCCTCTCCGGCGCCCTTAGCGGCTGCCGCCTGCATCGCCATGGTCCGCTGGTCGGGCTGGGCGTCGTCGTAGTCGTCGTCCTCCCACCGGGAGACCTTCGGCGTCTCGGGGGCCGCCTTTTCGGGGGCCGGCTGGACTGGCTGGGCGGCAGTCGGCTGCGCTGCCGCCTGCTGGGGAGCAGTCTTCGGGGACTTCGAAGCTTTGGCCGCGGCAGCTCCTGCGGCTACGCCCGCAGCTCCGGCGGCTGCGGCACCGGCACCACGGGAACCGGCAGCCGGAGAAGCCGCCGGCGGTGCGGGAACGCGTTGGGCGGGAGTCGACGACGTCGGGGGCATATCCCCGGCCTGGCGCTGCTGGTCCCCATAGTTGATGTACCCGGCGTCAACGTCCTCGTCGTCGTACAGGCCGTCGTAAGTCTCAGGCTCCTTGGAGCGCGGCTGGCCGAAGATCTCGCTGCCCAGCGTGTCCGTGAAGAAGGGTTCGACGTAGGGCGGGTTGGAACTCACCACGAGGTCCAGCAGGTCCGCAGCCGAGGTGTGGTTGGTGATCAGGTAGGTGGCAGCGTCGCTGACCCCGAGGTCAAGGATCTGGACGTGGCCGGGCCGTTCGCCGGTGGCGACCTCGCGGGCGCTCTGGGCGACCTGGTCGGCGTTGCCCGGGCCGGCGACGAGGATGCTCACCGGCCGGTTCAGAACCTGGTCCACTCCGTCCAGCACCAGATCCTGGTCATGCGAGGTCAGTACCGTGGCAGTGACCTTGTAGCGGCCGCCAAGTACTGATCCGACATCGATCGGGTGGGACACGGGTTCCTCCTAGACTGTCCGGGAACTGCCGGCCTCGGCGACTTCGTCGGTCACCTAAGGCCCCCGGTAAAGCCGGTTGACCCTTGGTCTGCAACTCCCCTTGTTAGTCTTCGATCCTAGCCGATGCTGTGTCCGCGCCGCGTGATCCCGGCGGCGGTAACCGGCAAGGTTTCATTTTTTCCTTCGCCGGTCGAACGGGAAGTAGGGGTTGTGGCCGGCCTGGCCCTGGTAGGTCCGACGCCCCGGCAATGGAATTTCGGCCCGGCCCTGGCTGGCCTGGGCGGTGCCGGGACGTTCCTCCTCCGGAAGGTAGCCGCGGTCGGCCGCCCAGCCCTGGTTGTCCCCGGCTCCAAGGTCGGGCCCCGCACGGAACGACGCGGCGTCGAATTCGCCCGAGATCCGGGGGATCAGGCCGGTGTCCACAGACGTGGTGGCGCGTTCCGGAACCCGGCGCGGCGGAGCCGGAACCTCGTGGGCGGCAGCCTCACCGGCGCCGGTCTCGGTGCCAGTCTCAGGCCGGGTTTCGGGCATTGATTCCGGGGCCGGGGCGCTGCGCCGCAGACGGCCCAGCAGCGGCTGCAGCAGGTCCTGCAGTTCCGTGACCCGGAGGAGCTTGAGCAGGACGAAGTAGACGGCGAGCATGACGGGCCCGACGACGACGACCGTCACGAGGGCCGCGGCCCGGCTGCTCCAGGCGAAGCCGTCGGCGTGGTAGCTGCCCATCAGCCAGAGGGCTCCGGCACCCGCCACTGCCGAGCCGAGCGCCGCGTAGCCCATGCGGATATAGGAGCTGGCCACCCGGGGCCCGTCGAGGTGCCCGAGGAGGCGGCGGAGGAAGAAGGCACTGACCATGACCGAGAGGATGTTGCCGCCGGTGTAGAGGATCGCGATCGCGAAGATGATCTGGTCGAACGGCAGGAACTGGATGAAGAAGGCCGACACCACATTGACCAGGGCCAGCACCAGCTGGATGAAGAACGGGGTCCGGGCATCCTCGTTGGCGTAGAAGACCCGGGACATCATGAAGTTGGCGCTCATGAACGGGGTGCTGAGGGCCAGGATGGTAAGCGTCTGGGCCAGCATGACGCCGTCCTGGCGCACATCGCCGGAGAAGAACATGCCCAGCGGACCGGCCAGCGCGAAGAGCGCCAGTGCGCCGAAGACCGTTGCCACGGCCATGGTCCGCAGCCCATGGGAGAGTGCACTGCGCAGCGCGGCCCGGTCCCCGTCCTGGGATGCCCGGGTCATCCGGTTAAACAGCACGGTGGCCAGCGAGAGGGCAATGATGGAGTGCGGCAGCAGGTACAGCTGGCTGGCCACCTCCAGTACCGCGTTGCCCGGAATGTTGGCCGCTGCGGGGTCGCCTGCCTGCTGCAGGCGTAGCCGTTCAGTGCCCGGGATCGTGGCGATGCGCATGACGTAAAGGAATGCCAGCTGCCCGACGGCGGCCGTGGCCAGGGTCCAGACGCTCAGCTTCGCGGCGTGGCCCAGGCCCACACCTCGCCAGCCGAAGCGCGGGCGCAGCCCCAGGCGCAGCCGGAAGACCGGAATAAGGAGAATGGCGGTCTGGGCGACGACTCCGATCGTGGAGAACCCGGCGACGAGGATCGTCTGGAACGCGCCCCAGTTGTCGATGGTGTGCGGGTTGGTTGCGTTGGCGCCCATGATGCCGATGAACATGCCCAGCCCGGCGATCGCCACAATGTTGTTGATGATCGGCGCCCACATCGCGGGCCCGAAGGCCCCGTGGGCATTGAGGACCTGGGTCAGCAGGGCGTACAGGCCGTAGAAGAAGATCTGCGGAAGGCACCAGAACGCGAAGGAGACCGCGAGGGCCTGCTGCTGCGGCGAATAGCCCTGGGTGGTCAGTTGGATGACCGACGGTGCCAGCAGCGTCACCAGCAACGTGAGCGCGAGCAGCACCAACACGGCCAGCGTCAGCAGGCGGCTGATGTAATCCGCCCCGCGGTCCGGCGCCTTGCTGGCCTTGATGATCTGGGGCACCAGGACAGCATTGAACACCCCGCCCGCCACCAGGAGGAAGATCAAGTTGGGGAGGTTGTTGGCATTGATGAAGGTGTCGTTGACGGTGGAGCCCAGGCCCAGGGCGGCCGCCAGCATCCACGTCTTGGCGAAGCCCAGGAACCGCGAAACGAGGGTCCCGGCGGCCATGACGGCGCTCGAACGCGCCTCTCCGGACTGGACGGCTTGGGAATCGGACCGGCCGGAGGGGGCGGACTTTTCGAACGGGGGCTTGGCGGCAGACATTATCTTCATCGTCTCACCCGGGCGCGGCTTTGTGCGTAATCCGGGCACCGGCGGCGCGGGTTCGTGATCTTCCGGGGCGACAGGGCCGCCGCGGTCCGCGTCAGCGGTGTTCGGGCAGGACTTCCCGGGCGAGGTCCGCAATGCGGCGCTCATTCGGGAAGGAGAGCTTGCGGGCGAGTTCGTGGATGGGAACCCAAGCCACGTCCACGGCTTCCTGGTCCGGATCGTTCTCGATGGTCAGTTCCCCGCCGGTGGACTGAAGGAGGAAATGGTGGACGGTCTTGTGCACGCGGTGCCCGCTGACCGTGAACCAGTAGTCGATGCTTCCGAGCGGGGCGAGGATCTTGCCTTCGATCCCGGTTTCCTCCGCAATCTCACGGACTGCGGCTTCCTCGTTGCTTTCCTTGCCCTCGGGGTGGCCCTTCGGCAGGCACCATTCAAGGCGGCCGCCCCGGTTGAGGCGGGCGATGATGGCAACCCGCAACTCGGCGTCGGAGGTGTCCACCACGACGCCGCCGGCGGAGACTTCCTCGACGGTCGGCAGCGACGCCTGTCCCGGGTGCGGGGCGGGCGCGACGTTGGCACCGATTGCCGATGGCAACGGTGGGTTCGTCCTCCTGCCGGGAGCACTCGGTACGGGATGGGCCATGAAGTCCACTCTAACGACTCTTGCCCGGACTTGATGACCTAAACATGACAGGAAAGTGGCCGGGCGGAAAACTGGACTGGCGCGCCTGCCTGTCCGCGCCGCGCACGCCGGCGGAACGGGGACCGCCCTGGTGTGGTGCTGGCCGGGATTTCTGACAAGCTTAAGAGACTATGGCGCACGCACATCACCAGACTGACTCCCACACCGTCGATTTCCAGGTAGATCCGGTGGTCCTTGAGCTTGGGCAGCGCTTTGTCGACGCCGGTCACGAACTCTCCCTGGTCGGCGGGCCGGTTAGGGACCTCTTCCTGGGCCGGGTATCGCCGGACTTGGACTTCACCACGGATGCGACGCCGGACCAGACGTTGGCGCTGATCAAGAAGTGGGCGGACAACTACTGGGAGATCGGGCGCGCCTTCGGGACGATTGGCATGCGCAAGGCCGGTTTCCAGATCGAGATCACCACCTACCGCGCGGAGGCCTACGATCCGGAATCCCGCAAGCCGGTAGTGGCGTTTGGATCTTCGCTTACGGATGACCTGCTGCGGCGGGACTTCACCATCAACGCCATGGCCCTGCGGCTGCCGACCCTGGAGCTGGTGGACCCGTTCGGCGGCGTCCGGGACCTGCACTCGTCTACGCTCGCCACCCCCGGCTCGCCGGAAGACTCCTTCTCCGATGACCCGCTGCGTATGATGCGCGCCGCCCGTTTCGCCGCGCAGTTGGGCGTAACCGTGCACGACGACGTGCGCCAAGCCATGACGAAGATGGCTGAGCGGATCAAGATCATCTCCGCCGAGCGCGTCCGCGACGAACTGGTCAAGCTCATCTGCGCCCCCCGGCCGCGGACCGGCGTGGACCTGCTCGTTGAGACGGGGCTGGCTGAGTTCGTGTTGCCCGAGGTCTCCGCCCTGCGCCTCGAATCCGATGAGCACCACCGGCATAAGGACGTGTACCAGCACTCGCTGCAGGTCCTGGAGCAGGCCGCGGCGCTGGAATCGGAGGCCGACGGTCCGGTGCCCGGCCCCGACTTTGTGCTGCGGTTCGCTGCCCTCATGCACGACGTCGGCAAGCCCGCCACCCGCCGCTTCGAGCCCGGCGGAGCGGTGAGCTTCCGCCATCACGACATGGTGGGGTCCAAGCTCACGTCCAAGCGGATGAAGGCGCTGCGGTTCGACAACGACACCATCAAGGCGGTGGCCAGGCTGGTGGAGCTGCACATGCGCTTCTACGGCTACGGCGATGCCGGCTGGAGCGACTCGGCGGTCCGCCGCTACGTCACCGACGCCGGCCCGCTGCTGGAACGCCTGCACCGGCTGACCCGCTCGGACGTGACCACCCGCAACCAGCGCAAGGCAGAACGGCTCGCCTTCGCCTACGACGATCTCGAGGCGCGGATCGCCGCCCTGCGCGAGCAGGAGTCCCTCGACGCCGTCCGCCCCGACCTCGACGGCGGCCAGATCATGGCACTGCTCGGACTCAAGCCCGGCCCCGTGGTGGGCCGGGCGTACAAGTTCCTGCTCGAGGAACGGATGGAACATGGTCCGCTCGAGCCGGCCGTAGCCGAAGCCAAGTTGCACGAATGGTGGGCGGCGCAGCCGGAAGCTGCCGCCGTCGACGTTTCCCCGACAGAGGAGTCCTAAGTGATTGCACCTTCCAACGGCCCCCGTCCCCAGCTCTGGATTCTCCGCCATGGTGAAACGGAATGGTCCAAGAGCGGGCAGTACACCGGCCTTACCGACCTTCCGCTCACGGTGGAAGGCGAGCAGCAGGCCGTGGAGGCACGGAAGGTGCTCGACGCCGTCGACTTCGACCTTGTGCTGACTTCCCCGCTGCGCCGCGCCCGGCGCACCGCTGAGCTCGCAGGATTCCCGGACGCACAGCAGGAACCCCTGGCGGTGGAATGGGACTACGGCGAGTACGAAGGCATCAGTTCGGACCTGATCCGCAAGGACAATCCCGACTACCTCATCTGGACCCACGGGGTGCCTAACGGGGAAAGTCTGGATGACGTCGCCGCCCGCGCCGACAAGATCGTGGCCCGCGTGCTCGAATCCGGCTTGGACAATGTGCTGGTTGTGGCGCACGGCCACTTCTCCCGGATCCTCACCGCGCGCTGGCTGGGACTCGACGCCCACGAGGGCCGCCACTTTGTGCTCGGAACCGCGAAAGTTTGCACGCTCGGCTGGGACAAAAAGACCCCCGCGATCGTCCGCTGGGGCCTATAAACTGCGTTTCCGAAAGTTTTTCTAAAAAACTTTATGAATTCGGTGGTCAAACACTGTATTCGTGGTGTATTTTTATTTCTGACCCCAGAGCGACTTGCCAGGGTCACGGCGCGCGTCGCCCGGCCTGTCAGCCGGAGCCACGGCAGGACAGAAAAGGAGGTTGGGAAAAATGATTACTTTGACTAGCGGATGGATGTTTACCTTCACCGCCACCCCGGCCTCTGACGCTGCCGCGCGCCCGAAAGTCGGACTGCCCGCCTGCTAGCTTCCATCACCGGCTGAGGCCGGCGCAGGAAGATTGCCAGGCCTGTCCCACGGGGATGGGCTGCGGACGGTTTGACCCGACGGAAGCACGCTTAGCGCGGCATCCCAGTGCAGCATCCCTAGCTGCAGCATCCCCATAGTTCGGAACCCAGCTTCTTGTTGGGGTTGCGCACTCGGCAGCAGGGGCCCATCTTTCGCTTTGCGAAAACAATCAATTAGCATCGGGCATTTCTATGCCTAATTGAGGCTGAATTCACTCTAATTTCGAGGGCCTTAATTGTCATGCCCAATTACTTTTAGTTCCACAACAACGAAAGGCTCCATTGTGACTCTCGCGACCGGTCCAACCGCCCGAACCGCCACCCGGCGGGGCATCGGGAACCAGCTTTCACGCCAACACCCCCGGAGGGAGGTGACCACCATGATCCGACAACTGCAGGACGTGCTGATCTTCAAATCGCAGCCGGTACGCAAGGACAGGACGCAGTTCAACGCCCAACTGCTTGAGCAACGGCGCGAAGACATCTTCCTCGCAATGCACCAGATGGGACTGATCCGCTGATGACAAGTACCGGAACCGATCCGCAAGGAGCCCACGCGGCGACGCGTGGGCTCCCCCTTTTAACCGCCCTTTAGCGGCCGGCCCTGCCGCCGTATCCATCCCCGGCTGCCGGGGCCCGGCGTCCTGCCGCCGCACAGCGCAGCCGCCCCGGTAAGCTCAAGGCATGCAGGAGACAATGCCGCCGGAGAACCGCAAGCGGACCCGACTGGTAGTCCCAAGCCGCAACGACCTGCTGCTGCGGAATTTCACCGAACTCATCGGCGGCCCGCTCGGCCGCCGCACCGCCCCCGGCATCGTCTCCCCCGGGTTCTTCACGGTTGAACGCGTCCTCGTCCTGCTCACCGTTTTGGCCGCACTGGTGGGGATCCTGCTGAAAAGCTACTGCCGCAGCAAGGGCTGGGCATCCCCCGGACAGTTCTATGCGACCTGCTACTCCGATTTCCCCGAACTGTTCAGGAACCGAGGACTCGGCGACGGAGCCTTCCCCTTCGTTACCGCAGGCAGCTTCTTCGAGTACCCCGTGCTGATGGGCTTCATCGCCGGCGCCACCGCGCTGCTGGTTCCCGGCGAGGGCGTAAACAACTCCCGGGTGCTGGCCTACTTCGACGTCAACGCCACCCTGATCGCCGCTGTCTGGATCGTCACTGTGCTGGCCACCGCACGCACAGCCCGACGCCGGTCCTGGGACGCCGCCATGGTGGCCCTCGCCCCGGGCATCGTGCTCGCCGGCTTCATCAACTGGGACATGTGGGCGGTCGCGCTCCTGGCCCTTGGCATGTATTTTTTCTCCCGGAACAAGCTGCTGCTCGCGGGCATCTTTATTGGACTCGGCACCGCGACCAAGCTCTACCCATTGCTGATCCTCGGCGCCGTGCTGTTGCTGGCGCTGCGCACCGGCAAGATTCGCGCCATCCTCGTCACGGCAGGCTCCGCCGTCGCGGCCTGGCTGGCCGTCAATCTTCCCGCGGCCGCCGTCGACCCGGCCGGCTGGAAGTACTTCTACCAGTTCACCGAATCCCGGCCCGCAGGCTACAGCTCCCCCTGGTTTGCCTTCAATCTGGTGGCCGGCCGCCTGGGCTGGATGCCGTTGCAGGCCGAGACCATCAACAGCGCCGCCCTCAACCTCTTCCTGCTTGCCTGCGTGCTGATCGGGGCGCTGGCCCTCGCGGCACCCCGGAGGCCGAGGTTGGCGCAGCTCGTGTTCCTGATCGTCGCCGCCTTCATCCTCACCAACAAGGTGTACTCGCCGCAGTTTGTGATCTGGCTGATCCCGCTGCTGGCGCTGGCGCGGCCCCGGTGGCGGGACTTCCTGATCTGGCAGGCCATCGAGGGCCTGCACTGGGCTGCCATTTGGATGTACCTGGGCCAGGTCACCAGCGGAGGGCCCACCCAGCACAACATCGACATGCCGTACTACGTCCTGGCCGTCGTGGCGCACATGCTCGCCACCGGCTACCTCATGGTCCGTGTGGTGTGGGACATCTGCGACCCCGGCTATGACGTCATCCGCCGCGGGGGCGTTGATGATCCGCACGGCGGCCCGTTTGACGGCGCCGCCGACTGGTTGCGGCTGGACCTCCGGCGACCAGCGGCCTCCGTGTTGCCGTGGCGGCGCGCCCATGCGGACGCCTGATTCCCATGCCTGACGTCGCCGTCGTTGGTTCCGGTCCGAACGGGCTGGCGGCCGCAGTCACGATGGCCCGCGCGGGGCTGGCGGTACACGTCTACGAGGCGGCCCCTTCCGTTGGTGGAGGGCTCCGGACCTCCGAGTTGATGGAGCCTGGACACTTCCACGATGTGTGCTCCGCGGTGCACCCGATGGCCCTTGCCTCGCCCTTCTTCCGAAAGTTTGAGCTGTCCGAGCGGATCCGGATGGTGGTACCCGAGCTCTCCCACGGCGCGCCCCTCGACGGCGGCCGGGCGGCGCTGGGTTACCGCTCGCTGGAGCGGACGGCAGCGGGCCTCGGGCGCGACGGCGCGGCCTACCGAAGGCTCATGGCGCCCCTGCTGGACCGGCCCGACGGCGTCGCCGACCTCACCCTGAACCAGCTGCTCCGGATACCGCGGGACCCGTTGGCGGCCGCGATGTTCGGACTGCGGACCCTCGAGCAGGGCACCCGCTGGTGGGGCGCGAGGTTCCGGGAAGAGCTGGCGCCGGCCCTGCTCAGCGGGGTTGCCGCGCACGCCGTGGCCCCCCTGCCGACGTTGCCCGCGGCCGGCGCCGGCCTGCTGCTGAGCGCACTGGGGCACGCCGGCGGCTGGCCCGTCCCGGTGGGCGGTTCGGCGTCCATCGCCCAGGCGATGGTGGCCGACATCGAGGCCCATGGCGGCGTGGTGCAGACCGGGACACGGATCGGATCGCTGGCGGAATTGCCTCCGGTCCGGGCCACCCTGCTGGACGTCGCTCCGCCCGGATTGCTCCGGCTTGCCGGGTTCCGCCTGCCCTCCCGCTACCGCCGTGCGCTCCAGTCCTTCCGCTTCGGTAATGCCGCCTGCAAGGTCGATTTCATCCTGTCCGGTCCGGTGCCGTGGGCCGCCCCGGAACTGGCCGACGCCGGCACCGTGCACGTAGGCGGAACCCGGGCCGAGACGGCGGAGGCGGAACGCCTGGTGGCTGCCGGCCGGCACCCGGAACGGCCCTATGTCCTGGTCTCCCAGCCTTCCCGGTTCGATCCCGGCCGGGCCCCCGCCGGCCGGCACATCCTCTGGAGCTACTGCCACGTTCCCGCCGGCTCGACTGTGGACATGGGAGAGGCCGTCACGGCCCAGTTGGAACGTTTCGCCCCAGGCTTCCGGGAGCTGGTGGTGGCCTGCCGGGTAACGACGGCGGCGGAACTCGGCGGCTACAACGAAAACTACGTCGGCGGCGACTTCAGCGCCGGTGCCATGGATTTGCGCGGCCTGCTTCGGCGGCCGGTCCTGAGCACCGTGCCGTGGCGCACACCGCTCCCGGGTGTGTACCTGTGCTCCTCGTCGACACCTCCCGGCCCCGGCGTGACCGGAATGCCCGGTTTCCACGCCGCCAGGTATGCCCTGAAAGACGTGTTTGGCATGCCGGTTCCCGGGCTGGGGAGCCCCTAACTAGGGGCTAAGCAGCGGCTACGGCGCCGGGGCGAGAACTCCGGCCGCGGAGAGACGGCCATCGCGCATCGTGGCCACGGCGTCGGTGTAGGAAACCATTCCGGTGTCATGCGTGACCATCAGGGTCGCCACGCCGAACTCGTCCGTCACCCGGCGCAGCAGCCGGACAATCTCCTCGCTCCGGTCGTGGTCCAGCGCCGCCGTCGGCTCATCGACAAGGAGTACCGCAGGGCTGGCCATCAAGGCCCGGGCAATGTTGACCCGCTGGCGCTGTCCGCCGGAAAGCTGGTGCGGGCGCTTGTCGAGCACCGATCCGAGGCCAACCCGGCCCAGCAGGTCCGCGGCCTTTTGCCGCGCCTCGTGGAGCGGCTCGGTCCGCAGGTGGGCGGCGATCAGGAGCTGTTCAACCGCGGTCAGGGACGGAAGGAGGTTCGGCTGCTGGAAGATGATGCCGATGCTGTCCCGTCGGAGTGCGGTCAGCCCGGCATCCGGGAGGGCGCCGGCGTCGTGGCCCGCCACAACGACGGACCCTTCGGTGGGCCGGACCAGGGTCGCGGCCACGGCGAGCAGCGACGACTTTCCGGAACCTGACGGTCCCACCAGCGAGACGAATTCGCCGCGGCGGACCTCCAGGCTGACGTCGTCGAGCGCCCGCAGGATTTCCTCGCCGTCGGGATATTCGAGCGTGACGTTGCTTAGTTTCAGGGCGGTTTCCATAGATATGCCTTTCAAGGAATGTTTGAGTGCCGAGCGGAGTGGGTAGGGAATGGTTAGTTGCCGCCGAGCGCCAGCAGGGGGTCGACGCGCGTGATGCCCCGCACCGCCAGGGCAGCGCCGGCCAGGCCCAGGAGCACGATCCCGGCGACCGGCAGCAGCGTGGTTTGCGGGGTGGTGAGGAACGGGGCGGCACCGGCGGCCAGCAAACCTCCGAGCACGCCGGCGACTCCCCCCACAGCCGCCCCGGCCACGAGCACGACCGCAGCCTGCACCATGGCGTCCTTCAACACGTAGGCCGAGGAACCGCCCAGCGCCTTGAGCACGGCGATATCCCGCGTCCGTTGCACTGTCCAGACGGTCAGGAAGGCCACGATGACCAGGGCGGAGATGCCGTAGAGGAACGCCTGCATGAGCATGAGCGAACCGTTTTCGCTGCGGTAGGAGCCGAGCGCCTGGAACGAGCCGTCCCGGGTGGTGCTGACTGTTCCGGCCGCGACGTTGGCGGCGGCGACGTCGACCTTGGCGCCGCCGTCGAAGCTGACCGCGATCACGGTGCCGAGGGCGTCCTTCCCGGCCAGGTGGGCCAGCTTCCGCCAGTCCCCCAGCGTGGTCCAGACGACGCCGGTGTGGGAGTACCACTGGTCCGGCACCACAGCCGATACCGACAGCTCGGTGCCGCCCACCGAGACCCGGCTGCCGGGGGCGAGGTCCAGTTCCTTGGCCAGCCCGGCCCCGACCGCAACGGTGCCCTCGGCCACCGGGGCCGGGGAGAGGGCACTGCCGCCGCCGACGCCGAACACGGCGACGTTCGCCGTGCCGGCAGGGACTCCCCCGGCGCCAAGGCCCTGCAGCCGGCCCTGGCTGATGCCCAGTGCCTCGGCGGCGCTGACGCCGTCGCGGGCGGACCAGCTGGCCACCTGCGCGCCGGTGACCTCGGATTCGGTGAAGGAGGCCTCGGGGCTGCTGCCGGCGGGGGCGCCGAAGGCCAGCTGGTCCGCCGGGAGGCCGGCGATGGCGGAGGTCGACTGGTTGCCGAGTCCGGCCGTCAGGCCGGAGAGCAGCACCAGCAGCAGGGTGATGAGGGCTACGACGCCGCCCATCAGGGCGAAGCGGCCCTTGGCGAAGCGGATATCGCGGATGGCGAGAAACATGGGTGTCCTTTTTCTGGTGGTGGTTGGCCTCGCTTCCACTCTCCCGGTGCGCGGCGTCTGTTCCATCGGGCCTCCGGATGGTCCGCCGCGGCCGTTTGGTTGGTGCGTGGATCAACCAATTGGTTGATCCTGGTCCGGCGGCGGCGTTTTGGGCGCCTTCGCGGGGTGCGGCCGGCGGTGCCGCGGCTAGGCTGAAACCATGGACGGCGGAAGCAGCGGGGCAGCGGGAGAAGGCACCGGTGCAGCGGTCATCCTGCGGGTCCTGCGGGTCAGCCTGCATGTGGGATTCGCTGTGCTGCTGCTCGTGGCGCTGGCCAGGCTGCTGGCCGCCGGCCTGGACCGGGCCGGATGGCTCAGCCTGGTCCTGGTCCTGTGCCTTGCAGGGGTGTATCTGGCCGGCACCGTGCTGGAGAAACGCCACTCCGTCCGGCCGGGACGCTTCGATCCGCGGCCCTACTCCACGTGGTGGCTGGGCGCGGTCTGCCTGCTGTGGCTGCTGCTGGTCTGGGGCAGCGCAGACTTCGTCTGGCTGGCCTTCCCGCTGTTCTTCCTGCAACTGCACGTGCTGCCCCGCCGTGCGGCACTGCCAGCGATCGCCGCCAGCACCCTGCTGGTGGTCATCGCGCTGTGGCTGCACAACGGCGGTCCGGAAACCGCCCTGCAACTGCCCATGCTGCTCGGCCCCGCGTTCGGAGCAGCCTTCGCCGTCGTCACCGGCCTGGCCTACCGGGCCCTGTACCTGGAGGCAGAAAACCAGCGGCTCGCCGCTGAGGAGCTGCGCCGCACCCGCGCGGAGCTGGCGCGCAGCCAGCACGACGCCGGAACCGTGGCCGAGCGGACCCGGCTGGCCCGGGAAATCCACGACACCCTCGCCCAGGGTTTCTCCAGCATCGTTTTGATGGGACGTTCGGCCGAGCACGCGCTGGACACCGGGGATCTGGCAGCGGCCAGGAGCCGGCTCCGGACCGTCCAGGACACCGCGGCCGCCAACCTTGCCGAAGCCCGCAACTTTGTCCGCGGCCTGCAGTCCCCGGAACTGGAACAGGACTCGCTGGTCAACAGCCTCAGGCGCCTGTGCGCAACGACGGAAGCGGAGGCGGCCGCCCAAGGCAACGCCCTGCGCTGCAGGCTTGAAATCGACGGCGCTCCGGCGGAACTTCCCAACCCGTACCGGACCACGCTGCTCCGTGCCGCCCAGGCCAGCCTCGCCAACGTGCGGAGCCATGCCAACGCCGGCAACGCGGTCCTCACGCTCTCCTTCCTGGGCGCCGAAGTGGCGATGGACATTTTCGACGACGGTTCCGGCTTCGACCCCTCGGCGGTGCCGGTCCGGGGGGACGGATCGGGCTTCGGGCTGCAGTCCTTGCGCGGGAGGGTCGCGGCACTGGGCGGGACCCTCGACCTCGAGTCCGCGCCCGGGGAAGGTACGGTGGTGGCCATCCGGCTGCCGCTCGGAAGGGAAGAACAGTGAACGAAATCCGCGTCCTGCTGGTCGACGACCATCCCGTTGTCCGGGCCGGACTGCGCGCCATGCTCACCGATTTTGAGGGCATCAGCGTCGCCGCCGAGGCCGCCGACGGCGCCGCCGCCCTGGCCACGCTCGGGCGGCTGCACACGCTGGGCGAGCCGGTCGACGTCGTGCTCATGGACCTGCAAATGGGCGCCGGCATGGACGGGGTCACCGCGACGGGCAAGATCAAGGCCGGCGAGGCCGGGACGCCGCCTCCGCCGGTGCTGATCCTCACCACCTTTGATTCCGACGCGGACATCCTCGCCGCGGTGGAAGCCGGCGCGAGCGGGTACATGCTCAAGGACGCGCCGCCGGACCAGATCCGCCAGGCGGTGCTGGCCGCCGCGGCGGGCCAGACAGCCCTGGCCCCGGAAGTGGCCGCACGCCTGCTGGGGCGGATCCGGAACCCCGAGCCGGCCCTTTCCGCCCGCGAGATCCAGCTCCTCGAACTACTGGCAACCGGCCTGGGGAACGGGGCCATCGCCAGGCAGCTCTTCATTTCCGAAGCGACGGTGAAGACACACCTCGTGCACATCTACGGCAAGCTTGGCGTGGACAACCGGACCGCGGCCATTGCCGTGGCGGCGCAGCGGCGGATCATCCGGCGGGGCTAGCCGCGGCAGTCCCTGTGACACGGGCCTGTCCCTGGCTCGGGGCATAATGGCGCCATGGGGAAAATTCAGAAGCTTTCGCTCGCTCTTGTCGGTCTGGTCCTTGGCGCCTCGCTGGTGGCGTGCGACGACGGCCGGTCCGGCGCGCAGGACGCAGCGAAACAGCTTGCATCGGCAGTCGCCGCACTCGACGTCGGCACCGTGGCATTCGACGGCAAGGACTCCGGCGAGGCGAACGAGCGGCTCAAGGCGGTCTTCAAGGCCCTCGACCCGGCCAAACCCGCCATCGCGGCCGGGGAACTGAAGCTGGACAAGGACACCGCCACGGTCCCGCTGGACTACAGCTGGAAGATCGGCGCGGGTGAGTGGAAGTACACCGTCACCGCGCAGCTGAAGAAGGCGGACGGGAAGTGGGAGACGGTCTGGAGCCCCGAGCTGCTGGTGCCCAGCCTCGCCGAAACCGAAGTGCTCGGTACCGCGACCGATTCCCCGCAGCGGGCGGACATCCTCGGCGCCGGCGGCGCAAAGCTCGTCACCTACCGGCCGGTGGTGCACGTCGGCATCGACAAAACGCAACTGGAATCCGCGGATCCGGCAGCCTCGGCGGGCAAATTGGCCCGCCTTGTGGGCGTCGACCCGGCCGCCTACACCAAGCAGCTCGCAGCATCGGGGCCCTCGGCCTTTGTCTCGGCCATCACCCTGCGCCAGGCCGGCCGGACCATCACCGACCAGGAAATCACTGCGATACCGGGCGCCCGGGCCATCCCCGACACGCTGCCCTTGGCGCCCACCCGCAGCTTCGCCCGGGCCGTACTCGGCACCGTCGGTGAGGCCAGCGCCGAGCAAATCGAAAAGTCCGGCGGCGCCCTCCGGGCCGGCGACACCACCGGCACCGGCGGCCTCCAGCAGCAGTACGACGCCCAGCTGCGCGGAACCAGCGGCATCCAGGTCTTCGCCCAGACCGAGGGCCTGACCGCGGAGCAACGGCAGGAACTGCTCAACAAGGGCCGCCGCATCCTCTTCCAGGAGCCGATGAAGCCCGGAACCGCACTCAAGACCACTTTGGACCCGCGCCTTCAGCAGCTGGCCGAGGACGTGCTGGCCGACGTCGGCCCGGCGTCCGCGATCGTCGCACTCCGTCCCTCCAGCGGCGCGGTCCTCGCCGCCGCCTCCGGCCCCGGCAGCAACGGTTACGACACGGCCATGCTCGGCCAGTACGCACCGGGCTCCATTTTCAAAATGGTGGACTCGCTCGCCATGTTCCGCAACGGCATGACCCCGGACAGCAAAGTCGACTGCCCGCCCACCCTCACCGTGGACGGCCGGAAGTTCAAGAACGCCGAAGGCTACCCCGCCACGTCCCTGGGGTCCGTGACCCTGCGCGACGCCTTCGCCCACTCCTGCAACACGGCCTTCATCAACGCCCGGGGCAAGGTCAGCCAGGCCCAGCTGGAGTCCGCGGCCACCTCCCTCGGTGTTGCCGTGGAGGCGCCGAAGCTGGGCGCGGCCGCCTTCCTGGGCTCCGTTCCGGGCGAGGCCGAGGGCACCGAACACGCCGCCTCCATGATCGGCCAGGGCAAGGTGCTGCTGTCCCCGCTGTCCGCCGCCGTCATGGCCGGTTCAGTGGCCAAGGGAGCGCCGGTGTCACCGCAGCTGGTGCTCAACCCGAACGCCGCGGCGGCAGGGAGCCCCACGCCGTCGGCGGGCCCGACGGTGACACCCTCGACGTCGGCGCCGGCTCCCGCCAAGGCCTCCGGCACGCCGGTTACTGCCGCGGAAGCTGCCTCCCTGGCGGACATGATGCGTGCCGTGGTGACCTCGGGCCACGCCGGTTTCCTCGCCGACGTGCCCGGCGCCCCCGTCGGCGCCAAGACCGGCACGGCCGAATTCGGCAAGGACAACCCGCCGAAGACGCACGCCTGGATCGTCGCGGTTCACGGGGACCTCGCCGTCGCCGTGTTCGTGGAGGACGGCGGCCTCGGTGCCACCACGTCGGGGCCGCTGCTCAAGGACTTCCTCACCGCCGCCGGCTGACRCCCGGCCCGGGCAGGCCCGGCGTGGGAAGATTGCTGTGTGGCTCATATTGACGTTTCCGGCATCGACTACTTCCTCTCCGACGGCACCCAGCTGCTCAACGGGGTGACCTTCAAGGTCCCGGACGGCACCAAGACCGCACTGATCGGACCGAACGGAACGGGTAAGACGACGCTGTTCCGGATCATTTCCGGCGATCTCGTGCCGGATGAGGGCGTGGTCGGCCGTTCCGGGAACATGGGCATCATGCGCCAGTTCGTGGGCCAGGTGCGGGACGACTCCACGGTCCGTGACCTGCTGGTGTCCGCCGCTCCGCCTGCGCTGGCGGCGGCCGCGCGCGCCGTGGACGAGGCCGAGCTGGCGATGATCGAGCACGACGACGAACCCACCCAGATGCAGTACGCGCAGGCGATCGTGGACTGGGGCGACGCCGGGGGCTACGACGTCGAAACCGTCTGGGACGAGGTCTGCATGGCCGCCCTCGGCCTGCCGTTCGAGCGCGCGCAGCACCGGCCGGCGTCGAGCCTTTCCGGCGGAGAGCAGAAGCGCCTGGTCCTGGAGGCGCTGTTCGCCGGTCCCGACGAATTGCTGCTGCTCGACGAGCCGGACAACTACCTCGACGTACCCGGCAAGCGCTGGCTCGAGGCCAAGCTCAACGACTCCAAGAAGACCGTCTTCTTCATCAGCCACGACCGCGAGCTGCTGAACAACGCCGCAGGCCGCATCGTGACCCTGGAACCGGGCATCAACGGCGCCGGCGCCTGGATCCACGGCGGCGGCTTCGGCTCCTACGTTGACGCCCGCGCGGACCGCAACGCCCGCTTCGAGGAACTCCGCAAGCGCTGGGACGAGGAGCACGTGAAGCTCAAGGAACTCGTCAACATGTACAAGAACAAGGCCGCGTTCCGCTCCGACATGGCCAACCGGTACCACGCCGCGCAGACCCGGCTGGCAAAGTTCCTCGAGGCCGGCCCGCCCGAAGCGCTGCCGATCGAGCAGAATGTGCAGATGCGGCTCAAGGGCGGCCGCACCGCCAAGCGCGCGATCGTGGCCGAGAAGCTGGAGCTCACCGGGCTGATGAAGCCGTTCTCCACCGAGGTCTGGTTCGGTGACCGCGTCGGTGTGCTCGGCTCCAACGGCTCCGGCAAGAGCCACTTCCTGCGCCTGCTCGCGACCGGCGGCACCGACCCGGAGCGCGAGCACCTGCCCGTGTCCGACGTCGAGATCGCGGAGGTTCCGCACGAGGGCACGGTGAAACTCGGCGCCCGAATCCGGCCCGGCTTCTTCGCCCAGACGCATGTCCGCCCCGACCTGCTCGGCAAGACCCTGCTGGAGATCCTGCACCGCGGCGACGAACACCGCTCCGGACTCGGCCGCGAGGCCGCCGCGGGTGCGCTGGACGGCTACGGCCTGGCAGCCCAGTCGGAGCAGAAATACGAATCGCTCTCCGGCGGCCAGCAGGCCCGGTTCCAGATTCTGCTCCTGCAGCTCTCCGGCGCCACCCTGCTGCTGCTCGACGAGCCCACGGACAACCTTGACCTGCACTCGGCCGAGGCGCTGGAACGGGCCATCGACCACTTCGAGGGCACAGTCCTGGCCGTCACCCACGACCGCTGGTTCGCCCGCACCTTCGACCGTTTCCTGGTCTTCGGCTCGGACGGCAAGGTCTACGAGTCGGCCGAGCCGGTGTGGGACGAGAAGCGCGTCGAGCGAGCCCGCTGACGGCAGACTCCGAACTCACCCTCCTTGCCCAAAACTCAGTGGAAGCAGTGATCGTATGACCCGGACCTCAACCGCCCCGCAACTGAAGGCAGCGGCCGCGGCGACGTTCCTGATCTTCGGGATCAATGGACTCGTGTTCGCCAGCTGGGCCGCCCGCATCCCGGCGGTCACCGAGACCCTGCACCTCAGCTCCGGGCAGATGGGTAGCCTGTTGCTCTGCGTCGCGGTCGGCTCGCTGACCGCCCTGCCGACGGCCGGGTGGGTGGTCGGCAGGCTGGGAACGGGCAACACCGTGCGCGCCGCCGGGTTGCTCGCGGCCGCCGCCGGCGTCGGCATCGCACTCTCCCTCAACGGCGGATCCGTGGCGGGAACCGCCGTCTCGCTCTTCTTCTTCGGCATCGGCATCGGACTCTGGGACGTGTCCCAGAACATTGAGGGTGCCGACGTCGAACACCGGCTGGGCCGGACCATCATGCCCCAGTTCCACGCTGCCTTTAGCGGCGGCGCGTTCGTAGGTGCCTTGGCAGGTGCTGGGCTTTCCCAGCTGGGCGTCGGCCTCCCCGCCCACCTGCTGGTGATCGCCGTGCTGGTGGCCCTGGCGGCGCAACTCGCGCCGCGCTACTTCCTTCCGCACACACCCGCGCCGGCCCCCGCCGCCGGCGACGCCCCTCCGCCGCGCGCCGGCACGGCGTGGCGGGACGGCCGCACCCTGCTGATCGGCGTCGTCGTCCTCGGCGCCACCCTGACCGAAGGCGCGGGCAACGACTGGATCGCCAAGGCGTCCGTCGACGGCCTCGGTGCCGAGCAGTCCACCGGCGCGCTGCTGTTCGCGGTCTTTGTGCTGGCGATGACCGCGATGCGCTTCTTCGGCGGCCGGGCGATTGACGTCTATGGGCGGGTCGCCGTGCTGCGGGCAAGCATGGCTGCCGCCGCAGCCGGGCTGGGATTCTTCGTCTTCGCCGGCAACATCTGGCTCGCGACGGCGGGCGCCGCCCTGTGGGGTGTGGGTGCGGCCCTCGCCTTTCCGATGGGCATGTCCGCCGCGGCCGACGATCCCCGGCACGCTGCCGCCCGGGTGTCCGTGGTGTCCACCCTCGGCTACATCGCGTTCCTTGCCGGACCCCCGCTGCTGGGCTACCTCGGCGACCTGACCGGGATCCGCCCGGCGCTGCTGGCTATCGGGGTGCCGATTCTGGTTGCGTTGCTGCTCGCCGGCGCCGCGCGGCCCGTGCGCGCCAGCTAAGCAGCCGCCTCGCGTCAGCGTTTTCCCGGAGGCAGACGTTCTGGTAGCCGAGCCAAAGCAGCAACACCACGGGCGCGGCCAGGCAGACGGCGCCCACCGTGTCCGTCAGCCAATGCGCCGAGAGGTAGGTCCGGCTGACCATCATGGCCACGGTTCCGGCCGAGGCCAGCAACCAGGTCCAGGCCTTCGGCATCAGGAGCGCCAGCACCAGGACAAAGGCCGTGGTGGTGGCCACGTGCCCGGACGGGAACGAGCCGGTGTCAGTCAGCACCACCGTGTTATGCGGCCGCTCGCGGAGCAGGCCCGCCTTCAGGACCTGGGTGACGATGAGCACGGCTGCACCGGCCGCGGCGCTGAACACGGCCGCGTGGGGTCTCCGGCGGAGCAGGAGCGCGATAACCAGCAACCCGTGTAGCACCAGCACGCCGCGGTAGCCGGCGACGTTGAGGAAAGCGTTCGTGCCGTCCCAGAACGGGCTGTGCAGGGCGGTGATGAAGCCGGCCCAGCCCTGGTCCAGGCCCTGGAAGGGCGGCCGGGCGACGTTGGCGGCCAGTAGGCCCCCGAGCACCGCGGCGACGGTCAGCATCGCAGTGCTGGCCGCGAGGACACGGCCTGTGGGCAAACGCCGGGGATCCAGCACTCGGGTCATCGCCTCATCCTAACGGCGCCCCGCAGTAAGGTGGGGAAATGCGAAGCCTACTGGGGAAAACGCCGCGCCGGCTTGAGCGGCTGGACCGCAAACTTGTCCGGTCCGTCTCCGGGCTGCCCGGCGGCGGCCACGACGACTTTTTCCGGCGGCTCTCCGCGGCCGCCAACAACGGCAAGCTCTGGTTCGGGATCGCCGGTGCGATGGCCCTGTTCCCCGGTAAAACCCGCCGCGCGGCCCTGCACGGGGTCCTGGCGCAGGGCGTTGCGTCCGCGGTGACCAATCTGGTCTTCAAGACCCTGCTGCCGCGGGCCCGGCCGCTGCCCGAGCATCTGCCGGTTTTCCGCTTCGTTCATCCTCAGCCGACCAGTTCCTCCATGCCCTCGGGCCATTCCGCTTCGGCCGCCGCCTTCGCCCTGGGGGTGGGCCTGGTCCGGCCCGCTCTCGGAGCCGCCGTCGCGCCCCTTGCCGCGGGGGTCGCCTACTCCCGCGTCCACACCGGTGCGCACTGGCCCTCGGATGTCGTCTTCGGCTCCGC
This sequence comes from Arthrobacter sp. 01T414, assembly GCF_056398965.1. Lineage (NCBI taxonomy): Bacteria > Bacillati > Actinomycetota > Actinomycetes > Micrococcales > Micrococcaceae > Arthrobacter > Arthrobacter sp. 01T414. The sequence goes on along the minus strand of NZ_JBFTQK010000005.1, from coordinate 140,417 downwards.
GATCGGCGCCGGTGCCGCCCTCGTGACGCGGAAGTGGTGGCCGGTCCGGCCCCCGTTCCCCGCTGTCAGGCGCACTCCCGTCGAGGCCGCCGCGCTGCCCGACGGCGAAGGGCTCGGCATCGCGGTCAACACACTCGGCGGGTCCTACGCCGACGAAACCGCCGACGCCCTGCAAAAAATATTCCCTAAGGCGTATATAAAGGAGATCGGGCCGGACGAGGACGTTGCAGCCGAAATTGAGGCGGTGGCAACGCATCCCGGCGTCGTGGCGCTGGGCGTCTGGGGCGGGGACGGGACGGTGGGCACCGCCGCCGCGGCCGCCGTCGCGCACTCCCTGCCGCTGCTCGTGCTGCCGGGGGGAACCCTCAACCATTTCGCCCGGGACGCCGGCACCGGCAGCCTGCGGGATGCCGTGGAGGCAGCAGCGAAGGGAGAGGCGGCGCGGGCCGACATTGGGCACGTAGCGGTCGAACGGGGCTTGCCGGACAGCCCGGAGAAGCTGGAGCTCTCCATGCTGAACACCGCCAGCATCGGCCTGTACCCGAACCTGGTGCGCCGCCGGGAGCAGCTCCAGCCCGCGCTGGGAAAGCCACTGGCAGGGGTCGTTGCCATGTTCCGGACCTTCGCCGCGGGTACCCCGAGCACCCTGATCGTGGACGGGGTGCGGCACAAGCTCTGGATCCTCTACGTCGGCCGCGGGCGCTATTACCCCCGTGACCACGCCCCCTTGGTCCGGCCGGTGCTGGACGACGGCGTCCTGGACCTGCGCATGATCACCGCGGACGAATCCTTTGCCCGCCTCCGCCTGCTCTGGTCCGTGCTGACCGGCACTGTGGCGACCTCCCGGATCACGCATTTGCGCGAAGCCAGCCGCATCCGGGTCGAACCGGGTGACACCACAATGGTGCTGGCGGTGGACGGCGAAGTCATGCCCGGCGTCCGTGCCGTCGAGTTCTCGGTCAAGCGTGGCGGGCTGGTGTACTACTCCCCTAAGCAGGAGGGCTGAGCCGGAGTTATCCCTGCGGTTTACCCTGATTGAGCCCTGAAACAACCCTTAAAAGCGGCACATTCGCGCTTCGGCGTCGGTAGCGTGGGGATTACACAACCACACGCGACGCAAAGGAACGCTTCCATGATCGAAGCACGAGGCCTGACCAAGGTATACGGCGACAAAACCGCCGTCGCCGGAGTCAATTTCACCGTGGAGGCGGGCCGGGTTACTGGCTTCCTGGGCCCCAACGGTGCCGGCAAATCCACCACGATGCGCATGATCATGGGACTGGACCGGCCGACGTCGGGATCCGTCACGGTCAACGGGGTGCCCTTTGACCGGCACCATGCCCCGCTGCGGGATGTCGGCGCCCTGCTCGACGCCAAGGCCGTCCACACCGGCCGCTCGGCCTACAACCACCTGTTGGCCATGGCCGCCACGCACAGTATTCCGAAAAAGCGCGTGCACGACGTCATCGAGATGACGGGACTGGCCGAGGTCGCCCGGAAGAAGGTGGGCGGCTTCTCCCTCGGCATGGGCCAGCGCCTCGGGATCGCCGCCGCACTGCTCGGCGACCCGCAGACAATCATCCTGGACGAGCCGGTCAACGGCCTTGACCCGGAAGGGGTGGTCTGGGTCCGCAACCTGGTCAAATACCTGGCCTCCGAGGGCCGGACCGTGTTCCTGTCCAGCCACCTGATGAGCGAAATGGCAGTCACCGCGGACCATTTGATCGTGATCGGACGCGGCCGGATCATCGCCGACGCCCCGATCCAGGAGATCATCACCGGCAAGGGACAGGGGCGCACCCGCGTACGCACCGACCAGCAGGACCAGCTCATGCGCCTGCTGGCCGACGGCGGAGCCACCGTTCAGGTGCAGGACCACGAACTCCTTGAGGTCGCGGGTATGGAACCGCGGCAAATCGCACGCACCGCGCTCGACAACCACATCATGATCTACGAACTCACCCCGCTTCAGGCCAGCCTCGAGGAGGCCTATATGGAACTGACTAAGGATGAGGTCGAGTACCACTCACTGATCACCGCGGGCGCCAGCGCCCCCACCCAGTCCGGAGGCAACTAGGCCATGAGCTCGACCAGTCTTGAACCCAACCCTTCGGGCCGCGGCGCGCACTCCGGCGCTGCGCACAACCAGGCAAACGGCGGGGCGGGCGGGAGCCTCAGCGCCGGTCCAGGCCCCAGCTTCTTGCGGGTCCTCAACTCCGAGGCCATCAAGTTCCGCACCCTGCTGTCCACGTTGATCCTGCTCGCTGCCACGGTCATCGTCATCGTTGGGGTCGGCGCGCTGGCGGCCTGGGGAATAGGCCAGGCGCTGCAGGCTTCCGGATCGGATCCGCAGCGCTCCGCCGCGCTGGCTGCCCAGGGCGACATTGCGGCTTCCGCGCCCAGCGCCGGTATAGCCTTCGCACAGCTGATCCTCGGCTCGCTGGCCGTCCTGCTTATCAGTTCCGAGTTCACCACGGGAATGGCGCGGTCCACCTTCACCGCCGTCCCCAAGCGGATCCCTGCCTTCGTGGCCAAGCTCCTGGTCGTCGTGGTCTCCGCCTTCCTGGTGAGTGCAGTCTCCCTCTACCTCGCCGGGCTGGTGGCGGTGCCTATCCTGGACGAGTACGGCCACACCCTGGACGTCTCCAGCGGTGACTATTACCGGACCCTGCTGATCAACAGCGCCTACGTTGCCGCCGTCGCTGCGATCGGCATGGCCCTCGGAGCCCTGATCAGGAATTCCGCCGGCGGCATCATGGCACTCGTGGGCATCTTCTTCGTATTGCCGATCGCGCTGCAGATCATCCAGGGCGACTTCGTCGCCGAACTGCGCAAATTCATCCCTTCGAACACCCTGGAACCGCTGACCGCCACCAAGCATCTACCGGACACGCTGGAAGCCTGGCAGGCCGCCCTGGTCCTCGGCGCCTGGGTGGTCATTCCGCTGGTGCTCGCCGCCATCCTGCTCAAGAAGCGGGACATCTAGCCGGAGCCTTTGGCCTGAAGCAGTGGTTTCAGGCACATTTCTGAATTGCCTCCCAGGCAACAGCTCTTGCCTGGGAGGCTCTAATGCTGGAGCTCCGTCCCAATTTTGCGTGCGTAATCTGTATGACTGCACAGAACGGAGCCTCTCTGGCGCGGTCTAGGGTGAAACGACATTGTGGTCCGCCGCACATCCCTCCCGGCATCGCCGGCGCGGCGGCACGGACCCACACCACCCAAGAAGGACGGCGCTTCATGCAGGCTGACCAGCAACTCTCCAAATCCCTGAAACCACGGCATCTGTCCATGATCGCCATCGCCGGCGTCATCGGCGCGGGCCTCTTCGTCGGTTCCGGTGCCGCAATCCAGCAGGCCGGCCCGGGCATCCTGGTGGCCTACCTGGCGGCGGGAATCGTGGTCATCCTGGTCATGCGCATGCTGGGCGAGATGGCAGCCGCGAACCCGGAGACCGGATCGTTCTCCACCTACGCCGACAAGGCGCTGGGCCGCTGGGCCGGATTCAGCATCGGCTGGCTCTATGCTTGGTTCTGGATCATCGTGCTCGGCATCGAGGCCACGGCCGGCGCAGCCATCATGCACCGCTGGGTACCCGGCATTGACCAGTGGGTCTGGGCGCTGGCCCTGATGATCCTCCTGACCCTGACCAACCTTGGCTCGGTGAAGTCGTACGGCGAGTTCGAGTTCTGGTTCGCCTCCATCAAGGTCGCCGCAATCGTGCTGTTCCTGCTCTTCGGCGTCGCCGCCATCCTGGGCCTCATCCCCGGCGTTCCCGCCCCGGGACTGGACAACCTGACCGGCAAGGGCGGCTTTATGCCCAACGGTCCCGGCGCGGTACTGGCCGGCATTCTCGTGGTCGTGTTTTCCTTCTTCGGCGCAGAGATCGCCACTATCGCCGCCGGCGAATCCGAGAACCCGGTCGACGCCGTCAAGAAGGCCGTCAAATCCACCGTCTGGCGCATCCTGGTGTTCTACATCGGCTCCATCGCCATCGTGGTGACGCTGCTCCCCTGGAACTCCGCCTCCGTGGCGAAGAGCCCGTATGTCGCCGTGATCGAACTCTTCGGCATCCCCGGCGCCGGAACCATCATGGACGTCGTCGTACTGACCTCGGTGCTGTCCTGCCTCAACTCCGGTCTCTACACCGCCAGCCGCATGCTCTTCTCGCTCTCCCGCCGCGGCGACGCCCCCCGCTCCTGGATGCGGATCTCCAAGCGCGGCGTTCCGGCCGGGGCCGTGCTGGCCTCGACCGTGGTTGGCTTCATCACCGTGGGCCTGAACTACATTGCCCCGGACACCGTGTTCCTGTTCCTGGTCAACACCTCCGGGGCCATCGCCTTGTTCGTCTGGCTGGTCATTTCGGTCTCGCAGTTGATCCTGCGCCGCCGGATGGGCGCAGCCGCCCGGGAACTCGAGCTGAAGATGTGGCTTTTCCCCTACCTGACCTGGCTCGCGATCGTCAGCATCGTCGCGCTGCTGGTGGGCATGGTGGTGCTGGACAGTACCCGCGAATCACTGCTGCTCTCCCTCGCCCTTGCCGCCGTCGTGGTGGGAATCGGACTCTGGCGCTACCGCGGGCACGCTGCCCTCAAGCCCGACGCCGGCACCCCGGCCGCCGATACCGACGCCGGCACCCCGGCCGCCGATACCGACGCCGGCACCCCGGCCGGGGACACGGCTGCTGCGGAGGCCCCGGCCGCCGCTGGCCGGAGCCTGTAGCTTCCGACGAAATCGGGCATGCCCACTCCCGGACACCGGGGGTGGGCATGCTGCTGTCCCGCGTACCTGCGTACCTCCGGCGCTAGACTCGGAGCCATGCCTTCCTCCGCCACAGCCGCAGACCACATCCAGGACCTCGGCGCGTATGTCAGCGCGTCGCCGTCGAGCTTCCACGCCGTCCACGAGGCCGCCCGGCGGCTGGACGAAGCGGGTTTCACCGCCCTCGACGAACTGCAGCAGTGGAACGACGCCGAAACAGGGTCGGCCGGCAAGCACTACGTGATCCGCGACGGCGCCCTGATCGCCTGGGTGACTCCTACCGGCGCCGGGCCCACCACCGGCTTCAACATCCTTGGCGCGCACACGGACTCCCCGTCCTTCAAGCTCAAGCCCAAGCCCACCACCGGCAAGTTCGGCTGGCTGCAGGCCGGCGTCGAGGTCTACGGCGGTCCCCTGCTGAACTCCTGGCTGGACCGCGAACTCCAGCTCGCCGGCCGCCTGGTGATGCTGGACGGCACCCAGCACCTGACCGCCACCGGCCCGCTGCTGCGCTTCCCGCAATTGGCCATCCACCTGGACCGCGCCGTCAACGAGGGCCTGGCCCTGGACAAGCAACAGCACATGAACCCGGTCTTCGGTCTGGGCGACCCGGCCGACGCGGACGTCCTGGGCCTGCTGGCGGCTCGGGTGCCCGGGGCCACGGTGGATCCAGCGCAGATCGGCGGCTACGACGTCGTCGTCGCCGACACGCAGGCACCCGCGGTCTTCGGCGCAAAGGGTGAGTTCTTCGCCTCGGGGCGCCTCGACAACCTTTCCGCCACGCATGCCGGCCTCGCCGCACTGATCGCGCACGCCGACAGTGAGGTGCCGGCGGACGGTCCGATCGCCGTGCTGGCCGCCTTCGACCACGAGGAAATCGGCTCCGCCTCGCGCTCCGGTGCCTGCGGCCCGGTTCTCGAGGACATCCTGGTCCGGATTTCCGACGGGCTGGGCGCGACGGCGAGCCAGCGGCGGCAGGCGTTCGCGGCGTCGTTCTGCGTTTCGGCCGACGCCGGTCACGCTGTGCACCCGAACTACGCCGAACGCCACGACCCGGCCAACCGCCCCGCACTGAACGGCGGTCCGTTGCTTAAGATCAACGCCAACCAGCGCTACGCCACGGATGCGGCCGGCGCGGCACTGTGGGCGAGGCTCTGCACCGACGCCGGGATCCCGTACCAGGAGTTCGTCTCCAACAACGTAATGCCCTGCGGCTCGACGATCGGCCCGCTGACCGCCACCCGGCTGGGGATCCGGACGGTCGACGTCGGCGTGCCGCTGCTCTCGATGCACTCGGCCCGCGAGCTGTGCGGCGTCGAGGACCCGCACCGGCTGGCAACGGTCACGGAGCTGTTCTTCCGGACGGCTGCGTAGCTCCCTCCTAGGAGGCGGCGAGGCCGATCACGAGGTTGATGGTGGCGGCCAGGATGACGGTGCCGAACAGGTAGGACAACAGGCTGTGCTTGAGCGCCTCGGCCCGGATCGCATGGTTTTTCAGGGCGGTGTCCGACACCTGGTAGGTCATGCCCAGGCTGGTGGCAAGGTACGCGAAGTCGGTGTACTGCGGCGGCTCGTCCTGGTTGAAGTCGATGCCGCCCACCGCCGCCCCGGCCCGCGGCTCCGTGCTGTAGTAGAGCCCGGCGTACCGGACCGTAAAGAGCGTCTGCACCAGCATCCAGGACAGTGCCACGGAGGCCAGGGCCAGCAGGCCGCCGCCGAGGCGGGAGCCGCCGCTGTTCGCGTGCGAGTCGAGCACGACGGCGGCCACGGCCGCCAGGCTCGCGACATTGGCGGCGAGGATCATCAGATCCGTCACCCGGCGGGACGGATCTTCGTTGGTGGCGTGGCCCCGGGTCTCGGCGGCGTCCAGCGGGCCGATCACAATCCAGACCCAGAGCACGTAGGTGAGGGCGGCACTGCTCCAGCCGATGGCCGGGGCCTCCACCCAATGGCCGGACAGGCCTGAAGCCACGGCGGCGAGCAGCCCCGCCAGCAGCATCACAGCGAAGCGCAGCCGGCTGCGGTGGACTGGAGAAGTGAGGGGATGCGAGGTGGACCCGGTGCTCATTCCCCGATCATGGCACAAGCGTCCGTGCCGTTATCCACAACGGTGCCGGGAAGCTTTCGCGCGCGGCGCCGCGGAATCTAAGGTGGCGGTGGAGAAAATCGCTGAAACCGGCCCGGATGCACTAAGCTATTGAAGTCTGTGCTGCGTCCTGCCTCCGTTCCGGGGGGCAATGCAAGGCACAAGCACCGCAAATGAACCTCCTGTTACGGAAATGCCGTAACCGCTTAGCCCAAAGGAGGTGGGTTCACATATGCGTCCTTACGAATTGATGGTAATCATCGACCCCGAGGTCGAAGAGCGTACCGTTGAGCCGTCGCTTCAGAAGTTCCTGAACGTCATCACCAACGATGGTGGAACCATCGAAAAGGTTGACATCTGGGGCCGCCGTCGACTGGCTTACGAAATCCAGAAGAAGTCCGAAGGTATCTACGCCGTGGTGAACTTCACCGCTGAGCCGGCTACCGCCAAGGAACTTGACCGCCAGCTGAGTCTCAATGAGACCATCATGCGCACCAAGATCACCCGCCCCGAAGAGCAGAAGGTCGTTGCTGAGTAATTCAGCTCCACCCTTCAATCTTTAACCCCGCAGGAACGAACAAGGAGGCAGTAGATGGCAGGCGAAACCACTATTACGGTCATCGGTAATCTCACCAATGACCCCGAACTGAGGTTCACACCGTCAGGTTCGGCAGTAGCGAACTTCACCATCGCTTCTACGCCCCGCACTTTCGACCGCCAGTCCAATGAGTGGAAGGACGGGGAAACCCTGTTCCTCCGCGCATCGGTATGGCGCGAAGCAGCCGAAAACGTCGCCGAGTCCCTGACCAAGGGCATGCGCGTGATCGTTTCCGGCCGCCTGAAGAGCCGTTCCTACGAAACCAAGGAAGGCGAGAAGCGCACCGTTATCGAGCTTGAGGTCGACGAAATCGGCCCCAGCCTGCGCTACGCCAATGCCAAGGTCAACCGCACCCAGCGCTCCGGCGGACAGGGTGGACAGGGCGGCTTCGGCGGCGGCAACAGCGGCGGTTTCGGGGGCAACTCTGGTGGAAACCAGGGCGGCAACTCCGGCGGAAACTGGGGCGGCAACCAGCCCGCACAGCAGGACGATCCCTGGGCCACGCCCGGGGTCAGCAACGCTGGCGGCGGCTGGGGCAACGGCCCGGATTCCGAACCTCCCTTCTAAACAACATCTAAGGTCCGACGTCGGGACCCGCGAGGCAGCCGCACGGCAGCCCCGCGACGACCGCCGCGGATCACCACCATCCCGTGGATCAATATCCACGGGCTCCATCGAATAGGAGCTCCACGATGGCTAAGGCTGAACTCCGTAAGCCCAAACCAAAGTCCAACCCCTTGAAGGCCGCTGACATCACTGTCATCGACTACAAGGACGTAGCATTGCTGCGCAAGTTCATCTCCGACCGCGGAAAGATCCGCGCCCGTCGCGTCACCGGCGTCACGGTGCAGGAACAGCGCAAGATCGCACAGGCAATCAAGAACGCCCGCGAAGTTGCTCTGCTGCCTTACTCCGGCGCTGGCCGCGGCTAAGGAAGGGATTAACTAACATGGCAAAGCTCATTCTGACCCACGAAGTAACCGGTCTCGGTGCTGCTGGCGACGTTGTCGAGGTCAAGGACGGTTACGCACGTAACTACCTGCTGCCCCGCAACTTCGCCCTGACCTGGTCCAAGGGTGGCGAGAAGCAGGTTGAGTCCATCAAGGCTGCCCGCGCTGCCCGCGAGCACGCTTCCCTGGAAGACGCTCAGAAGCAGGCCGCTGCACTGCAGGCCAAGCCGGTCAAGCTCGTCGTCAAGGCTGGCGAGACCGGACGCCTGTTCGGCACCGTCAAGCAGGCCGACGTGGCCGACGCTGTTGAGGCCGCTGGCCTCGGCCGCATCGACAAGCGCAAGGTGGAACTGCCGGCTCACATCAAGTCGACCGGTTCCTACCAGGCGAACGTCCGTCTGCACGACGACGTTTCCGCTGTGATCGAACTCGACGTAGTTGCAGGCAAGTAGTCCTCGGACTGACTGAACTGCCGGAAGGCCCCCGCCTTCGGATTCCCTTGGGAAGCCGGACGCGGGGGCCTTCTGCGTTAACTCCAAGCCCATAATTCCGGGCCGCAAACTCCGGGCTGGGCGCACCTGGCCCGCGGAGCCGGCACCGGTGATAGCCTGCGGCAGTGACCGAGAACAGTGCACCCCGACTCCGCCCCTTCTCCCAGGTCGACGTCTTCTCCGCCGAACCGTACCGCGGGAACCCGCTGGCGGTCGTCCTCGACGCGGAGGGCCTCGACGCCGACGCCATGCAGAGGTTCGCCAACTGGACCAACCTCTCGGAAACCACATTCCTGCTGCCGCCCACCGATCCCCGGGCCGACTACCGGGTCAGGATCTTCACCGGCAGCGAAGAGTTTCCCTTCGCCGGCCACCCAACCCTCGGCTCGGCCCATGCCTGGCTTGAAGCGGGCGGCGTCCCGCAGCGGGACGGCGAGCTGGTTCAGGAATGCGCTGCCGGGCTGGTCCGGGTGAAGCGCGACGGCGGCCGCTTGGCCTTCGCGGCCCCGCCGCTGACCCGTTCGGGCCCGGTGGCCGAGGCGGACCTCGCCCGCATAGCGGCTGGCCTAAGGATGCCTCGGCAGGAACTCCTGGACGCCTCCTGGCTCGTCAACGGCCCGGAATGGATCGGGGTGTTGCTGGAATCCGCCGAACGGGTGCTCGCCATCAGGCCCGACTACCCGGCAATGGCCGGGCTCAAGGTCGGCGTGATCGGCCCCCACCCCGCTGGATCCGGGCCGGACTTCGAGGTCCGCACCTTTATCCCCGGCGACGCGGCCGCCGAAGACCCCGTCACCGGAAGCTTCAACGCCGGCGCGGCTCAGTGGCTGATCGGTACTGGCCGGGCGCCAGGGTCCTACCTCGCGGCTCAGGGGACGGTGTTGGGTCGTGCCGGCCGGGTCCACATCGAGGCGACCGGTGACGATGTCTGGGTCGGCGGGAACTCCGTGAGCTGTATCGAGGGATTCGTCCTCCTCTGAGTTGCGGGCTGCAGTGTGGGGGGCAACGGCGGAGGGAATAAAGCAGGCAGGTCCCGGCTTCTATAGGTAGATGCAAATGCATATAAATACCGAAACCGTGGACCAGCTACAGGAGCACACCGTGGAAAGCCGCCGCATTACCGTTATCTCCGCCGGACTCGGCGTACCGTCGTCGAGCCGCCTGCTCGCGGACCAACTGGCCGCTTCCGCCGAACGCCAGCTCGCCGCGGCGGGCCATGCCGTGACGGTCGACGTCGTCGAGCTGCGTGACCTGGCCGTTGAGATCGCCCACAACTTTGTAACCGGCTACGCTGCGCCCCGCCTGGCCGAGGTGATCGCCGGCGTGGAAGCCTCTGATGGCATCATCGCGGTCAGCCCCGTCTTCAGCGCGTCGTACAGCGGGCTCTTCAAGTCCTTCATCGACGTGCTGGATCCCAAGTCACTCGAGGGCAAAGCCGTCCTGCTGGGCGCCACCGGGGGCACCGACCGTCATCAAATGGTGCTGGACTACGCAATGCGTCCGCTTTTCAGCTACCTCCGCACCCGGATGGCGGCCACCGGCGTCTTCGCCGGCCCGCAGGACTGGGGAACGGCGGGCGACGGCGCTTCACCGCTCTCCGCGAGGGTTGAGCGGGCGGCGGGGGAGTTCACCGCCCTGCTCGACGGCGCTCAGCCGCGGCCGCAGCAGGCCCCGCTGGAGTCGTTGCCGTTTGAGCAGCTGCTCGCGGGGATCTCCGGCCGCAGCTAGGACCCGCTGCCGCTGGGGCGGCTGACGCGGGCCGGCCCGTGCCTGCCCAGCGCTCCGGCCCGAACTAATTCTGCGCGGGGTTCGTTGTTCGGGACATGAAATGCCCTGTGGATTCCGTAGACCTGGTAATGAGCGAACGAAGCGGCGTGGAGATCGATTACTGCCCGCAATGCCGTGGCGTGTGGCTGGACCGCGGCGAGCTCGACAAGATCATCGACCGTGCGGCGGAGGGCTTCGGCGCCTCCGCCGGCGCCTCCGCCGGGTCCGCTGCCGCAGCGACCCCTGCCCCGGCGCCGACCCCGCCGGGACACATCCCGCCGCCGCTCTACACCCCGCCTCTTCACATCCCGCCTCTTCACGCCCCGAACCCGCGCCGGGACGACCGCAGGCCGGATGAACGCCGCTACGACGATCGCCGCCACGACGAACGCCGGGACCGTCCCCGCTATGACCAGCCCCGCTACGATGACCGCCGCCGGCCCAAGAAGAAGGAAGGCTGGCTGGGCGAGCTGTTCGACTTCTAGTGCCGCCCGGCCGGGACTGCGCCTAATCTTCGAGCAGGGCGATGAACTCCCGGGCCTGCTTGAGCGAGATGTCCGAGTGGCGGGTGAGCGTGGCTGCCGCCGCCTCCGTGTCGCCGCTCTTGGCCAGCGTGCGGATCCGTCCGTAGATCTCGTCGTTCAGCATGTTGCTGCTCACCTCGCGCGTGACATCGCCTTTGCTGGCGATCGCGCGGTACCGGTATGAAAAGCGCTGCGGGGCGTCGTCATCGTCGTCGTGCGCGGGCTGCTCGGGCGCCTGCGGGGGCCGATACGGCTGGGGGTGCGCAGCCAGGGCCCCTACTGCGTCCCGCGACGCGCGAAGTCCCTCGCCGGTGGCTTCCAGGTACAGCTTGATCGCGGCCATCGCCTGCCCCTGGGCGATCAGGGCGTACAGGCGCCGGTGTTGCTCCTGGTCCAGCCGGGCCGCCGCGGCGCGGGCGAGCTCGGTCGAGTTCCGGACGGGCTGAGGGGCCGCGTCCTGCGGCGTGCGCGGCCGGCGTCGCCCGATGGCGCGGGCGGCAAGTGCGACGCCGAGGCCGACGAGCACGAGGATCAGGAGGGGGACTAGCAGGGCTTCCATGGACTACAGCCGATCTACGTAATTCTTAGCGGTCAAAAGATCTGTGTTCGTGGCCTGGCGCAGCAGCTTAATAGCCTGAACCTTGTGGCCGGACCGGGCCAGGGACTGCAGTTGGAGCGTGAACTGGGGGTTCAACTGGCCGCCGGGCAGGACCGCGCCGGGGTAGCCAGGCTGGCTCCGGTCGCTGAAGGCACTGCCGCTGCCCTGCGAGGCCGCGCGGGCGTGCTCGGCCTGCTGGGACTGCTGCTGTTCGTTCTGGCTTGGGCGGGTGGCTGCATCCACCCGGGCGCGGGCCGCCGTGGCTGCCTTGACCTGAGCCTCGTAGTGGGCGCGGGATCGCATGGCCAGTTCCAGTTGGTAGCGCTCCGCATCGGAGATGCCGAAATTGCGCGGTTTCAGTGCCGCTGAGACCGCCCACAGCACGCCAGCGAGGATGAGGGCAGGCAGTATGACTATCAAGACATCGCCCATGGCCACAGCTTATGCCAGATAACAGTTATCCACAGCATATTCTGGGTCCCGCATACAAGCCGCGACGAAGTCCGTCAATTCGCCCCTCTCCGAGTGGCGAGCATCACATAATTCGCATATTTGAGCCGTTCTGTGGCCCTCAAACTCCGCACTATCCCCAGCCGCGGGCTGCAAGCTGTGGATGAACCTTGTGAAGAATTCTTTTTCATCCACAGGAAAATTCCTACGTTTCCGCACGTCAGAGGCCTATCTGGGATGAAAAATTTGTTCTATCCACAGGGGTTCCCACAGGCTGTGCACAAGCTGGGGGGATTAGTCCACAAGTTATCCACAGGAAGGCCGGTAGGGCGGGTTGGTGCGGGCCGAATCGGGGGATAACGTAGCGGGAGACCTCGTTGGCGGCACCGGTATCTGGACGCCGCCGCAGCGTGCAGGCCACCCCGGCGCCGGGGCGTCACCACCTCCGGGTGCGGGACAAAATGTCGGTCGCTGGCGCTAGAACTGATGCAAGGGAGGCCAGCCGGACCACCCGGGCGGCCCCGCCCCGGAACGGCGCCCATAGTGCGCGGCAGCCCCCGGGCAAGGCAGCAACACGGCAGGGCACTAACGCAGCACGGCAACAACACGGCACGGCAGTACAACTCAGCACGGCAGTACAACACATGGCCTCAGGGCCGCCGGTGGAAAATTTTCCGCCGGCACACAATGAAGGACGGCAGTTTTGTCAGTTACGCATCTGGACTCGGTCGAGGGCACTCGGGGAGCCGAAGGCAGCCGCAAGCCGCCGCAGGACATCCCGGCGGAGCAGTCCGTGCTGGGCGGCATGATGCTCTCCAAGGATGCGATTGCGGACGTCGTCGAGATCCTCCGCGGCCAGGACTTCTACCGCCCGGCGCACGAGACCATCTATGAAGCCATCATCGACCTGTATGGCCGCGGTGAACCCGCCGATGCCGTCACCGTCTCGGATGAGCTGACCAAGCGCGGCGAAATCAACCGGATCGGCGGCCCGGCCTACCTCCACGAGCTGATTCAGACCGTACCCACCGCCGCAAACGCCGGCTACTATGCCGAAATCGTGGCAGAACGGGCCGTCCTGCGCCGGTTGGTCAACGCCGGCACCAAGATCGTCCAGCTCGGCTACGGGCAGGACGGCGAGGTGGAGGACCTGGTCAACCAGGCCCAGGCCGAGGTTTACGCCGTGGCCGAACGACGCACCGCCGAGGACTACGTCGTCCTCAAGGACGTCATGGAATCGACCGTGGACGAAATCGAAGCGTCCGGACACCGCGGCGAAGGCATGGTGGGTGTCCCCACCGGGTTCTACGAGCTCGACGAGCTGACCCATGGCCTGCACCCCGGGCAGATGATCGTCATCGCCGCGCGCCCCGCCGTCGGTAAGTCCACCTTTGCCCTCGACTTCGCCCGTTCCGCGGCGATCAAGAACAACCTTGCCACCGTCATGTTCTCCCTCGAAATGGGCCGGAACGAGATCGCGATGCGCCTGCTGTCCGCGGAGGCCACGATCGGCCTGCAGGACCTCCGCAAGGGCACCATCAAGGACGAGCAGTGGTCCAAGATCGCCACCACCATGGGCCGGATGAACGACGCCCCGCTGTTCATCGACGACAGCCCCAACATGTCGCTGATGGAAATCCGCGCCAAGTGCCGCCGGCTGAAGCAGCAGCACGACCTCAAGCTGGTCATCCTCGACTACCTGCAGCTCATGAGCTCGGGTAAGAAGGTTGAATCGCGCCAGCAGGAAGTTTCGGAATTCTCCCGCGCCCTGAAGCTGCTGGCCAAGGAACTCCAGGTTCCGGTGATCGCCTTGTCGCAGCTGAACCGTGGCTCCGAGCAGCGCCAGGACAAGCGCCCCATGGTCTCCGACCTCCGTGAGTCGGGTTCCATCGAGCAGGACGCCGACATGGTCATCCTGCTGCACCGCGAGGACGTCTACGACAAGGAATCCCCGCGCGCCGGCGAGGCGGACATCCTCATCGCCAAGCACCGTAACGGCCCCACCAAGGACATCGTGGTTGCGTTCCAGGGACACTACTCCCGCTTCGCCAATATGGCGGGGGACGCAGCCGGCGGAGGCGGCTTCTAAAGGAGCGGGCTACTGGAGCAGGTGGTTGGGCAGCCGGTTTCCCGGCGCCTTGCCCCGGATCTCGAGCAGCTCGCGCGCGTGGGCGTGCAGCCGTTTGTCCTCCTCGGAGACCGGCACCCATTGCGGGATCGGAACTGAGGTGCCGCTCTCATCGCGGGCCACCATCACGGTCAGGCAGTACGTGGTGAGGTTGAGCTCGTGCCCCTTGGGATCCCCGGAACGGACGTGGACGGCGATGTGCATGCCCTTCGTCCCCGTGTAGACCAGCCGGGCCTCCACCTCCACCAGGTGGCCGATCAGCAGCGGCCGGTAGAACCGGACGCCGCCGGAAAAAACCGCCACGGTGTCCATGCCGCAGTAGCGCGAGGCGCAGACGTAGGCAGCCTCGTCGATCCACTTCATGACGATTCCGCCATGAACCTTGCCACCCCAGTTCACATCCGTGGGGGCGGCCATGAACCGCAACGTCACGCGCTCGGCGGTGCCGGCGTCGGTGTACTCCTGCCCGCTCATGGCCTCGACAATGTCCTCGCGGACCTTGATCCTCGCCAGTGCGTGCTCCCGCTCTTCGACTTCCGCCGGAGTCCGCGGTTCAAACTGCGGCACGGGAATCGGCTTGCCGTCCTCGCCCACTGCCACGAAGATCACCAGGCACTGGCTGCGCATCGTGGCCGGTCCGCCCTTGGGATCGCCGGAGGAGACCACGGTGCGGATGTGCATCGAGGACCGGCCGGTGTAGACGATGGTGGCGGTTACTTCGACCATGTCGCCGCTGTTGACCGGATCCGCGAAGTGGATGTTCCCCACGTAGGCGGTCACGCAATAGGACTTGGCCCAGCCGACGGCGGCCGCGTAGGCCGCCTTGTCCACCCATTCCAGGACTGTCCCGGCGTCCACCGAGCCGCTGTGGCCCACGTCCGTGGGCGCGGCCAGAAAGCGCAGGGTGACGGCGTTGGCGGAAGTCTCACTCATGGAAGCGAGTGTACTGAGGGAGCGGCGAACGGGCGCGGGGTGATGACACAAAGCCGGCGCCGGCCGCCACACACGGCGCCACCCGCACCCGCCCCGCTGCCGGAGACGACGGCGGGCGGCCACCCGAAGGTGACCGCCCGCCGTCGAACGCTTTGGAGTAGCGGTTCCTAGGCCAAGGCGCTGAGCTTGGAGCCGGAGCGGCCGAAGAGGGCTCCGTCCACTGAGACCTTGCCTGCGCCGACCAGCGCCACGGCCAGCGCCGCGGCGGCGAGGATGAGCACCAGTTCGTAGCCTCCCGAGGCAACGAATATTCCCGCCGGGGCATGAACGAGGAAGAACGCGCCCAGCATGTCCACCGCCAGCAGCAGCGCGAACACGCGGGTGAGCACGCCCAGGATCAGCGCGATCCCGCCGGCCAGTTCCAGCGAGGCAACAACCGGCGCCACGATGTTGGCAGCCGGGACGCCCATCTGGGCAAAGGCGGCCTGGGTTCCGGGGATGGTGAACTCGCTGAATTTCTGCCAGCCATGTGCGGCGAAAAGGAAGCCGGTGACGAGGCGCAGGATCGTGCGGGCCGTGGTGGTGAGCGTGGGCTGGTTCATGGGCATACCGTTCTGACGTCGGGCAAGCGGGGCTGGGGGCAATGGGAGGGGTCAGCCGCTTTAGTTGAAGATTCAACTTAAACTCTGGCCACCTTTAGTTGAAAAGTCAACTAATGCGTAGTCGTGCGACGCCGCTAGGGTGGATCCGTGCCGACACCCGCCCTGACTCCCGCAACCCTCACGCCGCCAGCAGTCCGACGGCGTGAAATCCTGCGCCTGGCCGTTCCCGCCTTCGGGGCGCTGATCGCCGAGCCGCTCTTCCTGCTCGCGGACTCGGCGATTGTTGGCCACCTGGGCGTGGCCGAACTTGCCGGTGTGGGGCTGGCATCGGCGGTGCTGCATACCGCGGTGGGCCTGATGGTGTTCCTCGCCTACTCCACCACCCCCGCGGTGGCGCGCGCGATCGGCAACGGCCAGCTGCCAAAGGCGCTTGCGGCCGGCCGCGATGGCGTCTGGCTGGCCCTGGTGCTGGGCGTGGTCCTGGCCGCGGCGGGGTTCGTCGCAGCTGAACCGCTCCTGGAGCTGATGGGCGCGCGCGGTGAGGTCCGGTCCTTTGCGGTGGACTACCTGCGGTGGTCCATGCCGGGCCTGGTGGCCATGCTGCTCATCTTCGCCGGCACCGGAGTGCTTCGCGGGCTGCAGGACACCCGGACCCCGCTGGCCGTGGCCGCAGCCGGCTTCACCGCCAACATTGTGCTGAACCTGTTCCTGGTCTACGGCCTGCGGCTCTCAGTCACCGGCTCGGCCCTGGGCACCAGCATCGCGCAGTGGGCCATGGCCCTGGTCTACGTCGTCATGGTGCAGCGCAATGCCCGCAACCACGGCGTGTCCCTGCTCCCGGACTGGCGGGGCATCCGGGCCCTGGCCAAGGTGGGCTCCTGGCTGATGTTGCGGACCCTCAGCTTGCGAATCGCGATCCTCGCCACGGTGTTGGTCGCCACTGCACAGGGGCCGGTGAACCTGGCCGCCCACCAGCTCGCGATGACCGTCTTCACCTTCCTGGCCTTCGCCCTCGACGCCTTGGCAATCGCCGCCCAGGCCCTCATCGGCAAGGAACTCGGCGCCTCGCACCCGGCGGCGGCGAGGCAGCTCACCGGCACCATGACCCGCTGGGGACTCGGCTTCGGGGTACTGACCGGGCTGCTCCTGGCCGCGGCCGCGCCGTGGGCGGGGCAGCTGTTTACCGCCGATGCCGGGGTCCAGTCCGCGCTCACGCTCGCCCTTTGGGTGCTTGCCGCCGGGCAGCCGATCGCGGGCTTCGTCTTCGTCCTCGACGGCGTGCTGATCGGCGCCGGGGACGCGAGGTACCTGGCGATTGCCGGCGTCGTGAATCTTGCCGTCTACCTGCCGCTGCTGCTGGCGGTCGGGCTCTCCGGGGCCCGCGGCGGTGCGGCGCTGCTCTGGCTGTGGGCCGCCTTCTCGCTGGGCTACATGCTGGCCCGCGCCGTCACGCTCGGCCTGCGGGCACGCACGGACCGGTGGATGTTGCTCGGCGCCCACTGAGCCACCCACTAAACTGGGCGGGTGACTCTCCCCGCAAACTCCCACGCTTCGACTGCCCTGCCCGCCGCCCCGGACGTGTGGAAGCCCGTGCTGCTCCGGGCCGCCGTCGCGCTGGTCTTCGGCGCCGTGACCGTCTTCTGGGCCGCGCCATCCGTTGCCGGCATGGGCTGGACGGGCGGCCTTTACCTGCTGGCCACCGGGTTGGTGCTGCTCTGGAGTGTCAAGAAGACCGGGTTGGCGCACGGGGGCCGGACTGCCAAGGTCCTGGCCGCCGCCGGGGCGGTCCTGACCGGAACCGGCGCAGCGGTGGCGCTGCTCGCCGGCAATCTGGTGTTCGGCGTCATCGGCGCCCTGGGTCTGGGCCTTGCGGGCGCCGCCGAGTTCTACCTGGGCCTGGCCGCCCGGCGCCGCTCGGTCCTGGCGCGGGACTGGATCGCCTCCGGCGTCATCGGCCTGGGAACCGCGGCTGCCCTGCCGTTCTTCATTGATCTCGGCCCGCATGCGCTGCTGGGTGTGGCCGGCGGCGGCGCGATCATTTGCGGGGTGCTGTGGACCCTGGCCGGCCTGACCCTGCGGCACGATGCGCGGGGCGCAGCCGCCGAGGCCGTAAACTAGTAGGAACAGGTTCTACCCTGCGTAGAACAACCGCGGTATCGGAACTGCCACGCCAATCCGGCGCTGGCGGCAGGAGGAAAGCACCTTGGCAGAGCAGAAATCAGGAGAACGCCGCAGCCTGCGGACCTCGGTCAAGGGGCCGCTCATGTTCTCCGCCTTCTGGGCAGTGCTGGCCTTCTTCGCCGTCCTGATCTTCGCCTCCGGGGGCAGCGCAAAGTCGCCCCGCTTCGACCTGGCCTTCACCGGTGCCGGCATCGCGTTCATTGTGACCCTCGTGATCGCAGCCATGCTCTCCATGAGCTACAAGGACAATGCCGAACACCTGGGCAAGGGCTCCGGCGTCAACCTCAGCTCCAAGCGGCCGGCTGCCTCCTTTGACAGCCCTGCCGCTGACCCGGCCCGCGACGCCGAGACCCGCGAGCCCGGCAGCGAGCTCCGCTAGCCCCCACCTGCAGGGCGACCGCCCCGCGCCAGCACGCAACGGCTAGGACGCCGCTTTCCGCGCCCGGTAGGCCGCGACGTGCGCGCGGTTGGCGCAGTTTCCGGTGTCGCAGTAGCGCTTCGATCGGTTCCGGCTCAGGTCCAGCACGACGGCGTCGCAGTCGTCGGCCGCGCAGACCAGCATCCGGTCCATTTCCTTGCTGCGGATCACGTCCACCAGCGCCATCGCGGCCTCGGTGCTCATCCTGTCGGCCAGCGGCGCCTCGGGAGTGGTTGCGTGCAGGTGCCAGTCCCAGCCGTCATGCTTCTTCAGCTGCGGCAGTGCCCGCGCCTCGGCCAACAGGCGGTTGACGGCCTCCACGGCGGTGTCCTCATCCGCCAGCCATAGCCGGGCGAGCTCGGCACGCAGCCGGTGCACGCTGGCCAGTTCCGCGGCGTCATGGGTCCGGGATCCACTGAAGCCCTCGGCCGCGAGGAATTGGTCCAGGTCCGCGACGGTGGTGAGCTTCTCCTCCCCGTTGGCTGCGGTGTTGATCAGGGCAGCCACGGACCGCAGCGCGATCTCCGTGTCAGGGGCAAAAACCATCTTGACTCCTTACGTCACCTGAGCGTACTGTCATGACCATAACCCAACTTTACTCCTGACAGGAGGCCGCCCGTGTCTGCCGCACGCCGCCCCGCCGCCGCTCCGGCCAAGAAGCGCCCCCAGATCCCCGGTGCCGGAAACGCAACTCCGGACGCTCCGGGCTTCTTGGCGTCCGGCCTGGGGGTTGCCCTGTTCTCGTCGGCGGTGTTCGGAATTTCCGGCTCCTTCGCCAAGGCGCTGCTGGAGACCGGGTGGACCCCGGGTGCCGCGGTCACCGCCCGGCTCACCGGAGCCGCGCTGGTGCTGGCCGTCCCTGCTGCGGTCGCCCTTCGCGGCCGCTGGCACCAGCTGCGCGACAACTGGCTCACCGTCCTGCTGTTCGGGTTGATCGGCGTCGCCGCGTGCCAGCTCTTCTATTTCAACGCTGTCGCCCGGCTTTCTGTCGGTGTGGCGCTGCTGCTCGAATACCTGGCCCCGGTGATCATCGTGCTGTGGCTTTGGGTGGCCAGCCGGAGACGGCCGCGGCCCCTCACCATTGCAGGCACCCTGCTTTCCCTCGCGGGCCTGGTCCTGGTGCTGGACCTCACCGGCGCCGTAAAGATCGACCTGGTCGGCGTGCTGTGGGGCATCGCGGCGGCCGTCTGCCTGGCCATCTACTTCTTCATCACCGCCAAGGAGAACGACACGTTGCCGCCGATCGTGCTGGCTTCCGGCGGCCTCATGGTGGGGGCGCTCGTTATGTGGCTGGCCGCGGCCACGGGCCTGCTGCCGATGGCCGCCAGCACGGCCGACACCCGGCTCGGCCCGTGGGTCACGCCGTGGTGGGTCGCGCTGGGCGGGCTGGTCATCCTTGCCACCGTGCTCGCCTACGTATCCGGCGTCGTCGCGGCGCGGGCGCTGGGCTCCAAGGTGGCCTCATTCGTCTCGCTCACCGAGGTCCTGTTCGCCGTCATCTGGGCGTGGCTGCTCCTGGGCGAGCTGCCCGGGCCCATCCAGCTCCTGGGCGGGCTGCTGATCGTCGGCGGGGTGGTCCTGGTCCGGCTGGACGAATTGCGCACCCGGGCCCCGCTGCCCGCCGAGCTCGACCACGCGAACGACGTCGAGACCGTCCCCTAATAAGGGGATGCCGGCCCGCTTGGACAGCCGGCACAAACGATCAGCCCGGACGCGAGTGCGTCCGGGCTGATCGGGAAACTGCTCCGTCGAGTGGCAGGCCTAGCGCGAGGAGGCGCTTTCCTGCTCGGTGGCGTTGCGGTTGGCCTGCTGGCTGGCCTGCTGCAGCGCCTGGGAGACCCGGGTGAGGGCGGCAACGTGCTCGCCGTTCCACTCGTTGCGGAACTTGTCCGCGTCCGGCCCCAGCCACTGGGTGCCGGCCAGCACCTTGGTCAGCAGCGTCCTCTGGTTGTCGATCTCCTGCGAACCGGCCTGCAGCTTCGTCCCAAGAGTCTTGAGCTGAGTAACATCTGCACCCCAAATAGCCATTTGAAAAAACTCCTTAGTTCACCGGACCCGAATACTCTCGGCATCCCCAGCGGCCTCCGGCTGATCCGGAAGATCCATTGCTTCGAACCTACCCTGTTCCACAAAAAGCTGTCGATGGGCAGCCCTCCCCATGGGGCTAGCGGCCGAAGCTGCGCAACCGCAGGGAGTTGGCCACCACCAGCACGGAGCTGGCCGCCATTGCGGCGCCGGCGATCATCGGGTTGAGCAGGCCCAGTGCGGCCACGGGTATGCCGATGGCGTTGTAGAAGAATGCCCAGAAGAGGTTCGTCTTGATCGTGGACAGGGTCCTGCGGGACAGTTCAATGGCCTGGGCAACCTGCCCCAGGTCGTTGCCCATTACGGTCAGGTCCGCCGCTTCGATGGCGACGTCGGTGCCGGATCCCATCGCGATGCCCAGGTCCGCCTGGGCCAGCGCAGCGGCATCGTTCACGCCGTCGCCGGCCATTGCCACCGTGGCGCCGCCGGCCTGCAGCGTCCGCACGGCGTCGACCTTGCCCTCCGGCAGGACGCCCGCGAAGACGTCTTCCGGCGGGATCCCGACGGCGGCCGCCACCTGTCCGGCCACCGCCGCGTTGTCCCCGGTCAGCAGGATGGGCCGCAGCCCAAGGTCCCGGAGCCGGGCGATGGCGGCGGCGGAGCCGGGCTTCAGGGTGTCGCGGAGGCTGATGATGCCCGCCGGAACCCCGTCCACGGCCACCCAGATGGCGGTGGCTCCGGCGTCCTCGGCGGCTGCCAGGGTGGTCTGGTGCGGGCCGGACACAACGACGCCGTTCTCCTGCAGCCAGCCGGACCGTCCCACGGTGACGCGGCGTCCTTCCACGCTGCCGCGGACACCGCCGCCGGGGGCCGAGTGGAAGTCCGCGACGGCGGGCAGTTGCGCATCGGCGTCGTGCTCCCGTTCTGCGGTCAGCGCCGCCGCGGCAATGGCCCGGGCGACCGGGTGCTCGGAGGCGGCCTCCGCCGCGCCGGCGAGCCGCAGGACCTCGCTGTCGCCGAAGGGGGCAAACGCGCGGGTGCCGGCAACGGCGAGGTGGCCGGTGGTGACTGTTCCGGTCTTGTCCAGCAGGATGGTGTCCACGGTGCGGGTGTCCTCGAGCACCTGCGGGCCCTTGATCAGGATGCCCAGCTGGGCGCCGCGGCCGGTGCCGGTGAGGAGGCCGACCGGGGTGGCGAGTCCCAGGGCGCACGGGCAGGCGATGACCAGCACCGCGACGGCTGCCGTGAAGGCGGCGCGGAGCTCGGTGTCGCTGACGGACGGGCCGGCCGCGAGCAGCCAGGCGCCGAAGGTGACCGCCGCGATCACCAGGACCACCGGGACGAAGACTGCACTGATGCGGTCCGCGAGCCGGGCGATCGGGGCCTTCCCGGACTGCGCCTGGGAGACCAGCCGGCCCATCTGGGCCAGGGTCGTGTCGGCGCCGACGCGGGTGGCGCGGACCAGGAGCCGTCCCGAGGTGTTGATGGTGGCGCCCGTGACCGGGCTGTCGGGGCCGACTTCGACCGGCACCGACTCCCCGGTCACCAGCGAGGCGTCGACGGCGGAGCTGCCCTCGAGGACGACGCCGTCGGTGGCGATCTTCTCGCCCGGGCGGACGACGACGACGTCTCCGACCCGGAGCCGGTCCGCGGGGACCTGGAATTCCGCGCCGTCACGGAGCACGGTGGCATCTTTGGCGCCCAGGTCCAGCAGGGCCTTGAGCGCGTCGCCGGCCTTGCGCTTGGCGTTCGCCTCCAGATAGCGGCCGAGCAGCAGGAAGGTGGTGACGACGGAGGCGACCTCAAAGTACAGGCCGGCGGAGTCCATGCCCTCCATGCCCGGGTGCTCGGTGAGGCGGGGATCGGCCAGCAGTTGCCAGGCCGAGAACGCAAAGGCGGCCGTTACGCCGATCGACACCAGCGTGTCCATGGTGGAGGACAGATGCCGTGCGTTCACCGCCGCGGCTCGGTGGAAGGGCCACGCCGCCCAGCTGACCACCGGCAACGCCAGCGCGGCGGCGATCCAGCCCCAGTTCGGGAACTGGACGGCAGGAAACATCGAGAGCACGAAGACCGGGACGGTGAGGGCGGCCGCGACCATCAGCCGGGGCTTCAGTTTCGCCGCCGGTCCTTCGGCGGTGGCCTCGGCCGCCGGGGCGGCTTCCCGGGGGGTCCGCACCGTGGCCTTGTAGCCCGCGGCGTTCACGGTCGCGGCGATTTGCTCGTCGCTGATGTTGGCCGGGACGCTGACCCGGGCGGACTCCAGCGGAAGGTTGACCGAAGCCTGCACCCCATCGAGCTTCCCGAGCTTGCGCTCGACCCGGCCGACGCAGGACGCGCAGGTCATGCCCTCGATATCGAGTTCAATCACCCGGTTCCCCGGCTGGTCCAGCAATTGTGCGTTGCTCACGGTATGTGCCCCTCGATCGCGTTCGGTGAAGTTCTGCTCGCTCGTCCTGCCCGTCCTCCGCGGGGGAGGCGGCCCGACGTCGGGCTCAGGCCTCGTTGGCAACCACCAGGTAGCCGGCCTCGGCTACCGCTTCGCCGATCTCGGCGGGAGAGAGTGCCTTGTCGGAGGTGATCGTGACGGTGGAGATCCCGCCGGCGTTGAGGTCGACGTCGACGCTCTCGACGCCCGCCAGGGCCTCGAGTTCCTCGGAAACAGAGGACACGCAGTGTCCGCAGGTCATCCCGGACACCTCGACGGTGGTGGAAACGGTGCTCATGGTTTGCTCCTTGGTGGGGGTGTGGTGAGTGGTGTTGCCGCTACCGCAGCAGGCGCCCGATGGCATCGGTGGCCTCCTTCACTTTGAAGTCAATGGTTTCGGCCCGAAGCTCCGGATCCGGCTCCGCGGCGGCCCCGACGACGCAGTGGCCGATGTGTTCCTCCACCAGCCCGAGGCTGACGGCGTGCAGGGCCTTGGTGACGGCGGCGACCTGGGTAAGGATGTCGATGCAGTACTTGTCCTCATCGACCATCCGGGCTATGCCGCGGACCTGGCCCTCGATCCGTTTGAGCCGCTTGAGGTAGGCGTCCTTGTTGGCGGAATAGCCGTGCTGCTGGTGCGCGGCGCCCTTCAGGGGCGGCGTCAGGGAGGCTTCGGACTCGTTCATGCCATCAAGGTATACCCCCTAGGGGTATCTTGCAAGTACCCTCCTGGGGTACCTGGGGTACCTGGGGCCGAAATGGACATTGTCCGGAAATTAAAGAGCTCCGGAGTGCGTTATTGGGGGATACGCACTCCGGAGCAGCTATGGGGTAGTCGGTTTCCCGTCTACGAGTACAACCTTAGGGGGCAGTAGCAACGATGCGCCAGCACCTCGAATAACTACTTTCGCTTTATTTTCCCGGGCCATTCAGGAGCCGCCGTGGCGGGCCCCGTCAACGGCGGTCCGCGCCGGAACGATCAGGACCGGACGGTCCTGATGATGGCTGAGCCAGGCGGCCACCGATCCGTTGAGTGCGGCAGTGAGCCGATGGCCCAGCCCCGCTCCGGGAGTGCCCACGATGATCATGGCCGCGTCCGCATCCGCAGCCAGCCGGCCCAGCGCCCGGGCCGGATCCCCGGCCAGGGTCTGCAGCTTCCATTCCACCCCGGGAACGTCGCAGACCGCGGCGACTTCTGATCGGAGGCGTTCCGTCGCCGCCTGGATCGCCGCATTGTCGGCCTCCGGATGGAGCGAAAGCCGGTGGGCTGACCGGGCAGGGTCCCACTCCACGAGATAGCTCGCCTCGTCCACGTAGGCACAGACCAGCGGCGCGGAAAGGCTCCTGGACAGCATCACCGCCGTCGCGAGCACCTCCGGGGGCTGGCCCGGAAGGACGCCGACAACCAGCGGGGCTGGACTCATGCTCGCTGCGGGCATGCTTCATTGTTGTCCCGGGCCGGCCGGTCCGGCTAGGGCCTTCCTCCCTTGATCGGCCCCGGCGGCGGGCCTACCGTGAGAAGCAGACGGGAAGGGCGGCAGCGGTGGAAATTTTCATGTGGTGGTTGGACCTGGACCTCGCCAGCAAGGAATGGCTGCGGGATAACCTGCGCGCCGAGGAGCTGCCCCTGCCGGTGCTGCAGGGCATCGCCGAGGCCGGCGGGCCGCACCCGGACCGGCCGTCCGGCGTGCTGAGCGCCGCCGACTGGGACTTCATCGAAACCCAGTCCGAATTCGTCGATTGACTGGCGAAAAACCATTGCGGCTCTCCGGCTGCGGTGGTTGCATGTAGGGCATGGCTACCGCAGAAAGTTATGTCCTGGCGATCGGCACCAAAAAAGGGCTCTGGCTCGCCAGCAGCCCGGACCGGCAAAACTGGTCCCTGTCCGGCCCGCACTTCCTGATGAGTGAGATCCCCAGCATCGCAATCGACACGCGTGGGGGCCGAACCCGCATCCTGGTCGGGGTCCGCTCGGAACACTGGGGACCCACCGTTTTCCACTCGGACGACCTCGGCGAAACCTGGAACGAGCCGGAAAACGGCGCCATCCGCTTCCCCGAGGGCACCGACGCCGCGCTGGAGCGCGTTTGGCAGATACATCCCGATGCCGATTCCCGCCCCGGCGTCGTCTGGGCCGGCTGCGAGCCGATCTCGGTCTGGAAGTCCACCGACGGCGGCGAACACTTCGAACTCAACCGGGGCCTCTGGGACCATCCGCACCGCAGTGAATGGGGTGCCGGCTACGGAGGGGCCGCGGCACATTCGATCGTCGTCCATCCCGACGGCGAGAAGGTGCACGTCGCCATGAGCACCGGCGGCGTGTACCGCTCGCTCGACGGCGGCACCTCCTGGGAGCCGCGGAACAAGGGGATCTCGGCGTACTTCATGCCCGATCCCAACCCCGAATTCGGCCAGTGTGTACACAAGATCGCTGCGGATGCCGCCGTCGAGGGCCGCCTGTACGCGCAAAACCACCATGGCGTCTACCGCAGCGACGACGACGCCGAAACCTGGGAATCCATCGCTGAGGGGCTGCCGGCCGATTTCGGCTTTGTCATGCTGACGCACCCCCGCCGTGCCGGCACAGCTTGGGTCATCCCGCTGAAGGCCGACGGCGAACGGATCCCGCCGGGCGGAAAGCTTGCCGTGCACCGGACCGACGATGCCGGCGCGAGCTGGAAGCGGCTCGACGCCGGCCTGCCGGAGTCCGAATTCAATGCCGTGCTGCGCGACGCGGCGTGCGTGGACGGCGCCGAACCTGCGGGGGTCTATTTTGGGACCCGCGGCGGCAGTGTCTACGCCAGTGCCGACGAAGGCGAACACTTCACCGAGGTTGCCTCGCACCTGCCCGACGTGCTGTGCGTGCGGGCCGCACAGGTGACCGGCGCCCCAGTGCCGGCGGCGGCGCAGTCCGCCGCGGCGTCCGCCTGAGGCTTCGCGTGCCCGGCATCAATGTGCTGCTTCCCAGCGTCCTCCAACCGCTGGCCGGCGGGCAGTCCATCCTGACTGCGCCCGCGGAGGGGGCCGTGACGGTCCAATGGTTGCTGGATTCGGTCGCGGGGGAATTCCCCGCCTTGTCCCGGCGCCTACGGGACGAAACCGGAGCCGTTCGCCGCTACGTGAATATATACGTCAACGGGAACGAAATCCGGCGGCTGCAGGGACTGGGGACGGAAGTGATGCCCGGCCAGGAAGTCCTGATCATCCAGTCCGTGGCCGGCGGCTAGCGGGCTAGGCCACGCGCCAGAGGCTGCACTCGTCGGCGTTGACGGCCTTGCGGGTGCCTGATTGCCGGTCCAGGATCCACACGACGCCGATCCCCGGCGCCGTCTCCTGCACGCTGCCGCGACGGATCACCACGTCGTCGTAGTTGGGGCCCACGCGCAGCCGGGCTTCGATCTCGTCGCCGCGGTGCAGCTGGTCGAGGGCGCGGATGCGGGTGATCTGGACCTTGGCTTCTTTCAACATGGCGGGCCTCCTGGACTGGAGCTGGTGCCTGCTCTTGCCGGCAACACCAGTGTCCTGCCCGTATGTTGCCGCTGCGTTTCGGTGCGGTAAGCGGTGGGTTAGTTTTCCCGGCCCTTCCCGGCTGCAGGGTCGACGTGTGCGGCTGGCCGCGCCAGAATGGGCCGTATGCGACTGCCGCTGATGCCTCCAATCCCGCCGATGCTGGCCAAAGCCGTCAGCGCGCTGCCCGAGGGGGCGATGAGCTTCGAGCCCAAGTGGGACGGCTTCCGCTCCATCATCTTCCGCGACGGCGACGAGGTGGAGATCGGCAGCCGGAACGGAAAGCCCCTGACCCGGTACTTCCCGGAACTCGTGGAGTCCCTAAAAGCAAATCTCCCGCCGCGCTGCGTGATCGACGGCGAGATTGTCTTGGTCGGCGCGGCCGGGAACCGGCTCGACTTCGACGCGCTCCAACAGCGGATCCATCCGGCAGCCAGCCGCGTCCGCCTGCTCGCCGCCCAGACTCCCGCGAGTTTCGTTGCCTTCGACCTGCTGGCGCTCGACGAGGATGACCTCACTGGGCGCCCGTTCGAGGAGCGCCGCGCGGTGCTCGAAGGGATGCTTGCGGGCAGCTCCGCCCCGGTGCACCTGACAGCCGCGACCCGGGACCGGGACACCGCGGCCCGTTGGTTCCGGCAGTTCGAAGGCGCCGGCCTGGACGGGATCGTGGCCAAGGCCTTGGACTCCCACTACCAGCCGGACAAGCGCACCATGTTCAAGGTCAAGCACGAACGCACCGCCGACTGTGTCCTCGCCGGGTACCGGGTACACAGCTCCGGTGCGGACCGGATCGGTTCGTTGTTGCTGGGGTTGTATGACGACGGCGGCGTCCTCGCCAATGTGGGCGTGGTGGGCGCGTTTCCGATGCAGCGCCGGAAGGAACTGTTCGAAGAACTCCAGCCGCTCGTTACCGATTTCTCCGAGCACCCGTGGGCCTCGGCCCGGCAGGAGGAAGGGGCCCGGACGCCGCGCAACGCCGAGGGAAGCCGGTGGAGCGGGGGCAAGGACCTGGGCTTCACGCCGCTGCGGCCGGAGCGGGTGGTTGAGGTGAAGTATGACCACATGGAGGGGCCGCGGTTCCGGCACACGGCCCAGTTCGTCCGCTGGCGGCCGGACCGGGAGCCCGCTTCCTGCACCTACGCCCAGCTGGAGGAACCGGTCAGCTATGACCTGGCCGCGGTGCTGGGCGCCGGACACGACTGAAGCTCCCGCCGTCGGGCGCTCCCGCCCGGTTCTTCCACCCTCCCGGCCCCCGACACACCGAAAAGCCCGGCGTGTTCACCGAACACGCCGGGCTCCTCCGGTTGTAACTGGTCGGGAACGCCCGGCCGGTTCCTAGCGCAGGCCGAGCTCCCTGGTGGGAACCTTGAAGGTTTCCTTAGCGGTCAGCGCAGAGACGGCGGCAATGGCGCAGATGATCCCGGTGAAGATGGTGATCTGGACCCAGCCGCCGGGCTGGATGCCGCCCATGGCCGCCACGATTGCCGGAGCAAAGCCGGCCATCAGGAAGCCGAGCTGGGTGCCGATCGCAAGGCCGGAGAAGCGGACCCGGGTGCTGAACATCTCGGCGTAGAAGGAAGGCCAGACGGCATTGGAGGCCGCGTAGCCGAAGGAGAAGAAGCCGATTGCGGCCAGGAACATCAGCGGGACGCTGCCGGATTCGAGGCTGAGCAGGAACACCGGGGTCAGCACCGCGCTGGACAGGGCGCCGTAGATAAAGACGGGCTTGCGGCCGATCCGGTCCGCCAGCTTGCCGAAGAGCGGCTGGGTGCCGAGCGCCACGAGGTTGGCGCCCACGACGAGCCACAGCGTGACGGTTCCGTCCACGTTCGCGACGTTCTTGGCGTAGGCGATGGCGAGGGTGCCGAACACGGTAGAGACGGCGGCGATGAACGCGCAGGCGACGACGCGCAGGACGTCGCGCCAGTGGTGCTTCAGCAGGTCGGCGATCGGGAGCTTGGAAATCTGTGCGCTCTTCTGGGCCTCTTCGAAGGCGGGCGGCTCGTGCAGGGTGCGGCGGATGAAGAACGCGACGACGACGACGACGGCGCTGAGCCAGAACGGGATGCGCCAGCCGATGCCGTACTTGATCTCGTCGGGCAGGGCCAGGACCGGGATGAAGACGAGGGCGGCGAGGATCTGGCCGCCCTGGGTGCCGGTCAGGGTCCACGAGGTGAAGAACGAACGGCGGTTGTCCGGGGCGTGCTCCAGCGTCATGGAGGAAGCCCCGGCCTGCTCGCCGGCGGCGGAGAGGCCCTGGCAGAGCCGGGCGATCACGAGCAGCACGGGAGCCCACCAGCCGACGGTCTTGAAGTCCGGCAGGCAGCCGATCACGAAGGTGGAGGCGCCCATCAGCAACAGCGTGAACATGAGGACCTTGCGGCGGCCCACCCGGTCACCGAAATGGCCCAGGATGATGGCCCCGACCGGACGTGCCACGTAGGCGAAGCCGAAGGTCGCGAAGGACATGATCGCGGCGTTGGTGCCGGCGTCCGGGAAGAAGACCTTCGGGAAGATGAGGGCGGCGGCGGATCCGAAGATGAAGAAGTCGTAATACTCGACGGCGCTGCCCAGGAAGCTGGCGAGGGCGGCCTTCTTTGGTGTCCCGGCCGGTGCGGCAGTGCCCGGCGTCGTAGACGGCAGTGTCTGGCTCATGATGTTCCTTTGGTGTGACGACGTTGTCGCGGATGGATCGGGAAGGTCTTGACGGCCGCTGGCTTCAAGTGTGCGGCAGCCGTTGGACCAAGGAAAGACCCGGACTAGTAGCCACATGGTGGGAGCTACTTGTGCGATGTAGCAAGCATGGCTGTGAGCGCGATCACTTGTCAAGAAAAATAATCACTATCTAGCAATAGCTCTCACCATGTGAGAACATCGATGCATGAGTGTGAATCAAGACACAGGGCCGGACACCGCAGTCGAAGCCCCTGCAGAGGCCGCGGAGGCCGCCGTTGAGACCGGGAAGCCTGTTCGCCCGGCGAAGGAGGATTCCCGCACGGACATGGTGGGCAAGGCCCTGGGCCTGCTCGTCCTGCTGGGCGACGAGCCGCGGGGAGCCAGTGCCGCCGAGCTCTCACGCCGGGCGGAACTGCCCTTCAGCACCACCTACCGGCTGCTCGGCTCGCTGACCCGGGACGGCTTTGTGGACTACGAGCCGGACGGACGCCGGTACCACCTGGGCCTGCGCGTCTTCCAGCTCGGCCAGCGGGTCTCCAACCACCACGGCTTTGCCGGGACCGCGCTGCCCATCCTGCGGCGCGTCACCGAGGAGACGGGCGAGGCCACCATCCTCTCCGTCCGCGACGGAAACCACCACCTGACCGTCAACAAGGTGGACGGCCCGCAGACCTTCCGTGTCACCTCGGATCCGGGCCACCTTGGCGCCCTGCACACCACCTCCGTGGGCAAGGCGCTCGTGGCGTTCGCCGACGACGCCACGCGGAGCCGGCTGGTGGAGGAGCTCGAGCTCGAGCCGCTCACGGGGCTCTCCATCACGGACCGGGAGGCCTTCCGGTCCGAAATAGAACTGGTTCGGCAGCGCGGCTACGCCACCATGGACGAGGAAAACGAGCTGGGCATGCGTGCCGTCGCGGTGCCGGTTTTCAACTCGCAGGGCCACGCCTTCGCCTCACTGGCCACCGCGGTGCCGGTGTTCAGGATGAGCATGGAGGCGCTGGTTGCCCTCGTGCCGCTGCTGCAGTCCGCAGCGGCTGAGCTCTCGGCCCGGCTGCCACAGCAGTAGTCACCGATGTTCGTAATAAGAACACTCGTGCAATATGTGAACACTTGCAGTAATGTAATCCC
This sequence comes from Arthrobacter sp. 01T414, assembly GCF_056398965.1. Taxonomy (NCBI): domain Bacteria; kingdom Bacillati; phylum Actinomycetota; class Actinomycetes; order Micrococcales; family Micrococcaceae; genus Arthrobacter; species Arthrobacter sp. 01T414. Next base: position 110,169 of record NZ_JBFTQK010000005.1, on the reverse strand, counting down.
TACCACCCGGCCTGCCGCCCGCAGCGCGGCCGCCGAGTGCCGTTGTCAAAGGAGCTAGACGGATGAGCAATCGAGCAGAGTCCTTCCTCGTGGGCCTGGTAGGCGATGGCGTCACGCCGTCGCTCACGCCCGCCATGCATGAGCGCGAAGGCGATGTGCAGGGCCTCCGGTACCTCTACCGCCCCATCGATCTCACCGAGCTGGGCCTCCCGGGCGAGGCTGTTGGGGAACTCCTGACCGGCGCGCAGCGGCTCGGTTTCAACGGCCTGAACATCACCCATCCGTGCAAGCAGCTGGTGCTGGAACACCTTGACGAGATCTCGCCGGACGCCCGGCGCCTTGGGGCCGTCAACACGGTGACCATCCGGGACGGCCGCTTCATCGGCCACAACACCGATTTCTCCGGGTTTGCCTCCGCCCTCGCGTCCGGTTTGCCTGGGGCGAAGCTGGACCGCGTCGTGCAGCTGGGCGCCGGCGGCGCCGGGTCCGCCGTCGCCTACGCCCTGCTGACCGCGGGGGTGCGGCGGCTGGATCTCGTGGATACCGACGTCGCCCGTTGCGCGGACCGGGCAGCCGAGCTCGCCGGGTTCTTCCCGCAGAGCCGGGTCACGGCGCGGACGACGGCGGAACTCCCCGAGCTCATGCCCCTCGCCGACGGGCTGGTGCACTGCACCCCCGTCGGGATGGCCGCCCACCCCGGTGTCCCGCTGGACATGTCCCTCGTGGAACCGCGGCACTGGGTTGCGGACATCGTTTACCGGCCGATCGAGACCGAACTGGTCCGCGAAGCCCGTGCCAAGGGCTGCGAGGTGCTCGACGGCGGCCGGATGGCCGTGGGCCAGGCTGCCGACGCCTTCCGGATCTTCACCGGCGTCAAGGCCGACGCGGAACGGATGCGGGCCCACTTCCTGGAGCTCGTCGCCGCCGAGGAGGTGGCCGCCTGATGCGCACCGGAATCGCCACCGTCTGCCTCTCCGGCACCCTGCGGGAGAAGATGCAGGCCTGCGCCGCCGCCGGTTTCGACGGGATCGAGATCTTTGAACAGGACCTTGTGACTTCCTCCCTGAGCCCGGAGGAGGTCCGGTCGATGGCAGCGGACCTGGGCCTGAGCCTGGACCTCTACCAGCCGTTCCGCGACTTCGACAGTGTGCCGGAGGAGCTGCTCGCCGCGAACCTGCGCCGGGCGGAGGCCAAGTTCCGGCTCATGTCCCGGCTGGGGATGGACACCATCCTGGTCTGCTCCAATGTGGCCACGGCCAGCATCGACGACGACGAGCTTCGCGCCGCGCAGCTGTCCCGGCTCGCCTCGCTCGCCGGCAGCCACGGCGTGAAGGTCGCTTACGAGGCCCTGGCCTGGGGCAAGTACGTGAACGACTACGAGCACGCCCACCGCCTGGTGCAACTGGTGGACCACCCGAACCTGGGTACCTGCCTTGATTCCTTCCACATTCTGTCCCGGGACTGGGATACGGCCCCGATCGAGGGGTTCGACCCGGCGAAAATTTTCTTCGTCCAGGTGGCGGACGCCCCCAAGCTCTCCATGGACGTGCTGTCCTGGAGCAGGCATTACCGGGTCTTCCCGGGCGAGGGGCAGTTCGAGCTCGCGAAGTTCATGGGCCACGTGGTCCGCGCAGGCTATGCCGGCCCCGTCTCGCTGGAGGTCTTCAACGACGTCTTCCGGCAGTCCGACGTCGAACGGACCGCCGTGGACGCCATGCGTTCGCTGATCTGGCTCGAGGAACAGAGCGCCCAGTGGCTGGAGGCAAACCCCGCAGCGGCCGAAACGGGCGCCGGGGCTCCGGGCCGCCGCCGTTATCCGATGGAACTGGCCACGCTGCCGCGGGTGGCCGAACCGGCCGGCTTCAACTTCGCTGAGGTGCGCACGGCCGACACCGCCGCGCTGGAGACCCTGCTGGGCCAGCTTGGCTTCGCCTCCAACGGCCGGCACCGGACCAAGAACGTGCAATTGTGGACCATGGGCCACGCGCGCGTGATCATCAACGAGGAGGCGCCCGCCGCGGCGGAGACCGCCATTGCCGCGGTCGGCTTCGACGTCGATTCGCCGGTGATCGCGGCCGCCCGGGCGCAGCAGCTCAAGGCCCCCGCCGTGCCGCGCAAGAGCCAGGCCAACGAGGAAATCTTCCAGGGCTTCGCTGCCCCCGATTCCACCGAAATCTTCCTGTGCCAGGGCAGCCCGGACGGCACCGCCGCCTGGGTCGGCGAGTTCGGCACGGCACCCGAATCCGCGACCGCGGGATCCAGCACGGCGCCGCAGGCCGTGATCGACCACGTCAACCTGGCGCAGCCGTGGCAGCACTTCGACGAGGCCGTGCTTTTCTACACCAGCGCCCTGGCCCTGGAACCGCAACCGTACGCGGAAGTGGCCAGCCCCACCGGGCTGGTCCGCTCCCAGGTGATGACCACCCGGGACCGCGGCGTGCGGCTGGTGCTGAACCTGGCCCCGCTGCACCAGCAGGACGGCGGGCCGGACACGGCCGCCAGCGCCGCAACGGGAATCCAGCGCCGGACCTACCAGGAACACATCGCGTTCGCCGTCGATGACCTGGTGGCCACGGCCCGGGCCGCGCGCGGACGGGGCCTGGAGTTCCTGCGCATCCCGGCGAACTACTACGAGGACCTGGACGCGCGTTTCGACCTGGATCCGGCGTTCCTGGGCACGTTGCGCGAACTGAACCTGCTCTACGACCGCGACGCGGACGGCGAATTCCTGCACTTCTACACCGCCACCGTCGGCAGCGTGTTCTTCGAAATGGTGGAACGCCGCGGCTCCTACGACGGCTACGGGGCACCCAACGCCCCGGTCCGGCATGCCGTCCAGTACGACCACCTGCACCAGCTCAACCTCACCGCCTGACCACCCCCGGCCAGGATCGCCCTACCAACGAAAGGAGGCTGCTGTGCCTGAAGAAATCAACCTTGAAATTTTCAACGCGGATCCGATCACCGAAGACGTGTCCGACGCAGCGCCCGAGGCCGCACCGAAGGCTGCCACTAAGGCCGTCCCGGCCCTCGACTCCGCCGCGGAATCGCAGCAGATCCTCAGCGACGAGATGAAGGCCCTGGCCGACGCCTACGCGCAGGCCCGCCAAAACGGCGCCGCGGCGGAAATCCAGCCCCGGCTGGACTACCCCCCGTACCGCAGCAGCATCCTGCGCCACCCGACCAAGAGCCTGCATCACGCGGATCCGGAGACCATCGAGTTGTACTCGCCGGCCTTCGGGCACATGGACGTGCACGCGCTCGAATCCGACCTCACCATCCAGCACAACGGCGAACCGCTGGGCGAGCGGATCATCGTCTCCGGCCGCGTGCTCGACGGCGACGGCCGGCCGGTCGCCGGCCAGCTCGTGGAGATCTGGCAGGCCAACTCCTCCGGCCGCTACATCCACAAGCGGGACCAGCACCCGGCCCCGCTCGACCCGAACTTCACCGGCGTCGGCCGCTGCATCACCGGCGCGGACGGGTCCTACAGCTTCACCACGATCAAGCCCGGCGCCTACCCGTGGAAGAACCACCTAAACGCCTGGCGGCCGGCGCACATCCACTTCTCCCTGTTCGGCCAGGAGTTCACGCAGCGGATCGTCACCCAGATGTACTTCCCGGGCGACCCGCTCTTCGCCCTCGATCCGATTTACCAGTCGATCGTGGACCAGGACGCCCGCGACCGGCTGGTGGCCACGTACAACCACGATCAGACCAAGCCCGAGTGGGCGCTGGCCTACAACTGGGACATTGTCCTGACCGGTTCGAAGCGGACCTGGACGGAAAACGAGGCACTCGGCGCGGAAGGTGACGACCATGAGTAAATTGACCCCCACCCCCGGCCAGACGGTCGGCCCGTTCTACGGCTACGCGCTGCCCTACGCAAAGGACCGCGAGCTGCTGGCCCCCGGAACCGCCGGCTCCATCCGCCTGCAGGGCACCGTCTACGACGGCGCCGGCCACCCGGCCCCGGACGCCATCCTGGAGATCTGGCAGGCCGACGCCGAGGGCAAAGTCCCGCAGCGTACCGGCTCCCTGGTCCGCGACGGCTACACCTTCACCGGCTTCGGCCGCAGCGCCGTCGGCAACACCGGCGTCTTCACCTTCACCACCGTCAACCCCGGCCCCACCGCGCCCGGTGCCGCACCCTTCATCTCCGTGGTCGTGTTCGCCCGCGGCCTGATGAACCGGCTGTTCACCCGCGTCTACCTGCCGGAGAATGAGGACGCCCTTGCCGCGGACCCGCTGCTGTCCTCGCTGGAACCTGAACGCCGCCGGACCCTGATCGCCCGGCGCGACCCCGACGGCGGCCTGAGCTGGGACATCCGGCTGCAGGGCGAGGCCGAGACGGTCTTCCTCGATTTTGAAGGCAGCGGCGCCGAGGATTCTCCCGTTCAGGGCGCCGCGAAGTGACACCCCCCAACGGTGACCTTGGAGCCGGCCCGGACGGCGACTTCGGCCTGCTCAGCCCGGTGTCGGCTTCGCCCCGGGTGGCGGCGCTGACCGGCGACCGCGCGGTACTCGCCGCCATCCTCCGGGTCGAGGCCGGCTGGGCTGCCGTCCTCGAAGAGGCCTCCCTGGCCCCGGCCGGATCCGCCGCCCTCGTGGCGGAGGCCTCCGACGTCGAGCGCTACGACCTCGCCGGAATCGCCGTCCGCGCCCAGGGCGGCGGCAACCCGGTGATCCCGCTGCTCGCAGACCTGCGTGCGCAGGTGGCAGCCCTGGACACGGCCGGCCTTGGCGCCGGACGCGCCGTGCACACCTCGCTGACCAGCCAGGACGTGCTCGATTCCGCCCTGATGCTGCTGGCAGCAACGGCCGTCCGGGAACTCCTCCTCGACGTCAAACGCACGACGGCGGCCCTCGCCGACCTCGCGGAGCGGCACCAGCAAACCCTGTGTGTGGGCCGCAGCCTGACCCAGCACTCGCTGCCGTTCAGCTTCGGGCTCAAGGCCGCGCAGTGGTTCCACGGGCTCGCCGCGGCCGGCCGCCGGCTCGAGGCGCTGCAGCTCCCGGTGCAGAGCGGCGGAGCCGCCGGCACCCTGGCCGCCGGCACGGTGTTGACCGAAGGCTCGGCCCTGTCCCCGTTCGACCTGGCCGACCGGCTTGCCGCCCGGCTGGGACTGGCCGCGGCCCCGGCACCGTGGCACACCAACCGGCTCGCGGTCACCGCGCTCGGGGACGCCCTGGCCGCCGTGACGGACGCTGCGGGCAAAATCGCCGCCGACGTACTCTTCCTGAGCCGCCCGGAAGTGGCCGAACTCGCCGAACCGCGGGCCGCCGGCCGGGGCGGTTCCTCGGCCATGCCGCAAAAGCAAAACCCGGTGCTTTCCGTGCTGGTCCGCAGCGCAGCGCTGCAGGCACCGGCGCTTGCCGCTCAGCTGCACATCTCGGCAGCCAATTTCGACGACGAACGCCCCGACGGCGCCTGGCACAGTGAGTGGCCCGCGCTGCGCTCCCTGCTCCGGCTGTCCCTGGGCGCCGCCGGCCAGCTCCGCGAACTGGCAGAGGGCCTGACGGTCTTCCCGTCCGCTATGCGGCGGAACCTGGATCTCTCCGGACCGCTGCTGCTCTCCGAGGCGGTGAACGCCGCCGTCGTGCCCCTGCTGGGAACGGACGGCCGGCGCCGGCTCCAGGACGTGGTGGACCAGACGCTGCAGGTGCCCGCGGCCGAACAGCCAAGCTCCTACCGGAAGCTGCTGCGCGCCGCCGTCCCGGCCGAACTGCTCTCCGACGAACGGCTCGAGGCGTTGCTGGACCCGGCCAACTACCTCGGCCAGGCCGCCGAAATATCCTGCCGCATCCTCGCGGCGTGGCCCGACTTCGCGCAGCCGGATCCCGGACCGGGCCTATCGGCCGAACAGAACACGACGGTCGAGGACAAGAATGCGACCGAAGAGAAAGGCGCCCACCGTGGCTAGACCAACCCTGAAAGCCGTCCTGCTCTCGCCGGTGCGCGAGCTCGGCGACAAGCCCCTCCTCGTGGCGGGCCCGTCGCTCGGCACCTCCACGCTGCTCTGGAGCCAGGCGGGGGCGCTGCTCGGCAACGACGTCGACGTCGTCGCCTGGGACCTGCCGGGGCACGGCGTCTCACCGGCCGCGGCGGAGCCGTTTACGGTCGATGAGCTGGCCGACGCCGTCGTTGACCTGGTCGACTCGATCGCGCCCGGTGCCCGGTTCCACTACGCCGGAGTGTCCCTTGGTGGGGCCACCGGCCTGCAGTTGGGCATCAAGCACGGAGAACGGCTCAAGAGCCTCTCCGTACAGTGCAGCGGCGCGAAGATCGGCACCCCGGAGGGCTGGCTGGAACGGGCCGAAACCGTCCGCAACCAGGGCGCCGGGGTGATGATCGAGGGATCCGCCCAGCGCTGGTTCGCGGAAGGCTTCATGGAACGCCAGCCCGAGCTCAGCAGCCGCCTGCTGCACACCCTGCGCGATGCGGACAGGTTCAGCTACGCCTTTTGCTGTGAGGCCCTCGCCGGCTTCGACGTGCGGGACGAACTCGGCAGCATCCGGGTCCCCACCCAGGCCCTGGCCGGCGCCGAGGACACCGTCGCCCCGCCGTCGTTCGCGAAGGAGATCGCGGACGGCATCACCGCCGGCGGCGGCACGGCGAACGCCGCGACGCTGGAGGGCGTCTCCCACCTGGCACCCTTCGAGGCGCCGGGGCATGTGGCCGAACTGCTGCGCAGCCTGATCAGCTGGACCGAATCCCGCGGAGCAGGAAAATGACCGGCCCAGAGCAGATCGGCCCGGATCGGCAGGGCGTAGTCCAGCCGGATGCCACCAGCCGGGAGATCTACGACGGCGGCATGAAAGTCCGCCGCGAGGTGCTCGGCGCCGCGCACGTGGACCGCGCCAACGCCACCAGGGACTCCTTCACCGAGGACTTCCAGGACATGATTACCCGGATCGCCTGGGGCGGGATCTGGACCCGGCCCGGGATCAGCCGTCAGATGCGTTCGGCCGTCACCATCACCGCGATGGTGGCGCACGGGCACTGGGACGAGCTGGCCATGCACATCCGTGCCGCGCTCAACAACGGACTCAGCCGGGACGAGATCAAGGAAATCCTGCTGCAGACCGCCATCTACTGCGGCGTGCCCTCCGCCAACACTGCCTTCAAAACGGCGCAGCAGGTGTTCCACCTCATCGACAACGCCGACGCGGACGACCCCGGAACGGAAGCAACAGTATGAACCAGGCCTATGTCTTCGACGCCGTGCGGACCCCGTTCGGCAAGTTCGGCGGCGGACTCGCGGGGGTCCGCCCGGATGATCTGGCCGCGCATGTGATCGGCGAGGCGGTCAGGCGCGCGCCGCAGCTCGACGTCGAGCGGATCGACGAGGTGGTCTTCGGCAACGCCAACGGCGCCGGCGAGGAGAACCGCAACGTGGCCCGGATGGGCACCCTGCTGGCCGGATTGCCGGTGTCGGTTCCCGGCACTACGGTCAACCGGCTGTGCGGATCCTCGCTGGACGCCGCGATCATCGCGTCCCGCCAGATCAATACCGGCGACGCCGATCTGCTGCTGGTGGGCGGGGTTGAGTCGATGTCCCGGGCTCCCTGGGTGCTGCCGAAGACTGAGAAGCCCTACCCGGCTGGGGACCTCTCCCTGGTCTCTACGACGCTGGGCTGGCGGCTGGTGAACAAGAACATGCAGCCGGACTGGACCGTCTCGCTAGGCGAAGCCACCGAACGGCTGGCGGACAAATACGGCGTGACCCGCGAGGCGCAGGACGAATTCGCCGCCAACTCGCACAACCTCGCCGCGGCTGCCTGGGACGAGGGGTTCTATGACGGACTCGTCGCCGCGGTTCCGGGCACCGACCTGGTCCGGGACGAGGGCATCCGGCCCGGATCCTCGGCCCAGAAGCTCGCGGGGCTGAAGACCGTGTTCCGCGCCGACGGCACCGTTACCGCCGGGAACGCGTCCCCGCTCTCCGACGGCGCCTCCGCGGCGTGGCTGGGTTCCGAGGACGCCGCCGGCATCCTGGGCCTGGACCCGTTGGCCAGGATCGCCGGCCGCGGCGCGCACGCCAACGACCCCCAGTTCTTCGGCTATGCCCCCGTCGAGGCCGCGAACAAGGCCCTCGCCAAGGCGGGTATCGGCTGGGACCAGGTCGGCGCCGTCGAACTCAACGAGGCCTTCGCCGCCCAGTCGCTGGCCTGCATCAACGCCTGGGGGATCGACCCGTCGATCGTGAACCGGCACGGCGGCGCGATCGCCATGGGGCACCCGCTGGGCGCTTCCGGCGGACGGATCCTCGGCACCCTGGCCCGGTCCCTGCAGGCCTCCGGCGAACGCTGGGGCGTCGCCGCGATCTGCATCGGCGTCGGCCAGGGCCTCGCCGTCGTGCTCGAAAACGTCACCACCGCCGGGCGGAACAACCCGCCGTCACCAGCTGCAAAGGGCTAGTCCATGCTGAATTTCATTGACACCGTCGGCGAGGCAGTCGCCGGCATCCAGGACGGTTCCACCGTGATGATCGGTGGCTTCGGTAACGCCGGGCAGCCGTTCGAACTCATTGACGCGCTGCTGGACTGCGGGGCCACCGACCTCACCGTGGTCAACAACAACGCGGGCCAGGGCGACCAGGGCCTCGCGCTGCTGATCAAGGAGGGGCGGGTGAAGAAGATGATCTGTTCCTTCCCGCGGCAGTCCGACTCCTGGCACTTCGACGCGAAATTCCGCGCCGGGGAGATTGAACTGGAGCTCGTGCCGCAGGGCAACCTGGCCGAACGGATCCGCGCCGCCGGCGCCGGAATCGGCGGGTTCTTCACCCCCACCGGCTACGGCACCATGCTGGCCGAAGGCAAGGAAACCCGGTTCCTGGACGGCAAGTGGCAGGTTTTCGAGACCCCCATCCACGCCGACGTCGCGCTCATCAAGGCGCTCACGGCCGACGGCAAGGGCAACCTCGTCTACCGCAAGACGGCCCGTAACTTCGGTCCGATCATGGCCGCCGCCGCGAAACACACGATCGCCCAGGTCTCCGAGCTCGTGCCGACAGGCGGCCTGGACCCTGAAATCGTCGTGACCCCCGGAATTTACGTCAACAGCATCGTGAAGGTGGCCTGATGAGCATCCAGACGAGTATCCAGACCTCGGACAAGCCGCTGGGCCGCGACGACCTGGCCCGCCTGGTGGCCCGGGACATCAAGCCCGGTTCCTTCGTGAACCTGGGCATCGGCCAGCCCACGCTGGTCTCCAACTACCTGGAGCCGGAACAGGACATCACGCTCCACACCGAGAACGGCATGCTCGGGATGGGCCCGGAAGCCACCGGTGACCAGATCGACGGCGACCTCATCAACGCCGGCAAGATTCCCGTGACCGAATTGCCCGGTGCCTCCTACTTCCATCACGCCGACTCCTTCGCGATCATGCGCGGCGGCCACCTGGACATCTGCGTGCTGGGCGCCTTCCAGGTCTCGGCCACCGGCGACCTCGCCAACTGGCACACCGGCGCGCCGGACGCGATCCCCGCCGTCGGCGGCGCCATGGACCTGGCCACCGGCGCCAAAGACGTGTTCGTGATGATGACGCTGCTGACCCGCGAGGGAGTATCCAAGCTGGTGGAGTCCTGCAGCTACCCGCTGACCGGCATCGGCTGCGTCACGCGGGTCTACACGGACAAGGCAGTCTTCCTGACCGGCCCCGACGGCGTCCAGGTGCGGGAGACCTTCGGCTGCACCCTCGAGGAACTGCAGGCCTTGGTGCCGGTGCCGCTCTCGGCCGCAGCCCAGGCCTGACGCGTATAAAGTGATGCGTGATCGAGAGGCGTTAAATGACTGAGGCAGCAAAGGCCACCCGTGCCGACGGGGCGCCGGCGGCCAGCGACCAGTACGTGCAGTCGCTGGCGAGGGGACTGGCGGTGATCCGGTCCTTTGACTCGGAGCACCCGCTGATGACGCTGACCGAGGTTGCGGCCCGGACCGACCTCACCCGTGCAACGGCACGGCGCTTCCTGCACACCCTCGTCGAGCTCGGCTACGTCCGCACCGACGGCAAGGCCTTCGCGCTGACCGCCAAGGTGCTCCAGCTCGGCTACGCCTACCTGTCCGGGCTGTCGCTGCCGCAAATTGCCCAGCCGCACCTGGAGGAACTGTCGCTCAAGCTGGGGGAGTCGACGTCGGCCGCCGTGCTGGACGGCACGGACATCGCCTACATCGCCCGGGTGGCGACGCGGCGGATCATGACCGTCGGCATTACCGTCGGCACCCGCTTCCCCGCATACGCCACCTCCATGGGCCGGGTCCTGCTGGCCGCCTTACCGCCTGCCGAGCTCCAGGAGTACCTGGCTACGGCACGGATCCGGCCGCTCACCCCGCGCGCCATCGGCACCCGCGAGGAGCTGCTGGCCGAGCTGGACACCGTCCGGGCCCAGGGCTGGTGTCTGCTGGACCAGGAGCTGGAGCTCGGGCTGATGTCCCTGGCGGCGCCGATCTACGACGGTCCGGACAGGGTGGTCGCCGCCATCAACGTCTCGCTGCAGGCCCAGGCCGTTGCCGCCCAGCCTGACCCGGAGGCGTATCTCGATTCGGTCCGCGAAGCAGCCGTTGCCACCGCGGAACTCATCTCCGCGGATCTTTCCGCCGGACGCTGACGTTACGCTGACGCGGCCCTTTCCGCGCGGCCCTGACGCTGACGGGGCCCTGTCGCTGACGGGCTCTGACCCGGCCTAGCTTCGGCGGGACTGGGCGAAGAGCTGCCGCAGGGTGAAGAAGCAGCCCAGCGCGCTGAACAGCAGCGCCATCAGGAACTCCCCTTTGAGGCCCTCGATCAGGTCTGCGTTGCTGGTCAGGTTGTAGCCCAGCAGGTCCCAGGCCTCCGGTTCGAACAGCAGGGCCAGCGGTGAGGCGCCAAGGTAGTCGGCCAGGTCCAGCCAAATGGTGCCCAGGAATGAGAGCAGCACCGTCGCCACCGTCACGGCCACGACAACCCACGCGCCGCGCCTGGTTATGCTGCCGCCGCTGCCCACGGTGCTCCCGGCGATATACAGCTTGGCGGCGCCGGCCGCCGTCACAAAGGCAACGATGGAGGCCATCCAGCCCATCTTCCACAGAATCAGCCAGAGGGCGACGCCTACCGGGACCATGGCCAAGGCGAAGACGGTGCCCCGCAGCATGTGCTCCAGGGACTCCGTCCGGACGCGGGGGAGGGGCAACGCGGGCAGCTGAGCCTGGCGGTGATCGGAAGAATCCGGCCAAGGAGCCCCGTCGGGCCAACGCTGGCCGTAGCCCGGCTCGCCCTGGCCGAAGGATGTGGATTCTTTTCTGGCGTCAAAATCTGCGCGCTCTGTCATCATTCCCCCAAATGATCTGTGTGTCCCGGCCCACTATGGGCCGGTAAATCCCGCTTATTCTGGCACACCCGGGGAGGGAATTGATGATCTGCGCTGTTCTATTTCTGACCGGGCGTCAGCCGGCGGTGTCAGCTTTCGTCGATACCGTGATCGTGACCCCCGCTGCGTCGTCGCGGATGGTTAGGTGCAGCGGCCTGTCCACGAGGCTGGCATGCATCTCTTCGGCATCCTCCGGGGCCAGCTGCTCAGCCAGCCGGGTAAGGGCCAGGGCCATCGCCCGGCCCCAGTCGTGCGGATCCCTGCTCGAGGCTTCGGCCTCGGCTGAGTAGTTTTCCCCTGGATCGGTCATGTGGCCGCCTTCCGCGCCTGGAACGCGGCCGCCCCGGCGAATCCGGAGCGGCATCCGGACGGGTCCGGTACGCGTCAGTTCGTGAACATGGCCAGTGTAGTGACCGGTCCAACAGCGCGTCCATGACTCCCTGCCACGCTGCGCAGCTTATCCGCCCCGCCCCGATAGGCTTTCCCTGCGGGACCCATCCCGCCCACACGCCCGAAGGACGCCATGTCACAGACCAATGCCGCGCAGAACACTTCTGTTCAGGACACTTCCGTTCAGACCCGGCGCGCCGCCGTCATCATCAATCCCATGAAGTCTTCCGGAGAGGACTTCAAGGCCTCGTTCTACCGGCTCTGCGAAACCCAGGGCTGGACGGAGCCGCTCTGGCTCGAGACCACGGCCGAGGACACCGGGCTGGGCCAGGCCCGGGAAGCGCTGGAGGCGGGGGTCGACGTCGTGATCGCCGCAGGCGGCGATGGAACCGTCCGCTGCGTGGCCGAGGTCCTTGCGGGCACCGGGACGCCGATGGGCCTGGTGCCGATGGGCACCGGCAACCTGCTGGCCCGCAACATCGGCGTGGACATCACTGACCCGGTGGCCGCCAGCTACGACGTCCTGAACGGCACGGACATCAAGGTGGACGTGGTAAAGGCCAGCCTGGACCACTCCCAGGACGAACAAGTCTTCCTGGTCATGGCCGGACTCGGCTACGACGCTGCGATCATGGCGAACACCGTGGACGAGCTCAAGGACCGAGTGGGCTGGCTCGCATATGTCGAGGCCGGCATCCGGCACCTGCCCGGCAAGCCGGTCAAGGCGCACATCAGCATTGACGGCCAGCACCCGGTCCGGCGCCGGATCCGCAGCGTCATGGTGGGCAACTGCGGCAAGATCACCGGCGGGGTGGAAGTCTTCCCCGACGCAAAGATCGATGACAACATCCTGGACGTCCTGATCCTGGCTCCGGCGGGCCGGCTCGGCTGGTTCAGCGTGCTGGCCGGCATGTTCGGCCGGAAGAACGGCAAGAACAAGTCGGTGGAGTACTTCGCCGGAAAGTCCGCGGAAATCAGCCTCGACCATGAGCAGGAGTTCCAGCTCGACGGCGACCACATCGGCAAGGCCAAGCACCTCAAGGTCGCCGTGGAGCACGAGGCGCTGACCATAAGGATGACGAAGGCGGTCTAGCCGGACGCTCCCTCACGTTTGGTGGGTTAGGGGGTGACGCTCACTCACGTTTGGTGGGTTTGGGGGTGACGCTCCCTCACGTTTGGTGGGTTTGGGGGTGACGCTCCCTCACCTTCGGGGAGAAGGCGCGCCGGAATGGGCGAGGTCCTCGGAGGGAACTTCATCGTCGGGGAGCCCGACGGCGGCGTGCCGGCCGCCGTCGTCGTCGCCTTTACCCACGCCCGCCCCGGATCCGGCCAGGGAGGCCAGCAGGTCGCGGATCTCGGCGAGCAGAGCGGTGTCCGGCGGCAGGGGCTTCTCCTCGGGCTCTGCGGTGGCCAGCCGGTGCTTGACCATCCGGTTGATCCGGTTCATCGGTGCTACGAAAATGAAGTACACCACCGCGGCGGTGATGATGAAAGTCACGAAGGCCGTCAGGACGGCGCCGAAGTTCACAAATGTCTTGGAGTTTCCCGGCCAGATGGAGAAGCCGAGGCCTTGGGCCTCGACGCCGCCGGCTGCAGCGATGATCGGGTTCACGATGTTCGTGGTGAACGCCGTCACCAGTGCGGTGAAGGCCGTACCGACGACGACGGCGATGGACAGTTCGATCACGTTGCCGCGCAGGATGAAGTCCTTGAATCCTTTGAGCATGGGGTCCTCCGGAATACTGCCGTGTGGGTGGTTCAACCGCTCGACGCTACCATCCGGCCGTCCTCGAGTTCTTTCCGTTGAATGGAATACGAAGCCCGGATTGGCCGGGTTCCGGCGTACGATTCAGCTGGATGCCAGTGCCGCCGTCGTTTTCAACCGACTGCAAAGGAAGACCCATTCCAGCTGTGAAGCCCGCGAAATTGCTCGCCGAGATGTTCACCATGGCTCCAGCCAACAAGGACCACCAGGTCGCGATCCGTTGCGCCGTCGGCGTCTTTGTCCCGCTCATCACCCTGGTGCTGCTGGGCAGGCTGGATCTGGCCATTTTTGCCTCCTTTGGCGCCTTCACCGGAATCTACGGCCGGAATGAGCCCCATGGCCGGCGGCTGGTGCTTCAGCTTCGGGCCGGGTCCCTCATGCTTGCCGTGATCCTGCTCGGAGCCTTGGCGGCCCGCGCCGGGACGGGGTTCGCGCTCACCCCGTCAGGCACCGTCTGGCTGAAGGTCCTCGCGACCACGCTGGTGGCCGGCGGCTGCTCCCTGGTCGTCGCCTGGTGGCGGCTCCGCCCGGCAGGATCGCTCTTCCACATCTTCGCGTTCGCGGCCATCGCCTCCATCCCAAGCCAGCCGCCGCTGGGGCAGGGAATGCTGGTGGCCGTCCTGACCGTTGCGTTCTCGCTCCTGATCGGCTTGTCCGCCCGGGTGGCCCCGAGCCGCCGGCAGCCGTGGTCGTGGCCCCGGCCGGTCCGGCTGACCCCCGCCGAGGGCCGCGTCGCCTGGCTCGAAGCCGTGGGCTACCTCGTGGCGGCCGGGCTCGCCGGCGCCATCGCCACCCTCGCCGGCGAACGGCTCGGCTTCGGCCACAACTACTGGGCCATGGTGGCCGCCGTCGTGCCGCTCGTGGGACACAGCACCCGGCACCGCATCAGCCGCGGCATGCAGCGCATCATCGGGACCGCGCTGGGGCTCGTGCTGCTCGCCGCCATCCTGCTGCTGCAGCCGGCCCCCTGGCAGACCGTGCTCGTTATCGCCGCCTGCCAGTTCGGTGCCGAAATGTTCATCGCCCGCCAGTACATGCTGGCCCAGGTCTTCGTCACCCCGCTCGCCCTGATCTCCACCCTGTTGGTAGCCCCGGTGCCCGCAACCACCCTGCTGCGCGACCGGTTCCTCGAGACGGTCATCGGCGCCGCCGTCGGCGTCGCGGTCGTGCTGGCGCCGACTCTCTGGCGCCGGTTGCGCGCCGCCCGCCGGTCAGTGGAAGACTGATCCCAAGCAGGCAACGGCGAGGGGAAGCGGGACGCGTGGCTAATTCCGGGTCGGGGGATTCCGTGGTGGACCGCGTGGTGCGCCTGCTTGAGGCCTTCCCCGAGGGCTCGGCGGCCCTACAGCTCTCCGAACTCGCGGACCGTGCCGGGCTTCCCCTGACCACCGCCCACCGGCTGGTCCGGCAGCTGGCCGGGCACGGCCTCCTGGAGCTGGAAAACGGCGGATCGGTCCGGCTGGGGTTGCGCCTCTGGGAGCTGGTCAACCGGAACTCGCCGACCCTGGCCCTGCGGCAGGCGGCGATGCCGTTCATGGAGGACATCCAGCAGGTGCTCAACCAGAACGTGAACCTGGCCGTGCTGGATGGCTGGGACGCCTTGTTCGTGGAACGCCTGTCACGCCGCGGCTCGGTGGCGAACCGCGCGAAGGTCGCCGGACGGATGCCGGTGCACCTGTCCTCCGCCGGGCTGGCCCTGATGGCCCATCAGCCGGCCGCGGTGCAGGCGGCGTACCTGCGCCAGTTCAACGACCCCACGGGCACGCTCAAGGCCGAGGATATCCGGGCGCTCCTGGCCGAGGCTGCCGAGGAGGGGTTCGCGCAGCTGGCCGGCGTCGTGGACCCCGACACCTGGGGGATTGCCGTGCCGGTGCGGGATGCGCGGAAGCGGACCGTTGCTGCGCTCGGCGTCGTGGTTCCGTTGCGGGAGATGCGGCTGCAAGCCCTGGTGCCGACGCTGCAGACCGCGGCGCGCGGCATCGGACGCCGGCTCGGGGACTCCCGGCCGGCAGCCCAATTCCGTTCAATGGATAACTTGTAACGCGGATCACCACTCCGGGCGCACACTATTAGCCAGAAGACCGATCCGGTCCCGGGGTGTGGCGCGCGGCTGATTGGCGCACGCGGCTTCGGGCCCCGCAACGAAGCGAGGACAACATGGCAGCCCGAAAAATCATCACCACCCAGGTGGCCATCGTGGGCGGCGGCCCCGCCGGGCTGATGCTCTCCCATCTGCTCGCCAAAGAGGGGATCGAGTCCACCGTGATCGAAGTGCGCAGCCGGCAGGAGATCTCGGAGACCGTCCGGGCCGGCATCCTCGAGCATGGCACCGTTAACCTCCTCGTGGACACCGACGTCTCCGACCGCGTGCTGCGCGACGGCGACCGGCACGACGGGATCGAACTGCGGTTCAACGGCGAAAGCCACCGCATCGACTTCCAGGACCTGGTGGGCGAATCCGTCTGGCTTTACCCGCAAACTGACGTCTTCAAGGACCTGGCCGCGCGCCGGGAGGCCGACGGCGGCGACGTCCGGTACAGCGTCACGGACACCAGCATCCATGACATCGAAGGCTCGCCGAAAGTGTGGTTCACGGACGCGGACGGCACCGAATTCGAGCTCCAGGCCGACTTCATTGCGGGGGCGGACGGCTCACGCAGCCACTGCCGGGTCCAGATTCCGGAGGCAGGGCGCAAGTGGTACTTCCACGAGTACCCCTTCGCCTGGTTCGGCATCCTGGCGGAGGCACCACGCAGTTCCGATGAGCTGATCTATGCCAACTCAGCCAACGGCTTCGCCCTGATCAGCCAGCGGACCGAGACGGTGCAGCGGATGTACTTCCAGTGCGATCCCGGTGAGGACGTCCGCAACTGGGACGATGAGCGGATCTGGGAGGCGTTCCGCAGCCGCGTGAACGGCAACGGCTTTGAGCTCAAGGAGGGACCGGTCATCGACAAGACGGTCCTGAAGTTCCGCAGCTTCGTGCACGCCCCGATGCGCCACGGCAAGTTGTTCCTTGCCGGGGACGCGGCCCACACCGTCCCGCCCACCGGCGCCAAGGGACTGAACCTCGCCATCCACGATGTCCGGGTGCTTTTCGAGGGCCTGGACAGCTACTACAAGACCGGCTCCACGATGCTCCTTGACCTGTACAGTGACCGCGCCCTGGACCGGGTCTGGAAGGCACAGCACTTCTCCTACTGGATGACTTCCATGCTGCACACTCCGGCCGGCGCCGACGATTTCGCCCGCGCCCGACAGCTAGGCGAGCTCAACTCCGTGGTCTCGTCCCGGCACGGCCGCGCCTACCTCGCCGAGGCCTATACGGGCTGGCCGGCGGGCAGCTAGGACGGCCCTCGCGGCCCCGGTGGCCGGACATACTTCCATCGACAGCCCCACGGTCCAGGACTAGCCTTTAACCGTCCCAGCATGACCCGACAAGGACGACAGAGAGGTGTCCGATCATGGGAAGCGCAGACAATGTTGAACTGGTCCGGCGAGGGTACGAGGCCTTTAACTCAGGGGATATGGCGACTCTTAGCGAAATCTTCGCGGAGGACGCAGTCTGGCACGTGGCCGGAAGCGGCGTGCTATCGGGGACGAAACAGGGCCGTGACGCCATCCTCGCGTACTTCGGCGAACTGGGAGCTCGCACGCAGGGCAACTTCCAAGCCAAGGTCCAGGACATCGTCGGCGGGGACGGTCACACGGTAGCGATCCAGCAGACCGTCGCGGAAAATAACGGCAAGAGTCTGGACATGGCTTCGGTCATCGCGTTTGTTGTCCGTGACGGCAAGATCGCCGAGGGCCGGGAGTTTTTCGAGGACACTGCCAAGTCGGACGATTTCTGGACCTGACTGAGCGCCCCGGTACACCGGTTGACTTACGCCATGGCGGTGTGGGCGGCGCTGTGCGAATCGATCGGCTTCGCATAGCAGTGCGAGTGCTCCAGGCCGAGGTAGGGGCCGAAGTTCGGAACGGGGACAAAGCCCGAGTTCTCGTAAAATTGCCGCCCGTCGGTTTGAACGGAACCCGCCTCGGCGGTCAGGGTGGTGATGCCGAGGGCGTGGGCATGTGCCTCCATCGCGGCCAGGATCGAGCTGGCCACCCCGGAGCCGCGGGTGTACGGCAACACGTACAGCCGCTTGATCTCGGCCGTGCGTTCATCCAGCAGCCGCAGGCCCCCGCAGCCCACCGGCTGGCCGGACGCCTTGTCGTGCGCCACCAGGAAGACTGCGGTGTCCGCTTCCGACGGCGGCGGTCCGGCCTCGTGCCCGCTGTGGCCGTAGCGGGCGTCCAGTTCCGCCTGCTGGGCTGCCCTCAGGTCGGCACCCACGGGGTTGGACCAGGGCACCTGCCGGATGTTGAGCCGCGGGTTGGTCTGCATCGTTGCCTCGATTCGCCGAAGGGTTATGCAGACCAAGGCTAGGCAGCGGCGGTTTCGGGGGTGTTTCCTGCCGGTAAGGACTTCAAGAACTCGGCATCCGTCCTTCGGCTCAGGCTGGGCGGCCGGTGGGGTCTTCCGCCGTCGGATCCGCCAGGGCGAGCCCGCCCACCGGGCTGTCGTCCCAGTGGATCAGCCGCCAGCCGGCGTCGGGGTCGCCTTCGAGCGCCACGATGCCGGTGTTGGCGAGCACGTGCCGCGCCGCGAACTCCGCCTCGACATTGGCCGCACGCAGGCCGGTCCAGACGCGGATCGCGGCGCCGTGGCTGACGACGGCGACGGCGGCATCGTCGCCGCGGGTTGCAGCGGCGGCAGCGATCCTCGCGATCGAGTCGTCGTAGCGTTCGAAGAAGTCGTGGCCGCTGGGGCCCGCGGGCATCCGCCGGTCCAGTTCGCCCGCGGTCCAGGCGAACACCGTGCCCAGGTAGCGCAGGTGGGATTCGCGGTCGGTGAGCTTCTCCAGCGCCCCGGCTTCGATTTCCCGCAGCCCTTCCAATATTTCAACTTCCAGCCCGCGCGTGGTGGCGAGCGGGGCCGCGGTGAGCTGGGTGCGGACCAGGGTGGAGGCGTAGAGCAGTCCGATCTGCTCGTTCACCAGGGAGCGGGCCAGCGCGGCGGCCTGGCGCTCGCCGAGTTCGGTCAGCCCAGGACCCGGATGGGCGGTATCCAGCTGCCCCAGGACATTGCCCGGGGTTTGGCCGTGGCGGATCAGCAGAAGCCTCATGGCAGCGAGTTTACCGGCTGCGTTCTGCCCTGCAGGCTGGGCTGCCGTGCGGTCAAGGGATCCTGACCGTGGCCTGGATCGGGGCATGGTCGCTGGGATAGCGGTCGTCGAGCCGGAAGGTGTTGACCGCGGCCTCGGCGACCTGGATCTCCGGCGTGACGGCGATCCAGTCGATGCGGCTTTCGCCGATGACCGGGTCCTTGTAGTTCGGGAATGTTCCGTACTCCGGGGTCAACCGCTGCTGGGCCACGGTCCAGGAATCGCGGAAGGTGCCGCTTCCCACCAGGGTGCTGTAGGCCCCCGACGCGCCGGCGTCGGCGTTGAAGTCACCCATCAGGACGGTCGGCAGGCCCGGCTCGAAACTCGTCGCGTGCTCCACGATGGCCTCGGCGCTGCGCAGCTGCGCGTTCTCCGACTCGTGGTCGAAGTGGGTGTTGACCACCATCAGCTCGCGTCCGGTGTGGTTGTCTTCGAACCGGCCCCACGTGGCGATCCGGGTGACGTGGTTGCCCCACGTGGCCGACCCGGCCACCGTGGGCGTGTCCGAGAGCCAGAACTGGTCCCACATCCGCAGCTTCAGCCGGCTGGAGTCGTAGAAGATGCAGGAGTGCTCGCCGCGTCGGCCGCCGTCGCGGCCGTGGCCGATCATCCGGTAACGGTCCGGCAGGGCCTCGCCGATCACGGCCAGCTGGTGCTCCAGGCCCTCCTGGATGCCCAGGACTTCGGGCAGTTCTTCGGCCAGGACGGCCTGCAACGCCGGTACACGCTCCGGCCAGTAGTCGGCCTGGCCCGGCAGGGTTTCCGCAATGTCGCAGCGGATGTTGAAGCTCATCAGGCTCAAGGCGGCCGCGTCGGCCATTGCGTCGGGTCCGGCCCCTGGGCCGGGGTCGGTCAGAACGGTCCGTGCTGTCGACGGTATGTCGCTCGGCAAGGGGTCTCCTCGGGTCGGTAACAGCCCCAGCTTCCCCGCGGAAGCTGGCCAGTCCTCGACGGCCGCGTAAACGGCGGCCTGCCGGAAGGTGAATTCGGGGCAAGCAGGGCTAGGCCAGGTGGTCGACCAGCTTGTCCGCGATGCCGGTGTACTTGCCCGGGGTCAGGGCCAGCAGCCGGGCTTCGGCGTCGGCGGACAGACCCAGGCCCTGGACGAATTCCTGCATCCGGGCTGCGTCCACCCGCTGCCCGCGGGTCAGGTCCTTGAGCCGCTCGTACGGGTTCTCCATGCCCGGGACGCCGGCGATCGCCTCGGCGCGCATGACCATCTGGATGGCCTCGCCAAGGACTTCCCAGTTGGTGTCCAGGTCTGCGGCCAGGACGTCCTCGGCGACCTTGAGCCGGTCCAGGCCCTTGGCGACGTTCGAGATGGCGAGCAACGAGTGGCCGAACGCCACACCGATGTTGCGCTGCGAGGACGAATCCGTGAGGTCGCGCTGCCAGCGGGAGGTGACCAGGGTGGAGCCCAGCACGTCCAGAAGGCCGGAAGAGATCTCCAGGTTGGCTTCGGCGTTTTCGAAGCGGATCGGGTTCACCTTGTGCGGCATGGTGGAGGAGCCGGTGGCGCCTGCCACCGGGATCTGCACGAAATAGCCGATCGAGATGTAGCTCCAGATGTCCGTGCAGACGTTGTGCAGGATGCGGTTGAAGCGTGCGACGTCGGCGTAGAGTTCGGCCTGCCAGTCGTGGCTTTCGATCTGGGTGGTCAGCGGGTTCCAGTCCAGGCCGAGACCTTCGACGAAGCTCTTCGCCACGTGCTCCCAGTCGGCGCCGGGAACGGAAGCGACGTGCGCCGCGTAGGTGCCGGTGGCGCCGTTGATCTTGCCGAGGTACTCGGTCCGGGCAATGCGGTCCAGCTGGCGGGTCAGCCGGTGGGCGATCACGGCCAGTTCCTTGCCCAGCGTGGTGGGGGTAGCGGGCTGGCCGTGCGTGCGGGACAGCATCGGCACCGCGCGGTTGGCCTCGGCCATGGCGCTGATCTGCGCGACGAGCTTGCGGGCGGCGGGCAGCCACACGTCCTCGACAGCGCCCTTGACGCCGAGCGCGTAGGAGAGGTTGTTGATGTCCTCTGAGGTGCAGCCGAAGTGCACCATTGCCGTCAGGTTTTCGATCCCGATGCCCGGCAGACGGCGGCCGATGTAGTACTCCACGGCCTTGACGTCGTGGACGGTCACGGCTTCGATGTCGGCCAGTTCGGCGACCGACGCGGCGTCGAACTCGGTGACGATGGCACGAAGCTGCTCCTGCTGCCCGGCGCTCAGCGGCCCGGCGCCCGGCAGCACGTTGTTGCTGGTCAGGTGGATCAGCCACTCGACCTCGACGGCGACCCGGTCGCGGTTGAGCGCGGCCTCGGAGAGGTAGTCCACCAGCGGCGCGACCGACGACTGGTAGCGGCCGTCGAGCGGGCCGAGCGCGATTTGGTGGTCGGACGCGGCGAGGGCCAGGCGTCCGGACGGCGTGCGGGTCTCAGCTGTGGCGGCAGTTTCAGGCATGGTCCGATTCTTTCACGAAGTGCCGCCGGGCCTTAAGCAGGCAGTTCCGTATGACGAGTTCCGTAGGAGATCCCCTAGGGCGGAGCCGCTGCGCGCGCCGCGCGGGGCGGCCGCTTTTCCACATAGCCGTGCCGGCCGCTTCCGGCGCCGGTGGAGGTTCCTTAGCGTCGATCCCGGGACTGAACGGCAATAGAAAGGGGCCCGGGCCATGAGTGGGACGTTAACCGCGGCTGAGGCGACGGCGTGCGCCTCACGCAGCTACGAGGTCCAGCAGTTCGCTGCCAGGGTCGCCTCATGCGCCGAGCAGGCTTCCGCCGCCTTGGCTGCGCTGAGCCGGCTGGAACTGCAGGGCTGGCAGTCCCCGGCGGGCCGCGCCTACCGGAGCACGCTGTCGCTTCAGGCCGCGGCCCTGCGGCGGGGCCGCGACGGGCTACAGGATGCGACGGCAGTGGTCCTGCGGCATGCCCAGAACGTGACGCTCTCTTCGGGCCGGGCGGGATACTGATGGCGGAGGCTACGCCGGCGGGTTCCGGAGAAGTCCCGCGCCCCTCCGCGCCGCCGGCCGACGGGATGCTGCGGATCCGCGGCGGAATCGGGGGCCTAAGCTTCCAGTTCGAGGAACTGCTGGCCGGCGCGGCGGCCCTGGACGGGGTGGTGCACCGGCTCTCTGCCGTTGAGGCGGAGGCCGACGGCGTCCGCCGGGCCCTGTTCGGCTACCAGTCGGACTCCTACCGGAGCGGCAGCAACGCCATCATCGCCGTGGGGGAAGCCGGCCGGGACATCGGCGCGGTCAGGACCGAATTGGAACACATCGCGGCTCAGGTCCGGGCCAGTCACCGGGAGTACGAATTCACCGAGGCCCGGAACGCCCTGCTGCTCCGGATGGGGCTTTCCGCCCCCGAGTACGGCTCCCCGCGCGGACTCTTCGAGCTTCCGGGGGTCCGCGACCAGGTCGAGCACGGCGTGGCCATGGCTCCCCGCAGCCTGGCCCTCCTGCTGGGCCTGCCCGTTCCCCTGGCCGCGGCAGTCGGCGCGCTCAGCGGCCCCACTGACGTCCGCCGCCTTATCCGGGACCTGGCGGCCGCGCCGGGACTGGGGTTCCTGAAGCCGCGGCCGGTCACCGTCGTCGGCAGCGAAACAGCCGCCGCGGAGGTGGACCTGTCGCCGGCCGGCCTGTTGCGGCGGGCGGACGCGGTGGGCCGGAGGAGCGGGGACATTGAAGTCATCCGGGTCGACGGGGGCGACCGGCGCGCCTGGGTGGTCATCATCCCCGGAACCCAGCTCGGGGGCCTGCCCGAGGGCACGAACCCCTTCGACACGGCCGGCATTGCCGAGGGCCTTGGCTACGATTCGCAGGCGACGACCGCTGCCATCCGGCAGTCGCTGCGCCAGGCCGGTGCGGAGGCGGGTGAACAGCTCGCTGTCGTGGGCTACAGCCAAGGCGGGATCCACGCCATGAACCTCAGCAAGGACAAGGCCTTCCTGGCTGAGTTCGACCTCAAGTTTGTCCTGACCGCCGGTTCCCCGGTGGGCGGCATCACCCCCGAGCCCGGGATCGGCAGCCTGCACCTGGAACACCAGCACGACTGGGTTCCGGGAGCCGACGGACTCGCCAACGCGGATACCAAGGACCGCGTGACGGTCACATTGACCAATGACCTTGTCCTGCCGCCGCCGCAGGATTTCGGTCTGGGTCCCGGCCATCGGCTGGAGAACTACGCGGCCGGGGCGGAAGCGGTCTCGGCGAGCCGGGACCCCTCGCTGCGCGCGTCCACGGCCGCGCTGGCCGCCGTGGTCGGCGCTGGCGGCACCGCAACGGTGACCCGGTTYTCCTTGCGGCGGGAGCCGCTGCCGGCGCAGGGGGTGGTGACGGCTCCCGGCGCAGATCGCAGGACCCGCGTGCTGCCTTCGAACCGGCCGTTGGCGGACGCACCGCAGGCTGCGAAGGCCGCGCCCGCCGGGGTACCCGGTTAGCGCCGGCGTGCCCGGCTAGCGCCGGTTAGCGCCGGCGGCCGCCGGGGAGTCGTCCGGCGACGAGGGAAACCACGGTGATGATGATAGCGGCGAGCACCGCGGTCCAGAAGAAGGAGTCGATGGTGAAGTGCACCGGCGTGTAGCTGCTCAGCCAGGAGGTCACGTACAGCATCGCGGCGTTGATAACGATCGTGAACAGCCCCAGGGTGAGGATGGTGATCGGCAGCGACAGCAGGCTGACCAGTGGCTTGACGAGTGCGTTGACGAGCCCGAAGATCAGCCCGATAAACAGGTAAGCCAGAATGATCCCGATCGTATCCGTGCCCTGCGTGACGCCGCTGTTGGCCACGGCCCCGGTGGTGGCGGATGTGGAAATATCCAATCCGGGGAGGATCCAGCTGGCGATCCAGAGGGCCAGGGCGTTGACGATGACCCGCACGAAGAGTGAGCGCATGCGCCCATGCTGTCACATCACCGGCCCTCCCGGCAGGAGGGCGAAGTAGGCTAAGAGGCATGACTTCATCAGACAACCCGGCCGGAGGGATCCGCCCGCGGCCGGTAGTGGACCTCCTACCCCGCTACGCCGCCGGAAAACCGCCGGTCCCCGTCGAGGGCCTCGTGAGCTACAAGCTGTCCTCCAACGAGAACCCCCTGCCCCCGATCCCTGCAGTGCAGCAGGCCATCGCGGCGCAGACCGACTTCAACCGCTACCCGGACCCGCTGAGCAGCAAACTGCGCGGCGCGCTCGCCGGTTTCCTCAACGTCCCGGCCGAGGACATCGTCACCGGCGCCGGCAGCCTGGGCGCCCTCAACCAGCTGCTGGCCACCTTTGCCGGCCAGAACGACGACGGCAAGGGCGACGAGGTCATATATGCGTGGCGCTCCTTCGAGGCTTATCCCATCAGCGTTGGCCTGGCCGGTGCCGAGAGCGTGCAGGTCCCGCTGACCGCCGACGGCCGGCACGACCTGGAAGCGATGGCGGCCGCCGTGACGGCTCGCACCCGGATGATCCTGCTGTGCACCCCGAACAACCCCACCGGTCCCATCCTGACCACCGAAGAAACCGAGAGGTTCCTCAGGACCGTCCCCTCGGACATTGTGGTCGTCATCGACGAGGCCTACCAGGAGTTCGTCCGGTCTGCGGAGGCCGTGGACGGCATCGAGATGTACCGCAAGTACCCGAACGTCGTCGTGCTGAGGACATTCTCCAAGGCCCACGGACTGGCGGGCCTCCGGGTGGGGTACAGCGTCTCCCAGCCGGACCTCACCCAGCACCTGCGCGTTACCGCCACCCCCTTCGCGGTTTCCCAGATCGCCGAGGCAGCCGCCGTCACCTCACTGGAGCACTTCGACGAGGTTGTAGAAAGGGTACAAAGCCTGGTCGATGAGCGGGACCGTGTGACCGCGGGCCTCCGCGAGCTGGGCTGGTTCGTGCCGGACGCCCAAGGCAACTTCGTCTGGCTCAATCTGGGCGCCAACAGCGCCGATTTTGCTGCACTGGCAGGGGAGCGGGCGCTGTCGGTCCGGGCCTTTGGCAACGAGGGCGTGCGGGTGAGTATCGGCGAGGCTGAGGCCAACACCCGTTTCCTCGAATTGTGTGCGATGTATACAAAACCCCCACAGCGTTCCTAGCGCTTAACACGAAGCCCGCCGCGATGAGGCTGCGGATAAAGTAGGGACGAGTAAGCCAAAATATATGCCGCGCCTGGAACGTATGCCAGGTAAGGCATATATCCCAGCGATTGCGGCGCATTCGGATGCGGCAGGCAAGGAGACGGTATGGGCGCCACACATCTGCCCTCTACCGAGTTCGACGGAACCGAAGCGGACGACCAGCTCGAGGCGCAGGCCGAGGCGGTGCTGGGCGACCCCGCGGTCCCGATGGTCCAGCTGCTCGGTCCGGACGGCACCCTGGGCACCGACCCGGTGTTTTCCGAGTACGCCGCGCGGCTGGACGCCGGGAAGCTCCGCGGTTTCTACGCCGACATGGCAAAGATCCGGCGCTTCGACGTCGAGGCAACAGCCCTGCAGCGGCAGGGCCAGCTCGCCCTCTGGGTGCCGCTCACCGGACAGGAAGCGGCGCAGATCGGTTCCGGCCGGGCCAGCCAGCCGCAGGACTACATCTTTCCCACCTACCGGGAGCACGGCGTCGCGCTGACCCGCAATGTGGACCTCGCGGAGCTGCTGCGCCAGTTCCGCGGCGTGTCCAACGGCGGGTGGAATCCCAAGGACACCAACTTCCACCTCTACACGCTGGTCCTCGCCGCCCAGACGCCGCATGCGGTCGGCTACGCCATGGGCATCCAGCGCGACCAGAAGCTGGCCGCAGCCGAGGCGGGCGCCGGGGGAGCCGCGGCCGGCTCAGCGAAGCCCAAGGCGGCCGTGATGGTCTACTTCGGCGACGGCGCCAGTTCGGAGGGCGACGTCCACGAATCCATGGTCTTCGCTGCCTCGTACAACGCCCCCGTGGTGTTCTTCTGCCAAAACAACCACTGGGCCATCTCCGTCCCCACCGCCGTCCAGACCCGCATTCCGCTCTCCAACCGCGCCAAGGGCTACGGTTTCCCCGGCATCCGGGTGGACGGCAACGACGTGATCGCAGTCCACGCCGTCACCGAGTGGGCGCTCGAGCGGGCCCGCGAAGGCAAGAGCCCGGTGCTGATCGAGGCCTTCACCTACCGCGTCGGCGCGCACACCACCGCCGATGATCCGACGAAGTACCGCGGCTCGGACGAAGAGGCTCAGTGGCGGGCAAAGGATCCGCTGGAGCGGCTCGAGAAGTACCTGCGCGCCGAAGGCCTCGCCGACGACGCTTTCTTCGAACAGGTCAAGGCCGACGGCGACGAGCTCGCCGCCTACGTCCGCAGGACCATCCACGACCTGGGGACCCCGGATATCCGGACGGCTTTCGCCAACACCTACGCCGAGGCACACCCGTTGGTGGCCGAGGAGCTGGCCTGGTTCGAGGAGTACAGCGCGGGCTTCGCCGATGAGGCAGAAGCAGACGAGGCACACACAGACGGGGCGGTGCGCCGATGACCACCATGACCATTGCCAAGGCCATCAATGAGGGCCTCCGCGCGACGCTGAGCAACAACCCGCGGACCCTGCTCATGGGTGAGGACATCGGCCCGCTCGGCGGCGTCTACCGCGTCACCGACGGCCTGATCGGGGAGTTCGGCGCAGACCGCGTCGTGGACACCCCGCTCGCCGAGTCCGGCATCATCGGCACCGCGATCGGCCTGGCGTTGAGCGGCTACCGGCCGGTCTGCGAGATCCAGTTCGACGGCTTCGTCTTCCCGGGCTTCAACCAGATCACCACGCAGCTGGCGAAGATGCATTCGCGCAGCAACGGCAACCTGACCGTCCCGGTCGTCATCCGCATTCCTTACGGCGGCGGCATCGGCTCGATTGAACACCATTCCGAGTCACCGGAAGCGCTGTTTGCCCACACCGCCGGGCTGCGGATCATCACCCCGTCCAACCCGCATGACGCTTACTGGATGATCCAGCAGGCCGTGGACTGCCTGGACCCCGTGATCGTCTTCGAACCGAAGCGGCGCTACTGGCTTAAGGGCGACGTCGACACCGACACCCCGGGCCACTCGGCAGACCCGTTCAAGGCGCATGTGCTGCGTGAAGGGTCCGACGCTACGGTCTTGGCTTATGGCCCGCTGGTTCCGGTGGCCCTAGCTGCGGCCTCCGCCGCGGCCGAGGACGGCCACAGCGTCGAAGTGATCGACCTGCGCTCTATTTCGCCGATCGACTTCGATACCGTCACGGCCTCGGTCCGGAAGACGGGCCGGCTGATCGTGGCGCACGAGGCTCCGACCTTCGGCGGGATCGGCGGCGAGATCGCGGCCCGGGTCAGCGAGCGGGCCTTCCATTCCCTGGAAGCTCCGGTCATCCGCGTCGGCGGCTTCCATATGCCCTACCCGGTCGCCAAGGTGGAGGAAGACTACCTGCCGGACATCGACCGCATCCTTGAGGCGCTGGACCGCGCCTTCGCCTACTGACGGGGATTTCCATGACCGTGAACAAGTTCAACCTTCCCGATGTGGGCGAAGGCCTGACCGAGGCCGAAATCGTGTCTTGGAAGGTCAAGGCCGGCGACACCGTGGCCGTCAACGACGTGCTGTGCGAAATCGAGACCGCCAAGTCCCTCGTGGAGCTCCCGTCGCCGTACGCCGGCACCGTCACCGAGCTGCTGGTTCCGGAAGGCGTGACGGTCGACGTCGGGACGCCGATCATCAGCGTCTCCGACGCCGCTGCCGCTGCCGTGCCCGCTCCGGCCGCTCCCGGTTCGGTTACCGAAGCGCCGGCTCCCGACGCGCCGATGTACGGAAAGCTGGAGCACGACGCGTCCGACGCCGCGGAGTCGGCCGGGCCACCGGCCGGCGGCCCGCTGGTGGGTTCCGGCCCCAAGGCCGACGCCGTCAAACGCCGCCGCCGGATCTCCGCGCCGGCGGGGCAGTCCCCCGCAGCCCCGGCGGCTCCCGCTCCGACAGTGGAGCGGGCCGGGATCGAGGCCCACGACATCTGGATCAGCCCGGAAACGGTTCCGGCCGCGGAAGTCCCCGCCCCGGAGGAAGCAGCCGTCGACCAACGGCCCACGCTGGGCGGGGCCATCACGGGCCTCGTCAACCGCGTCCTGGCCAAGCCCCCGGTCCGGAAGATCGCCCGCGACCTCGGCATTGACCTGGCCGACGTCGTCCCCACCGGCGCGCGCGGCGAGGTGACCCGCGAAGACCTCGTCAGCTACCAGGCCCAGCGCGACGCCGAGGTGGACAAGGCGGATTCGTTCTGGGGCAAGACCGGCCGCCCGCAGGAACAGCGGATCGAGCGCATCCCGGTCAAGGGGGTCCGCAAAGCCACCGCGCGGGCCATGGTGGAGTCCGCGTTCGCGGCACCGCACGTCAGCATCTTCGTCGACGTCGACGCCAGCCGCACCATGGAGTTCGTCAAGCGGCTCAAGGCCTCGCGCGACTTCGAGGGCATCAAGGTCTCTCCGCTGCTGATCCTCGCCAAGGCCGTTATCTGGGCCGCGGCACGCAACCCCAGCGTCAACGCGAGCTGGGTGGACGCCGAAGACGGCAGCGACAGCGCCGAGATCCACGTCAAGCACTTCATGAACCTCGGCATCGCCGCCGCCACACCGCGCGGCCTGATGGTGCCGAACATCAAGAACGCCCAGGACCTCTCGCTCAAGGAACTCGCGCTGGCCCTCAACGAGCTGGCCACCACTGCCCGGGCGGGCAAGACCCAGCCGGTGCAGATGCAGGGAGGGACCCTCACGGTCACCAACATCGGCGCCCTGGGCATCGACACGGGGACGCCGATCATCAACCCCGGCGAGGTGGCGATCGTGGCTTTCGGCACCATCAAGCAGAAGCCGTGGGTGCTCGACGGCGAAGTGATCCCGCGCTGGATCACCACTCTGGGCGGCTCGTTCGACCACCGCGTGGTGGACGGGGACCTGTCGGCCCGCTTCATGGCCGACGTCGCAGCCATCCTCGAAGAGCCCGCCCTGCTGCTGGACTGAGCCGGGGCGGGGGCCGTCTCTGCAGTCCGCCCAGCTCGGCGTCGGACGCTCCCGCCCAGTTCGTCCGGTCCGGACGATCCGGCACCCGCGGAGTTCCCCGGGTTTTGCGGGGGCGCACCGGCGGCGGGCAGGCAGTAACTGGGCGGGAACGTCCGCGCGGGTGTAGGGCGCGCCCGGGCCAGCCGGCGTGCGGCTAGGTACCGGAATAAGCGGACAACAGCTGGGCCACACCAGGGTCGCCGCCCCAGCCTGCCACGGCTGCCGCGGCGGCAAAGACCACGCCGGCAAAGCCGAAACTGGCGGCCGTGACCGTGGCAAGGAACTTCCAGTCCTCGCGCAGGATGCTCCGGACCGTAGCGGGCATGCGCAGGGCCGGGGAGATCAGGTTGGGGGCACTGTCCACCGAACCGTCGTCGAGGTAGGCCACCACCCGGCCGGCGGCGCGGTCCACCCGCATGGTGCTGATGTGGTTTCCGTGGCGGGCCAGCAGAATGTCGTGGCCGGCGAGCTGGCGGCGCTGAAGAACAGGCATGGTTTCTCCCCGTGAGTGGGCGGATAGGACTGTCCGCACCATCGGGGGCACCTCCAATTTTACCGGCGCGCACCCCGCTGAATTGGGCCAAATCCCGGTGAGGCTGGCCACGGAGCAGGGTGACGGCGGTCAAATCCCTTGGAATCCTGTCCCGAGCGGCGCGGCGGCACTAGAGTGGCACCAGCCGCCGCCGAGCCGGCGAACGCCGATCAAAGGAGATTTTGCGTGTTCTCGAGCCCGTTCCCCGCCGTGGAAATACCCGACGTCAGTCTCTACGAGTACCTTTTCGGCGGCCTGCAGGAGGCGGACCTGGACCGGGTCGCCGTCGTGGACGGCACCAGCGGAGCGGAAACGACCTACCGGGAGCTACGGGACCGGATCAACGCCCTCGCCGGCTCCGTCGCCGCCCAGGGGCTGGGCATCCACGGCGTCGCCGCCATCCTTTGTCCGAACATTCCGGCGTTCACTGTCGTTTTCCACGGCCTGCTCCGGGCCGGCGCCACCGTCACGCCGGTCAACTCGCTCTACACGGCAGATGAGATCGCGAAACAACTTACCGACGCCGGAGCCAGCTGGCTCTTCACCATCTCCGCCCTGCTCCCCGCCGCCCAGGAGGCGGCCGCGCAGGTCGGCATACCGGCGGAACGGCTGGTGGTGCTCGACGGCGCCGAAGGCCACCCCTCGCTGACGGACCTGCTCAGCAGCGGGGCACCCGCCCCGGATGTCAGCTTCGACCCGGCCACCCACGTCGCCGTGCTGCCGTACTCCTCGGGAACCACCGGACGGCCCAAAGGGGTAATGCTCAGCCACCGCAACCTCGTGGCAAACGTGGAACAGTCGCGCGGGCTGCTCAAGGTCCGGCCGGAGGACCGACTGCTGGCGCTGCTTCCGTTCTTCCACATCTACGGGCTCACGGTGCTGCTGAATTTGGCCCTCCGGGAGCGCGCCCGCCTCGTCACCATCCCGAAGTTCGACCTCGCGGAATTCCTGCGGATGGTCCAGGACCACAAATGCAGCTACCTTTTCATCGCCCCGCCGGTTGCCGTGGCCCTGTCCAAGCACCCGCTGGTTGCGGACTACGACCTGAGCTCGGTGCACACCACCCTGTCCGGCGCGGCCCCGCTGGACGGCGAACTGGGGGCGCGGCTGGCCGAGCGCCTGGGCTGCCGGGTGCTCCAGGGCTATGGCATGACGGAGATGAGTCCCGTCTCGCACCTGATCCCCGTCGATGCGGCGGAGGTCCCGGTCAGTTCGGTGGGCTACACCGTCCCCAACATGGACTGCCGGCTGGTCGACCCGGCCACGGGCGAGGAAATCGAGGTCCCGGCGGAAGGAACCAGCGCCCCGGGCCACCTGCTGTGCCGCGGCCCCAACGTCATGCTCGGCTACCTGAACCGGCCTGAGGAAACGGCGGACACCCTCGACGCTGACGGCTTCCTGCACACGGGGGACATCGCCACGGTGCGGGCGGACGGAGTGGTCTCGATCGTGGACCGGCTCAAGGAATTGATCAAGTACAAGGGCTACCAGATCGCCCCCGCCGAGCTTGAGGCACTGCTGCTCACCCACCCCGGGATCGCTGACGCCGCCGTGGTCGGAACCGCCGACGCCGACGGCCAGGAGGTGCCGATG
This sequence comes from Arthrobacter sp. 01T414, assembly GCF_056398965.1. Taxonomy (NCBI): domain Bacteria; kingdom Bacillati; phylum Actinomycetota; class Actinomycetes; order Micrococcales; family Micrococcaceae; genus Arthrobacter; species Arthrobacter sp. 01T414. The sequence goes on along the minus strand of NZ_JBFTQK010000005.1, from coordinate 79,332 downwards.
GCCTTCGTGGTGCGCCAACCGAACGCCGACGGCGAGCAGTTGGACGAAGCGGCCGTGGAGGAGTTCGTGGCCGCACGGGTGGCGCCGTTCAAGAAGATCCGGCGCGTGGAGTTCATCGACGCCGTGCCGAAGTCCTCGTCCGGCAAGATCCTGCGCCGGATGCTCAAAGCGGTGGACGCCTGAAAGTGGATGCTTAAAAGCAGTGGTGCCGGCGCAGCAGCCCTATGGCCGCCGCGCCGGCACCTCTACGCTTAGTCGGCGCTGTCAGTCTTGGCGATGTAGACGTCGCAGGGGGCGCCGTGGGCCACGCTGTTGGCAACGCTGCCCAGGACGCGCCCCAAGCCGCGCATCCGGCGGTTGCCGACCACGATCATCCGCGCGTCGGAGCGCTCCGCCTCCCGGATCAGCGCTTCCGCCGGCTTGCCCCGGGCCGCCGCGTAGGTCACGTTGATCTCGGCCGTCCGGAGACTGTCGGCTACGCCCTTGGCCACCTTTTCGGCGCCGTCGGCATCGGAGACAATGAACCGGTCGCTGCCGCTGCCGAACACCTCGGTCCGGTCGCTGTCGAAGGCGCTGACCACGTGCAGCGTGGCTCCCAGCGAGACGGCGAGGTCCCGGGCGGCCTGGGCCGCTTTCAGGGCAGTTTCACTGCCATCGACGCCGACAACGATGATTCCGGTCATAAGAGACTCCTCTGGTCACGCTTGAATAGGGTCAGGCACGGTCTGGTCCACAGCAATAGTTCAGGCTACAACGCCGCGACAGCTTCCCGCAGTACCGGCGCCAGGCGCCGCACGCCTTCCTCGATTGCCTCCGGCGGCACCGCACTGAACGCGAGCCGCAGTTTGTTGGAGGGCTCATCGGAGTGGGTAAATGCCGCGCCGGGAATGAAGACCACGCCGGCGTCAATGGCCTTCTGCAGCAGCGGATACGTGTCGATTCCCTCCGGCAGGGTGACCCAGATGAAGAAGCCGCCCTCCGGCCGCGTCCAGCTCAGCCCCTCCGGCATGTGCTCCTGGAGCGCCGCCAGCATGGCCTCGCAACGTTCCTGGTACAGGCCGCGGTAGGTCGCAATCTGGCCGCGCCAGTCGTAGTCGCGCAGGTAGGCGGACACCAGCATCTGGTTGAGCGTTGGCGGACACAGGGTGACGGCTTCCGAGGCCAGATAATAGCGGCGCTGCAGGTGGGCGGGGACCAGGGCCCAGCCGATCCGCAGCCCCGGGGCGAAGATCTTGGAGAAGGAACCCATGTAGATCACGTCATCCGGGTTGCCGGCCCGCAGCGGGGTCAGCGGCTGGCCATCGAAGCGCAGCAGGCCGTACGGGTTGTCCTCCAGGACCAGGATATTCGCGTTACGGCATATATCCACGACCTGCTGCCGCCGTTCGGCGGCGAGGGTAATTCCGGACGGATTGTTGAAGCTGGGGATGGTGTAGAGGAACTTGATGGTCTTGCCGGCGGTCTGCAGGGCCGCGATCCTGGCTTCCAGGAGGTCCGGGACGATCCCGTGCTCGTCCATCGGCACCGTGCCCACCTCCACTTGGTAGGCCTCGAAAGTGTTGAGGGCGCCGACGTAGGTGGGATCCTCCACGAGGACCACATCGCCCGGGTTGCAGAAGACCTTGGTGGCGACGTCCTGGGCGGATTGGGAGCCTGCGGTGATGACGATGTTTTCGGGCTTCGCATCGAGGATCCCCTCGGCGGCCATGACCTCGCAGATCTGCGTGCGGAGTTCCTCGGTGCCCTGCCCGCCGCCGTACTGAAGCGCGGTCAGGCCCTGCTCGGCGATGATTTTCGCGGCGGACTGGCCGAGGCGTTCCAGCGGCAGGGACTGCAGGTACGGGCTGCCGCCGGCGAGGGACACGAGGCCCGGCCTCAGGGAGATGTCGAAGACGTCTCGGACGGCCGATTGCTTGATATTTGCTGCGCGCTCCGAGAAAAGCTTCTCGTGGCGGTGGGCGGACGTAGCCGCACGTTCGATTGCGTCAATTGCCTCGGCCGGAAGGAACTCTGCGGCGGCATCAAGTGTTTCGTGGGTCACAGTCCTAGGATACAGGCCAGCGTTGTCAGGGGGAAAACTTTTGTTCACAAGGAGGCTGGACCGGATCCGGAGACAGGACACCCCCGGCAGTGGGGGGTACTGCCGGGGGTGCCAGTCTGTGGGGGCTAGGCGGCGTCGGCGGTCCGGGCCTCGGCCAGCGCCTCGAACACGCCCTTGATCTGCTCTACGACCTCGGCGTCGTCCTTCGGGTGGACCTCGGCAAAGCGGACCATCGAGCCGGGGACGGCGAGCTTGACGTCTTCGATCACCTTGGCGCCGGCGATGCCGACGGCCTTGCGGGCCTCGTCCTGGGCCCAGACGCCGCCGTACTGGCCGAACGCGGTGCCGACGACGGCGGTGGGCTTGCCGTTGAGGGCGCCGGCGCCGAAGGGGCGCGAGAGCCAGTCGATGGCGTTCTTCAGCGGGGCAGGCACGGTGCCGTTGTATTCCGGGGTGACCAGGAGCAGGGTGTCGGCGTCGTTGGCGGCGGCGCGCAGCGCTGCTGCGGCGGCCGGGACCTGGCCCTCGACGTCGATGTCCTCGTTGTAGAACGGGATGTTGCCGAGGCTCTCGTGGATGACGACCTCGACCTGCTCGGGAGCGTTGAGCTGGATGGCTTCGGCCAGCTGGGCGTTGGTGGAGCCGGCGCGCAGGCTGCCGACCAGGGTGAGGACAGTGTTGGTGGTCATGGGAACTCCTTGCTTCTCGCCGCGGGGCTTTCGGCGGCTGGTGGTCGCGGAGGCTTTGGAAGCCTTCATCCAGGCTAAACGGACTGCGGTCCGGTTATTATTCCCCGGGGCTAGAATGGGCGCTGTGAGCCTCATCCCAATCCGTCCCGGCGGGCAAAATGCCGAACCCGGCGCCCACCCCGGCAACCTCCCGGGCGTGCAAGGCGGCGCCGAGTCCGAGCGCCGGGATGCCGCCCGCAACCGCGAGTTGCTGCTCCGGGCCGCCCGCGAACTGATCGAGGAATGCGGGGCGGACGGCCTCACCATGGCGTCCCTTGCCGGGCGCGCCGGGGTGGGCAAGGGGACCGTCTTTCGGCGGTTCGGCAGCCGGGCGGGCCTGATGATGACGCTGCTCAGCGACGCCGAGGCCGAGTTCCAGGGCCGCTTCATTTTCGGGCCGCCGCCGCTGGGCCCGGGCGCGCCGCCCCTGCAGCGCCTCATCGCCTGCGGTGCGGAACGGATCGCCTGGGTACTGGAATTCGGCGAACTCGCCCGCGCTGCCGACGCCTCGGCACATAACCGGTTCGATGTGCCTCCGGCCGTGCTCTGGCGCCGGCACCTGGAACTGCTGCTGCGTGAAGCCGGAGTTACTGCCGATTGCTGGCTGATGGCCGGCGCCCTGAGCGCGACGCTCGAGCCGGAGCGCATCCTGCATGCGGTTAGCGTCCAGGGCGTGGCCCCGGAGGCGCTGGCCGAGTCATGGCGGGAGCTGGCCACCAGGGTGGCGCGGGGCGCGTAGGTTAACCGAGCCCTGCCCGGCATGCCAAGTCAAATCAATTCAAATGAGTTATTCATAACGATCTGGTAGTGGACGACCATTTCGTTCCGTTCGGCGCGCGTCCCCGCTATTTCCATGTGATAGTTTCCTCTGGAATGTGACCCGCAACATAGCCCCACTGGGCTGGCTGAGAGGCCTGCGGGCGGCCAGATACCCGCTGGCCGAGATCCCGGAGTGGCAGCGGAAACCCCCTGCCGCGTGGGGGACGACGGAAGGATCCATGCTGTGAATGTTGTAACGACCCAGGCTCCCGGACAGGCTGGTTCAGCCCGTCCCGCGGCGTCCGGCCCCGCGCGGGCAACGGCGATCCTGAACTAGTCCCATGCTCCGATACCTTGCCAAGCGTGCCGTCACGTATGCGTTCATGATCTTCCTGACCACCAGCGCCGGATACTTCCTGGCGGTCACCAGCCTCCAGCCGGCGCTGCTGGAACAGGAAAAAATTCCGCGCCCCACGCCCGAACAGGTCGCCAATTCCTTCCGGCTCAAAGGCCTGGATCCGGCCCTGAGCCCCTGGGAACGGTACGTGGACTGGCTCACCGGAATCGTCACGCGCTGGGACTGGGGGCGCAGCCCTAACGGCGCCTTCGTGAACGCCGAGTTCGGCGACCGGGTCTGGATCTCAACCCGGCTGTTCCTGGCTTCGATCATCCTCACCCTGATCATCGGCGTCGCCCTCGGCGTCTACACCGCGGCCCGGCAATACAAGTTTTCCGACCGTGCGATCACCTCGTACAGCTACCTCGTCTACATCGTGCCCGCCCCGATCGCCTACTTCCTGGTCCAGCTCGGCGCCATCAACATCAACGAAGCAGTGGGCGACCGCCTCCTGTTCGTCACGGGAATCTCCACTCCCGGGCTGGACGGTGACGGCTGGGTACAGTTCCTCGACATGCTGGCCCACTATGCCGTGCCGACCTTCGCGATCACGATCGTGGGCTGGGGTGCCTACCAGATCGCCCAGCGGCAGTACCTGCTGGACAACGTCAACGCCGACTTCGTCCGCACCGCCCGGGCGAAGGGCCTGACCCGCAACCAGGCCATCACCCGGCACGCCCTGCGCGTCTCGTTCATCCCGGTGGCGCAGAGCATCGCCTTCACCATCCCGGCCATTTTCGCCGGCGGCTTCTTCGCCGAGAAGATCTTCGCCTGGCACGGCGTCGGGTCCTGGAGCATCGACGCGATCGCGCTGCAGGACGTCAACGCGGCCACGGCGACGCTCGCCTACGGCTCCGTGATCTTCGCGATCGGGGCGATCCTCGCAGACTTCGCCACCACCCTTGTCGACCCGAGAGTGCGGGTGCAGTAGCCATGACGAACCTGAACGCCATTGATCCCGCCGCCGTCGCGGAAGAAGCGAAGATCGAGACCAACGACGTCGTGATCGCGAAGTCGACGATCATCGTGCGGCGCTTCCTGCGCAACAAGACCGCCGTGACCGGGCTCGCGATCTTCGTGCTGCTCACCGTGCTGTCCTTGATCGGCGGGATCTTCTCCAGCTGGGACAAGGAGACGATCGACCCCTTCAATATCGGCATGGGCCCTTCCTCGGAGCACCTGCTGGGCACCTCCCAGGCCGGCATCGACCTGTACGCCCTGACCGTGGAAGGCACCCGGGTCTCCATCCTGATCGGCCTTGTCGTCGGCCTCGTCTCCGTGCTGATTGCCGCGGTGTACGGCTGCACCATGGCCTACTTCGGCGGCAAGGTCGACAAGGTGATGCTCTTCATCCTGGAGGCCCTCATCATGATGCCGGCCCTGCTGGTCGTGGCCGTGGCCACGAGCGGCGGCGGCAACGGCCTGCAGCAGAACCTGCCCAGCTGGATGCTGCTGATCATCGTGCTGCTGATCTTCAACTGGATGGGCACCGCCCGCCTGATCCGCTCGCTCTCGATGTCGCTCATGCAGCGTGACTTCGTCAAGGCCGCCCAGTACATGGGAATCCCGGCCCGCCGCATCGTCTGGCGCCACCTCGTGCCGAACATCGGCTCGCTGCTGGTCCTGGACATCACCCGCGGCGTGACCGGCGCCATCCTCGCCGAGGTCGCGTTCTCCTTCATCGGCATCGGCATCAAGGTTCCGGACGTGAGCCTGGGCGTGCTGATCGGCCAGGCCACCTCGCAGGTCTCCACCTTCCCGTGGATGTTCTGGGTGCCATTGACCGTGATGTTCCTGTTGACCGGTTCGCTCGCCATGATGAACGACGGCCTGCGTGACGCGTTCGACCCCAGCTCCAGCTCCATTGGCAGCGCCAAGAAAAAGAAGAAGAATTCATGAGCAGCGACACCACCGCCACCGAACCCAGCACCGCCGAACGGCTGCACGTCGCCGGGCTACACTCCGCGGGCGACGCCCCGGCAGGTGCCGTGCTCTCCGTCCGCGACCTCAACGTCCGCTTCAACACGGAGAACGGCGTGGTGCACGCGGTGCGCGGCGTCGACTTCGACCTGATGCCCGGAAAAACCCTCGGGATCGTCGGCGAATCCGGTTCGGGCAAGTCCGTCACCTCGATGGCCATCATGGGTCTGCTGCCGGAAACCGCCGAGGTCACCGGCTCGGTCCTGCTCAAGGGCCAGGAACTGCTGGGCCTCAGCGACAAGGCCATGTGCCGCTTCCGCGGCAATGAGATCGCAATGGTCTTCCAGGATCCGCTGTCCTCGCTGACCCCGGTCTACACCGTGGGGAACCAGATCATCGAGGCTCTCACGGTGCACAACCCGACCATGAGCAAGCAGGCCAAGGAGGCCCGCGCCGTCGAGCTCCTGGCCATGGTGGGCATTCCCAGCCCCAATGACCGGCTCAAGGCCTTCCCGCACGAATTCTCCGGCGGCATGCGCCAGCGCGTGATGATCGCCATCGCGATCGCCAACAACCCGCGCGTACTGATCGCGGATGAGCCGACGACGGCGCTTGACGTCACGATCCAGGCGCAGGTGCTCGAAGTACTGCACACCGCGCAGGAGGAAACCGGCGCCGCCGTCGTGATGATCACGCACGACCTGGGCGTCGTGGCCGGCATGGCCGACGACATCATGGTCATGTACGCCGGCAGGCCGGTGGAGACCGGCAGCGTCGACGATATCTACTACAACGCCAGGATGCCCTACACCATGGGCCTGCTGGGCGCCGTGCCCCGCGTGGACGTGGCCGAGAAGTCCTCGCTGGTGCCGATCGAAGGCATCCCGCCCAACCTCATCCATGAGCCCACCGGATGCTCCTTCGCTCCGCGTTGCCCGCTGGTCAGCGAGGCCTGCCTGCAGGGCGAGCCGGAGCTCTGGCCGGTCGGCGGAACAGGCGACGGCACCTTGGAGCACAAGGCGGCCTGCATCAAGTCCGAGGCCCTGGGCGCGGACGTGGATGTCCACGAGATCTTCCACGCCCCCGAGGTGCCCGTATCCCGGTTCGACTCCGTGCCGCGTGCCCAGCGCAAGGCCGTCCTGGAGCTCACGGAGGTCAAGAAGCACTTCCCGCTGATGAAGGGAGCCCTGCTCAAGCGGCGGATCGGAACGGTCAAGGCCGTGGACGGACTGAGCTTTGATATCCGCGAGGGCGAATGCTTCTCGATCGTGGGGGAGTCCGGCTGCGGCAAGACCACCACGCTGCTCGAAATCATGGAATTCCACCGCGACCAGGACGGCGAGGTGAAGATCGGCGGCCTGAGCAACAAAGCCGCCTCGGACGCCAAGACCAAGGCCGCCATGCGGAAGGAACTCCAGATGGTGTTCCAGGACCCGACCGGCGCCCTGGATCCGCGCTTCACCGTCTATGAGGTGCTGGCAGAACCCCTGGAGAACTCAGGAATGGCCAAGCCTGCCATCCGGAAGCGGATCATGGAGCTGATGGAGCTCGTGGGCCTCCAGCCGGACCACGTCAACCGCTTCCCGAACCAGTTCTCCGGCGGCCAGCGCCAGCGCATCGGCATTGCCCGAGCCCTCGCCGTGAACCCGAAACTGGTGGTCCTGGACGAACCGGTCTCCGCACTGGACGTCTCCGTCCAGGCCGGCGTCATCAACCTCCTGGATAAGCTCCGCGCCGAACTGGGCCTGAGCTACCTCATGGTTGCGCATGACCTGTCCGTGGTGCGCCACATCTCCAACCGCGTGGCCGTCATGTACCTCGGCAAAATCGTGGAGATCGGCGACGTGGACAGCGTCTTCGACAACCCGCGCCATCCGTACACCCGGGCGCTGCTCTCCGCGATCCCGGTCCCGGACCCGCAGCTGGAACGCAGCCGCGAACGCATCATCCTGCAGGGCGACCTGCCCTCGCCGCTGGATGCGCCGAAGGGCTGCAACTTCGCCACGCGCTGCCCCGTCTTCGCCGCACTTCCTGCCGCGAAGCAGGAGAAGTGCCTCACCCTGGAGCCGCCGCTGGAAGCAGCCGCGGCGCCCGCCACCGGCCACGCAGCCGGCAGCCCCCGGACCGACGCCCCGGCGTCGGCCCCCACAGACCAGCAATTCGCCTGTTTCTATCCGGACGGCGAACTGGACGCGGACATGTTGGTTGTCCACGAGTCCCTCTGACGCACCAAACCGCACCTGAACCACAACTCGCACCAAGAATGAAGGGGATCATTATGAAGAATCTGACCAGGATCGGCGGGGTGGCCGCCGTAGCGGCAGCCCTCGCCCTGACCGGCTGTGGCGGAGGCGGCGCGACCACGACCGCCGAGAGCGCCAAGGCCCAGGATTCGTCCGGCGACATCAACAAGCTCATCAGCGTCAACGCCAAGAAGGCCGACGAACTGAAGCAGGGCGGCACCGTCACGCTGCCGGTCGGCAACATCGGCCCGGACTTCAACGGCTTCTCCAACGCGGGCAACTCCGCGGACAACACCGAGCTGCACTACCCGATCGACGAAGCCGGCTACGTGGGCTGCTGGAAGCTGGACTTCGACGGCACCGCGAACCTGAACAAGAACTTCTGCGAGGATTTCAAGAGCGAAGTCAAGGACGGCAAGCAGACCATCACGGTCAAGATCAACCCGAAGGCTATGTACAACGATGGCACCCCCATCAACGCCGCAACCTTCGTGAACACCTGGAAGATGCTCAACGGCAAGAACAAGGACATCGACATTGTCTCGTCCGGTGCCTACGAGTTCATCGACTCCGTCAAGGCCGGCAGCAACGACAAGGAAGTCATTGCCACCACCACCCAGCCGGTTTACCCGCTGAGCGACATCTTCGGCGGCTTCATCCCGCAGACCGTCAACACCCCGGAGCTCTTCAACACCGGTTTCTCCGGCCAGATGCACCCGGAGTGGATGGCCGGCCCGTTCAAGGTCGACAAGTTCGACTCCGCGGCCAAGACCGTGACCATGGTCCCGAACGACAAGTGGTGGGGCCAGAAGCCGGTCCTGGACAAGGTTGTGTTCCGCCAGCTCGAGGCCAGCGCCGAGATCGCCGCGTTCAAGAACGGCGAAATCGATATGGCTGACGGCCGCACGCTGACCAAGTACAAGCAGCTTGAAGGCTCCAAGAACTCCGAGGTCCGCCGCGGCCAGCGTCTCTTCGCCGGTGGCCTGAACCTCAACGCCCTGAAGGCCCCGCTGACCGACGTCGCCGTCCGTAAGGCGATCTTCACCGCCGTCGACCGTCCGGCCATCCGCGCCGTACGCTTCGGTGGCCTGAACTGGGAAGAGGAAAGCTCAGGATCGATGATGCTGATGCCGTTCTCCAAGTACTACCAGGACAACTACCCGGTCAAGGACACCGGCGCCGATGCTGCCAAGAAGGTCCTGACCGAGGCCGGCTACGCCCCCAACGCCAAGGGTGTCATGGAGAAGGCCGGCAAGCCCGTCTCCTTCAAGATCACCAACTTCGGTGACGATCCCACCTCGCTGGCCACGGTGCAGACCCTGCAGAAGCAGCTCCAGGCCGCCGGCATGGAGGTCGGCATCGATCAGCGCGGCGACGCCGATTTCGGCAAGGTTGTGGGCAGCCGCGACTTCCAGCTGACCATCAGCGGCTACACCGTGGGCGCCGACGCAACCTCGGGCGTGAAGCAGTTCTACGATTCCAAGACCAACGAGAACCAGCTCGGCGACGCCGAACTGGACAAGGAAATCAAGGACCTCGCTTCCATCCAGGACGATGCCCAGCGCAACAAGGCCGCCATGGACGTCGAAAAGAAGCACATGGCGAAGTACTACTCCATGGGCGTCATCATGAACGGCCCGCAGATCTACTTCGCACACACGGGCCTTGCCAACTACGGCGCGTCCCTGTTCCAGACCCCGGACTGGAGCCTGGTCGGCTGGCAGAAGTAACGCTCCCTCAGCTATAGCGGCTTTTCGGGCGGCGCTCCCTCACTTCGTGGGGGAGCGTCGCCCGAATTGTTGCCGGACCTGAGGGAGCGTCGGCGGGTAGCGTGGAGGAATGACCTCCGTTCCCGCCCGCTCCGCCCCCGCCGCACCGCCTGAACTGGCCCGGATCCGCACCGCAATCGCAGGCTTCGGCCTCTCCGGCAGCGCCTTCCACGCGCCGCTGATCGCGGCCAACCCGGCCTTTTCCCTCGACGTCGTGTCCACCTCCGACGCCGGCAGGAAAGCGGCGGCGGCCGCCGCCTACCCGTCGGCCAGGATTGTCGATACCCCGGACGGGATCGTCGAGCTCGCCGGCCAACTTGACCTGCTGGTGCTGGGAACGCCGCCGGCCACCCACTATCCGCTCGCCAAGGCCGCGCTGGAGGCGGGCCTCGACGTCGTCGTCGACAAGCCCTTCACGGTGCGCAGCGCCGAGGGCCAGGAGCTGATCGAGCTCGCAGCACGGCTGGGACGGGTGCTCACCGTCTTCCAGAACCGGCGCTGGGACGGGGACTTCCTGACCGTCCGCGCCCTGCTGGAGAGCGGCGTCCTGGGCACCCTGACCCGGTTTGAATCACGCTTTGAGCGCTGGGCGCCCACTGTCACGAAGGCGTGGAAGGCGGCGGCCACCCCGGACGAGGGCGGCGGGGTGCTGTTCGACCTCGGCACGCATCTGCTGGACCAGGCCGTGCAGCTTTTCGGTCCCGGCACCGTGGTCCACGCGGAGCTGGCGGCCCGCCGTCCCGGCGAACGGTCGGACGACGACGTGTTCGTGGCCCTCCGGCACGATTCCGGGGTGACCAGCCACCTCTCGATGAACCTGCTCTGCGCGCAGCAGGGCCCGCGCTTCCGTCTGCTGGGCAGCGAAGGCGGCTTCACCAAGCACGGCGTGGACCCGCAGGAACCCTATCTCGCCGCCGGCGGCAGCCCGCTGGACGCGGCGTACGGGGTGGAGGACACCGGCTGGGCCGGGCAGCTGGGCCGCGACGGCCACTTGGACCGGCTGCCCACCGAGCGCGGTGCCTATCCGGAGTTCTACCGGCTCCTTGCCGAGAAAATCGCCGACGGCGGCGCAAGATCACACCGGCCGCTCCCGGTGGATCCCGCCGACGCCGTCGAAGTCCTCAAACTCATCGAACGGGCGCGGGAACTGGGTTAAACAGCCATCGACTGCTCCGCAACTGCCGTTTTGGGGGTCCAAAAGGGCGGTTACGGAGCAGCCGATGGGTGGGTGGAGCTTAGGCGGAGACCAGCTCGTGCCAGTCGGCGACGAGGGGCAGGTTGTGCGCCTCGGAAACCGAGCGGTGCGCCACCTTGCCGCCAGCGATATTGAGGCCGGCTGCGAGGGCCGCGTCGCGCTCGAACGCGGCCTTGACGCCGAGGTTGGCCAGCGAGACGGCGTAGCGCAACGTGACGTTGGTCAGGGCGTAGGTGGAGGTGTTCGGCACGGCGCCGGGCATGTTGGCCACGCAGTAGAAGATCGTGTTGTGGACCTTGTACGTCGGTTCCTGGTGCGTGGTGGGGTGCGTGTCCTCGAAGCAGCCGCCCTGGTCCACGGCGATGTCCACCAGCACGGAGCCGGGCTTCATCCGGGAGACGAGCTCGTTGGTGACCAGCTTCGGGGCCTTGGCGCCGGGGATCAGCACGGAGCCGATTACGAGGTCGGCGTCGACGACGGACTTTTCGATCTCGTAGGCGTTGGATGCGACGGTCTTCAGGCGGCCCTGGTACTGGGCGTCCAGCTCGCGCAGGCGGTTGATGTTGATGYCCAGGATGGTGACGTCGGCGCCGAGGCCCAGGGCCATGGCGGCGGCGTTGGTGCCGGCCACCCCGGCGCCCAGGACAACGACCTTGGCCGGGCGGACGCCCGGGACGCCGCCGAGCAGCACACCCTTGCCGCCGGCCGGAGCCATCAGCGAAGTGGCGCCGACCTGGACGGACAGGCGGCCGGCGACCTCGGACATCGGGGCCAGCAGCGGCAGCGAACGGCCTTCCTGCACGGTCTCGTAGGCGATCGCGGTGACGCCGGAGTTGATGAGTTCCTGGGTCAGTTCCGGCTCGGCGGCCAGGTGCAGGTAGGTGAAGAGGATCAGGCCCTTGCGGAAGCGGTGGTATTCGGCCTTGACCGGCTCCTTGACCTTCATGACCATATCGGCGCGGGACCACACGTCGTCGGCCTCGGCAACGATCTCTGCCCCGGCGATGGCGTATTCCTCATCCGTGATGCCGGAGCCCAGGCCTGCGCCGCGCTCCACCAGGACGGTGTGGCCGTGGTGGCGGAACTCGTGCACGCCGGCGGCCGTGATGGCAACGCGGAATTCGTTGTTCTTGATCTCTTTGGGGACACCGATGATCATTTTTGGGCTCCAGTGCTGGTGGCCGCGCGGGCCGGGTGTACGGGGGAAGTCGTATTTCCAGAATAGGTCCGGCTGTGAGGCAGGCGACAGGGAGGCTGGACGCGGAGTACGCTCCGCCCCCGTGTTTCCGGGGATTTCAGAAAACCCGTCTCGACATATGTCGATCCAGCGGGCGTCAGGTGTCGCCTGCTGTCCGTAGCCGTCCTGTTCGGCGCCGGGACCCGCGGGGCAGTAATGTGGCAGCATGCAGCAGCAGGATGTTGAGCAGCTCGTGGAGCGCGTGGCCCTCCGGCTCGGGCGCGGGCTTTCGCTTGAAGACCTCGACGGCGTCCTGCTCGCCTACAGCTCCAACCAGTCCCAGGCGGACCGGGTCCGGGTGAACTTCCTGCTCAGCAAGCGCGTCGCCGTGGACGTCAGCGCCTGGCAGCTCTCGCATGGCATCGCGACGGCGGTCCGGCCGGTGGTGGTGCCGGCCAACGAGGAGCTGGGAATGCTGGGCCGAGTCTGTGTTCCCCTGCTGGTGCGCGGATTCCGGGTGGGCTACCTCTGGGTCCAGCTCGACGCCGAGGAGCCCACCGCCAGCACCGTCCTGGCCCAACTGCCGGAGGTGGCGCGCGAGCTGGAGGAGCTCTCCGCCCTGCTCCTGGACTCCAACACTGCCGAATCCGAGTTCCGCCGCCGGCGCGAGCAGGAGTTCCTCGCCGCCTGCCGTGGCGAAGCGAACGCCGTCGCCGCCGTCGCGGGCTGGAAGGAAGTGCAGGGCCGCGGACCCTGGCAGCTGGTGACCGTCCTCGACGCCGACGGCTGGGCCGAGGGCTCGGACCCGATCGCCTCCACCCTGATCCACCGTTCCGCCGCGCTGCAGGCCACCATCGGCGTGGACGCCGCACTCTTCAGCGCCGGGACCGAGACGCATGCCGTGGTGCTGTTCAAGGAGTCCACCGGCCGGGCCGACCACGCCCAGGTGCTGGTCCATTACCAGCTGGAGCTGGCCAAGCGTGCGGGCCGTCCGGTCCGCCGGATCATCCTGGGTACCTCCGAGGGGTTCTCCCGGCCGCGCGAACTGGCCGAAGCGTACCGGCAGTCCCGCCAGGCGGCGCAGGCCGCGGCGGTGGACCCCCAGCTTGGCGAACTCGTGGATTGCCGCGCCACCGGCCTGTACCAGCTGCTGGCCTCGGCGGGCGGCGGCGCGGGCGCGTGGGCCGACGCGGGTTCCGTCTATTTCCGGATGCTGGAGGACCACGACCGGAACGGTGAGCTGCTGCCGGTACTGGAGCTTTTCTACGACAACGACAGTTCGGTCCAGGAGGTTGCGGCCAAGCTGCACCTACACCGGAGCAGCATCTACAACCGTCTGGGCCGGATACGCCAGGTGCTGGGCGTCGATCCGCTCAAGGGAATGGTCCGGCTGGAACTGCACGCGGCACTGAAGGCGCGGCGCTGGGCCGGAAGGCCAAGGATCTAGGCGGCCGCTGCTAGCGGTCCTCGCGGAGGGCGGAATTCCGGTCCTGGCCGGGGGCGGGGGGCTGCGCTGTCTCCCGCGCCGTCGGCCCCGACGTTTCGCGCGCTGCTTCCCGCGCTGTTTCCCGCGCTGTTTCCCGCCTGCGGCGGGAGATCCGGCTGTCGGTCCACAGGGCAACGGCCACGAACGCGACGCAGCTGGCCATGAAGGCCGCGGTGTTGTTCAGTCCCATCACCGTTCCGAGGATGCCGGTGAGCACCATGGCGGCGATGCCGGCCAGGATGTGCCACCCTCTGAACTTACCCACAATTCAAGCGTAACCCCGGCCTCTGCCGCGTTTCCGCGCCGGAACCCGATCGTTGTTTGATCCTTATCACGCCGTCACGAAGCATCCGCGCCGCCGTCATCGGCGCCGTCGGAAGAGCCGTGCGAGGAGGAGTCGCCCCCGGCGGCCGCGGCAGAGGCTTTTTCCGCGGCCGTTTTCTTCTTCTGCGTCTCCAGCCAGGCCATGATGTCGGCCAGCCGGATCCGCCGGTGGGTCCCGCGGTACTCGACCGGGATCTCGCCGCGGTCCGTCATGTTCCGCAGGTACGTGTGCGAGATTCCCGCCAGCTCCGCCGCCTTCGAAGTGGTCAGCATCTCCTCCACACTGCTGACGGTGACAGACTCGCCCCGGCTGAACCGGCCCAGCAGGTCGACGACGGCTTCCCTGGCGGCGGGCGGCAGGCGGTGGACGGTGCCGTCGACAAAGACCGTGATGTCGTTGCTGCCGTTGAGCGCGTACTGGAGTTTTTGTGCGTCCTCGGCCGGGAGCCCGGCGGTCACCCGGGGAGCAATCAGTGTCATGGAGTGCATCCTAGCGCCCCGGGTGCGGGCCCGCGCTCCGGTTACAGGCCCAGTTCTTCGAGCACCGGCAACTTGGCACGGACCCAGGCGCGCGCCTCGGTGGCGCTCGGGGCGGAAAGGGCCAGCTTGGCCAGTTCCTGCGCCTCGGCCAGGGTCACCGTCTTCAGCACCGCGGCCACGGCGGCGATGGAACGTGCCGTCATGGAGAGGGTGTTCACGCCCAGTCCGGTCAGCACGACGGCGAGGGCCGGGTCTGCCGCCGCCTCGCCGCACACGCCCACCGGTTTGCCGTGGCCTTCCGCGGCGGAGCCCTCGACCGTGAGGCCCACCAGCCGGAGCACGGCCGGCTGCCACGGGGTGTTCAGCGCGGCAAGCGGACCGAGCTGGCGGTCCGCGGCCATGGCGTACTGGGTGAGGTCGTTGGTGCCGAGGCTCGCAAAGGACACCTCGCGGAGGATTGCCTCGGCGGTCAGGGCTGCCGACGGCACCTCCACCATGACGCCGGGGGTCTTGATCCCGGCAGCAGCGCACAGGGAGGCGAAGCGTGCGGCTTCCTCGGCCGTCGAAATCATCGGTGCCATCACCCAGACGTCGGCCTCGGATTCCTGCTCCGCGCGGGCGATCGCCTGCAGCTGGCGTTCCAGCACGCCGGGGGTGGTGAAGTCGGTCCGGTAGCCGCGGACGCCGAGGGCCGGATTCGGCTCGGTGGCGTCGGTCAGGAACGGGAGCGGCTTGTCCGCGCCGGCGTCGAGGGTTCGGAGCACCACCTTTTTGCCCGGGAAGGCATCGAAGACGCCCTTGTACGCGGCCGCCTGCTCCTCCACGGAGGGCTCGGTGTCGCGTTCGAGGAAGCAGAACTCTGTGCGGAACAGGCCCACGCCCTGGGCGTTGAGCCCGGCAGCGGCCACGGCGTCCTTGCCGCCGCCGACGTTGGCCAGCAGCGGCACCAGGTGGCCGTCCGCCGTCGTGCCGTTGCCGTCAAAGTCCGCCAGCAGCGACGCGGTGGCGGCCCAGTGCTCCGCGGCGTCCCGCTGGGTGTCGTCGGGATCAGCCGTGATGGTGCCGGCGGCCCCGTCAACGTAGACTTCGGTGCCGTCCGGAAGGGCGTCAACCCCGGCGGCCGCGACCACGGCGGGCAGGCCCAGGGAGCGGGCGATGATCGCCGTGTGGGACTGCGGACCGCCGCCGGCGGTAAGCAGTGCCAGCACCTTCTCCGGGTCCAGCGTGGCGGTGTCCGCGGGGGCCAGGTCCTCGGCAATCAGGATGAACGGGGTGCTGGAGGCGGGGATGCCCGGGGCCGGGACGCCGCGCAGCTCGGCCACGATCCTCGCCCGCACGTCCAGGACGTCGGTAGCCCGCTCGGCCATGTAACCGCCCAGGTTATGCAGCATTTCCGAGACGGACGCGCCGGCTTCCCAGATGGCGCGCTGGTTGGAGGCGCCGCGGCCAATCAGTTTGGCGGCGGACTTCAGCAGCATGGTGTCCGTGGCCATCAGCGCGGTGGCTTCCAGTACGGCCTTGCCGTCGCCGCTGACCGTCTCGGACCGCGCCTTCAGCTCGTCGTGCACAGCCTTCGCCGCCGCCTTCAGCGCCGCCGTGGCTTCCTCGGCGGAGACGCCGGCCGGAAGCTGTTCGCCCGCCGGCGGCTCACTGACCGGTTTCGGCATCTGGCGGATGGTGCCGATGATCCGGCCGGGGCTGACGCCTACTCCTTGGAAGTTCTGCACTGAAAGTCCTCATTCTCTGCCGTGAGCCAGTAAATCAGTCCAGGTGCCGCCATTGGACCGCTAGATCCTAGATTTCCTGCGGCGGTCCGCTGCGTCAACCCGCAACCCGTTGCACCTGAAAGCCGAGCTGAAAAAAGTGTATGTGATGCACTTCATATAGCGTTGCTATAGGTGCTAGGGTAGCGGTTATGAGTATCGATGGCCAGCTACCGCCCAAAACCCGGCTGCTGCGTGCAGCCGCGGGATTGCTGGCCAAGTCCGGGGGAGCCGCGGTTTCCACACGCCAGATCACGCAGTTGGCGGGGGTGACCGCCCCAACCCTCTACCACCACTTCGGTGACAAGGAGGGGCTGTTTGACGCCGTCGTAGCCGCGGGGTTCGAGGAATATGTGGCGGGCGAACGCGACTTCGCCCCCTCCGGGCAGCCGCTGGAGGATATCCGCCGGATGTGGGACCAGCACGTGCAGTTCGGTCTCAAGCAGCCGGAGCTGTACCTCGTCATGTTCGGCAACATCCGCCCCGAGAGCCGTCCCGCCGTCGTCGCCGACGCGGAGGCGCTCATGGAGGAAATGCTGAACAAGGCTGCCGTCGCGGGCCAGCTCAACGTCCCGCCCAGGGAGGCGGCGAGGAGCATCCTGGCCGCCAACGTCGGCGTGACCCTCATGCTCATCACGGAGAAGGCGCCGGAGCGGAACCTTGAGCTCTCCGCCATGACCCGCGATGCGATGCTCTTTGCGGTCTCCACGGAGCAGGCACGGGAAACCGCGCCGGATTCCGGAAAATCCCCGGTCGTGGTGGCGGCGATCGCGCTGAATGCGGCGCTGCAGGCCTCGCACTCGGACCAGCTTTCCAGCTCCGAACTCAAGCTTTTTCTCGAATGGCTCCACCGGATCTCCACCAGTTCCACCAGCTAGCTCGAAATATCGGACAATCCTGCGGTGCAGCAGGAACAACGGTTAGGAAATCAGATGGCAACAGAGACAGTTGCAAAACCACGGACCAGCATGCGGGTCGGCGTCCAGAAGTTCGGCACCTTCCTGTCCGGCATGATCATGCCCAACATCGGCGCGTTCATCGCCTGGGGCATTATTACCGCATTCTTCATCCCGGCGGGCTTCACCCCCAACGAGGAACTGGCCAAGCTGGTCGGCCCGATGATCACCTTCCTGCTGCCGCTCCTGATCGGCTACACGGGCGGGCGCATGGTCTACGGCGTCCGCGGCGGCGTCGTCGGCGCGGCCGCCACCATGGGCGTGATCGTCGGCACTGACATCCCCATGTTCATCGGCGCGATGATCATGGGCCCGCTGACGGCCTGGATCATGAAGAAGCTCGAAAGCCTCTGGGAGAACAAGGTCAAGCCCGGCTTCGAGATGCTGATCGACAACTTCACGGCCGGCATCGTCGCCGCGGTCATGGCCATCTTCGGCATGCTGGTGATCGGGCCGGTGGTGAAGGCCTTCAGCAACGGTGCCAGCGCCGTCGTCGAGTTCCTGGTCAACAACGGCCTGCTGCCCTTCACGAGCATCTTCATCGAACCGGCCAAGGTGCTGTTCCTGAACAACGCCGTCAACCACGGCATCCTGACCCCGCTGGGCACCGAGCAGGCGCTCGCCCAGGGCAAGTCCATCCTGTTCCTGCTTGAGGCCAACCCCGGCCCCGGCGTCGGCATCCTGCTCGCCTACATGATCTTCGGCAAGGGCATGGCCAAGGCCTCGGCCCCCGGCGCCGCGCTGATCCAGTTCGTCGGCGGCATCCACGAAATCTACTTCCCGTACGTGCTGATGAAGCCGATCATCATCCTCGCCGCGATCGGCGGCGGCATGACCGGCATCTTCACCCTCGTCCTGACCGGCGCGGGCCTGCGCTCGCCGGCCGCCCCGGGCAGCATCATCGCCGTGTTCGCCGCCACCCCCGCGGACAGCTTCTTCGGCGTGGCGCTTTCAGTCCTGCTCGCCGCCACCGTGTCCTTCCTGATCGCCTCGGTCATCCTCAAGGCCAGCAAGGACGTCGAAGGGGATGAGCTTGGCGCCGCGACCACCCGGATGGAAGCCATGAAGGGCAAGAAGTCCTCGGTCTCCTCCGCCCTCACCGGTGCCGGCGCGGGTGCCGGCGGCGTCGCGGTGCTGGCCGGGCCGGTCAAGAACATCGTCTTCGCCTGCGACGCCGGGATGGGCTCGTCCGCCATGGGCGCCTCCGTGCTGCGGAACAAGATCAAGGCCGCCGGCTACCCGGACGTCAAGGTCACCAACTCCGCGATCGCGAACCTTTCCGACACCTATGACGTCGTCATCACGCACCAGGACCTGACCGAACGGGCCAGGCCGGCGACCTCCAGCGCCGTCCACGTCTCGGTGGACAACTTCATGAACTCGCCGAAGTACGACGAGATTGTGGAACTGGTCAAGAGCAGCAACGCCCCGGCCGACGCGTCCGGCGCGATGGCGGGCGCGGGCGCTGCAGGAGCCGGCACGGCCGTGGCTACGGCACCTGCGGCCGAGGCGGAACCGGAAAACGGCGCGGGCCCTTCGGGCATCCTGGTGGCCGAGAGTGTGGTCCTCAGCGGCACGGCAACCACCCGTGATGCCGCGATCGACGAGGCGGGCCGGCTGCTGCTGGACCGCGGCGCCGTCGACTCCGGCTACCTGGACGCCATGCACGAGCGCGAGGAATCCGTCTCCACCTACATGGGCAGCTACCTCGCGATCCCGCACGGCACCAACGCGGCCAAGGACCACATCATGAAGTCCGCGGTGTCCGTGGTCCGCTACCCCGACGGCATCGACTGGAACGGCAAGGAGGTCAAGTTCGTCGTCGGCGTCGCCGGCATCAACAACGAGCACCTCCAGATCCTGTCCTCGATCGCCAAGGTCTTCACCAACAAGGCACAGGTCGCGCAACTCGAGGCGGCCACCACCGTCGACGAAGTGCTCGACCTGTTTGGAAAGGTAAATTCCTAGTGAAGGCTGTTCATTTCGGAGCCGGAAACATCGGCCGTGGATTCGTCGGGCTGCTGCTGCACGAGGCCGGGTATGAGGTGGTGTTCGCGGATGTCGCGGACGCCCTCATTACCCAGCTCGCCGCGGCGGACAGCTACCAGGTCCACGAGGTGGGGGACAACCCGGCTGTGCGGACGGTGGACAACTTCCGCGCGCTGAACTCGGGCACCCAGGAAGCCGACGTCGTCGCGGAAATCGCGACGGCGGACATCGTCACCACCGCGGTGGGTCCGCACATCCTCAAGTTCGTGGCGCCCGTGATCGCCAAGGGGATCGCGGCGCGGGCAGCGGGACTGGCGCCGCTGCAGGTGATGGCCTGCGAGAACGCCATCAACGCGACCGACATCCTGAGGTCCGAAATTGCCGCGCAGTGGGATCCGGCAGCCGGTTCCCTGGACGATGCCGCCGTGTTCGCCAACACGGCGGTGGACCGGATCGTGCCCAACCAGGAGGCCGGCCAAGGCCTGGACGTCACGGTGGAGACGTTCTACGAGTGGGTCATCGACCGCACCCCGTTCAAGGGGAAGGAACCGGTGATTCCGGGGGCGACCTTCGTGGACGACCTGGCGCCCTACATCGAGCGGAAGCTGTTCACCGTGAACACCGGGCACGCCTCGGCCGCGTACTTCGGTTTCGAAGCCGGGCTGGGAAAGATCTCGGAGGCCATGGCGGACCAGGACGTCGCCGCCGATGTGCGCGCGGTGCTCGACGAGACCAAGGAACTGCTGGTGGCCAAGCACGGCTTCAACCGGGAGGAACAGGAAGCCTACGTGCAGAAGATCCTCGGCCGCTTCTCCAACCCGCACCTCCCCGACACGGTGAACCGGGTGGGGCGGGCGCCGTTGCGGAAGCTGAGCCGGCACGAGCGCTTCATCGGACCTGCAGCGGAGCTCGCCGAGCGCGGGATCGTCCCCGAGGCACTCCTCGGTGCGATCGCCGCCGCTCTGCGGTTCAACGACCCGGCCGACGCCGAGGCGGTGGAACTCGCGCAGCTCTTGAACTCCTCGACCCCGGAGGACGCCACGACGAAGATCACCGGCCTCGATGCGGGCCACCCGCTGTACCCGGCCGTCCGTGCCCTCGTCGAGGAGGCCAAGGCCGCCGTCTAGCCCCGACGCTCCCTCACGTTTGGCGCGTTTCCGGCTGACGCTCCCTCACGTTTGGCGGAAAAACGACGGACCCTCCCTCACATCATGTGAGGGAGGGTCCTTCATTTAAGCGCCGGATCTGAGGGAGCGTCGCCCCTGGATCGGCCGGATCTGAGGGAGGGTCGCCCCCGCGCGCCCCGGATCTGAGGGAGCGTCAGGAGCGGGAGGCGGCCGTTTCGGCGTCGGCCATCGCCTTCCACTCGGCGACGCGCGCCTGGTGCAGCGGCGAGCGGCGTACGACGGCGAAGGCCGCGCCCAGGGCCGCGAACCAGAGCGGCGTGACCAGCAGGGCCACGAGGGTGTCCGGCTGCGTGGTGAGGGCCCAGACCAGGAACGCGAAGAACGCGAACACGACCCACACCATCGGGATGCCGCCGGGCATCTTGAACGAGGACGCCGTGTGCAGCTCCGGCCGGCGCTTCCGGAACACCAGGTAGCTGGCCAGGATGATGCTCCAGACAAACATGAAGCAGACGGCGGACACGGTGGTGACCATGTCGAAGGCCACGCCCACGTCCTTGCCGGCATACAGCAGCGCGACGCCGGCGAGCAGCAGCACGCAGGAGAGGAACAGGGCATTCTGCGGGACCTTGCGGCTGGAGAGGCGGCCGAAGAGCTTGGGCGCGTCGCCGTCGTTGGCCAGGCCGTAGACCATCCGGGAGGTGGAGTAGATGCCGGAGTTGGCCGAGGACATCGCGGAGGTCAGCACCACCAGGTTCACCACCGTGGCGGCCATGCCGAGCCCGGCGAGGGAGAACATCGCGATGAAGGGGCTCTGGCCGGCCTTGAAGCCGGTCCACGGGGTGACGGACATCAGGATGATCAGGGCGCCGACGTAGAAGAGCATGACGCGCAGCGGGATGGCGTTGATGGCGCGGGGCAGGTTGTGCTCCGGGTTCTTGGTCTCGGCCGCGGCGGTGCCCACCAGCTCGATGCCCACGAAGGCGAACACGGCGATCTGGAAGCCGGCCACGAAGCCCATGAACTCCTTGGGGAAGAAGCCGCCGTGGCTCCACAGGTTGCTGAAGCTGGCGGTGCCGGCATTGGACTGGAAGCCGGTGAAGATCATGACCAGGCCCACGGCGATCAGCGCCACGATGGCCACGATCTTGATCAGCGCGAACCAGAACTCAGTCTCGCCGAAGGCTTTCACGGTCGGCAGGTTCAGCAGCAGCAGGATGATGATGGTCGCAATTCCCGGGACCCACAGCTGGATGCCGGGCCAGAGCTGCTCGGCGTAGCCGGCGATCGCGATCACGTCGGCCACGCCGGTGACCACCCAGCAGAACCAGTAGGTCCAGCCGGTGAAGAAGCCGGCCCAGGGTCCCAGCAGGTCGCCGGCGAAGTCGCTGAAGGACTTGTAGTTCAGGTTGGAGAGCAGCAGTTGGCCCATGGCGCGCATCACGAAGAACAGCATGAAGCCGATGATCATGTACACGAAGATCACGGACGGTCCGGCGACGGAGATGGTCTTGCCGGAGCCCATGAAGAGGCCGGTGCCGATGGCGCCGCCGATGGCCAGCAGCTGGATGTGCCGGTTACTCAGCGAGCGTGCAAGGTGGGGCTCGCTGTCCCGGCTGGAGGCAGTTCGCTGCTCCGCGGTTGTCTGTTCGGGCATGTCAACAATCCTTAGTGTGGTCCGCCGAAGGTGACGGCGGTTACAAATCAGCCTTCCCAAAGTACAGCTTTGGAAATCGTGGTGCGATATCGAGGGGTCGCCGCGGCGTCATGGCAAGCTGGGCAGGTGACTTCAAATTCGGCCGGTCCGACCGCACTGCTAACATTCGGCGTCGACGCCGGGACGTTCCGGCTGCGCCGCGCAGCCCGGGCGGACCTGCCGGCCATTCTGCGACTGCTCGCCGACGACCAATTGGGGTCCTCGCGCGAGGACACCGCGGAGCTGGCGCCCTATGAGGCGGCCTTTGCCGCGATCGACGCCGACCCCGCCCACCTGCTGCTGGTAGGGGACCTGACTCCGGCGGACGGCGCGGGCGCCCGCGTGGTGGCGACCTTCCAGCTCAGCTTCCTCCCGGGCCTCTCCCGGCGTGGATCGTGGCGGGCGCAGCTCGAGGCCGTACGGGTCGCCGGCGAGCTGCGGGGCCAGGGGGTCGGGGCCGCGATGGTGCAGTGGGCGCTAGAAGAGTCGCGCCGGCGGGGGTGCTCCCTGGTGCAGCTCACCACGGACAAATCACGGACGGCGGCCCATCGTTTCTATGAACGGCTGGGTTTCGCGGCCAGCCACGAGGGCATGAAGCTCCTCCTCTGAAGCCCACACCGCCACCATTGACTCTTAGGTACCCTAACTGTTAGGCTACCTAACTATGAGTGAAGAACCGACGGCGGACGCCGGCCTGCTGACCCTCGCCGGAGATTTCCGCGAGGCCCTGCGCCACAGTATCTACCTGGTGCGGCGCCTGGACGCGGACGGCGAGCTCACGGCCGCCCAGCTCAGCACGCTGAAGATGCTGCTGGACAGGGCGGGGACCGGCCGCGCGGACAGTCCCGAGACCAGCGGCGTGCGGGTAGGTGACATTGCGCGCAACCTCGGGGTGAAGGTTCCGAGCGCCACCGAGCAGATCATCAAGCTCGAACGTGCCGGGCTGGTCCGGCGCGAGGCGGATCCGGCAGACTCCCGGGCCGTCCGCGTCAAGCTCACCGCCGAGGGGCACGCCGCCGTCGAATCCGCCAACGCCCGCCGCAACGCGGTCATGGCAGGGATCCTCGGTTCACTCACGGACACGGAACGGCAGGCCCTCGCGGCCGCCATCCCGGTGATCGGCAAGATCAACGAGACCCTCCAGCCCTGACAGCCGGGCCTGCGGCCTGCCGGGAAAACGACAGAACGAACCACAACCTTAGGAGCGCCCTCCATGGACGGCCAGCTCACGGCGCACGCGCCGGAAGCAACATCAACCCTTGAGGCCGAAAAGGCCTCGCTACTCAAGCAGCCCAAGGCGGTCTGGGCCACGGCCCTCGCGGCGGTCTTCGCCTTCATGGGGATCGGGCTGGTGGACCCCATCCTGCCCGCCATCGCCAAGAACCTCGAGGCCACCCCCAGCCAGGTGTCGCTGCTCTTCACCAGCTACTTCATGGTCACCGCCATCGCCATGCTGATCACCGGCTTCGTCTCCTCCCGGATCGGCGGCAAGCGCACGCTGCTGGCCGGTCTCGCCATCATCGTGGTCTTCGCGTCCCTGTCCGGCCTGTCCGGCAGCGTGAGCGAGTTGGTCGGCTTCCGCGCCGGCTGGGGCCTGGGCAACGCGCTCTTCGTCGCCACCGCCCTGGCCGTGATTGTCGGCGTCGCCAGCGGCGGCGCCGGAACCGCGATCATCCTCTACGAGGCGGCCCTGGGACTGGGCATCTCGCTCGGGCCCCTGCTGGGCGCCCTGCTCGGCGGCTGGCAGTGGCGTGCCCCGTTCTTCGGCACCGCGGCGCTGATGGCCTCGGCCTTCATTGCACTTATTGCCCTGCTGCCCAAGACCCCGCTGCCCGAGCGGAAGGTCCGGCTCCGGGACCCGCTGCTGGCCCTGGGGCACAAGGGCCTGCGGACGACGGCGGCCAGCGGGCTGTTCTACAACTACGGCTTCTTCACCATCCTCGCCTTCACGCCCTTCATCCTGGGGATGGATGCCTACGGAATCGGGGGCGTCTTCTTCGGCTGGGGTGTCGCCGTGGCCGTCTTCTCGGTGTTCGTTGCCCCCGCGCTGCAGCGGCGTTTCGGCGCCGTCCGGGTACTCAGCGGCACCCTGGCGCTGCTGCTCCTGGACCTGGCCGGCCTCGGTTTGGCCGCGGGGCACTCGGTGCCCGCCGTCGTCGTCCTGGTGGTGGTTTCCGGCGCGCTGCTGGGGATCAACAACACGATCTACACCGAGCTGGCCATGGGTGTTTCCGATTCGCCCCGCCCGGTGGCCTCCGCCGGCTACAACTTCGTGCGCTGGATGGGCGGGGCGCTGGCACCGTTTGCCGCCGCCCAGCTGGGCGAGCACTTCGGGCCCCAGGTTCCGTTCTTCGCCGCGGCCGTGGCCATGGCGCTGGCGATCGTGGTGGTCCTGGTCGGACGCCGCTACCTGAGCTCGCACGAGCCGCACCTGGTCTAGGCGTCCCGCAGCACAAAAAACTGAGGCCCATGTTCCGCGGAACATGGGCCTCAGTTGTTGGTTCTTGCGCTGCCGGGGCTACTTCTTGGCGGAGCCCTTCGGCACGAACAGCGTCTCCGCGTGCTCAAGCGCCATGCCGTTGGTCTCCGGCACCTTGAACATCACGAAGAAGAACGACGCCGCCGCGAACAAGGCGTACATGGCATACGTCAGCGGCAGCGAGGCGGCCGCCATCACGGGGAAGCTCAGGGTGATGGCGAAGTTGGCGATCCACTGGGCAGCCGCGGCCAGGCCCAGGGCGCGGGCGCGGATGCGGGACGGGAAGATCTCACCCAGCAGCACCCAGACCAGCGGGCCCCAGGAGGCACCGAAGCTGATGACGAAGACGTTGGCGGCCACCAGGGCGGCCGGGCCCCAGGCGCCCGGGAGCGTGATCGCGTCGCCGGAGCCGGTGGCGGAACCGAACGCGAAGGCCATGGTCGCCAGCGAGGCGGCCATGCCGATGGAACCCGCCAGCATGATGGGGCGGCGACCGATCCGGTCCACCAGCGCGATGGCCACGAGGGTCACCAGGATGTTGGTGATGGCGGTCGCCACGGAGATGGTGAGCGAGTCCTTCTCCTGAAAGCCCACCGCCTTCCAGAGCGTCGTGGAGTAGTAGAAGATCACGTTGATGCCGACGAACTGCTGCAGCACGGACAGGATGATGCCGATCCACACCACCGGCTGCAGGCCCAGCGCCTTGCCGCGCAGCGACCCCTTCTGGCCCGCGAGCTTGTCCTCCTCGATGGCCTTCTTGATGTCGCGCAGGTGGCGGTCCGTGTCCTCATTCGGGGCGATGGACTCGAAGACCTTGAGGGCTTCCTCATCCTTGCCCTTGAACACCAGGAACCGCGGCGATTCGGGAAGCGTGAAGGCGATCCAGCCGTAGACGACGGCGGGGACGGCCGCGGCGACGAACATCCAGCGCCAGGCCTCGACGCCGAACCACAGGGCCTGGTCGGCGCCGCCGGCGAAGTTGGCGAACAGGGCGTCGGAGAGCAGCGCGGCGAAGATACCGGTGGTGATGGCGAGCTGCTGCAGCGACGCCAGGCGGCCGCGGACGTGGCGCGGCGAAATCTCGGAGATGTAGGCGGGGGCGATCACCGAGGCGAGGCCGATGCCCAGGCCGCCGATGAGGCGCCAGAAGATCAGGTCCCAGACGCCGAAGGCGAAGCCGGTGCCGAAGGCGCTGACCAGGAACAGCAGGGCCCCGAGCTTCATGGCGGGGATGCGGCCGTAGCGGTCAGCGACCTTGCCGGCCAGGTAGGCGCCGGCAGCGCAGCCCAGCAGGGCGACCGCGACGGCGAACCCGGTGACGGCCTCGCTGAGCGCGAATTCGTCCTTGATGGCGTCGACGGCGCCGTTGACGACCGAGGAATCGAAGCCGAAGAGGAAGCCGCCGACGGCGCCCGCCACGGCCAGCCAAATGACCCGCTTGGGGATCTTGGCGACGGTCTGGTCTTGGGTGGTGGTCATGTGGCTCCCTCGGCAATTCGTGGTCCGCGGCTCACGCCGCAACTACCAAGTCTTACACCGGCACCGCCGCGGCGCATGTCACAGGACTTCGAAAGTGAGATGAAACATACAGTTAACCGCCAACGGCAGGCAGCCATAAGGCTGCCTGCCGTTTCGCGGGTCAAGAGCGGCTAGTGCGCGGCGACCGACTCCTTGGCGGCGGCCTTCGGATCGGTGAGCTTCTTGTTCGGCAGCGCGAAGCTGATCAGGAAGGCAATGCCGGTCAGGACGGCGGCGGTCAGCATCACGGCGTCGATCGACTGGGCGAATCCCTCCGTGATCGGCCGGGTCAGGCTGGCGTTCGCGGTGTGCAGCCAGCTGGTGTCGTTCAGCGAGTCGTTGCTGGCGCCGTTCTTGAAGAACTCGTACAGCTTGGCGTTCGCGGGGTCGGCGGCAACGGCCGGGTCCTTGAGCACCTTGAGGTAATCCGCGTTCTGCACCGCGGCCTTCATCCCGCTGCCGATCTTGTCCGCCGCGAGGCTGAACAGCATCGAGATGAACACCGCGGTCCCCACCGCGCCGCCCATCGAGCGGAAGAAGGCGGCCGAGGAGGTGCCCACGCCCATGTCCTTGGCCGGAACCGAGACCTGCATGGCGAGGGTGAGCGGCTGCATGCAGAAGCCCAGGCCGAGGCCGAAGAACACGGCAATCGCACCGGGAACCCAGAGCGGGGTGTCCACACCCAGTGAGAGTCCCATGACGACGGCGGCCGCGGTCAGCACGGCGGTGCCAAGGATCGGGAAGATCCGGTAGGTGCCGGACGCGGAGATGGTCCGGCCGGCGGTGATGGATCCGGTCAGGATGCCCACCGTGAAGGTGATCATCATGAGGCCCGCCTCGGTGGGGGTGAGGCCCTTGACCAGCTGCAGGTACATCGGCAGCATCGCGATGGCACCGAACATGCCCACGCCGATGATGAAGTTCAGCAGCGAGGAGAGTCCGAACGTCATGTTCTGGAACAGCCGGAGGGGGATCAGCGCGTAGTCACCGGCGCGCTTTTCGGCGAGCAGGAAGGCGATGATGCCAACGACGCCGAGCGCGTAGCAGAGGAAGGCGCCGGTGGAGGTCCAGCCCCAGGTGCGGCCCTGTTCGGCGACGAGCAGCAGCGGGACGATTGCCAGGGTGATGGCGGCGGCACCCCAGTAGTCGATCTTCTGCTTGAGGTGCTTGGCCGGCAGGTGCAGGTAGAGGAACACGACGGCGAGGGCGGCCAGGCCGATCGGGATGTTGATGAAGAAGACCCAGCGCCAGCCGTCGAAGCCCAGGATGTTGGCGGAACCGGCGAACGCGCCGCCGATTACGGGGCCCAGCACGGAGGAGATGCCGAAGACGGACATGAAGTAGCCCTGGAACTTGGCCCGGTCCTTCAGCGCCACGATGTCCCCGATGATGGTCAGCGCGAGGGCCAGCAGGCCGCCGGCGCCCATGCCCTGGATGCCGCGGGCGATCGCGAGTTCGGTCATCGAGTGGACCGAGCCGGCGTAGAGCGAGCCGGCCAGGAAGATCAGGATCGCCGCGAGGTAGAGCGGGCGCCGGCCGAAGATGTCGCTGAGCTTGCCGTAGAGCGGCGTGCTCACCGTGGAGGTGATCAGGTACGCCGTCGTCGCCCAGGCCTGCAGCGAGAGGCCGTCCAGGTCGTTTGCGATGGTGTAGATCGACGTGGACACGATGGTCTGGTCGAGGGAGGACAGGAACATGCCGAGCATGAGGCCCACCATGACGGTGATGGTCTGACGGTGGGTCAGGACCTCTCCGGGCAGGCGTGCGGAGGTGGTTTTGGACATAACTGCTCCAAGGGGGGAAGTTTATGGGGTCAAGCAGGAAGGTTGCTTTCAGTAACTATCTTACGGCCTGCTTTGTTCCCGCCCGCACCCCGGACCGGTTACAGGCCCGGTAACCGGTCCGGTAACTGGTCTCCGTGCTCAGCGTTCGAGCAGGATCCCGTCCGGGTCGCACCAGATCAGCTGGCCCGGGCGGATGGCGACGCCGTCGATCTCCAGTTCCACGTCGGCCTCCCCGGCACCGTCCTTGGCGCTCTTTCGCGGGTTGCTGCCGAGTGCCTTCACCCCGAGCGGCAGCCCGGAGACCGCCACCCGGTCGCGGATGGCACCGTTGATCACGACGCCGGCCCAGCCGTTCTCGACGGCGCCCGCCGCGATCATGTCCCCCATCAGTGCGGTGCGCAGCGAGCCGCCGCCGTCGACCACCAGGACGGCGCCGTTGCCCGGCGTCGCCAGCGTGGCCTTGACCAGGGCGTTGTCTTCGAAGCAGCGGATTGTCCGGACCGGGCCGTTGAAATGGGTGTGGCCGCCGAGGGACTGGAACTGCAGCGAGATGGAATCCAGGTCCGCGCCGCGCTCGTCGAAAAGGTCGGCGGTATTGACGGGGTTGGCGGGTTCTGTGCGGGAGTGGGTCACTGGTTCTCCTCGGCCGGGTGAATAAGGTGATGCCCACGATAGTCTGGGCCAACACTGATCTTCAGCTCCAGCATCAGTTCCGGGGGGAACCATATGAGCCTGTCCAATATCGCCGCGCCGGCGCTCGCCGAACCGCAGCAACGCGTCCGCCCGGTCTGGACCGCAGGCGTGGTCCTGGTCAACGTGGGCATCAACGCGGCGTTCTTCGGTCCGCTCCAGGTGCTCCTCGGCCAGCAGGCGGCGGCCTTCGACGAAGGCGAGAAGGAAGCGATCCTGGCACTGGTGACCGGCGCGGGAGCGGCTGTGTCCCTCGTGGCCAATCCCCTGTTCGGCGC
Organism: Arthrobacter sp. 01T414; assembly: GCF_056398965.1. NCBI lineage: Bacteria > Bacillati > Actinomycetota > Actinomycetes > Micrococcales > Micrococcaceae > Arthrobacter > Arthrobacter sp. 01T414. The sequence continues at coordinate 50,533 of NZ_JBFTQK010000005.1, read as the reverse complement.
CCTGAGTGACCGGACGGTCGCCCGCCGGGGCCGCCGGGTGCCGTGGGTCCTCTTCGGTGCCATCCTTGGCGCCGCCGCGCTGACTGCCCTCGCGGGCGCCCCGAATGTCGCCGTTATGACGATTCTCTGGTGCCTCGTCCAGGCAGGCTGCAACGGAGCCTACGCGGCCATCACCGCCGCCGTTCCGGACCGGGTGCCGGTGGCTCAGCGCGGTACCGTGGGAGGCCTCGCCGCGATGGGCCAGACCATGGGCATATTGATCGGGGCCGTGATCGCCGCCGTCGTCTCCGGCAACTTCGCGCTTGGCTACGCCTTCTGCGCGGTGGCCCTGCTGGCCGGCGTCGGTCTGTACTTCTTCAAGAACGACGACGTCGCGCTGCCGCGGGAAGCCAGGCCGCGGCTCGTACCGGCCGAATTTGCCAAGAGCTTCTGGATTTCCCCGGCCAGGTACCCGGATTTCGCCTGGGCCTGGCTCACCCGCCTGCTGGTGAACATCGGCAACCACGTGGTGACGCTCTACCTGCTGTTCTTCCTCACCGACGCCGTCCACCTGCCGCAGACGCAGGGCATCGAGGCGGAGGTCGGCGTCCTGGTCCTGACCGGCCTGTACGCGGTCATGGTCATCATCACGAGTGTGATCGGCGGCCGGCTCAGTGACCGGATGGGCCGGCGCAAGCCGCTCGTCATCCTGTCCTCGGCCGTCATCGCGGCGGCCGCGTTGATCCTTGCCTTCGCCCCGACCTGGCCCGGGGCGCTGATCGGCGCCTCGGTGCTGGGCATCGGCTTCGGCGCATACCTCGCCGTCGACTTCGCCCTGATCACCGAGGTGCTGCCCACGGCTCTGAACCGGGGCAAGGACCTGGGGGTCATCAACATCGCCAATTCGCTGCCGCAGGTGCTGGCTCCGCTGATCGCCTACCCGTTCGTGGCGCTCTGGGGCGGGTACGTCTCGCTATACATTGCGGCGGCCGTGATCGGGCTGCTGGGCGCCGTTTTCGTGGTCAAGATCAAGGGTGTGGACTAGCCGGCAGGGGAGCTCGTTTGACTGGCAGGGAGCCCCATACCGTGCCGTATAGTGGACGGGATTCCCGCGGCAGTGCTGTGGACTAACCCTCCCGGCTGCCGAGAAAAACGACCCCGGAACGCTGCTGATGCCTGAATTCCCTTCGGATCTTCCACCAATGGCCCCGCCGCCCACCCTGCCCCGGCAGCGCCTGCGCTATGCGCGCATTCTGGACGTCGCCGCGGGTTTTGCCCGCAAGGGACTCGACTCCGTGGTCCTCTCCGAGGTGGCAGCCGGGGCGGATGTCCCGCTAGGAACCCTGTACCGCTATTTCCCGTCCTCCACGCAATTGATGCTGGCCCTGTACCGCAAGCAGCTCGGCGAACTCCATCTCGGCGAATGGCCGGACGGGGCCCGGGCGCCGGCGCACGCCCTGGTGGGCGCGGTGATGGAAATCTTCCACATGCGCCTGATGCAGCCCGCCGTGGAGCAATGCCTGAACCTCACGGTCTACGCGAAGGACACGGACACCACCCGCCTGCTCAGGGACATCGACGCGACGGCGGAGAAGGCTGTGACCGCGGTCAGCGGCGACCCTGCCGTCTCACGGGTCCTGCTGCTCACCGTCACCGGCCTGGTGCAGTCCGTGCGGTGCCGCCGGCTGTCGCTTTTCGAAGCGGAGGAGGACCTGAAAAAGGCCTGCTCGCTGCTGGCCAGGGGCCGGGAGGCCAAGTAGCCCAAGGGGCCGGGCGGTCTAGACCAGTTACCGGATTATGTCCGGCGGAATCTCCGCCGGGGATCGCCGTTGTTTACGATTGCAGAACCGGAGCGGCGCAAGCGCCAGCACTTCCGGGAGCTTCACCGCAGGTCCGCCACCCCGGGGCCGCCCAGGAAGTTCCCCCGACCATCTTGGGCACCCCTTGTGCCCGAGCAGCCAAGTGCCGTATGCCCACGGTGAGCCCCAGGAGACAACGACGTGTCCATTGAAACGACCATTCCCGCCCAATCCACTTCCCCGGCCGTGGCGGCAGAAGCGCCGGTAGCCGCGCTTACCGACCAGGAGATCTTCGCCTCCCACCAGGGCGGCAAGCTCTCGATCTCCAGCACCGTACCGCTCGCCAGCAAGCGCGACCTGTCCATCGCCTACACGCCCGGCGTCGCCCAGGTCAGCCGCGCCATCGCCGCCGACCCGGAACTGGCCAAGACGCTCACCTGGGCCCAGCGCCTCGTAGTGGTGGTCAGCGACGGCACTGCGGTGCTGGGCCTTGGCGACATCGGTGCCAGTGCCTCACTGCCCGTCATGGAAGGCAAGTCCGCGCTTTTCAAGGCCTTCGGCGACCTTGACTCCATCCCGCTGGTCCTCAACACCACCGACGTTGACGAGATTGTCGAGACCCTCGTCCGGCTGCGTCCCAGCTTTGGCGCGGTCAACCTTGAGGACGTATCGGCGCCCCGCTGCTTCGAGCTTGAGGAAAAGCTGATCGAGGCCCTCGACTGCCCCGTCATGCACGATGACCAGCACGGCACCGCCGTCGTCGTCCTCGCCGCGCTGACCGGCGCCGCGAAGGTGACGGCCCGTGAACTCGAGGGACTCCGGGTGGTGGTTTCGGGCGCCGGTGCGGCCGGGATCGCCGTCGCTGAGATCCTGCTCAGCGCCGGAATCGACGACGTCGTGCTGCTCGACTCCCGCGGCGTGATCAACCGCGACCGTACGGACATCGCCGCGGACCCGGCCAGCAAAAAGGCCCAGCTTGCCGCCCGCAGCAATCCCCGCGGCGTCGCCGGCGGCCCCGCAGAAGCCCTGCTGGGCGCGGACGTGTTCATCGGCGTCTCCTCCTCCCGGCTGGACGAAGAGCACCTAAAGCTGATGAACCACAGCGCCATCGTCTTCGCTCTCTCCAATCCGGACCCGGAAGTGCTGCCGGAGGTCGCGGCCCGGTACGCCGCCGTCGTCGCCACCGGACGCAGCGACTTCCCGAACCAGATCAACAACGTGCTGGCGTTCCCCGGCATCTTCCGCGGTGCCCTCGACGCCGGTGCCCGCCGGATCACCCCCGCGATGAAGCTCGCCGCGGCCCGCGCCATCGCCGACCTGGCCGAGAACGATCTCTCTGCCGACTACATCGTGCCGAGCCCGCTGGACCCGCGCGTCGCCCCGGCCGTTTCCGCCGCCGTCGCCGCGGCGGTGGAGGCGGAGTAGCGCACCGGCGCAGGGGCCGGGCCGCGCAGTAGCCAGCCATAGACTGGGGGCATGAACCCCGAAATCCTCGTGACTGTGCTCTGCGGCCTGGCCATTCTGGTGGGCGTGGCGGGGATCGTCATCCCGGTGCTCCCCGGCAGCATCCTGATTGGCCTGAGCCTGCTGGCTTGGGCGCTCTGGGGTGGCGCCGGAACCACCGGCTGGGTGGTCTTCGGTGTGGGCCTGGCCTTGGTGCTGGCCGGCATGGCGGCCAGTGCCTTGCTGACCGGCCGCAAGCTCAAGCAGCACAGCGTGCCGGGCCGTTCCGTGGTGGCCGGACTGGTTTTCGGCGTCGCAGGCATGTTCCTGATCCCGGTGGTGGGGCTCTTTGTCGGCTTCGCGGCCGGCCTGCTGCTGAGCGAACTCCACCGAACCCGCGCCTGGCGTGCCGCCGTGACCACCAGTTGGGCGGCCCTGAAAGCCACCGGAGTGGGCATGCTGGTGGAGTTCGGCCTGGCCTGCCTTGCCGTGAGCACCTGGGTCATTGGCGTCTGGGTGGCCGCGGCCAGCTAGCCCTTCCCTGCGCGCCAGGGGGCGCTATTAGCATGGAAGAATGAGCGCCGCACAGTCCCCAGGACCCATCTATCGCGACACCCGCGACCTCACGCCGTTCGGCAACCCCCAGGTCCGCACGCCGGTACGGGACCTGGCAGACGGCGTCGGCGGCATGCTGCAGACCGCCCTCGGCGGCCGGAGCGGTGCGCTGCTCAGCGTGGATGGCCCTGCCCCCAGGCTTAGGCGGATGCCCGGGAAAGCGGCGAAGGCGGTCCACGAGGCGACCTTCCACAATACCGACCCCAACCGGCTGATCGCCTTGGGCCGCACCTACCCCGGCTGGGCCGGGCTTTGCTATGTGCTCGCCGGGCTCCTGGCCCACAAGCAGGGCGGCTACCTGCGTGCCGCGGAACTCCTCCAGCGCGGACTCACCACCAGGAACGACGACGACGCCAACCAGTTCGCGTCCGGCTACCTGACCCGGGTGGTCACCAGGGTCGGGGTAGCTGAGCGCATCGAGGTTCCGGTGCTCTTCAGTGAGGAGGCGGTGTTCCTGGCGCTGTCGCACTCCCTGCGGGAAACCGGCCACCTTGAGGCGGCGCTGCACACCGCGGCGTCGCTTCCGCCCTCGCTGCCCGCGGCGTTGGCCCGGTGCTCGGTGGCGTTCGCGACGGGCCGGGACAAGGAAGTTACGGTGTGGACGGAGGGGCTGCTGAACGCCGACGACCTCTCGGCCGCGCTGCTGCTGATCCGCGCCCGCTCACTGCGCCGCCTGGGTGCCGCTACGGCCTCCCAGGCGGCGTTGAAGGAGGTGCTCCGGCGGCGCAAGACCCACCTGGCGCTCCGTAACGATGCCTTGACGGACCGCGCCTTGCTGGTGCTGGATAACGGGCGCAGGTCACTGAATCCACGCGACTGGCTGCGCGGCCGGCCGGCCGAGCTCGAAACCTTCGAAGTCATCCGCAAGGACGTCGAAGAACGCAGGCTGTGGGAACAGGAGTGGAAGCAGCTGAACGGGGAATGATCCCGTCCCGGCGGATGCCGGGCCCCTACTGCCAGGCAGTTGCCGTGGCCAGAGGGACGAGCTGTTCGGCCAGCAGCACCAGGCCTAGGGCCACCATGATGACTCCGCTGGCCAGCGTCACCCGCCGGGCCGCGCCGGGCCGGGAATGCAGCAGCTTCCGGGCCAGCAGGGCCACGCCGCTGTAGATGACGGCCACCAGCAGGACAAAGGTGAGGCCCAACAGGCCTGACTGCGCCGGTACGGACAGGGCGGCGTCGGGCCTGACGAACTGCGGGATCAAGGCGACGAAGAACAGCAGGCCCTTCGGGTTGATGCCGCTGATGCCCATGCCCTGCAGGAACGCCCTGAACTGAGTTTTTTGGGCGGGCCCGGTGGCGGCGGTTTGGCGGCCGAAGCTGGCGTCCCGCCAGGAGCGTACCGTGCTGACGCCCAGCCACAGCAGGTAGGCCGCGCCGGCCACCGTGAGCCAGCCGAGGAGGCCGGGGAGGCCCGTAATTACGGCGGCCAGACCGGCGGCCAGGAGTGCGGTGTGCACGACGTAGCCACCGCACAGGCCGGCGACGGCGGGCACGAAGCTGCGCTCCTTGAGCCCGGCGGAGATCGAGTAGGCCCAGTCGACCCCCGGCGTGCAGGCAAGGGCCACGGCGACGCCGACGAAAGCGAGGAAGAGTTGGGGGTTCACGGCGGTCTCCTGGGTTGGCTGCAGGAGTAAGCCTAGGGATTTGGAGCCAACAAGTGCTTACTGATTTCGCCGAATAATCCGCGGCGGCAATAAGATAATTGCGTGATAGACCATATCGACAGAAGTATCTTGCGCCACCTCCGTGAGGACGGTCGAATGACCGCCACGGCACTGGCTGCGAAGGTAGGGCTGACCGTCGCGCCGTGCCACCGCAGGCTGCGCGAGTTGGAGTCGTCCGGCGTCATCCGCGGTTACCGCGCCGACATCGATCCGGCCGCCGTCGGGCTGGGCTTCGAGGCGATTGTGTTCGTCACGCTTCGGCAGGTGGACCGCGCCACCATGGAGATCTTCGAGAACCGCGTCGCGGAGAACCCGAACATCGTCGAAGCCCAGCGTTTGTTCGGCGAGCCCGACTATCTGCTCAAGGTCATCACCGCAGACCTGCCCTCGTACCAGCGCTTCTACGACGCCGAACTGACCTCGCTGCCCGGCGTCGAGCGGCTGACCTCCACGCTGGTCATGAAGAACCTGAAAGCGAATACCGGCCCGCCGGTCTGATCCGTTCGAAGGGCCTGAGGCCGGCTTAGCGCGGGTTCAGGACGGTTGACTGGAATCCGCCCGCGCCGTTGCCGGTGTAGAGCCACATGGTCCCGCGGGTGTCGGTGGCAATGATGTTCGGCTTGGCGATGCCTCCGAACCTGCCAACGCTGGCGAAGGTGCGGAAGATGTTCCAACCGTTGCCAATCAGCCGCCTGGGCTGGAAGCCGCCGCTGCCGTCGCCGGGGTAGAGCCACAGCTTTCCGTCGCTGGCGCGCGCCATCAGGTCGGCCTTGCCGTCACCGGTGAAGTCGTTCGCCGCCAGGACCTGGTTGAAGCCGCCCCAACCGGCACCGATCTGCCGCCTGGGCAAGAAACCGCCGCCGCCGTTGCCCGGGTAGAGCCACAGCTTTCCGTCATAGCCCTGGGCGAGGATGTCCGACCGGCCGTCACCGTTGAAGTCGCCGGGGGAGAGGATCTTCGAGAAGATGTTCCAGCCGCTCCCGATCTGCCTGCGCGGACTGAAGCCGCCCGCGCCGTTGGTGGGGTACATCCAGAGCTTGCCGTCGGTCGAGCGGGCGACGAGGTCCGGGCCGCCCTGCCCGTCGAAGTTGGCCGCGGAAATGACCCGGTCGAAGATCTGCCAGCCGGAGCCGATCTGCTTGGAGCCCTTGAAGCTGCCCGAACCGTTTCCGGAGTACAACATCAAGGCGCCGGCGGCGTCCCGGGCCAGTACGTCCGGCCGGGCGTCGCCGTCGAAGTCGCCGGCTTCCCAGATGTCACTGAACTTGTTCCAGCCTGCGCCGATGTCCAGGCGTCCGGCGAACTTGCCGGTGCCGTCTCCTGCGTTCAGCGCCATCGCGCCGGTGGCTCGGGCGGCGAGCACGTCGGTGCTGCCGTCCTCCGTGAAGTCCTGGCCGCCCACGAGGTCTGCGGTGGTGTCCATGCCGGAGGCCACGGCAAGCCTCGGCCGGAAGCCTCCGGCCCCGTTGCCCGGGTAGAGGTACAGGGTTCCGTCGCTGCTCCGGGCGACGAGTCCCGGGGCGCCGGCGACCATCCCGGTTGCCGCGGCAACTCCGTTGAAGATCTGCCATCCCGAACCGGCCTGGCTGCGCGGCAGGAACCCGCCGGAGCCGTTGCCGGGATAGAGGTAGAGCTCACCGCTGGGCAGGATGCCGAACAGGTCGTTGTGGCCATCGCCGGTGAAGTCGCCGGCGGCAACAATGCGTTTGAAGATATTCCAGCCGGACCCGATCTGCTTCCTGGGCAGGAAGCCGCTCCGGCCGTTGCCCGGGTAGAGCCACAGCGTGCCGTCCGAGCTTCGGGCGATGATGTCGGCGAAGGTATCGCCGTCGAAGTCCCCATTGCCGATCACCGAGTTGAAGGCGTCCCAGCCTGCACCGATCTGGACCGGGGACCCGATGCGGTTGCCGGCCTGGCCCTGGCTCAGCAGGAGCGCGCCGTTGGACTCCCGGGAAATCATGTCGGGCCGGCCGTCCCCACTGAAATCGCCGACCGAGAACTGGATTTTGGTCCAGCGGTCCGGATCGGCCGTGATGGTGACGGTGGCGGCATCCGCGGTGACCGAATCGATCCGGACCCGGGTGCCTGCGTGGGTGACGAAGGTGCTCCCCTGCTGCCAGGCGAGATTCGCGTAGACGTTGCCGTCCGGCTTCGAATACGGCTTCAGGACCAGTGATGATGCCGCCGTGGCTCCGCCGCGCTGGACGATCTTCACGCCGCGGTTACTGACGTTGGACGCTGTCGCGAGGTAACTGTCGTAGCCGACGGGCTGCCGCAGTTCCAGGTAGTAGATCTCCCCGCTGATCGGATCGGTGAACTTCAAGGCCCGGTTGGGATCCTTGCCGCCCCACGGCTTGAGCGTGTAGCGCTTGACGCCGTTGGCGATGCCCACGTTCAGGATGTCGGTGCCGGTCCCGCTTCCCATGCCCAGGAAATCCCACAGCGAGGAGCTGATGACCGGCGAGGCATCGTTGCGGGACAGGCCCATGAGGTCGGTCGTGTCCCCGTATTCACGGATGTAGCAGGAAGAATCCGCGAAGGACCCGGAAGAGGTGGTCCCGACGTCGGAGGCGCCGCTGCCGCACTGCAGGGAGTCCGCGTGCATGGAGCCAAGGACATGGCCGAACTCGTGGGAGATGACGCTGGTGGTGTAGGCGCCAATTTTGGGCATCAGGATGCGACCGCTGACCCCGCCGGTGACGTAGCCGCTGTAGCCTGCGCCGAGCGCGCCGCCGGACAGCGAGGAGGCCGGAATAAAAATGACAAGGGCCGTATTGCTGGCGTAGTGCCAACCCAGCTCCGAGGTGATCTTGTCGATGAGGTCGCCGTAGAACTGCGTGGAGGTCCCCGCAGATTTGTGGCCGAGGATCCGTTTGGCCACCGTCATGGTGATGCGGCCGTTGGACATGTTGCTCCAGTACGCGCTGGATGCCGCGACTGCCTTCTCCGCAGCGACCGCGTCTACGGCGGTCCTGTTGTCGGCGAGGGTAGCGGTGACCAGTGTGACCTGGATTTTGCCGGCCGACGTCGACTCGGTCTGGAGGCCCCCGGCGGCGGCTTTCTCGGCGGGATTCGTCCCGGGCTCGAAGACGTGCTCGGAGTGGGGGGTGCCGTCCACGAAAACGGTCGGCGGACTGTCGGTGCCGCCGGTGTCCACGGCGGCAGCCGGTGCGCTGGGAAGCGAGACCATGCCTGCCGCGAGCAGCAGGAAGCCGGTGATAGACGCCAGAGATCGCTTAGCAGAACGCATGTAGTTCCTTCATATAACCCGGACCGGATGAGAGATGTTGTGGTGCGCGGCGGCGCAAGCCCCGGCACAGAAGTGCGGGCCGCGGCGGATCGTGCTGGTGTCGGTCACATCCGGAGGACCGACGGAAGCTCGCAGAACGTCGAAGTGAAAAAACTGGGGGCCGTGCGCCATCGACGGGCCGGCGAAGCTCGCAGCCCTCGGCGCTCACGGGGCTCAACGTACAGTTGACTCCCACATCCCCCCCAATACTTGCTTTCGCGCAAGTGTAACGGACGTGACGCATGAGACGGATGACAATTTTGTGAACGGGGTGATGATTCCGGGCGCGGGTAGATGAAACCCGCGCCAAAATTGAGCGAAAGCGTCAGGAAAACTGCGGCCAGCTCGTGCCAGGGAGGGCGGCCCGCCGTGCGGGCGGTGCCCCCTTTACCCGCCCAGCAGGGGGGTGGTCCGGTAAGGAATGACTTCGCGCAGGAACATGCTCGTGGACGTCCGCACGATCCCCGGACACAGCCGGATTTCCTCGGAAACACGGTAGAGATCGTCGGGACTGGTGGCCACCACGCGGATCAGCAGGTCGGTGTCGCCGGCGGGTGCATGGCACTCGAGCACCTCCGGGATTTTCCGCAGCGCCGCGATCGCCTCATCCAGGTGGCTCTGGTCCAGTTCGGCGCTCACGGCCGCAGCAACGCCGCGGCCCAGCGCGGAGGGCAGCACCCGGCTGCTGTTTGGCCGGAGCGCGCCCGACGCCGTCATCCGCTCCAGGCGGGACTGGACGGTGCCGCGGGCCAGGCCCAGCTTTTGGGCCAACACCATGATGGGCAGCCGCGGATCCGCGTCCAGGGCAAGAAGGATCCGGCGATCCGTCGCGTCGAGTTGCTGCAATCTGACCACTTCCTGCTAATCATTGAGGCGCCTACTGGTCATTCTGACCAAGAGACTCCAAGTCCGTTGCGCCAACTGTATGGCTCCTGCTCAAATAGTGGCAACAAAGGATGCGGGCCACCGCCGGCAGCCGATGGCTACAGATTCCCCGGCACACCTACCGGGCCCTGGACAAGGCATCCCGCAAGGAGCCCGCCGCTGATTGACTCTTGTTCACGCATCGTCTTTCCGCACACCCTTAACGGCAAGAGCCCCTGAGCCCCCGACGTCGGATGTCCGAAGTCATCGGTGGCTGAGGGGCTCTTGTGTTGCCCGGCATAGGCTTGTGCCATGACACCAGCCGGGCGTTTTGCCCCCAGCCCCTCCGGCGTGCTCCACGTGGGCAACCTTCGCACCGCCATCCTCGCCTGGCTCTTCGCGCGCGCAACGGGCCGGCGCTTCCTGATGCGCGTAGAGGACCTGGATCGTGCCCGCTCCGGTGCCGAGGCGGAGCAGCTTCGTGACCTGGCGGCGGTTGGCGTGGACTGGGACGGCGGCGTCGTGCGCCAGACCGACCGGGAACACCTCTACGCGGCCGCGATCGAGCACCTTGCGGAGGAAGGGCTGACCTACGAATGCTTCTGCACCCGCCGCGAAATCCAGGAGGCGCCGTCGGCCCCGCACGCCCCGCAGGGCGCGTACCCCGGTACCTGCCGGAACCTGACCGAGGCCGAGCGCGCCAGCAAGCGAGCCGTTCGGCCTGCGGCGGTCCGGCTCCGGGCGGGGGTGAGCGAGGCGAGCGTGCAGGACGTGCTGCACGGCAGCTTTACCGGCGTAGTTGACGACTTCGTCCTCCGCCGCAACGACGGGGTCACCGCGTACAACCTGGCCGTGGTGGTGGACGACGCCGCGCAGGGAATCGACCAGGTGGTGCGCGGCGACGATCTGCTGCCGTCCACCCCGCGGCAGGCCTACTTGGCCTCCCTTTTGAATATTCCCGTCCCGGAATATGCCCATGTGCCGCTGGTGCTCAATGCCGCCGGTGCCCGGCTGGCCAAGCGCGACGGCGCGGTGACGCTCGCGGACCTCGCGGCCGAGGGGGTCACCGCGGATGAGGTGCGGGACGCGCTGCTGGAGTCCTTGGGTTTGCCCGCGGGACCGCTGGTGCAGGCGCTGAACGAGTTTGATCCCGCTGCCCTCCCGAGGGAGCCGTGGGTGTGGCCCGGGATGGGCGGCCCCGGCGCGTAGGCTGGAATCATGTCAGAACCAGAGTTCACCGAAGCACGCGCCGACCGGCCGCATTTCACCGTCGAGACGGCCAGGGTCCTCGCCGAAGTGGCGCACAACCGCCAGAAGGACAAGCTCAAACGCCCCTACCGGGAGCACGTGATCGCCGTCGGCGATGCGTTGGCCGACTTCGATGACGACATCCGGATCGCGGGATACCTGCACGACATTGCCGAAGACACCCCGATGACGCGCCAGGCGCTGCTGGAGATGGGCGTTTCCGAGCGAGCCGTCGACATCATCGAGCGCGTCACGAAACGCCTGCACGAGAACCCGGACGACTACCAGGCCGGGATCCGCTACATAGCCGAGGACCACGACGCCACCCTGGTCAAGATTGCCGACAACGCGCACAACTCCCTGCCCGAACGGGTCAGGGCGCTGGCGGAGAAGTGGCCGGACAAGCCGCCGGTCACCCGCTACGACGACGCCCGGCCGGTGCTGTACGCCGCGGTTCCGGTCGAAGAGATCCGCAAGATCCTGGCCCGGATCAACCCGTGGCTACTGGAGGAACTCGACGACCGGCTCGACGAGGAAGACGACACCGACTACGAAAACCTCTCCTACGACGGCACCCCGCAGGGCTAGACCCGGCCCAGCAGGTCGATGTCCTCAAGGAACTCCTGCTGGACCTCCGCGCTGACGGTGGTCCGGGTGTCCGCGATCGCAGCGAGGTAATCCTGGGTCGCGGGACCCTTCCGGACCGCCTCCCGGAGGGAGGCGCCGGGGGAAGCGCCGCCGGACGGGCCGCCCGCGGTGCCCGCCCCGCCGTCGCTGTCCATTCCGTAAACGGCGTTCTCCAACGCGCGCTGTGAGGCGCTCCGGGCAGCGTACTCAATGTCCGCGGGGGAGAACCCTTCGGTGCGGTCCACCAGCAGCTCCACATCCACGTCGTCCACCACGGTGGCGGGAATGAAACGCTGCCACATGGCCTCGCGGGCCAGGCGGTCCGGCAGGCCGATCGGGATGACGTAGTCGAAGCGGCCGTGGCGCAGGAAGGCGGAATCCAGGGCGCGGATGAAGTTGGTGGCACAGACCAGCAGCCGGCCGGGCTGTTCGCGGAACGCCGGAATGATCTTGAGCAGTTCGTTGGTGACGCCCTGCAGCGGCGACGGCGGATCCCCGGCGCGTTGCGAGGCGATCTCCTCCACCTCGTCGATGAAGACAACGGCGTGCTCCAGCTCGGCGATCTCGAGGAAAGTCTCGCGCAGGGCGCCGGCCAGGCCCAGCGGGTCGGCGGCGAGCCGGGAGGGGAAGACCTCCACAAACGGCCACTCCAGCCGTGACGCGATGGCCTTGGCGAAGGTGGTCTTGCCGGTGCCGGGCGGGCCGAACAGAACCACGGCCCGCGGAGGCACCACGCCGTACTCGTCGGCCAGGTCGGCTTCGGCCAGGGGCAGGACGAGGCGGCGCTCCAAGAGTTCCTTCTCCATGCGCATGCCGGCGACGTTTTCCCAGAGGTCCCGGGCCAGGATCCGGCCGCCGAGCTGGCTGAGCGGTTCGAGTTCCTGGCGCTGCACGGGGATCTTGCGTTCGAAGTAGCGCAGGTTCTTCTTCAGCACGAAGCCGCGGCTCAGGAATGCCTCCACGCGGGTTTCGGATTCCGGCATGAGCGCGGAGAGCTTGTTCAGTCCGTGCGGGGCCATCCGGTTCTCCACCGCGGCCAGCAGCGAGGTGCCGATTCCGCGGCCGCGGAACTCGGGCAGGGTGGCCAGAAAAACGATCCAGCCCTGGTCATGGGCGGCGCGACCGACGGCGGCGCCCACCACCTGCTCGCCCTGCACCGCGACGACGGCGTGGTCCTTCTCGCACGAGGCGAGAACCTCGGAGAGCGCGTAGACCGGCTCGACATTCGTGGCCTTGAGGGATTCCCAGAGATGCAGGATCCCGTCCAGGTCGGCTGAATGGAAATCCCTGATCCGCCAGTTGGTCATGAAGTGTCTCCCGGGTGGTTCGTCGCTGAGCCAGTGAAACTGTTCCTTCGAGCTTAGGCGAACCCGGGCGGTGGCGGCACGGCATTACGCGCCGCCGCCCAAGCCAAGGCCGGGCTGCTCCGGGCTCAGAGACCGGCCAGCAGCCCCTTCATTTCCTTGATTTCGTCCGTCTGGGAGGCGGCGACGTCCTTGGCCAGTTTGATGGCCTCCGGGTTCTTTCCGCTCCGGACCTCCGCGTTGGCCATCTCGACGGCACCCTCGTGGTGGGCGACCATCTGGGTGAGGAACAGCTTCGCAGCATCGGTACCGGTGGCGGCGTCGAGCTGGCGAATGCCGTCATCGCTCACCATGCCGGACATGGCATGGCCTCCCGGCATTTGGGTGGATTCGTCCCAGTTCAGGAGCCAGCCGGTCATGCGTTCGATCTCCGGACCCTGGGCGGCCCTGATTCGGCCGGCCAGGGCCGACACCTTCGGGTCGATGCCCTGCTTCTTGAGGATCATCTCGCTCATCTGGACGGCCTGGGCGTGGTGCGGGATCATTCCCTGCGCGAACATGGTGTCCGTGCCGTTGTGGTCTGTGCTTGCGGCCGCGGAGCTTGATTCCGTGCTGCTGTGGTCCATTCCGGGCATGTTGCTGCCGGAGTCGGAACTGGCGGAGCAGCCGGCCAGGGCGATGGCGGCGGCCAGGGCCGCGGCGAAAATTGTCAGTACTTTGTTCATCGAAATCTGTCCTTTGGGAATCCGGCGAGTGCCGGCGTCGGACGGCGGGCGGCTGGGGCCGCGCGCACCGTTGGGGGCTGGATGCCGCAAATCTGCGGCCCGGATCCCCTTTTACGTCCGGCTAATGGAGAGCTCGCTCGGCGTCGGCGTGGCGGGACGGTAGGAGTAGGCGGGAAGCCGATCGGGTTCCGCCCCGCTCCACGGCAGGACCGTGAGCAGTGTTGTCCCCGGCGGGGGAGCGCTCAGGGAAGCGGTCGGGGCGGCCGGGGTGCAGGAGGCGTGTGCGGCATGCTGTTCGCCGCAGCCTCCGCCGCAGACGCACGACGGCGGCGGCGGCGTTTCGTGCTGGGCCGCCGGGGCAGGATGGCCGGCCGTCGCGGTGGTCTGGGACTCAACCGCTGGATGCCCGGTCGAGGCGGACGCTCCGTGGACGCCGGAGAAGACATGCATTCCGAGAAGGCCGGCAATGACGGCGGCGATGCCGGCCAGCAGGGCGACGCGGAGAAGGACAACGGCCGGATTGTGCCGAGCTGTCTTGGCCACGTCGCTGCTCCTTCCAGGCTGAGGTCGCGCCTCTCACGCTACCGGGTTTTCAACGACGGTCCCGCGGATTGCGTTCCCGCCACTTAGCTGCCGTCCGGGTCGCGGTTGTTCGGGCGCAGCGCATATGACAATATCTGCGTATGAATGCAGATATGCAGGTTGATCTCGACAGCCCCCATGTGGAGTTGGCCGTTGAAGTGTTTTCCATGTTGGCCGACGCCACACGGGTTCGGCTGATCCTCGCGCTGGGGGATGGCGAGCTGCCGGTGAACGCCCTCGCGGAGCAGGTTGGGAAACCGGCTTCGGCCGTTTCGCAGCACCTGGCCAAGATGCGGCTGGGCGGCATGGTCGCCACCCGGCAGGAGGGGACCAAGGTCTTCTACCGGCTGCAGAATGATCACGCCCGCCAACTGGTGATGGATGCGATCCACCAGGCCGAGCACGCCTTGGGTACTGCCCCGGGACACGGCGCATGAGCGGGCCGGGGAACGCCGTGGGCCAGCAGCGCCACGGGGACCACGAGGGCCATGACCACACGTATGAGCATGAGCACGACCATGACCATGACCACGCGCATGACCACCCACACGACCACAGCCACGACCATGGCCATGACCACCCACACGGGCACACTCACGCCTCCGGCCTGAAGGGCTGGCTGCACGAGCTGTTCGTCCCGCACTCCCATGACGCCGCGGACTCAATCGACGAGGCGCTCGAGTCCAGTGCGCAAGGCATCCGTGCGGTCAAGGTTTCACTGCTGGGCCTGGGGACCACCTCGTTGTTCCAGTTGGCAATTGTGCTGGTCAGCGGCTCCGTGGCGCTGCTGGCGGACACCGTGCACAACTTCTCCGATGCGCTGACAGCGGTGCCGTTGTGGATCGCGTTCCTGCTCGGCCGCCGAAAGGCGACGCGAACCTACCCATACGGCTTCGGCCGCGCCGAGGACCTCGCCGGACTCTTCATTGTCGCCATGATCGCCCTCTCCGCGGTCGTGGCCGCCGTCGAGTCGATTCGCCGCTTCTTCGAGCCGCAGCCCGTGCAGAACCTCGGCTGGGTCCTCGCGGCCGGGCTCGTCGGTTTCGCGGGGAACGAGCTGGTGGCGATCTACCGGATCCGGGTCGGACGGCGGATCGGTTCCGCGGCGCTGATCGCCGATGGCGTGCACGCCCGGACCGACGGCTTCACTTCCCTCGCCGTGGTGGCCGGTGTCGTGGGCGTCTGGCTCGGCTTCCCGCTGGCGGACCCCATCGTGGGTCTGCTGATCTCGGTGGCGATCATGGTGCTTCTCTGGGGCACGGTGCGCGACGTCGGGCGGCGGCTCATGGACGGCGTCGACCCCCACCTGAGCGACGCGCTGGCCGGCGTCGTCCGGGAGCGCTCGCCCATGGGCGGCACCTCGCGGCTGCGCTGGTCCGGCCACCGGCTGCACGCAGAGATCACCATCCCCGTCAGCGCGGACGCCCGGCTGGCTGAATTCTCCTCGGTGGCCGCGGACCTGGAGGAGGGCGCCAAGGCGGCGCTGCCGCACCTGGGCTCGGTGACTGTGGTGCCGTCGGCACCGCAACCCGCCTAAGGGGTCAGATCCCGAGGGAGGCGAGGCTCTGCCGGAGGGTTTCGGCAGAGTGGTGGAGCGAGGCGAGTTCGCCCTCGTCCATGGGCGTCTCCAGCACGGCGTGCACGCCGCCGTTCCCCACAATGCTGGGCAGCGACAGGGCGACGCCGACGATCCCGTATTGGCCGTGCATCACCGTGGAGACCGGGAGTACCGCGTTTTCGGAGCGCAACAGCGCCTCGACGATCCTGGCGCCGGAGAGCCCGATCGCGTAATTCGTGGCGCCCTTGCCGGCGATCACCTTGTACGCCGCCTGGGTGACTTCGCGGGCGGTTTCGCTGAGGTACCCGGGCGTGAAGATGCGCTCGCCGTCGACCTTCCATTCCCGGATCGGTACGGGCCCGATGGTCGCGCCGGACCAGACCGGGAATTCGGTGTCGCCGTGTTCGCCGACCATGCTGGCGTGCACGCTGCTCACCGAAACCCCCGCGCGCTGCGCCAGCAGCCAGCGCAGCCGCGAGGTGTCCAGGACAGTGCCCGAGGAGAAAATCCGGGAGGAAGGCAGCCCGGTGATCTTTTGCGCGGACACGGTCAGCACATCACAAGGGTTGGTGACCAGCACGTAGACCGCTTCGGGGGCGTGTTCGAGCAGTTGCGGCATGAGCTGCTCAAGGATGCGGACGTTCGTTCCGGCCAGGTCCAGACGGGTCTGCCCGGGTGCCTGCTTGGCCCCGGCGGTGATGACGACGACGTCGGCGCCTTCGGTGACGCCGATGTCCGCGCCGCCGTGGACGGTTGCCGCCGCCGCCGTGAACTGGGTGCCGTGGGCCAGGTCCAGGACCTCGGCCTCGGCCTTCGCTGCGTTGACGTCGAAGAGCGCGACGTGGCTGGCCGAACCACGGATCAGGGCGGCGTAGGCAAGTGAAGTGCCGACGCTGCCGGCACCGATAACGGCCAGTTTCGACCCGGAATGCGCGGGCATGAGCCTTTCCATTTCCTGTGGGTCAGCTGCCGGGCGGCACGACGGTGCCCGCGGTTTCGCCGCCGTCGACGACGAACTCGGCACCCGTGACAAAGGAGGATTCCTCGCTGGCCAGATAGACGGCGAGTTGGGCAATCTCACTGGGCTGGCCGATCCGGTGCAGCGGTACGTGGCCGGTGTCGAAGGTCATGCCCTCGGTCATCGGGGTCTGGATGACGCCCGGGTGTACTGAGTTGACCCTGATCCCGTCCCGCCCGAGGTCGAGCGCGGCGGCCTTGGTCAGCCCGCGGACGCCGAACTTGGAGGCGGTGTAGCCGGCAAGGTTCTCGTAGCCGCGCAAGCCCGCGATGGAGGAGACGTTAATGATGGAGGAGGCGCCCGCCTTGGCCAGAGCCGGGGCGGCGGCCTTGATGCCGTTGAAGACACCGGTGAGGTTCACATCGATGATCCGGGACCACTGCTCGTGCGGATACTCGTCGATCCGGCCGAAGTTCACGATGCCCGCGTTGTTGACCAGGACGCTGAGGCCGCCGTATGCGGTCACCGCTTCGTTGACCGCGGCGTCCCAGCCGCTCGGGCTGGTCACGTCGAGGTGCACGTAGCGGACGCGGTCGCCGAGTTCCGCCACCAAGGCGGCGCCGTCGTCGTCCAGCACGTCGCCGACGACGGCCGTGGCCCCTTCGTCAAGGAAGCGCCGCGCGATCGCAGCGCCAATGCCGCGGGAGCCGCCGCTGATCAGGGCAACTTTGCCGTCTAACCGTCCCATGTTGGTTTCCCTTCCAAGGAGCAACCGTCAGCGCTGGCACGCGCCGCAACGGGCTGTCCGTTCTCCGGTCAGCTATCCCAGCTTGGCCGTTGGGGGACGGGATTGGGCAGGGCCGTTGGGCCCAAGCGGTCGACGACGACGGGCGGCTAAAAGCCGGCGTCGGGGGTCCCTAGAGGTGCTGGATGCCGGCCCGCTGCATGGCGTCTTTGTAGACCGCCACATTCTTGGCCAGCAGTTCTTCCTGCTTGGCCGGTGAGACGGCAAAGGCGCGGCCGCCGAGGGCGGTGGCCTTGTAGATCTTGACGCCGCGGTTCTTTAGTGAAGAGTGGTAGGTCTTTTCGAACAGCGTCAGGAAAGCGTGCGCGTCGGCGCCGTGGGCGATGATCGCGGAGGTGCGCTTGTTGATCTTCATGAACTGCCGGAAGGGCCGCAGGCCGTCGGTCTTTTCCTGGACGTTCAGGGCGGAGGGGAGCTCCGGGTCGCGGACCCACGGGTAGGCGTTCCACGGCATCACGTAGCGCGGGTCGAGCTCGACGGCTTCATAGATGGACGTGGCGCGGCGGGCGGCCTCATCCTCGTTGAAATGCGAGACGAACCCTGATTCGCAGCCCTTGCCGGGCGCAATATGGAGGCTTACGATGCGGCATTCGTCTTCGTCATGGACAGGATCGATGTAGGGGACAACCGATCCCGGCTTCTTCTCCATCAGTTCGTCGCAAAGTTGTGTCACGGCCGCGATGTTCGGTTCCTGCAGCAGAGTCTTCTTTTCGTCCCAGTCAATCGTCACGATTTCTCCCTCAGCACTCGGCGTCCAGAATCAGGCGTCTTGTTCCACTCTACGCTCCTGCGCCGAGGGGTGTTTCCGTGCGTCACGGAAGAGGCGAGCGACCCCTAGTCAGGGCTCCGGCACCGGGCGTACGCTTAAAGCGCCTGCAGGTAACCATCTGATTTGCTCGGGTCGTTCAGGACATTCAATTGTCCGGGCCAGCTCATAGCGAGATCGCGAAGGTACCTGCAGGCCTTGTGTTTAAGGGGGCACGGCTCCCGGCCTCAGCACCTCAGCATCTTGACGGTATGCCGGAGCTTGCGCCGCTGTCGGGGTTCCGAGAGGGAATACGCCGTTCCCGGCAGCGGCGGTGCGGTGGAGCGGTAGACGTGGCCCGTCGGCGTCGTGAGGTGGAGGATGTGCCGGGCGCCGGATCTGGGTTGGGCGCTCCAGCCGGGGGCTTCTTTCGTGTGGTTGCAGGCTTCGCAGAGTCCGGCGGCGTTGCTGAAGTTCGTGGTTCCGCCGTCGTGCCAGGGGACGACGTGGTCCAGGTGGCGGATCGGGGCGTCGCAGTACGGGGTGCGGCAGGTGTGGTCCCGGGCGTGGATGAGGCGCCGGTGTCCGGGCGGGAAGAACCGGGCGCGGGAGTCCAGCCCGACGAGCTCGCCGGTGGCCGGGGCGGTGTAGAGGCGCCGGAGCCAGGTCGCGAAGGCGCGTTCGTCGCGCAGGGCGTGATTTCCGTCGTCGGCAGCGGCAGCGGCGCCGGCGTCCCTAAGCAGCTTCCGTGCCAACCCTGCCGGGACGACACCGTAGCCCGGCAGACGGGCGGGTTCGCTGCCGCCTTGGAACAGGGCGCGGTCGGTCATGACGAGTTGGATTTCGACGCCGCTGATCCCGCCTGCCTTTCCGGTGGTGCGTTCGACCAGCGCATCGGCCATCAGTTGGCCCCGGGAACGGGTGTCGCCTGCGGAGCGCAGGGCGTCGGCGTGCCGGGTCAGTGCCGCGTGCACGGCTACCCCCTCCGCGACGGGCAGCAAGGCGGTGAGGTAGCACATGGTGTCCGGCGCGGGGCGGAGGCTGACGTGGCGCTCGGTGGCGGCGTGGGCGGCGCGTTCGGTAATCGTGCGCGGGTCCCGCCGGTAGGCTGCCGCCCTCGCGGCGGAGGTGATGGCCCGGTCTCCGGCGCCGTCGAAGGTCCCGGTCTCGGCTGCGAGTTCCTCGTCCACGGAGGCCCGGTCCGCCGCGGCCAGGCAGGCAGTTTCCCGTACCAGGAGGGTGGCGCGCCATTCATTCAGATGGCCGGTTTCCAGGGCCGCGAGGGTGTGCGGCATTTCGGTGACCAAGGCCCTGGCGAGGCCCAGGAGGCGGCTGCCCTTGGCCGGGGATTCCCGGCGGGCGAGGGCGATCTGGGCCGCGACCCCGGCCCCCAGCTGGTCGGCCGGTACGCCGGCGTCGCGCTGTTCATGGCGCTGCAATACGTCGAACGCGACCGTGATCCGGGCCTGCAAGGCGGCCGCGGCGGACTTGAGATCCTCGAGCTCGCGCAACCAGTCAATGGCCGCTGAACTGTCGGCGGGCGGCATTGTGGTGGCGAGGCCGCGGATCACTTCCCGGACCGCGCCACCAAGCGCTGCCTCCTGGACCACTTCGGGCCCTTGCTTGCCGTCCATGAACCCAGTCAATCAGGCACCTGTGACAATTAAGGCGGCCAGGAAAGCCGCCCTCTGTACGCCTTATGAACCCGCCCCCACCGCAAGGAAGCCATGCCGATCAACAAACAGACGCTGAAGCAGGACGGCTTCACCGGGTTCCGGCCGATGGCGGACCTGGACATCAACCGGATCCCGCAGAAGCCTGGAATCTTCGCGATCCTGCTTCCCGGAGGCCCCGGCCCCGGACGCCCCGGCCCCACCCCCGGCCCCGGCAACACCCGGCCCCAGTTCCTCGCCAAAAGCACGGCCGGCGTCTTCAAGAAAAAGGACCCCAGCCTAAAGACGGAGGCACTGGACGCCGAATGGGTCGACGGTGCCGACATCCTCTACTTGGGCAAAGCTGGTCCGGGCAGCAAGGGCAATCGCGGCCTGCGCCGCCAGATCCAAGAGTTCGTGGACTTCGGCAAGGGCAAGCCTCCCGGTCACTGGGACGGCCGGCTGATCTGGCAGCTCGCGGGCGCTAACAAGCTGATCGTGGCGTGGAAGGAGCTCCCCGTGGAGCAGCTCGCCGCGGCCGAGGCCGCGCACCACGCTGCATTCGTCGCGGACTATGGCCGGCTGCCGTACGCCAACCTGGTCCAGGCACGGGTCAAAGGGACCAAATCCGGCTAAAGGCCGCCGCGGTACGTGAACCGCCCCGCCACCATGGTCGCGGCCACCGGCATCGCGGCAAACTCGACGTCGGAAACGGCGAGCGGATCGGCGTCGAGCACCACGACGTCGGCCGGGTCGCCCACGCTGATCCGGCGCCGTCCGCGCGAGGACGCCGCCAGAGCCTCCTGCCGGGTCAGGGCCTGCTCCGGGTGCCACGGGCCGCGGCCGTCCTGCCGCGCCCGGGTGGTGGCGGCGGACATTGCCGTCCAAGGCTCCAGCGGTGCCACCGGCGCGTCGGAGCCAAGCGCCAAGGCCGCGCCCGCATCCAGCAGGGAACGCAGCGGAAACGCCCGCTCCGTCCGGCCGGCCCAGTTGGAGTCGGCGGCGTCGCGGTCATCGAGTGCATGGGCGGGCTGCACGCTGGCGGTGAGGCCCAGCTTGCCGAACCGTGCGAAGTCCTGCTGCCGGACAAACTGGGCATGCTCAATCCGCCCCGGGATCCCCACAGCCGCGAAAGCGTTCAACGCCACCTCGTTGGCGCCGTCGCCGATGGCATGCACTGCCGGCACGAAGCCGGTTTGGCGGGCCCGCTCCAGCAGCTGCAGCAGCTCCGCCTCGCTGACCGTGAGCAGCCCGCGTCCGCCGTGCGGGTAAGGGTCCACGCAGTACGCCGTGCGCGTGTTCAGGGAGCCGTCGATCAGCACCTTCAGCGGCCCCACCCGCAGGAGGCCGCCGCACTCAGGCACCAGCTGACCGGTCCGCATTCCCGCGCCGACTGCCCGTTCCAGATCTTGTGGATAGACCCCTGCCTCCACCCGCAGGGAATCGAACCCCGACGCGATGCGCCGCAGCCAGGTGTCCCGGTTCCACACCATCTCGAAGTCGACAATCCCCACGATGCCTCGCGCCGCGGCTGCCTTCCCGGCGTCGCTGACCATGGCATCGACGGCGTCGTCAGGCAGGCGCCCGAGCTCCCGGGTCAGTTCAAAAGCCGGGTCCTCGCGGAGCAGACCGTCCGCGCCCACTGCCACGCCGTAGCGCGCCGCCGCTGCGCTGTTCAGCCACACGCAGTGTAGATCGTGACTGATCAGCGCCGTGGGGACGCCGGACGTCGCGCTGTCCAGCAGTTCGAGACTGGGCGTATCCGCCCAAACGGCATCACGGAACCCGACGCCCACACGGGTCGGACCCGCGGCCGCGCCGCTGTCGGTCCGTTCCGCCGCGCCGGAGCCGATCCGTTCCGCCGCGCCGGAGTGCCGAGCCTCCAGTTGGGAACGCACGACGGCGGCCGCTTCCCTCGCGGAGGCCGCGTCGGAAAGATCGATCCGGCCGGCCGCCAGGGCCCACTGGGTCATATGGACGTGTTCGTCCCACAGTCCCGGAATCAGGAAGCGCCCGTCGAGGTCCACCGCTTGGATGCCGGCCGCCGCGTCCGACAACGGGCCGGACGAGCCCGCCGGCACAATCTGCGAAACGATGCCGCCCGTAATGAATATGTCCCAGAGCGTCATTTCCCCCGGCTGCCGGACCGAGGTGAGGACAAGCCCGGCTGGAGCGGAGGGCGAGGTGTGTCGCGACATAGGAACAGGCTAGGGGCACAACGTGGCAGCAACAATTCCCGCCCCATCGGTCACTGCCGGCACACCGTTCCCAGCCCGCCGGACCGCGGCGGGGGCAAGGGACTTTCGCCCCCTTGCCCGCCGATGGGAGCGAGGCCATTCTGGAATTGGGGCGGTTCTTGCACGGCCATTGGGGGTTGAACCGCCGCAAAGTAGTTTCGGTCTCGCTATGACCCTGGGGTGAGGAAATGGCAATTGCACTTTCCAGCTTGGGCAGGAAAGGCAGGTGGCCATCGAACATGTCTATGCAGTATTCCATTGCAGCGGACGCACACATTGCGGCTCCGGCGGGGGCTGGGCGGCGCGGGAGCTCTGAGACCGTATGAGCCCGTTGCGTCATTTGAACCAGGCGAGCCGTAGCCGGTCGTTCCACGCGCACCCTTCCCACGGCGATCCGCGGCTCAAGGTGGTCATCCGGATCGATCCCGCGGAGGAGTCCGCACGCGTCGAGGTACGCGGCGTCGTCACCACCGCCAATATCCGCGCTCTCTATGTGGTGTGCCGCCGGGTCACATCCAAGCTCGGAGGCTACGAGATCGTCGTGGATCTGGCCCACGCCCGGGTCACCGCGGCAGCTTTCGAGGAGCTCCGCGAACACGCCCGCCAGTCAATCGTCTCCTCCGGCATCGACTCTTCCGTCACCCCGTGCCGCCTGCGGATCGTCGATCCGCACGTCATCCTCAGAAGCAAGGAGCTCGCATGAAAGCCCTCGTGTACGGCGGCCCCGGGGAGAAATCCTGGACGGACGTCCCCGACCCGAAGATCCAAAATCCCAGCGACGTGATCGTCAAGGTGGACACCACCACCATCTGCGGCACGGACCTTCATATTCTCAAGGGCGACGTCCCCGCCGTAACCAAGGGCCGGATCCTCGGCCATGAAGGCGTGGGGACCATCACCGAGACCGGGTCCTCCGTGACCGGCCTCAAGGTGGGGGACCGTGTCATCATTTCCTGCATCAAGTCCTGCGGACACTGCGCCAACTGCCGAACCGGCCTCTACTCGCACTGCATGGGCGAGGAAGGGCAGTCCGGGATCGGCTGGGTGTTCGGCCACCTGATCGACGGCACCCAGGCTGAATACGTCCGCGTCCCCTACGCCGAAAACTCGCTCCATCTGCTGCCTGAGGGCGTGAGTGACGAGCAGGCCGTGATGCTCTCCGACATCCTGCCTACCGGCTTTGAGATCGGGGTGCAGTACGGCAGGGTCAAGCCCGGAGACACCGTTGCCGTGGTTGGCGCCGGCCCGGTGGGCCTCGCAGCGATTGCCACGGCGGGCCTTTACGGCGCCGCCACCATCATCGCCATCGACCTGGACGCGAACCGGCTGGAAAAGTCACGTGAGTTCGGCGCCACCGACGTCGTGCTCTCCGGCRACGCCGACTGGAGGGACCAGGTGATGGCGCTCACCGACGGGCAGGGCGTGGACGTGGCGATCGAAGCTGTCGGTATCCCGGCCACCTTCAGCATGTGCACGGACATCGTTCGTCCCGGCGGCAACGTGGCCAACGTCGGGGTGCACGGCAAGCCCGTGGAACTGCACGTGGAGGACCTCTGGATCCAGAACATCAACATCAGCATGGGCCTGGTCAACGCCAACACCACCCCGATGTTGCTCAAGCTGGTGGCCCAGGACAAGGTGGCGGCGGACAAGTTCGCCACCCACCACTTCACCTTCGACCAGTTCATGGACGCCTATGACACCTTTTCCCGCGCAGCGGAAACGAAAGCCCTGAAGGTGGTGATCACCGCATGAAGGCACATGTCGTCTACGATTCGGCGTTTGGAAACACCAAATCCGTGGCGGAAGCCGTCGCCGGCTCACTCGGCGACCTCCACGCCACGCCGGTCGCCGTCAGCGAGTTCCACCCCGACGACCTGGCGGCAGGAGACCTGCTGGTTGTTGGCAGTCCCATCAACGGCTGGCGTCCGACGCCGAAGATCACCGAACTGCTCTCGACACTCGGGGACGGCCACCTCAACGGGGTCAAAGCCGCGGCTTTCGACACCCGGGTCCGGATGTTCGTCCACGGGGACGCGGCGAAAAAGATGGCACATGCGCTCCGGGACAGCGGCGCCGACATCATTTCCGAACCCATGCCGTTCTACGTCCAGGGCAGCGAAGGGCCATTGCGTCCCGGCGAAATCGAGAAGGCCGCACGATGGGGCAAGTCGTTGCTGGAGGCGTTGGACAGGCCATGAAACCGGGCCGGATCGTCATGCTGGTGCTCGGCACGCTTGCTGCGTTGCTGGGGCTGGGACTCCTCGTCGGGGCCGGTTTCACCGGCTGGGCCAATTACCAGCAGCGCGACGGCGGATATTTCACCACCCCGTCTGAGCGCTACACGGTGGATTCTTACGCACTGACGTCGCCGCGGCTGGAGGTCATGACGGATGCCGGAGCTGCCGGGATGGACCCGGCCGCGATGGCCGGCAGCGTGATGCTTCGTGGCTCCGCCGCCGACTCCGCGCAGCAGATCTTCATCGGCATCGCACCGCAGGCAGACGTGGCCGCCTACCTGAGCGGCGTCAAACACTCCGAACTGACCGAGGTCCGTTTCTCGCCTTTCCGGGCCGAGTACCGGGACGTGTCCGGGACCAAGCCCCCGGCCCGGCCGGCGGACCAGAAGTTCTGGACGGCGTCCGCATCCGGGGCCGGCAGCCAGGAACTCAAATGGAACCTGCGCTCCGGGAACTGGGCCGTGGTGATCATGAACGCCGATGCGAGCAGCCCCGTTTCCGTCGACCTCCGCGGCGGCGCCCGCTCGGACCTCCTCTGGCCGATCTTCCTGGGCCTCCTGATCGGCGGCATTGTGCTGCTGGCGGTGGGCGTCCCGCTGATCGTGGCCGGGGCTGCCGGGCTGGGCCGCGGCAGGCCGCCGGAGGGCCCGGACCAGCAGCCGTACCCGGGCGCCCCCGGCGCCGGCGCTCCGTACGCCCCGGGTCCGTATGCGCCGGCTCCCTACTCCGGAGCCCCACCCGCCGGGGCTCCCTATTCGGCCGGACCGATGCCGGCCGGGACGCCTCCCGGCGGTTATGTCTATCCGGCGCGGCTCAGTGGCTACCTGGACCCGCAGCTCTCGCGCTGGCTGTGGCTGGTCAAGTGGTTCTTGGCCATTCCGCACTTCATCGTGCTGTTCTTCCTCTGGTTCGCCTTCGTCGTCACCACCATCGTGGCCGGCTTTGCGATCCTTTTCACTGGCCGTTATCCGCGCTCGCTGTTCAATTTCAATGTGGGCGTGATCCGCTGGAGCTGGCGGGTGGCGTTCTACTCCTATGCAGCGATCGGCACGGACCAGTACCCGCCGTTCACGCTTGCCCGTACCGGCTATCCGGCGGATTTCGACGTCGACTACCCGGAGAAGCTCTCGCGCGGGTTGGTGCTGGTGAAGTCCTGGCTGCTGGCCATTCCGCATCTGCTCATCGTCGCCGTCCTCACGGGGACGACGCGCAGCTGGGGCGGCCGCGATGGTTACTGGGTGGACGGCCGCTGGGTCCAGGAGAACAACGGCATCTCGCTGATCGGGCTGCTGGTGCTGATCGCGGGCGTCATCCTGTTGTTCACCGGCCAGTACTGGCGCGGCCTGTTCGATCTGCTGATGGGGCTGAACCGCTGGATCTACCGGGTCATCACTTACGTGGCCCTCATGCGCGACGAATACCCGCCGTTCCATCTCGACATGGGACCCACCGATCCGGGCGACCTCCAGCCGCTTACGGCAGTTGTCCCTCCGCAGCCCACCGCCTACGGGCAACCCGGGCCGACTTCGGGCGAGCCAGGTCCGGCCTCCCCGCCCACCCGGCAGGCCACGCCGCCCGGTTTCTACGGGATCGGCGGCCCCTCGGCGTCGGTGCCGCCGGAGGTCCATGAGGGCAGAGGCGGCCCGGAAGGCCCTCCGCCGCCTGGCCCGCAACCCGGCCCCGAGCCGGGACCGCACCCGGGCCCCGCGGCTCCTCCGCGTCACTGATCGTATTTGGACACGAATCTTTGCCCCTTGCCACCTGCCCTCGGCGAGAACATAGTTGAGGGAATTCACCACTCCGCGGCGGGAGGCAGGGAACGATGCTGACTATGCAAGAGCCGACTGGCGGCCTGCTCGAGGGCAAGACGGCACTGATCTACGGCGCCGGGGGTGCGATCGGCGGAGCGGTATCGCGGGCTTTCGCGGCCGAGGGCGCCACCGTCTTCCTGGCCGGCCGCACGGAATCCCGGCTGGAAAAGGTGGCCCGGGATATTAGGGAGGAAGGCGGGACGGCGGAAACCGCCGTCGTCGATGCCCTGGACGAGGAGCAGGTGCAGGCCTTCGTGGATGCCGCCGCGAAGAAGACCAGGCGGATCGACATCTCCTTCAACGTCATTTCGTTCGGCGACATCCAGCAGCCCCTGATGGAAATCGACGTCGACGACTTCAGCCAGCCGATCACCCTGGCCACGCGCACCCACTTCCTGACCACCCGGGCGGCGGCGGGCTACATGATCAAGCAGAAGTCCGGCGTCGTGCTCATGTTCGGCGGCTCCGGGCCGCAGACCGTCTCCGGGCTCGGTGGATTCAAGGTCGCCCTGGACGCGATGGAGGGCCTGCGGCGGCAGTGGGCGCTTGAGCTGGGCAAGTCCGGCGTGCGCGTGGTCACCCTTGTGACCGGAGGCATCATCGAGACCATTCCCTGGCAGGTGGAAGGGCGCGAGGAGATCGTGGTGGAGATCGCCAGGGCTGCGCACCTGAACCGCACCGCCACCTTGGCAGACGTCGGCAACGTGGCGAGCTTCATTGCCTCGGACAAGGCCGGCGCCATCACCGATGCCACCATCAACATTTCCAGCGGCGCGATCGTGGACTACTAGGACTCCCGCGGACTGTCGGGGAGGGCTATTCCACCGTGACTTTGACCCGCTGCACCACGTTGTTGCCCATGCCTTGGTAGTTCCAGACCGGCTCGAGCGGCTGGGTGGCGCCGCTGGAGTCCGTGGCGCGGCAGCAGAGCTCGTGCTGTCCGGGATCCGCCACCCACGGCATCGACCAGGCGGACCACGCGAACGGTGCCGCGGGATGTTCCAGGTGTGCGGGGGCCCATTTGCCGTCGATCCCCACCTCCACCTGCTGGACGGCGCCGTGGCCGGACCACGCCCGTCCGGTCAACATCACCGGACCCGCGGGAAGGAACCGCTGCCGGGTGAAGAAATCCGGAATGCCCGGCGGAACCATGAGCGAACGGACCTTAATCCAGGTGACCGGGGTGCCGGCGTCGTCCGCGTCCTGCTGGTAGCGGTAGGCGACGGACTGCTGGAACCCGTCGAAGGGTTTGGTCAGCACTTGGATCGAGGACAGCCACTTCACGCTCGCCATGCCGTACCAGCCCGGGACGACGAGCCGCAGGGGGTATCCGTGCTGCGGCGGCAGCTCGGCGCCGTTCATCCGGTAGGCCAGAACGACGTCGGGCCGGAGCGCTTCGCCGATCGGCAGGCTGCGCGCATACTGCTGGCGCACGCCGCCCTGGATCCCGGCGTCGGCCCCGGTGAAGGCAACCTCGACGGCGTCGTCCTCCACGCCGGCCTGGGTCAGCAGATAGGCCAGCGGCACCCCGGTCCAGACAGCGGTGCCTAAGCCCTCCAGCATCCAGGGCTGGCTCAAGGGCCGGGGTTTGAGCAGGGACCGGCCGTTGCCGGCGCATTCCAGCGTGACCGGGACACTGATGCTCGGTGCGCGGCGGAGGGCGCGGAGGTTCAGTTCGAGCGACCGCTGCACCGCGCCGCCGATCCGCAGATGCCAGCGCTCACTGTCGATGGCCGGGATGTCGAAGTGGTCCAGCAGGTGGTGCAGCCCGGGCGGCGTCACGTCCTCCCGGAGCGCCTCGAGCGGCATCGAGTGGTTCCGCACGGCGAGTTGCAGCTCTTCGGCGGTGAGCGGTCCATGACTGGGCTCACCGGGATGCGCTGCCGGCCTCTGCGCCTGCCGGCGCCGTGCCATGACGGGAGAGGTGTGCTTGGAGAGTTGTTTGGGCATGGGACTGCGATTCTGTGCGGTTTTCGCCTGCCGTTCAGGTCTACGCCGTCGCCCGGAAAGCGTCAATACCGTGCCGAGTCATGCCGCCGCCTAGAGGGAGTGCACTTCGGCCAGGAAGTCCGCCAGTCCCAGCGGTTCGCGCCCGGTCAGCTCATGCACGGCCGACGTCGGCCCCGCGAGCTCACCGGCGGCGATGGCGGTGTAGGTGCTGACCCAGGCGTCCACCTGCCAGGGCGGCGCACCGTAGTGTTCCCGGGAGGCGTAAGCCTCCTCGAGGGTCTCGTCATGGTAGCTGACGGTGCGCCCGGTGCCGGCGGTCAGCAGAACCGCGGCCGCGGCCAGCGAAAGGTCCGCCGGGCCGGTCAGGTCGTAGCTCCGTCCCACGTGCAGGGCAGGGTCGCGCAGCACCGCCAGCGCAGAGCGGGCAATGTCCGCCCGGGCCACGGCTGCCATGACACCGTTGCCGGCGGGGCCGCGGATCACGCCGTCCTCGCCGGCCAGCAACGGCAGGAAGTCCAGGTAGAAGTTGTCCCGCAGGATCGTGTAGTCCATTCCGGAAGCCTTGATCCGCTCCTCGGTGGCGTAATGGTCCCGTCCCAGGGTGAAGGTGCAGTCAGGGGCCGCGCCGAAGAACGAGGTGTACACGATGTGCTGCACGCCGGCCTCCGCCGCCGCATCGACGAAGGTGTAATGCTGCTGAAGCCGGTCCTCGGCCTCCGCGGCGGAGACCATGAAGAGCGTCTTCACCCCGGCGAGTGCTTCGCGCGCCTGCGCGGCGTCCGCATAGCTGGCGACGGCGGGAACGGCGCCGTCGAGTTCCGGCGCCCGGCGGATGTCGCGCACGAGCAGCCGCTGGGCGCTCCCGGCACCGGCCAGCAGCCGGGCCACCTGGCCGCCGAGCTGGCCGGTGGAACCGGTGACGGCGAGCTCCGGCAGGTCCCGCACCGGCTAGGCCTCGCGGGAGGCCGGCGACTTGGTCTGCGCCGGGTCCCGTTCGGCGAGGGATCCAATGGCGTCGTCGATCTTGTCCATGAGGGCCGGATCCAGTTTCACGCCGGCGGCGGCCACGTTTCCGGCGATCTGCTCCGGCCGGGACGCGCCCATAATGGCGGAGGCAACGTTCTTGTTCTGCAGCACCCACGCGATGCTCAGCTGGGCCATGGTCAGTCCGGCCTCCTCCGCGATCGGCTTGAGTCGCTGCACACCGGTCAGGACCTCGTCGGACATCCAGCGCTCGATCATCCGGGCGCCGCCCTTGGCATCCGTGGCGCGGCTGCCCTCGGGCGCGGGTTTGCCGGGGTGGTACTTGCCGCTGAGCACGCCTTGGGCCATCGGGGACCAGACAATCTGGGACAGCCCCAGTTCCTCCGACGTCGGGACCACCTCCGCCTCGATGACCCGCCACAGCATCGAGTACTGCGGCTGGTTGGAGATCAGCTGGAAGCCGAGGTCCTTGGCGAGGGCGTGGCCGTCGCGGATCTGGTTGGCCGTCCATTCGCTGACGCCGATGTACAGCGCCTTGCCCTGCCGCACAATGTCCGCGAAGGCCTGCATGGTCTCTTCCAGCGGCGTCTCGTAGTCGTAGCGGTGGGCCTGGTAGAGGTCCACGTAATCCGTCTGCAGCCGTGACAGGGAGCCGTTGATGGATTCCATGATGTGCTTGCGGGACAGTCCAAGATCGTTGTGGCCCTTGGGGCCGGTGGGGCCGAAGACCTTGGTGAAGATCTCCAGGGACTCGCGCCGCTCGTCTTTGAGCGCCTCACCCAGGACCGTCTCGGCCGCGGTGTTCGCGTAGACGTCCGCCGTGTCGAAGGTGCTGATGCCCGCGTCGAGCGCTGCCCGCACGCACTGGGTGGCGACGTCGTTCTCCACTTGCGAGCCGTGGGTGAGCCAGTTGCCGAAGGTGATTTCCGAAATCTTGAAGCCGCTGTGCCCGAGGTATCTGAATTCCATGGGTTCCAACGTAGCCCAGATGGTTGTCCGGGGTAAGGGCTCAGCTGGCCTTGCGTTCCGTATTCTGCCGCTGGCCCTGCTGAGCGGGCTGGTGTTTGAGCATGGCCAGCGAGCCGGTGTCCAGCACCGGGCTGGCGGCCGGAACCGCGGGCTTCGTGGACGCCCGCGGAGTTCCGGGTGCGGCGCCGTTCCGGTCCGTGGCGGACTCGACCAGGGGCCCAACTTCCTTGATCTCGCGGACCGGGGCCTTCGGGCTGGGCAGTTCGCGGACCGACACGGTCACCTCCGGCGCCGCCGCGGCCTCGGCCCGGGCCTTTGCGCGGGCATCGGCACGTTCGACGGCGGCGGCCCACTCCGGGGAAAGCTGGGGCTCCTTGCGGGCCGGTTTGGCGGGCTTCGCCGGTCGCGCTGCCTTGGCTGTTCCGGGATCCTCGGCGGCACGCTCGACGGCGGCCGTCTGGCCGGCGGATACACGCGGGGAAGTCAGGCCGCGGCCCAGGGCCATGCCGGCAACGGCGAGCAGCCGGCCGAGGCCTGCCAGCAACAGGACGATGACGAGGGCCAGGAAGACGCCGAAGAACATGACCAGGCCAATCCCAAGGGTGCCGAAGAAAGTCAGGTTCATGGCGATCGTTGTCGGGTCTTCCACTTCGCCTCTCCAATCCAGCCTGCAGTGAGGTCCGTGCCGCAATCGTTCCGCCGGGCGACAGCCCTTCTTAACCATACGGACTATTTCGAACTGACACGCAGGGAAAGGCCTTGCGGGGCAGTATGTGTCCAAGCTGATACCTTCGGTGGCCCGCACGGCGGGACCCCGCCGTCGGGATCTCGGGCCGGGCGGGCGGCTATAGTCGGAAGCAGCCCACGCCGGACCCGCCCGGCCAGCCGGAAGGATCCCCTTGACGCACGCCCAGGCCAGTTCCGAGCACGGCGAGGCCCTGTATCAGGGCAACTGTCCGTGCCTGTCGGGCGAGCAGTATGGCGACTGCTGCGGCCGGTTCCACCGCGGTGACGCGGAGGCGCCGACGGCGGAACAACTGATGCGCTCCCGCTACAGCGCCTTTGTGGTGCTGGACGCCGCGTACCTGTTGCGGACGTGGCATCCGGACACCCGGCCGACCCGGCTCGACCTCGACCCGGCCGTGCAGTGGCGGCGCCTGGATATTGTGTCGACCGGCAGGGGAGGCCCGCTGGACACCGAAGGCACAGTCGAATTCAAGGCGTACTACCGGCACGACGGCGAACGCGGGATCCAGCACGAAACAAGCCGTTTCCTGCGCGAGGGCCGGCGCTGGTACTACCTCGGCGCGCTCACCCTCGCCTAGCGCTCCTCGACGGTTTCCACCGGGGTGAAGCCTGCGCGGTCCACCTTGCGGTGGAAGCGCATCCCGGCCAGGCCGCCCAGCATCGCGCCGATCAGGGCCACCACGGCAACGACGACCGCGGCGATCATGCTCGTGGCGGTCAGGTCGCCCTCGTTGACGGGGATGCGCGGGAAGCTGTTCAGGCTCGCCAGGACATTGAACTTCTGACCGGCCGTCATGGCAAGGACGGCGACGACGATGGCCGCGATCAGTGCCCAGATCCACACCATCAGGCCCTGGCGGGCGCCGTTGAACCGGGCCATCCGCCCTGCCACGTAGCCGCCGCAGTAGTAGGAGACGAAGAGGATGACGAGCAGCGCGATGATGCCTGCGATGCCCACGCTCTGGTTCTGCGAGGCCTGGTTGACCGCCTCGTTGACGTTGGTGTTGGTGGCCAGGCCGACGGCGGTGCCGGCGGCGGCGACCAAGGCGGTGAGCAGCACTGCCATGCCGGTGGCGGCCAGCCAGCCGAAGAACGCGGAGCCGATTTTGACGCCGCCGAACTGTTCCTTCTCGCGGGCCACCACAGTCTCGCGAGTGGGCACCTCCTCGACGACGGTGTGGTTCTCGCCGTCGTAGCGGTCGTCGCGGGACCCGTGGATCACCCGGTTGTCCCGGCCGGCAGCACCTGCGGCAGTACCCGCGGCGGCGGCGGCTCCGGCAACGGGAGCGGCGGGGAAGGCGCGGGTGTCGTTGGCGCGCTCGTCCCGTACCTCGGAACGGTGCTCGGCGCGGCGCTCTGCCGGCTCGTCAACGCTGAGGGGCCGCTCCGCGGTTACGCCGTCCTGGCGGGCGTCGTGGATCCGCGGGTCCTGGTTCCGGCTGACTTCTTCCTCGCGTGCGGTGCGGGGCGTGCGCTCTTCGGGTCCAGTGGGGGTGGTCATGATGGCTGCTCGCTTTCATTGATTGACCCGGACTCATGATTTGAGCCGGGCACGGCAATGCTTCGACCGTCATCAGGTCTTGGCACCACCTAACCACGGCAGCTCAGCCAATAGCAAGGATGCTTACTATTTTTCCGGAGCGTGCCCTCCCCGGCATCGCCCCACGTCAGCGGTACTTTCGGTGCAGGTTCTCGGTTACGGAGGCGCGGGGGCTGGTATCCGCAATCCACGGGCCGGTCCCCTCCGACTGGTCGAGCACGCCGGCCTCCAGCCACTCGAAATCCCCGGCAAGGACCTTGCGCGTCAGGGCACGGTCGCCGTCGTCGGTGTTCCGCCAGAGCTGGTCGAAATACTCCTCGACCCGGACGCGCGCCTGCTCGCAGTAGGCGTCGGCGAGCTCGTAGGCCGAGGCGCCGCGCTCCGGCGAGGTCCGCAGCAGCATCTCCGCCCGCGAGCAGCAGGCTGCCATCGCGAATAGCTCGGCTCCGATGTCCACGATCCGGCCCAGGAACGCCTGCTTGTGCTCCAGCTTCGCCTGCCAGCGGCCCATCCCGTAGAAGGTCTGCCGCGCCAGCCGCCGCGACGCCCGCTCCACGAAGCGCAGCTGCCTTGCGAGTATTCCGAAGTCGCCGTAGGAACGCGGATCCATGCCGGTGCCCGCCACCAGCTTCGGCAGCCAGCGGGCGTAGAAACCGGAGGCGCCGACGGCGGCCTTCGCCTTTTCCGGGAAGCTGGCGTCCTCGGAGGCCAGCGCGCCAGCGGCGGCCAAGTGCGCGTCCACCGCCTCGCGCGCGATCAGGAGCCGCATGATTTCCGAGGAGCCCTCGAAGATTCGGTTGATCCGCAGGTCCCGCAGCTGCTGTTCGGCCGGGACGGCGCGCTCTCCGCGGGCCTCAAGCGAGTCGGCCGTTTCGAAGCCCCGTCCGCCGCGGATCTGCACCAGCTCGTCGGCGATCCGGCAGCTGATCTCGGTGGACCACAGCTTGGCGAGGGCGGCCTCGATCCGCACGTCCTTCTGCCCGGCGTCGGCCAGCTCCGCGGACAGCTCGAACACCGCGTCCAGTGCGAAGGCACTCGCGGCGATGAAGGCGATCTTCTTGCCCACAGCCTCATGCTGGCCCACCGGGCGGCCCCACTGGGTGCGGGCGTTGGACCACTCCCTGGCGATCTTCAGGCTCCAGCGGCCGGAGGCTACGCAGAGCGCGGGAATGGAGAGGCGCCCGGTGTTGAGCGTGGTGAGCGCGATCTTCAGGCCCTGCCCCTCGCGGCCCAGCCGGTTGGCAGCCGGAACCTGGACCTGGTGGAAGCGGGTGACGCCGTTCTCGATGCCGCGCAGGCCCATGAACGCGTTGCGGTTCTCGACCGTGATGCCGGGGGAGTCCATCTCCACGACGAAGGCGCTGATGCCGCCCTTGTGCGCGGTGCCGTCCGGGTCGGTGTGCGCGGGGACGAGAGCCATCACCACGACGAGCTCGGCGATCACGCCGTTGGTGGTCCAGAGCTTCACGCCGTCCAACACGTAGGACCGGCCGTCCTCGGAGGGGACCGCGGTGCTGCCCATCCGTGCCGGATCGCTGCCGACGTCGGGCTCCGTGAGCAGGAAGGCAGTGATCGCACCGGCGGCGCAGCGCGGCAGGTACTCGCGCTTCTGCTCTGGCGTGCCGAACACCTTGACGGGCTCCGGAACGCCGATCGACTGGTGCGCGGACAGGAGGGCGCCGAGGCTGGGGTGGACCGACCCGAGCAGGGCCAGCGCCCGGCCGTAGTACACGAGCGAAAGGCCCAGGCCGCCGTACTCGCGGGGGATCTTCATGCCAAAGGCGCCCAGGGCCGCCAGGCCGGAGAGGTATTCGTCGGGGATCCGGGCCTCGCGCTCGATGGTGCGCCCGGACATCGTCCGGCAGTACGCGGTGAGCCGCTCCATGAACGCGTCGCCCCGTTCGACGTCGTCCGCCGGTGCCTGCGGCCAGGGGTGGATGAGGCTGAGGTCGAAGCTGCCGAGGTAGAGGCCCTTGGCGAAGCTGGGCCGGTCCCAGTTGGTTTCCCGGGCAGCTTCGGCGACGGCCCGGGCATCGGCTGCGGTGGCCTCGGGGCCGATTTTCCGGGCGGCTACCGGCACCTCGGTGGCGGGGCTATCGGTGGCCGGATCTTCGGTGGCTGGGTTGTCGACGGCGGAGCTCATTGGGCATCTCCTCTAACCGGGTTGTCCGGCTCGAGCCCTGGATCCGCCGCGGGTGGTGGACCCTTCAGCTGTCCCGCAATACTACCCGCGGGTAGGTGCCGGTACTAGGGGAGGACTGCCCTATTAGTTCGCCGGGGAATTCTCCGGGGAGTTCCACTGTGGAGGCATGGTGCAGCAGCCGGTCCCAGCCGGCGTTGATGCCGTGAACCAGGCCGAGCAGCACGCTGGCGGCAAGGAACCAGGACAGCCGGGCAAGCCCGATCAGCACCAGGGCGGCGAAGGCGGCCGTAATGATGAAGAGGGCAATTACAAGGGCGAAAGCCAGCGTCCCGGCGAAGACCATCGTGCCCGTCTCCACTGCGCTTAGATCGAACTGCATTCTTCCTCCTGCACCCGTCGCTTCGGCTGAACCAGTAGCCCGAGCGTAGGGTGCGGGAGGGGCGCCGAACCAGAGTCCCGGGGCGCGTCCGGTGCCTTGATACGGGATCGAAATGCTACCCGGGCGTAGGTCACGGCGAGGTCGCGAAAAGCTCACCGGCGTCGCCATTTGCGGAGCACTCCGGCCGCCCGGGAGGTTCAACGAGGAAGGGGAGGAGGCCTGCGTTAACCTTGTAGTTGGCAGTTTTCATCGATCCGCTGCCCGAACCCACCCCCGGCAGCGATTGGAGAATTGCGTGTCCCGTTCCGCGGTGTCCTCCGCCGACGCCATCAGCGCCCGGCTCCGGGACCTCGAACTCCTCACCAAGGGGCCTGCTTGGGCGCTGACCCGCTCGGCGCCGTGGGTGATCGCCGTCTTGCAGGCCTCCTTCACCCGGACCCGTCCCCAGCTGCCGCTGGAGCAGTTCCATGCCGACGTCGACGCCTTCCTTGAGCAGCTCCGTCGCCAGGACCCCGGGCTGGGCGGATCCGCCAACGGCAAGAGCTTCGGGGATGAGTGGACGCGCAAAAGCTTCCTGACCCGTCGCAACCAGTCGGGTCAGATCGTGTACGAAGTTACCGAGCCCGCGGCCCGTGTCCTCGCCTTCCTGGACAGCCTTTCCAGCGAACGCTCCACCCTGAACGGCTCCCGGCTGGGGACGCTGCTGGGTGACGTCGAGAAGCTCGCCAACGAGACCAACCCGGACCAGAGTGCGCGGCTGGAATCCCTGGAGGAAGAGATTGGCGAACGCCGCCAACTGATCGAGGAGATCAGCTCAGGCGAGTTCGACGGACTGCTCGACGACGAGGAGGCCGTCGAAGCGGCCGGAAACATCCTGGACCTCGCCGCGAGCCTGCCCGCGGACTACAAGAAGATGCGCGACCGGATCGAGGAGCTGGTGGGCGAGCTGCGCAACCAGATCATCGAGGAATCCCTCAGCAAGGGCGCCACCATGGCGCAGGTGCTGGAGGCGGATAAGCGGCTGCGGCAGAGCCCGGAGGGCAGGACCTTCCGGTCCTTCACCGCGTTCCTGGAGGACCCGCAGCAGCAGCTCCGCTTCCGGTCCGCGATCGGGGAGGTGCTTAGCCGGCAGTTCGCCGACGAGCTCAGTCCGGACGAGCGAGAGACACTGAAGAACCTGGTGGCCGAACTGCGCAGCCAGCACAGCCAGATCCAGCGGATTTACGGCAAGCTCAGCGAGAGCCTCAACACGTACGTCCAGAGCGACGACTACCGCCAGTCCGTCCGGCTTCGCAAGGTACTGCGTGAGGCCGAGCAAGCAATCCGTTCGCTGCCCTACGAGCGCGAACGTCCGGGCCTGGTCCGCGGCCCGGTGCTCTTCAACGCCGGATTCGAGTCCCTTGCCATGGTCAAGCTCTTCGACCCGGACGAGTTTGCCGCGCCGCCCAAACTGGCCGACCCCATCGCGTTCAGCGACTCGGACCGGGTGCGCTCGCCGCGGACCGGCAAGGCCAGCCCCGAGGCGATCCGCGCCGCGTTCGCCGGCGCCTCCACCCTGGCCGAAGCCTGGGCGCAGCTGCCGGAGGAGGAGCGCCACATCAACTCCATCCGGGCCCTGCTCTCGCACGCGCTGCACCAGGGCGCCGGCTTCGACCGCGAGGCCTGGGAGCCGCTCGACTTCGAACAAATCGACGGTTCCACCCGCACCGCCTACCTGCCCGTCGTCACGCTCAAGAAGGATTGAAGATGACCGAAGTTTCCCTGGAAGCACACGACGCGGAGCCCCAGCAAGGGCCGGAGCACGTTCCCGCCGATCCCTTCACCGTCACCCCGCGGGACACGTTTGTCGACGGCGCTGCCTTCTTCCCGGGGGACACCGGCGTGCTCCCGATGAAGGTACGCCAGGCCCTCGTGAAGCTCCTCAAGGGCCCGTACATCGACGGCGGCCGGGACGAGAAGCTGTGGACCACGCTGCTGGACAACCAGCTCATCCTGCGCAGCCGGCTCTCCGAACTTTTCCTGACGCTGCAGCTGGACCACGAACGCAAGGTGGCAGTGCTGCGCCCGGTGGACCCGGAGGCGATCGGCGGCAGCACCCGCTCCAGCATCCTGCGCCAGCAGCGGGCCCTGAGCCGGGTCGAGACCATCGTGCTGCTTCGCCTGCGCCTGCTGCTGGACCGCCACGTCACCGCCCAGACCGACCCCACGATCACGCGCGAAGAAATCGCCGACCTCGTGGCCCACTACCAGCCCTCCGGCCAACAGGACGCGCTGCGCGACGCCGACGTCGTCACCCGCGCCATCACCAAGCTCCTGGCCCGCCAGCTCCTCCTCAGCACCGGCTTGGACGAGGTCTACACCATCTCGAACGCCCTCCCGCTGGCCCTCCCCTTCGAGAACATCGGCGACATCCCGGCCCAAATCGAAGCCCTCATCGCCGCCAGCACCGACCCCTCCGGCACCGAACCCCTGATCGAACTCGACGCCGACCCGGGGACCTCCGGCGACGACGACACGGACGACGACTCAGGGGACGACGCTCAAGGTGACCTGACCAGCGACGACGATGACGGCGATGCCGCCCCGGGAGTGGCATCGGGCCTGTCGGAGCCGCGCGCTGAGCTGATCGAAGATCAGCTGCGCGGCGCAGGGGCGGGGGCGGCATCGCCGTCGTCGTCACCCGACCCGTCCACCAACGAAGCGGAGGCAGCCGAATGAGCATCGCAACCATGCTCCCGATGGGCGAGCTTACGAACCCGGGCCAGATGCGCCTTGCCCTCGTCCAGGTGGTCAACTGGGGCACATTCCATGGCGCCCACACGATGCACGTGGACCGCAACGGCACCCTGCTGACCGGCAACTCCGGCGTCGGCAAGTCCACGCTGTTCGACGCCATGCTGCGGGTCTTCGATGCCCGGCCGCGCTCCAACGAGGCCGCCGCCCAGCGTGCCGGCGGCGCCGTCGAGGACAAGCGCACCACGTTTACGTACATGCGCGGCAAGGTGGGAGACAAAGCCGTCGGCGAGGGCTCGGCCAGCGCCTTCCAGCGCCCCGGGGCCACCTGGTCCGCCGTCGCCCTGACCTTCGACAACGCTGCCGGCACCCGCGTGACCATCTCGGCGCTCTTCGACCTGCCGAAGAACGGCACCGAGTCGAGCGTCGGCCGGTACTACCTGATCGACAACAAGCCGCTGGATCTGTCCGCGCTCGAGGGGATCGCGGAGAAGCGCTTCACCAAGGCGGCGCTGGACGCGATCTTCCCGGACGCCCAGATCTTCGACGTCCACAAGGCCTTCGCCGAGCGCTTCCGGCGCCTGCTGGGGATCAACTCGGACCAGGCCCTTCCGCTGCTTCGTGTCATCCAGGCCGGTAAGGGCCTGGGCGGCAGCGTCAACACCTTCTTCCGCGACCAGGTCCTCGATGCGCCGGCCACACTGGCCGCCGCGGACGACGTCGTCGAGGAATTCAGCAACCTGATGTCCATCCGGCAGCGCCTCGAGGACGTCCGGCAACAGCGCGACCAACTCGCACCGGTCCCCGGACTGAACAAGGAGTACGCGCAGTCCCTGCTCGACGCGAACCGGCTGCGCGACCTCGCCGGCGAGGAATTCGAGGCCTACAAGCAGCAGCTCGCCGTCACCGTCCACGAGAAAACACTGGCCCGGTTCAAGGACCTGGCCCAGGCGAAGGCCAAGGAACTCGGCGCTGAACGCGGTATCCGCGACGGCCTCGCCCAGGAACTGCGGCAGCTTGAGGCGGACTACAACAACCAGGGCGGCAACGCGATCTCAGCGATCGAGCAGTCCTTGGAGAACGCCCGGGTGGGCCTCAAACTCCGCGAGCAGGTCGAGGAATCCGCCCGCAAGGCCCTGACCGACGCGGGCCTGGAACTTGAATGGACCGCCGCCGGCTGGGAGCAGGCGCACGAGCACGCCGCCGCCCGCTCGGCCGAGCTCAAGGACGACTCGGAAGCGCTCAAGGAACTGCGCTTTGAGGCCTTCGACGGCCATGCGACCAGGAAGCGGGAGCTGGCCGCCGCCCAGCAGGAACTCGTCTCGCTCAAGACGCGCAAGTCCCTGCTGCCGCCGTCGAGCATTGAAAACCGCAGCGCCATCGCGGCGGCCACCGGCGTTCCCGAGGAGCAGATGCCGTTCGGCGGCGAGCTGATCGACCTGGCCGAGGGGCAGGAACAGTGGAGGCCGGCCGCCGAGCGTGCGCTGCGCAGCCTCGCCACCACGCTGCTGGTCCCCGGCGAGCACTTCGCCGCCGTCACCCGCTACCTCAACGACCACTCGGTCCGCGGGGCACTGCGCGCCGTCGACGTCTCGAAGCCGCTCGCCGGCGGGGCGCTGGCCGTGCAGGACGCCGCCGACGGCGACCTGCTGACCAAACTGGACATCCTCACCGCCGGGCCGGCCGCGGAGGCGGGCGAATGGATCCGGGAGCGGATCGCCCTCGATTTCGCCTACCCCTGCGTCGAGGATCCGGACGAACTTGCCCGGCTGGACAAGGGACTGAGCCTGGGCGGCGTGGTCAAGCGCAACCGCCACACCGTGGAAAAGGACGACCGCTTCACCTCGCGGCAGGACTACGTCCTCGGCTTCGACAATGCCGCCAAGCTCGAACTGGTCGCGGCGCAGGTCGAGGACCTGCAGCAGGAACTCGCCAAGGCAGCCGAGCTGGCCCAGAGCCGGGAAGAATCCCACCAGGGCATGACCCGACAGCTCGACGCCCTGCGCCGGGTGGCTGACGACCACCGGCCGTGGGAACAGGTTTCCGCGGTAGTGGCCGCCGACGAGCTCGCCCGGATCGAACAGCGGCTCAAGGATGCCCTCGCCGCGCAGGCCGACCTCGAGCCGCTGCGCGCCAACATCGAAGTCGCCCGGCAGAAGCACCAGTCCAGCACCGAGGCCGCGGCCGTGCTGCAGAGCGAGTACAAGGCCCTCGACGCCCAGCTCACCACGGCGGATTCCCTGCTTGACGCGGCACGTCTGCGCCTGGCCCAGCAGCCGCCGTCGGATGCCACCGTCGCGGCGCTGGAACCTTACTTCGCGGAGTTCGGCGACGTGCTGGAGATGTACGAGCTGGACAATCTCGCCAACCAGGTCCGGACGCGGCTGCTGGCCGAGCTGCACGTGGCCGATTCGCGCGGGCAGGCCACCTCGGAGCGGCTCACCCGCATTTTCGAAGGCTTCGTCCGCGAGTGGGGCACGGCGATCTCCGCGGACCACGGCACCTCAATCGGGGCCGCCGGGGAGTTCGAGGCCCGGTATCACGCGATTGTCAGCGACGGCTTGCCCGCGCAGGAGGCCGAGTTCCGGCAGTTCTTCAACCAGCGCACGCACGAGTCCTTCAGCACGCTCCTGCACCTGCTGGACGAGGAGCGCCGCTCCATCACCAGCAGGATCCTGCCGCTGAACGGGATCCTCTCCGAGGTGAATTTCCACGAAGGCAGCTTCCTGGAACTAGACATCAAGCAGACCCTCCCGGCAACCGCAAAGCAGTTCAAGGACGCAATCCAAAACGCGCTGAAGGTCCGCCACGCCAGGACAGGGAAGGCCCCTGGGCCGGCCGCTGGGTCCGCCGGCGCGGAGGCGGACGACGACGCCGAGCTCACCAGCCGCTATAAGTCGCTCGAAACACTGGTGAAGCGGCTCGGTTCGCAGACGCCCGAGGACCGGCGCTGGCGGGCCGAGGTGCTGGATGTCCGCGGTCACCTCTTCATCCAGTGCAAGGAGCACCGCGAGGTGCAGGGGTCGAAAGCGGGCAGGAACGGCGGCAAGCGGACCGAGGTCTTCATGCACGCGGACACCGGTTCCATGTCCGGCGGCGAGCGGCAGCGCTTTACGGCCTTCATCATGGCCGCGGCCCTGAGCTACCAGCTGGGCATCGCCGAGCAGGGCTTCACCACCTACGGCACCGTCATGATGGACGAGGCGTTCGTGCTGGCCTCGGAGGAATTCGCCGGCGCCGGCATCAAGGCGCTGCACGAATTCGGCTTCCAGCTGCTCCTTGCCGCCCCGGAAAACGTGATCGACCTGTCCCGGCACCTGGGCTCGGTCACTGAGATCCTGCGGGATAAGCGCACCAACCGCTCCGGCGTCCTGACGGCCCCGGTGATCGCCCGCGGGTCCGCCACGGAGGGCGTGTGGCGCTCCGAGGCGAACCCGGTGGATATCGTCCTGCGCTGATCCCGGGGCAGCGCGGGCGTTGCCTGTGCCGGCGCTACCCTGCCCGCACGCGCTGCAGGAACTGTGTGGTCCGCCCTGCCAGGCCGTCGATCTGGCGCAGCACGACGGCGGCCGGATCCGGGTTGATCTCGTTTGCCGGGGGTTCGACCCGGACGTTGCGGCAGCAACCGAATTCGGCGCAGATCAAGGTCCCCACCGTGTTGCCGTTGCGGCCGGACTGCCCGGCACGCTTGGCTACCCAGAGCAGCACATCGTCCTTGGAGAGGATGTCGCGGCACAGCTCGCACAGGACTGAACGGTTCTTCTTGGCGCCGCCTTCAGGGGCCCGGAGCATGATTCCGGTGGGACCGTCCGCGCCCGGCATTACCAGGTACCCGCGCAGCGGCATCTTCGCGTCCCGCCAGCCGAGGAAGTCGAGGCTCTCCCAGTCCAGGGTGTCGAAGTTCATGGGCAGGTTGAGTTTTGCGGCTTCGGACCGGCTCGCATTGATGAAGGACGAGCGGATCTGCTGGGGAGTGAGTTTTTGCATGGCTGAATCTTTCGGAATCGGATGGTTCCGGCCCCGGGCGGGCAGCAGCACGGGAGGGGGCCGGTAAGTGGGCAGGGGACTGCCAGCATTCGACTCCGGTGTGAACCGGGTGCTTCCGGGGAATCAGGCCGCGGCGGGCCCGGATTGCCGGGAAAGGGCTGGCAGTTGCGCGGCCGCGTAGCAGGCCAAAGTGGCCACCCCGCTGACCGTGGCAGCGGTCATCATTGCGATGCGCATGCTCACTTCCCTATCTCTTCCCGAATTCACGGCCGGTTCCATTGCACCGGCGGCCCCATCGTTGCAAAGCCCGGCCTTGCTGTCCAGTTTCAAGCTGCAACCCCGGCCCCGGCCGGCCCGGGTAAAGCACGCGGTTCAGCTGCTGTTCGCTGCTGTCCCCTGGTGTTCACGCCGCCGTTCCTTGCCGGTCGACTGCACTGGATAGCCTGGACGGGTGGCCGAGAACCTTCTAAAACCGGGACCGGGCGGACGGCGGATCTACGTTGCACTGGGGGACTCGTTCACCGAGGGCGTGGGAGACCGCAGCAAGCGCCTGCCCAACGGGGTCCGCGGCTGGGCAGACCGGGTCGCGGAGAAGCTGGCCAAAGCCGAACCCGGGTGGGAATACGCCAACCTCGCGATCCGAAGCAAACGCCTCCGCCACATCATCACCGAACAGCTGGAACCGGCGCTCGCCATGGAACCGACCCTGGTCACGCTGTATGCCGGCGGCAACGACATCCTGGATTTCGGAACCGACATCGACGATCTGATGGATGACTACGAATATCTGGTGGCGAAGCTGGCTGCAAGCGGCGCCACCGTGGTCCTGTTCACGGGTTTCGACGTTAAAGTCTCCGTGCTGCTGGAACCGCTGAAGCGTCGCAACACCCTCTACAACCGGCGCGTCCGTGAGCTGGCTGCCTGGTACGGGGCGGTGCTGGTGGACTACTGGTGCTTCGATGCCTTCCACGACCCCCGGATGTGGGATGCGGACCGGCTCCACATGTCCAAGGCCGGCCACAAATACCTTGCAGCGCAGGTCCTGGACCATCTCGGCGTGCCGCACAACATCAGCCTCAAGGAGTGGGAACCCCCCGCCAGGCTCGGCTTGCGCGACTGGGAACGCCGGCAGCGCCGCTGGGTGCACGATTGGGTGCTGCCCCTCTTTGGCCGCAAACTCCGCGGCGTCACGCTGGGGGATGAGCTCAGCCCGCGCTGGCCCGCCCCGGTGAAAGTCCCACGTAAGGGCGGGTTGAAGAAGCTCCTGGCCGGCTGAGCTAGCTGTCCAGCAGGTTTTCGTAGCCGGGCGCGACGCGGCTGGCGTGGAACTCTTCGACGTCGAAGTCAGCCACACCGTTGACGTAGAAGGGGTCCTTGGCCAGGGCGTCGTCCAGGTCGGCGCGGTCGGCGTTGGAGAGCAGAAGGCCGCCGGTGCGCGGGATCTTGCGGCCGGCCACCAGAAACACGCCGCGGTCGAACGCATCCTGCAGCCACGTGACGTGGGCCGG
Source organism: Arthrobacter sp. 01T414 (assembly GCF_056398965.1). Taxonomy (NCBI): domain Bacteria; kingdom Bacillati; phylum Actinomycetota; class Actinomycetes; order Micrococcales; family Micrococcaceae; genus Arthrobacter; species Arthrobacter sp. 01T414. Next base: position 7,445 of record NZ_JBFTQK010000005.1, on the reverse strand, counting down.
AAGGTGGAAGTCGACGATCTCTTCGGGCACCTTGTAGGTCAGGGAGACTACATACATGGCGCCAGCCTACCGCCTGCCCGCGGCAGAGTGGCGGCAGCCTCGATGTTGAACCGTCAAGCATCGAGGCTCCTAGAATAGAGGCATGACCGAACCGCGCTGGCTCAACGCCGACGAACGCCGGGCCTGGCTGGCCCAGCTCAGCATCAACACCCTGTTGCCGGCTGCGCTGGACACGCAGCTGCATGCTGCCGGGAAGCTATCGCTCTTCGACTACAACGTCCTGGCCATGCTGTCCGAGGCGGAGGGGCAGTACCTGCCCATGAGTGAACTCGCGGCACGCACCAGCGCGTCGCTGTCCCGGCTTTCGCACGTTGTCACCAAGCTCCAAAACCGTGGCTGGCTGGAGCGGCGGCCGCACCCGGGGGACGCCCGCGTCACCACCGCCCACCTCACCGACGCCGGCATGGCCACGATCGTGGAGCTCGCGCCGGCCCACGTGGAGTCCGTCCGGGCCCTGTTCCTGGACGCGCTTGATCCGGACGACGTCGCCGCCCTGGCCCGCATCGGCGAGAAGATCGTGTCCCGGCTCGACGCCGGCCATTGGATCCTGCGGGAGAACACGCCTCCTCCCGCCTGACGGGACCGGCCGCGGGCCCTTGGTTGCTCGCAGCAACGGATGGCAGACTGGCTCCATGGATTTCACAGCCCGCTATGTTGCACTCGGAGACTCCTTCACGGAAGGCGTCGGCGACGACGACCCGGGCCGCCCCAACGGCGTGCGGGGCTGGGCGGACCGTGTGGCCGAGCAGCTGGGAGCAGCCGACCCGGGCTTCGGCTACGCCAACCTCGCCATTCGCGGACGGAAGCTCCGCCAGATCCTGGCCGAACAGGTGGACGCCGCCGTCGCACTCAAACCCACGCTGGTGACCATCTACGCGGGGGCGAATGACATCCTCCGCCCCAAGATCGACATCGATGACCTGCTGGCGGAATACGACGACGGCATCCGGAAGCTGAAGGCCACCGGCGCCACCGTGGTGATGTTCACCGGCTTCGACGCGCGCGGCTCCAAGATTTTCGGCACCATGCGCGGCCGGACCGCCATCTACAACGAACTCGTCCGCGGCATCGCCGGGGACCACGATGCCCTGCTGGTGGACTACTGGCGGTTCAACGAGTATTACGACTGGGGCATGTGGGCCACCGACCGCATGCATATGTCCGCCGCAGGCCATGCCAACATGGCCAAGCGGGTCCTCACCGTGCTGGAACACGACCACTCGATCGATGTCCCGCCGATGACGCCGGTACCCGAGCTGAGCCGTTCCGAGGCGCTCCGCGCGAACGCCCGCTGGGTGCGCGAGTTCGCCGGGCCCTGGGTGGTGCGTCGGGTTACCGGCAAGTCCTCGGGCGACGGCCTCTCGCCGCGCTACCCCCAGCTGACCCGCCTCTAGCCCAATGCCGTGCCGCCTCATGCAAGGAGCAGCAACAGGATGAACAGCAGCCCCCTCACCTTCCCTGCCGGCTTCCTGTGGGGAGCGGCCACCGCGGCGTACCAGATCGAGGGCGCCGCCCACGAGGGCGGCCGCGGGGATTCCATCTGGGACGTTTTCTGCCGCGTGCCCGGGGCCGTTGCGGACGGCCACAACGGCGATGTTGCCTGCGACCACTACCACCGCTCGGCCGAGGACGTGGGGCTGATGCAGGAGCTGAACCTGGCCGCCTACCGCTTCTCCGTCTCCTGGGCCCGCTGCATGCCCGACGGCGTGACGCCGAACCCGGAAGGCATTGCGTTTTATTCGCGGCTGGTCGATCAGCTGCTTGCTGCCGGCATCACTCCCTGGGTCACGCTGTACCACTGGGACCTGCCGCAGGCGCTGGAAGACAAGGGCGGCTGGGCGGCGCGGGAAACAGCCGAGCGCTTTGCCGCCTATGCCGCGGTGATGCACGAGGCGCTTGGTGACCGGGTCCGGATCTGGACGACGCTCAACGAACCCTGGGTCTCCGCGTTCCTCGGCTACGCCGCGGGCATCCACGCCCCGGGCCGCCGGGACCCCGCCGCGGCGCTGGCGGCTGTCCACCACCTGCTCTTGGGGCACGGCCTGGCTGTCAGCGCGCTCCGCCGGCTCGATCCCGAGGCGACCCTGGGCATCACCTTGAACCTGACGGTGGCCGATCCGGCAGATCCCGGGCGGGCGGGGGACCTCGATGCTGCCAGGAGGGTCGACGGACAATCCAACCGGCTCTTCCTGGACCCGCTCTTCAAGGGCGAATACCCGGACGATGTGCTCGCCGACGTGGTCCACCTCGGCATGGCCGGCGTCGTCCGGCCGGGCGATCTCGACATCATCTCAGCGCCCCTCGACGTGCTGGGCGTGAACTACTACCACGGGGACGCCTTCACCACGGACCCGGAACCGCACCGGGACGTGGCCGGCGGAGAACCGGCATCGCCGCTCGTCGCGGCCGACGGCGTCCGCCAGGTGCCGCGCGGCCTGCCCGTCACCGGAATGGGCTGGGAGATCCAGCCCGAGGGCCTGCACCGGCTGCTGACCAGGCTGCAGCGTGAATACACCGGCCCGGCCGCTGTGCCGATCTACATCACCGAAAACGGGGCCGCCTTCGAGGACGTTCCGGACGCAGAGGGCTTCGTCGACGACCGGGCACGGCTGGCGTTTTTCGATGCGCACTTGCGGGCCGTTCACCACGCCCTCGCGGACGGTGTGGACGTCCGCGGGTATTTCGCGTGGTCCCTGCTGGACAACTTCGAATGGGCCTTCGGCTATCACCAGCGCTTCGGCCTGGTGCGGGTGGACTATGAGACGCAGCGCCGCATTCCCAAGGCGAGCGGTCGTTGGTACGCGCGTGTTGCGGCGTCGAACGCCCTGCCCGCGGCAAAGGAATAGCCGGCCAGGTTCAGGCGCGGAACCCGGCTGTGGCGAGGATGCCGCCGTCGTTCCGGACGGCGAGCACTTCAATGTCCCAGCCGCTGGTTGCCCGGTTGAGCATGCTGACCCCGCCGGCCACGATGGCCGTCGCGAGTACATCGGCGGTGACTATGTCTGCGGCGGCGACCGAGACCTGGCGGAATTCGCTACCCCCGGCCCCTTGGGTCCAGATGTGGTCACCGCGTTCAGCGGACCCCGAGGTGGCCAACGCCCTGGCACCAGTGCTGGCACCAGTACTGCCGCCCAAGGGGTAAGCGGCGATCAGGGTCGTGCGGTCTTGTGGGTCCACGATCCCGGCCTGCCACGCCGCCCGGCTGCCCGCGATGGGTGAACCCGCCACCAGCACGTCCCCGCCGGCGTTGAGGCACCAGTCGCTAAGCCCCCGCGCCTTCAGCAGGGCCCCGGCTTCCTTGATCGCGAATCCTTTTACCAGTCCGGACAGGTCCGGAACCCCGTCAGGACGTTCCGGCGTGAACGCGCCCTCTGTCCGCAAGCGCCATTCAGCGGCGTCGGCGTAGCAGTTCCGGAATTCCAGGGAGGCCTGCCGCAGCGAGAGCTCCCCGCTTGCCAGCCGGCTCGCCTCGGACTCGGGGCGGTAAAGGCTGAAGCGGGCATCGAGCTCCACGAAACGCTGTTCGACGACGCTGCTGGCGTCTGCCAGTGCGGCGTCGGCGGCTGACGTCCCGTCCTCGGATCCGACCGGAACCGTAAGGCTCACGACCGTCCCCATGCACCGGAAGGTCCGGGCCCGCAGCTCCGGCCGGCCCCGCTCAGAGGTGCGCTGCATCGAGGGCCGCCTGGAGCGAGGTCAGATAAGCATCACTAGTGACGGTTGCGCCGCTGATGGTTTGTACGTTGGCGGACTGGGCCTGGAGGACCTCGCTGCGGAGCAGGGGTGCGGCGTAGTTGCTGATCTGTACCGAGCGGCCGCCGTCGTCGGTGAGCTGGAGGGCGGTGACATCCGAGATGGTGCCTCCGCTGACGGTGATTTGCACCTGGACGGGCCCGAAGCGGGTCTGCACCACGTCGCCGGTAAAGGTGCCGGCCTTCGCCGCTGCTCCGGCCGATCCGGAGGAACCGGCCGAGCCGGAGGTCCCCGACGACGACGCCGAGCTGCCCGCCGAATTGCCGGAGCCTGAGTTGGCGCCGCCCGCACCCGTGCCCGGCTCCGTGCCCGCCCCGGCGGTAGCCGCCGTGCCGACGGCGCTGGCCGTGTTCGCCACGTGGGCTCCGGACTGCCAGCCGGCCACCAAGATCCCCGCCGACGCCAGGGTTGCTGAAACTACTGCGCGAATTCTCACCAGTCGAACCTTTCGTAATGGAGCTGCTCTTCCCGCACGCCTGCCCGGCGCGCGTCATCGAGGACGTTTCTTGCCCACTCGGCGGGCCCGCAGACGTAGACGTCGGCGTCGCCCAAGCGGGGAGCGTAGCTGGCCAGCCGGTAGCCGGCCCGGGCTTCGGTTTCCGGTAGCCAGGTTTCGATGCCCCGGGGACGGCGCCCGGTCAGATGGAACAGGGTCGCGCCGCGCTGCTTGCAGAGCTCGAGAATCTCGTCGCCCAGGTACAGCCCGGACCGGCTATGGCCGCGGAGGATCACGGTCGCATCGCCCGGCGCGAACGGGGTGCTCTCCAGCAGCGCCCGAATGGGGGTGATGCCTATGCCGGCACCAATCATCACGACGTTCCTCCGGCTGCGGGCCGCGGTGCTGAAGAGCCCGTACGGTCCTTCCACCGCAACCCGGGTGCCGGGCCGCAGGCGGGCCAGGCTCGCGGAGCCGCGGCCGAGGTTCCGGACCGTAATCCGCAGCCGGCCACCGCCGTCGGCGTCGAGCTGCAACGGCTCGGCCGAGAGGCTGAACGGATGCGGGTGCCACCACTGCCCGGGGGCGAGGAACCGCCAGATGAAGAACCGTCCGCCGCTGCCGGCCAGCTCGTCGAGATGCCGGCCCGTCATTTCGATGCTGACCACGCCGTGTCCGGCGGCCACCACTCGGCTGACCTGCAGCTGGTGCCGCACCGTGGCGACGATGGGCTCAAGGACCCGGTAGTGCAGCAGTGCGGCGCCCGTCGCAATGCAGACGGCAAGCCAATACCAGCGCTGCCAGGTGCCCTCGGCGAACAGTCCGCCGACGCTGAACTGGTGCGGCAGCGAGGTCAGCACGGCGGCGTAGGTCAGCAGATGGACGGCGTACCAAAACTCGTAGGGGAACCGACGGCGGACGGCCACCAGGGAAGTGACGACGACGGCGATAAAAAGTGCCGTGGAGACGAACGCCAGCCACATGTCGGGGACATTAACCCACAGGGCGACCGACTCACTGATGGGATTAAGTCCCTCCGCCAGCCCGTAGCCGGTCGCGACCAGGAGGCCGTGCGCCAGCAGCAGGTAGAGGGACGGCTTTCCGAGTTTGCGGTGGAACTCAAGGGCCCGGTCGTGGCCCACCGCGCTGTCGATGACCGGGAGGCGTGCAGCGAGGAGCAGCATGAGCAGCACCAGGTCCATCCCGGCGAGGCCTGCCACGATGCCCGCTGCAGTGAACGTCCCCGCGACGCTGGAGAAGCCGGCAGCGCCGCCGTCGGCCAGCCACAACGCCACGGCCCCCGCCACCGACGCCCAGGCGATCACGGTCAACAGGTCCGCTTTGAACAGCCGCCTGCGGTGCTGGCCCCTGAAGGGGTTGCCGCCGGCCGGCGCCCGCCGGGCCTCGGGCTGCAGGGCAGTCTGGGTTGGTGTGTTCATGGATCCAGAGTCTGCCCATTGCCTTTCATTTTGCTGTGAAAGAACTGCGCCGCTGATGTGACTTCCCTGCAGGAGGACGACGGACGCTTATACACCCTGGAGGGCCGGATTGGTCTTTAATTCGCCAAGCTCGTAGACTTGGTAGGCGCTAGGTGGCGCGGAGCGTGTGCAATTGCTCCGGTTGGCGGAAATGGCTGAGAAATCAGGCACTCCCGGTGGCCGGTAGTTAGGGGCTCAAGTTGCGTGCACTCCTGTATTCGCCCAGTATCCCGGCACTTCGCAGTGATTCCTTACGGATGTTCACCGCCCGGTGCCGGTGACCCACAATCTTCGCCGCAGTGCTGACTGCAGCCGGTTCCGCCGGTTGCCGGATTCCTGCGGGAGTCGGTAGGGACTGGATGCGGACGCCGCCTGTCGCACGGCTACGCGGAACTCCGCCAGCCGTTTCATTTTATTTTCATTAGGAGAGTCGTCATGGCAGCACACTGCCAGGTGACCGGAGCCGAGCCGGGCTTTGGACACAGCATTTCGCACTCGCACCGCCGCAACAAGCGCCGGTTCGACCCGAACATCCAGAAGAAGCGCTACTGGGTTCCGTCCCTGCGCCGCAATGTCACCCTGCAGGTCTCTGCGCGTGGCATCAAGACCATCGACGTACGCGGCATTGACGTAGTCGTCGCCGCCATCCTGGCACGAGGAGTGAAGCTCTAGTGGCAAAGGACAAGGACGTACGTCCGATCATCAAGCTCAAGTCGACCGCGGGCACGGGTTACACCTACGTGACGCGCAAGAACCGTCGTAACGACCCGGACCGCATGGTCCTGCGGAAGTACGATCCCAAAATCCGCCAGCACGTCGAATTCCGAGAGGAGCGCTAAACACATGGCTAAGAAGTCAATGATCGCTAAGAACGAACAGCGTAAAGTCATCGTCGAGCGTTACGCTGCAAAGCGCCTCGAACTGAAGAAGGCTCTGGTTGACCCCAACTCGACCGATGAAGCACGCGAAGCCGCACGCCTCGGCCTGCAGAAGCTGCCCCGCAACGCCTCGCCGGTCCGCCTGCGTAACCGCGACATCATCGACGGCCGCCCCCGCGGTACGTTCCAGAAGTTCGGTATCTCCCGTGTTCGCTTCCGCGACATGGCTCACCGCGGTGAGCTCCCGGGCATCACGAAGTCTTCCTGGTAATTCAGCACTCCTGAAGCCAGTGGCTTGAAAGAGGGCCGGCAACCACATGGTTGCCGGCCCTCTTTGCGTTTAAGCATGTTTGCGTTTAGGCATGGGCCGCCAGTCCGGGCTGCCCTGCCTCCGCCTAGGCCGGCGGGGTTTCGGCTCCCGCGGGTTCGGGCGGTGACCGAGCACACACCGGCCACTTTCGACGCCGGGGCGTGGTTTCTGCGTCCGTCGCCCTGTTCTGGCGCGGATTTCCGGGGATCCACCTGCTTAAGGGCTCGATTTGTTCCGGGTCGGGTTGGTGTGTAGAGTAGTTCGAGTCGCCGCCGCTGAAGCGGAAAGATAGCGACCGACCCCCTTGTTGAACGGCCTGGAAAATGGTGCGGATTTCCGTGCTGGTTTTTTGGCTGGGGACCCTTCCATTGCTTCGAATTCGGCGGATACGCCGGTTTGCAAAGCGGTTGGTGATCGGGTAAGTTTGAAAAGTTGCTCCGGAGCGATCCTGGACCGTTTGGTTTGGGTGGTGCCGGGTGTGTCTGTTGTTTGAGAACTCAATAGTGTGCCAAGTTTGTTGATACTGATAC
>NZ_JBFTQK010000004.1:0-476787 GCF_056398965.1 Arthrobacter sp. 01T414 | reverse complement strand
GGGATGGTGCAGCCGGGGAAGGTGCAGCCTTGGTCGCGGGCGGTGATGGCTTTGCGGAGGTGGGGTGGGAAGAGCCTGCTGGTGCGGCCGATGTCGAGGATCCTGCCTTGGGTGCCGAGGAGGACGGGGATGATGTCGGCGTCGCAGGCTATTTTGCGGATGGTCGCGGCGGTGACGGGTCCGGTGAATGCCATCGTGCCGGTGCCGGCGAAGCCGAGCGGTCCAGCCCCGGTGCCCCCGGTGCGGCCGGGGCGGTCGAAGCACCCGGTGCCGCTGGGGCTGTTGGTGTGCCCGGTCCCGTCTGGCGGGTTGGTGCCGGCGGCGCTGATGTCGGCGTTGGCGGTACTGGTGCCGGCGGACCTGTCGAACCAGTTTGTCGCTGTGCGGGTGGTGCGCTGGAGGGCGGTCGAGGAGGTCGCGGTAGTCGATGGTCACCATGACCTGGGGCCGAAGGCCACCCGCGGCGGGCAACCCGCCGGAGGCGAGGGCGACTTTGCAGGCGCCGACGAGGCCGTCCAGAAGTTTCTGCGGCCTCGACCGCCGGTCCAGGTCGATGCCGCCAGTGCCGCCTTCGCCCGGCGCTGCGCCCGCTGTGACGTCGGCCGCGGCGTGGGCCTCGACTGCGGCGCACACATCGGGCCGGGCTTCCCTCTGGCCAATTGCCCGGGCGTCGGCCGGCCCGCCGCCGTCGGCGCACGCCTCACTCTGGTCCGTGTCCGCCGCCCCGCCACCAACCCCCGCGACGGTGCGGGGGTTGGTGGCGGTGTTCATCACGGTCAGGAGGTGTTCGAACTGTTCGGTGGTGGCGAAGATTTCCAGATGCTGCAGGCCGTGGCGGGGCCTGCGGACGAACGCGCCCTGGAGCTGGCGCAGGAGCTCCTCGGAGGGTTCGGCGCCGTCCTGGTCGATCGCGTCCATCCAGCGGCGGGCGATCCGGGCCAGGAAATCCGGGTCGTGCTCCGCCGCGGTAGCGGTCAGGGCGTGTTCCATCCGGACGGCCGTGTCCGGGTCGCACACCGGCCGGACCCGCTCCAGTGCCTGGCTGACGATAGTGGCCGACCGGGAGGGCACCGAACCGGCGGCCACGGCTGCGGCGAGTTCCTCGCGCAGGGGCGGAAGGACCTGCCCGGTGATCCCGGTGCGCGGCAGCACGGTCCCGGCGAGGCAGAGCCGGCGGTGGGCTTCGGCGGCGCTGATCTGGAGCCGGGCGCGGAGGAAGTCCCCGGTCTTGCGGTACCCGTCGCCGGCGGCCGGGAGCGCATCCGCTGCAACTTCCTTGCGTGTCCGGTCCACGGCCTCCGCGGCTACCACCTGCAGGTACTCCACCGCCCGGGAAATCTCCTCTACCCGGCTGGCGAACTCCGCCGCTTCACCGAACCCCAGCAGCGCCGCATCCCCGACCGCCGTCGCGCACAGCTCCCGCAACTGACCCAGGACGCTGCCCAGCAACGCAGCCCCGCGGCCATCACCGCCAGGCCGACCGGCCGGGCGAGCGATGAGAGCTGCACCGATTCCCATGAGCTAAGTCCATCAGAGACCACCGACATTATTAGGAGCTCCCGATGCCGGCAGCTGTGCGCCACAGCTCGGGCCCCCGGCTCAGGCCTCGGTTTTGAACCTCTCCCAGGCCGTCTGCCGGGTGATGCCCAGTGCGGTGCCGATCCGGGACCAGCTGATGTTTCGCTCCCTGGCGGCACCGACCCAACGTCGCAACTGCTCCTCGAGTTCGGATCCGACCCGCGAGATCTCAGGCAAGTGCTGCAGGATTTCATCATCGGCCAGCTGCGCCCAAGCGGGACCCAGAGAGGCGGCCGGACTCTTGGAAGCGTCCCCGGCGACGTCCAGAAGCTCGCGGGCCGCGCCGACGCACAGTTCGCAGATTGAGATCCCCGGCCCGGCCACAAGCCTTCGGTCGGGCGCTCCAGTATGTCCGCAGAACGAGCAATAGCGCCGGTCTGCACCGCCGTCGTTCATCATGCCCCTTTCCCAGTTGCTATTGACAGCGTCAGGTCACACCTGACACTGTCAGGTGTGACCTTACGTACTCCAGTTGCCTCCAAGAATAGCCGCAGTGCCGCCGAAGGGGAGCACCTCATGGGCGGACCGTTCCGTTGGCTCTTCATCGCGGCGATTGGGGAGGGGATTGGCGACGACGTTGCCAGGTCCCTCCTGCCGGTCGTGGCGGTGGCGTTCCTGGGCGCGGGTGCCTTCGACGCCGGCATCCTCAATGCACTGGGCATGGCGGCGTTCCTGGTCCTCGGCGTCCCTGCGGGTGTCCTGGTGGACCGCTGGCCCAGGAAACCGGTTCTGATCGGCGCCAATATTCTCCGGGCAGCAGCTATCCTTACCGTGCCGCTGGGATACGCAACAGGTTCGCTGGGTCTTTGGCACCTCTTCGTCGTCGCCGCCGTCGTCAGTGCGGCTGATGTCTTCTTTACCGCAGCACATTCGGCATTGATGCCCTCGCTGCTGCCCGGCAACCGGCTGGCAGCAGGGTATGCCCGTGTGCAGGCTGTCCAGAGCGGCCTGGCCGTCGCTTCTCCCGGGGTGGTTGGCCTGCTCATCAAAGTGATCGCTGCACCTGCCGTCCTGGTTGTCTCCGGTTTGGCCTACCTCTTCTCGGCAGCAGCAACGTGGGCGCTTCCCGAGTTGCGGCCGGTGCGGTCCCAGACCTCATCGGGGTTTTGGGCTGAGGCTGGCCATGGGCTGTCGTTCACATTGAAGCATCCGCTGGTTCGGCCGTTGATGGGCTCGGTGGCCTTGGTCAACGCGGCCGGTCTTTGGGCGGCCGGGGCGAAGGTCGTCTTTGTGCTGAATACCCTCCGGGTGCCGGTTGACCAAGTCGTCGCCTTGGGAGCCGTTTCCGCTGCCGGCGGGTTGGTTGCCTCCCTGATGGCCACTGGCGTGACCCACCGGATCGGAATCGGCAAGACGAAGGTGCTGGCCAGCCTAGCGGGGGCCGGTTTTATGGCCCTGGTTCCCGCGGCGCCCGTCTTGGGCCTCCAGCCCGTCTTCTGGGTGGGACTCTCCGGCTTCGGCTGGTCCTACTTCGTTGTCCTCACCGGATTAGCGGGTGCCGGCATCCTGCCCCGGCTCGTCCCGGCGGGGTTGATGGGCAGAGCGATGTCCAGCTACCGTCTCGTCACACTGGGCGTGATGCCGGTGGCGAGCCTCGCCGGAGGCGCCCTCGCACTTTTGGCCGGGGAGGCCGCCGCCCTTTGGGCTGCGGCCTTCATTGCGGCAACCGCCGCGCTGCCCGTCGTCGCTTCTCCGCTCGGGAGCTGGAAGACGTTCCCCGAGGACCTTGACGTCCACCGCCCGGCTCAGCCTTCGACGACGGCGCAAGGAGTCGACGTGCCCCCGGCGCCAACACAGACAGTCTAGATTTGGTTGGATGGTGAACGAAGAGGCCCTGGCTGGCGGCAATTCCAGCGTCGTGGTGCGGGTAGGGGACACCGTCCGGAGGAACACCGGACCCTGGACCCCTGCTGTCCACGCCTTGCTCGATGCGCTCCGCGCCAGCGGAATCACGCGCGTTCCATCGGCGGACGGCATGGATGAGAAGGGCCGCGAAGTCCTGTCCTTCCTGCCGGGGGATGTGGTGGAATATCCGCTTCCGGAGTGGATTTGGCATCCCTCGATCCTGCGGGACGCGGCCGGCCTGCTCCGGCAGATCCATGACGCCACCGTTGAGTTGGCCCGGAAGCAGCTGAGCTGGCAATTGCCAACCCACGAACCGGTCGAGGTGGTCTGCCACAACGACTTTGCGCCGTACAACATGGTGTTCCAAGACCAGCGCTTCGCGGGAATCTTTGACTTTGACGCGGCGTCGCCCGGGCCGCGCATCTGGGATTTCGCCTATCTGGCCTACCAGTTGGTGCCGTTCATTGAGGGCGGTGGCAACGGCGCGCCGGAAGGGCCGGAGCGGCTGGCCCGCCTGGACGAACTGATCGCGGCGTATGGTTTCCCATTTCCGCGCCGGGACGTGCTGGAAACCCTGAGCGCCAGGCTCGTTGAACTCGCGGACTACTCGGACGGCCGGGCGGCCGCGACCGGACGCGCCGAACTCAACGACCATGCCGCCATGTACCGCCGCGACAGCCTCCGGATGCTGCGGTTGGCGGAATTGGAATGATTGCCGGCTTCCCGCTGTGCGCGACGTCACTCCGCACCCAGGGAAGCTGCCGTCCCGGGCAGTAGTTGAAGCTACTGACAGCCAAAATGCCCCGGACGGGGCCGAGCCCAGCGAAAGGGACCCGATGACGATCGCCCATGAAGAAGCAGTAATCGACGCCGCAGCAGTGGACGCCATCTTTGCCCAGGCGCGCACGGCCAATGCCTTCACCGGTGAAGTCACGGACGAGCAGGCCCGCGCCATCTACGAGCTGACGAAATTCGGTCCCACGGCGTTCAACTCCCAGCCCCTGCGCGTGACCTATGTCCGTTCGGACGAGGCCCGCGCCGCGCTGGTGGACGCTTTGTCCGCCGGCAACCGGGCCAAGACGGCGTCCGCGCCGCTGGTCGCGATCCTCAGCGTCGACACCGCCTGGCACGAGCAGTGGGACAACTTCCTGCCCGGCTACAACGCCCCCAAGGCCATGTACGACGCCGCCCCGGACCTCGCCGCTGCCACCGGCAACAACAACGCCCACCTGCAGGCCGGCTACTTCATCCTCGCCGTGCGGTCGCTGGGACTCGCCGCCGGCCCGATGACCGGCGCCGACTTCGGCAAGATCGACGCTGCTTTCTTCCCGGACGGCAGCCAGAAGAGCTTCATGGTGGTCAACATCGGCCAGGCCGCCGAGGATGCCTGGGGCGCCCCGAAGCCAAAGTTCGCCTACGAAGACGTGGTCCGCACCGTCTAAGGGCCGGAGGCGCAGCCCGTGTCGGCGGCCAGTGGCAGACTGGGACCATGCGGAACCTGATCGTGGTCGCTTTCCTTGAGCCCGTCACCGAGGGGATGGAATTTCCGCGCGACGCCTGGCCGCTGCACATCACCCTGGTGAAGTTCGACGTCGCCGATCAGGCGCCCGCCGATGACGGCGCCGAGCAGCCACCCGACGTCGACGTCGCCGATCAGCCGCCCGCCGTCGTCGGGGATGCGCTGGCCGCCCGTGTGGCCGCACTCATGGAGGCCCCGGCGCGGGCCGCGCTGGGTAGGACCGTGACCGTCGGCGGGGAGGCAGGCTTCGGCCGCGGCGGCTCCGTCCCGGTCAGCCTGATTGAACCGAGCGCCCCGCTCCAAACGCTCCACGAAGCCCTGGTGAGGGCGGTGGAGACACTGAACGGCCGCATCGCCACCCCCGGCTACACCATGGCAGGCTTCCGTCCGCACGTCTCGCACCGGGGCGAAAAAGCGCCCCGCGCAGGCGGTCAACTGGTCCTGGACCGGATTGCCCTGGTAGACATGGCTCCCGACGGCGGACATGCCACGCGTCGGGTGCTGGCACTTTGGCAAGCCACATTGTGACTGAAGCTCTTTATTTTTCCATCGAGGTGCCATACTGGGGTCAAATCGAGAGCAGACGCCCATGACTGATGGGGTCACTAGGTGCGTGCCGGGGGAACCACAGGATGATGCTTGACACCTCTACCCTGCGCGTTGCCTTAGCAGTTGTAACCCTGACGCTGCTGTGCCTGTTCTACTTCATCACCTTCAGGCGGACCCGTTCCCCGTTCAGCGCCTGGTGGTGCTCGGCCCTGCTGCTTTTCCTCACGGGCTCCGCCTCCTACCTGCTGGACGGCACGCCCCACCAGGCGTGGGCGAACCCGCTGGGCAATATCTTGCTGGTCGGCGGCGCCGGAGCCATGTGGGCCGGCGCCCGGTCGCTGCGGACCAATAACCCCAAGCTTTGGGCGCTGACCGCAGGACCCCTGGTAACAGGCATCGTTTCGGTGCTCGACCACCCGGCGACGAACAACTGGTCCGGCGGCCCGGTAATGCTGGGAATGATGGGGCTGATGCTCGGGCTGTCCTGCCGGGAGCTCTTCCTGTTGGAGGTCGGCTACTCCCGGGTGCACCGCCCCCTGGCCTACGGCTCAGGTCTCTTAGCCCTCTACTACCTCGGACGCCTGACGGCGTTCCTCATCGATGGCCCGGAGGGCCCGGTGTTTGTCGCCTACTTCGGCTCGGTGGTGACGACGCTCCTCACCTCGATGGTCCTGGTGCTCGCTTCCTTCACCATGGCCGAGTTGAGCAACGAGCAATTGACCCGGGACCTCCGTGCACGCGCGACTGTCGACGGGCTCACCGGCCTCCTCAACCGCACGGCCTTCATGGACCTTGCGGAGAACGAACTGCGCCGCCTGGGAAACGCCCGGACCACGGCCGCGCTGGTGCTGGCGGACCTGGACCACTTCAAGGCCGTCAACGACAAGTACGGGCATGCCGCAGGAGACGTGGCCCTGCAGGCCTTTGCCGCCGCATGCACGGCCTCGGTCCGCTCCACCGACCTGGTTGGGCGCTACGGCGGTGAGGAGTTCGTCCTGCTGCTCCCCGGGGTCAGCCCGGAGCGCGCCAGCGAGATGACGGCCACCATCAGCCGCCGCTTGCAGGAAGCGCAGCCGAACGTGGAGGCACGGCTTCCCACCGTGAGCTACGGGATTGCCTCGACCGGTCCCGGCCGGGCGGACCTGGAGGCACTGATCGCCTCGGCTGACGCGGCCCTGTACCGCGCCAAGACGCTGGGCCGGGACCGGTCGGTATTGGCCGCCAGCCTCCTTGAGGAGCAATCGGCCTAAGCCGCGGCCCCGGACCCGGCCCGCCGCCGGCCCGGGACCGCCGGCGCCGCCGGCCGTTCTGGCCGCTGGCGCCGGACACGCGGCTGGCTAGGAAATTACCCCGTCCACCAGGGCTTTGGCTTCCGCCTGCACCTGCTTCAGGTGCTCCGCGCCCTTGAAGGACTCGGCGTATATCTTGTAGACGTCCTCGGTGCCTGAGGGCCGCGCCGCGAACCAGGCGTTCTCGGTGACCACCTTCAACCCGCCGATCGCCGCGCCGTTGCCGGGCGCCTCGGTGAGCTTGGCGGTGATGGTTTCGCCGGCCAGCTCGGTCGCGGTAACGTCCGACGGCGACAGCTTGCCGAGGGCGGCCTTCTGCTCGCGCGTCGCGGCGGCGTCGATCCGCGCGTAGACGGGGTCGCCGAACTTGTCCGTGAGCCCCTTGTACAGCTGCGACGGCGACTTGCCGGTGACTGCCGTGATTTCGGAGGCCAGCAGGGCCAGCAGGATGCCGTCCTTGTCCGTGGTCCAGACACTGCCGTCCTTTTTGTTGAAGGACGCGCCCGCGGACTCTTCCCCGCCGAAGGCGCCCTCGCCGGAGAGCAGCCCGGGGACGAACCACTTGAAGCCCACCGGCACTTCCACCAGCTTGCGGCCGAGGCTTTCGGCAACCCGGTCAATGATGGAGGAGGACACCAGGGTCTTGCCGATCACCGATTGGGGATTCCAGCCGCTGCGGTGCCGGTACAGGTAGTCGATCGCGACGGCGAGGTAATGGTTCGGGTTCATCAGCCCGCCGTCCGGTGTCACGATGCCGTGCCGGTCGGCGTCGGCGTCGTTGCCGGTGGCGACGTCGAACGCGGCGGATCCGTCCGCCCCCACGGACATCCGGTTGATCAGTGACGCCATCGCCGACGGCGAGGAGCAGTCCATCCGGATCTTCTCGTCCCAGTCCAGCGTCATGAAGGCCCACTGCGGGTCGACAGTCGGGTTCACCACGGTGAGGTTCAGGTGGTGGCGTTCGGCAATTTCGCCCCAGTAGTCCACTGAGGCACCGCCCATGGGGTCCGCACCGATGCGTACCCCCGCCTCGCGGATGGCGTTGAGGTCCAGCACGGAAGGCAGATCATCAACGTAGCTGGACAGGAAGTCGAACTTCCCGGTGGTGCCGGCGGCCATGGCGTCCGCGATCGGGATCCGCTTGACCCCGCGCAGCCCGTTCTTCAGCAGTTCGTTGGCGCGGTTCGCGATCCAGCCTGTGGCGTCGGTGTCGGCCGGCCCGCCGTGGGGCGGGTTGTACTTGAAGCCGCCGTCGCCGGGCGGGTTGTGGCTGGGTGTCACCACGATGCCGTCTGCCTGCGGCGCGCCGGCGGGGGAGTTGTTGTTGTGGGTGAGAATGGCGTGGCTCAACGCCGGGGTGGGCGTGTAACCGTGGCGGGCGTCAATTAGCACGTTCACGCCGTTCGCAGCAAGGACCTCGAGGGCTGAGTTCTGGGCCGGCTCACTCAGCGCATGGGTGTCCTTGGCGAGGTAGAGCGGACCGGTGATGCCCTGGCCGGCACGGTATTCGACGATCGCCTGGGTGATGGCGAGGATGTGCGGTTCGTTGAATGAGGCCTTGAGGCTGGAGCCCCGGTGCCCGGAGGTGCCGAATGCGACCCGCTGCCCGGGGTCGCCGAGATCCGGCGAAACGTCGTAGTACGCATCCAGAAGCGCAGTGAGGTCAACAAGGTCTTGGGGTTGGGCAACTGTGCCCGCGCGGCTAGCCATGGCTCCAGCATGCCAGACGCGGGGAGCCGGGGACATGGTTTCGCCTGAATAGGACAGCTGTGACGCCGCACGTCAGGCGGGGCTAACGGCGCGGCGCTAATCTTGACCTAGACACGCAGAGGGGAATTCCATGACCGAGCAGCCCACGTCCGGGTACGACGAGACGCGCCGGGGCTACCAGCCGCCGCCGTATCGTCCGCCATACGGGGGAGACGGCCATATTCCGCCGCGGCCGACGACGGCGCCGCACCTCGGCCAGCCGGCCGGCAGCCACGACGCCTACGCCCAGCCCGACGCCTACGGCCAGCCGGCCGCTCCCTATGCCGACGCCTACGGCCAGCCGTATTACTACGGAGTGGCTCCCGCGCCGAAGGGCCTGAGCATCGCGAGCCTGTGTTGCGGCGTCGCAGCTTTCCTGGGGTTCGGCTTTTTCCTGCTCCCGCAACTGGCCGCCGTCATCCTCGGGCATCTGGCGCTGCAGCGCGAGCCGGGAGGCAGGGGCCTGGCGATCGCCGGCCTTGTCCTGGGCTATGCCGCGATCGCGATTACCTTGCTGGTGGTCATCACCCTGGGCGTCGCCCTCTCCAACGCGGACTTCGTCAGCCGGTAAGCGCGTCCACGATTTGCCGTGCGTTGGCCTCAAGCCAGCCGCGGCGGCGAAGGATGAGTTCGCCGACGCCCTCGTCCCACATCCGGGCCCAGCCGCCGCCAAGGGTCGCCGCGCTGTGCCGCATCCGCTCGTGGCTCAGCGCCGCCGCCTCGATGCCCAGCTCGGGTACCCGGCGTCGTTCCTCCTGGCTCCAGCCGTAGGCATCGGCGAAGATGCGTAGCCGCCGGAAGGGGTCGACTCCCTCCCAGCCGGGCCACATGTCCGCGGGGGCGCGGAGCGGGACCCAGTGCAGGGCGGTGTTGTAGGAATCCCGGAGGGCAGTGCTGGGTCCGGCGAGGTCGAAGTCCACGAGCCCGACTGCCACCCCGTCCCGGACCACCACGTTCTGCGGCGTGACGTCCAGATGGCAGACGAGTTCGGCGGCGTCCTGGTTCACGGTGCCGGGCGGAATATAGCGCGGCGGGAACGGATGGAGCTGCGGGTCGTAGCCCGCCGACGCGTTATGCAGGCGGCGGACCAGCCGGGCCACGGAGGCCAGCAGTTCCTCGGACTGCACCCAGGCTTCCGGCAGTGCGCCGGCGCACCTTCCGGCAACGTAGCTAAGGACGTCCCGGCCCTCGGCGTCCCGGCCCAAAAACCGCGGCGAGCCCTCAAAGTTGGCGTCCTCAAGCCAGTCCAGGTAGGCAGCGACGGCAAGGCTCTGCGGCTGGTGCGGGCGGCGGATGGTCCCGCCAACCCGCACTACGCCTTCAGTGACATCGCCCGCCGGCATGAGTTCGACGTCGGACGCCTCGCCGGGGGCGGGGACGTAGACGCGCGCCTCAACCGGCGGGCGATATCGGGTGCTCATTCAGCTCAGCGTACGCCGCCCATGAGCTTCTTGATGGCAGGCGAGGCGGCGGCCAGGCCGACTGCCAGGAGCATTGCCGTGCCGCCGACGCCGATGAAGTACGGCAGTTCGTCGTTCGGGTTGTAGAGCCCGGAGAGCATGCCGGCCAGTGTGGTCCCCAGCGAGACGGAGAGGAAGAACAAAGCAACCATCTGCGTGTGGAAGGCCTTGGGTGCCAGCTTGGTGGTCACGGACAGCCCGATGGGGGAGAGGAACAGTTCCGCGAGCGTAAAGAGCAGCAGGATTCCCACCAGCGCCAGCAGCGGGGTCTTGCCCTCGCCGGCAAGCGGGATGAATGCGAGGAAGGCGAGCCCCATCACGAACAGGCCGATCGAGAATTTCAGCGCCGAGCCGGGCTGCCTGCGACCCAGCCGGGTCCACAGGGCGGCCATGACGCCGGCGAAGATGATGATGAAGACCGGGTTGATGGACTGGACCCAGGCGGCCGGCATTTCCCAGCCGAACAGGTTGCGGTCCAGCTTCTCCTCCGAGTACACGGCGATGAAGGTGAACTGCTGCTGGAAGAGCGCCCAGAACGCGGCGGAGGCGATGTACAGCGGGATGAAGGCTGCGACCCGGCTGCGCTCGGTGGCGTTGACCTTTTTGCTGCTGAAGATCAGCACAAAGTAGACCGCCGATGCGCCGATCGCGGCGTACGCCATGGACATAGCGAGGTTGTCCGCGTTGACGATGCCGGTCGCCAGCAGCACCGCGATGATCGCGGCAATGACGGCGAAGATCAGGCCGTACTTGGTGCGTTCCGCTGCGGGCAGGGCGTTCGGCACCCGCTGCGCCTCTTCGGGGAGCTTGTTGCGGCCCAAGGCGTAGATCACCAGGCCCACGGCCATGCCGACGGCGGCGGCGCCGAAGCCCCAGTGGAAGCCCTGGCTCTCCTGCAGCCAGCCGGTGACCAGCGGGCCGATCAGGGCGCCGGCGTTGATGCCCATGTAGAAGATGGAGAAGCCGGCGTCGCGGCGTTCGTCCTTTTCGCGGTACAGGCTTCCGACGAGGGCGGTGGCGTTGGCCTTCAGGCCGCCGGATCCCACGCCCACCAGCACGAGGCCGGCAATCAGGCCCGGAATGCCGGGGACCAGGGCCAGGGCGATGTGCCCGGCCATGATCATGATGGCGGAGCCGAAGAGCACACGCTCGGAGCCGAAGATCCGGTCCGCGAGCCACGCGCCCAGGATGGTCGAGAGGTAGACACCGCCGCCGTAGGCGCCGACCAGGCTGGCGGCGAGGGCCTTGTTGATTTCAAGGCCACCCTCGGCAGCCGTGAAGTACATGTAGTAGAGGAGAATCCCCTGCATTCCGTAGAAGGAGAAGCGCTCCCACATTTCTACGGAGAAGAGGCTGGCCAGCATCTTTGGGTGGCCAAAAAACGAGGTATCGCCCGGCGTTGTAGCGGGGGGACTATCTAAATGAGTTGTGCTCATTTACTTAATGCTGACACCGCGGCGGGCGATTGTCACATCCGCGCCGGGCCGGGGCAAGTCAATCGGAAGGTGTTTCGCGCCCCGCTTTCCCACGTTGCTCGCTCACTTATGGCTGCTTCAGGGCCGGGTTAGCAGCCATAAGTGAGCGAGCAACGGGGGGGCTGCCTGCGCAGCAGGCCTAGTCGGCGTCGAACATGATGACCTGGCGGACCGCCTTGCCGTCGGCGAGCTGATCCATGGCCTGGTTGATGTCCGCCAGCGCGATCCGTGAAGAAATGAGCTCCTCCACTGGAAGCTTCCCATCCCGCCACAGCTGCGCGTATTTGGGGATGTCCCGGGACGRCACCGCCGAGCCGAGGTAGCTGCCAACGATCGTGCGGGCTTCCGCCGTGATGGTCAGCGGGGAAAGCTGTGCCCGGGCCTCGGGGGAGGGCAGCCCGGCGGTGACCGTGATACCCCCGACGTCGGTGGCGGCGAAGGCGGTCTCGAACGCCCTGGCGCTGCCTGCGCATTCGACGACGAACTTGGCCTTGACCCCTTGCTCGGCCAGCTCCTGCGGCGTGTACGTCTCGTGGGCGCCGAGCCGGCGGGCGTGCTCGAGCTTCTCGTCCAGGGTGTCGACGGCGACGATCCGCGAAATACCCTGTGAGACCGCGGTGATCAGCGCGGCCATCCCGACGCCGCCGAGTCCCACGATCATGATGCTGTCCTCGGGCCGGGGCTTCGCGGCGTTCAGCACCGCGCCGCCCCCGGTAAGCACGGCGCAGCCCAGGACCGCGGCGATGTCCGCCGGGATGTCGTCGCCGACCGGTACGGCAGAGGCCCGGTCCACCACGGCGTGGCTGGCGAATCCGGAGACGCCGAGGTGGTGGAAGACCGGTTCGCCGGCACGGCTCAAATGCATCGAGCCGTGCAGCAGGGTGCCCTCGCCGTTGCTCTTGGAGCCCGCGGTGCAGGGGAGCCGTCCGTCCGCGGCGCAGTTGGCGCACTCTTCGCAGCGCGGCAGGAAGGACATGACCACCCGCTGCCCGGGCTGCAGGTCGCTGACGTCCGTCCCGACCTCGACCACGCGGCCGGCGGCTTCGTGCCCCAGCAGCATGGGCACGGGGCGGACCCGGTTGCCGTCGACGACACTGAGGTCCGAGTGGCAGATCCCGGCAGCTTCAAGCCGGACGAGGATTTCCGTCGGTCCGGGCGAGCCAAGCTCCAGCTCAGCGATGGTGATCGGCTTGGACTCGGCGAAGGGTCGCGGACGGCCGATTTCCTCAAGGACTGCACCGGTGATCTTCATCGATCCCTCTCGTCTGGTTATGCGTGTTGGCACCAGTAAACCGCACGCGGATGCGGCCCGGGTAATCCCCGCGGCCGGCAGCCTAGAAGCCCAGCTGAGCGGCCACCTGCAGCAGCAGCGCCTCGGATCCCATCGGCCCGACCAGCTGGATGCCCATCGGCAGGCCAGCGCCGGGCGCCCCGCCGGTCCAGTGCACCGGAATGCTGATGGCGGGGAGCCCGCAGACGTTGACCAGCGAGGACCACGGGGCAAACTCGCACTGTTTGCGGTAGTCGTCGTCGGCGTCCCCAGCCCACTCGGCGGGCCAGTAGCCGTCGCCGTGCGCAGCGCCGGTGAACCAGCCCACCGGCCGCGGCGTCTGCGCCAGTGTGGGACTCAGCACCAGGTCCCAGGCGGAGAACTGGGCAATCGTGTCGCGCTGGAACTGGCGCAGGAACCCCAGGGCTTCGTTGAGCTTCGAGGCGCTGCGCTGCTGGGCCCGACGCCGGAAGGTGCGCGTCAGCGGAGCCAGCAGGGCCTCGCGTTGCGGCGCGATGCGGGCGCTCCCGACGCCAGCGGTCCAGGCCGTCGTAAAGGCGCTCGCGTAGCGGTTGTCATAGCGGATGGCGGCTTCGCAGCTCTGGTGTCCGGCAGCCTCCAGCAGCTTGATGCCCGTCTCCAGCGCATCGAGGGCTTCGCGGTCCGGGGTGAAGGGAAAGACCGACTGCCACGGGCTGTCCAGGCTGACCCCGATCCGCAGTGGGGGCGGCTCCTGTCCGGCCAGTTGAAGGTAGCTGCCCGGCTGCCCGGGCTGTCTTCCGGCCTGTTCTCCTGCCGGCTGCCGGGGCGGTTGCGGCGGAACCAGTGCGTCGAGCATCAGGGCGGCGTCCGCAGCGGAGCGTGCCAGGGGACCGGCAACCACCAGACCGGCGGGGTCGCCGGTGCTTTCCCCGGCCGGGACCAGCCCGCGGCCCGGTTTCAGGCCCACCAGGCCGCAGGCGGCGGCCGGGATGCGGATAGAGCCGCCGCCGTCGGATCCCGGAGCGAAGGGAAGCAGTCCGGCGGCCACGACGGCTGCGCTGCCGCCCGAGGAGCCGCCGGAGCTCCGGCTCAGCGCGTACGGGTTGCGTGAGGGCGCGGCAATCCTGTTCTCGCTGTAGGCCGTCAGTCCGAATTCCGGGACCTGCGTCTTGCCCAGCGAAATGACCCCGGCGCCTTTTAGCGCGGCCGCCAAGGCGCCGTCCGCCACAGCGGCTTTGTGTTCGAAGGCGGCGCTGCCGTGCGTGGTGACGACGCCGCCGACGTCGGTCAGGTCCTTGAACGCGGTCGGCATGCCGTGCAGCAGCGGCAGCTCCGCCCGGGCGTCGTCCGCGTTGGCATGGGCGGAGGTTCGGGCGTGGCGGCTGTCCGCGGCGTCGGCACCCCTCAGTGCCTGCTCGGCAGTGACGGTGATGAAGGCGCCCAGGTGCGGGTTCTCCGCCGCGATGCGGTCAAGGAAGTGCGCCGCGGCCTGGCGCGCGGAGAGCTCGCCGTCGCGCAGGGCGTCGCGGAGTGCCAGGGCGGACAGCTCATGGATCTCAGCCAAGGGTCAACGGCCTGCGCTGTTCCGGCGTGGAGCCTGCTTCCCCGGTGGGACATGTCCGGTCTTCGCTGCCATGGGTCTCCTTTGCGCTCTCCAGAAGCGTAACCTGCCACCTGTTTGGACCGGGCCCCGACAGCTGGCGATACGCTGGGGGCAGACCTTGGTTTCAGCGGAGAGGACGACCATGAGCGACATCGACACCGTGACCGTTTCCGACATCCCCGAAGCGGCGCGGATCCTGGACGTACGCGAGGACTACGAGTGGGCGGCCGGCCACGCCGAGCACGCCGTGCACATTCCCCTCGACCAGCTCCCCGCCCGGCTCGATGAGCTGGACCCGGACGAGGATTTGTACGTCATCTGCCGAACCGGCGGACGTTCTTTCCGGGCGGCGCAGTGGCTTGTCGGCCACGGCTACTCGGCGATGAATGTGGCCGGCGGAATGGACCAGTGGCTCGAGAACGGGCTGCCGCTGGTGTCCGACAACGGCCTCAAGCCCGTCATTCTGTAAACGAAGGAAGAACCAATGCCAGCGTCACCCGTCACCTATACCTTCCTCGGCCCCGAGGGGACCTTCACCGAGGCGGCGTTGATGCAGGTGCCCGGCGCCGCTGAGGCCATCCGAATCCCGTCCTCGAACGTCAACGCGGCGCTGGACAAGGTCCGCAACGGCTCGGCCGACGCGGCGATGGTGCCTATTGAGAACTCCGTGGAGGGCGGCGTCACGGCTACCCTGGACGCGATCGCTACAGGCCAGGAGCTGCGGATCCTGCGCGAGGCCCTCGTGCCGATCAGCTTTGTGCTGGTGGCCAGGCCTGGCGTCCGGATCGAGGACATCCGCCGGATCTCCACCCACGGGCACGCCTGGGCCCAGTGCAGGCTGTGGGTTGACAGTCATATTCCAAATGTGGAATACATCCCCGGCTCCTCGACTGCCGCGGCGGCCCTGGGCCTTCTGGAAGCCGATCCCCGCTACGACGCCGCCATCTGTGCGCCCATTGTGGCGGCCGAGCAGCCCGGGCTGGCTGTGCTGGCGGAGAACATCGGCGACAACCCGGGCGCGGTGACGCGGTTCGTCCTGGTGGGGCGTCCCGGCACGCTGCCGGAACGGACCGGAGCCGACAAGACCACCGTGGTGGTCCCGCTTCCGGAAGACCGGCCGGGCGCATTGATGGAAATCCTGGACCAGTTCGCCACCCGAGGCGTAAACCTGAGCCGGATCGAATCCCGGCCGACCGGGCAGTACCTGGGCCACTACTTCTTCAGCATCGACGCGGACGGCCACGTGGGGGACGCGCGGGTGGCCGACGCCCTCGCGGGACTGCATCGGATCAGCCCGGCTACTCGGTTCCTCGGCTCCTACGGGCGGGCGGACGGCCAGCGCGCAGAGGTGGCGCCGCACACCTCGGACCAGGCATTCCGCGCCGCCCATGCTTGGGTCGAAGACATACTCACCGGTGCATCTGTGGTTCAGGAATATAACCCGCAGGCTTCGCCCACAGCGTAGGCAATTGCCACATGCGGCACTTCCACCCCTTGGAAACTATGCGTATGCTTGCCTGATCTATTGGGGTAGTCCCCTACCGGAAGGAGCGGGTCATGGCAGGAACCAGCACAGAAAATGACGGCCAGGGAATGATTGTCAATCCCAAACCGACGGCCGAGAACCAGGACTGGGACGGCGACGACGCTGACCGTGCTGACCGCTTGCGCTTCGAGGAGGAGCAGGCGATGATCCGCGAGCAGTCGGAGGCGCGCGCCGCCAAGGCAGCCGCGGACGCCAAGAAGGAAGCCGACGCGAAGAAAGAAGCCAGCTAAGCCGGTCGCGTCAGGGCAGGTGCCGGGGCTGGCTGTTCCCGGACTTGCCGGCGCCGCTGGCCAGCTCGTCCCTGGCTACGTCTTCCCTTACTCGGACCAGCAGCGAGCGGGGGGCGATCCGGACCGTAACGGCCGTAGCCTCGCCGGACGGATCGCCGTCCACCTGGGTGGGCATGGGTTCGGCGCACTTGATCACCACCTTGCCGGAGCGGTAATACGTCATCACCGGCAAGTTTCTTTTGTGCTTGAGCACAATCTTCCAGTACATCGCCAGCCAGCCGATCGCGCTGCGCGGGCTCATCACCACCACGTCAAGCATGCCGTCGTCGATCATGGCCTGGGGGATGAAGTCGATTCCGCCCGGAATCAGCCCGCAGTTGGCGAAGAGCACGCTCCGGATCTTCCGCGACTGCTCCGGCTGGTCGTCCAAGGCGATGGAGACACGCTTGCGGCGGCCCGGCAGGTGCCGCACACCCGCCTCCGTGTAGGCCAGCCAGCCCACTGCCTTCTTGAGCCCGTCGTTCGTGTCGCCGACCACCTCGGCGTCCATGCCCATGCCGGCAATCACCAAAAAAGCATGATCTGCGGACTGCCCGGTCAAGGCGTTCTCCACCGTTATGCGGGCGGTGTCAATGAAGCGTTGGTGTCCGAACAGTGCAATCTCCACGCAGCCGTGCAGGTCCCCGATGTCCAGGTGGACGTTGCGGGCCAGCAGGTTGCCGGTGCCCAGCGGCAGGAGCCCCATGGCGATATCCGTGTGCGCGAGGACGTCGGCCACCACCCGGACGGTGCCGTCGCCGCCGCCCACCAGGACGACGTCGGCTCCGTATTCGACGGCGGCACGTGCCTGCGAGAACCCGGGGTCCTCGGGGGTGGTCTCGAAGAAGCGCGGGGCCTCCCAGCCGGCCGCGAGGCAGGCGCTCTCCACCAAAACCCTGGCTTCCGCGGACCTGGACTTGATCGGGTTGATTACGACGGCCACCCGCTGCTTGACCAGGCCGGGGTTGTGCGTCTCTTCCCATACGGCACTGCGGGTGTGCTTGGCCTTCAACCGGCGCACACCCCACCAACTGGAGACGGCAAATGCCAGGGCTCCAGCGAGGACGAGGTAGAGCAGCCAGTCGCGCATGTTGCTCCAACACTATCCCGCGAGTTCGCCGCGGCAGCACTGCCGGAGGGCGGCCCCCGGATTCGATACTCTTATCTGGTGATCGACGTAAAAGACCTCAGCGAAAATCCGGACAAGTTCCGTGCCAGCCAGCGCGCCCGCGGTGCCGACGAATCCGTG
Organism: Arthrobacter sp. 01T414; assembly: GCF_056398965.1. Lineage (NCBI taxonomy): Bacteria > Bacillati > Actinomycetota > Actinomycetes > Micrococcales > Micrococcaceae > Arthrobacter > Arthrobacter sp. 01T414. The sequence goes on along the minus strand of NZ_JBFTQK010000004.1, from coordinate 459,404 downwards.
GTGGACGCGGTCATCGCCGCGGACGCGGCCCGGCGCGCGGCACTGATCCGTTTCGAAAACCTGCGGGCCGAGCAGAACGCCTTCGGCAAGAAGGTGGCGCAGGCCAAGGGCGAGGAAAAGCAGGCCCTGCTCGCCGAGGTCAAGGTACTCGCGGCCTCGGTCAAGGAAGCCTCAGCCGAAGCCGACGTCGCCCAGTCCGCCCAGGAGGAGCTCCTGCGCGGCATCCCCAACCTGGTCGAAGACGGCGTCCCGGCCGGCGGCGAGGACGACTACGTTGTGGTGAAGACCGTCGGGACGCCCCGCGAATTCCCCGACTTCGAGCCCAAGGACCACCTCGAAATCGGGGAGCTGATTGGCGCGATCGACATGGAACGCGGAGCCAAGGTCTCCGGTTCACGCTTCTACTTCCTGCGCGGCGTCGGCGCCCGGCTCGAGATGGCCCTCTTGCAGATGGCCATGGAGCAGGCCATCGACGCCGGCTTCGTCCCCATGATCACCCCGACGCTGGTCCGGCCCGAGACCATGCAGGGCACCGGATTCGACGTCAAGCACGACGCCGAGATCTACCGCCTCGCCGAGGACGACCTCTACCTGGTTGGCACCTCCGAGGTGGCCCTCGCCGGCTACCACGCAGACGAAATCCTGGACCTCAGCGGCGGCCCGATCCGCTACGCGGGACAGAGCTCCTGCTACCGGCGCGAGGCCGGATCGCACGGCAAGGACACCCGCGGCATCATCCGCGTCCACCAGTTCAACAAGGTGGAGATGTTCATCTACACCACGGTCGAGGAGGCGGCAGCCGAGCACGCCCGCCTGCTGGCCTGGGAAGAGGAAATGCTGGCCAAGTGCGAGCTGCCCTACCGCGTGATCGACACCGCCGCGGGCGACCTTGGCACCTCGGCGGCCCGCAAGTTCGACTGCGAAGCCTGGGTCCCCACGCAGGGCGCCTACCGCGAGCTGACCTCCACCTCCAACTGCACCACCTTCCAGGCACGCCGGCTCAACATCCGCGAACGCGTGCTGAACGAGGACGGCGCACCCAAGGGAACCCGCGCGGTGGCCACCCTCAACGGCACCCTCGCCACGACCCGCTGGATCGTCGCCATCCTCGAACACCACCAGAACCCTGACGGCTCGGTCAACGTCCCCGCGGCGCTGCAGAAGTACCTCGGCGGGATGACGGTGCTCCCCGTCCTCTAGGCCACCCGCCGTCGGCAACTGTTCACGAACGCTTCATGCCCTGCTGTGGCGCGCGTCCTAGCAGCTGTCGGGGGTGTCTGCTCTACTTATTGGATGACTACATTGACTGAAGCCTCAGTCGCTGGCAACGATGACCAGCGAGATGCAAACGACAAAATGATGATCGCCCTCGACGTCGATGGAACACTCGTCGACCACGACGGGCACATGTCCGTCCCCGTGCGGGAAGCGGCCCAGGCTGTCGTGGCCGCCGGGCACGAGGTGATGATCGCGACGGGCCGCTCGCTCAACGCAACCCTGCCCATCATCGAGCACATCGGCATTGAAAGCGGCTACGCTGTCTGCTCCAACGGCGGCGTCACGCTGCGCGTGGATTCCGGCCTCGCCGACGGCTACGAAGTGCTGCACAAAGCCACCTTCGACCCCGGCCCGGCGCTCCGGGCGCTGCGCAAGCGGCTGCCCTCGGCCAAGTACGCGCTTGAGGACGAGAACGGCAACTTCCTCTCCACCGAACGCTTCCAGGACGCCAGCTTCGGCGTAGAAGCAATCGGCGTCGACTTCCAGACCATGCTGGAGGCCACCGCCGTGCGCGTCGTGGTGTTCAGCTCCGAGAACACGCCCGAGGAATTCAACGCAGCGATCCGCCACGTTGGCCTCGCGGGTGTCACCTACTCCGTCGGGTGGACGGCGTGGCTGGACATTGCCGCTGCCGGCGTCACCAAGGCCAGCGCCTTGGAACAACTGCGCGGACGGCTGAGCATCGAGACGCACCGAACGGTCGCCGTCGGCGACGGCCGGAACGACATCGAGATGCTCACCTGGGCACGCCGCGGCGTGGCGATGGGCCAGGCCCCGGCCGAGGTGATTGCCGCCGCCGACGAGGTCACCCACTCGGTGTACGACGACGGCGCCGCCCACGTGCTGCGCAGCATCCTGCTCTAAGGACGCCGGCTCCACCGCGGCGCGGAACCTCCGGCCCGGAACCTGAGGGCGGAACGCCGGCGCGGGATCCGGCCTAGCGGACTTCGAGGATCAGGCCCAGCAGCCGGGCGGCGGCGGGCCGGGCCGCGTGCTCCTCGTTCCACTGCGCCCGGGCCACCGCCTTGCTGACGGCCTGGGTGGTGATGCCCAGTTCCTCGGCCACGGCTTTCTGCTGCCCGCGCACACCGGGGGTAAGCAGGTCCAGCACCCGCCACTCGGCGGCGCTGCGGTCGTGCACGATGTGGCCTAGCAGCCGCAGCACGGCCTCGGCTTCGGCGGCAAGGTCCGCCAGGGGGCCTTCCACCGCTACCGGGATGCGTTCCTTGCCGTTCCTGAGCCGGTCCACGGCGCGTCGGGCGTAGACCAGGCCGTGCCCTGAGGCGTCCTTGATCTGGTTCGGCAGCGGTTCGTTGACCGGGCCGACGCCGATCCCGACATACCAGGCGCCGGTCCGCAGGGCGATCAGCGCCGCCTCGACGGCCTGGCGGGGGCAGTCCAGGATGCCTTGGACCTCGTCCTCCACCGACCGGTCGAAATCGAGGCGCGCCGGAATGTGCCGCAGGTCCTTGAGGAGCTGCGGCACACGGTCGCCGTCGCGCCGGCTGTCGGTTTGGTTGATGGTCAGCGTGAACATTCTGGATGCCACACTACCGCGTGGCTAAGGGGAGGCAAGTACCCGTTGCGGTCCCCGTTACCGGCCCGCCGCAGCCGGCACAACACCCCGGCGGGCTTGTCTCTGACCCCGGGAGATGTTGCGATGGGGGGACACGCTGCCGACGGCGGCACGGACCGGGCGGAGTGCATCAGTGGCTGATGGGTTGGAACAGGGGACAGGGCAGCGGACCGTGCCGGCGGGGCCCGCGGACGAACTTGAACTCGTGGACCGGTGGTGGCGGGCCGCCAACTATCTCTCTGTCGGCCAGATCTATCTGCGGTCCAACCCGCTGCTGCGCGAACCGCTCAGCGCCGGGGACACCAAGTCCCGCCTGCTTGGGCACTGGGGCACCACCCCGGGCCTGAACTTCATCTATTCGCACCTGAACCGCGTCATCCGCCGCGACGCCCAGGAGATGCTCTTCGTCGCCGGCCCCGGCCACGGCGGACCGGCCGTGGTGGCGAACGCCTGGCTGGAAGGGACATACTCCGAGATCTACAGCAACGTCGGCCCGGACGAGGACGGCCTGGCCGAGCTGTTCCGGCAGTTCTCCTACCCCGGCGGCATCCCCAGCCACGCCGCCCCGGAAACCCCGGGCTCCATCAATGAGGGCGGCGAACTCGGGTACTCGTTGGCGCACGCCTACGGCACGGTGTTCGACAACCCCGAGCTGATCACCGCCGTCGTGATCGGCGACGGCGAGGCCGAGACCGGGCCGCTGGCCGCCAGCTGGCACTCACACAACTTCCTGGACCCGGTGCAGGACGGGGCCGTGCTGCCCATCCTGCACCTGAACGGCTACAAGATCGCCAACCCCACGATTCTCGCGCGCATGCCGGAGGCCCAGCTGGAGCAACTGCTGCGCGGCTACGGTCACACGCCGCACTTCGTGACCGTCGCCGATCCGGAGGACACCGCCGCGGCGCACCGGGATTTCGCGGCGGTGCTGGACGACTGCCTGGCCGAGATCCGCGCCATTCAGGCAGCCCGCAGGGACGCAACAACCACCGCCGGCGGCAGCGGCGACGACGCTCCCGCCGCCGCGTGGCCGATGATCGTGCTCCGTTCGCCGAAGGGATGGACCGGCCCGAAAACCGTCGACGGCCTGCAGGTGGAAGGCACCTGGCGCAGCCACCAGGTTCCCCTCGCCGAAGTCCGCACCAACCCCGAGCACCTGGCGCAGCTGGGCCGCTGGCTGGAGTCCTACCGCCCGGCGGAGCTGTTCGACGAGGACGGCCGGCTGCGGACCGACGTCGCCGCCAATGCCCCCGACGGCGATCTGCGGATGAGCGCCACCCCGCACGCCAACGGCGGCGTCCTGCTGCGGGACCTGAAACTGCCCGGCTACGCCGACCATGCGGTGGATGTTGCCCAGCCGGGCCGGGAACGGGTCAGCGCCATGATCACCCTCGGCGGCTGGCTGCGGGACGTGATAGCGCTGAACCCGGAGACCTTCCGGCTGTTCGGCCCGGACGAGACGGCGTCCAACCGGCTCCAGGACGTCTACGAAGTGACGGACAAGGTCTGGCAGTACCGGATCGAGCAGGTCGACGAGCATCTGGCCCGGGCCGGGCGCGTGATGGAGGTCCTCAGCGAACACCTCTGCCAGGGCTGGCTGGAGGGCTACCTGCTGACCGGCCGGCACGGCGTGTTCAGCTGCTACGAGGCGTTCATCCACATTGTCGATTCGATGTTCAACCAGCACGCCAAGTGGCTCAAGGTGCACCGGGAGCTCCCGTGGCGCCAGCCCGTCGCCTCGCTGAACTACGTCCTCTCCTCGCACGTCTGGCAGCAGGACCACAACGGGTTCTCGCACCAGGATCCCGGCTTCATCGACCACGCGGTGAACAAGAAGTCCGAGGTCATCCGGGTCTACCTGCCGCCGGACGCCAACACCCTGCTCTCGGTCATGGAGCACTGCCTTGGCTCACGGGACTACGTCAACATCGTCGTCAGCGGCAAGCAGCCCTCACCCACCTGGCTGGGCCCGGCCGAGGCCTCGCACCACTGCCAGCGCGGCCTGGGGATCTGGGAGTTCGCCGGGTCCGAGGTCCCCGGCGAGGAGCCCGACGTCGTGCTGGCCTGCGCGGGCGACGTTCCGACGGTGGAGACCGTGGCGGCAGCCGAACTGCTCAAGGAGGGGGCGCCCGGGCTGAAAATCCGGGTGGTGAACGTGGTGGACCTGATGCGGCTCCAGGACGCGGCCGAACACCCGCACGGGCTCTCATCCCGGGACTTTGACGGCATCTTCACGGCGGACAAGCCGATCATCTTCGCCTACCACGGCTATCCGTCGCTGATCCACCGGCTGGCCTACCGCCGTACCAACCAGGAGGGCCTGCACGTGCGCGGCTACAAGGAGGAAGGCACCACGACGACGCCGTTCGACATGGCCATGCTCAACGGGATCGACCGGTACCAGCTGGCTATCGACGCAATCGACCGGGTTCCGGGCCTGGCGGAGCGGCACTCGCTGCTGCGCCAGACCCTGCAGGACCGTCGTATCCGGGCGCACAACCACACCCGGGAGCACGGCGAGGACGCGAAGGAGATCAGCGGCTGGACCCTGGGCGGCCGGTAGCCTCTCCGTGCCACTCTCCGTGCCTGGGGGCCGTGCCGTTGAGCGCGGCCAGCCCCCCGATCGGCAGGTGGATCCAACCCTCGGTCAGGGCAGCTTTCGCGTGCGCGGCGTCGGGACGGATCGTGGCGCCGATGGCCACGGCCCGTGCCGTGAGGGAGGCGACCAAGGCGTCGAACATGTCATCCGAGCCGGCCAGGCGGTCCTCGTGGCCGGCCAGATCCAGCCAGGGTGCTGCCTGCCGGAGCCCGTCGAGGAGCTCGCCCAGCCGCTGCGTTTCCGTGCCGCCGCGGCCCTTGTAGCCGCGGGCGAGCAGGCCCCAGGATTTCAGGGACGCCGCGGGGTAGACCTCGGCCAGCCGGCCGCTGCCGTCCCGCGCCTGCGCCCCGTGGCCACCGGCGATCTTGGCCTGGATGACGGCGCAGCGCATGGCCGGGTGGGCAAGCCGGTCGGCGGAGACGCTGAGCGGGATCAGGCCGGTCCTGGCGGTGACGAAGCGGTCCGTGTCGCGGTAGGCCAGCAACCTGCGGCCTTCAATACCGTCATAGTCCAGCACCGGGTGCGGCTCGCCTGCCAGGTGCGCTGCAATGAAGGGCAGGAAGGCATCCGGCCAGCCCACGGGGCAGTCGATCCCGGCCATGTCGGCCGCGCCGAAGAGCCGCACCACCTCGTCGTCGTCGACGTCCAGGTCCAGGTGCGCCAGGCGGGCGGCGCCGTTCTTCCATTCGATGACGGCGGCCGCGGTCTTCTTCGTCGCCGCTGCAAGGTCGACGCCGAGGGTCAACATGGTTCAGACCTTGCGGTAGCGAAGGCCGCCAGGGATCACGCCGTCGTCGTCCAGCCCGTCGCCGGATGCGAACCGGGCCCACAGGGCGCGTAATTCCTTGCCGGTGACGTTGATGTCCTCCCAGCTGGCCCCCTCCAGCAGCCCCGCCCCGGCCCAGGTCTGCTCGTCGCCGAACAGCAGCGGCAAATCCACGGTGTGCGCGGCCCCGTAGCGGTTTCCCGGAGCGGCCCAGGACAGCAGATAGCGGTAGGCAGTGCCGCCCGCCCGGGCATGGCGCCGGGCAAACCGCCTGGCCGCCCGGCCGTACACCGCCTCCGTCACGGCCCAGTTGATGGCCTTGACGACGGCGGTCCCGAGCACCGGGATCCCGGACACCCGGCTGACCGCGGGGTTGCGCGGCAGGAACATCCTGGCTTCCTCGGAGGTGTGCCCGATCAGGACCTCGATCCCGGCTGCCGTGGCGTTCCAGGCGGCCTCAATGCCGGACTCCGGCGGCAGCGGAGCGTGCCCGTACTGGGTGCCGAACGGCATCGCCGCGATCAGCCCGAACTTCCGGGCCACCTGGGAAACGTGGCCCTCGATCTCCACGACGTCCATCGCCGGGGTGTCCTCGGTGACGGCTTCCGCGGCGACGCCCATGGCGCGGCTCATCTTGTCCCGGCCGCGGGTGATGCCCAGCGGCGCGCTCTGGATGATGGCCCGCCGGAAGAGCGTGGGTGCCTCCGGCGTCGCCATCAGGTGGGCGACGGCGTCCCCGCCGGCAGACTGCCCGAACGCCGTGACGTTTCCCGGATCACCGCCGAAAGCAGCGATGTTGCGCTGCACCCAGCGGAACGCCTCGAGCTGATCCAGCAGCCCAAGGTTCGCTGGCCGGCCGGTTCCGGTTGCCAGGTAGCCAAACAGGCCCAGGCGGTACGTCACGGAGACCACAATCACGCGGTTTTCGGCGACGAGGGCGCGGGGATCGAAGATCGCCAGGTCGCCGGAACCGGAGGTGTAGGAGCCGCCGTGCAGCCACACCATTACCGGCACGCCTTCGCCGTCGCGCAGCTCCGCCGGCATGGTGACGGAGAGCCGCTGGCAGTCCTCGCTGCCCGGCAGTTCCCCGTAGCGGGTGCCGAGGATGTCGTCCAGGAACGGGACCGGAGCCTGCGGGCAGGCCGGGGAGAGGGTGGTGGCCGTGAAAGTCTCGCGCCAGTCGGGCGCGGGCGCCGGAGGCTGGAAACGCGCCGCGGTGGCGTAGGGGATGCCGGTGGCACGCACGACGTCGCCGTCCCGCCACCCGGTGACCGGGCCGCAGGGCGGGCTAAAGCTGGGATCCGCAGGCATGAACCAACGATTTCACACTTTCCTGAGCCGCGACTGGCAAAGCGCGGACATACACGTGAGGCCCCAAAATCCGGAGATTCGGGGCCTCAAGTTCACGCCCCAGGGGCGCGGGCGGGGGACTAGTGTCCGGCGCCCGGGACGAAGCGCTTGATCGACGCTTCGAGTTCGGCTTCGGCCGCGGCGCGGTCGCCCCAACCCTCGGCCTTGACCCACTTGCCGGGCTCCAGGTCCTTGTAGCGGGTGAAGAAGTGCTCGATTTCCTTGATCAGGAACTCGTTGACGTCACTGATCTCGTTGATGTGGTCGAAACGGGCGTCGGCCGGCACGCAGAGGACCTTGGCGTCCCCGCCGCCGTCGTCGGTCATGTTGAACACGCCGATCGGGCGGGCCTCGACGATTACGCCCGGGTAGAGGTCGAAGTCCTGCAGGAGCACCAGGGCGTCCAGCGGGTCGCCGTCCTCGCCCAGGGTGTTCTCGAAGAAGCCGTAGTGCGTGGGGTACTGCATGGAGGTGAACAGGACGCGGTCCAGGCGGACGCGGCCGGTCTCGTGGTCGACTTCGTACTTGACGCGCGATCCCTTGGGGATCTCGATGGTCACGTCATGCTTCATGGAATGCTCCTCGACGGATTCAGGGGGTGCGCGGCACACAGGGCGTCCAAAAAACAGCGCCGGTGCCGCCGACTATTATTGAGGATATAGCGACAGGCCCTGGTTTCAGGAACTAGTGGGGACATTTCGGGACTAAAGGACCAGCAGCAGCATGAAACGCAGAACGAGCCATGAGGGCACGGCTCCGGCGCCCGGAAGGATCGGGCGGATCTTCCCGATGCTGCTCCTGACCCTGGTAATCCTGGCGCTCGCCGTCCCGGCTGGCATGGCGGTCAGCCCCGGATTCCGCGGACCGGCGCCCGTTCCCGAGCCCGCCGCGGCCGGCCCGTGGCAGCAAATGCCCGCGAGCCTCAGCGCCCCCGACGGCGGTGCGGGAACCGCGGGCGGCATGACACCGCTCAGTGACGCGGCGCCGCTGCCGGATGCCGCCAGGCTGGCCGGCCTGCTCGGTGCCACGCTCAAGGCCGACGGCGCGGGGTCCTTCAGCGGACTCGTCCAGGACGCCCGCACCGGCAAGGTGCTGTTCGACCGATCCGCCGATGAGGTCCGCGCCCCCGCCTCGAACATCAAGCTCCTGACCGCGGCCGCCGCGCTGCGGACCCTTGGCCCGGACCGGCGCTTCAGCACCAAGGTCGTGGCCGGCAGCACGCCCGGCACGGTGGTGCTGACCGGCGGCGGAGACGTGCTGTTGGGCGCGGGTAAGTCCGCGGCCGATGCCGTCCTGGGCCACGCCGGGCTCGCCACCCTCGCGCAGTCCACCGCCGACGCACTGCGGAAGGCGGGCGTCTCCGGCCCGGTTACCGTGCTGCTGGATGATTCCCTGTTCAGCGGCCCGTCGCTGAACCCGGCGTGGAGCCCGGACGACGTGGCCGCCGGCGAGGTGGCGCCGCTGTTCCCGCTGGCCCTGAACTCCGCCCGCTTCGACCCGGCCGTCACCGCCGGACCCCGCCCCCGGGATGCCGCGATGAGCGCTGCCGAGGCGTTCGCGGCCCGGCTCTCGGCGGCGGGTGCCGGTGCGGGACTTAGGGTGCGGGCCGGCGTCGCCAGGCTGGCGGCCGGGCCCAAGCCCTCCGCGTCCCCCGGCAGCCTGGCGGGGAAAGTCCTGGCAGAAGTGCAGTCCGCCACCGTCAGCCAGCAGGTGGACCTGATGCTGCGCACCTCGGATAACTACCTCACCGAGGTGATCGGCCGCATGGTGGCCGTGGCCAGCGGCAAACCGGCCAGCAACGACGGCGCCCGCGCCGCCGTGCTGCAGCAGCTCAAGGAACTGGGAATACCGCTGGCCACCCTCCGGATGGCCGACCTGGCCGGGCTCACCCTCGAGAACAAGGTCTCCGCGCGGCAGATCTCCGCCGTGGTCCGCGCCATTACCACCGGCACGGACACCCGCCTCCGCTCCGCCCTGGCCGGTTTCCCCGTGGCCGGGCTGACCGGAACGCTCGGCAGCCGGTACATGGACACCAGCACCTCCCGGGGTGCTGGCCTGGTCCGCGCCAAGACCGGAACGCTGAACACCGTGATCGCCCTCAGCGGCTACGTCGTGGACGCGGACGGACGGTTGCTGGTCTTCTCCTTCATCGGCAACGGCCTCACCCCGGGGGCTGCCGGGAACAAGGTGGCGCTGGACCGGACCGCCTCGGTCCTGGCCGCCTGCGGATGCCGCTAAGCCCTCCGCCGATTCGACGGTTCCCTGCGCACACGACGGTTCGAAACGTCGATCCTGCAGGGAACCGTCGAACCGGCCGGCGCCGGCTGCCCGTTCGCCGCCCGACGAATTTAAGGCGCACCCCGGGCACGCTGTGATCTGATGGGGGCTATGGAGTCCTCTTCGCGCGAGACATCACCGGACACGAAATCCCAGGCCCAGGCCCTGATCAACTGGGACCTCGCCGCGTCCACGGCCGCACGCCTCACCCCGGCCGGGCCGTCGCTGGGGTCCAAGGAGATCGGCGCCGCCGTCGAGAACCTGCGCCTGATGGCGGACATCTCGGTGCCGCGCGTGCATGACATCACCGGACTCGAGGCCGCCCGGGACCTCCGGGACTCGTCCGTGCTGGTGGTGGACCGCGCCTCATGGGCCAAAGCCAACACGCAGAGCTTCGCCGTGATGCTCCAGCCCGCCATCGAAAAGATGCTCGAAGGCCGCCGCGGAACCGTGACCCCGGGCGCCGCGAGCGTCGGCGGCGCAATCACCGGCAGCCAACTGGGCGCGATCCTGGCCTTCCTCTCCAGCAAGGTCCTGGGCCAGTACGACCCCTTTTCCGCGCTCGCCGAGAACTCCACCGCCCCCGCCGCCGGCCGGCTGCTGCTGGTGGCGCCCAACATCGTCGCGGTGGAACGTGAGCTCAATGTCGCTCCCGAGGACTTCCGGCTCTGGGTGTGCCTGCACGAACAGACCCACCGCGTGCAGTTCGCCGCCGCGCCCTGGCTGCGGCACCACATGCTGGAACAAATCGAAGACCTCAGCCAGCACCTGCTGGGCAACGTCGACTCGATCATGGAACGGGCCGCGGCGGCCGCGAGGGCCCTCAAGGACCGGTCCGGCAACGGGGCCGCTCCCGGCCGCGGAGCAATCCTGGATCTGCTGCAGGACCCCGCGGAACGGGCCGCGATCTCACACCTCACCGCCGTCATGAGCCTGCTGGAAGGCCACGCCAACGTGGTGATGGATGCGGTGGACGCCAGCATCGTGCCCTCGGTCAAAACCATCCGGCAGCGCTTCAACGCCCGCGGCAAGGACCGCGGCACCATCGAGAAGTTCATTCGCAGCCTGCTCGGCCTCGACGCGAAGATGCGGCAATACACCGACGGTGCGAAATTTGTCCGCGAAGTGGTCGACGCCGCCGGCATGGAAGGCTTCAACAAGGTCTGGGAGTCCGCCGACCGCCTTCCCACCGAACCCGAAATCCACGACTCCAAGCTCTGGCTCGAACGGATGGGGCTCTAGACCACGTGGCACCATCCACCCCACCGTCCCTTCCGGCGGCTTCCGGCGGACGACGTCGGCCGGGCCGGCTGGCGCCCGTCGTCGGCAAGGCGCGGAAAATGCTGCAGAACTCCCTCGCCGACGCCGGCTACCCCGGGCGGGTGCTGGTGGCCTGCAGCGGCGGCCCGGACTCGCTGGCTCTTGCGGCCGTCGCGGCCTACTTTGGCCGCCGCGGGCACGTTGACGGGCACCCGATCTCCGTCGGCGCCGTCGTCGTCGACCACCAGTTGCAGCCCGGCTCCGCGGCCGTGGCGGCGGCGACCGTAAGGACGCTGGAGGAGCTGGGGCTGGACCCCGTCCAGCTCCGGACCGTTGACGTTGCCGCCACCGGGATGGGCCCGGAGGCCGCCGCGCGGGACGCCCGGCACGCAGCCCTCGAGGCCGCCGCCGACGATACCGGCGCCGCGGCCGTCCTGCTGGGCCACACCCTGGATGACCAGGCCGAACAGGTCCTGCTGGGACTGGCCCGCGGCTCCGGAACCCGCTCGCTCGCCGGGATGCGGCCGGTGCGGGGCCGCCTGCTCCGCCCGTTCCTGGGCCTGCGCCGGGCCGAAACCCTGGAAATCTGCGCGGTCGAGGGACTGGACCCGTGGCACGACCCGAGCAACGAGGACCCCGCCTTCGCCCGCTCCCGCACCCGGGTGGAGGTGCTGCCGATGCTGGAAGAAAAGCTCGGGCCCGGCGTCGCGGAGTCGCTGGCCAGGACGGCGTCGATCCTGCAGCTCGACGCCGATTACCTCGAGGATGTGGCCAACGACACTTATCTCCGGCTGCAGAGCCGTTCGGGGACAGACCTCAGCCTGCCCGAGGCCGAGCTTCGCGAACTGGCACCCGCGCTCAGGTTCCGGGTGATCGCGAAGGCCGCCGCCGCCGTCGGCGGTCAACAGCCCAGCTACCAGCGGCTGCTGGCCGCCGAAGAGCTGCTGCGCCGGCAGGGATCCGCCGGACCGGTGGAGCTGCCAGGCGGCGTGAGCGTGTACCGGCTTTCGCTCGCGGAACTGCTCGCAGCCGAACAGTCCGGCCCCGCCGGCGTTCCCCGTGAGGGCGCCCGCTGTGGGAAGCTTGTATTCCGGCCTCAAAAACCGCCCCAAGAATAGTCGCACCCGCATCTACACAGGAGCCATTGGTGGATTCAAACGACGTCCAGGCAGACCTCAAGCACGTTCTCTACTCCAAGGAGCAGATCCAGACCAGGATCACTGAACTCGCTGCCCAGATCGACAAGGACTACGAAGGACGCGATCTGCTGATCGTCGGTGTGCTCAAGGGTGCGGTCATGGTCATGGCGGACCTGGCCCGTGCGCTGCACAGCCACGTCTCGATGGACTGGATGGCCGTCTCCTCCTACGGCTCGGGCACCCAGTCCTCCGGCGTGGTCCGCATCCTCAAGGACCTCGACACCGACCTGATGGGCAAGGACGTCCTGATCGTCGAGGACATCATCGACTCCGGCCTCACGCTCTCCTGGCTCAAGACCAACCTGGAGTCCCGCGGCCCGGCCTCGGTGGAAATCTGCACCGCGTTCCGCAAGCCCACCGCCGCGAAGGTCCAGATCGACGTCAAGTACGTCGGCTACGACATCCCCAACGAATTCGTCGTCGGCTACGGCCTGGACTACGCCGAAAAGTACCGCAACCTCGACTTCGTGGGCACCCTCGCACCGCACGTCTACGAGTAGACCGGCACACTCCCTCCGGCTCGACGCTGAGCCTGGCCTGCACCCGCAAAGCCCTCCGCTACGCCGACAGGGAACTTTTAGCCATGACCGTGCGTGACTTACTGCGACGGTGTATAGCTAGAACCTGACGCAGCACCACACGCGCGCAGATCGGTCGCCGTGCAGCACTACCAGGAGGGACGGGGCGAGCCCCCGATCAGATGAAAGCTAAGAGTTTCTTCAAGGGCCCGGGCATCTGGATTGTCGTTGTTATCGGCATGCTCCTGCTGGCCTTTGCCACCCTGGCCCCGGGCGGCTCCGTCCGGATCGACACGGACCGGGGCTTGGCGCTTTTGGCCGCCAGCGACAAGGTCGAGCAGGCCAAGATTTTCGACGCCGAGAACCGCGTGGACCTGGTGCTGAAAAACGACATCCAGATTGACGGCCAGGACAAGGGCAAGAACGTCCAGTTCTACTTCGTCAACGCCCGTGCTGCGGACGTCGTCAAGGCCGTGACCGCGGCCAAGCCACCGAGCGGTTTCACCGACCAGCCGGTGGAAAGCAACTGGTTCTCCGGCCTGTTCTCCCTGCTGGTCCCGGTGCTGCTGCTGGGTGTCCTCTTCTGGTTCCTGCTCTCCCGGATGCAGGGCGGCGGCTCCAAGGTCATGCAGTTCGGCAAGTCCAAGGCCAAGATGGTTAACAAGGACATGCCCCAGGTGACCTTCGGCGACGTCGCCGGCGCCGACGAGGCCGTCGAGGAACTCCAGGAAATCAAGGAATTCCTCCAGGAACCGGCCAAGTTCCAGGCCGTGGGCGCCAAGATCCCTAAGGGCGTGCTGCTCTACGGCCCTCCCGGCACCGGCAAGACGCTGCTGGCCCGCGCCGTCGCCGGCGAGGCCGGCGTGCCGTTCTTCTCCATCTCCGGTTCGGACTTCGTGGAAATGTTCGTCGGCGTGGGCGCCTCCCGCGTCCGCGACCTGTTCGAGCAGGCCAAGGCCAACTCGCCCGCCATCATCTTCGTGGATGAGATCGACGCCGTCGGCCGTCACCGCGGCGCGGGCATTGGCGGCGGCAACGACGAACGCGAGCAGACCCTCAACCAGCTCCTGGTGGAGATGGACGGCTTCGACGTCAAGACCAATGTCATCCTGATCGCGGCCACGAACCGGCCCGACGTGCTCGACCCGGCCCTGCTGCGCCCGGGCCGCTTCGACCGCCAGATTTCGGTCGAGGCACCGGACCTGATCGGCCGCGACCAGATCCTGAAGGTGCACGCGAAGGGCAAGCCGATGGCTCCCGGCGTCGACCTCAAGGCCGTCGCGAAGAAGACCCCCGGCTACACCGGCGCCGACCTCGCGAACGTACTCAACGAAGCCGCCCTCCTGACGGCGCGCTCCAACGCCAACCTGATCGATGACCGGGCCCTCGACGAGGCAATCGACCGGGTGATGGCCGGTCCGCAGAAGCGCAGCCGCGTCATGAAGGAACACGAGCGCAAGGTCACCGCCTACCATGAGGGCGGCCACGCCCTGGTCGCGGCGGCACTGCGCAACTCGGCCCCGGTCACCAAGATCACCATCCTGCCGCGCGGCCGCGCCCTCGGTTACACCATGGTGGTTCCGGAGAACGACAAGTACTCCGTGACCCGCAACGAACTGCTGGACCAGATGGCGTACGCCATGGGCGGCCGCGTGGCCGAGGAACTCGTCTTCCACGACCCCTCCACCGGCGCCTCGAACGACATCGAAAAGGCCACCGGGATCGCACGCAAGATGGTCACCGAGTTCGGCATGAGCGAACGCGTGGGTGCCGTGCGCCTTGGCCAGGGCGGCGGCGAGCCGTTCCTGGGCCGCGACGCCGGCCACGAGCGCAACTACTCGGACCAGATCGCCTACGTCGTGGACGAGGAAGTGCGCCGCCTGATCGAGGGTGCGCACGACGAGGCCTACGCGATCCTGACCGAGAACCGCGACGTGCTGGACCAGCTCGCACTGGAACTGCTGGAACGCGAAACCCTGAACCAGGCCGAGATCGCCCAGGTCTTCGCTGACATCCGCAAGCGCGATTTCCGCGAAATCTGGCTCTCCAAGGAGAGCCGGCCGATCCAGGCCGTCGGTCCGGTGGAGTCCCGCCGTGAGAAGGCCGAACGCGAAGCCCAGGAAGAAGCCAAGGAAGCCCGGCTCGAGGAGCCGCTCGACACCCGCCCGCCGCACGCCCAGGGCGTACCCGGACAGGAGTCGTTCCAGGACGGCGTCACGGATCTCGGGCCTGACGTCCATCCCGGCTAGGCTTCTTCTGTGACTTCCTACTTCGACGACGACGACGTTTCCGCCTCCGCCGGTTCCCTCTCCGAAGGGGAGCCGGCGGAAGCCGCGGGCCAGCCCGTTTCCAAGGTGGACCGCCCGCGGATCCAGGCGGCGGTGCGCGAGATCCTGCTCGCCATCGGCGAGGACCCGGACCGCAGCGGACTGCTGGACACCCCCAAGCGGGTGGCCAAGGCCTACGCGGAGATGTTCGCCGGCCTGCACCACGACCCGGCGGAAATCCTCGCCACCACCTTTGACCTGGACCACGAGGAACTGGTCCTGGTCAAGGACATCCCGTTCTACTCGACCTGCGAACACCACCTGGTTCCGTTCCACGGCGTCGCGCACGTCGGCTACATCCCCTCGCACGACGGCAAGGTCACCGGGCTGAGCAAGCTGGCCCGGCTGGTGGACATGTTCGCCCGCCGCCCGCAGGTTCAGGAACGGCTGACCACCCAGATCGTCGAAGCCCTCGTCACCCACCTCAAGCCGCGCGGCGCGATCGTCGTGGTCGAATGCGAACACCTGTGCATGTCGATGCGCGGCATCCGCAAGCCCGGCGCCAAGACCGTGACCAGCGCGGTCCGCGGGCAACTGCATGACCCGGCCACCCGCGCCGAAGCCATGAGCCTCATCCTTGGAAGGTAACAAGAACTCACTATGGACTCCCTAGCCGCAGCCCCTGGAACAGGACCTGCCACCTCGCCGCTGCCCGTGCTGCGCAAGCCGCGCCCGGCCGCGAGCTTCAAGGACCTGCCGACGGACCGCACGCTTGTAATGGGGATCCTGAACGTCACGCCGGATTCGTTCAGCGACGGCGGCCTGCACGCGACGGCGGACACAGCCGTCGCCGCCGGACTGCGGATGTACTACGCCGGCGCCGACATCATCGACGTCGGCGGGGAATCCACCCGCCCCGGCGCCGCGGAAGTGAGCGTTGAGGAGGAGAAGCGGCGGGTACTTCCCGTGATCGAGGCGCTGGTCAAGGCCGGCGCCCTGGTCAGCATCGACACCACGCACGCCGCCACCGCCGAGGCCGCGCTGGCCGCCGGAGCCACGATCATCAACGACGTCTCCGGCCTCACGATTGAACCGGAGATGGTCGAGCTGGTGGCGCGGAGCAAGGCGCCCTACGTCCTCACCCACCGCCGCGGCGACGCGAAAACCATGGACTCGCTGACCGACTACGGCAACGTGGCCCGGGACGTCGCCGCAGAGCTCGCCGGCGTGCGGGACAAGCTGTACGCCGCCGGCGCCGCGCCGGAGCAGATCATCGTGGATCCCGGCCTGGGCTTCGCCAAGAATGAATCGCAGAACTGGGAACTGCTGCAGAACATCGACGTGCTGCAGGCCATGGGCCACAAGGTCCTGGTTGCTGCCTCCCGGAAACGCTTCCTCGGCAGCCTGCTCACCGTCGCCGGCAAGGCCTCCCCGCCGCAGGAACGCGACGCAGCCACCGCCGCCGTCACCGCCATCAGCGCCTTCCGCGGTGCCTGGGCTGTCCGGGTGCACGACGTCGGTTCAAGCCTCGACGCCGTCAAGGTCGCCGCCCGGATCGCCCCGGCCCCGCGCGCCGAAGCGGCGCCGGCCGTGCCCGGCAACGGCTGAGACGGCTGCCCCATGGACCGGATCACGCTGAGCGGCGTCACCGCCGTCGGGCATCACGGAGTCTTCGATTTTGAACGCCGGGACGGCCAGCCGTTCGTCGTCGATGCCGTGCTGCATCTCGACTTCGGCCCGGCTGCCGCCAGCGACGACGTACGGGACACCGCGCACTACGGCGAGGTGGCGGAATGCATCCGCGGCTGGATCACCGGTGAGCCGCTGAACCTGATCGAGGCCCTGGCCGTGCGGATTGCCGATGACGTGCTGCGCCGCTTCGCGGTGGCCGCCGTCGATATCACCGTGCACAAGCCGAAGGCGCCGATCGAGGTCGACTTCGGCGATGTGTCCGTCAGCGTCCACCGGGACCGGCCATGAGCCCCCAGGCGGTGCCCTACACCCGCGCCGTGATCGCGCTCGGCAGCAATCTGGGGGAGCGCAACGACACGCTCTCGGCCGCCGTCGCCGACCTCGTCGACCCGCCGGAGGTGCGGCTGCTGGCGATCTCGCCGATCGTGCAGACCAAGGCCGTGGGCGGCCCGCCGGGCCAGCCTGACTTCCTGAACATGGTCGTTGCCGTGGAGACCTCGCTGTCCCCGGAGGAACTGCTGCGGCACTGCCACGCGGTGGAACGGAAGCATCTGCGGGTCCGTGACGTCCACTGGGGTCCGCGCACCCTGGACGTGGACATCATCACCTACGGCGAGGTGGTGAGCTCCGACCCGGAACTGACCCTTCCGCACCCACGCGCCGCGGAGCGCGCCTTCGTGCTCTACCCTTGGTCCCTGATCGACCCCACGGCGGAGCTCAACGGCGAACGGGTCGGCGAACTGGCCGCCAAGGCCGCCGACTTCCCGGACCTCGCGCCGTTCGACGGGTTCGAAGACTTCAACAGCGCGGCCGGGGCCGCGCCGGTGGAGGCGCCGTGAAGCCGGTCAGCCCGCTGCTGCTTCTCCTGATCGCGGTCGCCCTCGCCGTGCTGGGCTGGCTTGGCTCCCTGATTTCAGGGCGCTACAGCCTCGACACCCCGGTTCTGCCGCTCACCGGGCTGCTCACGATGGGCGTGATCGTGGTCCTGACCCTGATCCTTGGCATCCGGGTGCTGCGCTGGCGCAACGGCAAGAAGAAGAAAATGCTCAACCCGATCCTGGCCGCGTGGACGCTGGTCCTCGCCCAGGCGTGCGCCTACACGGGCACCGTGCTGCTGGGCTGGCACGCCGGAATCTTCCTGGACCAGCTGCGGCTTTGGTCGGTGCGTAGTGGGCAGTCCATCACCTGGGAGACGCTGGCCATGGCCGGCGGGGGCCTCGTCATGGTGGTGGTGGGACTGGTGGTGGAGCGCTTCTGCCGGATTCCCCCCGAGGACGGCGACGCCGAGGGCACCCCCGGCCTGCAGGGCAAGCGCGGCAAACCCAAGGCTGAGGGCGAATATGCATACCGAGGCGATTGACCCGCCCGGCCTGGCCTGGCGACGGGTGTCCCCGCGGTACGTGACGGTGCGCCTGGTGGGCTGGGCGCTGGCCAACCTCGTTGCCGTCGCGGTGCTGTCCGTACCGCTGGTGCTGGTGCTGAACGGGGCGTGGGACTGGCCGCCGCTCTGGCTCGCCGTTGCCCTGCCCGCCGCGGCCTTCCTGCTGGCCCTCTGGCGGTTCGTGCTGATCCCGCGCCAGGTGCGGTCCATCGGCTACGCCGAACGCGAGGATGACCTGCTGATCCGCCGCGGCATCTTCTTCCAGCGCGTGCTTGTGGTGCCGTACGGGCGGATGCAGTACGTGGACATCGGGGCCGGCCCGGTGGAGCGCGGCCTCGGCCTGTGCACCCTTAAACTTCACACCGCTTCCGCCGGCACCAGCGCGGAGATCCCAGGCCTGCCCGCGGCGGAGGGGGCGCGGCTGCGCGAACAGCTGTCCGCCCGCGGCGAGGCCCGTTTGGCCGGACTGTGACGGCCGCGCCGTGAGGACCACACAGGACAGCTGGCAGCGCGTGCATCCGGCGTCGCCGTTCGTGCGCGGCTGGGTGGCGGTGGCCGCGACGTTCTTCTTCTTCGGAAGGGATGCCTTTGAACGCCTGCTCCAGGGCGGGCCGGTCTTTGACGAGCGGTTCGCCGGACGGGCGCCGTGGCTGCTGGTCGGTGGCGGCACCGTCTTGCTGCTGACCGTGACCGGTTTCGTGCTGAGCTGGTACTTCACCCGCTACCAGGTGGCCGACGGGTACGTGCGGGTCAACACCGGATTCCTGTTCAAGCAACAGCGCCAGGCGAGGCTGGACCGGGTGCAGGCAATCGACGTCGTGCAGCCCCTGCTGGCGCGGATTTTCGGACTCGCCGAGCTGAGGTTCGAGGTAGCCGACGCCGGCCAGTCGGCGGTGCACCTGGCCTACCTGCGCGTGGACGAGGCCCGCCAGCTCCGCGCGACCATCCTTGCGCGCGCATCGGGGGCCGCCCGCGCGTCAGGTGCCGCCGACGCGGCGTCGTCGGCGTCGTCGGCGTCGCCGGCGGGAATAGCGGGGCAGCAGGCGGGAATCGCCGAAGAGGCGCCGGAACACGCCGTGCTCACCGTGCCGCCGCCGCGCCTGCTGGGGTCGCTGGTGCTGAGCGAGCAAAGCGTCGTGATCGTCCTCGGTGCCGTGGCGTCGGTGCTGCTCTCCGCCTTCACCGAGAACCGCAGCTTCTACTTCTACCTGATCCCGGCCGGCCTCGGCCTGGCCGCTGCGTACTGGAACTCCTTCAACAAGGGCTACAACTTCACTGCCGCCATTTCCCCGGACGGCATCCGGCTCCGCTACGGCCTGCTGGACACCCAGGCCCAGACCCTGCCGCCGGGCCGGATCCAGGCCGTCCGCGTCAGCCAGCCGCCGCTCTGGCGGTTCCTCGGCTGGTACCGGATGCAGGTCAACGTCGCCGGCTACGGCACATCCGGCAGCAACGGCGAGCACTCCTCCCGGACCACCCTGCTGCCGGTCGGAACGCTGGCCGAGATGTTCACCATGCTCGCGCTGGTCCTGCCGGACCCCGGCACCCCGGATCCGGTGCGCGTCTTCACCGCGGGGCTGAACGGGCTGGCGTCCTCCGGCGGCCCCGGCCAGTCCGATGGCGACGACGGCGGCTTCGTCACCACGCCGCGGCGGGCCCGGCTCCTCGCACCGCTGGGCTGGCGGCGCAACGGCTTCACCGCGACGGACACGGCCCTGCTGATCCGCTCCGGCCGGTGGTGGCGCCATCTCGTGCTCGTCCCGCACCAACGCACCCAGTCGATCGCACTGCAGCAGGGCCCGCTGGCCCGGCGCTTCCGGGTGGCGGACCTGGTCCTGCACACCACCGCCGGGCCGGTCGCACCGCGGCTGGTGCAGGCGGGACTGGACGAGGGCAGAGCCCTGCTGGACGCGCAGGCCGCCCGTGCCCGGACCGCGCGGAAACAACAGACCAGCGAACACTGGCTCGCTCAGGCCGGCCACCTCGTACCCACACCAAAGGAAGGGCCGCAGCATGGCTAAGCCAGGACGCCTGGGCGTCGGAATCATCGGAGCCGGCAAGGTCGGCGCCGTCCTGGGTGCCGCCCTGCGCGCCGCCGAGCACGCCGTCGTTGGGGTCTCGGCCGTCTCCGACGCGAGCCGTGAACGTGCGGAAACCCTGCTGCCCGGCGTCCCCATCCTCGACGTACAGGACATCGTGGAACGGGCCGAACTGGTGCTGCTCGCCGTCCCGGACGACGCCCTCGGCCCGCTCGTGGAGGGCCTCGCGAAACTCGGCGCCTGGCAGCCCGGCCAACTTGTGGCCCACACCTCGGGACGCTTCGGCGTCGGCATCCTGAGCCCGGTCCGCGCCGCGGGAGCCATCCCGCTGGCGCTGCACCCCGCCATGACCTTCACCGGCATGAGCCTGGACCTGACCCGGCTGCTGGACTGCAGCTTCGGGGTGACGGCCGATCCGGCCATGCTGCCAATCGCCCAGGCCCTCGTGGTGGAAATGGGCGCCGAGCCCGTTGCGATTGCCGAGGCTGACCGCACTGTGTACCACGCGGCACTGGCGCACGGCTCGAACCACCTGGTCACCCTTGTGGCCCAGGCGTCCGAACTGCTGCGCGAAGTCGGCGTCGATGCCCCCGAACGCATGCTGGGACCCCTGCTGCGGGCCAGCCTGGAAAACGCCCTTGCCTCCGGCGAGGCGGCGCTGACCGGCCCGGTGGCGCGTGGGGATGTGGGCACTGTCGCAGCGCACTCGGCGGCCCTGCGCGAACTCGATGGCGGCTCCGGCGGCGATATTCTGGAGGCGTACCTGGCCATGGCCCGGGCAACGGCCCGCCGCGCGGGCAGCCGAGGGCTGTTGAAGCCGGAGCAAATCGACGGCATCCGGCAGGCGCTCGATAACCCAGACGCCGACGGCCCGATTCCTGAGGAAGGACCCTGAGATGGCAATCCAGCTGGTGACTACGGCTGCGCAGCTGCGCGCCGAGAGCGCACGCCTGGTCACCGAAAAGCGCGGCACCTCGCAGGGCCTCGTGCCGACGATGGGCGCCCTGCACGAGGGGCATGCCCAGCTGGCGCGCACCGCCGTCGCGGAAAACGACGTGGTGGTGGCCAGCATCTTCGTCAACCCGCTGCAGTTCGGCGAGGCCGTGGATCTGGAACGCTACCCGCGGACGCTGGAGGCGGATCTGGCCTTGCTTGAGGCCGAAGGCGTGGACATCGCCTTCGCGCCGGCGGTCGAGGAGGTCTATCCCGGCGGCGAACCCCTCGTGCGGATCACCGCAGGCGTGCTGGCGGACAAGTGGGAGGGCGCCTCCCGACCCGGGCACTTCGACGGCGCCCTGACCGTGGTGGCGAAGCTGCTGCACTACGGCCTCCCCGCCGTGGGGCAGAGCAGCTACCGGGCCTACTTCGGCCAGAAGGACGCCCAGCAGCTGGCCCTGGTCCAGCGGATGGTGGCGGACTTGAACTTTCCGGTGGACATCGTCCCGGTGCCGATCGTGCGGTCCGCGGACGGCCTGGCGCTCTCCAGCCGGAACCGTTTCCTCTCAGCCGAGGAACGCGAGGCCGCCCTGGTGCTGTCCCGGGCGCTGCGGCTGGTCGAGGAACGCGCCAACGCCCACGAACCCCTCGACCTGGACTCCGCCCGGGCTCTGGTGGAATCCCAGCCCCTCGTGGCGCTGGACTACTTCGACGTCGTGGACCCGCGCACCCTGGAGCCGCTCGCGGAGAACTGCCGCGAGACCCCGTTCCGCGGCGAGGGCCTGGTTCTCATTGCGGCCAAGGTGGGCCCGGTCCGGCTGATCGACAACGTGCCGCTGGACTCCTAGCCCTGCAACGCGGGGTCACCTAGCGCCCGTCCGGCGGCCCAACATCGGCCGGATCTGACCCCGCGTTGTCTTCCCACGGCGGGAATTAGTCCCCGGTCTCGATGGTTTGCACTTCAGTCAGCGGCGACGTAGTTCGCCCCAACCCACGCCGACTCCCAAGGGGATCACCATGCCAGCAGACGCCCCTTCCAATCTCAGGCAAAGCCCCGACCTCAGGGAAAACCCAGCGCAGCCACTGCGCACCGGCGCTGGCGGGTCCGACGGCGCTGGCGTGGCGGCCCCGCCGCACGCGGAGTCCCCGGCGGCCGGTCCGGAGAAGCTGTCCCGGCAGTCCGTCACGATCATCGCCACCCTTTTGGTGGCAACCTTCGTGGTGATCCTCAACGAAACCATCATGAACGTTGCGCTGCAGCGGCTCATGGTTGACCTGCGGGTCGATGCCCCCACGGTGCAGTGGTTGTCCACCGGCTTCATGCTGACCATGGCGGTGGTCATCCCCACCACGGGCTTCATCCTGCAGCGGCTCTCCACCCGCGCCGTCTTCATGCTGGCGATCGGGCTGTTTTCCGCGGGCACCCTGCTGGCAGCCCTGGCACCCGGTTTCGAAGTCCTGCTCCTGGCCAGGATCGTCCAGGCCGGCGGCACCGCGATCATGCTCCCGCTGCTGATGACCACCATCCTGACCCTGGTCCCCGTCTCACGCCGCGGCGCCGTGATGGGCAACGTGAGCATCGCGATCTCGGTGGCACCGGCCATGGGACCGACGGTTTCCGGGCTGATCCTGCAGCACTTCTCCTGGCGGTTCATGTTCGTGTTCGTCCTGCCGATCGCCCTGCTCGCGTTCGGCATCGGCGCCAAATTCCTGCGGAACATCGGCGAAAACGAGAAGCCCCGGCTCGACGCGCTTTCCGTCGTCCTGACCGTCCCGGCTTTCGGCGGCGTCGTGTACGGCCTGAGCCAGATCGGCGGCGGAACGGCGGGCCCGGGAACCCCGGCGGTGGCCGCGCTCGCCGTCGGCGTCGTGGCGCTGCTGGCCTTCGTCCTGCGCCAGCTCTGGCTGCAGAAGTCCGACGCGCCGCTGTTGGACCTGCGGGCCTTCAACTTCCGGATGTTCTCCGTGTCCGTGCTGTTGCTCGTGGTCGCGATGATTGCCCTGTTCGGGGCCGTGATCCTGCTCCCGTTGTACCTGCAGGAAGTCCGCGGGCTGAAGTCGTTGGAAACCGGCCTCGCCCTGCTGCCGGGCGGCCTCGCGATGGGCCTGCTGGGCCCGGTCATCGGCCGGCTTTTCGACAAGTTCGGCCCGCTGCCGCTGACCGTCACGGGATCGGTGCTGATGGTGCTCTCGCTCTGGCAGTTCTCCCGGCTGGACGCCCAGACGCCGGTGGGCTGGATCATCGCCCTGCATGTGACACTGAGCCTGGGCCTGGCGCTGCTGTTCACGCCCGCCTTCACCACCGGGCTGAACCCCTTGCCCCCGCACCTGTACTCGCACGGCTCGGCCATCATGAGCACCCTTCAACAGGTCGCGGGCGCGGCCGGCACGGCACTGCTGGTGTCGATCTACGCGGTTGTCTCGGCCGGGTCCGGCATCGTCGCCGGGATGCACGCGGCGTTCCTGACGGCGGCCGCCATCGCGCTCGCCGCCGTCGTGCTCTCGGTGCTGATGCGCAAGACCGAGGGGACAGCCGGCCCGGCAGCCCACTAGGGACGCGGCCCCTGGCCTGCCCTAGCCTGCGAAGAACTCGCTGAGTTCGGCGATGAGCTTGTCCGGTGCCTTGTTGACGCCGTCGTGACCCATCCCGGGCAGGATGGTGTAGCTGGAGCCGGAGAGCACGTCATGGATCTGCCCGCAGGCCACGCCGAAGTACGCCGGGCTCTTTTCGCCCACAACGATTAGCGTCTCGAGCGGGAGTTCCAGGAACGGCTCGGCCGGCATGTCGGCGGCGATGATCGCCTTGATCTCGCGTACGCCTGTCTGCATCAGCTCGCGCAGCTGCTTGCCGACCGGCGTGCCGGCGGTGAGCTTGTTCGCCAGGGTGAGCATGGACAGCGGCATCCGGGACAGGGCACTGCCGGTCTCCAAGCCGCGGACCAGCACCGCAAGGGCGCGGTCGTCGTCGCCCGATGCGGTCAGGCGTTCGTATTCGGGAATCCAGTCCGCGGTGACGCTGTGGTTCACCGACACAGCTGGGTCGTAGACGGCCAGGCGTTCCACCGGCAGGGTGCGTGCGGCGTGCAGCGCCACCGCGCCGCCGAAGCTGTGCCCGAAGACGTCGGTGCTGGCGGTGTGCTTCATCACGGCGTCCAGGTCGCGGATGTCCACGTCCAGCGTGTAGTCCTCCGGCTGCGGGGAGGACGAGCCGCGGCCGCGGCGGTTAAAGGTGTGGACCGGCCGGCCCAGGGCGGCGCTGAGCTTCTGCGCGAAACGCGTGTAGTCGGCCGCCGTCACCATGGATGCCGGCACGACGACGACGCCGGAACCCGCCTCGGTCAGCTCCGCGCCCGTGCTGAAAAGCTCGAGGGTTCCGCCGTCGGGGGTTTTGATGTTCTCGCGGGTCATGCTCCGAGCCTAGCCGAGGCGCCCGGAACCGCACAGCGCGGAACCCGTCAGCTGCCGAGCCGGCCGCCGGAGATTTCGAGGTAGCAGGAGCCGCAGAGCGATTCGTACCAGGCGTCCTGCCCGTCGATGGCGACCTGGTCGCCGTCGAACACCACCTCGTCGCCGATCCGGCGGGTGTTGAAGATGGCCTTGCGGCCGCACCGGCAGATGGTCTTGAGTTCTTCCAGGGTGTGCGCGATTTCCAGGAGCCGAAGCGAGCCCGGGAAGGCGCGGGTCCGGAAATCGGTGCGGATGCCGTAGGCAAGAACCGGAACGTTGTCCAGCACGGCGATGCGAAACAGGTCGTCCACCTGCTCCGGCTCGAGGAACTGGGCTTCATCCACCAGCAGGCAGGCCACCGGGGGAGTGTCCACATGCTGCAGCAGCGCGGCCGGGTCGTCGCCGTGGGCGTGCGCCGAGAACAGCTCCCGGGCGGATGCCCCGGCCGGGATCAGGAAGTCCACCGAGCGGGTCATCCCCAGCCGGGACACGACGTCGGCGTCGCCCTTGGTGTCGATGTCCGGCTTGGCGAGCACCACTCTCTGGCCGCGCTCCTCATAGTTGAACGCAGCCTGCAGCAGGCCCGTCGACTTGCCGGAGTTCATCGCGCCGTAACGGAAGTAGAGCTTGGCCAAGGGGGTCCTTTCGACTTAGGTCGCCACCGAGTCTAGTGCCAGAAGTCAGCGGGCCGGCCGCAGCCGCCGCCGGATCCGTAGCCGCGCCGGAACGCCATCGCCGTCGAGCAGGAACCTGGCCGCAATCAGCGCCAGCCGGCGGTTCCCGGGACGGATCGGTCCCTCGTGCAGCTGGCCCGGCACGGCGGCAAACTCGATGGCCGGCACCGAGGCCGCGAGCTGCCGCCCGGTTTCGGCGAAGTAGCCGGGGCTCCAGCCGCCGGTGAGCATCAGTGTGGGCGTGGTGATGCCGGCAAAATCATCGAGCTCCGCGTCGGCAGCGAGCACGGCGCGCATCTCCTTCACGGCCGTGGGCAGCAGTTCCCGCATCTCCGCGCCCAGGCTGGTCCGGGCAGAGAGGATGCTGAGCATGCGCAGGGCACCGAGCGGCAGTTTCGACACGGGACCGGCGGTTTCCAGCCCCTGGACCAGGTGGGCCCACGCATTGTCCAGTTCCCCGGCTGCCACGGATCGCTCCAGTTCCGGGCGCCAACGGCTGGTCAGGTTCCCGGCGAGGGACACGGCCGCGTCATAGGTCACCAGCCGTCGGATCGGCACGCTGCGCGCGGCCTGCAACGCCACGAAGCCGCCGTAACTGTGCGCGAACACGTCCGTCGAGCCGGTCTGCCGCAGCACTGCGGCGAGATCGGCCACCTCGGTCGCCGCCGAGTAATCCGCGGGCTGGGGCGAGGACCCGGCCCGCCCGCGGCGGTTGTAACAGTGCACCGGCCGGCCCAACAGCCGGCTCAGGCTCCGGGCGAACGGACGGTACAGGGCGTCCGTGACCAACGTCCCATGGACCAGCACGACGCCGGTCCCGGCCGACGGCGCACCCTCCGGCGCGCCTTCCGACATCGGGTCCGCTGGCGCCGGATCCTGCCGCTCCGGAAGCTGCACTAGCCGCGCTTGCGGGGCCGCTTCGGTGCTGGGACGGAAGGTGTGCACCTCAAGGTGCCCGCCGCCGTCGTCGGTCCGAATCGTCCACGTCTCCATGGTTGTGAGTCTATTCCCGGTCGCTTCCCGCGCCCTCCGCACCGGCCGGGGCCGGATGCCCGGTAAACTTAGGGATTGTGACTTCCCAAAACACCCCCGCCCCGAACACGCCCGAGCACTCCGATGCCAGCGAACAGACGCTGGTCCGCATGGAAAAGCGCGCCAAGCTGATCGAACGTGGCATCGAGGCGTACCCGGTGGGAGTCGAACGGACGCACTCGCTGACGGAGGTCCGCGAAAAATACGCACACCTCGTGGCCGACGAGACCACCGGCGACGTCGTCGGCGTGACCGGCCGCATTGTCTTCATCCGCAACACCGGAAAGCTCTGCTTCGCGACCCTCCAGGAGGGTGGCCTCGATGGCAAGGCCGTCCGGCTGCAGGTCATGCTCAGCCTGGCCAACATCGGCGAGGAAGCGCTCGCGGACTGGAAGTCCCTCGTGGACCTTGGCGACCACGTCTTCATCAAGGGCGAGGTCATCTCCTCGCGCCGCGGCGAGCTCTCCGTCATGGCCGAGTCCTGGTCCATGGCCTCCAAGGCGCTGCGGCCGCTGCCCGTGCTGCACGCCGAGCTGAACGAGGAAACCCGCGTCCGCCAGCGTTACGTGGACCTGATCGTCCGCGACGAGGCCCGTGAAATGGTCTACACCCGCGCCGCCATCACGCGATCCATCCGTGAGACCCTGCACCGCCAGGGCTACGTCGAGGTGGAGACGCCGATGCTGCAGCTGGTGCACGGCGGCGCCACGGCCCGTCCGTTCGAGACGCACATGAACGCGTTCGACCAGAAGATGACCCTCCGGATCGCCACCGAGCTCTACCTCAAGCGCACCGTGGTCGGCGGCATCGACCGGGTCTACGACATGGGCCGGGTCTTCCGCAACGAGGGCGTGGACTCCACTCACAGCCCCGAATTCACCACGCTGGAGAGCTACGAGGCGTGGGCGGACCAGTTCGTCATGGCGGACCGGATCAAGGAAATCATCCTGGACGCCGCCGACGCCGCCGGGGTGGGCCGCGTGCTGCAGACCGAAGCCGGCGAGATCAACCTCGACGGCGACTGGGCCTGGATGGCCGTGTACCCGGGCCTGTCCGACTTCGTGGGCCAGGACATCACGCCGGAGACCCCCGTCGCCGAACTGCTGGCCATCGCCGCCAAGCACGAGGTGAAGGTCGACGCGGCCTGGGACGCCGAGAAGCTCGTGGTGGAGCTCTTCGGCGAGCTGGTGGAACCGACCCTGCTCAACCCCACCTTCGTTTACGACTACCCGCCGTCCGCACAGCCGCTGGCCCGCCACCACCGCGAAGACGACCGGCTGATCGAGGCGTGGGACCTGATCATCGGCGGCATGGAACGCGGCACCGCGTTCTCCGAGCTGATCGACCCGGTCATCCAGCGCGAACGCCTTACCGAGCAGTCACGCCGTTCCGCCGCGGGCGACGTCGAGGCCATGCAGCTGGACGAGGACTTCCTCCGCGCCCTCGAATACGGGGCTCCGCCGATGGGCGGCATCGGACTGGGCATCGACCGGCTGGTCATGCTCTTCACCGGAGCCGGCATCCGCGAGACCATCCTCTTCCCGCTGCTGAAGCCCGAAGGCCACTGATCATGGAATACATTGCCGTGCTGCTCCCGTCCGTGGTGGTCGGGCTCATCTTCTGGTTTGCCATGAAGGCGATCTTCAACGCCGACAAGTCCGAGCGCCAGGCGGAAGCCCGCGCCCAGGCGGAGGCAGCAGCCCGCGGCCCGGAGCAAACTCCTGCTCCCGAGACCGGGCATTCTCCCGAACAGCGCTAATAGCCCGGCTATTCCTTCCTGCGAATTCTCTTTGGAGGGGCTTTTCTGCTTTGACTCGCCGCCATAAAAGGATGGATACTTTTATCAGATACATCCTGCTTTTCTGAATACTCCACCTTTTGAAAAGAGAGTCTTTATGGCACAGAAAGTTAAAATCATCCTTGTTGATGATCTGGATGGGGGATCCGCGGACGAAACTGTCCGGTTTGGCCTTGATGGCGTCAGTTATGAAATTGACCTGTCATCGGGCAATGCATCAGAACTCCGCTCGGCCGTCGAGCGGTATGCGGCCCACGCACGCAAGACGTCGAGCGGCCGGGCTACCCGGGCAAAGGCTTCGAGCGGCCGCAATCAGGACTCGGCGCAGATTCGACAGTGGGCCCGGGACAACGGCTATGCGGTAAACAGCCGCGGCCGTATCCAGGCCGAAATCCAGGAAGCCTACCAAAAGGCGAATTCCTAGGTTTGAGCCCGCTTCCGGCCCGTTCAGTGCCGGCGCATTTGCACCAGGCGAAGCCCCTGCCATTCGGCGGGGGCTTTGTCGTGAGGGGGGCATGTGCGTTCCTCCCCGGTTACTCCCGGCGGCGGCCCGGAAATGCCCCCGCCGCGCCGTGGATGCGGCGTGTCCCGGAGGCTTCGGAGGAGGTAACCGGGAGGGAAGGTTCGCCCCAGCTGCGCACGCCGTCCCGGTCTCCGCAACCGGCCCGGTTTCCCCCGTGGCGAACAAGCCACAAATCTGGAAGTCCGGCACGTAGCATCAAAGTACGTCGTAGCTAGGAGTGTGGCGAAATGTTTGAGCGATTTACGGACCGTGCCCGTCGCGTAGTTGTGCTTGCCCAAGAAGAGGCACGCATGCTGAACCACAATTACATCGGCACCGAACACATCCTCTTGGGTCTGATCCATGAGGGTGAAGGTGTTGCCGCCAAAGCCCTCGAGTCCTTGAGCATCTCGCTCGACGGCGTCCGCGAGCAGGTGCAGGAGATCATCGGCCAGGGCCAGCAAGCCCCCTCCGGTCACATCCCCTTCACCCCGCGCGCCAAGAAGGTGCTGGAGCTCTCGCTGCGCGAAGCCCTGCAGCTGGGCCACAACTACATTGGCACCGAGCACATCCTGCTCGGCCTCATCCGCGAGGGTGAAGGTGTGGCAGCCCAGGTGCTGGTCAAGCTCGGAGCGGACCTGAACCGCGTCCGCCAGCAGGTCATCCAGCTGCTCTCCGGCTACCAGGGCAAAGAATCCACGGGTGCGGGCGTTGGCTCCGGCCAGGCCGAAGGCACCCCCGCCGGCTCGGTGGTCCTGGACCAGTTCGGGCGCAACCTGACCCAGGCTGCGCGGGAGAACAAGCTCGATCCCGTGATCGGCCGCGAGCAGGAAATGGAACGCGTCATGCAGGTCCTTTCCCGCCGCACCAAGAACAACCCGGTGCTGATCGGCGAGCCCGGCGTCGGCAAGACCGCCGTCGTCGAGGGCCTGGCCCAGGCGATCGTCCGCGGCGACGTGCCGGAGACCATCAAGGACAAGCAGCTGTACACCCTGGACCTTGGGTCCCTCGTGGCCGGCTCCCGCTACCGCGGTGACTTCGAAGAGCGCCTGAAGAAGGTGCTCAAGGAGATCCGCACCCGCGGCGACATCATCCTGTTCATCGACGAGATCCACACCCTGGTGGGTGCCGGAGCCGCCGAAGGTGCCATCGATGCGGCCTCGATCCTGAAGCCGATGCTGGCCCGCGGCGAGCTCCAGACCATCGGTGCCACCACGCTGGACGAGTACCGCAAGCACATCGAGAAGGATGCCGCGCTGGAGCGCCGCTTCCAGCCGATCCAGGTCAAGGAGCCCTCCGTCGCCGACGCGATCGAGATCCTCAAGGGCCTGCGTGACCGCTACGAAGCGCACCACCGCGTCACCATCACCGACGGCGCCCTCGCATCGGCGGCCAGCCTCTCCGAGCGCTACATCTCGGACCGCTTCCTGCCGGACAAGGCGATCGACCTGATCGACGAAGCCGGCGCCCGGCTGCGCATCCGCCGGATGACCGCTCCGCCGGAGCTCAAGGTCATGGACGAGAAGATCGCGGCCATGAAGCTGGAGAAGGAATCCGCGATCGACGCGCAGGACTTCGAAGGCGCCGCCTCGCTGCGCGACAAGGAGCAGAAGCTCATTGCGGAGCGCGCCGAGAAGGAACGCCAGTGGAAGACCGGCGGCATGGACGACATCTCCGAGGTGGATGAGGATCTCATCGCCGAGGTGCTGGCGAACTCCACCGGCATCCCGGTCTTCAAGCTGACAGAGGAAGAGTCCTCGCGCCTGCTGAAGATGGAAGACGAACTGCACAAGCGTGTGGTCGGCCAGGACGAGGCCATCAAGGCCCTGTCCCAGGCGATCCGCCGCACCCGTGCAGGCCTGAAGGACCCGAAGCGTCCCGGCGGCTCGTTCATCTTCGCCGGCCCCACCGGCGTCGGCAAGACCGAGTTGGCCAAGGCCCTTGCGGAGTTCCTCTTCGGCGAGGAAGACGCGCTCATCACGCTGGACATGTCCGAGTACTCGGAGAAGCACACCGTCTCCAGGCTCTTCGGTGCCCCTCCGGGCTACGTGGGCTACGAGGAGGGTGGCCAGCTGACCGAGAAGGTCCGTCGCCGTCCGTTCTCCGTGGTGCTGTTCGACGAAGTGGAAAAGGCGCACGCCGATCTCTTCAACTCGCTGCTGCAGATCCTGGAAGACGGCCGCCTGACCGACTCCCAGGGCCGCGTGGTGGACTTCAAGAACACCGTGATCATCATGACCACGAACCTCGGCACCCGGGACATCTCCAAGAGCGTCGCCACCGGCTTCCAGTCCGGCACGGACACGCAGACCGGCTACAACCGGATGCGCGCCCGGGTCACGGAGGAGCTCAAGCAGCACTTCCGCCCCGAGTTCCTGAACCGTGTTGACGACGTGGTGGTGTTCCCGCAGCTGACCCAGGACGAGATCATCGAGATCGTGGACCTGTTCGTCACCCGCCTGGAGAAGCGCCTCAAGGACAAGGACATGGGCATCGAGCTCACGCCCGCGGCCAAGGTGCTGCTGGCCACCCGTGGTTACGATCCCGCGATGGGTGCCCGGCCGCTGCGCCGCACCATCCAGCGCGAGATCGAGGACCAGCTCTCCGAGAAGATCCTCTTCGGCGAGCTGCACTCCGGCGACATCGTGGTGGTGGACGTGGAAGGCGAAGGCGACGACGCGAAGTTCACCTTCGCCGGCAACGCCAAGCCGCGCATTCCGGAAATCGCCCCGAGCGTCTAGGCTCCAGGCGGTCACACTCCAAGCAAAAGGCCCCGGCCGCTTCCTTCAGGGAGGCGGCCGGGGCCTTTTTGCTGCCAGCGGGGCTTTTGCAGCCATCGCAGCCCGGGTTCTCAGGCGGTGACGGTGATCCATTCGCCGTCGATAGCAGCCTTCAGCTTGGCCAGCGGCGCCTGGGCCGGCCCCTGAATGACGCTGCCGTCGGATCCCTTGAACGAGGAGCCGTGGCACGGGCATTCGAAATCTTCCCCGGCAGGAGCCACCGGGCAGCCGGCGTGAGTGCAGGCCGCGTCGTACGCCAGGACGGTCTTGTCGTCCTGCCGGAAGATCACCACCGTCTTGCCGTTGATATTGCCGGTAGCCGTTGCGCCCACCTTCACATCGCTGAGCTTGCCCACTCGGACCGCGGTGSCGGCCGGAACGGAGGGGCCGGCCGCCGTCGTTGCCGGGGCGGCGGTAGGCGAAGCGGCGCAGGCCGAGAGGCCCAGGGCGCCACCGCCCAGGGCGCCGGCGCCGAGCAGCAGGGAGCGTCGAGGCAATGACTTTTCAGGGTTCATGCACCCATCATGCCAATAGTCCCTGAGAGCCCGCTGCGGATTTTCCGGCGCCGGAATCTGAAAGCAGTGTTTCACTCTGAGTGAACGGGGTGTGATCCGGGGCACAAGGGGTGTTGAATCGGGGGCATGGCTTCTACCGATACGCAGACCCCGGCCGAACATCCCGAGACACCGTTCCACGACCTAGACCATTACCTCGCCATTCCGCGGGTGAGCGGCCTGGCGCTGAGCCCCGATGGCGGAAGGCTCGTCACTACCGTGGCCACGCTCAACGACAAGGGCACCGAATACCGCACCGCGCTGTGGGAGTTGGACCCCGAAGGCAAGAAGCACGCCCGGCGGATTACGCGCAGCGCCAAGGGCGAGGCCGGAGCCGTGTTCGCGGCCGACGGCAGCCTGTACTTCACCTCCGCTCGCCCGGACCCAGAGAGCCCGGACGCAGAGCCGGTCAACGCGCTCTGGGTGCTTCCGGCCGACGGCGGCGAGGCCCGCGTCGCGCTCTCCCGCGCTGGCGGCGTCGGAGGCCTGCTCGCGGCGAAGGACGCCGATGCCCTCTTCGTTACGGCATCGGTGCTCGCCGGTTCCACCGACGAGGACAACGACGAGGAACGCCGCAAGGACCGCAAGGACAACAAGGTGGCCGCAATCCTGCACAGCGGCTACCCGGTGCGCTACTGGGACGCTGACCTGGGCCCCGCGCAGCCGCGGCTGTTCGCCGTCGAGCCTGGCGCGGAGCCGCAACCCGGCAAACCGGTGACCGTCGACGCCGTCCCGCCGGTCAAGCTACGCAATCTGACTCCCGACGCCGGGAACGGCCTCCGCGAGGCGGACACCGTTGTCAGCCCGGACGGGAAAACCATCTACAGCAGCTTCACCAAGCCGCTCGCCAACGCCGACTCCCGAACCGTGCTGGTGGCCGTCGACGTTGCCGCCGGCACGCGCCGGGTCCTGCTGGACACCGAGGGTATGAGCTACTTCCCCGGCCCGGTCAGCCCCGACGGCCGGACCCTGGTGGTTCTCAGCGAGACCGATACGACGCCGGAGCAGGCGCCCAGGATCGGGCTGCACCTCCTCGACGTCTCAGCTGGCCGGGAAGTCCCGGCCGACGGCGACGCGCGGCTGACACCGCTCGCTCAGGGCTGGGACCGCTGGCCGCACCCCGCGGCGTGGCTCCCGGACGGATCGGCCGTGCTCGTGACGGCGGACGAAGACGGTGCCGCCCCGGTCTTCCGGATCCCGGTCCCCGGCGCGGCCGGCGGGGACGCCGCCCCCGTGCGGCTGACGGCCGATGCGGCCGCGTACACCGACGTCGTCGTCTCCCCGGACGGCCGGAGCGCCTACGCGCTGCGCAGCTCCTACGAATTCCCGGCGGAAGCCGTGCGGATCGACCTCGGCAGCGGCGAGGTGACCCGGCTGCCGGCCCCGGCCGAGCGTCCCGCCTACCGGGGCAGGCTCGAGCGGGTGGAGGCGACCTCGGCAGGCGGCGACCGGGTGCCCGGCTACCTGGCCCTGCCCGACGACGCCTCCGCGGGGAACCCGGCCCCGCTGCTGCTCTGGATCCACGGCGGCCCGCTGGGCTCCTGGAACGCCTGGACCTGGCGCTGGAACCCGTGGCTGCTTGTTGCCCGCGGCTACGCTGTGCTGCTCCCGGACCCGGCCCTGTCCACGGGCTACGGTCAGGACCACATCCAGCGCGGCTGGGGCGAATGGGGCAAGGCCCCCTTCCTGGACCTGATGGCAATCACCGACGCCGTCGAACAGCGTCCCGACATCGATGAGACACGCACCGCGGCGATGGGCGGATCCTTCGGCGGCTACATGGCCAACTGGGTGGCCGGCCACACGGACCGGTTCAAGGCGATCGTCACGCACGCCAGCCTCTGGGCACTGGACCAGTTCGGCCCTACGACGGACTCCGCGCAGTACTGGCTGAAGGAAATGACAGCCGAGATGGCTGCGGAGAACTCGCCGCACCTGCACGTGGGCAACATCCGCACGCCGATGTTGGTCATCCACGGCGACAAGGACTACCGGGTGCCGATCGGCGAGGGGCTGCGGCTCTGGTACGAACTGCTCTCCAAGTCGCAGCTGCCGGCTGGTGAGCACGGCGAAACCGAGCACCGTTTCCTCTACTTCCCGGACGAGAACCACTGGATCCTGCAGCCGCAGCACGCCAAGGTCTGGTACGGCGTCGTAGAGCACTTCCTGGCCCGGAACCTGCTGGACAAGGACATTCCGGTGCCGGACGCGCTCGGTCTCTGAGCCTCCCGCCTCCGGGCCGGCCAGATGGCCGGTCCGGCGGTGCGGCCCGGGGGCCGGCCTAGGGGTGCGGGCTGAGCGGTGCGGGGGTGCGGGTAACCGGCGCGGGCGGCTAAGGGTCCGCGCCGTAGGATTGGGCTGTGACTGAGACGATCCGCATCCGCCCTGCCCGCACCGGCGACGTTGCCGCCATCAAGACCTTGGTGGCACCCCTGGCCGAGCAGCGGATCCTGATGGCCAAGGAAACAGTCGCGTACTACGAGAGCCTCCAGGAGTTCCGGATCGCCGAAGCACCCGACGGCGAGGTGATCGGCTGCGGCGCGCTGCACGTGATGTGGGAGGATCTGGCTGAGGTGCGCACCCTGGCCACCTCGGACGCGTGGCGCGGCAAGGGCGTGGGACACCTGCTGGTGGAGCGCCTGCTGGAGGACGCGAAGGCGCTGGGCATCTCACGCGTTTTCTGCCTGACCTTCGAGGTGGAGTTCTTCAAGAAGCACGGCTTCGACGTGATGGCCGACCAGACGGCCGTGGATCCGGTGGTCTACTCGGAGCTCCTGCGCTCGCACGACGAAGGCGTCGCCGAATTCCTCGATCTGGCCCGGGTCAAGCCCAATACCCTGGGCAACACCCGGATGATCCGGACGCTCTGAACGCTCCCGCGGCTGCCTGAAACGGGGTCTTCCGCCAAATCAACTTGGTGGATAAACTGATCCCGGCCCAATGGGGAGGGCCGCCAGCTTCCGGAGGCAGAAATTGCAGAATCGCGTG
Source organism: Arthrobacter sp. 01T414 (assembly GCF_056398965.1). Classification (NCBI taxonomy): domain Bacteria; kingdom Bacillati; phylum Actinomycetota; class Actinomycetes; order Micrococcales; family Micrococcaceae; genus Arthrobacter; species Arthrobacter sp. 01T414. The sequence continues at coordinate 424,491 of NZ_JBFTQK010000004.1, read as the reverse complement.
ATTTTTCCAGATTTCTCCGCATTCCAAATGACGGTCGATGCCGTGCCGGTGCAGCCGGACTCATCCGCCGGGGGCTACTGCGATGGCGCCGACACTGCCGCCGCGCGCCGCCCGCAGTCCCGGGCCGCGCTCGGTCCCGACGCTTGGCCCAGCTTCGCGCCGGAGGCCGCACCCGGGCCCTAAGCCCCCGGCAGTGGTTGAAGCCGGAGCCTACCGCTGGCAGGGCCCCGGTAGTAGGGTCTAAGCAAGCAGCCAGGACAACCATCCAGGGAGCACAGCCATGAAGAAACTCATCAATGATCCCAGGGCAGTGGTCGACGAGTCAGTGGAAGGGTTCGGGCTTGCACATGCCGACCTTGTGACCGTCCACCCGGACCCCAAATACATTGTCCGCAAGGACGCCCCGGTGTCCGGCAAGGTCGGGCTCGTCTCCGGCGGCGGCAGCGGCCACGAGCCCCTGCACGGCGGCTACGTCGGGATGGGGATGCTCGACGCGGCGGTACCGGGGGCCGTGTTCACCTCGCCCACCCCGGACCAGATCCTGCCGGCCACGCTCGCGGTGAACTCCGGAGCCGGCGTCGTGCACATCGTGAAGAACTACACCGGCGACGTGCTGAACTTCGAGACGGCCGCCGAACTGGCCCAGGCCGAGGGCGTGGAAGTCCGCACGGTGCTGGTCAACGACGACGTCGCCGTGCAGGACTCGCTCTACACGGCAGGGCGCCGCGGCGTGGGCGGAACCGTCCTGGTGGAGAAGATCGCCGGCGCCGCGGCCGAACGCGGCGACAGCCTCGACGCAGTCGCCGCCATCGGTGACCGCGTGAACCAGAACGTGCGGAGCATGGGGGTGGCCCTGACCGCGTGCACCGTCCCGCACGCCGGGGTACCCAGCTTTGAGCTTGAAGACAACGAGATTGAAATCGGCATCGGCATCCACGGCGAACCCGGCCGGCACAAGATCCCGATGGAACCTGCCGACGGCATCACCGACCGGCTGCTGGACCCGGTCGTCAGCGACCTCGGCCTCGCCTCAGGGGACAAGGTCCTATTGTTCGTCAACGGCATGGGCGGCACACCGCAAAGTGAGCTGTACATCGTCTACCGCCGGGCCGCGCAAAGGCTCGCGGACCAGGGAGTCACCGTGGAGCGCTCGCTGGTAGGCAACTACATCACCTCGCTCGAGATGCAGGGCTGCTCGATCACCGTGCTGCGCCTGGACGATGAAATGATCGGCCTCTGGGACGCGCCAATCCACACGGCGGCCCTGCGGTGGGGCGTCTGAACGTGGGGCTGGACGTCGACTGGGCCCTGCGGTGGCTGACCCTGTCCGCCGAGGCAATGGCCGAGCACAGGGTTGAGCTCATCGAACTGGACCGGCCGATCGGAGACTCCGACCACGGCGAGAACATGGACCGGGGCTTCAAAGCCGTAATGGACAAACTCGCCGAATCGCCCCCGGAAACTGCGGGGGCGGCCCTGAAGCTGACCGCCATGACGCTCATGTCGAAAGTGGGCGGCGCAGCAGGGCCGCTGTACGGAACCGCCTTCCTGCGCGCCGCCACGGCGCTCGGGGACGCTGCCGACATCGACGCCGCCACGCTGGCCGCGGCGCTGCAGGCGGCCCGCGACGGCATCGTTGCCCGCGGCAAGGCCGAATCCGGGGACAAGACGATGGTGGATGCCTGGACTCCTGCCGTGGACGCCTCCGCGGCCGCCGCCGGCGAGGGCGACGTCCGCAAGGTCCTGGCCGCGGCAGCCGAGGCGGCCGAGGCCGGGGCAGTCTCCACCGACCCGATGCTGGCCCGCAAGGGCCGCGCCAGCTACCTGGGGGAGCGCAGCATCGGCCACCGCGACCCCGGTGCCGTCTCCAGTGCCCTGATCCTGCGCGCCGCCGTCGGGGCCGCCGAATGACGGTCCGGCTCGTCGTCGTCTCGCACAGCGAAAAGATTGCCGACGGCGCCGTCGAGCTCGCCGCCCAGATGGCCCCTGACGTCATGATCGTGGCCGCGGGCGGCACCGACGACGGCCGGATCGGGACCAGCCTGGAGAAGGTGATGGCCGCGCTGGAACAGGCAGCCGGGGGAAGCGGCATCGTGGTGCTCACCGACCTGGGTTCAGCCGTCATGACCGCGGAATCGGCGGTGGAGTTCGCCGCTGACCCGGAATCCATCCACCTCGCCGACGCCCCGCTGATCGAGGGCCTGGTCGCGGCGGCCGTATCCGCGCAGACGGGGGCCGACGCGGAAACCGTCAAGGAAGCCGCCGAAGCTGTCTACCGGCCTCCGGCCCACCCGCACGGACCCGAACATCCGCACCAGCAGCCGCCGGATGCCCAGGGCGACTTTGAACTGGTCAACCAGGCCGGCATGCACGCGCGGCCGGCGGCGAAGATCGCGGGAGGCCTGGCCGGGATGGAGGCCGACGTCACCATTAACGGGGTCGACGGCGCGTCCATGACGGAACTGATGATGCTTGGCGCCAGCAAAGGAACCGTGCTGCATATCGAAGCCAGCGGCGCGGACGCGGCCAGGGCGGTGGACTACCTGGGCGGGCTGATCAAGGCCGGCTTCGGGGAGCCCTAGGAAGTGCTCAGCCCGGCAGCCGCAGGCCGCCGGGGTGCAGTTCTGCCAAGCCGTCGCTGAGCAGCCCGGAAAGCGCACGCTCCAGCTGCTCCGGCGCGGGGTTGAGCCGGTGCAGCGCGGCCAGCGGGACGGCGATTCCGTCCGCGTCGAAGCCCAGGTCCGCGGGGGCGCGCTCCAGCAGCTCGCGGGCCACCGGCGACTCGGCCAGGCGCAGGACCGCCATCACGGCCCCGCGCAGCTGCCGGTCTGTCCCATGCCAGGCCTGCCCCTTGGGCGTGTAGCTGGGCGGCGGCTCCCCGGCGGCAAGCCAGGCGCAGGCGCCGCGGACCGGGCATTCACCGCACCTCGGACTCCGGGCCGTGCAGACCAGCGCCCCCAGTTCCATCACCGCCGCGTTCCAGCGCACCGACGCGGCGCCGTCGTCGGGCAGCAGTTGCGCGGCCAGCCGCATCTCGGCGGCCGTCAGGGCCGGCGCCGGCAACGCGGTCCCGGTAAACAGGCGTGCGTGGACCCGGCGGATGTTCGTGTCCACCACCGTCTCCCTGCGGCCGAACGCGAATGCGGCGACAGCGGCCGCGGTGTAGCTTCCCACGCCGGGCAGCTCCAGCAGCTCCGCGGGGCTGCCGGGAACCGCGCCCTCGTGGTTTTCGACAATGGCGACGGCGGCCGCGTGCAGCCGGAGGGCGCGCCGCGGATACCCCAGCCGCCCCCAGGACCGGACCGCTTCCCCGGCAGGCTCCCGGGCCAAGTCGGCCGGCGCGGGCCAGCGCCGCAGCCATTCTTCCCACACCGGCAGAACGCGGACAACAGGGGTTTGCTGGAGCATGATTTCGCTGACCAGCACGCCCCAGGCAGAACAGTCCGCCGCCCGCCACGGGAGGTCGCGGGCGGTTTCAGCGAACCAGGAGGCAAGCGCGTCATGCAGCTCGGCGAGGGGAACGGGGGGCACAGGCGCGGTCGGGTCCGCGGTGACGGAGGCGGCCGGGCCGGCAGGGGCGGGGGAATCGGCTAAAGCTTTGATCGAATCATCGTAATAGAGACGGGGACCATACTGCGGCCAGCGGCGTGGTGGGCAGGCATAACCCGCGGCGTTACCTAGCCTAGAAGCATGGTCAGGCAAGGCAACTCAGGAACGCGCGGTTCGGGACCGAAGGCTTCCGCCAAGGCAAAGACCAGCGGCAGGCCGGCCCGGAAACCCCTCAGCCCGGTCTACCGCCGGCGCCGGCTCTTCGTGGGCGCCGCGCTCTTGCTGGTGCTTGCCCTCGCCGTCGGCGGTTTCGCGGCGATCTCCAGCGCCTTCAACGGCGAAACGCCTGCGGCCACCGCCAGCGACTCGCCCCAGCCGGACGGTCAGGGCAAAGCCACCGCCAGCCCACAGGGGTCGGCCACGCCAACATCGGGCGCCGGCTGCGACGAGGCGCTGCTGAAAGTCACCGCGGCCACGGACAAGGCCGCCTACGCGCCGGGCGAGAACCCCCTGCTGACCCTCAAGGTCACCAATGGCAACAAGGTGCCGTGCGAGGTCAACCTCGGGACCTCGCAGATGGAGTACCTGATCACCAGTGGCTCGGACCGGATCTTCTCCTCCAGCGACTGCCAGGCCGAAAGCAGCGACCTGGTCAAAACGATCCGCCCGGGCCGGAGTGAAATCGCCAACTTCCCCTGGAACCGCAACCGGTCCACCGAGGACTGCAAAGTGGTGGACGCCCAGCCCGGCGGCGGCGGCGCCTACTACGTCTTCACTGCCCGGCTCGGGAACAAGACCAGCCCCAAAGCCGTCTTCCAGCTCGGCTAGTCATCTTCGATTGCTCCGAAATCGCCGTTTAGGCGGGCCAAAAGGGCCGTTACGGAGCAGTCGACGGGGCCAGAGGAACCGGGCTAGAGGAACCGGTCCAGCAGGCTGGCCTCGGCCATCCGGCTCAGGCCTTCGCGGACCGTCCGGGCGCGCTGGTCGCCGATGCCGTCAACTGTCATGAGGTCGTCAATGGTCGCCGCCATGAGGAACTGCAGGCCGCCAAAGTGGTCCACCAGGCGGTCTGCCACGGCCTTCGGCACCGCCTTGAGGCCGGAGAGCAGGCGGTACCCGCGGGGCTGCACGACGGCGTCGAGGTTCGCCTCACCGCCCGCGAAGCCGACGATCCCGGCAATCCTGCCCAGATCGATAAGCTCAGTCGGCCCCAGGTTCACGAGGGCCTTGACGGCGTTCTCGATGTCCGCGGCGGAGGCCTTCGGGCCGGAGTAGTCCCGGATGATCACGTCGCTGCCCGGACCGCGGCCCACTGTCAGCTCGTCCAGCTGCAGGGAGAGCAGGCGGCCGTCCTCGCCGAGTTCCAGCACGTACTGGGAGATCTCCTCGGAGATGCGACGCACCATCTCCTGGCGCTGCAGGGTCACGGCCACATCGCGGACGGTCACCATGGCCTCGATCTCGAGGGCCGACAGCGAACTGGTCACCTGGTCCAGCCGGGAGCGGTACCGCTCCAGCGTGGCGAGAGCCTGGTTGGCGCGGGCCAGCACCTTCTCGGAGCCCTCCAGCACGTGCCGCAGGCCGTTCACGTAGAGCGCGATGATCTGCATCGACTGGCTCACGGAGATCACCGGAACCCCGGTCTGGATGGCAACCCGCTCCGCGGTGCGGTGCCGGGTTCCTGTCTCCTGGGTCTCGATGCTCGAATCGGGCACCAGTTGGACGCCGGCCCGCAAGATGTTGCTGGCATCCTTGTCACAGACAATGGCGCCGTCCATCTTGGCCAGTTCCCGCAAGCGGGTGGGGGAGAAGTCGATCCCGATCTCGAAGCCACCCGAACAGATGGATTCAATGGTCCGGTCAATGCCCAGCACGATCAGGGCGCCGGTACGGCCGCGGAGGATGCGCTCCAAACCGTCACGCAGGGCCGTTCCCGGTGCCACCCTGGCCAAAGTCGCCTTAAGTGCATCTTCGGGACTCCGCGCCATAGGTTTTCCCTTCAAAGGTGCAGGCCGCTGCCCGCAAGTACGCCGGATTTTGTCGATTTTCCATCACTGTCCGGCAAKAACAAAAGTGCCCGGTTTCCCGTATGCACCATCATAGGGGCAACGGCGACCGGTTTCCGCACCATCAAGCCTCAAAGTGCCCCATTTCCGCCCCGCGCAGGGTCCCGCGGAGGCGGCCGATGCGCCCGCAAGTGCAACCCGCATTTTCGGCCGTCCGCCCGGGCCTGCCGCCGCCTGCGATAAACTTGGTGCCTAGGGTGTACCGCGGGCTCTCCGCGCCGTGACCCATCCACAGCCGCAGCGAAAGTAGCACCGTGTCCCAAGAAGTCCACAGCCCCGCCCGAGTCCAGGAGATTCACAAGCAGGCGGCCCGGCGCCGGACCTTCGCAGTCATCTCGCACCCGGACGCCGGCAAGTCCACGCTTACCGAAGCCCTCGCCCTGCACGCCAAGGTGATCGGCACCGCCGGCGCGTCCAGCGGCAAGGCCAACCGCAAGGAAACGGTCTCCGACTGGATGCAGATGGAAAAGGACCGCGGCATCTCGATCAGCTCGGCGGCGCTCCAGTTCGCCTACCGCGACACCGTCATCAACCTGCTGGATACACCCGGCCACGCGGACTTCTCCGAGGACACCTACCGCGTGCTCGCCGCCGTCGACTGCGCCGTGATGCTCGTGGACGCCGCCAAGGGCCTGGAAACCCAGACCATGAAGCTCTTCGAGGTCTGCAAGCAGCGGAACCTGCCCATCATCACCGTGATCAACAAATGGGACCGGCCCGGCCTCGACGCCCTGGCCCTTATGGACGAGATCACCGAGCGGACCGGACTGCAGCCCATGCCGCTGACCTGGGCCGTGGGCATCTCCGGTGACTTCCGCGGCGTCTGGGACCTGCGCAACGACCGCTTCGCGCAGTTCAAGCGCAACAACGCCGGCGCCAACATCGCCCTGACCGAGTACTTCAGCCCGGAGGAGGCAGCGACCAGCCAGGGCGACGACTGGTCCAACGCCGTGGACGAGGCCGGCCTGGTGATCGAATCGAACCTGGCGTTCGACGTCGAGGCTTTCCACGCCGGAAAGGCCACGCCTATCCTCTTCAGCTCCGCCGCGCTCAACTTCGGCGTCAAGGAGATCCTCGACGCCCTCGTGGACTTCGCCCCGCCCGCCGCGCCGCGGCCCGACGTCGACGGCGCCGCCCGCCCCGTCGACGCCCCGTTTGCCGGCTTCGTTTTCAAGGTCCAGGCCGGCATGAACAAGGCCCACCGCGACCATGTCGCCTTCATCCGTGTGTGCTCGGGCGTCTTTGAGCGCGGCATGGTGGTCACGCAGGGCCGGACCGGGAAGTCCTTCGCCACGAAGTACGCCCAGCAGGTCTTCGGCCGCGAACGCGAGGTTATCGACGAGGCCTTCCCCGGAGACGTCGTGGGCCTGGTGAACGCCTCCTCGCTGCGGGTGGGGGACAGCCTGTTCCTGGAACGTCCCGTGGAGTTCCCGGCCATCCCGCTGTTCGCCCCCGAGCACTTCCAGGTGGCCCGTTCCAAGGATCCCAGCCGCTTCAAGCAGTTCCGCCGCGGCATCGAACAGCTTGAGCACGAGGGTGTCATCCAGGTGCTTCGCTCGGACATCCGCGGCGACCAGGCACCCGTGCTGGCCGCCGTCGGCCCGATGCAGTTCGAGGTGGTCGAGGACCGGATGGCGCATGACTTCAGCGCGCCGATGCGGCTTGAGCGGCTGCCGTATTCACTCGCGCGGATCACGACGGCGGACGCCATGCCGGCGCTGGCCAACGTGCCGGGCGCCGAGGTGCTGCTGCGCTCCGACGGCGAATACCTGGCGCTGTTCAACGACGTCTGGGCCCTGCGCCGGATCGAGAAGAACCACCCGGACCTGACCCTGGTGCCGATCGGCACGCACAATCCGGCGAAGTAGCCGGCCTGGGTACCGGCCCTGGGCCGGGCCTGGGCCCCGCCTCCTGGCGACCGGGGCCTGAAAAATGACCTCCCGCAGGTCTTCCTGAATCCGCGTTCCGCGGTATCATAAGTAACCTTGCTAATTTCGCGGGCGCCTGCCGATCTGGCCGGCTTTTGGGACTGCTCTGTCCGATTCCATGTGCGGACCCGTATTGAGGGAACAAGAAAACTCTTTGACAACAACGATGGAACCCGGCCTCCTGCTCAGTGGGCGGTACCGGATCGAAGCCCTCATTGGCAGGGGAAGCCAGTCGACTGTCTACCGGGCGCGCGACGAACTGCTGCAGCGCGAGGTGGCGGTCAAACTCTTCCGCAATGACGCGGACGATCTCGAGCACACCCGCCGGCAAGGCCAGGAAGTGCGGATCCTCGCGGGAATGAGCCACCATGCATTGGTGACGCTGTTCGACGCCGGTGCTGATCTGAGCAATCCGGACTCCCGGCTCACCTACCTCGTGATGGAACTCGTCCGCGGCCAGGACCTGCGCCACCGCTCCCTGCAGGGCCCGCTCTCCGCAGCGCACATGGCTCACATTGGCTACGACCTGGCGGACGGGCTCTCCTACATCCACCACCACGGGATCGTGCACCGGGACATCAAGCCGGGGAACATCCTGCTGGTCGACTACAGCAATGACGACCGCCGCCCGCGGGCCAAGCTGACCGACTTCGGCGTCGCGGCCATCCTGGGGCACAACCGCGCGGACGACGACGGCGGCACCTCGGGGACGCCGGCGTACCTGAGCCCAGAGCAGGCGGCCGGCGAACCGGCGGGCCCGGCAAGCGACATCTACTCGCTTGGACTCGTGCTGCTCGAGGGGCTGACCGGCAGGATGGCGTACCCGGGGGCACCGATCCAGTCCGCTGTCGCACGGCTGCTGCACGATCCGCAGATCCCGGAGGAGCTCGCCCCGATGTGGGTGGCGCTGCTGTCCTCCATGCTGTCCCGGGACCCGGAGGCCCGGCCGCACGCCCGCGAGGTCTCCCTTGCCCTCCGCCAGGAGGTCATCAACGGTGCCGGGCGGCACCGGCAACAGCGCGCGACCGCGGCGAACGATGAAGAGGGCCGGATGCGCGCCGTCGAGAGGTACCGGATCCTGGACACCCCCGAGGACGGCACCTTCGACCGGATCGCGGCGCTCGCTGCCCGGGTGTTCTCGGTGCCGGTCGCGATCGTCAGCGTCGTGGACCACGACCGGATCTGGTTCAAGGCCCACCACGGCACCGAGGTCACCCAGATCGGCAGGGATCCGGGGCTTTGCGCCTCGGCAATCCTGCAGGACGGCCCGTGGATCGTCGAGGATGCCGCCAACGACGCCCGCACGCTTTCCAACCCCCTGGTTGCGGGCGAGTTCGGGCTGCAGTTCTATGCCGGGGTTCCACTGCGCACCCCCGACGGCTTCAACCTGGGCACCTTCTGCATCCTGGACCGGGAACCGCGGGAGTTCACCGCTGAGGACACCCGCACGCTCGAGGACCTGGCCGCGATTGTGATGAACGACCTTGAGATGCGCTTGCAGGGCCGCGAAGCGATCGCCAGCTAGCGCCTGCCGGCGTGCAGCGCGAGCTGCAGTTCAAACCGGGCCACCGGGTCCTCCAGCGCGTCCCCGAAAAGCTCACGCAACTGGGCCGCCCGGTAACCCACGGTTTGCGGGTGGATGCCCAGCTCGGCGGCCACCGGGGCGCGCTGGCCCCAGTGCCGGAGCCAGGACAGCAGGGTTTCGGCGAGCCGTTCGCGCTGTGCGGGCCGGAGCCCCTCAAGCGGCGCCAGGCGTCGGTGCGCCAGCTCGGCGATGGCGGAGGGCTCCGCACCGAGGATTACGGCCGCAAGATGCTCGTCGGCCCAGATCGGCGGGTCATCCGGGCCGTCACGGTGTGGCAGGACAGATGCCGCCAGCACTGCCAGGCGCAAGGATTCGGGAACCTTCTCCCAGCCGCCGGCCGGGCCCACGGCGGCCCCGCGGCCCCGCAGCGCCTTCTCCAGGTCCATCCGGGCGGACTTGGACTTGCGTGCCGGGACCAGCACCACGGCGTCGGTCTCGCGTTCGATCACCAGGGTTCCCGGGCCCAGCCGCAGCCGCAGCCCGCCGGCCCGGTCCAAGGGCAGCGTCACGACCGACATGCGCTGGGGCAGCGACCAGTCCGCCATCGCCGCCGTCTGGCGCAGCGCCGCCTCGTCCGCCTGCCCCAGCAGCAGCAGGTCCAGCAGCTCGGTGCGGCGCCGGTCCACCGCCCCGGCGCGTTCGGACTGCTCAAAGGCATAAGCCTCCGCGCTGACCGCGGAGAGCTCGTCGATGTAGGCCAGGATTGATTCGCCGAGGTCAACCACCACATTCTGGCCCAGGTGGTGTTCCACCGAGACCTTCGACATCTCGCGGAACGTCACCCGGGCGCCCATCCGATACGCGCTGAGCAGGGCATCCATGCTCCTGCCCTGCCGGAACTCGCCGCTGCCCAGGCCCGCCACCAGCAGCCGGCTCTCCTCGGAGAGCGCGGGCAGCGCGGTACCCGGAAGCTGCAGGAAACGGTCCAGCGCCGTCGCGACGCCCCGCCGCAGCCCCCGCCCGAAGCGGCCTTCGATCGGCCGGGCATAGGCGGGAACCAGCTGGGGCACGGCGTCGATGATGGCCTCCACAATGCCCGGCACCTGTGGCCGGAGCATGTCGCTGACTTCCTTTGGCAGCGCCAGCCATGGCGGGTCGTAGGCAGGGTAGCCGGGGTGGCCGGCGGGGGAAGCATCCATGACGGGTATCCAATAGTTTGTTGCGTGGAGATAGTTTCTTTACGTCGATCGTATGTCCTGGGTGAAGAATTATGACGCAGGCTGACATACGCTTGATAGATGATCCGGCTCCGTAAGCTGGCGCGCGCCGCATCTCTACTGACCACCCCACTAGCTCCAGAAGACATTCTGTCGCTCTTCAACCCCGTGTTTTCTGCCCGCCAGTTGCGCGGCGTGGTTACCCGGGTGGTTCCAGAAACGGCCGATTCCGCCACCATTTTCTTCCGTCCCGGCCGAGGCTGGCAGGCACACCGTGCAGGCCAGTGGGCCCGCATCGGCGTCGAACTCAACGGCGTGCGCCACTGGCGGTCCTATTCGCTCAGCGCTCCCGCCGGCGAGGACCCCGCCATCACCGTCACGGACATGGGTGCCGTCTCCGGAACCCTGGTCCGCACCACCAAGCCGGGCGACGTACTTTTCCTCGCCCCGCCGCAGGGCGACTTCATCCTGCCGGAGCATCCGCGCCCGCTCCTCATGCTCACCGCGGGCAGCGGCATCACCCCGGTGATGTCGATGATCCGCACGCTCGTCCCGCACCGTCCGGATGCCGACGTCGTCCTCATCCACACGGCGCGGACCCCGGCCGACGCCATCTTCCGCGAGGAGTTGGCCGAACTCGCAGACCAGTTTCCCAATTTCAAGGTCACCCACTGGTTCAGCGGGGAACGCGGCAGGCTGGACTTCGGCGCCACAGCCGAACTTGACCTGCTCTGCCCGGACTGGCGAGACCGTGCGGCCTACGCCTGCGGCCCCACGGGTTTCCTCGACGACGCCGAAGCGCTTTGGGAAGCCGAAGCCGCGGCCGCGGATCACTCCGGGACGGCGGTGGAAGGCACTGTCCCGGCCGCAACGTTGACGATCGAACGCTTCAGCACCAGCCTGGCCGGCGGCGAAGGGCACGACGGCGGATTGGTGACCTTCGAGGCCTCCGACCGCGAAGTCGATGCCGACGGGGACACCCCCCTGCTCGACGTCGGCGAGGACGCCGGCGTACTCATGCCCAGCGGTTGCCGGATGGGCATCTGCCACAGCTGCCTCATCCCGCTCCGGGCCGGCCAGGTCCGCGACCTGCGCACGGGCGAAGTCCATGGCGAGCCCGGCCAACTAATCCAGACGTGTGTCTCGGCAGCCGCCGGACCCGTTAACCTAGACCTCTGAGGAGAACCCACCCGATGACCACACTTGCAGACAAGCCCGATACCGCCGCAGACGGCACCACGGCCATCGTCAGCGCCCCCGCCGTAAAGAAGCGGCCTGGAGCGCTCGCCGAGACCGGCAGCCCGCTGCTCCGGCCGCCCGCCGCCGCGCACCTGTCCGACGAACAGGTTGCAGAGCTGGGCCGCGAACTCGACGCCATCAAGGACGACATCCTTGCCAAGCGCGGCTCCGACGACGCCGCCTACATCCGCCGGATGATCAAGATCCAGCGTGCCCTGGAAATTTCCGGCCGCGCCGCGCTGCTGGTCAGCAAGAACAAGGCCGCCTGGGCAACCGGCACCACGCTGCTGAGCCTGGCCAAGATCCTGGAAAACATGGAACTGGGACACAACATCCTGCACGGCCAGTGGGACTGGATGCGCGACCCCGACATTCACTCCACCACCTGGGAGTGGGACTTCGTCACGCCCGCACGCTCCTGGCAGCACACCCACAACGACCTGCACCACCGCTGGACCAACGTTGTCGGCAAGGACAACGACATCGGGTACAACCTGCTGCGGATGGACCCGCAGCAGGAATGGAAGCCCTTCAACTTCGGCAACCCGCTCTACAACGCGCTGCTGGCGCCGGTCTTCGAGTGGGGCATCGCGGTGTACGACCTTGAACTCGTGGACTACCGGGAGGGCAGGAAGTCCAAGGAAGCCCTGCTCAAGGACCTCAAGGCACTCGGCCGCAAGGCGGTCAAGCAGTTCACCAAGGACTACGCCGCCACACCCGCCGTCGCCATGCTCACCGGCTCCGGCAAGCAGGCGCTCTACGGCACGCTGACCGCCAACGCCGTCCGCAACGTCTGGGCCCACGCGGTGATCTTCTGCGGACACTTCCCGGACGGAACGGACACCTTCACCGAGGAAATGGTCGACGGCGAGACCCGCGGCGACTGGTACGTGCGCCAGATGATCGGCTCGGCCAACATCTCAGGCTCCAAGTTCATGCACCTGATGACCGGCAACCTCTCGCACCAGATCGAGCACCACCTCTTCCCGGACCTGCCGTCCAACCGCTACGGCGAGGTGGCGCCGAAGGTACGGGACATCTGCCGGCGCTACAACCTGCCTTACAACACCGGCCCGATGTGGAAGCAGGTCGGATCCACCTGGGCAAAGATCTTCAAGCTGGCCCTGCCGCCCAAAAAGGCCTAGCCCTCCGGCCCAGCCCGGCCCCGGAAAGCCGCCTTCGGCGCGCGCCACGGCGTGTGCGGAAGGCGGCTTTCGCGCGCTGCCGTGCCCTACAGTGGAGCTATTCACTGAGAGGACCCCTGCATTGGCATGTGACGGCTGCACTACTTCCCCGAAGCTCGACTTCGATTTCAGCATGGCTTTCCAGCCGATCTACGACGCCGTGGCCGGCCGGGTCTGGGGCTACGAAGCCCTGGTCAGGGGCCTCTCGGGCGAGGGTGCCTACCAGGTCCTCTCGAAGGTCTCGCCGGAGCAGAAGTATCGCTTCGACCAGGCCTGCCGGGTCAAGGCCATCGAGCTTGCCGCGCGCCTGTTTCCCGCCGGCGAGGACTTGATGCTCTCGATCAACTTCATGCCGAACGCGGTGTACGAGCCGGCCGCCTGCCTGCGCGCGACGCTGCAGGCCGCGGCGCGAAGCAACTTTCCGACGTCGTCGATCATGTTCGAGTTCACGGAGAACGAGGAGGTCCTCGACGCCGCGCACCTGACGAACATCATCACCGAATACCGCAAGCACGGGTTCACCACCGCCATCGACGACTTTGGTGCCGGCCACGCCGGGCTGGGGCTGCTGGTCGATTTCCAGCCCGACCTGATGAAGATTGACATGTTGCTCATCCGGGACATCGATACCAGCCCCGCCCGGCAGGCCGTGGTTGCCGGCATCGTGGGCATCGCCGCGGAGCTCGGCATCACCGTACTCGCCGAAGGCATCGAGACCGAGGCGGAGTTCCTGGCCCTGAAAACGACCGGCATCCGGCTGTTCCAGGGCTACTGGTTCGGGAAACCGGCCTTCGAGGAGCTTCCACAGGTCCGCTCCGTGCCGGTACTGGGCGCCGCAACCACCTCCTAGCGCCCTTTAGCGCGCGCTCACGCCTTCACCGCGGCCCCGAGCACGTGGGCGAGGGGAGGATTTCCCGGCAGCACCGAAAAGCCGAACCTCTCCAGCGCGACGACGGCCAGGCCGGCGCGCTCGATGTTCGCGGCGGTGTCCCGGTTGGGATGGCAGCCGCCGGCCAGCCGGCTCCAGAGCGGTGTGAGCAGATCTTCGGCGAACCCCAGCACGCGGTGCGCCGAGCGGACGTGCTCGTAGAACAACAACCGGCCTCCCGGCCTGAGGACCCGGAGTGCTTCGGCCAGGACGGCGGACGGCTCGGCCACGCTGCACAGCACGAGGCTGGAGACGACGATGTCCACCGAAGCGTCCGCCACGGGGAGCGACTCCGCGACCCCGTCGAGCACCGTGACCGGTACCGGTGCCGTGCCCGCGGCAGCCCGGGCCAGCGACCGGAGCGTGGGATCCGGCTCCAGCGCCAGCACGGCGTCAACCGCAGCAGGATAGAACGGGAAGGTGGCCCCGTAGCCTGCCCCGATTTCGACGACCGCACCGTGGGCGGCTGCGACGAGGCGCCGTCGGTGCTCGGCCGCCCCGCGTGCATCCATCCGGGGTCCCATGCGCGCGTAGGAGCGTCCGAAGGACGGGGTTTGGGCGTCGTCCATGCTGGTTCTTCCGTTCAGCGGACCCTTTCTAGCGGACCTGGTCCGGGTTGAGCTTCAGGCGCCGCAGCAGTTGGGCATTCAGTGCCACCACAATTGTCGAGGCGGACATCAGCACCGCGCCCACCGCGGGGGAGAGGACGACGCCGGCGAAGGCAAGGGCGCCGGCGGCCAGCGGCACGGAGATGATGTTGTAGCCGGCGGCCCAAATGAGGTTCTGCCACATCTTCCGGTAGCTGGCCCGCGAAAGATCCACCATGGACAGGACGGCGCGGGGGTCGTTGCCGGCCAGGACGACGCCGGCGGACTCCATTGCGACGTCGGTACCGGCGCCGATCGCAATGCCCACTTCGGCCCGGGCCAGCGCGGGGGAGTCGTTGACGCCGTCGCCCACCATCGCCACCTTCAGGCCGCGGGACTGCAGTTCGGCGACTTTCTTGTCCTTGTCGGCCGGCAGGACCTCGGCGAAGACCTCGTCGATGTTGAGCTCCGCGCCCACGGCGTGGGCGACCTGGCGGGCGTCGCCGGTAATCATCGCGACCTTGATACCGCGGGCCTGAAGAGCGCTGACGGCCTGCCGGGACTCGGTGCGCACCTCGTCCTCGAGACTCACGGCCCCCAGGATTTTTTGCCCGTCAATCACGTGCAGCACGGCCGCGCCGCGGTCCATCCAGGCCCGGGTGGCCTGTGCGATTGCCGGCGGTTCTTCCACTGCGAGTTCGCGGAGCAGGGCTGGGCCGCCGACCCGGATGGTCTTTCCGTCAACCGTGGCGCGGACGCCGCGGCCGGTCATCGACGAAAATCCGGTAGCCGCGGGAATCTGCAGGCCCTGATCGCGAGCCGCCCGGACGATGGCCCGCGCCACCGGGTGCTCGCTGTCCGCTTCGACGGCTGCGGCCAGCGCCAGCAGGCTGTTCCGGTCAACACCTTCTGCGGCTGCAACCTCCTTGAGGGCGGGTTCGCCCTTGGTGAGGGTCCCCGTCTTGTCGAAGAGGACGACGTCGACCGTCCGCATCCGTTCCAGTGCCATCCGGTTCTTGATCAGGACTCCGGCCCGGGCGGCCTGTTCGGTGGAAATCGCGATGACCAGCGGAATGGCCAGGCCCAGGGCGTGCGGGCAGGCAATCACCAGCACGGTGACGGTGCGGGTGACGGCGTCGGGAATGCTGCCCAGCAGGGACCAGGCGATGAAGGTGATGACGCCCGCACCGGAGGCGAAGTAGAACAGGAAGGCTGCGGCCCGGTCGGCGAGGGCCTGGGCTTTGGAGGAGGAGGCCTGCGCCTCGGCGACCAGCCGCTGGATACCGGCCAGGGCGGTGTCATCCCCGACGGCGGTGACCTGGACGCGGACCGTGTTGTCCGTGGCCACGGTCCCGGCGACGACCTTGTCCCCGGGTGAACGCAGCACGGTCTTCGACTCACCGGTGATCATCGACTCGTCGACCTCGGCCTGCCCGTCGATGACTACGCCGTCCGCCGGCATCCGGGCGCCCGAGCGGACCAGGACGGTGTCCCCGGCCACGAGTTCGCTGACCTTGACGGTTTCCGTGCCCGCTGCGGTGATCCGTTCCGCTTCATCCGGCAGCAGCGCGGCGAGGGCGTCGAGCGCGCCCTGCGCGGAGCCAAGCGCGCGCATCTCGATCCAGTGTCCCAGCAGCATGATCGCCACCAGCAGTGCCAGTTCCCACCAGAAGTCGAGGTCAAAACCGCCGATGCCGAGGCTTGTGACCCAGGACGCGACGAAGGCGACTGTGATGGCCATGGCGATCAGCAGCATCATCGCCGGTTTGCGGCTCTTCAGTTCATCCAGGCCGCCCTTGAGGAAGGGCTGGCCGCCATAGAAGAAGATCACGGTGCCCAGCACCGGCGGGATCCAAGCCGAGCCGGGGAACGCCGGGGGAACGTAGCCGAGCAGGTGCGCGAACATGGGGCTGAACAGGACCACCGGAACCGCCAGCGCGAGCGTCATCCAGAACCTGTTCTTGAACATTGCCACGCTATGGCCCGCGTGCTGGCCGTGGCTGTGCACGAGATGCTCATCGTCCCGGCCGAGCTGTGGCTGGGCGTGCCCGGCGTGGCCCTCGTGCCCGGTGCCGGCCTGCAGCTGGTCGGTCTGGCCGTGGTGCTGGTGTTCCATGTTCCTGCCTCCTGGGAAGCCTCGGCTGGTCCTCAATTCGACTTCAAACATACCCCCAGGGGGTATGTTTGGCAATACCGTAAGGCCCGATGGTGCTCCCGGGCCCGAGGGTCAGCGCACCTCGATGACGCCCATCATGCCGAGGTCCTCGTGATCCAGGATGTGGCAGTGGTAGACGGAACGGCCGGTGAAATCCCGGAACGCGATCCGGACCGTGCACTGGCCGTCGGCCGGCACGTTGACCACATCACGGAGTGCCGCCGGCTCCACGGCCCGGCCGTTTTCGGCGATCAGCTGCATCGGCCACACGTGCAGATGGAACGGGTGATCCATAGGACTGCGGTTGACCAGGACCCATTCCTCGACTGTCCCGGCACCCACGGTGGTGTCGGTCCTTCCCTCCTGGAAGCTTTGGCCGTTGATGGTGAAGCCCATCATTCCTGCGCCCATCCCCCCGCCCATGGAAGTGGCGAGCGCCAGTTGCCGCCGCGCAGCCACGGCGGCCGAGCGCAGGTCGGCCGGCGCGTTCCCGGCGGCAATTACCGGGGCGGGCGGGGCAGGGTCGCCGGCCACGGCCAGGGTTGCCAGGGTGGCGCCGGCTGGATCCGCGGGCCCCTCCTGCTCCGCCGGCTGGCCAGGGCCCATGCCGCGCCGGCCCATCATCCCGGACATGGCCCCGCGGTCATAGGGTATGGCCCGCAGTTCGGATTGCCCCAGCGCAGCCGTGACCAGCAGCTCCGCCCGGTTCCCCGGCGCCAGCAGCACTTCCTGCACGTCCGACGGCGAACGGAACCGCCCCGAGTCCATGCCGACGAGCTGCAGCTTCTGTCCGTCCAGCCTTAGGCGCAGGTATCGGGCTACGCAGCAGTTCACGATCCGCCACCGCTCCCGCTGCCCGGGCCGGGCCTCCAGCCGGGGGTTGGCCTGCCCGTTCACCAGCAGGAGCGACCCCTCGCGCCCGACCATCCGGTCAGGTTGCGAGGCCTCGGACACGTTCCCGGCGCCGTCTAGGCTGGTGTCCGAGACCAGCAGCACGCGCTCGGGGCCAGCGGCGGGCGGGGCGGAGTCCTCGACGATGATGGCGCCGAAAAGCCCGGCGAAGATCTGGTCGGCAACCCGGCCGTGGTGGTGCGGATGGTACCAGTACAGCCCGGGCGGGTGCCCGTCCGGGATTCGGTGTTCGTAGTCGAAGCTGCGGCCGGGGTCCACGGTTACGAACACGTTGTCGCCGTTGCCCTGGGGCGAGACGTGGAGTCCGTGCAGGTGCAGATTGCTGGGTTCGGCCAGCTTGTTCACCAGTTTGACCCTCAGCACGTCCCCGGGGCGCACCCGGAGGGTAGGGCCGGGGATGCCGCCGTTGTAGCCCAGCGCCCCCGCCTGCCGTCCGGCCAGCGGGAACAGTCCCGGCGCCGCCTCGAGGCTGGCCTCGAGGATGCCGCCCGAACTGCTGAGCGCAGGCGGCTGCCGAAACGACTCGCCGGTGACCGGCGCCGGCCTGGAGTTAAGGGTCCACCACAGCCCGGCGCCGCCGGCAACGGTGCCGGTAAGACCGAGTCCGCCCAGCAACAATGCGCTGCGGCGGCTGATGGGCGGCACTATGTCCCCTCGCCGAGTTCCTTCACGTGCTCGCGGTACTGCTCCGCGGTCAGCTCGCCCTTCGCGAAGCGCTCGTCGAGGATGAGCCGGGCCTGGCTCCTGCCGCCCGCAGATCCGGGGCTCCGGCCGGGGCCGCCCGGCTGGGCGTAGGGCCCGGGCTGCCCGTAGGCCGGGGGCTGGCCGTAGGGGCCGGGGTGTCCTGGCCCGGGCTGCTGTCCGCGGCCGGGGCCGGCAAAGACCCGCACCGCGAGCAACACGAGCACAGCGATCCCGATGAGCAGCAGCACGCCCCAAAGCCACATCCATCCGAGGTTCTGACCGTAACCCCACATCATGACTATTCCCTTCGCCCACGGAAGCCACTGCTCCCATGGTGCGCCCCCGGCGGCAGGAGCGCTAGGGTCCTAAGTCGCCACCGTTGAGGCGCGCGGTCAGCTGATGAGCAGGCCCAGGGCCTCCGCGAGGTGGCCGACTTCCCGGACCGAGAAGCCCGCCGGGACCGGACCCGGCCCGTTGGGACTGGCGGGCACCACGGCGTGGGTGAAGCCCAGCCTGTGCGCCTCCTGGATGCGCTGGTTGATCCCCGGCACCGGACGGACCTCGCCGGCCAGGCCTACCTCGCCGAACGCGATCAGGCGCTGCGGCAGCGGCTTCTTGGCCTTCGCGGAAGCCACGGCAAGGGCCACGGCCAGGTCCGTGGCGGGTTCGCTGAGCTTTACCCCGCCCACGGTCGCCACGTAGGAGTCGTCCTTGTGCAGCAGGCAGCCTGCGCGCTGCTGCAGCACGGCCAGGAGCATGGCTACCCGCGAGCTGTCCAGTCCGCTGGTGGCCCGGCGCGGCTGCGCGTTGGCGCTTTCGGCGAGCAGCGACTGGACCTCGGCCAGCAGCGGCCGGCGGCCTTCCAGTGTCACCGTGATGCAGGTGCCGGACACGGGGTCCTTGGTGCGGGAAACAAACAAGCCGCTCGGATCGGCCAGGCCGACGATGCCGTCCTCATTAAGGTCGAAGCAGCCCACGTCGTCGGTGGGGCCGTAGCGGTTCTTCACGGCGCGCAGCAGCCGCAGCCGCGAGTGCCGCTCGCCCTCGAACTGGCAGACCACGTCCACGAGGTGCTCGAGCAGCCGAGGACCTGCGATGGAGCCGTCCTTCGTCACGTGGCCTACCAGCAGGGTGGTCATGTTGCGGCGCTTGGCCGCCGCGATCAGGGACGCCGCGACCTCGCGGACCTGGGAGACGCCGCCGGCGCTGCCTTCGACGTCGGCGCTGCTCAGCGTCTGGACAGAGTCCACCACCAGCAGCCTCGGCTCAAGTTTTTCCACCTGGCCCAGCGCCTGGCCGAGGTCCGTTTCGGCGGACAGGTACAGCGACTCGGCGACGGCGTCGATCCGGTCCGCGCGCAGCTTCACCTGGGCGGCGGATTCCTCGCCGGTGACGTAGAGGACGTCCTGGGCCGTGCGGGCGAACTTGGCCGCGACATCCAGCAACAGCGTGGACTTGCCCACACCGGGCTCGCCGGCCAGCAGGATCACCGCCCCCGGAACCAGCCCGCCGCCGAGCACACGGTCCAGCTCGTCCACCCCGGTGGGGAGAAACGCTGCCGTTGTGGCGTCCACGTCGGCAATCCGGCGGGCCGGCTCCAGGACGGTTGTCGCCGCCGTCGTCCGCGCGACGGCGGCACCGGTTTCCTCAACCGTGCCCCAGGCCTGGCACTCGCCGCACCGGCCTACCCACTTTGCCGTGGTCCAGCCGCACTCCGCGCACTTATAGCCCGGCGCCTTAACGGCGCGGGAAGTCTTTGTTGCCATTGCTCCACCCTAACCGGGGGCAGCGACATCCAGGCCCGGGCGCAGGCGGACGTGGCCCGGACGCGGGCCGGCCCCGGGCCCATCCGCCGGGGCTAGAGGGCGGGCAGGATGTCCCGGGCCTCGTCCGCGTCCATGCCGGCGGCCTCGAGGAGGTCCACCATGAGCGGGCGGAAGAGCATCACCACGGTTTCGCCCTCAAGCCGCTGTACGTCCAGCAGGCGCGGGTGCAGCCGGCCGGCCGTTTCGCTCAGTTCCACCCTGGCCGTGCGCAGGTGCGCGCGGCGGACGCCGTCGTGCACCTCCGCCAGGCCCAGGCCCAGCTCATCGACCGCGGCCGCGGTCTCCAGCAGGACCTCGGCAATGTTCTCGGTGGCCTCGTCCGAGAGCGCGGCGTGGTTGATCGCGCTGGTCAGCCGGCGCGCGAACACGCGGCTGTTACGCAACGCCAGGTCGATGAAGTCCACCGACTGCGCCAGCCGGTCCAGTTCGTCCCGGTACCGGCGGTAGGCGGGAGCCAGCGCGGCCACCTCTCCGGAGGAACGCAGGGTCTGGCGCATCGCGTCCACCAGGGGCTGGCAGTTGCGGCCGCGGATCAGGGCGTGCCAGGCCTGGGTGGAGTCGCTGTGGGTCAGGGCCGAGGAGCACTCGCGCAGCACCTCGGCCAGTTCATGCAGCAGCTTCTTGACGTCGTTGCGGGGTTCGCGCCGCGGATCCTTGGGGATCAGGAAGGTCACCGCCAGCGCAAACACGCCGCCCACCACCGCGTCGATGCTGCGGGTGAACGGTCCTCCCGCGGGGGCGGGCAAGAGCACCACCAGCAATGACTGAAGGCCCAGTTGGGTGGTGAAAATAGTTCCGCTGTCCAGGAAGCGGGCCAGTAGAATCGAGAAAAGGAGCACGACGGCGGCCTGCCAGATTCCCGCGCCCAGCCAGTGCAGCAACAGGTCGCCCACCACAATGCCGATGGTGCAGCCCAGCCCTACCTCTACGACCCGGCGAAGCCGCGGATCCCGGGAGAAGCCCAGGGCGATCAGGGAGGAGGTGGCGGCAAACAATGGCCCGGTGTGGCCCAGGACGTACTCGGCGAAGGCGTAGGCCCCCACTGCGCAGGCCGTCATCTGGACCGCAGGTACGAGCGAATTACGGCTCCGGACGAAACCGGTGCGGACCCGGCCGCGAAGGAATCGTGCGCTTGCAGTGAATCCAGTAGCGGAGGCCATGCCACCAGTCTATTTGCTGCCCGTGCTGCAAGGTTCGCCGCAGGCAGCCCCTACGGCTGTGACCCAGCCAACGCAAGCCAACCCGTCAAACGTTGACCAATAGTCCGGTGTCGTTAACCCTGCGTTCACTTTGGACCCCAATTCTCTTCACTTGGGGCACCTAACTTCGGTAAAGGTACAAAACGTATCCACCGTCTTTATTGCTCGGACGTCTCCGGTCCGACACGCATCTGAATAACCCTGGAAGGGGTACATCTAGTGAAGGCATCACGCTTCGGCCGCAACGCGGCCATTGCTGTTATCGCAGCCGGCGCTCTCGCGCTCACCGCTTGCGGTTCCGACAACGCAACCAACACCGCTGCGGGCACCCAGGCTGCTTCTGGCCCCAAGGTCACCGGCACGCTGACCGGCATCGGTTCCTCCGCGCAGGGTGCGGCCATGGATGTGTGGAAGACCAACTTCGCCTCCGCCAACCAGGGCGCCAACGTGCAGTACTCCCCGGACGGTTCCGGCGCCGGCCGCAAGGCCATCCTCGACGGCTCGGCCCAGTTTGCCGGCTCGGACGCCTACCTCAAGGACGAAGAGGCAGCCAAGGCCAAGGACACGTGCGGCCCGGACGGTGCCATCGAGGTTCCGGTCTACATTTCCCCGATCGCCATCGCCTTCAACGTGCCAGGCGTAACGGACCTGAAGCTGGACGCCCCCACGGCGGCCAAGATCTTCCGCGGCGAAATCGCCAAGTGGAACGACCCGGCCATCACCGCGCTGAACCCGGATGCCAAGCTTCCCGACCTCAAGGTCACCCCGGTCAACCGCTCTGACGATTCCGGTACCACCAAGAACTTCACCGACTACCTCGCCGCCGCGGCCCCGGCCGTCTGGAAGGACAAGGCTGACGGTGTGTGGCCGGCTTCGCTGAAGGGCGAAAACGCCAAGGGCACCTCCGGCGTCGTCAAGACGGTCACCGACACCGCCGGTGCGGTTACCTACGCCGATGACTCGGCCGTCAGCGGCAAGCTGGGCACCGCCCAGATCAAGGTCGGTTCCGACTTCGTCAAGATCTCCGCTGAAGCTGCCTCCAAGGCCGTGGACCTGGGCAAGCCGGTCGAGGGCCGCGGCGCCAACGACCTCGCCATCAAGCTGGACCGCACCACCACCGAAGCCGGCGCATACCCGCTGGTCCTCGTTTCCTACCACATCGTGTGCAGCACCTACGACAAGCAGGAAACTGTCGATCTGGTCAAGGGCTTCGAGAAGTACGTACTCTCTGCAGAGGGCCAGAAGGCTGCTGCCGAGTCCGCCAAGTCGGCTCCGCTGTCCTCCACTCTGGCAG
The DNA here is from genome assembly GCF_056398965.1 of Arthrobacter sp. 01T414. Lineage (NCBI taxonomy): Bacteria > Bacillati > Actinomycetota > Actinomycetes > Micrococcales > Micrococcaceae > Arthrobacter > Arthrobacter sp. 01T414. The sequence continues at coordinate 402,198 of NZ_JBFTQK010000004.1, read as the reverse complement.
AGAAGGCCGTCAAGGCCATCGAAACCATCAAGGTCAAGTCGTAAAGTTTGATCTGTAGCGCTAAGTTCCCCGCCCCGCCCTCCGGCGGGACGGGGAACTTAGCAGTGTTTTCCGAAGCTTTCGCAGTTCCCGATAAGTACGCTCCGCTCAAGGACCGTACGTCCGCACCATCAACACCGAAGGGCCAGGTATGATCTCCACCTCCCTGACCAAATCCCGAGGCGCAGGACGGGCCGGGGACAAAGTCTTCTCAGGGGCCACCCTGGCGGCCGGCTGCCTGATCCTCGCTGTACTCTTTGGCGTTGCGCTCTTCCTCGTCGTCCAGGCCATCCCGGCCTTGACCGCGCCGGCCGCCGACATCCAGGGCGGCGAGGGCTTCTTCGCCTACATCTGGCCGATCGTCGTCGGCACCCTGATCGCCGCCGTGATCGCGCTGGTCATCGCCACCCCGGTCGCCATCGGCGTCGCCCTCTTCATCTCGCACTATGCCCCGCGCCGGCTGGCCTCCGGCCTCGGCTACGTGGTGGACCTGCTGGCCGCCATCCCCTCCGTGGTCTACGGCGCCTGGGGCGCGGCCTTCCTGGCCAAGGAAATCTCGCCTGCCTACAGCTGGCTGGCCGCGAACCTCGGCTGGCTGCCGATCTTCCAGGGGCCGGCGTCGGCCACCGGTAAGACCATCCTGACGGCAGGCATTGTCCTCGCGGTGATGGTCCTGCCGATCATCACCTCGCTCTCGCGCGAAATCTTCCTGCAGACCCCCAAGCTGCACGAGGAAGCCGCCCTCGCCCTCGGCGCCACCCGCTGGGAAATGATCCGGATGGCCGTGCTGCCGTTCGGCCGCCCCGGAATCGTCAGCGCCGTCATGCTGGGCCTGGGCCGCGCGCTCGGCGAGACCATGGCCGTGGCCCTGGTGCTCTCTTCCGGCGCCCTCACGGCCAGCCTGATCCAGTCCGGCAACCAGACCATCGCCGCCGAAATCGCGCTGAACTTCCCCGAGGCCAGCGGCCTGAAGATCAGCACCCTGATCGCCGCCGGCCTGGTGCTGTTCATCATCACCCTCGGCGTGAACATGATTGCCAGGTGGATCATCACTCGGCACAAAGAATTCTCGGGAGCCAATTAAATGACCTCCACCCTGACCCCGGTCCGTAAACGCTCCGCCCTGACCAAGGGCCAGCTGCCCAAGGCCGCCCCGTACATCGTGCTGGCCCTGGCCCTCGTCCTCGGTGCCGCGATGCTGGCGCTCATCGGCTTCAACGCCTTCGGCTGGGGCGTCGTCTCCGCCCTGCTCTTCACCGCCGGGCTCGTCGGCTGGAGCGCCGCCGTCGAAGGCTCACGCAAGGCCAAGGACAAGCTGGTGACCTGCCTGGTGGTCGGCGCCTTCCTGGTGGCCCTGCTGCCGCTGATCTCGGTGATCTGGACCGTCCTGGTCAAGGGCCTGCCCGGCCTGCTGGACCCCGGCTTCCTGAGCACGTCCATGAATGGCGTCACCGGCGCCTTCGACAACAAGAGCGTCGAAGAAGGCGCCCCGGTGCTGGGAGGCATCTACCACGCCCTGGTCGGGACCGTGCAGATCACCCTGCTCGCCACCGTCATCTCCGTGCCGGTCGGCCTGCTGACCTCGATCTACCTCGTCGAATACGGACAAGACCGCGCCCTGGCCCGCGCCATCACCTTCTTCGTCGACGTGATGACCGGGATCCCCTCGATCGTGGCCGGCCTGTTCGCCGCGGCGTTCTTCTTCGTCGTGGTCGGCCCGGGCACCAAAACCGGTGCCGTTGCCGCCGTCGCACTCTCCGTGCTGATGATCCCGGTGGTGGTCCGCTCCAGCGAGGAAATGCTCAAGATCGTCCCGAACGAGCTCCGTGAGGCCGCCTACGCCCTCGGCGTCCGCAAGTGGCGGACCATCCTGAAGGTGGTCATCCCGACGGCGATCTCCGGCATCGCCTCCGGCGTCACCCTGGCGATCGCGCGCGTGATCGGCGAGACCGCGCCGATCCTGGTCACCGCCGGCTTCGCGACGTCCATCAATAACAACGTGTTCGGCGGTTGGATGGCCTCGCTGCCAACCTTCATTTATACGCAGATCCTGAACCCGACCTCCCCGTCCAACCCGGGACCGTCGGACCAGCGCGCCTGGGGCGCTGCCCTGGTCCTCATCATCCTCGTGATGCTGCTCAACCTGGCCGCCCGCCTGGTGGCCCGCATCTTCGCCCCGAAGGCCGGCCGCTAGGCCACCGCAGGCTCCCGGCCCCTACCACCACAAGTGAAGGAACAGCATGTCTAAGCGCATCGACGTCAAAGACCTGAACGTCTACTACGGCAAATTCCTGGCCGTCGAGGACGTCAACATCAACATCGACGCCAAGTCCGTCACCGCCTTCATCGGCCCCTCCGGCTGCGGCAAGTCCACCTTCCTGCGCACGCTTAACCGGATGCACGAAGTCATCCCCGGCGCCCGGGTGGAAGGCGAAGTACTGCTCGACGGCGACAACCTCTACGGTCCCGGAGTGGACCCCGTAACCGTTCGCTCGCAGATCGGCATGGTCTTCCAGCGCCCCAACCCGTTCCCCACCATGTCCATCCGGGACAACGTGCTGGCCGGCGTGAAGCTGAACAATAAGAAGATTTCCAAGGGTGAGGCGGACTCTCTCGTCGAGCGCTCCCTGCGCGGCGCCAACCTCTGGAACGAGGTCAAGGACCGCCTGGCCAAGCCCGGTTCCGGTCTGTCCGGCGGCCAGCAGCAGCGCCTCTGCATCGCCCGCGCCATCGCCGTCGAGCCCCAGGTGATCCTGATGGACGAGCCCTGCTCGGCCCTGGACCCGATCTCCACGCTCGCCATTGAGGACCTCATCAACGAGCTCAAGGACGAATACACCGTGGTGATCGTGACCCACAACATGCAGCAGGCGGCGCGCGTTTCGGACAAGACGGCGTTCTTCAACATTGCCGGTACCGGCAAGCCCGGCAAGCTGATCGAGTACGGTGACACGCACACCATCTTCAGCAACCCGACCGTGAAGGCCACCGAGGATTACGTCTCCGGCCGCTTCGGATAAAGCCTCCAGCCCATCGATTGCTCCGTAGCCGCCGTTTTGACCCCTCAAAAGGGCGGCTACGGAGCAGTCGACGGGTTTCTCAGAGCCCCGCGAGGGGCGACAGGGCCAGCTCCAGCACGAAGGCCGCCGCGGCGGTAACCAGCGGGGTGAGCGTCCAGAAGGCGAGGACCCGGAGCACCAGCCGGCGGTTGGTCGCCGTGTACTTCTGGTTCGTGCCCGCGCCCAACACGGCTGCGGTGACCGTATGGGTGGTGGAGATCGGCCAGTGCAGGCCGATCGCGCCCACCAGCAGCATGGCGCTGCTGTAGAGCTGCGCCACGAAGCCGCGCAGCGGATCGACCCGGATCATCCGGTAGCCGATCGTGTAGGAGATCCGCCAGCCGCCCGCCAGCGTTCCGGCCGTCAGCATGGCCGCGGTCAGGAGTGCCACCCAGACGGGCGTGGTGCCGCCGTCGGGCAGTCCCGCAGCCAGCATCGCCAGGATCAGCACGGCACTGGTGCGCTGGCCGTCCTGCAGGCCATGTCCGAAAGCAACGGCCCCGGCGGCGATGGCCTGGGCCCGCCTGGACCTGGTATTCACAACGCTCGGCGGCGTGTAGCGGGCCGCCCACGTGGCGGGCCAGACCAGCAGGTAGGCGCCCGCGAAGGCGATGACGGGGGAGAGCAGCAGGGGCAGCACCACCTGGATGAGCAGCGACTGGTCCACGCCCAGGACCGAGTTCCCGCCTACGGCGACGCTGGCCACGCCGGCCCCGGCCAAACCTCCCACGAGGGCGTGGGTCGAGGACGCCGGGATGCCCCGCCACCAGGTGTAGATACCCCAGAGGACGGCGCTCAGCAGGCCGGCGATGAGGATGGTCAGGCCGTTGCCGCCGGACGGCAGAACCACCCACGTGCGGCTTACCTCCAGCGCCATGGCCGCGCTGAGCCCGGCGCCGACGAAGTTGAACAGCCCGGCCAGGAGCACGGCGACAGTGGGCGTCAGTGCCCGGGTCCGGACGGCGAGGGCCACCGAGGATGAGGCATCGCGGAAGCCGTTGAGGAAGGCGAACGCCCCGGCGAAGAGAACCACCAGGGCAAAGAATACGAGGGACACCTCAGGATTCCTTGACGATGATGCTGCCCACCTGGGTGGCGATCCGCCGCATGTCCTTGGTGACTTCCACGAGCTGGTCCGCGATGTCGCGGTTGCGCGCGTACTGGGCCGATTTCATGTCCTTGATCATGTCCGCCACCCAGACCCGGTGGGTGCGCTCGGCGCGCTTGGTGAGCCGGAGGACTTCGATCCAGTAGTCCTCCAGGTCATCGAGGTTGTTTAGCTCGCGCATGGCATCGACGGTGAGTTCGGCCTGCCGGCTGATGATTTCCAGCTGGTCCGCCGCGCGCTTGGGCAGCCGCTCCAGCTTGTAGAGGAAGACGAGGTCCGCGGCGGCGTCCAGCTTCTCCATCGCCTCGTTGAGATAGCGGGAGAGCGCGTACATGTCCTCGCGCGGGAGCGGGTTCAGGAAGCTGGTCCGCATATGGGTCAGGAGGGCAAAATGCAGTTCCGCAGACTTCGCCTCGTGGTTATGCATGTCCTCCACCAGGCGCGAATGTTCGCTGGCGGGGGCGCCAAGGATCTCCGAAAGGGTTCCCGTGGCCACGGCTATCTGGCGGGCCATCTGGGACAGCAGGTCCAGCCCGGCGGGCTCCTGGGGGAAAAGGCGCAGCTTCACGTGGGGTTACCGGTCTCCGGACGAGGCTTACACGGGCGTTTTCTGCCGGCCCTGGAACGTGACGATGACCCGCGCATGAGGATTACTTTACCGCCCGGACTCAGGGCGCCGGGAACGCTGGCCGGAGCAGGCGACGGGCCGGCCGGCGGCGGGCATGAAAATGGTGCCGAACCGGATACGCCTCTCGGCGGTAGGCCGCTCTAGGCGGCTAATTGTTGAAGCCCGGGGGTTTCGCGGCTCGGCACCGCCTTTAGTTTTCTACTTCGCGAGGACCAAGTCAACATTGACAGCGGGGCTCCGGCGTGCGTGTTCGTAGTGCCGCAATACGGGGCGTGGCTGCCGGATTCCGGCTGCCCGCCGCCGTCGGATGTGTCAGTCCAGCTCGCCCAGCCGCCAGGCGTTGGCGGCGTGTTCAAGGTCCTCGGCGGTCTTGACGAGCAGGTGCGAATTCCGCGTCAGCTTGCTCGCATGGTTCGCGTTGCTGTGCTCCGCGCCGTCGGCGAGGGTGGCCTGGCCCAGTGCCACCACCCGGCAGAATGCCGCCGAACGCTCCAGCGCGACGTCGAACTCGCCGTCGAAGGCGCCGGAGAGGATGGCATCCGCCATCGACTTCATTTCCTCGGCGCCCGGCGGCTCGGCCGCGCCCGCGACGACGTGGGAGACCTGGGCGGTGTCCTTGCCTGCCTTGAAGTAGACCGAGATCCGCTCCGGGTCGCGGATGGTGGCTGCCCGGAGTGCATAGAGCCGCCAGAGTGCGCCCGGCAGGGAGCGGGCCGGGCTCTCCGCCCACATTTCGGCGATGGCATCGAGGCCCTGTTCGTCGGCAAGTTTGACCAGCCGGCGGGTGATCTTGGGATCGTCGCTGTCCCGGCCGCGGCGCACCAGGGCCTGGGCCGCAAGGTGGGCTGCCTCGGAAACCCGTGCCGGATCCGCGCCCCCGGCGAACGGCTCGAAGTCGATCGGCGCAAAGGGCTTCGGCTTGTGGTGGCGGTGCGGTGCTGCGCGGTGCGGTCCTGGGCTGCTGGCTCCTGCTTGCTCGCTCATGCCACCACGCTACTCCTGTGCATACCGGGAATCGAGCATGCGCCTGCCGTGGGGACAGCGGCGGGAAGACGGGCGACGGCGGCGCGTCGGGCCAGGTGCGAAAAGGCCGCCCGGGTCTGGGGTACAGTGTTAACGTCCAGAAATGGACTGGGCCGACGCGCCTGTCAACCGGGGATTTTTTCCGCGGGTTGGGGCTGTCGGCTGGGGCCTTTAGCTCAGTTGGTAGAGCATCGGACTTTTAATCCGTGGGTCGTGGGTTCGATCCCCACAGGGCCCACTCTTTTAGCGAAGAGTGGATAAACCCCCGGCATCCTGGCGACAGGAAGCCGGGGGTTTTTTGCGTCCTCTCCCGGACGCGGCGGCCCGGGCGTCACAAGCAAGCCTGCCTAGTAGTTAGATCGGCTAGGATTATCGGATGAACTCGGACAGCTCAGCAGGCTCAGGGTACTGGTACGGCCCCGATGAGCGGCTTGACCCGCCCACCGCGGTGCTGCAGGCCCTGCGCGGCTACCGCGCCGCCGAGGTTGCCACCCGGCGTTCGACGCGCGACTCCATGGGCATGGGGGAAACCGACCTGCTGGCCTTGCGTTATCTGTTGCGCGCCCAGGCCGCCGGCGAGCGGGTGGGACCCAAGGACCTGAGTCGCATGCTCGGCATCACCACGGCGTCCACTACTTCGTTGATTGACCGGCTGGTCGGCAGCGGCCACGTGCGGCGCGAGCCGCATCCCACCGACCGCCGTTCCCTGGTAATCGTCCCGACCGCCGCGACTGATTCGGAAGTGCGCGAGACGCTCGGCGAGATGCACCGCAGGATGTTGGCCGTGGCGGAAGAGCTCAGCGCCGACGAAAGCCGTGTCATCGTGTCGTTCCTTCGGCGCATGGCCGAGGCCCTCCAGGAACACACCGACCGCCACTGAGCCGTCCGGCCTGCCGGCTACGAATACCTGCGCCCAGCAACTAGCTAGTTGGACTAGTGATATGTATGCTTACTACTTGTGTCAGATAATCGTTTTCGTGGAGGAGTCGTGACTGAGTTGTTGACGATCGCCGGAACCCCGGGAGCCGGTGCGGCCCCGCTGGGTGCGCCGGACTCCCCAACTGAACCGGGCAGCGCGGCCTCCGCCATGCCCCTGACCACGGCGAGCAAGGCGCCCAGTCACTGCGGAGCCCCGATGGAGTGGACTGCACCGGCGCTGGCCACCATGTCCGCCTATTCGTTCGACGCCGGAACCGGCGCCGCCGAGCTCCCGCCCGTGTGGCGCTGCTCCTGTGGCTTCCAGCTTGACGGCATCGTCCATACGTCCAACGCGCTGGCAGCGCTGTCGTGAGCGCCGTACCCGTGCTTGCGGCGGCCGAGAGCCAGCCCGTCCCCTGCCCGGCGGCAACGAACTCCGCGGGGTTAAACGCCAAGATCCTGTGCCTCCCGGACGCTCCGGGAGGACGCTTCCTGGTCCACGAACTCCTCGGCCGCGGGGCAACCGCCACCGTATTCCGCGGCACTGACCTGCTCAACGACCGTCCGGTCGCCATCAAGGTGGCCGAGGGTCCCGCCGAGAAGGATGCCAACCGGATCCACGCGGAGGCGCGGGTGCTGGCCTCCCTGGACCACCCCGCGGTGGTCAGCTTCATGGCCGCGGGCACGGTACCGCACGGTGACCAGTGGGCGGGCCGGCCCTTCCTGGTCGAAGAATTCGCCTACGGCGGCAGCCTGGCCGAGCGGATCCGCGCCGGAGCTGCCGCGCCGGAGGAAGTGGCCGGCTGGGCCGCCGACGCGCTCTCCGGCCTGGCCCACGTGCACTCCCGCGGGCTGGTCCACCGCGACATCAAACCCGCCAACATCCTGCTCAGCGCGCTCCGGAGGTGCTCGGTACGAATCGCCGACTTCGGGATCGCCACGCCGGCAGGGACAGCCCCGGAACCGGGGGATTCGTCGGGCACCGTGCATTACATGAGCCCGGAGCAGGCAGCCGGCCAGCCGGTCACTGCTGCCACCGACGTCTATGCGCTGGGGCTGGTGCTGCTCGAGTGCCTGACCGGGGTGAAGGCCTATCCCGGGACGCCGGTCGAGTCGCTCGTGGCCCGCACCCTGCGGGGCCCGGAAATTCCGGCCAGCCTCGGCCCCGGCTGGGTTTCCCTGCTGACGGCCATGACGGCGATGGATCCCGCGGCGCGGCCCTCGGCGGCGGCCGCCCAGAAGCTGGCAACCAGGCTGGGCCGGGCACTTCCCCCGCTCCGGCTGGTCGGCTGAGGCGCCGCCAGCCTGAATCCGGCTCCCGGTCCTGATACCGGTCCAGATATGCCAAAGGCCGGCCCGCACCAAGAGAGAGCGGGCCGACCTTTCGCGTTGTTCCCGCGGCCCTCGGCCCGCGGAACCAGCCGGGCTAGCCTGCGCTGATCAGGTGGGTGAAGTGGTCATACCGGAAGGTGACCGGCCCGCCGTCGTGCACGTAGCCCAGGTTCGCTCCGCCCGGAGCCCCGCCGGCACCATAGTTCTCGGCCCAGGACCGGTTGAGTGCGGCCTTGAACGAGTAGGTGCCCGCCGGCAGGTCCGGGAATGTCAGCTTCCAGACCAGGTCCGTCGGATCCAGCGAGAGCTGGGCCTGCGGGCAGTCCGGCATCCAGTCGCCCGGGCACCCCAGCTCGGAATCGAGGTCCCCGGCAACGGCCACCGCAGCGGGCTGCTGCGAGGCGTAGACGGCGCTCATGAGGTGGGTGCTGTTGTCATAGCGGAAGGTCACTGCGCCGCCCGGGTGGTTCAGCACGATGTTGCTGCCGTTGGCGCCACCCCCGGCGCCGTAGTTCTCGTCCCAGGATCCATTAATGGCGGCCTTGAACTCGTAGCTCCCGGCGGGGAGGTTAGGAACGGTCAGGCGCCAGATCTTGTCCGCCGGATCAAGCTTCAGGAAGGCTGCCGCGCAGTCGGGCTGCCAGTCGCCGGGACAGCCCATTTCCGAGTTGAGGCTGCCGGCAATCGTGACCGATTTCGGCTGGGGGAGTTCCCCCACGACTACCGTGCGGATACCGCTGACGACTTCGCCCGCACCGGGCACCGTCAGGAGGGCGCGGTAGCGCAGTTGCGTGCCGTCCGGCACCGACAGTGCGGCCAGGTCATCCACCGCGGTGTAGTCGGGGGAGGAGCTGTCCTCGCCGAACTTCGTCCACGCTCCGCCGTCGACGCTGCGTTCGAACCGCACTACGTAGTCGGCCTTTTCCGGACTGGCGACGGCGCTGACTTCGACCTTGCCGCGGACGCTGCTGCCTTCCTTCGGGTTCACGATGCTGAGCACCGGGGACGGCACCGTGCCGCTGCGGGGCTGGCTTACGGAGGTGTGCGCCCCGTTGTCCAACACCACGGCGCGGTACTCCACCGCGGTGCCGGCCGTCAGTGCGGAGACGTCGTGGAAGACCTGGTAGGGCGCCGTGTCGTCGGTGCCGATCGAGGTCCAGGCGCCGCCAGCCGTGCGGGCCTGGAACGTCACCTCGTAGAAGGAACTGCCGTCGACGTCGGCCCCCACCCGGATCCGGCTGTTGTCCGCGGCCGAGGCTGCAGGTGCCTGCAGGCTCACTGCGGGTGCTGCCTTGGAATGCGGGATGCGGCCGGCGGACTCGTAGACGACGGCGGACAGCGGCGGAACGGTGACCGTCAGCTTCCCGTCCGCCGCGGTCTTGACCTCGGCCGACGCTTCGCCGTAGATCCGGTTGAAGGCGCGTTTGCCCACGTAGGTGGGGACCGCTGCCGTCTGGGCCTGCTTGCTGTTGTTGATGGACACCACGTACTCGCGCTGGTCCTTGGCGTCGGTCCGGGAGAAGGCGTAGATGCCCGGCCCGTCGGAGGCGTAGCGGTTCTGGTGGGCGCCGTTGCGCAGCGCCGGGTGTTCGGCCGTCAGGGTCGCGAGAGCGCTGATGTCGCGGTACAGCGGGTGGGCGGTGTTGAAGTTGTCGGTCGCGTGCGTGGCGTCGGTCCCCAGCAGGTCATCGTCGAGGTAGTCCGGGACCTTGCTGGCAAACATCGTCTGGCGCGCATCCTGGTCCCCGCCGGGGCCGGTGAAGCCCTGTTCGTCGCCGTAGTAGACCACCGGGTTGCCGCGGGAGAAGTACATCAGCTCGTGGGCCAGACGGTCCCGGGCGACGCGCTCGGCGTCGTCCGCGCCCGGGTTGTCCGCGGTGATGAAGCTGCCGATCCTGCCCATGTCGTGGTTGCCCAGGAAGGTCGGGAGCTCGTAGACGTTGGAGTCGGCGTCGGTGTACCAGTCGTCGCCGGCGAAGAAGGTCTCCAGTTCCTTGGCGCCCTGGCCGCGGGAGGCGAAGTTCCGGGCCGCTTCCTGGAAGGGGAAGTCGAGCACGGCCTGCATCTTGTTGCGGGTGGTGAACTGCGAGGTGAAGCTCTTGGAGGTGTCGAAGACCTCGCCGAACATGAAGAACTCGTCCTTGCCGTGTGCCTTGGCGTAGGCGAGGACCCGGGGGCCGAACTGCTGCCAGAACTCGTCGTTGACGTGCTTCATGGTGTCGATCCGGAAGCCGTCCACGCCGAAGTCGCCGATCCACTTCTCGTAGATGTCAACCATGCCGTTGACCACCTTGGGGTGCTCGGTGAACAGGTCGTCGAGGCCGAAGAAGTCGCCGTAGGAGGAGTTCTCGCCCTCGAACGTGGTGTCGCCGCGGTTGTGGTAGAGCGTGGTGTCGTTCAGCCAGGCCGGCACCTTGAGGTTCTCCTCGCCGGGTGCAAGTTTCGGCGTGTACGGGAACGACTTGGCCGCATCCAGCTTCGGGAAGGTTCCGGTGCCGGCGTAGTCCCGGTCATCGAATGGCTCGCCGGCGGCGGTCAGATACGGGGCGGCATCCTTGGACTTGTAGGCGGTGCGGTCGCCCTGTTCGTAGCCGATCACGTCGGCGGTGTGGTTGGTGATGATGTCGAAGTAGACCTTCATGCCGCGCGAGTGCGCCTCATCAATGAGGGTCTTCAGTTCCGCGTTGGTGCCGAGGTGCGGATCGATCTGGGTAAAGTCGGTGACCCAGTAGCCGTGGTAACCGGCCGACTTGTCCTCCGGCTGGACGGCCTTGTTCTTGAAGCTGGGGGTGAGCCAGATCGAGGTGGTGCCCAGGCCCTGGATGTAGTCGATCTTCTCCCGCAGGCCCTTGAGGTCTCCGCCGTTGTAGAAACCCTTGTTCGTCGGGTCAAAGCCGGAAACCATCGGGTCGGAACCCAGTCCGCCCTCGTCGTTGGCTGTGCTGCCGTTGTTGAAGCGGTCCGCCATCACAAAGTAGAACCGCTCGTCGGTGACCGGCCCGCGCAGGGAGTGTGAGGCCGACGGCGCGCCCGGACCCCGCGGGTCGGGAGCAGCCTGGGCAGGGACGACGGCGGCGGCGGTGACGGCCAGCGCCGCCGCCAGGGCGACGCCGGCGGTGCGGACGCGCCCTCTGCCGCGCCACAAACGGGACGGCCTGGGCAGGCTGGAGCTGCGGATATTCACGATGGAGACCTTCCGGGTGAGCGACGTTGCCTCGACGAAGGGTGGATGCGGGAGACCGGCTACTGAGAGCCAAGTCACAACTGTAAGCGCTTGCACATGGATTTTCCAGCAAATCCTCAGGGTTTGGGTTTGCAGGCTGCATCAGTCGGCACCGCGGGAAATTTCGACGCCGGAGCTGAGACGGACGGTGCCCGTTTGGATAGCATGGGGCCCTCAGGGCTTCTTAGACTTTCGGGTGGGCCCGAACGGTTGCCGGCGCGCGGCGAAAGGGGTGTGGTGATATGCCGACCCTGACGCGGCACGCCGAGGTCGTTTCCCGGCTCCGCAGCGCCGGCTGCGTCTTCGCCGAAGAAGAGGCCACCCTGCTGTTGGCCACCGCGGCCACGGCCGGCGAACTCGATGAGCTTGTCCGGCGGCGGGTCGAAGGACTGCCCCTGGAGCAGGTGCTGGGCTGGGCGGAGTTCTGCGGCCTCCGCATCCTGCTGGATCCGCAAGTCTTCGTCCCGCGCCGCCGCACCGAATATCTTGTCCGGCAGGGAGTGAAACTCCTTCGGGCGCGCGGGTCGCGCCTGACGGCCGGGGCGGCCGGGACGCCGGTGGTCGTTGACCTCTGTTGCGGCTCGGGGGCCGTGGGCACCGCGCTGGCCGCCTCGGCGGGCCCGATCGAGCTGTACGCTGCCGACGTCGACGCCGCCGCGACAGCCTGCGCGCGGCGCAACGTGCTGCCACTCGGCGGGGAAGTCCACGAGGGCGACCTGTACGGTGCGTTGCCGGACCGGCTCCGCGGCCGGGTGGACCTCCTGGCGGTGAATGCGCCCTACGTTCCCTCCGGGATGATCGAAACCATGCCGCCCGAAGCGCGCCTGCACGAAAAACGTTCGTCCCTCGACGGGGGCCCGGACGGGCTGGAGCTGCAACGGCGGGTGGCCGCCGCGGCGCCGGAGTGGCTGGCGCCGGGCGGCCACCTACTGATTGAGACGAGCCGGCAGCAGGCGGCCCGTACCGTCCAGATCTTCGCCGGGAGCGGGCTCTCCGCCCGGGTATTCCGCTCCCGGAAGCGCGACGCCACCGTCGTGCTCGGTGGCGCCGCGGGGGTGCCCGGCGGACCCGCGGGCGGTGCTGCGGGCTGAGGAAGCCTGCCCCGAACCCGCCGGCGTAGGGCGTTAGTGCTTGTCCGGGTCGACGTTGGTTGCGGGTCCGGCCGGCGTAGCGCCGCCCTCGTCGGACCAGTCTTGGCCGGTCTCATCGTTCAGCGCAGGATCGGAAGCGACGTCGGAGGCAGTGTCTCCGGCGGCGTGGGCTCCGCCGGGGGTGCCCAGGTTCGGCGTTCCGGGGTGGGTGCTGTGCGCGGGGACCGCACTGCCGGCCGGCGTCCCTGCAGCGGCATGCGCACCCGCTGCGGTATGGGCCTGCGCGGATGCCGTCTCAGGGGACGTGGTGTCCCCGGACGGGGTCTCGTCGCGGTGGACGGCGGAACTGATGACCGTGCCGGCCCGGCGGGCGGCCTCGGTGAGCTGGCCGGAAACTTCGGGAGCTTTTTCCTTGACCGCTTCGGCCGCGGCCGCCACTTTGTCCTGGACCGGCTGGCTCTGCCAAAGGCCTGCAGCCCGCGCCTTCAGCTTTTCGTAGGCTGCGCGCCCGGAACGGGATCCAAGGACATAACCTGCCGCGAGGCCGGTGCCGAAAAGAAGTTTGGCTTTCATGCTGTACTCCTGCTCTGTGTTCTCTGGAAGGGTGCTCTAGAAGTCTTGTTTGGAAAGCTGACGGGTACCAAAAAACCGGCCCCAGGAAATAATCCCGGGACCGGTTTTCCGGTCACACCGTTTTAGCGGTGCGAGCGCTTGGTGATCATGCCGTAGACCAGCAGTACGATGATCGCACCGCCGATCGCCAGCAGCCACGTGGTCAGCGAGAAGAATTCCTGCAGTCCCGTGCCGAAGAGTGCGCTACCGATGAGGCCGCCCAGAAGAGCGCCCACAACACCGAGGATCAGCGTGATGACCCAGCCACCGCCCTGACGTCCCGGCAGGATAGCCTTAGCAATTGCTCCGGCAATAAGACCCAGAATAAGAAATGCGAAAAAACCCATTTTATTGGCCCTTCTCTTTCATTGAGGAGACACCCGGGTTGCCGGGTGCGCTTCATCCTTCTGCCTAAATACTAATCATGCTTACTATCAAAACGCTACTCGGCGTCGCGGAAAGTTTGCAGAACCGTTGTATTCACAGGCAGATTTCGCGGCGCCGGGCGCTCCAGGCGGTCAGCGCTCCAGCCGGAAACCGAGCTTGATGGTCACCTGCCAGTCGGCTACCTGGCCGTTCTCGAGGTGCCCGCGAATCTCCTTGACCTCGAACCAGTCCAGGTTCCGCAGTGTCTTCGCGGCCTCGGAAATGCCGTTGCGGACGGCGGCGTCCACACCTTCATTCGAGGTCCCGACAATTTCAGAAATGCTGTAGGTGTGGTTAGACAACTTCGCTCCTCGTGATCGTCATCGGTCTGCTGGCTCCGGCCGGGGGCCGTCCCTGCAGACTAGCCCACGCAGTCGGGCCGGACTAGGGGTGCGCCACATTGCCCGGCGAGCTGAACACCGGGCCTGGTTGGGGCCGCTTGGGGGCAGGCGGGGCTTCGCCGTCGCGGGGCCGCACGCGCCGCATCATCCAAGGCAGCAGGTAGTGCGTGGCCCAGGCCAGGTCTCCGGCGCGGGTCTCCCGCCAGTTGCCGACGGGAAGCGGTTTCGGTTGCAGCGGGTGTAAGCCGTGCGGGAACTGCAGCGTGTCCAGCACCATGCCGGCAATCGTGTGGTGGCCCAGGGGAGAGAAATGCAGGCGGTCCGGATCCCACATCCGCGGGTCGCTCAACTGGCGCAGGGTCCACAAGTCCGCGATCACGCCGTTGTGGCGGGCCGCTATAGTCCGGATGTTTTCGTTGAAGACGGCCACTTTGCCGCGGATGTGGCTGAAGACGGGGGTATCGCCCCAGTCAGGGCCGGTAAAGAGCACCACGGTGGCGCCGGTGGCAGAGAGTGCGGCGACGGCGGCGTCCAGGGCGACCGCGAGCCGGTCCGGGTCGCGCCGGTGGAACACGAGGTCGTTACCCCCGGCGGACAGCGTGACGAGGTCAGGTTTGAAGGCGATTGCCGGGCCAAGCTGCCGGTCTACGATCTCCTGCAGCACGAGGCCGTTGACGGCAAGGTTTGCGTAGGAGAAATCGGAGTGGGCGGTGCTGATTTCCTCGGCGATCCGGTCGGCCCAGCCCCGCATCCCGCCGGGACTGAGGGGTTCTGGATCGCCGAGGCCGGCGGTGAACGAATCCCCGAGGGCGACGTAGCGCTGCCAAGGGCCCGTGCCGGCGCTTGTGGCGCTTTTGCGGGCCATCGCCGGGTTGACGAAACTGGCCGCGTTCACATCATCAGAAATACGCCGGTGACCTCCCGTTCGGTAGGTACTTACGTCCCTACCGAAGCCGGATTTGGGGCCGCTTTCGCACTGCTCGAGGCCGCTTATACCACTAGGGGTATGTGGAATACCAAGGGGGGTATATCATGGAATGTAATCCGTCTACTCCGGGAGGCCCCCATGGAACTCGATCCCACCGACATGAAGTCCGTCATTAACCGCCTGCGCCGCGCCCAGGGCCAGCTCGCGGCGGTCACACGCATGATCGAAGAAGGCCGGGACTGCAAGAGCGTGGTTACGCAGCTTGCCGCCGTCTCCAGCGCCCTGGACAAGGCAGGATTCTCCATCATCGCCACCGGACTGCAGCAGTGCATGCAGCAGGAGGACCCGAGCCTGGACCGGGCCGAACTGGAGAAGCTCTTCCTCTCCCTCGCCTAAGGTCATGCCGTAGCCGGAGGCCAGGATCATCTGATGGTCCTGGCCTCTTGCGTTCCCTCAGACGCGGCCGACAATGGAGGGAAGGGCGGCCGGGTGCCCCTGCCGCGACGGTAAGGAGCGCCATGCAGCAGCCCGCAGGCGGCGAAGCACCAGCCGTACCGGAGCGGGACCTGGTCATCGACCTGGCCCGCTTCTTCTGCCTCGCGCTGGTGGTCATCGGCCACACGATGATGGTCAGCCCCGTCCTGCATCCGGACGGCACGGTGAGCTCCGACAACACGCTGGGGAACCAGCGCTGGTTTGAACCTGTGGTCTGGGTACTCCAGGTAATGCCGCTGTTCTTCGTCGCAGGCGGCGTCACCGGCCTGTACTCGTGGCGCCGACTGCGGTCCCAGGGCGGCGGTGCCTTCGAGTTCGTCCAGGGCCGGCTGCTGCGGCTGATCCGCCCCGCCGCGGTGCTGCTGGCGGTCATGTTCACCGGACTGTGGGCTGCGCGGCTCAGCGGTGTGGACCCGCAGGTCATCCAGTTGCTGGCCGCCGGCGCGGGCATGCCGCTGTGGTTCCTGGCCGCCTACCTCGCGGCGCAGCTGAACCTGCCTTGGCTGGCCGCACTCCACGCCCGCGCGCCCTGGCCGACCCTGGCCGCGCTCGTCACTCTGGTGGTGGCCGTGGACTGCCTCCGCGGCGCGCTGCCCGCTCTGGCCTTCGCCAACATGGTCTTCCTGTGGTGCGCCGTGCAGCAGCTTGGTTTCTTCGTGGCCGACGGGAAGCTGCAGGCCCTGACGCCGTCGGCGCTGCTCGGGGTCGTGGCGGCGAGCAACCTGCTGCTTGGCATCCTGGTGGCGCTCCGTCTGTATTCAGGAAACATGCTGGTCAACCTCAACCCGCCCAACCTGCCCCTGTTCCTGCTCGCGGTCTCCCAAGCCGCAGGTTTGCAGCTTCTTCGGCCGCTCCTCGCCAGGCTGGCCGCCGTCGGGCCGGTTCGCGGGGCCTTGGTCCGGACGGGTCCGCGTTCCATGACCGTCTACCTGTGGCATCTGCCTCTGCTGGCAGCGATGTCCGGGCTGCTGCTGCTCACCGATCTCCCGCAACCGTCCGGCGGAACGGCCGCGTGGTGGTGGACCCGGCCGCTTGTTCTCTTGGGTGTCGTCGCCCTCCTGCTGCCGGTGCTGGCACTGTTCGGGCGTCTGGAGGAGCGGCCGACGTCGCCGGGCCAGTCCCGCGTTCGGCCGGCGGCCGCCGTGGTGACAGCCGCCGTCGTCGTCTTCATCCCGGTGGTGGATGCTGCCCTGAACGGGCTCACTGTGGGACTGCTGGGCGGCGCCGCCGCCTGCTTCGCGCTCGCCGTGCTGCTGCTGGGCCGGGTCCCGGATCGCAGCCTGGCAAGCGCCACCGGCGGCGGATCCGGACGACCATTGCCACGCCCGCCATTACGTGCCAATCTCGAACCATGACGGAGAACTCGGCAGAAACTGAAGACACGTTCAGCCCGGAC
This sequence comes from Arthrobacter sp. 01T414, assembly GCF_056398965.1. Taxonomy (NCBI): domain Bacteria; kingdom Bacillati; phylum Actinomycetota; class Actinomycetes; order Micrococcales; family Micrococcaceae; genus Arthrobacter; species Arthrobacter sp. 01T414. The sequence goes on along the minus strand of NZ_JBFTQK010000004.1, from coordinate 385,579 downwards.
GTCTCCACCACCCGAAACGATGCCCTGCACCGCTATGAGCTGCACGTCGGCGGCAAGCTTGCGGTCCAGGTCCGTTACGTCGACCGGCCGGGCCATGTGGACTTCATCCACACCGAGACGGCCGAACAGTTCAAGGGGCAGGGCCTGGCCGGTGTGCTCGCCCATTTCGCGCTGGACGATGTGGTGGCTTCCGGGAAGCGGATCATCCCGCACTGCCCCTACATCTACCGCTACCTCCGCAAGCATGACGCCTACAACCAGTGCATCGATTGGCCGGAGCAGGCGCCCGCCGGGGCGTGACCGCTTGTGAGCGGGGCGACAATTTCGTATTGTTTAGCTTGGGTTATGCAGTTGGCTCAAGGACGTGTCATTTGGAGAACCCCGTGAACCACAAACTGCGTGTGCTTGTCCGTGTTGATGTCGATCCCGGACATGTGACCCTCGAAGTCACCGGTTGCCTGACCCAGGCCAACTACCCCGCCCTGCTGCACATCATGAGGCGCGCCAGCCGGCTGGCTTCCGGCTCGGACGTCAGCATCGATCTGCACGGCGCTTCCCACCTCGACCCGGAGATCCTTCTCTATCTCCGGCAGCTCGCCGCGAGCCAGGGCCCAGCGGCAGCCCAAGATGCCCCGGCCCAGGAGCCTGTGGCTGCCGCGCTTGGCGTTACGGCCGGTGGTACCGAAGGTTTCCGCCTGATGCTGCAGGAACCGGCCGAACTGCCCATCTGCCTGGTCCACGTCGGTTCCGACGGCGAGGTCCTGGCCGACCTCGACGGCGAGATCACCGGAGCCGTCACCGGCCAGCTCCTGGGCGAGGTCACCGACCTCGACGGAGCGGACCCCGCGACGGACGCTGCGGGCAGCGAGACCGTGGCCCGTCCCGACCTAATTGACGGCCTTGAACTCTCTGACTATTTCGAGGGGACGCTGGATCCGGCCGCCACCGTGCAGGCGCTCTCCGACGCCGCCCTCGGTCAGCTGGCCGATGCCCTATACCGCCACCTGGACACTCCCGCCCCGTCCTTTGGCGCCCACACCTGGTACGAGCTCGCTGCCGAAGAGCTCCAGCAGCGCTACCGCGCCGCGGACGAGGACGGACTAGGCGAGACCGGATTGGGCGACGCTGCGCTGGGCGGGGCTGCGCTGGACGACGCTGCGCCGGCCGGCAAGCTTCCCGACGGCCCGTCGGAGGGCGAACTCGCCGCAGGGCCGGCCCTGGCCTGAGGCCCGGAACGCGGCGACGCTAGGCTGTGGCTATGGACACACCGGCTCAAGGATCATCGGCTACGGCCCAGACGGCCCAGACGGCCCAGACTGCCCTGGTCACGGGCGCCACGGCCGGTCTCGGGGCCGAGTTCGCCCGCCAGCTCGCCCAGCAGGGATACCACCTGGTCCTGGTGGCGCGCGATGAGGCACGGCTCCTGTCGTACGCGGCGGAGCTGGAGAACAACTACGGGGGCCGGGCGGAGGTGCTCGCCGCTGACTTGGCGGACGACGGCGGCGTGGCCGCCGTCGTCGGGCGCCTAAGCGACCCGGCGCGCCCGGTGGAGGTCCTGGTCAACAATGCCGGGATCGGCCTGCTGCACTCCTTTGCGGACAATGACATCGCCGAGGAGAAACGGCACCTCAAGCTGCACGTCGAAACGGCCATGGAACTGACGCATGCCGCGTTGCAGGGCATGCTGCAGCGGCATTCGGGCAGGGTGATCAACGTGGCCAGCGTGGCGGCCTTCCTTCCCCGCGAAACCTATTCCGCCGCGAAGGCATGGCTGCTCAGTTTCAGCCGCTGGGCCAACCTCGCCTACGCCGGCCGGGGGATAAAGGTGACGGCCGTGTGCCCCGGCTTCACGCACACCGAATTCCACGACCGCATGGGCATGGACAAGACGGCGGCTCCCGCCTGGATGTGGCTGCAGGCAGAACAGGTTGTCCGTGAGGGCCTCGCCGACAACGAAAAGGGCAGGGCCGTCTCGATCCCGAGCAAGCGCTACAAGCTCCTCACGGCAGCGGCACGCGTGCTGCCCGCGCGGCTCGTCGCGGGGCCGCCGCGGCGCGCGAAGTAGGAGGGACAGCCGGGTTACGCGGCCGGCGCTGCGGCTAACGGCCGGCGGCGCCGGATCAGGACCACGACGGCGATGCCCGTGCACGCGCCGACCAAGGTCTCCACCGCCCGTTCTGCCAGCAGGAAGCGCGGATCGGCGGGGACTGCCAGCTGCGTCATCAGCAGGATGACGGGCGTGAAGGACACCATCGCGAGCCCGTAGTGCCGGGTCATGAAGAGCTCGGTGGTGAATTGCAGGACAATCACCAGCACGGCCAGGACGGCGGTCTCGTGTCCAGGGAAGAGCCGCAGCGGCGACCCGGCCCATGGAAACAGCACCGCGGCCACCACCGCCAGGCCCAGCAGGGTGCCGACGATCCGGTGCAGCCCGCGGTAGACGCTGCTGGGCAGGTCGGCCCCGGCCAGGGGCACCGCCGCGGCGGCCATCGCCCAGTGCGGGTGGGCGCTGCCGCTGAGCACCCCGATGCTGCCGGCTGCTGCCACGGCGGCGAGGTACCGCGCCGCATGGATCCAGGCGGCGCGACGGCGGACCCCGAGCAGCGGCGGCACAACGCGTGCAGCGCCGCGCTGCCAGGTCCTGCCACGGACCCAGCCGCCGAAGCCTACCGCGATCGAGAAAGCGGCCGATCCCGCGCCGATCAGCAGGGCGAGCTGCCACGGAACCGCAGTGGGAATCGAGGCGCAGGCTCCCAGCGCCAGGATTCCAAAGAACGGTCCATTGGGCTTGAGCCCGACCTTGTCCGCGAAAAGGGACCCGGCGGCGGCCAGGACCGACTCCACGGCCACGAGGGCCCACGAATGGAGCTGGTTCACCGAAAGCGCGACGCCCACCCCCAAGCCGCCGACCAGGACGAAGGCCGCCTGAAGCTGATGCGTGAGCCTGAGTTGGTGCGGTTCGGAGCGGCCATACATGCCGGTGAGGGCACCAAACACAGCGTAAATGATGAGATCCGGCCGCCCGGCCGCGAGCAGGGCCAGCGACGGGACCGCCACCCCGACCGCGACGCGCAGTGCCGAGACGCTGTCACGGTTCGCCGGCCCAAGCCGGTGCAAGACGCGGACATGGCGCAAGAGCGACTGCATGCGGACCTCCTGGGGTTCGGGGGCGGATACCTGAGAGCTGTGTCCGTCGGTGGCCGTGTCATCCGGCGCCGGCTGCCCGGCATGGGACTCGGGGCCGGGGACGCGCCAAAGGCCTGCCCCGTGTGCTTCCCCCAATGGAAAGCGCGCGGGACAGGCCTCTACGGGCGGGGCGCTGGGCTACGCGGTTCGGACCTGCGGGCCTGGACTAGGCCCGGGCGGGTACCTTACCGGCGTCGCCGTCGGATGCATCGGCCGCATCGGCTGCGGTCAGCGGCATGTCCATGTGCTCAAGGTCGATCAGCGGGTTCTCGTCCTGCGTCGCAACCAGTTCCCGGGCCTCCGCCTGGGTGTCCACGCTCGGCATGGAGCCCGGCAGCGGCATCTGGGCGGATTCCTTGAGGAAGTAGATCGCCACGGCGCCGATCGCCGAGGTGGCCATCAGGTAGTAGGCCGGCATCATGTCGTTGCCGGTGGCGTTGATCAGCGCGGCAACGATGAACGGGGTGGTACCGCCGAAGATGGCGACCGAGAAGTTGTACGCGATGCCCATGGCGCCGTAGCGGCTGGCCGTGGGGAACTGGGCCGGGAGGGCCGAGGCCAGGTTGGCCACGTAGAACGTCACCGGGAAGGCGATCAGCGCGAGGCCGGCCAGGGTGGACCAGATCTCGCCGACGCCGATCAGCAGGAACGCCGGGGTGGCCAGGACAACGGTGCTCAGGGCGCCGATCCACAGCACGGGGCGGCGGCCAATCCGGTCGGACAGCTTGCCGGTCAGCGGGATGCAGAGGCTCATGATGACCAACACGGGGATGGTCAGCAGGGTGCCGTGGAGTTCGTCGTAGCCCTTGGACTCGGTGAGGTAGGTGGGCATGTACGAGGTCAGGGCGTAGCCGGCGGTGTTGGCCGCGGCCACCAGGATCATGGCGACGATGATCGAGCGCCAGTAGGCCTTCACGATGCCCACCGGTCCCTTGGACGCGGCAGCGTCAGCAGCGGTGGCGTCCTTGGCGAGGTTCTCCTGGGCATCCAGGGTGGCCTGGAACTGGGGGGATTCCTCGATCTTGCTCCGGAAGTAGACCGCGATCAGGCCGAGGGGTCCGGCCAGCAGGAACGGAATGCGCCAGCCCCACTGCTCCATGGTGTCCTGGCCGAGGGTCAGCTGCAGCACCGACACGAGGGCTGCGCCGGCGGCGAAGCCGAGGTAGCTGCCCATGTCCAGGAAGCTAGCGAAGAAACCGCGCCGCTTGTCCGGCGCGTACTCGCTGACGAAGGTCGTGGCACCGGCGTACTCGCCGCCGGTGGAGAAGCCCTGGATGACCTTGAACAGGACCAGCAGGACAGCGGCCCAGATGCCGATCTGGGCGTAACCGGGCAGGAGGCCGACGGCGAAGGTGCTGGCCGCCATGATCATGAGGGTCGCTGCGAGGACCTTCTGCCGGCCGATCTTGTCGCCAAGCCAGCCGAACACGACGCCGCCGAGGGGGCGGGCGATGAAGGTGGCGGCAAAGGTGCCGAGCAGGAAGAGGGTCTGGACGGACTTGTCCGCCTCCGGCAGGAACACCGGTCCCATGGTAGTAATCAGGTAGCCGAATACGCCGACGTCGTACCATTCCATGGTGTTACCCACGATGGTGCCGCCAAGCGCTTTCTTAAGCATCGGCTGGTCGACGACGTTGACGTCGGACTCGCGGAGCCGACGGCGACGAAGCCGTGGTTTCTTGGCGCCCCGGGGTGCGCCTTGGTTAGTTCCGCCGGCGTTCAAAACGCCAGCTGAAGAGTCGGTCGTGCTTCGGTCTTTGGGCATTTGGGCAACTCCTGTGGAGGTCATTTGCTTGCGACTTGTAGCTGCCCCGCTCCGGGCAGGGTTTCAATTTTACGCGATTTCCATGGCGTTTCCGATTTCAGTGGCGTATGATCAGCCGATTTTGGCGCCTGGACGGCACTTCAGCGGCGGCCCCGTGGCGCGATTTACCCGCGCCGTTTCTGGGAAGTAGGCAGTTCACTTATCTTTTTGGAAACTTTTTCGCCTATGAGCCCGTCAAGGGGGCTTTTGGGCGCGGTTCGGGCCCTTTTTAGCGCGGCGTCGCCGGCCGCGCCAGGCGGATCGCGGGCAGGCATGACCACTCGGGCGGCAGCAGTCTGCGTTCGCCGTCGGGCTGGAACCCGTGCTTGGCGTAGAAGGCCCGGGCCCGGGGGTTTTCCGCCAGCACCCACAGGTAGCAGGGCGAGTCCCCGATGGCGGCCGTCAGCAACGCGCTGCCGAGACCGCTGCCGTGGGCGCTGCTCAGCGTGTAGATGGCAAACAGCTCCAGCTCGTTGGCCCGGTCCTCGTCGCGCCCCACACCCGCCTCGGCGAATCCCACGACGTGATTGTGCGCGTCCAGGGCAATGATCCGGGGCTCAGGGCTCTCCAAATGGGGCCGCCGCTGTTCCACCCTCGCCGCGATGTTGGCGCGCCGGGCTTCGAAGAAGGCCGCAGGCAGGAGGTGTCCGTAGCACTCCTCGTGGGCCTGGGTGTGCATTCGGACCAAGGCATCGGCGTCATCGGCCGTGGCTCGCCGGATCCTGTATTCCATGCCCCAGCCTAACTTCGGCGCCCACCGGGGCTCTGTTCAACACGTGGGGGAACTGCCTATGGTGGTGCCACCGACAGTGCGGCACGCCAGTGCCGACACGAGCCGAGCCGAGGGGAGCCCTTTCATGACTGACAAATCCGGTATGAGCGAAGAGCCCGGGACGCCGGAGGAACCCGGCACCGCGCCGAAACCCGAGCGGGGCGTCAAGTCCCGACTCACGGATGCTCAAAAGGAGATGCTTGCCAGCAAGTCCCGCGGCGGCGCGGGCCTGCAGAGCGTCGGCCGCAGCCACAAGCCCACCCATGCCAGCGGCAAACAGGGCCCGGCGCAGAAGAAAGTCCGCTGGTAGGAGCTAGAGACATCTCACCGGCTCAGACCTACGATTGGGGGACGCTTCATTTCATCGCAGAGAGGAAGAGCCATGGCGGATCATCACTCGAAAGAAGAGATCGAGCCTGAGGTTGCCAGTCACCTCGCGGAGTCCATGGACGAGGTCCCCGGCCCGGAAAGCAAGCGGCCGGAACCGCCCTCGCCGGCCGACGGCCATGAATGGCCAGACGGCAGCGGGAAACACCGCCATCCGAAGGACCGCGACGTTGTCCGCGGGCAGCAGGCACAGCAGGTGGCCGACGCGGCCATCCACCGGCAAAGCCGCCCCCAGATCCCGCACCACGATTAAGCACAAGTGAGGGCCCGCTACGGCGGGCCCTCACTGGTGTTCGTCGACGACGTCGGCCGGGGCCTTGTCCAGGCGCCAGCCGCGCCAGACGGGGTGGCGGAGCTTTCCGCTTCCGGTCCAGTCGCCGAAGGTGACCTCGCCGACCAGCCGCGCCGACACCCAGTGCGCGTCGGCGGCGTCTTCCGCCGGGACGTCCGCGAAGGGTGAGGTCTTCCGCGGGATGGCGTCGAGTTGCTGGCGCAGTTCCTTGAGTTCACGGGTGCTGAACCCGCTGCCGACGCGGCCCACGTAGCGGAGCTTTGAGCCCTCCGGGATGCCGAGCAACAACGAGCCGACCGAGTCGCGGCGCCCGCCGTTACCTGGCCGCCAGCCCCCCACGACCACTTCCTGGGTCTTTTCGAACTTGAGCTTGAGCCAGGACCGGCTGCGCTGGCCGACGTAGCGTCCGCCGGTGCGCTTGGCCATCACGCCCTCGAGGCCCAGTTCCTCCGCGCTTTCGAGGATGTGGCCGACGTCGGCGTCGATCACCTCGGAGAGGTCCACCGGGCAGGTGCCGTCCCCGGGGCGGTCCCCGAAGAAAGCTTCCAGACGGTTCCGCCGCTCCCTCAGGGGCCTGCGCCGAAGGTCCTCGCCGCCCTCCGTGAGCAGGTCGAAGAGGAGCAGGCGCACGGGGGTGGACGCCTGCGCCTTCGCGACGTCGGCGGCCTTGCTTAGTTTCATCCGCCCCTGCAGCAGCCCGAAGTCCGGCCGGCCCGTCGGGCCGACGGCGATGATCTCGCCGTCGGCGGCAAAATCCTGCGGCGGCCAGCAGGAGCGCTCCGTAAGCTCCGGGTAGCTGGCGGTCATGTCGTTGCCGTTGCGGCTGATCAGCCGGATCCGTTCGGCGTCGCCCAGGACCAGGGCCCGGATGCCGTCCCATTTCAATTCGAACTGCCAGTCGTTGTCCGCCAGGTCCGCCGGGGTCCCGGCGCTGGCCAGCATGGGCGAGAGCTCCGCCGGATCGGGGGCGGGCGGCGGCCCGGTGCCGTCTGCCGGGGTGCGGGCCGGGGAGTGCTCCTTTGCCGGGCCTTTGGCCGGCTGCGCAGTGTTGTCTGGCTCCGCAGCGGGCGTGTCCATGAGGTGGATGAGCCACTGATCGTTGGCCTGGCCGGTATGGATCAGCGCGAACCTCCGGGTGCCGCCCAGTCCGCCGCCCTCCTTGCCGGTAAGGGTGGCGATGACCTCCTTACCGGCTATCCACTTCTCGCACTCGTAGTGGCCGCGGTCCCAGATGCTGACGGTGCCGGCGCCGTACTGGCCCTTGGGGATTGTTCCTTCGAAGTCCGCGTAGTCCATCGGGTGGTCCTCGGTCTGGACCGCCAGATGGTTCTTGGCCTTGGTGACGGGCACTCCCTTGGGCAGCGCCCAGGACACCAGGACGCCGTCGCGCTCGAGGCGGAAGTCGTAGTGCAGCCGGCTGGCGTGGTGCTCCTGGATCACGAAGCTTTCCCGGAGCGTGCCGCCGTCGTTCCTGCTGCGGTGCTGTGCGGCCGTGAACGGCTCCGGCGTGGCGGCCGCGTCCCGCTTGGTCCGGTATTTTTCCAGCCGCGGGTCGGCATCGCCGCCGTCGTGTTCGGCGGGGTCCTGATCTTCGGCGCCGTGCGCGCCTGGCGCGCCGTGGTGCCCGCCGCCCGAGATGACCGCGAACGGGTCCTTGCCCGCCTTGACCCGCTTCATCACCTCCAGGTAGTCGAACTGGTGCAGCGAGGGTGAGCCGAGCTCCCGCCAGGTCCGCGGCGCCGCCACGGTGGGCCGGAGCCTGCCGCGCAGCGAGTAGGGCACGATGGTGGTTTTCGCGGCGCTGTTCTGGCTCCAGTCCACCAGCACCTTGCCTGTGCGGAGCGTCTTCTTCATGTCGCTGACCGCCAGATCGGGGTGGTCGGCCTCCAGCGCCCGGGCGAGTTCGTGGGCGAACTCCGAGACCTGGTCCGAGCTCTGCGTCCCGTCCAGCGCGGCGTAGAGGTGAATGCCCTTGCTGCCGCTGGTCACGGGCACGGGCTCCAGGCCGACGTCCTGCAGGATGCCGCGGGCGAGTTTGGCGACTTCCACGCATTCGGCGAGGCCGGCGCCGTCGCCCGGGTCGAGGTCCAGTACCAGCCGGTCCGGCGGCAGCGCGTTGCCGTGCGAATCCACCCGCCACTGCGGCACGTGGATCTCCAGTGCCGCGATCTGGGCCAGCCAGGTGAGCGTGGCCGGATCGTTCACCAGCGGATACTGGATGGTGCGCTCCTTGTGCGTGATGGAGGCGCGCGGCACCCAGCCCGGCGTGGAGTGGTCCAGGTTCTTTTGGAAGAACATCTCGCCCGGCTCGTCGGCGGTCCCCACGCCGTGGACCCAGCGCTTCCGGGTGGCCGGTCGGTTCGCGGCGGCCGGGATCAGCACGGGCGCCACCGCGGCGTAGTAGGCGAGTACGTCGGCTTTGGTGGTTCCGGTCTCCGGGTACATCACCTTGTCCAGGTTGGTCAGCACCAACTCCCGGCCGTCGACGCGGACGCGTTCCTTGCTGTCAGCCAAAACACTTCACCTCCTTGCGGCTCTGGTGTTCACTTGAGCCATGAGAGCCATCTGGAAAGGCGCGATAGCGTTCGGGCTGGTCAACGTGCCGGTCAAGGTCTACAGCGCGACCGAGGACCACGACATCAGCCTGCATCAGGTCCACAACGCCGACGGCGGCCGGATCCGCTACCAGCGCCGGTGTGAGGTCTGCAGCAAGATCATCGACTATGAGGACATCGACAAGGCCTACGAGGACGAAGGCCGCACGGTGATCCTCAGCCGCGAGGAGCTCAAGTCGATCCCCGCGGAAAACAGCCACGAGATCGAGGTGGTGCAGTTCGTCCCGGCCGAGCAGCTCGACCCGATGATGTTCGAGAAGAGCTATTACCTGGAACCGGACGCCAAGTCGCCCAAGGCTTACGTGCTGCTTCGCCGGGCCCTGGAGGACACCGACCGGGTGGCAATCGTCCAGTTCGCGCTGCGGGAAAAGACCCGACTGGGTGCGCTGCGCATCCGCGGCGACGTGCTGGTGCTGCAGGGGCTGCTGTGGGCCGACGAGGTGCGCGAGGCGGCCTTCCCTGCCCTCGAGACCAGCGTCCGGATCTCCGCCCAGGAACGGGAGATGTCCGCGGCCTTGGTGGACTCGATGGCTGCCGACTTCGAACCCGAGCAGTTCACGGATGACTACCAGCTGCAGTTGCGGCAGCTGATCGACGCAAAGATCGAGCAGGGCGAGTCGCTGGACACCGAGGAGACCTTTGGCGCTCCCGCGGCGGAAGCCGGCACCGGCGAGGTGATCGACCTGATGGACGCGCTGAAGCGCAGTATTGAGCGCAAGCGCGGGGCCGCTTCGGGTTCCGCCGCGGACGACGGCGGGGCCGCAGGTGGCGGGGCGGGCGGCAGCAAGGCCAAGGCTGCACCGGCTAAAACCACCCGGTCCAAGGCGGCCCCGAAGGCTGCCGCCGGCGGAACCGGCAGGGCGTCCAAGACGGCCGCCGAGAAATCCGCTGCGGCCAAGCCGGCGGCGTCGAAAACCGCCGCATCCAAGCCCGCCGCCTCGAAGACCTCCGCGTCGAAGACAGCTGCCGCGAAGGGAGCGGCGCGGAAGGGCGCCTGAGTCCGCGCCCGCGGAGCCAGCCCGCGTCCGCGGCGTCATCGGCCTAGGAATTCCGCAGAGCGGAGATCAGTTCGCTCTTTTTCTTCGCGGAGTAGCCCTTGAGGCCGATTTCCTTGGCCTTCTCGCGCAGTTGCGGGACTGTCCAGTCCTCGTAGTCGCCGGACCTGCCGCCCTTGCGGCCTACCGAGGACCGGCCGCGCTTGGCGGCGGCGTTGGAAATGCGGGCAGCCTTCTGCTTCGAGGCCCCGTCCTCCAGCAGCGCCTCATAGAGTTCCGGGTCCTTGATGCTCGGGCTTTCGGAACCCTGCGGTGCTCCCTTTTTCGTGGGCATGGCTACCGCGGCCCCCCGCCGGCCGGATCGGCCGGGTCGACGTCGGCAGGGTCCGCCGGGTCGGCGTCGTCGACCTCGCCGCGGTCCACGGAGGAGCGCCACTCCCCGGTTTCAATGCCCCGGGACTCGATGAACTCCTTGAAGCGGCCCAGGTCGGCGCTGACCTGGCGGCTGTCGGCGCCGAGCGCGGCGCCGGTCTTCTCCGCCACGCCCTCGGGCTCCCACTCGAGCTCGACGTTGACGCGGGTGCGCTCGGCGCCGAGGGATTCGAAGGTGACGGTGCCCGCGTTGCGTGGTTTGTCCGCGCTGACCCAGGCAATCCTGCGGTCCGGGGTCTGCTCCGTGATCTGGGCCAGGTACTCGCGCCGCACGCCGGCGATCTCGGTGCGGAACTGGAGCGAGGTCTCATCGACCTGTTCCACCGCCTCGACCCCCTTCATGAATTCCGGGAAGGTCTCGAACTGGGTCCACTGGTTGTAGGCCGTCGACACGGGGACGTCGACTTCGATGCTCTCCTGCACGCTTGCCACGGGTGGTCTCCTTTGGGCCGGGAACTGATCCTGGCGGCTGCCTGGGGCGGCGGCCACGATGTCCAAACTATCGACGCCCGCCGGGGAAGACAAGCATTTACTAAGTCCCCTTATGAAGTGGTCCGGAGCGGGTCCGGCCGGATACGACGGCGGCCCGGCACCACCCCGTWGGGTGCTGCCGGGCCGCCGCCCAACCTGGTGCTATTCGGCGTCGTGGTCCGTCTCAAGGATCTGGACGAGGCGGTCCAGGGCGGCGTCGGCGCCGTCGCCCTCGGCCCGCAACACCACAACCTCGCCGTGCGATGCGCCCAGGCTCATCAGGGACAGGATGCTGGCCGCGTCCATGGCCTCGTCCTCGGGTTCGCCGAGCCGGGCGATGGTGATTTCGAGATCGAACTCGCCTGCAGCCTCGGCAAAGATGGCGGCCGGGCGGGCATGCAGCCCGACGCGGCTGGCAATGGTGGCGTTACGTTCGGTCATTTTTGCTCCTTGAATTCAGCTTTGGGTTATCAGCTTGGGAAGGTCTGTTGTGGACCGGCTCAGACGGTTACGGGAACCGGTTCAACCGTATCAACGGTCTTCTTGACTGCCCAGCGCTTGAGTGCGATCACGGAAAGCGCGGTGACCACCGTGCCGACCGCGATTGCGACGACGAACATCAGGAAGTTGTCGATGGCGAAGAAGACGAAGATGCCGCCGTGCGGGGCTTTGGATCCGACGCCGGCTGCCATCGAAATGGCGCCGGTCACCGCGCCGCCCAGCATGCTGGCCGGGATGACGCGCAGCGGGTCGGCCGCGGCGAAGGGGATGGCACCTTCCGAGATGAAGGAGGCGCCCAGCAGCCAGGCCGCCTTTCCGTTTTCCTGTTCCGCGAGGCTGAAGAGCTTCTTGTTCAGGACCGTGGAAGCCAGGGCCATGGCCAGCGGCGGCACCATGCCGGAGGCCATCACGGCAGCCATGATCTGCCACGGAGCCTGGTTGTCCAGGGAAGCGGCGCCCAGGCCGGCGACGGCGAAGGAGTAGGCAACCTTGTTGACCGGGCCGCCGAGGTCGAAGCACATCATGAGGCCCAGGATCACGCCGAGGGCGATCGCGCCGGCGCCGGTCAGGCCGGAAAGCCAGGCGTTCAGGCCCTTGGTGATGGCGACGATCGGGCCGCCCAGGATCAGGAACATCAGGCCGGAGGCGACGATCGAGGCCAGCAGCGGGATGATCACCACCGGCATTAGGCCGCGCAGCCAGCGGGCCACCTGCAGGCGGCCGATCACGAGGGCGATGTAGCCGGCGAGCAGGCCGCCGACGATGCCACCGAGGAAGCCGGCACCCATGAACCCGGCCACGGCGCCGGCGACGAAGCCGGGAGCGATGCCGGGGCGGTCAGCGATTGCGTAGGCGATGTAGCCGGCCAGGGCCGGAACCAGGAAGCCCAGCGAGAGCGCGCCGATCTTGAACAGCACGGCGCCGAGGTAGGCGCCCAGCGGGCCCCAGGCATTGTCCGGGAACTCGGTGGGCAGGTTGAAGAGGCTGTTCTGGACAACGATCGTGTCCGCGTACTTGGTGATCAGGTATCCGCCCATGAGAAAGCCGAGGGCGATCAGCAGGCCGCCACCGGCCACGAACGGAATCATGTAGCTGACACCGGTGAGGAGTGCCTTCTTCAGCTTCTGGCCAATGTGCTCACCTTTTTCCTCCGCCTCGTGCTCGGCCTGCTCCTCCGCGCCGAAGTGCGGAACGCGCCGGGCGTGGGGGTTGTCCGCCGCGGCCAGGGCTTCCTGGACCATCTTGTCCGGCTCGTCGATGCCGCGCTTGACCGGGGCGTTGATGACCGGCTTGCCGGCGAAGCGCTCCTTGCCGCGGACATCGACGTCGACGGCGAAGATCACGGCGTCGGCGGCGGCGATCACAGCCGGGTCCAGGGCCTTGGCCCCGGACGAGCCCTGGGTTTCCACCTGCAGGTCCACGCCGACTTCCTTGGCGGCAGCGACGAGGGAGTCCGCGGCCATGTAGGTGTGGGCGATACCGGTGGGGCAGGCCGTGACGGCAACGAGCCGCTTGGTGCGGGGAGCCCCGGCGACTGCACCGGACGACGCGGCGGCACCGGAAGATGCGGCGGCGCTGGCCGCCGGTGCTGCGTCCACCGGAGCGGCCGCGGCGTGGCTGGCGGGCTTGTCCGCCAGCGCACCCTCGACCAGCTCCACGACTTCGGCCTCCGTGGTGGCGGCCCGCAGCGCGCCGGTGAAGTCCTTCTTGATCAGGGACCGGGCGAGCTTGGACAGGAGCTTGAGGTGCTCCTGGTCCGCGCCTTCCGGGGCCGCGATGAAGAAAATCAGGTCGGCCGGGCCGTCCTTGGCGCCGAAATCGACCGGCTGGGACAGCCGTGCCATGGCCAGTGTGGCCTCCGTGACCGCCGTCGAGCGGCAGTGCGGGATCGCGATGCCGCCGGGCACGCCGGTGGCGGTCTTGGACTCGCGGGCGAAGGCGTCCGTGAAGAGTCCTTCGACTTCGGTGGCGCGCCCGTTGGCCGCAACTCTGCCTGCCAGGTGCCGGATCACGTCCTCGGGCGAATTGCCCAGATTCTGGTCGAGCTCGACCAGTTCGGTAGTAATGAGCTGGGTCACTGTCAATCCTTTTTCAGGGCCGTGATGGTAACGGCGGCGGGGGTTGTTTGGTGCACTGCCGGGACGGTGGATCCGGGCAGGGAAGCCGCGGCGGCACCGTGGGCCACCGCTTGACGCAGGCAATCGGCCGGGGCGGCGCCCTGGCTGGCGGCGAGCAGGTAGCCGGCCAGCGCGGAATCTCCGGCGCCGACCGTGCTGACCGCCTTGACCGGCGGGTGCGTGGCCAGCCACGCGCCGTCGGCCGTCACAAGCACCGCACCCTTGGAACCGAGGGTGGCGAGTACAGCGCCCACTCCGGAAGCCACGACGGCGGCGGCGGCTGCCGCGGCAGCCTCCGGATCGCCCTCGAGCTCCTCGGCGGACTTATCCGTGGCGAATCCGGCTGCGGCAGCCAGTTCCGCCAGTTCCTCGGCATTGGGTTTGAGCAGGTCCGGTTTCCCCAGGGCATCCCCGGAGATCGCGGCGGCGAGCGGTTCGCCGGAGGAGTCGACGGCGATGAGGGGTACCTCGGTGCCGTCGTGCAGGGAACGCAGCCGCCGGGTAACGGTGGCGTAGAAGTCGGCCGGGACCCCSGGKGGGAGCGACCCGGCCAGGACCACCCAGCTGGCGCCGCGGGAGGAATCCAGCAGCAGCCCGATCAGGGCCTCCTGCTGCTCGCCGCTCAGCGCCGGGCCGGGCTCGTTGATCTTGGTGGTGACGCCGCTGGGCTCGGTGAGCGCCACGTTGCTGCGCAGCGACTCGCCGATGGGCAGTGCGGCGAACGGCACGTCATGGTCCCGCAGGCCGGCGAGCACCGGATCCGCAGCCGCGCCCGGGAGCACGGCAAGGGTTTGCAGGCCGGAGGCTACGAGGGCGCGGGAGACGTTGACTCCCTTGCCGCCGGACTCCTGCCGGACGGAGAGGGCTCGCTGGACCTCACCGCGGAGCAGCGGGCCGGGCAGCGCCACGGTGCGGTCCAGGCTGGGATTGGCTGTGAGGGTGACGATCATGCGACCACCACCTCCACTCCGGCGTCCGCGAGGGCTTCGGCGAGGGCCGGGCTGGGTTGCGTGTCTGTGATCACGGTGTCCAGATCTTTCAAGGAGGCGAACTGGACCAGCGTCTCGGCGTCCAGCTTGGAGGAATCAGCCAGCACCACAATGCGGCGCGCTGAATGGACGAAGGCGGCCTTGACGGCTGCTTCTTCAGGGTCGGGAGTGCTCAGCCCGAAGGCCGCGGAAATGCCGTTGGTGCCGATGAACGCGATGTCGGGCCGGATCCGCCGGGCGGCTTCCACGGTGGATTGGCCGACGGCGGCCTGCGTCAGGCCGCGGACCTTGCCGCCGAGCAGGTGCAGGGCGATGCCGGCTTCGCCGGAAAGCTTGGCCGCGATGGGCAGCGCGTGGGTGATGACCACGAGTTCCGTCTCGCCGGCTGTTCCGGCGGCTGTCCCCGCGCCGTTTCCCGCAGTGCGTGCGGCGAGCAGTTCTGCGAGGGCCTCGGTGGTGGAGCCGGCGTCGATCAGGATGCTGCCGGCACGGCCCTGGGGGATGAGGGCAAGGGCGGCCTCGGCGATCCGGGTCTTCTCCGTCGGCCGCTGCACCGTGCGCTCGAGGATGCTTTCTTCCGTTGTGCTGAAACGCTCCGGCGAGACGGCGCCGCCGTGGACCCGGCGGACAGTGCCGGCGATCTCAAGGGCGGCCAGGTCGCGGCGGACGGTTTCCGTGGTGATGCTGAATCGCTCGGCGAGGTCGGTGACGCTGGCCCGGCCGCTGGCGGCGACGAGCTCCACGATCAGTTGTTGGCGTTCCTCGGCGAACACGTGCCCTCCATTGCGACATTTACTTCGAGTGTTGCTATTTCCGGTGCTGCGGCTTCCGGCTTCCCCGGTGACCCCCATCACATGAAGTGGAATTGATTGACTTTATCTTTGTTCATGTGGCTTTGTCAACGAAAAACAACAAGAACGCAGAAGTGGGGTTTGTTGGGCCCGGGGACATGCCCGTTTCTGGTGCCTCGCAGGGGACATGCTCATTCCTCGCGGCGCGGTGGGGACATGCCCATTCCTCGGGGCGCCCAGCTACGGACATGCTCATTCCTCGTGGCGCAGCTTGGACATTTCGGGACTATGTCCACTCCCTGAGTCCGAGGAAGGGCAAGTCCGTTCGATGGGCCCAGGTTTTTGGTGTCCGGGCTCGGCTTGGCTGCGGGACATGCCCAGCCCTTGGGGCGCCCAGCTATGGACATGCTCATTCCTCGTGGCGCAGCTTGGACATTTCGGGACTATGTCCACTCCCTGCGGCCAGGGCGGGGCATGCCCATCCGGAGGGTCGAGAGTCGGGCATGTCCGCGGCAGGGCCGGGCCAAAAAATAGCCGCGAGGAGTTCGGCGGCTGCAGCTTAAACGCCGGACGCCGGGCCCGACCTGTGCGGTCCGGCCCGGCGTCCGGGTCAAGTTGGTGGCGCGTTGCTGCGCCCGGCGATCAGATCCCGGCGTCGCGGCTTTCATTCCGGGTGATGGTTTCGCCGGTGTTGGGATCGACGACGGAGCGGGTCTCACTGACGCGGCGGGTGCGGCTGCGGCCGGGGGAGGCCAGGACCAGGGACGCGATCAGCCCGATGACGCCGACCACCATGAGGATGTAGCCGATCATGGTCTGGTCCACATTGGGGATCAGGCCGGGCGTGACGGCCCAGGCGAGGATGGCGCCGATGGCGATGAGGAAGATGGAGGAACCGATTCTCATGACTTGCTCCTTGGTGTCCGGTGTGACCGATAGGTATTGCTAAGCATGCTGTCCAGCGTCACGCTACAGCCAGGTATGTGTCCTTTCAACGATTCCGGGGCCGCCCCGCCGGGAAATGCGCGCCGAAGCAGTCGAAACGAGCCCGCCGGTGCTATTGACGCGGCTTTCCGGACGACGGCGGCAATTCCGGACATACGCTGCGCGGATCCGGGATGCGTCTGTCCGAATCCGTAGCGGAATCCCCGGGCCGTAGCGGAATCCCCGGGTCGTAGCGCAATCCGTAGCGGACACCGGGGTTGGGAATCGAGCAAGCCCACCGCGATCGCTAGGCTGGCCCCATGAACACAGTCGTCTGGTCCAGGCCGGAGTCGGAGCGCGCCGGCACGCCGCTGCTGGTGATGCTGCATGGCTACGGCACGGACGAGACCCGGATGGCGAAACTCTTCCCTGGCCTGCCGCCGGCGTTCACCTGCGCAGCGCTGCGCGGGCCGAAGGTGATCGGCGACGACTACGGCTGGTTCCTGCTGGACTATTTCCTCACCCACGACTTCGCGGACGTCATCACCGCGACGAACTCTGTTTTCAGCTGGATCGACACGGTTCGGGGCCAGCACAGCAGTGTCAGCCTGCTGGGCTACTCCCAGGGCATGGCCATGGCAAGCACGCTGCTGCGGCTGCGGCCGGAAGCGTTCAAAGCCGTCGTCGGGCTGTCCGGTTTCGTGCTGGACAACGAGCTACTGGCCATGAGCGAGTCCTTCGACGCCCGGCCGCCGTTCTTCTGGGGGCGGGATAAGGCGGATCCTGTCATCAACGAGGACGCCACCGCGCACACCGAGGAGTGGCTCGAGCGGAACACCCAACTCACGGCCCGCAGCTACCCCGGAATGGGCCATGCGGTGTCCGCGGCCGAACTTGCCGACGTCGGCGCGTTCCTGCGCCACTACGTGCTGCGCTGAACCGTCCCGGCCCGCGGAACATATTCCATTCGGTGGAAAACGGTTGCCACTTGCGCGCTGAATTTATAAGCGTTTACAGTTTACTTTGGCCATTTTGATCGGCCCACTACTGCAGGGGGAAGAAAGGTCCAGGCCCGTGTCGCATGGCTAAGGCTCCACGCGTGACAATCCAGGACGTCGCAGCCCTCGCCGGGCTCTCCATTTGCACCGTTTCCCGTGCCCTCCGGCACCTCCCCAACGTGTCCGAAAACGCACAGGCCAAAGTCGCCGACGCGGCCGCCAAGCTCGGCTACAAGGCGTCCTCCGCTGCCTCCCGCCTGGCCGGCGGAACCACCGGCGCCGTGGCCATCGTCGTGCCTACCGCCACGGCGTGGTTCTTCGCCCGCGCTGTCGAGGCCGCCGAGGAAGTCCTCGCCGACAGCGGCTACGACACCGTCCTGATCAGCCTGCGGAACCGACCCAGTGTGCAGCGCAAGCTCTTCGGCGACCTGGCCGGGCTGGCCCAGCGGGTGGACGGGGTCCTGCTGCTGAACGTCGCGCTCGACGGCGACGAGGTGGCCGCCCTCGAAGCCTCGGGCCTCGCCGTCGCGAGCGTGGGCATGCACGGCGTCCCGTGGGACAACGTGGGAATCGACAACGAGGCCGCCGCCCGGCAGGCCACCGGCCACCTGCTTGGGCTGGGCCACTGGGACCTGGCGGTACTGGCCGGCCGGGAGCCGGAGGGCCGCTCGGTGAACACCGCCGACGCGCGTCGGCGCGGCTTCGAACAGGCCCTGGCCGAGCACGAGCTGACCGTCGACCCGGACCTCGTGCTCGACGCCGGATCCAGCATCGAGGGTGGACGCCGGGCCATGACGGAGCTGATCGAAAACCGCCGGAGGCCCTCCGCAGTGTTCGCCGGCTGCGACGAGACCGCGTTCGGTGCACTGATGGCACTGCGGGATCTCGGTTTGTCAGCGCCAAAAAACGTCTCCATCATTGGAATAGACGATCATCAGATGAGCTGGTTCCTCGGGCTGACCACTATTGCCCAGCCGGTCGCGGACCAGGGCGCGTTTGCCGCCAACCTGCTAATCGAAAGGCTGCACCGCTCGGGGCTTCCGAATCCCCCCGCCACCCACCTGCTGGAGACCAAGCTGGTCGAGCGCAGGAGCACCCGCCGCCGGCGCTGAGGCCGGCCAATGCCCCCAGACAAGTGCCCGTCCCGGCACGCCGTCCCGAGGGCCCACCAACTTTTTCGAAGACTTTCCCGCCACCGTCTGAAAGGACATACGCCCCATGACTGAGACCTCCAACAGCCACGGCAACGGCACCGACGTTTCCCAGGCCGGCATTTCCAACGCCGCCAGCGCGCCGGCCGACGTGCTCGCCGGCGCCTCCGCCATCCTCTTCGACCTCGACGGCGTCCTGACGCCCACCGCGGTGGTGCACGAGCGCGCCTGGCAGGAACTCTTCGACGGGTTCCTCAAGAGCGTCCCGGACGCCCCGGGCTACCGCGAGAGCGACTACTTCGACCACATCGACGGTAAGCCCCGCTTCGACGGGGTCCGCGACTTCCTGGCGTCACGGGACATCGTGCTGCCGGAAGGCCCGGCCGACGACGACCCGTCGCACGACACCGTGCACGGCCTCGGCAACCGCAAGAACAAGGTCTTCAACGACATTGTGGCCGCCGGCGGCGTGCGGCCTTTCGAGGGCTCCGTCCGCTTCATCGAGGTCGCGCTGAAGCGCGGACTCAAGCTCGCCGTCGTCTCCTCCTCCCGCAATGCCGTTCCGGTGCTCAAGGCGGCCGGGCTCTCGGACTACTTCCCGGTGGTAGTTGACGGCGTCGTCGCGGTGTCCGAGGGGCTGCCGGGCAAGCCCAGCCCGGCCACCTACGAGTACGCCGCGCGGCTGCTGGGCCTTCCCAGTGAAGAGTGCGTCGTCGTCGAAGACGCGGTCTCCGGTGTCCAGGCTGGAAGCGCGGGGAGCTTCCACTCGGTCATCGGCGTGGACCGCGGCGCGGGCCGGGAAACCCTGCTCGACGCCGGCGCCACGATCGTCGTCAACGATCTCGCCGAACTGCTCTAGCCCAGCGCCTCCATCATCACCCGCCCGCACAACCCTCACCGCCAAAAGGACCCCCACCATGGCTCTCATCACCTCGGACCGCGCCAGGTTCCCCAATGACCCCTGGCAGCTCGTGGAAACCGTCCACCTGCCGGGTAACGCCGGGACGCTAGAGACCCTCTTCAGCCTCGGCAACGGCCACCTCGGCATCCGCGGCGCCCACTGGGCAGCCGCCGACGCCGAACTCCCGGGCAGCTTCATCAACGGCTTCCACGAGATCTGGGACATCAAGCACGCGGAAAACGCGTACGGCTTCGCCCGCACCGGCCAGCGCATCCTCTACGTTCCGGATGCCAACAACTTCGCCGTGGTCATCGACGGCGAAATGCTCAGCCTTGAAGAATCCACGGTGCTGGACTACCGGCGGAGCGTGGACTTCGCCACCGGCGTCTACGAGTGCCGGATCGTCTGGCAGTGCCGCTCCGGCGCTACCGTGACCACCACGGAACGCCGTGCGGTGGGGTACCAGGCGCGCGGCGCCCTCGGCATCTCGCTGGAAGTCGCGGCCGACCGGGACATCTCCGCCGACGTGACCTCCGCCGTCGTGAACCGCCAGGACCAGCCGGTGGAAGACCACTCGGCGCACGACCCGCGCCGCGCCGGCCGGCACGCCGGGCGCGTGCTGCTCCCGGTAAGGCTCGACGGCGGCGACGGCTCGCTCCGGCTGTCCTGGGAAGCCGCAGAGTCCAAGCAGCGGCTCGGCATGGCCGTGGACCACTGGACCTCCGCCGGCGTCCAGCCGTTCGACACCCAGGTGGACCAGGACGACAGCAGCGTCCGCTACGTCCTCGCCGTCAGCGCGGAGGTTCCCTTCGTGCTCGAGAAAAGCGTCAGCTACGCGGTGGGGCGTGCCTCGGACGAGGACCTCGCCGAGACGGCCGAGGCGGCCCTGCTGCCGGTGAGCGAGATCTTCGCCCAGAGCGCGGCGCACTACCGCGACTACTGGACCACCAGCGACATTGTCATCGGCGGCCGGGCCGAGCTGCAGCAGGCCATCCGCTGGAACCTCTTCCAGCTGGCGCAGGCCACGGCGTGCGCGGACGTGGCCGGCATTCCGGCCAAGGGCGTCTCCGGCTCCGGCTACGACGGGCACTACTTCTGGGACCAGGAGGTGTACCTGCTGCCGTACCTGACCTACACCAGCCCCGGCAACGCCCGCCAGGTCCTGGAATTCCGCCACGAGCTGCTGCCCGAGGCAAGGGTCCGCGCGAAGGAGCTCAGCGTGGACGGCGCCCTCTTCCCGTGGCGCACCATCAACGGCCTCGAAGCCAGCGCGTACTACGCCGCCGGCACCGCGCAGTTCCACATCGCCGCCGCAATCGCCTTCGCCACCAACCGCTACCTCTGGGCCAGCGGCGACACCGGGTTCAAGGAAACCCAGGGCGCGGAGCTGCTGATCGAGACGGCTCGGATGTGGGCCTCGCTGGGCTTCTTCGGCAAGGACGGGCTGTTCCACATCCACGGCGTCACCGGCCCGGACGAGTACACCGCCGTCGTCAACGACAACCTGTACACCAACGTCATGGCCCGCTTTAACCTCCGTGCGGCCGCGGCGCTGGACCACCCGGGCATTGACGACGCCGAGCGGGAGGTCTGGGAGCAGGCCGCGAGCCGGATGCAGGTGCCCTACGACGAGGACCTGCAGGTCCACTCGCAGGACAACGACTTCATGACCCTGGAACCGTGGGATTGGGACACTCCGCGGTCAAAGTACCCGCTGCTGCTGAACTTCCACCCCTTGGTGATCTACCGGCACCAGGTCCTCAAACAGGCCGACACCGTCCTGGCGATGTTCCTGCAGTGGCAGGACTTCACCGCCGAGGAGAAGCGCCGCGCCTTCGACTTCTACGACCCGATCACCACCGGCGACTCCACCCTGTCCGCCTGTGTGCAGGGCATCATGGCGGCCGAGGTGGGCTACGGGGAAGCCGCGCTCAACCACTTCATCCACGCCCTCTACATCGACCTCGACGACACCCACGGGAACACGATCGACGGCGTGCACATCGCCTCGACGGGCGGAGTCTGGAGCTCGCTGGTCAGTGGCTTCGCCGGCCTCCGCGACCAGGGCGAGGTTCCGTACTTCGATCCGCGGCTGCCGGCGGAATGGGACTCCCTGTCCTTCCACCTGAAACTCCGCGGCGGGCTGCTGCACGTTGAGCTGGGCCATGAGGCGCTTCGGCTGACCGTCCGGGAGGGCACGCCGCTGGACGTCGACGTGCGCGGCGAACGGTTCACCGTGGGCAGCGATCCGGTGACCGTGCCGCTGCACGCCGTGGCGAGCCCGGAGCCAACGGTGTTCCCGGGCCCGGCGACGGCGTCGATCCCGGTGGTGCGCGCCGTCAACTGACGCTGACGCTGACGCTGGCGCGGCCGACCCGCGCCCGCATCCGTGTCCGTTTCGACGGTTCCCTGCGCGCTCGACGTCGCGAAGCGTCGTTTTGGCAGGGAACCGTCGAAATGGCGGGTGGAGTTGGGATCCGGAACCCTCGGCCGGAATACTCCCGGGGACGCCTCGGTTGGCGCCTAAGGGACCGATGCTGCCGGAACGGCACGCCGGCCCCGCGCAATGGGCGGGAACCGCCGTCGACGCCGTATCCGGCGCCACCGGCGGTCCGCGCCCGCACCGGCTCAACCCAGCCAGAAACGGAGATGGTGGACCAATGACTGCCTACAAGACAGTGAACCCCGCGACCGGAGAGACGGAAAAGGAATTCCCGCTCGCAACCAAGGAAGAAGTCGAGACGGCGCTCGCCGCCGCGCAGCAGGCTTTCCTCGAGTGGCGCAAGGCGCCCGTGGAGGAGCGCACCAAGGTCATCGCCCGGGTCGCCGAGCTGTACCGGGAACGCCAGGATGAACTGGCGCGCCTGATCGCCAAGGAGATGGGCAAGCCCGTGGTCGAGGCCCGCGGCGAGGTCAAGCTGGTCGCCTCGATTTACGACTACTACGCCACCGAGGGCCCGGAATTCCTCAAGGACGAGCCGCTGGAGGTCAAGGGCGGCGGCGACGCCCTGGTGCGCTCCACCCCGATCGGCCCCCTGCTGGGCATCATGCCGTGGAACTACCCCTACTACCAGGTGGCCCGTTTCGCCGCGCCCAACCTGGTTCTGGGCAACACCATCCTGCTCAAGCACGCCGGCAGCTGCCCGCAGTCGGCCCTTGCGATCGAGGAGATCTTCCACGACGCCGGCCTGCCGAAGGGCGCCTACACCAACCTGTTCCTGGACAACGACCAGGTGGCGGAGGTCATCGCGGACTCCCGCGTCCAGGGTGTCTCCCTGACCGGCAGCGAGCGGGCCGGTGCGGCCGTGGCCGAGGTGGCCGGGCGCAACCTCAAGAAATACGTCCTGGAGCTCGGCGGCAGCGACCCCTTCATCGTGCTCGACTCCGATGACCTGGACGCCACCGTCAAGGCCGCCGTCGGGGGCCGGATGGGGAACGCCGGCCAGGCCTGCACCGCGTCCAAGCGGTTCATCGTCCTCGAAGACCTCTACGAGCCGTTCGTGGAGAAGTTCACCGAGCGGATGGCCCGGATCAAGCCCGGCGATCCCCAGCAGGAAGACACCCGCTTCGGTCCGCTGTCCTCCCAGAGCGCCGCGGACGGCCTGGTCGAGCAGATCCAGGACGCCGTGGACAAGGGAGCCACCCTGCGCACCGGCGGCCACAAGGTGGACGGACCCGGCGCCTACGTGGAGCCCACCGTCCTCACCGACGTCACCCCCGAGATGCGCGCGTTCTCCGAGGAACTGTTCGGACCCGCCGCCGTCATCTACAAGGTGGCCAGCGTGGAGGAAGCAATCGACCTCGCCAACGGCTCGCCCTACGGCCTGGGCGGATCGGTATTCAGCGCCGATCCCGCGAAGGCCCAGGACGTCGCCGACCAGCTGGACACCGGCATGGTGTTCATCAACTCGGTCGCCCAGACCCAGGCGGACATGCCCTTCGGCGGCGTCAAGCGCTCCGGCGTCGGGCGTGAGCTGGGCCGGTTCGGGATGGACGAGTTCGTCAACAAGAAGCTGATCCGCACCCCGCGCTAAGCGGGACGGCGCTGGGCTCCCCGCGCCAAGCGGGACCGGCCCCGCCCGGAAACCCCGCCAAGACACGGCCGCGGCCGGAGGTGAAGACCTTCCGGCCGCGGCCGTTGCCGTCCCGTTAGGCTCCTGCTATGGAAAAAACGGCCACCGCCCCGGCGCGGCGCAGCCTGGCCTTCGTGGGTGTCAACGCGGGCCTGGCGCTGCACCCGGCGGATTCGCGGGGAGCCCTGGTTCCGGGCGAGCCGGCCAGCTGCTTTGCCTCGTTCTGGCAGGCCGACTGGTCCCGGTGGGGTTCCGGGAGCGCTTTGCTGGTGGCCACCCTCCAGGGCTGGCGCAGCTACGGCACCGATGAAGCCCTCGCGGAAACCCTGGCCACCGAACTTACCCGGCACTTCCCGGAGGCGGCGCGATTCCCGTTGACCGGGATCGGGCACACGCACGACGAATTCACGGTGCGGACAGACCCGGCGACAGGGTTCCGCGCCACCGGCCACAAAGCGGAGCTGGCCATCAGCGGGGTCCTGGACCGGAGGCAGTTCACCGCGCCCAACTTCCAGCTCGGCGAGGCAAACGCCGCCCTGAGCAACGTTTATCTGCCCTGCAGCACCGGACGGCTCGCGGAGTTCGGGGTGGAGTGGCCCGGCGCGCCGACTGTCTATCCAGGCCCGTTGGGACCGTCCTCCTCGGCGTTCATCGCCCTCGCCGAATCCTGGGTGCTTTAGCGCACTGCCCGACGTCGGCGGCCCGGCGGCAGCGGGGAAGGGGCGCCAAGGCGGCCGGACGGTCTTTGGCCTAGTCTTGAGGCTGGACGATGTTCAGCACCCTTATGGTTCACGGAGAGGCGATGATGGCCAAGCGCAGCAACCCGGCAATGAAAATTGCCCAGAAGACCGCCCACAATGCCATGTTCGACGCCGATGGCAAGCCCAAGCCCGGCGTCCACAACATGCTCCTGCGTGCAGTGGAAATCCAGCGGCCGCTGGTCCTGGCGAACCTGCGCCGGCTGCAGCGGAAGCACCCGCAGGCCACCGCGGCGCAGCTCGCCGCGATCCTGGAACGCAACTACTTGACCGCTGTCACCGGCGGCGGTGCCCTCGTGGGCGGCTCGGCCGTCATCCCCGGCGTCGGAACCGTGGCCGCGCTGGGACTCTCCGCCGCCGCGACCGTCGGTTTCCTGGAGGCCACCGCACTGTTCGCCACCTCGCTGGCCGAACTGCACGGGGTGCGGATGGTCGATCCGGAGCGGGCCAGCACGCTGGTCATGGCCATCATGCTCGGCGAAGAGGGCACGGCGCTGCTGAGCTCGCTGAGCGGCCACGCCGCCGGACAGGGCGCGGGGCCGACGCAGGCCTGGGGCACGCTCTTCGCGCGCCGCGCACCGATGATCGGCTTCGGCTCGGTGCGGGAGCGGATCCAGCGGGCCTTCCTGCGCAACCTGCTCAAGCGCCAGGGCACCGCGCTGCTGGGCCGTGCGCTGCCCTTCGGCGTCGGCGCCGTGGTGGGCGGCGTCGGCAACCGGATGATGGGACGCGCCGTCGTCGAAAACGCCAAGGAGGCCTTCGGCCCCATGCCGGTGACCATCCCCGGCGAACTGAAGACAGGCGCGGCGGACGCCGCCCCGGATCTGGAAGGCGGAACCGTTGGATCTGAACGCTGACCTCGGGGAGTCCTTCGGCTCCTGGACCATGGGCGACGACGCCGCGATGTTCCCGCTCGTCACCAGCGCCAGCGTGGCTTGCGGCATGCATGCCGGGGACCCGGTGACCATGCTGGACACCTGCCGTTCGGCCTACGAGCTGGACGTCAGGGTGGGCGCCCACCTGGGCTACCCCGATCTGGCCGGCTTCGGCCTGCGCGCCATGGACATGACCTTCGACGACCTGTTCGGCGCGGTTCTCTACCAGCTCGGCGCGCTCGACGGCGTGGCCCATGCGGTGGGCGCCTCGGTGGATTACGTCAAGGTCCACGGCGGCCTCTACGACCGGACCATGCACGACGACGAACAGGCCTCCGCCGTCGTCGCCGCGATCCAGGCCTACGACCCGGGGCTTCCGATTCTGGGCCTGGAAGGTTCAGCCTTGCTGAGGATTGCCCGCGAGGCCGGCAACCCGGTGTTCCACGAGGCCTTCGCCGACCGCGCCTACCTCCCGGACGGCTCCCTGGTGCCGCGGCTGGAGGAGGCCTCGGTGATCGAA
The DNA here is from genome assembly GCF_056398965.1 of Arthrobacter sp. 01T414. Taxonomy (NCBI): domain Bacteria; kingdom Bacillati; phylum Actinomycetota; class Actinomycetes; order Micrococcales; family Micrococcaceae; genus Arthrobacter; species Arthrobacter sp. 01T414. The sequence goes on along the minus strand of NZ_JBFTQK010000004.1, from coordinate 360,027 downwards.
GACCCCCAGGAGATCGTGGAACGGGCGCTCCGGCTGGCCCTCAAGGGCGAAGTCCTGGCCGTCGACGGCACGGTGGTCACGCTCACCCCGCACTCGCTGTGCCTGCACGGCGACACTCCGGGCTCCGTGGCGGTGGCCGCCGCCGTCCGCGCCGCGCTGGAGCAGGCCGGCGTCGAGTTGGAGCCGTTCGCCTGAGGTCCGCGTCGCGTTCCGCCGTGCGACTGAAGTGGCGACTGTGACACTAGTGCCGTAGGGCCCTATCGGGCGAACAGGGTGCCCCATAGCTTTGGGGGCATGACTGCCGGAGGCTCCGCGGGGTTGGACGGACCCGCCTCGGATGCAATGTTGAAGCTGGGCCGATTCTTCACGAAATGGGACCAGACCGAGGACGGCAGGGTGGTGTTCCGGGAGGGCGGCCGCAAGGGCGACATCTTCTACCGGGACCGCTGGAGCCACGACAAGGTGGTCCGCTCCACGCACGGGGTGAACTGCACCGGCTCCTGCTCCTGGAAGGTGTACGTCAAGGACGGCATCATCACCTGGGAGTCCCAGCAGACCGACTACCCCTCGGTGGGACCGGACAGCCCGGAATACGAGCCCCGCGGCTGCCCGCGCGGGGCAGCCTTCTCCTGGTACACCTATTCGCCCACCCGGGTGCGCTTTCCCTATGCGCGCGGTGTGCTGGTGGAGATGTACCGCGAGGCCAAGGCCAGGCTGGGCGATCCGGTGCTGGCCTTCGCCGACGTCGCCGGGGACCCGGAAAAGCGCCGCCGCTACCAGCAGGCGCGCGGCAAGGGCGGCCTGGTCCGCGTCTCCTGGCAGGAGGCGATCGAAATCGCCGCCGCCGCGCACGTCAACACGATCAAGGCCTACGGGCCGGACCGCTGCGCCGGGTTCTCGCCGATCCCGGCCATGTCGATGGTCTCGCACGCTGTCGGAACCCGCTTCATCCAGCTGATCGGCGGGGTGATGACCTCCTTCTACGACTGGTACGCGGACCTGCCGGTGGCCAGCCCGCAAGTCTTCGGCGACCAGACCGACGTCCCGGAATCCGGCGACTGGTGGGACGCCCGCTACCTGATGATGTGGGGCTCAAACGTCCCCGTGACCCGCACCCCGGACGCGCACTGGATGGCCGAGGTGCGCTACCGCGGCACCAAGGTGGTCACGGTCAGCCCGGACTACGCGGACAACACGAAATTCGCCGACGAATGGCTCCCCGCGCAGGCCGGCACGGACGCCGCGCTGGCCATGGCGATGGGGCACGTCATGCTCAAGGAGTTCTTCGTCGAGCGGGAGGTGCCGTTCTTCACCGACTACGTCCGGCAGTACACCGACCTGCCGTTCCTGGTCACCCTGGAACGGCGCGACGACGGCACCCTCACCCCTTCCAAGTTCCTCACCGCCAAGGACATTCCGGCCGAGTCCCTGGCCGAAGACGCCGCGTTCCGGACCGTGCTGTTCGACAAGAAGGCAAGCCGCCCGGCCGTGCCCAACGGCTCCATGGGGTTCCGCTACTCCGGCAGCGGGGAAGGCAAATGGAACCTGGACCTGGCGGGCATCGAACCGGCGCTGTCGCTGCGCGAGGTGTCCGGTGAAAGCGCCGAAATCCTGCTGCCGTGCTTCGAGGCCGCCGGCGGCGCCGGCAGCGTGCTCCGGCGCGGCGTCCCGGTCCTCGAAGTGGAGGGGCAACTGGTCACCACCGTGTTCGACCTGATGCTGGCCCAGTACGGTGTGGGCCGCGAAGGGCTGCCGGGGGAGTGGGCCGCCGGCTACCACGACGCAGCAACGCCCTACACCCCGGCGTGGCAGGAGGAGATCACCTCCGTTCCGGCGCAGGCCTGCATCCGGGTGGCACGCGAGTTTGCCCGGAACGCCGAAGAGTCCAAGGGCCGGTCCATGATCATCATGGGTGCCGGCATCTGCCAGTGGTTCCACGGCGACGCGACCTACCGCGCGGTGCTGGCACTGGTCATGCTAACCGGCTGCATGGGCCGCAACGGCGGCGGCTGGGCGCACTACGTGGGTCAGGAAAAGACCCGACCGGCCACCGGCTGGGTGTCGCTCGCGAACGCGCTGGACTGGGCCCGGCCGCCGCGGACCATGATCGGCACCGGCTACTGGTACATGCACACCGACCAGTGGCGGCAGGACGGCTACTCCGCGGACGCCCTGAAATCGCCGCTGTCCACCGGCTCCCTGGACGGGATGCACACCGCGGACGCCATGGCCCAGTCAGCCCGGCTCGGCTGGATGCCCTTCTACCCGCAGTTCGACCGCAACCCGCTGGACATCGCGGACGAAGCGGAGGCCGCCGTCGCCGCCGGCACGGCGACGGACACCCCCGGCTACATCGCCGATGCGCTGAAGAACCGCACCTTGAACCCGGCCATCGAAGACGTGGACGCCCCGGAGAACTGGCCGCGGACCCTGGTGCTGTGGCGCTCCAACCTGTTCGGCTCCTCAGCCAAGGGCAACGAGTACTTCCTCCGCAACCTGCTGGGAACCCACAACAACGTCATCGGAAAGGACCACGCCGAAGGCCTCAAGCCACGGGTCGTGAAATGGCACGAGCAGGCGCCGGAGGGAAAGCTGGACCTGCTGGTCTCCGCGGACTTCCGGATGACCTCCACCACGCTGCTGTCCGACGTCGTTTTCCCGGCTGCCACCTGGTACGAGAAGCACGATCTGTCCTCCACCGACATGCACCCGTTCGTGCACGCCTTCACACCGGCGATTGACCCGCCGTGGGAGACCAAGACGGACTTCGACACCTTCCACCTGCTGGCCCAGGAGTTCTCCCGGCAGGCCAAGAGCCACCTGGGTGTCCGCAAGGACCTGGTCAGCGTCCCGCTGCAGCACGACACCCCCGGCCAGCTCGCGCAGCCCGGCGGGACCGTGCGGGACTGGCGGGACGCGTCCATCCCCGCCGTTCCGGGACAGAACATGCCCAATTTCTCCGTCGTTGAGCGGGACTACACCGCCATCGCGGACAAGCTGGCCGCCGTCGGGCCGCTGGCCGACAAGCTCGGCTTCACGGTCAAAAACGTCACCTACAAACTCAAAGGCCCGTTGGAGCGGCTGAGCCGGTCCAACGGGGTGATGCTCGGCGGCGCCGCGGACGGCCGCCCCGCGATCGACACGGACGCGAAGCTGGCCGAGGCGATCCTGGCCTTCTCCGGCACCACCAACGGCGCACTGTCCGTCCAGGGCTTCAAAGACCTGGAAGTGCGCACCGGCCGGAAGCTGGCGGACCTGTCCGAGGGGTCCGAGGAAAAGTTCATCACCTTCGCCCAGACCCAGGCCGGCCCGGTCCCGGTGATCACCTCACCGGAGTGGTCCGGTTCGGAGACGGGCGGCCGCCGGTATGCACCGTTCACCATCAACATCGAACGGCTCAAGCCCTTCCACACCCTCACCGGCCGGATGCACTTCTTCCTCGACCATGACTGGATCCGGGACATCGGCGAATCCCTGCCGATCTACCGGCCGCCGCTGGACATGCACCGGCTCTTCGGCGAACCCAAACTCGGCCGGGACGGATCCATGGAGGTGGTGGTCCGCTACCTGACGCCGCACTCGAAATGGTCCATCCACTCCGAATACCAGGACAACCTGCTGATGCTCTCGCTCTCGCGCGGCGGACCCACGGTCTGGATGAGCCCGGCCGACGCGGACGCCATCGAGGTCAAGGACAACGACTGGGTGGAGTGCGTGAACATCAACGGCGTCCTGGTGGCCCGGGCGATCGTCAGCCACCGGATGCCCGCCGGCGTCGTGTACGTCCACCACGCCCAGGAACGCACCATCGACGTCCCCAAGTCCGAGGCCACCGGGCGGCGCGGCGGCATCCACAACTCCGTCACCCGGCTGCTGGTCAAGCCCTCGCACCTGATCGGCGGGTACGCCCAACTGGCCTACGCGTTCAACTACCTTGGCCCCACCGGAAACCAGCGTGACATGGTGGCCACCGTCCGCCGTCGTTCCCAGGAGGTGCAGTACTGATGCGCGTGATGGCCCAAATGGGCATGGTGATGAACCTGGACAAATGCATCGGCTGCCACACCTGTTCGGTGACCTGCAAGCAGGCCTGGACGAACCGTGCGGGCACCGAATACGTCTGGTTCAACAATGTCGAAACCCGCCCCGGGCAGGGGTACCCGCGCCGCTACGAGGACCAGGAACGCTGGCACGGCGGCTGGGTGCTGAACAAACGCGGCAAGCTCGTGCTCAAGGCCGGCGGCCGGGTGAAGAAGCTGCTGGGGATCTTCGCCAGCCCGGTCCAGCCCGAGCTCAAGGACTACTACGAGCCGTGGACCTACGACTACAAGACCCTGGTGGACGCGCCGCTGGGCGACGACTTTCCGGTGGCGCGGCCAAAGTCCCTGATCACCGGCGAGGACACCAAGATCACCTGGTCTGCGAACTGGGACGATGACCTGGGCGGATCCGCCGAGCACGGGCACCTGGACCCGATCGTGGAAAAAGTCCGGCGCGAATCCGAGGACAAGATCAAGTTCGCCTACGAGCAGACCTTCATGTTCTACCTGCCGCGGATCTGCGAGCACTGCCTGAACCCGTCCTGCATGGCCTCCTGCCCCTCCGGCGCGATCTACAAGCGGGTGGAGGACGGGATTGTGCTGGTGGACCAGGACAAGTGCCGCGGCTGGCGGCAATGCGTCACCGGCTGCCCCTACAAGAAGATCTACTTCAACCACAAGACCGGCAAGGCCGAGAAGTGCACCTTCTGCTATCCGCGGGTGGAGGTGGGGCTCCCCACGGTCTGCTCGGAGACCTGCGTGGGCCGGCTGCGGTACCTCGGGCTGTTTCTGTACGACGCCGACGCCGTCACCGCGGCGGCCGCCGTGACGGACCCGCAGGCGCTCTACGACGCCCAGATGGACGTGCTGCTGGACCCGAACGACCCCGCCGTGCAGGCCGAGGCACGGGCCCAGGGCATCCCGGAGGACTGGATCGACGCGGCCCGGCGCTCGCCGGTCTACTCCCTGGCCAAGGTCTACAAGGTGGCCCTTCCGCTGCACCCCGAATACCGGACCATGCCGATGGTCTGGTACGTCCCGCCGCTTTCCCCGGTGGTGGACCTGCTGCGCGATCAGGGGCACGACGGCGAGGACGCCGGCAACCTGTTCGGCGCCATCGACGCGCTGCGCATTCCGGTGGAATACCTCGCCGAACTCTTCACCGCCGGGGACACGGACCGGGTCACCGCGGTGCTGCTGAAGCTCGCGGCAATGCGCTCCTTCATGCGCGGCATCAGCCTCGGCAACGACCCGGACGACTCCATCCCCGAAGCGGTGGGCATGGACAGCCAGAGCATGTACGAGATGTACCGGCTGATGGCGATCGCGAAATACGAGGAACGCTACGTCATCCCCAAAGCCCATGTGGAACAGGCCCACGACCTGGAAGAGATGGGCTGCTCGCTGGACTTCGACGGCGGCCCCGGCATGCAGGACACCTCACCGTTCGGCGAGGCCAGCGGCCGGCCGGTTCCGGTGGCCGTGGAGACCTTCAACGCGCTGAAGGACCGGCAGACCTCCGGCGGCCTCGAGGAGGGGACCAGCCTGAGGGGCCGGGTGAACCTGCTGAACTGGGACGGCCGCGGCGCGCCGCCCGGGCTCTTCCCCGAGAAGGGGCCGGAACCGGGCACCCTGGCCGCGGCGGAGGACCAACCATGAGCCGTCCAGCCATGAGCCGCCGCGACCAGGTCGTCTACCTCGCCGCCGCGTGGTGCCTGTCCTACCCGGACGAGGACCTGCTCGGCAAGGTGCCCCTGATGCGCGCCGCGCTCGCGGAGTACCCCAACGCCGTCGCCGACTTCGAAGAGGCGCTGGCCGCCCTGGAGGCCACGCCGCTGATGGAAAGCCAGGCCAGCTACGTTCGCGAGTTCGACCTCGGCAGGCGCCACGCCCTGCACCTGTCGTACTGGACGGACGGGGACACCCGGCGGCGCGGCGAAGTGCTCGGCAGCTTCAAGGCGGCTTACCGGCAAAGCGACGTCCTGGTGGACACTCAGGGGGAACTGCCGGACTACCTCCCGATGGTGCTGGAATACGCCGCCCGGGTGGACCTCGCGGCCGGCCGCGCATTGCTGGGCCGGTACCGGGCCAGCCTGGAGATGCTGCGCTTTGGCCTGCTCCGGGACGCGCTGCCGCATGCCCGGATCCTGCAGGCCGTCTGCGCCACCCTGCCGGGGAAGTCACCCGCGGATGAGCAGGCCGTGATGCGGATGGCCGGCTACGGTCCGCCCACCGAGGCCGTGGGCCTGGACCCGTACGACCCGCGCCTGCTGCCCGTGAAGGGGGCCTGAAATGGAGCTGTCGGTGCTCGATATCCTGCTCTGGGGTGTGCTGCCCTACGTCATGGTGGTGGTCCTGGTCGGCGGTCTCGTTTGGCGCTATAAGTACGACCAGTTCGGCTGGACCACCCGGTCTTCCCAGCTCTACGAATCCCGGCTGCTGCGGATCGCGTCGCCGCTGTTCCACTTCGGCCTGCTCGCCGTGATCGCCGGGCACTTCTTCGGTCTGGTCGTTCCGATGGCGTGGACCCAGGCCGTGGGGATGAGCCAGGAGTTCTACCACTTCAATGCCCTCCTGGTGGGCGGCATTGCCGGGGTCGGGACGCTGGGTGGAATCATCCTGCTGATCTACCGGCGACGCACCACCGGGCCGGTTTTCATGGCCACCACCAAGAACGACAAGACCATGTACGTCGTCCTCACCGCCGCGATCGTCTTCGGGCTCTGGACCACCCTGGCGAGCGTGTTCGAGGGCGAGCACGGGCACAACTACCGCGAGACCGTGGCGCCGTGGTTCCGTTCGCTGTTCATCTTCCAGCCGGACATCGCGGCGATGGCGGAGGCCCCGTTTTCCTTCCATCTGCACACCCTGGTGGGCATGGCGCTGTTCGTGATCTGGCCGTTCACCCGGCTGGTCCACGCGTTCACGGCGCCGTTCCACTACCTCTTCCGGCCGTACATCGTGTACCGCTCCCGCGACCGGGACCGGAACGGCAAACGGGGCGGCAAACGAGGCGGGGTCCAGACGGGGGCGGCAACCCGCACCCCGTCCTCGGCGGCCCGGCCCGGCTGGTCCGCGGTCGGAACCCGCGACCGTGACACCCGCAACCGCTGACCCGCCGGCGGCACCGGGAGCCTGCCGCCGCGCCGAGAGGAGACCACCATGGCCGAATTGACCCCGCCAGCGACGGCGACGACGGCGACCGGACCGGCAGGACAGACGCTCAACCTGGTGCTCGCCACTGCAGCCTCGGTGGCGGGGTTCTGGGCCTGGAATTCGGTGGCCACCCTCGGGGCGTTCTACACCCAGAACCTCCAGCTCACCCCCGCCACCACGGGGATCCTCGTCGCCATGCCGGTCTTCGTCGGATCGCTGGGCAGGATCGTCGTCGGCGCCCTGACGGACAAGTACGGCGGCCGGGCCATGTTCAGCTTCGTCCTGCTCGCCGCCATCGTGCCGATCCTGGCCGTGGCCGTGGGCGGCAGCATCCGTTCCTTCCCCCTGGTGCTCGGCGCCGGGCTGCTGCTTGGGGTAGCTGGCACCGTGTTCGCCGTCGGCATCCCCTTCGTCAGCGCCTGGTACGACCCGTCGCGGCGCGGCTTCGCCACCGGGGTGTTCGGTGCCGGGATGGGCGGTACCGCCCTGGCCGCGTTCCTGAACCCGCGGCTGGTGGCCTGGATCGGCTACTTCCCCACGCACCTGCTGATCGCCGCGGTCCTGGCCGTCATGGCCGCGCTGGTCTGGTTCCTGATGAAGGAGTCCCCGGCGTGGAGCCGCCAGAACGCGCCGGTCATGCCCAAGCTGCTCGACGCCGCAAAAACTCCGGTGACGTGGAAGATGTGCTTCCTCTACGCCGTCGTCTTTGGCGGCTTCGTGTCCTTCGCGACCTACCTGCCGACGTACCTGCGGGACATCTACAGCTTCGACCCGAGTGCCGCCGGGGCGCGCACCGCCGGCTTCGCCCTGGCCGCCGTGCTGGCCCGGCCCGTCGGGGGAGTGCTCGCGGACCGTTTCGGACCCAAACCCGTCGTGATGGTCTCACTCGCCGGCGTCGCCGTGCTCGCCTGGGTGGTGAACCTGCAGCCCGACGGCGATGTGCCCGCCGGCCTGACGTTCGTGGCGATGGCTGCCGCCCTGGGCCTGGGCACCGGCGGCGTGTTTGCCTGGGTCGGTGTGCTGGCCCCGCACGGGAAGGTGGGCAGCGTGTCCGGGGTGGTCAGCGCCGCCGGCGGCCTGGGCGGCTATTTTCCGCCCCTGATCATGGGTGCTACCTACGACGCCGCGTCCCGCAGTTACTCGATCGGGCTAATGCTGCTGGTGGTCACGGCGCTGGTGGCGCTGGCGTTCACGGGCTTCGCCATGCGCGGCCGGCCCAAGGCCACGGTCGCGCCCGCCTGACGGGCCGGCGGGGCGCCGCGGGACTACGTACCCAGTAGCCGCCGTTCGTGGGCGAATGCCACCAGTTGGAGCCTGCTGCGGAGCTCCAGCTTGTCCAGCACGCTGCGCAGGTGGGTTTTGACGGTGGCTTCGGAGACGAACAGGCTCCCCGCCATTTCGCCATTGCTGAGGCCCTTGGCGGCGAGGAGGAAAACTTCCCGTTCCCGCACGGACAGCACGTTGAGCACGGAGAGGTCCGGGCCTGCCGCCGGCACATTGCGGGCAGCGTGCTCGAAGAGGGAATGGATGGACCCGGGCGCGATGACGGAGTACCCGGAGTGCACCGTCCGGATCGCGGCCAGCAGGAATTCCGGTTCCGCGCTCTTGAGCAGGTACCCGCTGGCTCCCGCCTGCACGGCCTGCACCACGGCCTGGTCCCTGTTGAACGTGGTGAGCGCGATAATCCTGGGCTTGTCCGTTCCGGCCGCCGTCGCGTGCTGCACGATCTGCCGGGTCGCTTCGACGCCGTCCATGGCCGGCATCCGCAGGTCCATCAGCATGACGTCCGGTCGCCGTTCAAAGGCCAGGGCCACGGCCTCATTCCCGTCACCGGCTTCCCCTGCGAGTTCCAAATCGTCCTGGCTCTCGAGCAACATGCGGATACCGGCCCGGAATAAGGGCTGGTCATCCACCAGCGCCACGGTGATGCGCGCCCCGGCATCAGCCACGGTGGCCTGCTTCCGGCGAGGCGGCCGCCGGCAGGAGAACAGCCGCCGCGGCCGGGGCGGGCGGGGCCCCCGTCCCGGAAACCGCACCGAAGGCATCGCCGCTGTCAGTGTCGGCTGTCCCGTCAGCTGCGCTGCCCGGCAGGGTTCCGTAGGGAAGGAAGACCGTCACGCGGAAGTGTTCGCCGTCGGGGCCCGCCGTCAGCCAGCCGCCGGCGAGATGGGCTCGTTCACGCATGCCGGGCAGTCCCCTTCCGGCTCGCGGCGAAGCCGGACCCGAGGCTTCCTCGTTGGCCGCCGGAACAAGGGCAGAGGCGAGGTGAAGCGTCAGGCCCGGCCCGCTCCAGTCATAGTGGAGCCGGACATCCGTGCCGCGGCCGCCATGTTTTAGCGCATTAGTCAGGCACTCCTGGATGATCCGGAAGACGGCCAACTGCTGTCCGGGCGAGAGGTCCACGGGGGATCCGGACTCGCTCGTGTGGACCTTGAGGCTGCCGCGCTGCATCCCCTCGATGAGCGCGGGAATGTCCCTAAGCAAGGGCTGCGGGGTCGCCATGCCGTCTTCGCGAACCCCCTCGATCACACGCTGGGCATCCACCAGGGCGCTGCGCGCCGACCGGGCGATGGTGTCCAGGGAGGTGAGCACGGCATTGGGCTGGTCCTTGCTCAGGTACCGGGCCCCGTCCGCCTGGGCAGCGATGACGGCAAGCGAGTGGGCGAGGACGTCATGCAGGTCGCGGGCAATGCGTGTCCGTTCCTGCTCCACGATCAGGTCGATCTCGGCCTCCCTGAGGCTGCTCTGCGCTAGTTCACGGGACCGGAACAGGCTGCCCCGTTCCTGGAAGAGGGCCAGCAGGAGACCGGCCGCGGCGCAGGCCCCGGCGATCAGCAGGAGGAGGGCGAATAGCTGCCAGCCATAGTCCTGCAGCCTCCAGCGGTCGCCGGCATAGGCCGGGGGAAACCAGCCGACGCCGTCGCCGTACCTCCAGGACAGCATAAGGAAGCTCATAAGGGCGGCGGCGATCACGTTGGCTGCCGCCGCGAGGTAGCGCAGCCGTCGCGGGGCGGTCCACATGATGAATCCAAGAGCGACGAAGGAGCCCAGATAGATGGCCCAGTGGGTGGAGTGCATCGGCGGCAGGGCGTGGGTCAGTTGACCGGCGAGCAGCGCAGCCGTGAATGCCAGCGAAACGACGGGCCGCCAGGCAGCCGTCGCGACCGCCAGCGTCATCAGTACCAGCGGCCAGTTCCCTGACCATGAAAGCCAGGACCCGCCCATCCGTCCGGCCTCGCCCACGCACCACAGGGAGAAAAAGACGACGGCGGCGGCGGGGGCGGCCCAGCGCCGCCCGAAACTCAGAGCAGATTCCATGCCAGTCACCATAAGCACCCCCGACCCCGCCTGAGCCCCAAATCGCGGCATTCTCCACCCAATAGCCAGCTGATTCAGTCTTTGAGCCAGTCCGAGGGCACGCCGCGGTGGGTCGGGGCGCAACAAACAGTTGGCGGTCAGAGCGTTTTTAGGGTGAAGAGGGAGTCGCCGTGTACCTCGTCCAGGTCCACTCTGCCGGTTTCGCTGAATCCAAGTTTTTCCAGCACACGGCGGGACGGCGCGTTCCAGTCACGGACGGTGGCCCAAATGCGACTGTAGCCGGACGCTTCGGCCAGTTGCAGGACGGCCCAGGCGGCTTCAGTCGCCAACCCCTGACCCCAGACCTTTCGAAGGAACTCGAACGCAAGTTCGGGCTCCCCGTCCTGGCCGTGCCGGTTGGGAATCAGCCCGCAGTAACCGATGAACTGCCCGGAACTCTTCTGCTCCGCAGCGAGCAGCCCCGGGAAGGGATGCGCGGCCTCACGAAGGATCCCGTCGGCGATCTCGTCCAGCGTGGGGTGGCCGTCGGGACTGATTCGTCGATGCGGCGGGACACGAGGATCCCGCTCGGTCCAGAGCTGGCGCTGAACCGCGGCGTCGGACACGCGCCATGGCCTCAGCCGCAGCCGCACGGTTTCGAGGACGGCGTCCTGGTGGGATGCCCGTGCCGGGTCCATCCGGGTCAGCCGAAGACCAGGTTGGCCAAGGTGAAGATGGCGAGCCCGGCGAGGGCGCCCACCACGGTGCCGTTGATCCGGATGAACTGCAGGTCCTTGCCGACCTGGAGTTCAATCTTCTGCGAGGTCTCCTCTGCATCCCAGCGGGCCACGGTATCGGTGATGACGCCGGCGATGTCGGAACGGTAGTTGTTCACAAGGTACCCCGCGGCGTCGCCGATCCAGGTGTTCACCTTGCCTGCCAGTTCGGGGTCGACCACCAGCCGGGTGCCGAAATCGTGCACGGCAGCCTTGAACTTGACGCTCAGCTCGCTGTGCGGATCGTCGACGGCGGCCAGCAACGCGGCCTTGACCGTGCCCCAGGTGCGCGACGCGAGTTCACGGACCTCCGGGTCGCCGAGTACCTGCGCCTTGACGCCCTCGGCGCGGGCAATCATGACCGGGTCGTGCTGCAGGTCATGCGCCAGCGACTTCAGATAGGTATCGATCGAGAGACGGACCTGGTGCTGCGGATCCGACTGCACGGCCCGGGTGAATTTCAGGATCTCGACGTAGACCTTGTCGCCGACGAGTCCGTCCACGAACGTGGGCACCCAGGTGGGGGAGCGGTCCGTGACCAGCCGGTTCACCGTCTCGTGGTTGTCGCGCACCCAGTCCACCGTCCGGTCCACGAGCAGGTCCACGAGCGCGTGGTGGTGGCCGTCGTCGAACACGCGCTGGGCGAGCCGTCCCACCGGCGGTCCCCACGGCGGCGCCAGCAGATGCTTCCGGACCATGGCCTCGATGACGGCCTGGACGTCGTCGTCATTGAGCACCGTGAAGGCGCCGCGGATCACGGCTGCACCCTCCTTGGCCACCCGGTCGGCGCCACCCGGGCCGGACAGCCAGCCACCGACCTTCCGCGCGATGTCCACGCTGGCCAGTTTCTCCTTCACCACTTGTTCGGAGAGGAAGTTGGTTTCCACGAATTCGCCCAGCGACGCCCCGATCTGGTCCTTGCGGCGCGGGATGATCGCGGTGTGCGGGATTTTCAAACCCAGCGGGTATTTGAACAGCGCGGTGACGGCGAACCAGTCCGCGAGTGCGCCCACCATGCCACCCTCCGCCGCGGCCCGGACGTACTCGAGCCACGGGTACTGTTTCTGCAGGGCGAAGGCGATGACGAAGATGATGGCCATGCCGATCAGCAACGACACGGCCAGCAGCTTCATCTTGCGCAGCGCCGCGGCCTTTTCGGCGTCCGCGGGAGAGAGCCGGTGTTCGACGCCGGCCGGGGGGACGGCGGTACGGGCTGGTCGTTCAGTGTTCACCTGCATGTGCCCAGCCTAGCCGCGCATCCGTCACCGACGTCCGCTAACGTGTCAGCATGATTACCGAGGAGTCCGCCGCCGCCCGCCCGCTGGTCTATGCCCACCGGGGCGCCAGCGAAGCGTTTGCCGAGCACACCCGTGCCGCCTACCTGCAAGCGATCGCCGACGGCGCCGACGGCGTCGAGTGCGACATCCACCTCACCCGCGACCAGCACGCGGTCCTGCTCCACGACGCCAACCTGGACCGCACCTCCGATGGCACCGGCCCGGTCGCGGACCGCACCCTGGCGGAGCTCCGGGAGCTGGACTTCTGCTCCTGGAAGGGCGCGCGGATCCCGGAGGAGTACGGCGCCCGGTCCGAGCAGTTCCTCACGCTGCCGGAACTGCTGGACATCCTGCGCCTGGCCGGCCGCGAAATCGGGCTGGCGATCGAGCTCAAGCACCCCAGCCCCTACCAGCTCAAGCTCGAGGACCGGGTCCTGGAGGTCCTGGAAGCCGAGGGCTGGGACCGTGCCACCTCGATGCTGGAAAACATCCGGATCTCGTTCATGAGTTTCAGCCCGGACTCGGTCAAGCACCTGCTTCGGTCCGTGCCCGCCGCGGCCATCTGCCAACTGGTGGACGATGTGAACGTTGAGGAAATCCGCGAGGAACTGGGCCTGGGCCCCGTCACCGGCGGCGCCCTCGCCAACGTCATGAAAGCGGCGCAGACCGAGGGGGAGCGCATCCTGGACGACTGCGAGGTGGGGCTCGCCGGGCCGGGGATCGGCTACGTCCGCGGGCATTCCCGGACCGTTCAGCGCTGGCTCGACTCGGGCCGCCGCTTCCGGGTCTGGACTGTGGATTCGGCGGAGGACGTGGCGCTCTGCCGGGAACTGGGCATCCAGGAGATCACCACCAACCGGCCCGCCGAGGTCCGGGCCCAGCTGCTGGCCAGGCTCTAGGCACTGTCCCGTTACTCACGAGTGGAGCCGCTCAGCGGCACCGCTTCCGGCTAGGCGGCCAGGTCCCGCCGTCGCCAGCCGAGGTAGCCGAGCGCCCCCAGCCCGGCGGCGACGGCGGTGAGGGCCACCAGCGCGGGCACCGCGTCCGCACCAACCGGCAGCAGCGGCGAGTGCCGGAACGGCGAGAGGTCCATCAGCCATTCGGGGGCGTTCCAGAGCACGCCGAACTCTCCGAGCGCCACGAAGCCAAGGAGGACGCCCCACACCGCCCCGGCCAGCCGGGGCGTCCAGCCAAAGACCAGCAGGGCCACACTGGTCAGCAACCAGGCGGCAGGAATCTGGGCGAGCGAGCCGACCGTAGCGCGGCCCACCAGTCCGGCGTCTTCGACGGCGAGGGAGGCTCCGACGCCGATTGAGACGCCGGCCAGCGCCATCAGCACCGCGACCCCGGCCAGCGCAAAAACGTAATGGCTGCTCGCCCAGCGGCTGCGGGTGGTGGCCGTCCCGAGCAGGGCTTCGGCGTGCCCCGCGGACTCCTCGGAGCGCAAGTGGTTGGCCGCCGAAACGCCGTAGGCCGCCGCGAGCAGGCCCATGATGCTGATCTCCGCTGCCAGGAAGGCATCCCGCAAGGCGGAGGCGCCGCCGATGAGTTTGATCAGGTCCTGGGCGTTCGGGGAACTCAGCATCTGCTCGACGTTGCTGACCAGGGATCCGATGACGACGCCGAAAACGACGAACGCCGCGGCCCAGGCCAGCCACACCCGGTGCTGCAGGCGCACGGCCAGGGCCCATACCCCGGTGAGAGAGCCGACGGCGGGGCCGGGGCGTTCGTCGCGCAGTCCCGCGCCCAAGTCTCGGCGGGCCCGGAGGACAAAGGCAACCGGGACGAGGAGAACGCAGAGCGCGACCGGCAGCGCCAGCACCCACCACCGGTCCCCGGCGAAAGCCCTGATCTGCTGGTTCCAGCCGATCGGCGAAAGCCACGAAAGGAATGACGGCCCCGGTTCGGCGAGGTCCCCGACGGCCCGCAGGCCGTAAGTGACGGCGATGACGCCCACGCTCAGGCCGGTGGCGGCCCGGGCGCTCGCGGTCAGCTGCGCGGCGACGCCGGCAACGGCGCTGAACGCCATGCCGGTGGCAGCCCAGCCGAGCCCGAAGGCCAGCGAACCGGCAGCAGGCAGGCCCCCGGCGGCCAGGGCGGCGGCGGACAGCAGCCCCACGCCCAGGCTGGCACCGAGGCCAATGATCAGGGCAGCGGCCAGCGCGGCGTCGCGTCCCAGCCGGCCGCCGCCGAGCAGTTCGAGGCGCCCGCTCTCCTCGTCGGCGCGGGTGTGGCGGATGATCAGGATGGCCATCATGACCGCGAGGATGGCGGTCATGAACGCGGTGTACTTGATCAGCGAGAGCGCGCCGAGGGAGGCGGGATCGTAGATGCGCCCGAACATCGCCACCATCGAGGCGGTGGCATTCAAGGCATTGGCCGCTTCGATGCGGCTCCGCACGTCCGGGTAGAGGTCCGACCCGGCCACCGCCGTCGAATACGCGACGACGGCGAATCCAAGCACCCAGATCGGCAGCAGCCAGCGGTCCCGCCGGAGCCCCAGCCGAAGCAGGGCGCCGGTGCCCGCCAGGGTCTCAGGCATTGCGGAGCCCCGGTCCGGGAGCGCCTGCAGCGGCGGTGCCCGCGGCGTCGGACCCGGGGTCCCGCGGGCCCGGCCCGGTCCCGGGACCCCTACCGGAACCCCTGCCGCCGGAGCCGCCGTTCCCGGAACCGTAGTGCCGCAGGAACAGGTCTTCCAGCGTCGGCGGCTGGCTGGTCAGCGTCCGCAACCCGGCGGCGGTCAGGGCCTGCAGGAACGGGGCGAGCCCGGTCGGATCCAGCTGCGCGCTGACCCGGTGGTTGGCCACCACCACATCGTGCACGCCCGGCAGCAGGTCCAGCCCCGGCGGCACCGCGACGACGTCGGCGGTGACGGCGGTCCTGGTCAGGTGCCGCAACTGCTCGAGCGGACCGGTCTCCACCACCCGTCCCGCGCGGATGATGCTGACCCGGTCGGAAAGGGCTTCGGCCTCGCTGAGGATGTGGCTGCTCAGCAGTACGGTGCGTCCCTGGTTTCGGAGTTCGCGGACGCAGCCGCGGAAGGCGTCCTCCATCAGCGGATCCAGTCCGCTCGTGGGTTCGTCCAGCAGGAACAATTCGGCGTCCGAGGCCAAAGCGGCGACGAGGGCGACCTTCTGCCGGTTGCCCTTGGAGTAGGTGCGGGCCTTCTTGGTCGGATCCAGCTCGAACAGTTCCAGCAGCGAGTCCCGCCGCGCCCGGTCCTGCCCGCCCTGCAATTTGCCGAGGAGCTGGATCACCTCGCCGCCGGTCAGGTTTGGCCACAGGGCCACATCACCCGGAACGTAGGCCAGCCGGCGGTGCAGCGTCGCGACGTCGCGCCAGGGATCCAGCCCCAGCACCCGGATGGATCCGGCGTTGGACCGCAGCATGCCCAGCAGCAGCCGCAAGGTGGTGGATTTGCCGGACCCGTTGGGGCCGAGGAAGCCATGTACTTCGCCGGCGGCCACTTCAAAGTCCAGGCCGTTGAGGGCCGTCACGGCCCCGAAGCGCTTAACGACGCCGCTCATCTGCACGACACTGCTCATAGTCAACAAGGTACTCCCGGCCGTCCTCCCCGGACCCCTGCGGAAAGTCCTGCCTTGGCGGCGGCACCGGGAGGGTCCGCCGCGCCGGAGGTCCCGGCCCGAATCGCCGGAACTGCGCCCGAACTGCACTGGACCTGCACCGTAACCTGCGCCCCGGCGCAGGTTACGGCTCCGGTTACCGGGCGTCGCGCGGCTGTGGTTGCATGGTTCCATGCCTTTCCGCTGGTTCCCCGGGGCAACCCAGACGCTTTCCGCGGTGGCCCTGAGCGGGCTGCTGCTGGCCAGCGCGGCCAAACACTTCCGCGATCCGGCCTTCTTCGCACCGGTGATCCCGGAGTTCCTTTGCCGCGATGACACCGGCAGCCGGCGTAACGGGCCCCTCGCCGTGCTGTCCCAGGAGGAGTGGGTGGCCGCGAGCGGGCTGCTGGAGGCCGGCGCCGCCGTCGGACTGCTGGTCCCACCGGTCCGGCGCGGGGCCGCCGTGTGCGTCACCGCCATGTTCACGGCCTTCCTCGCCGGACACCTGGACGCGCTCCGCACGGCGTACGGGCCGGAGGGGACGCCGGCGCAACGCCGGATCCACAGCCTGCGGCTGCCGTTGCAGGCGCCCCTCATCGCGTGGGCGTGGAGCCTGTCGAAGCCGGTCCCGAAACGGCGGCGGCGGTGAAGCTCGCGCAATCCCCGGCCGTCCGTGTCGGGCTCTCGATCAGCATCGCCACCGGACTCTACGGGGTCTCGTTCGGTGCCCTGTCCGTGACGTCGGGGCTCGATTTCTGGCAAACCATGGCGCTGAGCCTGCTGCTCTTCAGCGGCGGCTCGCAGTTCGCCTTCATCGGCGTCGTGGCCGGCGGCGGTTCCGGCGTCGCGGCAATGAGTGCAGCCACCCTGTTGGGCATGCGCAACGGAATCTACGGCATGCAGCTCAACGCCCTGCTGCAACCACGTGGCTGGCGCCGGTTCGCCGCCGCCCATGTCACTATCGACGAATCGACCGCCACCAGCACCGGCCAGACCGACCCCGCGGAGCAGCGCCGGGGTTTCTGGACGGCGGGCCTGGGCATCTTCGTGCTGTGGAACGTGTTCACGGCCGTGGGGGCGCTGGCCGGAGGCGCCCTGGGCGACCCCAAGCAGTGGGGCCTCGACGGCGCCGCGGTCGCGGCCTTCCTGGGACTGCTCTGGCCCCGGCTCAAGGGCCGCGAACCCGTCGCGATCGCCGTCGTCTGCGCCCTGGCGACAGTCCTGGCCGTGCCGTTCGTCCCGGCGGGGGTGCCCATCCTGGTGGCCGCCTTCGTGGCGGCGGTGTTCGGCTGGTTCAGTCACGGCCGCAGCGACGAGGGGCTCGAGCCCGACGTCGACCCGTACGCCGAGGAGCATGAGGCGGCCCGGCGTGCCGTACACGGCCAGGGGGAGACCTCATGACGCTGTGGCTCTGGCTCCTGCTTTCCTGCGTGCTGGCCTACGCCTGGAAACTCGTGGGGTACCTGGTGCCGGCCAGCCTGCTGCGCAATCCGCGAATGTCCCGGATCGCCGGGACCATGACAATCGGCCTGCTGGCTTCGCTGACGGTGGTGAACACGGTGGCGTCCGGGCAGTCGCTGGCGCTGGACGCACGGCTCGGGGCCCTCGCCGCGGCCGCGCTTGCCCTGTGGCTGCGGGCGCCGTTCCTCGTGGTGGTCCTGGCCGGTGCCGGCGCCGCTGCCGGGCTGCGGCTGCTCGGCTGGGGGTAGGCGCCCGGGCGGTCTTTAGCCCCTTGTTGTGACCGGGCCCCGGTGGGAGCATTCGAGCATGACCGACAACGACGCTCAGCCTGCCGCTGCCCCCGGCCCTGACATCCCCGAAGCCAAGCCGGCCAAAGTGCACGAGCACTTCGTCTCGCCCGGGGCCGAGTCCACCCGGGAACTGCGCGAAATGGCCCGACGCCGGCGCGAGGCCGAGGAAAAACTGCAGCACCACCTGCAGGAAGCGCATCGCTTGCACGATGACAGGGAAAAGCCGGCGCCGGGGAAGTCCACCGAGGAGCAGCAGGCGGACAAACCGGACCAGGAAACGCCCCCCGCGGACTGACCCGCCACCGCAGTCGGCCCGGTGCCGGCAGGCGCCGCAGGGCCGGGCAGCTCAGACAGTGGCGAGGAACGACAGCACCCGGTCCTTCAGCAGCGCTGACGCCTCCGGGTCGAAGGCGTCGAGCGAGGAGTCCGCGAAGAGGTGCTGGGCGCCGGGATAAACGAACAGCTCCGCGGCCGCTGCGGACCCGGCAAGTTCGCGTGCGGCCGGCAGGTCCTCGTCGAAGAACTCATCCTCCTGCTTGCCGTGGATCTGCACCGGCACGTCCGGCGGCCACGCGTCCCCAAACTCGGTGACCGGCAGGCAGGAATACATCAGCAGCGCGCCGCGGGCGCCGGGCCGCGTCTGTGCCAGCCGTTGGGCGACGGTCACGCCAAAGGAGAACCCGGCGTAGACGAGCCCCGGGCCGAGCTCGTCGGCAGCGGCGGCGCCGCGGGCCCGGATGACGTCGAAGCCGGTCCGGCCCGCGTAGCCGAAGCCCTCCTCGATGCTCGCGAAGGTATGGCCGTCGAACAGGTCGGGGACATGCACGGTGTGCCCGGCCTCCCGCAACTCGTCGGCAAACTCCCGCACCCCCGCGGTCAGGCCCTGGATGTGGTGGTACAGGAGTACTTCGGCCATGTCTGCGCTTCTCCTCCGCGTGGATCAACTCCCGGCTGGAACATCCGCGATGCTAACCCGCCCCGCCCGGGCAGACAACCCCCGGACCTGGCCCGGGGCGCCCGGGCCTAGGGCACCCTGGCCCCGGGGCACCCGGGCCTAAGCGCCGTCGACCGTCACGACGATCTTGCCGCGGGTGTGCCCTTCCATGCTTAGCCGGAACGCATCCGCCGACTCCGCCAGCGGGAAGGTTTTGGCCACCTCAACCTTGAGCTTGCCCTCGTCGACCAGCTCGGCGAGTTCCTGTAGCTCGGCGCCCACGGGATTTACCCACATCCAGGTGCCGCCATGCTGCTCGACTTCGCTATCCGCGATGGAGGCGTGCCGGCCGCCGTCGGCCAGCACCGCCAGGGTGGCGTCGAGGTTCCCACCTGCGAAGTCCGCCACGACCTCGACCCCGTCGGGGCGAAGCGCCCGCACCCGGTCCGCGAGGCCTTCGCCATAGCTGACAGGCTCGGCCCCAAGGGAGCGCAGGAAGTCGTGGTTCTTTTCTGACGCGGTCGCGATCACCCGGGCACCGAGCGCGGCGGCGATCTGGATTCCAAGGGAACCAACGCCGCCGGCGCCGCCATGGATCAGCACGGTCTCGCCGGCCTTGAGGCCCAGCCGGTTGAGGACCTGGAAAGCCGTCAGGCCCGCCAAGGGAAGGCCAGCGGACTCATTCCAATCCAGCGAGGCGGGTTTGCGGGCGAGAAGCCGTTCCGGCAGGGCGATATATTCAGCGAAGCTTCCGCCATGGACGTAGTCTTTCCGGCCGTAGGAAATGACTTCGTCGCCGGCCTGGAAATGCTGGACGTCGATGCCGACCGACTCCACGACGCCAGCCACGTCCCACCCCGGGATTGCCGGGAACTGCAGGTCCATGACTTCGTCCAGGTAGCCGGCCATGATCTTCCAGTCGACCGGATTTACCGACGCTGCCTTGACCTTGACCAGGACCATGCCCGGACCGACCTTGGGCATTGGGCGCTCGGCCAACTCAAGGACATCCGGATTGCCATATTCGCTGTAAGTTATTGCCTTCATGCAGGCTTCAACGGCTGCTTCCGGGGCGCTATTCCGCGTGCCGCCAAGAAGTGTGTCAGCTCACCGGGCGGTGCCAAGTCCTGCCAGTTTGAGCATCAGCTGCAGGCCCTCAGGCGTGCCGGGCCAGTGCCGCTCCACGGCGTCCGCCCCGGCCCGGGCCACCACGGAGCGCAGCACCAGGGCAACGATGACGACGTCGTCCGCGTATCCGATCACCGGCAGGAAGTCCGGGACCAGGTCGATCGGCGAGAGCAGGTACACCAGCAGCAGTGCCAGTCGGACGCGCACGCCCACCGCGACGGTGCGGTCCGCAAGCAGGCGCCGGATCAGCCGGAGCAGGTCCGGCAGCAGCCGCAGGGCGTCCTTCATGGTGACCGTTTCCGGGTGCCGCCGCGCGTAGCCCCAGAGCAGCACCAGCAATGCGGCATACACCAGCAACAGGCCGCCGAGCACGCCGGCGACGGTTTCCCACGTCATGGGGTCAACGGTACGGGGTTCCGTGGGTGGACCCGAACCCGACACTGAACGCGGTGCCATACGTGGTTCCCGGTGTCAGCGATTGGGGCGGCAGCGGACGGTCCGGCCGTTCTGCGCGGATGGCGTCCTCGAGCAGGGCGGCCGGACGGCGCCAGGCGTCCGAACCGGCCTCCATGGTGTCCACCACGCCGATCAGCATGGCCAGCAGCCGGATCATGTCTGCCATCGAGATGTCGCTGCGGAGGGTGCCCTGGCCCTGGCCGCGGCCCAGCAGCACGGCGACCGATTCGATCAGGTCGCCGGTGATTCCGGTCAGCACGCCGCGGCGGCCGGCCACGGCGCCGAGGAGGTTGGCTTCGTCGCTGGCCACACCCATCAGGGCGTCGATGACCCGGAACAGGCCCTCCGCGGCGTCCTTGCCGGCCAGCGCCTCTTCAATGACCGGATTGACCAGCAGCTTCAACTGCTGGTGCAGCGCCGCCAGAACGAGCTCTTCCTTGTCGGCGAAGTTCCGGAACAGCGTCGCGGGGCCCACTCCGGCGGTGACGGCGATGGTCTGCAGCGGGACTTCGGGGCCGTGCTCCCGGAAGCACTGGCGGGCCGCGGCAATGATCTTGTTGACGTTGCGTGCTGCGTCCGCACGGAGCGGCCGGCGGTCTACTGCCCGGTTCATTTGCTCAGGGTAGCAACGAGGAGGTGGAGGAAACCTGTTACCGGTGGGTACGCCTGATTATGACGTGTCGGCCGGATATTTCGCGCCCCGGCAGGCGCGTAGCCGCGTGGCAGACTGGAGCCATGTTGCTTGCATTTTCTGTCGCACCCTCCGGCCGTCCCGCTGGTGCTCCCGCCGGCTCCGATCCGGACGACGCCTCGGTCCACCACGCCGTCGCCGAGGCGGTGCGGATCGTGCGCGAATCCGGGCTGCCGAACCACACGGACTCGATGTTCACCACGATCGAGGGCGAATGGGACGAGGTGTTCGACGTCGTCAAGCGCGCCACGGAGGCGGTGGGTCGCTACGGCAGCCGCGTCTCCCTCGTGATCAAGGCCGACATCCGCCCGGGCTACACCGGCGAACTGACGGGCAAACTCGAACGGCTGGAGCAGGCCCTGGGCGACTAGCCCGGGGCGACTCCGGCGGCGCGGGCGGTGGCGGGCGGCCCTACCCTCCGGCCGTCCCAAGCTGTAAGACTGGGCCGCATGGTCGAGCATCAGCCCACGTCCCGCTGGATCGCCGTCGAGGAGTACCTCTCCGGGCTCGTTGTCCGGCCCGATCAATCACTGCGGCATGCGGTGGAAGCCGCCGCGGCCGCCGGGATGCCGGCCATCGAGGTGGCACCGAACGCCGGCAAGCTCTTGAAGCTGTTGGTCCAGTTGTCCGGCGCCCGGAGGGTCCTTGAGATCGGGACCCTGGCCGGTTTCAGCACCATCTGGATGGCGCAAGGCCTGCCGGAGGGCGGCACGCTTGTCACCTGCGAATACCTGCCCCGGCACGCCGAGTTGGCGCGCGCCAACCTCGACCAGGCCGGGCTGGGCCACCTCGTCGAGATCCGGGTGGGCGCGGCACTGGACACGCTCCCCGCGCTGGAGAGCGAGGGTGCAGGGCCCTTCGACTTCGTCTTCATCGACGCGGACAAGGAAAACAACCCGCACTACCTGGACTGGGCCATCCGGCTCGGCCGGCCCGGCACCACGGTGGTGATGGACAACGTGGTGTGGGAAGGGGCCGTGCTGGACCCGGCCTTGGACCCCGTCAACGCCCCGGGCATCGTCGCGGCGCTGCAGATGATGGGGGAGGATCCGCGGCTGGATGCCACCGTGATCCAGACGGTGGGGTCGAAGGGCTGGGACGGCTTCGCGCTGGCCCTCGTGCGGTAAGGGTGCAGGGCTGGGCGGTAGCAAGGCGCCGGCGAGGTCCCTGACGCGGGCCCGCGAAGTACTAAGTATGCTTAGATTTACCCGCCGGCGGTTTCGGCCGACAGCCGCCGGCACGCAAAGCAGCAGGCGCACATCGCAAAGGACACGGACGAGGCAATGAACGCGACCCAGGAAGCCCGCCCTCCCCAGCCCGTGCGGATCAGCTCCACGCCGGGCGAACTCGCCGGAATCGCACCGCTGTTGGACGCCGCCGCGGCCGGCGTCGGGGACGTCCCGGCCCTGCTGTCACTCGCCAAGGACTTGGGGGAGGCCGCCCCGAGGCCCGGCGAGGGCAACACCGCCTTCCTCTGGGAGATCCTCGCCTCGGTCACCGCCGTCGACGTCGCCGCCGGGCGCATCCTGGAACCCCACCTCGACGCTGCCGCTATCCTCGGCCAGGCCGGCGCGGCCGACCCCGCCGGCGCCCTGGCAGGCGTCCCCTTCGACGGCGCCTGGGGCGTCTTCGCCGCAGAAGCCCCCGGTCAGCGGCTGGAAGCCAAGGACGCGGCCGGCGGCGGCGTCGTACTGAACGGCTCGAAGCCTTGGTGCTCCATCGCCGCGCAACTGGATCACGCCGTGCTGACCGCGCATCTCGAGGGCGGCGGCCGCGCGGCGTTCGCCGTCGACCTGCACGCCGCCGGGGTTAGCTTCGCGGACCCGGAATGGACCAGCCTGGGCCTGCGGGAAGTTCCCAGCGGCACCGTGCACTTCGACGCTGTTCCGGCCGTGCCGCTGGGCGCAGCCGGCTGGTACTACCAGCGCCCCGGCTTCGCCTGGGGCGGCATGGGGGTTGCCGCCTGCTGGTTCGGCGGCGCTGTCGCCGTGGCCCGCAGCTACGTGGACTCCCTGCAGAAAGCGGCCGACGGCGGCCGCGAACCGGACCAGCTGGCCCTCGCCCACCTCGGCGAAATCGACCGCACCCTGACCGGCCTCGTCCAATACCTCGCCCGGACCGCGGCCCGGATCGACGCCGGGGAGCTATCCGGACCCGGCGCGTGGAGCGAGGCGCTGCGCGTCCGCGGCAGCGTGGCCGCGGCCGTGGAACGCATCCAGTCGCTGGTAGGCCAAAACCTGGGGCCCGCCCCGCTGGCTTTCGACGCACGCTACGGCAAACGGATGGCCGATCTCTCGCTCTATATCCGGCAGCACCACGCCATGCGCGACGACGCGCAACTCGGCGCCCTGACGTTCAAGGGGGACCACCCATGGTGAGCTTCACGCACAACGACGCCGGGACCAGCGAAGAGGACTGGGCGCGCAGCGGCGTCGCCACCCTGCCGGAACTCCCGCTCGACGCCGAGGCGCTGGCCGGCACGGCGTTCATCGTCCTGGCCGCGCACCCTGACGACGAATCGCTGGGTGCCGGCGGCCTGATGGCCCGGCTGCACGGACTTGGCGCGCAGGTCCAGGTCCTGCTGTGCACGGCCGGGGAGGCCTCCCACCCCGGCTCGCCCAGCACCACACCGGAACAGCTTGCCGGCCTGCGGCTGCGGGAGTTTGCCGGCGCGCTCGGGCGGCTCGTTCCGGCCGCAGGCTGGCGGTATCTCGGGCTGCCGGACGGGAAGCTCGCCGCCCACCGGGACCAAATCCTGGCCGCGATCGGCGAGGCCGCGGCCGCCACCGGGCGGACGGGCGACCGCATCGTGCTCGTGGCGCCCTACCGGAACGACGGCCACACCGACCATGACACCCTCGGCTCTGTCGCCGCCGAGGCGGCCGCCGCGTCGGGCCACGGGCTGCTGGAATACCCGGTCTGGTACTGGCTTTGGGCCGGCCCGGAGGACCCGGCCTGGCAGTCCTGGCTGCGCCTCCCGTTGACGCCGGCCGAGGAACTGGCCAAGGCCCAGGCCATGGCGGCGCACACCTCGCAGGTCCGGGCGCTCTCGGAGCAGCCGGGGGACGAAGTGCTGCTCCCGCCGGCCTTCCTGCAGCATTTCTCCCGGCACTGGGAGACCTTCGCGTGGCAGCGGCCCGCCGCGCCGGCCGGAACGGCCGGAGCGGCGGCAACCGGCGCCGACGCGCCCTACGCCGCGGCGGACGCGGAAGGGCTCTTCGACACCGTCCACGCCCGGAGCGAAGATCCGTGGGATTACACCAGCAGCTGGTACGAACACCGCAAACGCGCGCTGACCCTCGCGGCGCTCCCCGGCCGGAACTACACCGCCGGCCTGGAAATCGGCTGTTCCATCGGAACCCTGAGCGTAGAACTCGCGGAGCGCTGCGGCACCTTCCTGGCCGTCGATGCGAGCAGCGCGGCGCTGGCCCACGCCGCCCGGCGGCTTTCGCACCTGCCGGCCGCGCAGACCCGCCACCTCACGGTCCCGCAGGACTGGCCGGAAGGCGCCTTCGACCTGATCGTGGTGTCGGAGGTGGGCTACTACCTCTCGCCGGAGGAGCTGGCGGCACTGTTTGAACGCGTCGAGGCCACGCTGTTGCCCGGCGGCACGCTGGCGCTCTGCCACTGGCGTCACCCGATCGATGGTTGGGAGCTCGACGGCGACGCCGTCCACGCCGCCGCCCGCAGCCAGCTCCGCTGGACCGACGCAGGCCTCTACCGGGAGCGCGACTTCGTCCTGGAGATCCTCCGCGCCCCGGAGCCGCTCGCGTGAGCACTGCGGCAGCCCCCGCCCGGCCCCCGCAAGGACGCCCCGGCATCGACGCCATCGCCGTCGTGATGCCGGCCCACAACGAGGACCAGCACCTCGACCGGGCCCTGCGGGCCGTGCAGCGCGCCGCAGACGAGCTCCAGCGGCAGAGGCCCGGCGTCGCTGTCCGGGTGAAAGTGGTCCTGGACAGCTGCACCGACCGCTCCGCCGAGATCGCCGCGGGGTACGTTGACGCCGACCCGCGCTTCAGTGCGCTGGAGGTCAGGCTGCACAGCGCCGGCGCGAGCCGGGCGGCAGGCGTCCGCGCTGCGGTGCTCGGTCCGCACCGGCGCGCCCCGGGCCACCGCTCCACTCCGCTGCCGTGGCCGGGACGGACCTGGCTGGCGAACACCGACGCCGACTCGCAGGTCCCGGTGAACTGGCTGGTCCGGCAGCTCGAATTCGCCGAGGCCGGCGCCGACGCGGTACTGGGCTCGGTGGAACCGGACCCCGTGGGGATGGACCCGGAACTGCTGCGCCGCTGGCTGGACCGCCACCCCTTCGAGGAAAACCACCCGCACATCTACGGCGCCAACTTCGGCGTCCGGGCCTCCGCCTACCTGGCTGCGGGCGGCTTCTCCCACCTGGAAACGCACGAGGACCGCACCCTGGTGCACAGCCTGCGCAGCCTCGCCTTCACCGTCCTCGCCACGGACAGCATGCGGGTGCTGACCTCCGGCCGGATCCATGCACGCGCTCCGCAAGGCTTCGGCGCCTACCTGCGCTCGCTGGGACGGCAGCGGCCTCCCGCGGCAACCGGCAGCTAAGGGGCCGGCGCGTTCGCCGAGGCGATGCCTCCAGGCCGCGACCCTCGAAGCCCCGGAGCGACGTAGCCGCGCGCAACCCCGGGTGACCTTTGGCCCTAACCCGGGGTGCCGCGCCGGAGCATCCTCGGAAGCATGATGGACCTGGGCAGTGCCGGGGTTAGGTGCTGCGCATGACGGGCGGCGGAGGGTGAACCCTGCCGCGGCCGGGCCGCTGTCCGTGCTCTCCGGACTGAGCTCGGCGGAGGCTGCCCTGCGGCTGGCGCGTGCCGGGCCGAACCGGCTGCCCGAGGCCCGCACAGTGCCGGGCTGGCGGCGGCTGCTGGCAGAGCTGACCCACTTTTTTGCCGTCATGCTCTGGGTGGCGGCCGCCCTCGCCTTCGTCGCCGGCATGCCGCAACTGGGCGTCGCCATCGTCGTGGTGATCGTAGTCAACGGGGTATTCGCCTACATCCAGCAGGAGCGCGCTCAGCACGCGGCCGCCAAGCTACGGGAGCTGCTGCCCGCCATGGTCTCCGTCCGCCGGGACAACCGCATCGTCAAGGTGCACACCACCGAGCTGGTGCCCGGCGACGCCGTCGTACTGGTGGCCGGCGACCGGGTCCCGGCGGATCTCCGGCTGGCGCGGGCTGCGGGCTGCACGGTGGACGAATCGATGCTCACCGGCGAAAGCGAGGCGGTCAGCAAGGCCGCCGGCGACACCGTCTTCGGCGGAACCTTCCTGGTCATCGGCACGGCCGAAGGCGTGGTGGCCAGCACCGGGGGACAGACCAGGCTGGCGGAGATCGCGTCGTTGACCGGCAAGGTCGAGGCACCGCCGAGCCCGCTGGCCCTGGAGTTGCAGCGGATTGTCCGGATTGTGGCCGGCGTGGCCCTCGGCATCGGCGCCTTGTTTTTCGTCCTCTCGCTGCTGGTGGGCATCTCGTGGCGGGACGCGTTCCTCTTCGCGATCGGCGTGGCGGTGGCGCTGGTGCCCGAGGGCCTGCTCCCCACCGTCACCCTCTCGCTCGCCATCGGAGCCCAGCGGATGGCAGCGCGCAACGCCCTGGTGCGGAACCTGCAGGCGGTCGAGACGCTCGGCTCAACGACTTTCATCTGCACCGACAAGACAGGAACCCTCACGCAGAACCGGATGAACGCCGTCGAGGTCTGGACGCCCTCCGGACTGCTGGGCATCACCGGCGCGGGCTATGGGCCGGAAGCTCAGGTCACCCGTGAGGGCGGCGCGGACGCCGGGGCAGAGGCTTTCCGGGCGGGGCAGCGGCTCAGCGCCGCCGCCCGTGCCGCCTCGGTGGGCCGGGCGGTGCCGCACGACGGGCAGTGGATCGCCGAGGGAGACCCGATGGAAGCCGCCATCGACGCGCTGGCCACCCGGCTGGCCGGCCCCGGCGGCCGGCCGGAGGAGTCGACGCCGTCGCACCGGTTTGCCTTCGATCCCCGCCGGCTGCGCGAGTCCGCCATCGTCGGCACCACGCTCTTCGTCAAAGGCGCCCCGGAGTCCGTGATCCCCTTATGCCGGGGCGGCGGCGAGGAAGGCGACGGCAGCGGCGAGGACGGCGACGACCGTGCCCTGCAGATGGTGGACGAGATGGCCTCGCACGGGCTCAGGGTCCTCGCGGTCGCGCAGCGGAGCCTGCCGGGACTGCCCGGCGCCCGCTTTAAGCTCGAGGAGGTTGAGACCGGGCTGACGCTGCTGGGGCTGATCGGCCTGCACGATCCGCCCCGCGCCGAGGTGCGGCTCTCGCTGCAGGCGGCCCGCGACGCCGGCATCAAGGTCGGTATGGTCACCGGCGACCACGCCTTCACAGCCACCGCCATAGCCCGGGAAACCGGCCTGATCGGATCCCCCGAACTGGTCCTGGAAGGCCACACCCTGCCGGAGGACGACGAGGTCCTGGCCGCCCTGCTGGACCGCGACGGCGTCGTCGTCAGCCGGGTGACGCCCGAACAAAAGCTCCGGGTGGCCCGGTTGCTGCAGCACCGCGGCCACGTGCTGGCCATGACCGGTGATGGCGTGAACGACGGGCCGGCGCTGCAGCAGGCGGACATCGGCGTCGCGATGGGCCTCAGCGGCACGGATGTGGCCCGCGAGGCGGCGGACCTGGTCCTGCTCGACGACGACTTCGCCACGATCATCGCGGCCGTGGAGCAGGGCCGCGCCACCTACGCGAACATCCGCCGCTTCCTGACCTACCACCTCACGGACAACGTCGCAGAACTGACCCCGTTCGTGTTCTGGGCCCTCTCCGGCGGCCGGTTCCCGCTGGCGTTGAGCGTGCTGCAGATCCTCGCCCTCGATATTGGCACCGACCTCCTGCCGGCGCTGGCGCTCGGCAGCGAAGCGCCCAGCAAGGGGGCCCTGAAACGTCCGCCGGAGCGCCGGCACCTGATGGACCGGGCCCTGATGTTCCGGGTCTTCGGGCTGCTGGGCCCGGTGGAGGCGCTGATGGAGATGACCGCCTACACGGCCGTGCTCCTGGGCGCCGGCTGGACCCCCGGAGCCGAACTGCCGCCGTCGGATGCGCTGATGGCAGCCTCGGGCGCCGCGTTCAGCACCGTGGTCCTGGCCCAACTCGCCAACGCCTTCGCCTGCCGCAGTGCCACCTCCCCGCCCTGGCGGCTGGGCTGGTTCACCAACCGGCTGCTGCTCTGGGCCGTGCTGGCAGAGCTGGGACTGCTTTCCGTCTTCCTGTTCCTCGGCCCGCTCGCCGCCCTGCTGGGCCATGCCCCGCCGACGCCGGGGGGACTGGCCGTGGCCCTTGCCGCCATCCCGGCGGTGCTGCTCGCCGACTGGCTCTACAAGCTGGCCCGGCACCGCAAGTCCGCCCCTTCCGCCCAACGCACCGCCTAAAGGTCCAAAGCCTCTGACCCAGCACCCCGCCGGGACGCAGGATCAGGGCATTGGTAGACAAACGACCAAGGAGCCCCGCATGCCCGTACACGTGAAGTGGTTTGAAGAGATCGGCATGGGCGACGTCCCGCAGGTGGGCGGCAAGAACGCCTCCCTGGGCGAACTCATCCAGTCCCTCAAGGCCGGCGGCGTGCGGGTTCCGGACGGCTTCGCCACCACTGCCGCGGCCTACCGCACCTTTGTCGCGGCGAACGGGATTGAACCGGCGATGCGCTCGCGGATCCTGGCCTACCGCTCCGGCGACGCGACGCTGCGCGAAACCGGGGAGGCCATCCGGGAACTGTTCCTGGCCAGCGATTTTCCCCAGGACA
Source organism: Arthrobacter sp. 01T414 (assembly GCF_056398965.1). Lineage (NCBI taxonomy): Bacteria > Bacillati > Actinomycetota > Actinomycetes > Micrococcales > Micrococcaceae > Arthrobacter > Arthrobacter sp. 01T414. Next base: position 331,161 of record NZ_JBFTQK010000004.1, on the reverse strand, counting down.
TCGCCGACTCCATCCGTTCGCACTACCGCGAGCTGGGCCAGCGCGCCGGGCTGGAGCGGCTGTCCGTCGCGGTACGCAGCAGCGCCACCGCCGAGGACCTGCCCGATGCCAGCTTCGCCGGGCAGCAGGAGACTTTCTTGAACGTCGCCGGCGAGCGGGAACTGCTGGACGCCTGCCGGCGCTGCTACGCCTCGCTGTTCACGGACCGGGCCATCAGCTACCGGGAGGTCAAGGGCTTCGACCACCTCGACGTCGCGCTCTCCATCGGGGTCCAGCGGATGGTGCGCTCCGACGTCGGCGCCTCCGGGGTGATGTTCTCGATTGACACGGACTCCGGCTTCCCGCGCGCGGCCGTGATCAGCGCCGCCTGGGGCCTCGGCGAAACCGTGGTCCAAGGCACGATCAACCCGGACAAATACCTCGTCTTCAAACCGCTCCTGGCTGGAGCGACGGCTGAGGCGACGGAAGCGACGGCACCAGCGGCGGAAGTCAGCCCGATCATCGAAAAGACCCTTGGCTCCAAGGCACAGAAGATGGTCTACAGCCGCGGCGGCCACGCCCGCACCCGCACCGTCGACACCTCGGACGCGGAACGCCGGGCCTTCGTCCTCGCCGACGCCGAGATTCTCACCCTGGCGCGCTGGGCCGTGAGCGTCGAGGAGCACTACCGCCGTCCGATGGACATGGAATGGGCAAAGGACGGCGAGACCGGCGAACTCTTCATGGTCCAGGCGCGGCCGGAGACGGTGCAGTCGCAGAAGACCGGTTCCCGCTTCACCCTGCACCACCTGCTAGAAACCGGAACGGTGCTGGTGAGCGGGGCGGCGATCGGCGACTCGATCGCGCAGGGGAGCGCCTGCGTGATCCGCAGCGCCGCCGACATCGACAAGTTCCGTGACGGCGCCATCCTGGTCACCGAAATGACTGATCCGGACTGGGTGCCCATCATGAAGCGGGCGGCCGGGATCGTCACCGACCACGGCGGCCCCACCAGCCACGCGGCAATCGTGAGCCGGGAACTGGGGGTGCCCGCCGTCGTCGGGACGGGCAACGCCACCGGTGTCCTGGCCGAGGACCAGGCCGTCACCCTGTCCTGCGCCGAGGGCGATACGGGCCGCGTCTATGCCGGCAGCCTCGCGTTCGAAACCGAGGACGTGGACCTGGGGAACCTGCCGGAGACGCGCACCAAAGTCATGGTCAACATCGCCAGCCCCGCGGCCGCCTTCCAGTGGTGGCGGCTGCCGGCGGACGGCGTCGGGCTGGCCCGGATGGAATTCATTATCAGCGCCCTGATTCGGGTCCATCCGATGGCACTCGTGCACCCGGACCGTGTCACGGATCCGCAGGAGGCCGCGCAGATCAGCGAACTCACGGCCGGCTACGCCGATCCGAAGGACTATTTCGTGGACACCCTGGCACTGGGCATTGCGAAGATCGCCGCGCCCTACCACCCGCACCCGGTGATCGTGCGGCTCAGCGACTTCAAGACCAACGAGTACGCGCACCTGATCGGCGGCGCCGCCTTCGAGGAAGCTGAGGAGAACCCGATGCTCGGCTTCCGCGGCGCCTCCCGGTACTACGACGAGCGGTACCGGGAGGGCTTCGCGCTCGAATGCCTGGCTCTGAAACGGGTCCGGGAGCGGCTCGGCTTCAGCAACATCATCGTGATGGTCCCGTTCTGCCGGACACCGCAGGAGGCGGACAAGGTGCTGGCCGTGATGGCGGAAAACGGCCTGGTCCGCGGCGAAAACGGCCTACAGGTCTACATGATGTGCGAGATCCCCTCCAACGTGGTCCTGGCCGAAAAATTCGCTACCCGCTTCGATGGCTTCTCGATCGGCTCAAACGACCTCACCCAGCTGGTCCTTGGCGTGGACCGGGATTCGGCGCAACTGGCAGCGTTGTTCGACGAACGCGACGAGGCCGTGATGGCGATGATCAGCGAGGCGATCCGGAAGGCGCACGCGGCCGGGATCAAGATTGGCATCTGCGGCCAGGGTCCCAGCAACCATCCGGAGTTCGCGGCGTTCCTGGTAGGCGAGGGCATCGATTCGATCTCGCTGAACCCGGACAGCTACCTCAGGACCGTCCCTCGGATCGCGGAAGCCGAGAGGCTGGCGTCCGGGCAGTAGTCCCGGCTGCCCGGCCCGCGCCCCTTGGCGTCCCGGAGCGCAGGGCACGGAGCGCATTCAGGATGGTGGCGAGGTCCACCACCTCCTGGGAGAGGGCCCCGGCGATGGCGGGGACATACCCCGCGGCGGCCGCCAGCATCAGCGCCACGCTCAGTGCGATGCCGATCCAGATGCTCTGCAGCGCCACCTTCACCGTTCGCTGGCCGATCCGCACGGCCGACGCCACCTTGGACAGGTCGTCCAGGATGATCACGATGTCGGCTGACTCGCCGGCCGCCGTCGACCCCCGCGCGCCCATCGCGATCCCGACGTCGGCGACGGCCAGGACGGGGGCGTCGTTGACGCCGTCGCCCACCATCATGACCGGACGGAGGGGGAGGGCGCGCACCGCCTCGACCTTGTCCGGTGGCAGGCACTCGGCCCGGACATCGGTCAGCCCGGCTTCCGCCGCGATGTGCTCGGCGGTGGCGAGGGCGTCGCCGGTCAGCATTACCGTCTCGGTGACGCCGAGTTCCCGGAGCTCGGCCAGGGTGCGGCGGGTTTCGCCGCGGATGGGATCGCTCATCACGAGGGCCCCCGCGAACTCCCCGGCGACGCCCACGTAGATGGCGAGTTCGCCGCTGGCCAGCTCGGTTTCCAGGACGCCCGGGGCCGACTCCGCCACGAAATTGGGTTTCCCGACCACGACGTCCCGGCCGTCGAAGCGTGCCCGGACCCCATGCGTGGCGAATTCGTTCGCCTCCGTGGCGGTCTCGAAGGCCAGCCCGCGGGACCGCGCCGCGTCCATCACGGAGGCGGCGAGCACGTGGGAGGAATATTGTTCGGCGGACGCGGCCAGCCCAAGGACGCCGGCCTCGGTGAAGGACCCCGCGGTCCGGACCCCCACGAGGGAGGGCCGGCCGTAGGTCAGGGTGCCGGTCTTGTCGAAGGCGACCGTTTTGATCCGGCTCAGCTGCTCCAGGACGCCGGCGTACTTGACGATGATGCCGCCACGCGCGGCGCGGCTCATGCCGCCGAGGAAGGCAACCGGCGCGGCGATCAGCAGCGGGCAGGGCGTGGCCACCACCAGCACCTCGGCGAAGCGGACCGGGCTGCCGCTGATGATCCAGCCCAAGGCTCCCAGCAGGTAAGCGAGGGCGGTGAACGGGACGGCATAGCGGTCGGCCAGCCGGACCATCGGAGCCTTGCTCTCGGCCGCCTCCTTCACCAGTGCGACGATCCGGCTGTACTGCGAGTCCTCCATCCGCGCTGTGACCTGCATCCGGATGGCCGCTTCGCCGTTCAGGGCCCCGCTCATCAGCCCCTCCCCGGCGGCGCGCTCCACCGGCAGGCTCTCCCCGGTGAGTGAGGATTCGTCGAAGGTTCCGGACTCGGAGAGCAGGATGCCGTCCAGCGGCACTACCTCGCCGGGGCGCACCAGCAGGATGTCTCCGACCTCGACGTCGGTGGCCGCCACGTCCTCGTGCTGGCCATCGGTGTCGGCGGCGCGGGCCCCGGCGGCGTCGCCGTTGCGTTCCCGGTGGGCCGTCTGCGGGACTCGTTCCAGCAGGGACGTCAGTTCCTTCTTGGCCCGGCCGGCGGCGTAGTCCTCGAGGGCGGTGCCACCGGCCATCATGAGCACGATGATCATGGAGGCGACAAATTCGCCCACCAGCACGGTGCTGACAATGGCGGTGACGGCAAGGATGTCGATGCCCCACTGGCCGCCGAGCAGCCGGCGGACCATGCCGACGGCGAGGTACGCCGCCACAGCCAGCGCATAGATGCTGGCGGCGATCCGCGCGACATCTTCCTGACCGGCCGCCAGCAGCAATACCACCGCCAGGAGGGCAACCACCGTGCCCGCGACAAGCGGATACCGGAGCGCAATTTTCACGGCTGTCCCGCCTCGTTCCTCGCGCAGGACCTGTCGTCTGCGACTACTTGCATCCTACTGCGCAGCCCACCGCTCCCCGGGGCCGAACGGACCCATGCAAGTCCCGCCTCGCGGAACTACGGCGCCAAGTCCGTTCGCACCAGGGAGGGCAGCCCGCGGGGTCTTTCAGCCCTACCCCGCTGGGACCGGTGGTGCCACGGTGAAGCATGTGGTCGATCTTCGCCGGTGACCGGCGCCGGCTGGCGGTGCTGCTGGCGGCGGTGCTACTGCTGGCCGCCGCCGTCGTGACCGCGCTGCTCCTGTCCCGGGAACCGCCGGCCGCCGCTCCGCCTACGACTCCCGCTGCCAGCGCCTCCACCTCAGCTACGGCAACAACGGCACCACGCACCACGCCGCGTCCCTCGCCCAGCGCTACGCGCAGCACCACGCCCGCCAGGCCATCCACGCCGCTCCCGCCGTCGAGCGCGGCTCCCGTCCCGCCGCCGGCCACGACGGCGCCCGTGGCCCCGGTGCCGCCGCCAGCCCCGCGACCCGTGCCGCCACCTGCCCCATTCCCCGCCTCCCTGAGGGGCGCCGACGTCGAGCTCATCCCCGGCGCCGGACCCGTGGTTGCCCTGACCTTCGACGCCGGGGCCAACTCGGCGGGCCTGCCCAGCATCCTGCGCACCCTCGGCAACACCGGAGTGTGGGCAACCTTCTTCCTCACCGGCAACTGGGCCAGCGCCAACCCCGCGGGCGTCGCCTCGATCGTGGCGGCGGGCCACCGGGTGGGCAACCACTCGATGACGCATCCGGGATTCACCACCCTCAGCGATGCCCAGATCGCCCAGCAACTCTCCGGAGCGCAGGCCGCCATCGCTGCCGGGGGAGCGGATTCCCGGCCGCTGTTCCGCTTCCCGTTCGGCGAACGCGACGCACGGACCATCGCGGCCGTGAACGCGCGGGGCTACCTGGCGGTCCGCTGGACCGTGGACACGCTCGGCTGGAAAGGCACCAGCGGCGGCGTCACGGCACAGCTCGTCATCAACCGCACGCTCGCCGGGCTGCAACCGGGGGAGATCGTCCTGATGCATATCGGCTCCAACCCCGACGACGGCAGCACCCTGGACGCCGACGCGCTGCCGCAACTCATCAACCGGATCCGCCAGGCTGGCTACGGCTTCACGACCCTCGACGCGCTCCTTCGCTGATCGCCGCAAACCGGGCCCGGCGCCACTGTTCCGGGACAGGGATGACTGGTACGAATGACGCATGACGGAGTCGCCCACGGTTGCAGCTGCGCTGGCGCCCGTCGACGCGGTGGTCTTCGAACTGGACGGGGTGGTGCTCGATACCGCCGAGCTCCGCGCCGCCGCCTGGAAGCAGCTCCTCGATGATGTCTTCCGGGACCACCGGCTGCCGCCGCGCGCCCGCCGGGCCCCGCTCACCGACGCCGACTACCGGCGGTACATCGAAGGCCGGACAGCCGACGACGGTGCCTCGGCGTTCCTGGCCTCGCGAGGCGTGCCGCTTCCGCCCGGTTCGCCCGCCGACGGTCCGGACGACTGGACGGCGTTCGGCCTCGGGAAACGCCAGGACGAACGGTTCAGGCAACTGCTGCGTGATCAGCCGCCGCGGGCCTTCCCCGGCACCCTGGCCCTGCTGGAACGGCTCCGGGCCGGCCGGATTCCGGTGCTGCTGGCTACGTCCGCCCCAAACGCGGCCGCGCTGCTCGCCACCGTCGGACTGGAAGACTTTTTCGACCATGTCGCGGACGGGCAGGCGGCACTGCGGCAGGCCATTCCCGGTAAGCCTTCACCGGCCCTGGCCTTGGAAGCGGTCCGGCGGCTGGACATCCCGCCCGGCCGGGCCATGGTCATCGAAGGGACGGTCGCCGGGGTGGAAGCGGGCAGCCGTGGCGGCTTCGGGCTGGTCGTCGGGATCGACCGGACCGGCCGGCGGGCCGAATTGGAGGCTGCCGGCGCGGACATTGTGGTCGAAGACGTCAGCGAACTGGACATCGGCCTAGTCATCACCCACCCCTGGCTGCTCGTCTACGAGGGTTTCGACCCGGCCCATGAAGGCCACCGCGAAGCCCTCACCACGCTGGGCAATGGATACATGGCCACCCGGGGTGCGGCTCCGGAACACCGCGGCGGCGAAATCCACTATCCCGGAAGCTACCTGGCGGGGGTCTACAACAGGCTGGCCAGCGTTGTCGAGGGGCAAGCGACGGTGGACGAGCACATGGTCAATATCCCGGACTGGCTGCACCTGGACTTGCGGATCGAGGACGGCGCCTGGTGGTCCGACGGCGGCCTGGCGCTCCGGCAGGAACGCCGCACGCTGGACCTCAAACGCGCCCTGCTCACCCGGGAGGCCTTGCTGGAGGACGACGCCGGGCGGCGGCTGAAGCTGGTGCAGCGCCGGCTCGTTTCGATGGCGGAGCCGCACCTCGCCGCGCTGGAAACGGTGCTCACCGCCGACGGTTGGAGCGGCAGCATCAGCGTCCGCAGCGGCTGCGACACCGACGTGACCAATTCCAACGTCCCGGAGGACGCACAGTTATCCAGCCGGCACCTGACGGCGGTGCGGGTGACGGAGTCCGCCGGTAGCCAAGACGCCGTCGTGCTCAAGGTCCAGGTGCAGACCAGCCAGAGCCGGATCGGCATCGCCCTGGCGCTGCGCACCGACGTCTCCGGCCCGGCCAACTCCGTCTTCGAGCAGCTCGGCGGCCTGTACACGCACCGCTTCGACCTGCCGGCGGCGGACGGGACGGCGATCACCGTGACCAAGACCGTGGGGGTCGCCAGCTCGCGTGACCACGCCGTCTCCTCCCCGCTGACGGGGGCGGAAGCGGTGCTAGCGCGTGCGGGCAGCTTCGAGACGCTGCTGGCGGGGCACGAGAAGGCCTGGGCCTTGCTGCTGGCACCGTTCATCATCGAATCCGACGCGCCGTCGCAGGCGCAGCTGATCCTGAACCTGCACGTCTTCCACCTGCTGCAGACACTGACCACGCACACCGCGGAGCTGGACGCGGGCGTGCCGGCCCGCGGACTGCACGGGGAGGGCTACCGGGGGCACGTCTTCTGGGACGAGCTGTTCGTGCTGCCGGTGCTGAACTCACGGCTGCCCTCGCTGGCCCGGGAGCTGATCGACTACCGCTGGCGAAGGCTCGGCACCGACCGCGACGCCGCGCGGGCTGCAGGTCTGCGGGGCGCGCTGTTCCCCTGGCAGAGCGGCAGCGACGGCACGGAGCAGACGCCCAAACTGCTTTACAACAAGCTCTCCGGCCACTGGATGCCGGACTACTCCCACCTCCAGCGCCACGTCGGCCTGGCCGTGGCGTACAACGCCTGGCAGTACTTCGAGGCCACCCAGGACCGCGGCTGGCTGACCCAGCACGGCGCGGAACTCATTGTCGACGTCGCGCGCCTGTTCGCCTCGATGGCGGACTACGACCCCACCGACGACCGGTTCCACCTCAGGGGCGTCATGGGCCCGGACGAGTACCACACCGGAACCCAGGCCAACCCGGGCGGCGGCCTGGACGACAACGCCTACACCAACATCATGGCCGCCTGGGTGTTCGACCAGGCGGAATGGATCATGCAGTCCGTCCAGGGGTTCGACATGGAGGATCTCCGGGCCCGGCTCGGCATCACGGCCGCGGAGATCGCCGGCTGGGCGCGGCTGAGCCGGCGCATGTTCGTGCCCTTCCACGGGGACGGGATCATCAGCCAGTTCGCCGGCTACGGCGCGCTCCGGGAACTGGACTGGAACCACTACCGCCGCAGCTACCGCAACATCGAGCGGCTGGACCTCATCCTGGAAGCCGAAGGCGACAGCACCAACCACTACCGGCTGGCCAAACAGGCCGACGTCCTGATGCTGCTCTACGTCCTGGGCGAGGACCAGCTCCTGGGGTTCCTGGGCCGGATGGGCTACACCGTCAGCGCAGCCCAGATGGCCGCGACCGTGGACTTCTACCTGGCCCGGACAGCACACGGCTCCACGCTCAGCCGGGTGGCGCACGCTTCGGTGCTCGCGCAGCGGGACCCGGAGCAGGCCTGGGCCACGTTCCGCGAAGCCCTGGACGCGGACCTGGACGACACCCAGGGCGGCACCACGAGCTCGGGCATCCACCTCGGCGCCATGGCCGGTTCGATCGACGTCGTCCAGCGCAGCTTCGCCGGACTCAGGATCACCCGGGACGCCCTCGACTTCACGCCCAGGCTCCCGGCCGAACTCCGGCGGGTCGCCTTCCAGGTCCGCTACCGCGACCAGCTGCTGGCGGTGCACCTGGAGACGGACCGGTTGCTGGTCTCCGCGGCCCCCGGGGACGCGGCCCCCGTGCTGGTTCGGGTGGGCACCCGGAAGGTGCTGCTGCGGGCCGGGGAGCAGCACGAGTTCCGCCGCGCCGATTCCGCACCCAACTAGCTGGCACTTGTTGTCGTTTTGCGCCCTCAAAACGACAACAACTGCGAGCCAGTTGGGCGGGGACTGCCTAGGGGGCCACGCGGATGACGGCGGCGCCGGTCACCCGGTCCCCGGCCAGGTCCCGCAGCGCCTGGTCAGCGGCGTCGAAGGGGTAGGCCACGGTGGTCGGGCGGAGGGGGATCTCCGCGGCGAGGCGGAAGAATTCCTCCCCGTCGGCCCTGGTGTTGGCGGTGACGCTGCGCAGCTGGCGTTCCTGGAAAAGCTCGGCGGCGTAGTTCAGGGGCGGGATGTTGCTGAGGTGGATGCCGGCGACGGCGAGGGTCCCGCCCCGGTCCAGGGCCCGCAGTGCCGGCGGAACCAGCTCCCCGGCGGGGGCGAAAAGGATGGCGGCGTCGAGCGGGTCCGGGGGCTCCTCGTCTGCCCCGCCGGCAAAGGTGGCCCCGAGGTCCAGGGCGAGGCGCCGTGCTTCCGGCGACCGCGTCATGACGTAGACCCGGGCGCCCTGGTAGAGCGCAAGTTGCGCGGCGAGGTGGGCCGAGGCGCCGAAGCCGTAGATGCCCAGCCGGCCGCCGATGGGCAGTTCCGCTCGAAGGAGTGCCCGGTAGCCGATGATGCCGGCGCACAGCAGCGGTGCCGCCTGCTCATCCGAGAAGACCTCGGGAACCCGGTAGGCGAAGTCCTCGGCGACGGTAATGAGTTCGGCATAGCCGCCGTCGCGGTCCCAGCCAGTGAAGGTGGGCGACAGGCACAGGTTTTCCTGCCCGCGCAGGCAGAACCGGCAGGAGCGGCAGGTGCCGCCGAGCCACGCCACCCCGGCCCGCTCGCCGGGGCGGAAGCGGTCCGCGCCCTGGCCCGCGCTGATCACCTCGCCGATCACTTCGTGCCCGGGAACGACGCCGGACCGCCGGGGTGCCAGCTCTCCTTCGGCCAGGTGCAGGTCCGTGCGGCATACCCCGCACACCCGCACGCGGAGCAGGATTTCGCCGCGGCCGGGGACTGGGTCCGGGCGCTCGCCGGACTCCAGCGGGCCTGACGCGATTGGTCCCGGCTGCGCTACCCACCAGGCTCGCACGGAGCCCCCTTTCTGGCTGCTCTTCCGGACCGGGCCGTGGCGGCAGCGATCCCCGGGCCGGAATCAGCGCGTGATCATGACGTTGCAGGCCGCCTTATGCAGCACCGCGGAGACGGTATTGCCGATGCCTCCGCCGCGGTTGTGGGTGCCGAGCACCAACACATCCGCGTCTTCGGCGGCTTCCACCAGTTCCTTGGCCGCTGCCCGGCCCTCCTTCAAGGTGCCGGAGACTGCCAGTCCGGGCGCGAGCCTGGCTGCCTCGCCGAGGAGGTATTCCAACAGTTCCGCGCCGTGGAGCGGTGCGTGCCGTCCATGCTCCGCCGGGCTCCCGCCGGGGTCCGGATCCACATGGACCAGTTGCAGCTCCGCCTCCACCGCGGCGGCGAGGCGGGCGGCGTCCGCGAGCAGCGACGAGTTGGGGGTTGCGGCGTCGACGCCGACGACGACGGGCCGGCCGGGCAGGTGCGGGCGGCGGACCACCATGAACGGGCAGGGGGCGGCGCCGGCCAGGTCCAGGCAGACCGACCCGGCCAGATGCCCGAGCACGCCGCCGACGCCGCGGCTCCCCACCACGAGCAGGGAGGCGCCCGCGGCGGCCTGGCGCAGGACCTGTGCGGGCAGGCCTGCCTCCATGACGCCGTCGACGGCGAGTCCGGGGTCGACGCCGTGCACCAGCCCCACGCCCTCGGCGAGGATGGTCTCGGCGGAATGCCGCAGCCCGCTGCCTGCCACACCCCTGACCGGGCCCAGGTCCTTGGTGAACATCGGCCAGACCCAGGCGTGGACCACCCGCAGGGGGAGGCCCCGGATGGCGGCGTGGTCGGCGGCCCAGCGGACGGCGAGTTGAGAGGATTCGGAGCCGTCGTAGCCCACTGCGACTGCGGCGCTCCCGGAACCTGCTGCGGGTGCCGGCATGGATCCTCCCGGTTAGGCGGACGTAGCACCCCCCCAGCGGTGCGTCCCCCCAGTAGAACCGGTCGGGGGCTGGACGGCTAGGGGCTTTGGTCCCCTGCCTGCTCGGCTGCGGCGTGTTCTTCCCGCAGCTCCCGTCCGCGGCGGATGTCCTCTTCCTCCTTGGCCTGCAGCTTGTCGCTTTTCTTCGTGTCGCGCGGCGGCAGCTGGATGGTTTCCTCGGCCTCGATGCCGGCCTGGAGCTGGCGTCCGCGCTCGGTCTCGGCGTCGAACTCGGCGCCGAACAGCAGCGACATGTTCAGGATCCACAGCCAGAGCAGCGCGATGATGACGCCGCCGATCGCACCGTAGGTCTTGTTGTAGCTGCTGTAGTTGGCCACATAGAAGCCGAAGGCGAGGGAAGCCAGCAGGAAGACCACCAGGGCGATGGCCGATCCCATGCTCATCCAGCGGAACTTGGGCTGCTTGACGTTGGGGGTGGCGTAGTAGAGGACCGCAATTGCCACAATGACGAGCGCCAGCATGACCGGCCACTTGGCGATGTTCCAGACCGCCAGGAACGCCCCGCCGAGACCGATGATGTTTCCGACCGACTCCGCTACCGGGCCACTCAGCACGAGCATCGCGGCCAGCACGACGACGATCAGCAGGTTAACGACCGTAACGCCGAGCATGGTGCCGCGGAGCTTGAGGAAGGGCCTGCCTTCGTCGATCTCGTACACCCGGTTCATGGCCCGGCCGAAGGCGCCCACGTAGCCGGATGCCGACCAGAGGGCGGTGAGGAGGCCGATGACCAGCGTGAGGCCGGCAGCCGAAGAGCTCGCCAGTTCACTAACCACCGGGCCGATGGTCTTGACGGTGTCGCCCGGGGCGAACCCCTTGACGACGTCGAGCAGGGCGGAGGTGGTCTTTTGGGCGTCCCCGAAGATACCCAGCAGGGACACCAGCGCCAGCAGTGCGGGGAAGATTGAGAGCACGGCGTAGTAGGTCAGCGACGCGGCGAGGTCGGGGCACTGGTCCTTGGTGAATTCCCGCACGGTCTTCTTGGCGATGTATTTCCAGGAAGGTTTGGTGACATCGGTGGGGCGGTCCGGCTTGCGTGCGTCGTCAGGGGCGGGCGCGGTGCGGGCCTTGGCAGTGCTGCTCTCGGGGGTTTCGGCGTCGTCCATGGAGCCAGTTTCCGCCCGGGTGAGGTTCTTGGCCATCGGAATCTTCTTTCGTGGTTAAGCGCAGCGGCCGGCCGCCCAGCGCGTCAGCGAGGGCAACCGGCCGTCTTGCGGGTGGGGCTAGGCCTGCTGGACGTTGTCCTTGGCGTCGGCCGCACGGTCCTTCACATCGGCGACGGCGCTCTGGCCTTCGCCCTTGACGTTCTGGGCGGCGTCGGTGGCCGTGGCCTTGACGTTCTCCATGGCTTCCTGGGCCGGCTCCTTGAGCCCCTCGGCCACGTGCTTGGCGGCGTCGGTGAGCTCGGTGGTGAGCGGCTCGGCAGCTGACTTCAGGGCGTCCGCTGCTTCCCGTTCCTTGGTGCTCGCCGGGATCAGCGAGGACACCAGCAGGCCCGCGCCGAAGGCGATCAGGCCCGCGGCGAGCGGGTTGCCCTGCGTTTTGGTCTTGGCCAGGTGCGGTGCGTCGGCGACGGCGGAGCCGGCGTCGTTCAGGTGCGAGGCGGCGCTGCCGCCGGCGGAATGGACGTTGCCGGCGGTGTGGTCGGCTGCTCCCATAACTTTCTCCTTCACTCCGAAGACGGCGTCTTTCACTTTGTCAGTCTGGCGCTGGACGATGTGCGACGGGGTCACCTTGTCGGCCACGGCGTCGACGTTCGTGCCGAGCCTGGCGCGGGTTGCTTCAATGTCGGCGCGGATGGCATCCGGGTTTTCACTCATTGTGTTTTCCTCGCTCTAGTGGCTGGGCTTGAGGGTCGGGGGGATTTCCTGAAGGGTTTCCGCGGTCTGCGGCATGCCCTTGATCGCCTTGAGTTCCTTGCGGCCCATCGAGGCCAGGACGGCGCCGATGATGCCCCAGATGATCGCGACCACGACGCCGGACCAACCCAGCCCCATCAGGGTTCCCAGGCCCCACCAAAGGGCGAGGGAGAGGAACAGCAGGACAAAGTGGCCTGCGACGCCGGCGCCAGCGAACATTCCGCTGCCCTTGCCGGCCCGTCCGGCGGTCTGCTTCAGTTCGGCCTTGGCGAGCTCCACTTCCTGACGCATCAGGGTGGACATGTCCCGCGTGACGTCACCGAGCAGGTCGCCCAGGGAGTTGGTCTCGGCTTTCACATGGGCCTCGGTGGGAGGCATCGGGGCGCCCATGGGCATCTCGTTGCTCATCGACGGCCTCCGTCGAACGGATCCTTACGGTCGGGGTCGATGGCCGGGTCAATGCGGTACGGGTCGGCTGCGAGCGGGTCGTTGGCTGCCGGCTCGTCCGTAAATGAGCCGGCTGCGAGCGGATCGTTGGACCACGGGTCGGCCTGGACGCCGGAACCCTCCAGGGGGCTGGGCGGGTACGTGTCCGCAACACCCGCCGTCGTGGTCTCCGGGTAGGTCACCGGCGGCGGGGGGACCGCGACGCCGGCATCAGGCACCCGGGTCACCGGGGGCGTGTACTGCGCGGGCGTCCCGGCGGTGGGGGCGGAGCTTGTTTCCGGAGCCCCGGCGCTGAGGCTGCGGCTAAGGCGTCCGGCCAGGATGCCGGCGCCGGCAGCGGCCAGCAGGAAGGTGCCGGGGCGCTGGCGGGCGAAGGACTTGACCTCGTTGAGCAGGGATCCGGGGTCGCGGTTATCGAGCCAGGTCGCCACGGAGGAGGAGCGCTCGGCGGCCTGCCGGATCAGATCCGTCGCGACGCCCGGCTGATCCGAGGCGGCCGCCATGGTGTGCAGCTCGCTGGAGATCGAACGCAGGCCTTCGGCAGCCTTCTGCTGCTGTGTGCCGGCCTGCGCGGTGAGGTCGGTGCGTGCCTGGTGCAGGAGATCCCTGGCGTTGCTCTTGACCTCGCCGGCAACGTTGGCCGCTTCGGCCTTCGCGGTCTCGGTTACGTGCTGGGCCGAATCCGCGGCCTGCTGCTTGACTTCGCCGGCTTCGCCCTTGGCGGTATCCGTCTTCGAGGGAGCCTCCGTGGACGCGGGCGGGAACGTCGAGCTCTGGCGCAGTTCAGGCTCTGCGTCGTACGCGGTGCGCTGCGTCGCTGTCGGGGCGCCGTAGCTGCCGTCCTGGGGCCACTGGTTCTCTGTCATCGTCGCTCTCTTTCCTTGTAGATCTGCGGCCGGTAAGTAAAACCAGCCGCGCCGAACGCGAATAGTAAGCATGATTACTATCCGATACTAAGCACGCTTCCAATTCGATTACAAGAGGATTCTGAATTCCGATTGCCGGCGCCCCGTTAGGGTTGAAGCATGAGCGGAACGGCGGACGGCTGATGGCAAAGCGGGGCAGGGCGGCAGGCCGAAACGCGGCGAATGCAGCGCCCGGAGTGGTGGAAGTGCCGAAGGGCAGCCGCCCCGACGGCCCTGCCGCAGGCGTGTATTACATCGACACCGGCGACTGCGAGCTGATCCCTGACCAGGACAATTCGACCGGCTGGCTGCTGCGGATCAACGGCGTCATGAGCTCCCACATCGACCTCGCAGACCCGCTCTTCCTCGACTTCGAGTACATGCGCTGGATCGCCGCGCTGGTGGAGTCCCGCTGGCCGCCCGGGGCCGGAACCAAGCTGCGCGCCCTGCACCTTGGCGGCGGCGCCTGCTCACTGGCGCGCTACTTCCACGCTGCCTATCCGGACGCCCGCCAGGTGGTGGTGGAGCTGGACGGCAAACTCGCCGATTACGTCCGCGGCTGGTTCGACCTGCCCAAGGCGCCGCTGCTGCGCCTGCGGGTGGGGGAGGCCCGCGAGGTCACCGAGAGCCTCACGCCGCAGACGCGGGACCTCATCATCCGGGACGTCTTCGCCGGATCCGTCACCCCGCGGCCGCTGACCACCACAGAGTTCACCGCCCACGCCAAGCGGGTCCTGGCGCCCGGCGGGATCTACCTGGTGAACTCCGGCGACGCCCCCGCCCTGGCCAACGCGCGCGAGGACGCAGCCACCATTGCGGCGGCCTTCGCGCACACCGTGATCATCGCCGACCCGGCCATGCTCAAAGGCCGCCGCTACGGCAACATGATCATCGCCGGCAGCGACGTTCCGTTCGAGGACGACCCCGGCCTTGCGCGGCGCCTGCTGGGCGGCGCGGTGCCGGCCCACATCTGGCACGACGCCAAGGTGCGGGCCTTCGCGGCCGGCGCCGCGGTCCGCCACGACCCGCCCGCGCCAGCGCCGTCCGTTCCGGACGCCCCGGCGCCGCCGACTGCTCCGTAGACGCCCTTTTGCGGGCCCAAAACGGCGTCTACGGAGCAACCGATGCGTAGCCGGCTCGGCCCATGAGTGCCTCGCGGTGCGCGTCGGTCTGCTCACGCAGGGCCTGTACGACGGCGGCGACGGCGGGCCGGCGCATCGAGTCCGGCCGCAGGACCATCCAGTAGGGGAGCAGTTCGGCAAACTCACCCGGCAGCAGCCTGACCAGGTCCGGATGCAGGTCCGCGGCGAAGCAGGGCAGGAAGCCGATTCCGGCCCCCGCGCGGGTGGCCTCCACGTGCACAAAGACGTTGGTGGAGCTCAGCCCGTCCCGCATGGTCGGAACCAGCCGGCGGGGCGCGTCGAGGTCATCAACCTGGAGCATGGAGTCCACGAAGTAGACCAGCGGATGCTCCTTCAGTTCATCCACCGACTGCGGGGTCCCGTACTCGGCCAGGTAGCTCCGGGAGGCGTACATGCCCAGCATGTAGTCGCCGAGCCGTGCCGCCTCGGCCCGGTGGACCTGCGGCTCGCCCACCACCACCTCGATGTCCAGCCCCGAGCGCTGCTGCAGAGCCCGCCGGGTCACCGTGATGATCTCCACGCTGAGCCCGGGGTGGTCGCGGCGCAGCCGGGCTACCGCAGGGGCCGCGATGTAGGCGCTGAAGCCGTCGGTGGCCGTCATCCGTACGACGCCGGTGACTGGGTCCGGCGTCGTTCCGGGCTTTTCGAGCGAGCGCACCGCACCCTCCACCTGCTCGGCGACGGCGACCGCCGCGGCGCCAAGTTCCGTCAGTTCCCAGCCGCCCGAGGCCCGGGACAGCACGCGGCCGCCTAGGGCTTTCTCCAGGGCTGCGATCCGGCGGGAAACCGTGGTGTGGTTCAAGCCCAGGACCTGGGCCGCCGTCGTGAATTTGGCCGAGCGCGAGACCGCCAGCAGCACTAGAAGGTCATCGGGGTTTGCATTCATATCTGCAATTCTGCACATACATCGTGCCGCTTTGGCCATTGAACCCCGCAAAATGTGCGGCAATACTCGATGAGGCCCATTTTCAGTGCCGTGCATCACAGCGCGTGTCATCGTGGACACTAAGGAGATCTAAATGAGCGTAGACCAACGCTCCGCAACACCCGCCGCCGCAGCCACCAAGGGTGYAGGCCTCAAGAAAATCGTCGCCGCTTCAATGGTCGGCACCGTCGTGGAGTGGTACGAATTTTTCCTCTACGCCACCGCCGCCACCTTGGTGTTCGGCAAGTACTTCTTCCCCGCCACCGGCAACGAGCTGGATGGCATCATCCAGGCGTTCCTGACCTACGCCGTGGGCTTCGTCGCCCGCCCGCTCGGCGGCATCGTCTTCGGCCAGATCGGCGACAAGCTGGGCCGCAAGCCCACGCTGCAGCTGACCATCGTCATCATCGGCGTGTCCACCTTCCTGATGGGCTGCCTCCCGGGCTTCGCCGATCTCGGCTACCTCGCGCCGGCCCTGCTGGTTGCGCTGCGCTTCATCCAGGGCTTCGCGCTGGGCGGTGAATGGGGCGGCGCCGTGCTGCTCGTTGCCGAACACAGCCCGAACGAGTCCCGCGGCTTCTGGTCCAGCTGGCCCCAGGCCGCCGTTCCGGTCGGCAACCTGCTGGCCACCCTGGTCCTGTTCATCATGTCCAACGTGCTCAGCGCCGCGGATTTCCTCGGCTGGGGCTGGCGGGTGGCGTTCTGGCTCTCCGCCGTGATCGTGTTCGTCGGCTACTACATCCGCACCAACGTCTCCGAGTCCCCGATCTTCCTCGAAGCCAAGGCACAGCTGGAGCAGGAGCAGGCCGCCAGCTACGGCGTCCGCGAAGTCATCCGCAAGTACCCCAAGGGCATCCTGCAGGCAATGGGCCTCCGCTTCGCCGAAAACATCATGTACTACCTCGTGGTGAGCTTCGCGATTGTCTACCTCAAGAGCGTCCAGAAGTACGACACGTCCTCCCTGCTGCTGGCCCTGCTGATCGCGCACCTCATCCACTTCCTGGTCATCCCGCAGGTGGGTCGGCTCGTGGACAGCTGGGGCCGCAAGCCGGTCTACCTGGTCGGCGCCATCACCGGCGCCACCTGGCCGTTCTTCGCCTTCCCGATGTTCGACACCCGCAACCCGGTGGTCATCGTGCTCGCCGTGACGATCGGCCTGTGCCTGCACGCGTTCATGTACGCCGGCCAGCCGGCCCTGATGTCGGAGCTGTTCCCGACCCGGATGCGTTACGCCGGTGTCTCGCTGGGCTCGCAGGTCACCTCGATTTTCGCCGGCTCCCTCGCGCCCCTGCTCGCCACCGCCTGGCTCAAGGACACCGGTTCCTGGCTGCCCACCGCCATCTACCTCGTGGTGGCCTGCGCCATCACCACGGTGGCAGTGCTCAGCCTCAAGGAAACCAAGGGCATCGCCCTCGAGGAAGTGGACCGGGCCGACGCCGAGCGTGAGGGCCTGGTTGTGGCCGGGCGCTGAACAGCCCGACTCTGACCTGCTTGAATCTGATCACCGTGAATTTCTGAACTGGAGGGCTGGGAAATGGAAAATACGCTCAACGGCCGCAAGGCACTGGTCACCGGCGGTGCGGGCGGGATCGGCGCAGCCAGCGTCCGCGCCCTCGCCGCGCGGGGTGCGAAGGTGGTGGTTGCCGACGTCGACGAAGCCGCCGCCACCGCCCTGGCCGACGAGGTCGGGGGCACCGCGTGGGCGGTGAACCTGCTCGACGTCGAGGCGCTGCAGACGCTCAGCCTGGATTGCGACATCCTGGTCAACAACGCCGGGATCCAGCGCATCAGCCCGATCGAGGACTTTGATCCGGCCGATTTCCGGCGCATCGTCACGCTCATGCTGGAGGCCCCGTTCCTGCTGATCCGGGCCGCGCTGCCGCACATGTACGCCAACGGCTTCGGCCGGATCATCAACCTGTCCTCGGTTCACGGGCTCCGCGCCTCGCCGTTCAAGAGCGCCTACGTCTCCGCCAAGCACGGCCTGGAAGGGCTGAGCAAGGTGACGGCGCTGGAGGGCGGTGCCCACGGTGTCACGTCCAACTGCATCAACCCCGGCTATGTGCGCACCCCGCTGGTCGAATCGCAGATTGCGGACCAGGCCAAGGTGCACGGCATCCCGGAGTCCGAGGTGCTGGCGAAGATCATGCTCACCGAGGCGGCTGTGAAGCGCCTCGTCGAGCCCGAGGAGGTGGCCTCGCTGGTGGCGTGGCTCGCCTCGAACGACGCCGGCATGGTCACCGGCGCCAGCTACACCATGGATGGCGGCTGGTCCGCCCGCTAGGCCGCTGGCCCGCTTGCTGACGACTAAGCGTCAGACGACTGACCCGCCCCGGACTCGACTGTCCGGGGCGGGTCAGTCGTTAGCGCCGCCGGGAGGCCGCCCGAGCGTGCCACTAGGCTGGGGGCATGCGCAAGGATTTCAGCCCCGCCGAATTGCCCTCCGCAGAGTTTTATCGGCTGCTGACCGCCGTCGTCGTCCCCCGTCCCATTGCCTGGGTGTCCAGCACTTCCGCCGACGGGGTGGACAACCTCGCCCCGCATTCCTTCTTCACAGTCGCGTCGGTGACCCCGCCGATCATCCAGTTCACCTCCGTGGGCCGGAAGGACACGTTGCGGAACATCTCGGAGCGGGGCGAATTTGTGGTCAATCTTGCGCCAGCCGATTTCCTCTCCGAGGTCAACGCCACCGGCACCAATTTCCCGCCGGACGTCAGCGAGTTCGACGCCGCCCACGTCACCCGGGAGGCCGGACTGACGGTCAGCGTGCCGCGGGTGGCGGAGTCGCCGGCGGCCCTGGAGTGCCGGCTGCATTCCGTGCTGGAGATCGGCGACTGCGTCCTGGTGTTCGGCGAAGTCACCCACGCCGCAATCTCTGCCGAGGTCCTGGAGGGCAGCCACCCGCGGGTTGACCTGCTGGGGCCGCTGGCCCGGCTCGGCCGGGACGAGTGGGGGCATCTGGGGCCGGTTCAGGAGCTCGGCCGGATCCGGAGGTCCGACTGGCCGGGCGACTTCCGGCCGAGGGACGAACGGGAGGCATGAGCCGCGCCGGGGCTCGGGCCGGCGTTCCGGCGCCTGTTGCCGGCCGTCCGAACCCGGATCTATTCGGGGTGCCGTACGTTCCGGTGGTCGAAGAACATCAACGTCCCGGCGGGCGTTCCCGGGATGCGCAGCCCGACGAACGGGGCCCGGATGACTTCGACCGTCCCCTCCCGCCGCCCGTTGAACGGGTCGTCGCCCACCACAAGCTGGCCGATCCGGAACGGGACGCGTCCCTCGTAGATGCGATGTGCGGCCTGCCGCAAAACCCGGGCAATTCGGTGCGCCGGCTGTTGGTGCGCGGGCTGTGCTGCGCCGATGGGTTGTGCTGGGGAAATGCGCATCGGGCTGCTCCTTGCCTGCGAATCCTTGCCTACGAACGACGATTATTCGCGGGGGACCGGAACGCGGTAGACGGCCTCCCCAGCCTTACCGTCTTCGTTCCGGCGCCCCCGTCCGCCCACTCTATGAACTCATCCCACCAGCAACACGAGTAACACTTACCCCATCCTCGCCGGGAACCACTTGGATGGCTGACGGGATACTCGGCCGGCGCCTGCCCGGCTGCACCCGCCTGGCTGCGCCGGAAGTGGCCGCGCAGGTTTCGCCAGTGGACTGCCACCGCCAGCACAATCAGAGGGACGTGGATTGCCGGGAGGTTGTGGGCAAACCACTTCGGCAAGTAGATGTCCGTGACGGAGCCGGTGCTGTCTCCCAGCCGTTGAGCCACCGCCGTCAGGGGGCAATGGAAGCCGTTGCCCGCGAAGACCGCGGTTTCGGCGAAGACCACGGCCCCGGCGGCGGCCGCCCTCCGGTCCGAACGACCCCGGAGGCCGGAGTAGAGGACGTAGACCATGGCCGCCTCGATCGTGAACCACGCCAGGGTATGGACCGCCTTGACCGCTTTCAGGCCCGCCCCCTGAAGGTGCGGACGCCGGGTATCCATGCCCCTCACCCGGTCTGCTGCACGGCGAGGATGATGATGGCTGCGTTGATGCCCAGCCCGATCAGCCACCACGGGTTGAAGGTGAGCACCAGCAGGGCGGCCGAGATCCCTGCACCGGCGACGGCTACCGGCACCCACCACGGCGCCGCCACCAAGAGTCCCAGGCCGGCCAGCCCCAGCACCGCGGCGGCGGCGAGGGCCAGCCCAACAGCCAGCCGGCGCACCTCCCCGGCGAAGGGGGACCGGCCGACGTCGAACGGTGCCTTGGCGTCCGGCCGCGGCAGCCAGATCGCGAGGTGCACCAGGCCGTGGGCGATCAAGAACAGTCCTGCGATCCAGCGCACGGCGGCCCTCCTGGTGTTCCGGCGGCTTCATTCAGCGAAGCACCGCCGCTACGGCCGGGCTAGGGGCGGAAGTCCCGCGCGGCACGCCGAGACAATGTCTGGTATTCCAGACATGGAGCATTGAGCGGCGGACCCGGAAGCCGGACGCCGGGCGCATGCTTAAGTACGGGATACCGGACACCCCCGACACGAAGAGGAACACATGCCAGCCGCCAGCACCATCACCCCGCCCGCGGGAGCCAGCCCTGCCGTCCCGCAGGCGGCTCCGGCCGCCGCCGGCAAACCCTCCGCCGCGGCCAAGCCGGCATCCGCGGCCAAACCCGCCTCCGCCAGGCCGGCCTCCAAGGTGCCGGCGGCCGAGAACACGCTGCGCATCCTGAAACTGCTGGCGTCCAAGCGCGGGCCGATGGCGGCGTCGAACATTGCCACCTCGCTTGGCCTGCCGCGCTCCAGCGTCTACCACCTGCTCGGCGTCATGGAAGCGAACGGCTTTGTGCTGCACCTGCATGAGGAGCAGCGCTACGGCCTCGGCATCAGCGCCTTCGAGCTCAGCTCCGCCTATTCCCGCCAGGAACCGCTGTCCCGGCTCGGCCGGCCGATGCTCGCCACGCTCGTGGACGTGATCGGCGAGAGCGCCCACCTGGCCGTGCTGCACGGCCGGGACGTGCTCTACATCGTCGAGGAGCGGGCCAAGAACCGCCCCTCGCTCGTGACCGACGTCGGCGTCCGGCTGCCCAGCCACCTCACGGCGAGTGGACGCGCGATCCTGGCGGCGCTGCCGAAGTCCCAGGTCCGGGCCCTGTACCCGAACGCCGCGGCCTTCAGCGCCCGGCATGAGACGGAATCGCCGATCAGCAAGTACTCCACGCTCTCTGCGCATCTGGACCAGGTCCGGCAGCGCGGCTACGCCACCGAACACGGCGAGGTGACGCCGGGTTTCGGCTCGATCGCGGCCGCCGTCACGGACCACGCGGGCTGGCCGACGGCCGCCGTCGCCGTGACGTTCCTGGAGGACAAACTGCCCGCGGACCAGTGGCCGGTGCTGGCCGCGCGGGTCAAAAAGGTCGCCGACGATCTCTCGGTCCGGATCCACGGACGCCCCAGCCCAACTAGCTAGCACTAGTTGTCGTTTGGAGGCTCCAAAAAGACAACAATTGCCAGTCAGTTGGGTCTGGCATCCCGGACAGTGCCCTCCAAAACCCTCTGTATCCGGGGCTCCGGACAGGCTTTAGTTGATACAGAACCTCTTCCCGCGAACCATCCAAGACAACGAAGGAGCCACCATGGCACCCGCCGATTTCACCACCGGTGCCCGCCCGGTCAAAGCAGCCCGCGGCACCGAGCTCACCGCCAAGAGCTGGCAGACCGAAGCCCCGCTGCGCATGCTGATGAACAATCTGGATCCCGAGGTCGCCGAACGCCCGGACGACCTGGTGGTCTACGGCGGCACCGGCCGCGCCGTCCGGTCCTGGGCCGCGTTTGACGCCATCACCCGCACCCTGGAAACCATGGAAAAGGACGAAACCCTGCTGGTCCAGTCCGGCAAGCCGGTGGGCGTCTTCCGCACCAACGAGTGGGCGCCGCGCGTGCTGCTGGCCAACTCCAACCTCGTCGGTGACTGGGCCAACTGGCCCGAATTCCGCCGGCTCGAGGCCGAGGGCCTGATGATGTACGGCCAGATGACCGCCGGGTCCTGGATCTACATCGGCACCCAGGGCATCCTGCAGGGCACCTTCGAGACCTTCGCCGCGATCGCCCGCAAGCTCACCGGGGACGAGAACGGCACCCTCGCCGGCACCCTGACCCTCACCGGCGGCTGCGGCGGCATGGGCGGCGCTCAGCCGCTCGCCGTGACCCTCAACGACGGCGCCTGCCTGATCGTCGACGTCGACGAGACCCGGCTGCGCCGCCGCGCCGGCAAGCGCTACCTCGACGAGGTCGAGACCGACCTCGACGCCGCCATCGCCAAGGTCCTGAAGGCCAAGGAGGAGCGCCGCGGCTGGTCCGTGGGCTACGTCGGCAACGCCGCCGAGGTCTTCCCGGAGATCCTCCGCCGCCACAACGCCGGCGAGCTCACCGTGGACATCGTCACGGACCAGACCTCCGCCCACGACCCCCTGAGCTACCTGCCGGAGGGCATCACGGTGCAGGAATGGCACCGCGAAGCCGAGGCCGACCCGGAAGGCTTCACCAAGAAGGCCCAGGCCTCGATGGCCAAGCACGTCCAGGCCATGGTCGAGTTCCAGGACGCGGGCGCCGAGGTCTTCGACTACGGCAACTCCATCCGCGACGAGGCCCGCAAGGGCGGTTACGAGCGCGCCTTCGAGTTCCCCGGCTTCGTCCCGGCGTACATCCGGCCGCTGTTCTGCGAGGGCCTGGGCCCGTTCCGCTGGGTGGCCCTGTCCGGTGACCCGGAGGACATCGCGGTCACGGATGCGGCCATCAAGGAGCTCTTCCCGGAGAACAAGCACCTGCACCGCTGGATCGACGCCGCCGCCGAGCGCGTCGAATTCGAGGGCCTGCCGGCGCGGATCTGCTGGCTGGGCTACGGCGAACGCGCCAAGGCCGGCCTGCTGTTCAACCAGCTCGTCAAGGAGGGCAAGGTCAAGGCGCCCATCGTGATCGGCCGCGACCACCTCGATTCCGGCTCCGTCGCCTCCCCGTACCGCGAGACCGAGGCGATGGCCGACGGCTCCGACGCGATCGCCGACTGGCCGCTGCTCAACGCCCTGCTCAACACCGCCTCCGGCGCCACCTGGGTCTCCCTGCACCACGGCGGCGGCGTCGGCATCGGCCGCTCCATCCACGCCGGCCAGGTCTCGGTCGCGGACGGCACGGACCTTGCGGCGCAGAAGCTCGAACGCCTGCTCACCAACGACCCCGGCATGGGCGTCATCCGCCACGCCGACGCCGGCTACGAACGCGCCGTCGAGGTCGCCAAGGAACGCGGCGTCCGCATCCCCATGACGGAAACCCGCTAGCCAAGACCCCGAAATCCCCGTCGATTGCTCCGTAAACGCCTTTTTGAGCCCTGAAAAGGGCCGCTACGGAGCAATCGACGGGGGAGCCCGGCTCAGACCCCAGATTTAGGAACACCGCAATGACTCTCACCACCCACGAACCGCTGACCGTCACCCTTGGCTCCAGCGGCGTCACCCCGGAGGACGTCGTCGCCGTCGCCCGCCACGACGCCCAGGTGACCATCGCCCAGGACGCGCTCGACGCCGTCGCGAAGGTCCGCGCCCACATCGACGGCCTCGCGCACAGCGAGACCCCCGCCTACGGCATCTCCACCGGCTTCGGCGCCCTGGCCAACCGGCACATCCCGACCGAACTGCGCACCCAGCTGCAGAAGTCGCTGATCCGCAGCCACGCCGCCGGCATGGGCCCGGCTGTGGAACGCGAAGTGGTCCGCGGCATCATGTTCCTGCGCGCCAAGACCCTCGCCTCCGGCCGCACCGGCGTGCGGCCCGTGGTGCTGCAGACCATGGTGGACGTGCTGAACGCCGGCATCACCCCGGTGGTCCGCGAGTTCGGTTCGCTCGGCTGCTCGGGCGATCTCGCCCCGCTCTCCCACGTGGCCCTGGTGCTGATGGGCGAAGGCGAAGCCACCGGCCCCGACGGCGAACTGTACGGCGCGAAGGGCACCCGGCCGGTCTCGGAACTCCTCGCGGCGCACGGGATTGAACCCGTCACGCTGGCGGAGAAGGAGGGCCTCGCCCTCGTCAACGGCACCGAAGGCATGCTGGGCATGCTGCTGATGGCCATCGCGGACATCCGCCAGCTGCTCACGACGGCGGACATCACCGCCGCGCTCAGCGTCGAGGCCCTGCTCGGCACGGACCAGGTGTTCCTGCCCGAACTGCACGCCGCGCTCCGGCCGCACCCGGGCCAGGCCGCCTCAGCGGACAACATGCTGCGCGTGCTGTCCAACTCCCCGATCGTGGCCTCGCACCGGATCAACGACACCAAGGTCCAGGACGCCTACTCGCTGCGCTGCGCGCCCCAGGTGGCCGGCGCTGTCCGCGACACCGTGGACCACGCCGCGCTGGTCGCTTCCCGCGAACTCGCCGCAGCAATCGACAATCCGGTGGTGCTGCCGGACGGCCGGGTCAGCTCCAACGGCAACTTCCACGGCGCCCCGGTGGCCTACGTGCTGGACTTCCTGGCCATCGCCGTCGCGGACCTTGCCTCCATCGCCGAGCGCCGGACCGACCGGATGCTGGACCCGGCCCGCTCGCACGGGCTGCCGGCATTCCTCGCCTCGGACCCCGGGGTCGACTCGGGCCTCATGATCGCCCAGTACACCCAGGCCGGGCTCGTCTCGGACAACAAGCGGCTGGCCGTCCCGGCGTCGGTGGACTCGATCCCGAGCTCGGCGATGCAGGAGGACCACGTTTCGATGGGCTGGCACGCGGCCCGGAAGCTGCGCCGCGCGGTGGAGAACCTGCGCAGGGTCCTGGCGATCGAGCTCGTGACCTCGGCCCGGGCGCTGGATATCCGCACGCAGCTCTCCGGCGGCGAACTGACGCCGGGGCCCGCGGGCACTGCAGTGATCGCCGCACTGCGCGACGTCGTCCAGGGGCCGGGCACCGACCGGTTCCTCTCGCCGGAGCTGGAAGCGGCGGACGTGCTCGTGGCGTCCGGCAAGGTGCGTGCGGCCGCCGAATCCGCCGCCGGAAATCTGGCCTGACGGCAAAGAAAATACTCGGCGGCCGGGCATTTTCCGGCGTCCCCGAAATGTTCGGCAACACGGCCCTCGGGGGCGCCGGAAGTGTAGTAGAAATATGAGATAGCCCACACCAATGACGTTGTGGAGCAAAGCTAAGAAGACGAACCTACAAAGGGGTAGAAGTTCATGAAATCACGCGGGACGGTCATGTCCAGGCGCACGGCGTTCGCAGCCACGGTCTCCGACTGGAGCAGCCTCAAGGCGGGGGACCAAGTTGAAATCCTCAAGCATGCACAACTGCTGACTGCCGGCGAGGTGGAGGAAGTGTCGTCCAGCGGGAACGTGCTCTGGCTGGTGCCGGGCACTCCGTCGGAAGCGCAACTGTTCCTGAAGTCCGACGGCGTGCAGGTGCGTCGGAGCTAGCGTACGGAAAAGGGCCGGTGAGGATAAATTCCTCACCGGCCCTTCGCCTGTTCGCGGCACGCGCGCCTACGCGGCGACGTCCTCGTGGGTCTCGCCGAACGGCACGGTCTCATCGAGCGCCACGGTGTAGGCGCCCGGCTCGTGGCGGGTGACCCGGATCCCGCAGCGTCGGTCCTGGATGGCCGAGGCGATGAGGGTGTTGACGGCGTTTTCGAGGCCATGGTGGACCTCGTGCGCGCTGGCAAACGAGAGCTTGATGGACGTGGCGTCAGAGGCCTGCGTCCGCATGGTGTGTGTGTTCATTAGTCGGTCTTTCCTAGAATCCGGCCGGTTGGCCGCCCTCTATTCTAGTCTGTCCGGCGTGGCGTCCCGGTCCGGAGCCGATAGTGTGCAGGTGGCGGTATATCTTTTAGGCGAGGGGCGCCGTTCTGTTGGAACGGCGCCCCGACCCATTCCGGGCCTGCACCCGGCTGTGGCAGGAGGGCGTGCGCATGTTCGAAGCTTCCAGTGTTGCCTTCGTCGCGGCCGGAATCGCCGTGTTCATCGCGGCGGTGCTGCCCAAGCTGCTGCGCAATGCGCCCCTCTCGATGCCGATGGTGTTCCTTGGCGCAGGCATCCTGGCGTTCACGCTGATGCCGGCCCTGCCGAACCCGGATCCCCTGCAGCACGGGGAGTTCGTAACCCACCTGACCGAAGTCTGCGTCATCATCTCGCTGATGGGCGCCGGACTGGCCCTCGACCGGCCGATAGGGCGCCGGCGGTGGTCGACGACGTGGCGGATGCTGGGCCTGGCCATGCCGTTGTGCATCATCGGGCTGACCCTGCTGGGGCTCTGGTTCCTGGGGTTGGGCCTGGGGGCAGCACTCCTGGTCGCGGCCGCCCTGGCCCCGACCGACCCCGTCCTGGCCTCCGAAGTGCAGGTGGGGGAGCCCGCGGACGAGGAAGGGGAGACCGAACGTGAGGACGAGATCCGCTTCGGGCTGACCTCCGAAGCCGGCTTGAACGACGGGCTGGCGTTCCCCTTTGTGTACCTGGCCATCGCCATCAGCTTCGTCGGCGCCTCCCCGTCCGGCTGGCTGGGCCACTGGCTGGCCGTGGACGTGCTCTGGCGGATCGGCATCGGCGTGCTGCTGGGCCTTGGGACGGGCAAGCTGCTGGGACGGCTCTTCTTCACGGCCCGGCATGAGAGTGTCCGGCTATCCAACCACTCCGAGGGCTTCGTGGCGCTGGCAGCCACCTTCCTGGCCTACGGCGTCACGCAGATGATCGACGGTTACGGCTTTGTCGCCGTGTTCGTTTGCGCCGTCACCATCCGGGCCGCGGAACGCACCCACGGATTCCACCGGGTGATGCACTCCTACGTGGAGCAGCTCGAGCGGCTGCTGACCGTGGTGATCCTGGTCCTGTTGGGCGGCGCCATCGCACGTGGCCTGCTGGCCGGGATCGGCTGGGCCGAGGTGCTCGTGGCGCTGGCCTTCCTGCTGCTGGTCCGGCCGCTGGCGGGCTGGCTCGGGCTGGCCCGCGGCAAGACCGGGCCGCGGGAACGCATCGCCATCTCCTTCTTCGGCATCCGCGGCATCGGCTCGCTCTACTACCTCGGCTTCGCCCTCGGCCACGGCAACTTCGGCGCGCAGGCGCAGGAACTTTGGGCGTTCGTGGGACTGGTCGTGGCGATGTCGATCGTGCTGCACGGCGCGACGACGGCGCCGGTGATGAACCGGCTGGACCGGCTGCGTGAACGCCGCGCGGTGGAACGGCACGGCGACGAGGGCCAGGCTCCGCACACGCCCATCTGAGGCCCCGGCGCCGGGACGCGACTCGGCTCAGGGACGCGGCGTGCCCGCAGATCCTGGCGCGCCCGCAGACCGTGGCGCGCCCGCTACCGCAGCAGTGTGTTGATCAGCCGTGCGGCCACCTTGGCGGTGCGGCCGTCGACGTCAAACTCGGGGTTCAGTTCCGCGACGTCCAGGTGCAGCAGCTTCCCGCTCGCGGCGACCTGCCGGCAGACGGCGCTGATGACCGGCAGTGGGACGCCGTAGGCGGCCGGCGCACTCACGCCGGGCGCCACCGACGCCGGCAGCACATCCAGGTCGATGGTCAGGTACAGCGCGTCCACCTGCGCGAGGAACGCCGCCACGAAGGCCTGCGCGGCGTCCGCGGAGCAGTCTTCGTCCAGCAGGTAGTCCACGCCGAGCTCCGCCGCGGTGCGGAACAGTGCCGGGGTGTTGTTCGGCTCGGAGATTCCGAGGACGGCGTACGCCAGTTCCCGTCCCGCGGCGGCCTCCGCCCGCGCCATCTGCAGGAACGGGGTGCCGGAGCTCGGCACAGGCTCGTCGCGGAGGTCGAAGTGGGCGTCCAGGTTCAGCACGCCGACACGGAGTCCCTCGCGGACGGCGGCGGACCCGGCCACGCCCAGGTAGCTGGCGAAGGCCGTCTCGTGGCCTCCGCCGAGGACCACTGGCAGGGCGCCGGCGTCGAGCAGCCCGGTGATCGCGAGCCCGGCCCGCGCCTGCCCGGCCTCCAGCGCGTCCCCGGTGACGGTGACGTCGCCGGCGTCGTGGACGTCCCGGTCCAGGTGGAAGGCGAGCGGGCCGAGGGCCGCGCGGATGGCCGCCGGGGCCGCCGMTGCCCCGGCCCGACCCTTGTTGCGACGCACGCCGGCGTCGCTGCCGAAACCGAGGATGACGGCGGGCCGCACAAGGGCGGCGCTTGCCTGCTGTAGCTGCTTCGCCGGGTGCGCTGGGTGCACGGAGTAGCGCGTTACGGCCTGCCACCAGCGGCGGTGCTCGGCGCCGTCGCCGTCGAACCTGCCGGTCCAGGGCTGCGGCGGGACATCAACGGTGCTGGCGGAAGAAGGCATGCCCCAAGCTCACCGCAGGCCGGCCCCGAAAACCAGCAGCGCCGCCGTCGGGGTGTCCGAAATCCCGGAAACTCCCCTTAAACGCCACCGAGATGACATTTCACCGCAATGTTTTTCAGAAACACTGCCGCGAACTGTCATCTCGGCGGAGGGGACGGTGCGGAGTCCCTAGTGGATGCCGAGGGCGGCCTCGATCGGGCCGATCCCGAAGAAGAGCAGGAACGCTGCGGCCACGGCCCACATCAGCGGGTGGACTTCGCGGGCACGGCCCTGGACCAGGCGGATCAGCACGAAGGAGATGAAGCCGGCGCCGAGGCCGTTGGCGATCGAGTAGGTGAACGGCATCAGCGTGAAGGTCAGGAACGCCGGGATCGCGATGCCCCAGTCCTGCCAGTCGATCTTGCCGACCTGGGAGACCATCATGAAGCCGACGACGACGAGCGCCGGAGCCACGGCCTCGAACGGCACCAGGTTGATCAGCGGGGTGAAGAACATGGCGACGAGGAACAGCAGGCCGGTGACGATCGAGGCCAGGCCCGTGCGGGCGCCTTCGCCGATGCCCGCGCCGGATTCGACGTAGATCTGGTTGGAGGAGACGGACGCGCCGCCGCCCACGATCGCGCCCAGGGCGTCAATCTGCAGCACGCGGTCCACGTTCGGGATGTTGCCGTCCTTGTCGATGGTGCCGGCCTCGGTGGCCAAGCCCACCATGGTGCCCATGGCGTCGAAGAAGATGCTCAGCAGGATCACGAACGCCAGCAGGGTCGCGGCGACGACGCCGAGGTGCTCAAAGGCGCCGAACGGGTTGGCCTTGCCGATCAGGGACAGGTCCGGGGCGGCCCACTCGGTGAACTTCGGCGCCACGAGGGACCAGCCCTGCGGGTTGAAGTTCTTGCCGTCGAAGCTGGGCCCGATGTGCAGGGTGAATTCCAGGATCACGGACAGGATGGTCGAGGTGATGATGCCGATCAGGATGGCACCCTTGACCTTGCGCACCACTAGGGCGATGGTCAGGACCAGGCCGATCACGAACACGAGCGTGGGCCAGCCGAGGAGCTTGCCGTCGAAGCCGAGGCCCACCGGGACGGTGGTTCCCGCGACGTCCGGGATGCGGCGGACGAAGCCGGCGTTGACCAGGCCGATCAGGGCGATGAAGAGGCCGATGCCGACGACAATCGCGGTCTTCAGCCCTTCCGGGACGGCCTTGAACACAGCGGTCCGGAAACCGGTCAGCACCAGGATCAGCATGGTGACGCCGGAGAGGACCACCAGGCCCATCATGTCCGGCCAGGTCAGGCCGGGGTTGGTGGCGACGGTGACGGCCACGAAGGCGTTCACGCCGAGGCCGGTGGCCAGTGCGAAGGGATGCTTGGCCCAGGCGCCCATCAGGATGGTCAGGATGCCGGCCACGAAAGCGGTCACCGCGGCAACAGCCGGGAAGCCAAGCGTTCCCCCGGACGAGTCCGGGCCGGAGAGGATCAGCGGGTTCAGCACCACGATGTAGCTCATGGCGAAGAACGTGGCGAACCCGCCACGGATCTCGCGCGAGAAGTTCGACCCCCGCTCGGAAATCTTGAAATACCGGTCGAGTGCAGAGCCCTGCTTAAGCATTGGTCCTCCGGGAGGGAAAAAGGGGTGTTAGCTAAATCCTATTAGGCGTGACGGCGCCCACCCGCCAAACTCGCCTAGTCTGTAAGGAAGCCAACACTAGGAGCAGGCCAGCAATGCGTTTCGTCAGACAACTTCCGGGTGCCCTGCTGGGCCTGATCGCCGTGGCCGCGGTCCTGCTGGGCACAGCACTCCTGGGCGCCGGCCCCGCGTCGGCCCACGACGCCGTGGAGTCGACCAGCCCCGCCGCCGGCGCCACCGTGCCCAAACCCCCGGCAGCGGTCTCGATTACCCTCAGTAATCATCCGCTGACGCTCGGCACGCAGATCAAGGTCAGCGACGCCGCCGGTACCGACTGGGCCGATGGTGCGGTGGAGATCGTCGACAACGTGGCGTCGCAGAAGCTCAAGGCGGGTGCGCCGGCCGGGCTCTATACGGTGCAGTGGCGGGTCGCCAGCTCGGACGGCCACCCGATCGAGGGAACTTTCACCTTCACCGCCTCTAGTGCGGGTACGGCGACGGCCGGCACCGCGCCGGCGTCGGGCACCGCACCGGCGTCGGGCTCAGTACCGACGCTGGGAACCGCCCAGCCGGGGACCACGTTCGCGCCCTCGCCGGTGCCGGATGCCTCGCAGCCCTTTCCGTGGAGCATCGTCATCTTCGTGGCGGTGGCCGTAGGCATCCTGGTGGCCCTGGGCCTGATGGCGAAGCGGCGGCTCAACGGCGGCGACGAGGACGAAGCCGGCTCCTAGGCCGGGAGAGCCAGCCCCGCGGACAGCAGCGAGGGCATGCCCTCCGGGTGGACCTTGGCGGAAATCGCCTGGCCCACGAGCTTGGCTTGGCGCAGGACTTCCTTCGGCGTCGGGGTAATCAACTCGCCGACGCCGACGAGGTACATGCCGAGCGCGTGCATGGCCGCCATGAGATTTTGCCCCGCGGCCACGCCCAGTTCGGCCAGCATGCGGCGCAGCTGGCTGTGCGCGCAGCGGGTGAGGACCAGATGGTCGGCGTAGAGGATCCCGTTGGGGGTGCTGACGGCCCACTGCTGTGCCGGCTGCCCGGTTCCGTGGAAGTCCAGGCTGGCGTCTGCCGGCGCGTCCGCGTTGAGATGGTCCAGCTGCAGTGCCCGCACGTTGTTGCGGACATCGAGGTGATGGCTGGCGGCGTAGTTCCGCAGGTGCCGCAAGATCTCGTTGCGCTCCCGGAGGGTGGCCGCGTCCGCCGCGTCGCAGCGCTGCAGCGAGGAGGTGTTGGCCGGGTTCCCGGCGCCGAGCAGATCGAGGCCGTCCACCACAATGGCGCCGACTCCCCGGCGCTGCAGTTCGCTGGCGACCGCCAGTCCGGACAGCCCCGTGCCGATCACCACAGTGCTGGTCCGTTCGATTCCGCCGTACTCAGGCATGCTCGACACTGCGGGGTCCCTCCTCGAATAACGCGGGTCCCGGGCCTGTGCCCGGAACGCTTTTCCGTCGATCCGTCCTGACGCGCCCCGCACGGGAGGCTGCGATCTGAAAGACGAGTCTCGGTTCAGCAACGACTCAGAGGATACCCAAGATTTCCGGTTGTGAACAGGGCCGGTCCGACTTTGAATTTCCACGAACCTGCGCTGGTTTCCGCGGGCCGCGGGGTTGCCGTTAACCGGCGGCCCGCGGCGTTCCGGGGCGGCCGGCGGCGGTGTAAACACTGGGTAAAACTTGCCCGCCTCCGGGTGGACGCCATGGCCTCACTCTTCTGGCAGAATAGCCGCAACACAGCCACGACACGCGAGGAGGCGGACCCCATGGCCGCAGAACAAGTGCATCCGGATCCGGCGGGGGACGCCGCCGGCCGCGGTTCCGCTCCCCGGGGCATCGTGGTGGGAGTGGACGGCTCAGACCACAGCCACTGCGCTCTGGTGTGGGCAGCCCGGGAAGCCGAGCGCCGGCGTCGTCCGCTGCACATCGTGACCGCCTACTCGGTGCCCGTTTTCGCCGCCTCCGGGCTGGACGGCGGGTACGCCACGGTGGACGATTCGGTGATCCGCGAGGGCGCGGAGGCCATCCTGAAGCAGGCACTGGACAAGGTGGCCGGCTACAACATTGACGTTGACGCCTCGGTGGAGAACGGGGACGCCTCCGGTGTCCTGCTGGAGATGTCGGAAACCGCCGAGCTGCTGGTCTTCGGAACCCGCGGCCGCGGCGGCTTCGTGGGCCGGCTTCTCGGCTCGGTCAGCAGCGCGCTGCCCGCCCACGCCAAATGCGCCACTGTCACGGTGCCCCTGATCTGCGGCGACCGGCTCGGCGTGACCACGGAGGACAAGCACGTCCGGGCCGAACGGGAAAAGTCCGGCCACCAGCCGATTGAAAACGTCGTGGTGGTGGGCGTGGACGGCTCCGAACAGGCCCGGGTGGCTGTCCTCGAAGCGGCCGCCCAGGCTGAACGCCTCTCCGCGCCGCTGCGCCTGGTCTGCGCCGTGCCGCAGTACAGCGGTTCGCTGGCCTGGGTCCCGGCCCCGATGGACCGCGAGGCCCTCTTTGCCGATATCCGGGTCCAGCTCGACGCCGGGGTGGCTTGGGTCAAGAGCCACTTCCCCCGGGTCGACGTCGAAACCCAGCTGGTCGACGGGTCCCCGATCGACATCCTGGTCGAGGCGAGCCGGCACGTGGAACTGGTGGTGGTGGGCACCCGCGGCCGCGGAGGCTTCGCCGGAATGCTGCTGGGATCGACCTCGGACGGCATCCTGCACCACGCGAAGGGTCCGGTCATGGTGGTGCCCGACCGGGAGGACCCGAGGCTGGCCGACCGGCCCAGCTTCGGACCGATGCTCGGCGACTCGTAAGCCCGACCGGCAGATGGGGCAGGCGCCCAGTCCAGATGTCCCGCGGCCGGGACAACAACCGGCGCTGGCGCTCGGCCTGGAGTCGGCCGGCGCGGAGTTGCTGTCCGCCGTCGGCGGCAAAGCCGCCAACCTCGGCGAGCTGCTGCGGGCACGGCTGCCGGTTCCGGCCGGCTTCTGCCTGACCACGCAGGCCTACCGCCGCGCCACCTCGAGCGCCGGTCTCGATGCCGTGCATGCGGAGCTGGCGGCTGCCTCCCCGGCGGACCTCCCCGGACTGGCGCGGCTAGCCGCCGGCGCGCGCCGCCTGATCCTGGCCGCAGACATACCGGCCGACGTCGCGGAGGCCGTGCGGGAGGCCTACGCGGCACTGGGAACGGACACCCCGGTGGCGGTCCGCTCCTCCGCCACCGCCGAGGACCTGCCCTTCGCCAGCTTCGCCGGCCAGCAGGACACCTTCCTGAACGTCGTGGGCGTCGACGCGGTCCTGGCCGCCGTCCGGGAGTGCTGGGCCTCGCTCTGGACCGACCGCGCGGTCAGTTACCGCGCCACCCACGGGATCAGTCCCACCGCCGTGTCGCTGGCCGTCGTCGTCCAGCAGATGGTGGACGCAGCCGTCGCCGGCGTCCTGTTCACCGCCAATCCCGTTACCGGCCGGCGGCACGAAGCGGTCATCGACGCCAGTCCCGGCCTCGGCGAGGCCGTAGTCTCCGGGGCCGTCAACCCGGACCACTTCGTCATCGACAGCGCCACCCGAAGGATTCTGGGGCGCCGGATCGGCAGCAAGGCGGTGGCCGTGCGGCCCTTGCCGGGCGGCGGAACCGAACGGATCGTCCAGCACGGCGCCGGCCCGCAGGCCTGCCTCGACGATGCGCAACTCCTGGACCTGGAACTGCTCGGCCGCCGCGCGGAGGTCCACTTCGGCGTGCCACAGGACCTCGAATGGGCGATCGACGGCGGCGGCGCGGCCTGGCTGACACAGTCGCGGCCCATCACCACGCTCTACCCGCTGCCGGAACGGCCGGAACGCCGGGGCGGCCCGGAACGGCAGGCCGTCCGCGACGGATCCCGCGTCTACCTGTGTTTCAGCCTGGCCCAGGGCCTGACCCGGCCGCTGACCCCGATGGGGTTGGCGGGCTTCCGGCTGATCGCCTCGTCCGTGGCCCGCGCGGCGCACTTCGACGTTCCAGTGCCGCACGACGGGCCGGCGCCATTGGTTGAGGCCGGCCAGCGGCTGTTCTTCGACCTGACCCCGGTGCTCCGCAGCGCCGTCGGGCGGGCCGTGGTCCCGCGGGTCTTCGACGTGATGGAAACCCGCTCCGCGGCCGTGATGCGCCGGTTGTTCGAGGACCCCCGCTATTCCGTCACCAGCAGGACTCCGTGGCGGCTGCTGCGGCACGTCGGTCCCGTGGCGGCGCGGGCCAGGATTCCTGAGGCGTTGCTCCGTGCCTTGTTCCGGCCTGAGGCCGCGCTCCGCCGGGCGGAGCGCTTCGGTGAACGCTTCCGCGCGGCCCTGGTGGTCCCCGCCGGGTCCACCGCGGTGCAGCGGCTCGACCATGTGGAGCGCATCCTGGGCCAGGAGCTCTTTCCGGTGGTGCCCAACATCCTGCCGCTTCCGGCCCTGGGTTTCGCCCTCCTTGCGGCGGCCGGCAGGCTCTCGGCACCCGGCGTCGGCCCCGGTGCGCTGCAGCCGGTGCTGCGCGGGCTGCCCAACAATGTCACCACCGAAATGGACCTGGCACTCTGGCGGCTCGCGTCGGCCATCCGGTCCGACGCCGGCGCTGCCGCCGTCTTCGCTGAAGCCGCGGTGCCGGATCTCGCCCAGCGCTACCGGTCCCGGACCCTGCCCGCCGCGGTGCAGTCCGGGGTCGCGGACTTCCTGGCCCGCTATGGGCACCGGGCGGTGGCGGAGATAGACCTCGGGATGCCCCGCTGGGCCGACGACCCGGCCCACATCCTCGGGGTCCTCGCCAATTACCTGCGGCTGGCGGACCCGGACCAGGCTCCGGACCGGCAGTTCGCCAGGGCGGCGCGCGACGCCGAGTCCCAGGTGGACCGCCTTGTCGCTGCTGCGGGGGAACGGGGCAGGCTGCGGGCGGCTCTGGTGCGGGCGGCACTGCGGCGCACCCGGATGTTTGCCGGGCTCCGGGAGCTGCCGAAGTATCACATCGTCGAGGCTCTCGCCGCGGTACGGAGCCAGTTGCAGGTGATCGGGGCCGGGCTCGCCGCGGCGGGCACTATTGCGGACGCGGATGACGTCTTCTTCCTGGACCTGGTGGAGCTCCGTGCCGGCCTCGCCGGGAGTCCGCTGCATCACCTTGCCGCGGAGCGCCGGGAAGCCTATGTCCGTGAACTTGGCCGCCGCCACATCCCGCGGGTGCTGCTCTCGGACGGGACGGAACCGGAGGCGCTGCAGGCGGCCGGGACGGAGGGACGTGCCCCCGGTGTACTGACGGGCACACCGGCGTCGGCCGGCACGGTCACCGGCACGGCACGCGTCATCCTTGAACCGCTTGGCGCGCACCTTGAACCCGGCGAGATCCTCGTCGCCCCCTCCACGGACCCGGGCTGGACACCGTTGTTCCTGACCGCCGGCGGGCTGGTGATGGAAATGGGCGGTCCCAACTCGCACGGCGCCGTCGTCGCCCGGGAGTACGGCATTCCCGCGGTGGTCGGGGTCCCGGACGCCACCTCGCTGATCCGCACCGGGCAGGCCGTCCAGGTCGACGGCGCCGCCGGCACCGTGGTCCCTGACCGGCCGCTGGGAACCGGCGGGCCGACAGCAGGCCGGGCCCCGGAGGAATCTGCCGGCCAACGGTGATGCCGGCCGCATCCGGGCGTAATGTTGAAGCATGAGCTGCCATGATGGAGCGCGGTCACAATGACCCGTACCTGGTTGCGCTGGCTGCCGGCCGCAACCGTTCCTGCCGTGATCGCCGCCGGGGTGCTGGCGGGATCCGTGCCGGCCAGCGCGGGAGACCCGCTGCCGGCCAAGTCACCCGAGCAGGTGCTGGCGCTGATCGCCCAGCACCGCGACCCGTCCTTCTCCGGGACCCTCGAACAAACCTCGAACCTGGGCTTGCCGGACCTTCCCCAAAACGGTTCGGGAACCGGGCCCGGCGACACCGCCTGGCTGGAGTTGCTGACGGGCCCCCACACCGCCCGGATCTACCGGGACGGGGCGGACAATGCCCGCGTCCAGGTGCTGGACCGGCTCGCCGAGCGTGATGTCATCCGGCACGGCGACCAGCTCTGGCTCTACAACTCCAAGGACAACACCGCCGCGCACGCCGTCCTTCCGTCCGGCGGCCATCACCCGTCCGCCCGGGAATCCGTGCCCTCCCCGGACCGCCTGGCCGCGAAGCTGCTCGCCGCACTCGACCGGAGCAGCAACGTGAGCGTCGGGAGGGACGTCCAGGTCGCAGGCCACGCCGCCTACCAACTGGTCCTCACGCCCAAGTCCTCCGTCACCCTGCTGGCCTCGGTCTCGATTTCGGTGGACGGCCAGAGCGGGATGCCGCTCGGCGTGCAGGTGAAGGCACGTGGCCAGTCCGATCCGGCCTTCAGCGTCGCCTTCACGAAGCTGTCGCTGACGGCCCCGGACGCCGCGATCTTCCAGTTCAGCCCGCCACCGGGTGCCACCGTCAAGGAACTCCCGGCCCCGGACCACAAGGCAGGCGCCGCCAAGGAAAAGCATGGCACGGCCAGCAAGGCCCCCGGCTCGGCGTCGAAGGACAAGGTCAAGGTCAGCGGGACCGGCTGGGAATCCGTCGTCGAACTGCCGGCCGGCGCCCTGGGCAAGATTGGGTCGCGGGACAAGGCGGCGCCGGATAAGGGATCCCAGTCCAGCGGAACACCGTCCAGCGGAATGCCGTCCAGCGGTGCGCCGGAGCGGCGGGGCGGCGCCGGAAACATTGCCTCGCTGCTGGCGCAGGCGACGGTGCCGGTGCCCGGTGGCAGGCTCCTATCGACCACCCTGCTGAATGTGCTGATCCTCGACGACGGCCGCATCTTCGCGGGGTCGGTCCCACTGGAGCGGCTCCAGGCTGCGGCTGCCGCCCGGTGACCGCCCCCGCCCCGTCCGCAGAGCGGCCATCGGCTGAATCCCCGTCCGCCGAACTGAGCATCGAGACACGGGGCTTGAGCAAGCGCTTCGGCCGGCAATTGGCGGTCGACGGCGTGGATCTCGCCGTGCCCCGGGGCTCGGTCTTCGGATTCCTGGGCCCCAACGGCTCCGGCAAGACCACCACCATCCGGATCATGCTGGGCCTCGCAGCGGCATCCAGCGGCTCGGTCCGCGTGCTGGGCGAGGAGATGCCGCGGCAACTGCGCAGCGTGCTGCCGCGGGTAGGCGCCCTGGTCGAGGGGCCGGCCTTCTATCCCTTCCTCTCCGGAGCCGCGAACCTGCTGCGCTTCGACGCCGCGGACCCGGAGGCGCCGGCCGGGACGCGGCGGGAACGGGTAAATACCGCGCTGGAACGGGTGGGCCTTGCACACGCCGCGGACAAGAAGGTCCGGGCCTATTCGCTGGGCATGAAACAGCGGCTGGGGATCGCCAATGCCCTGCTGGCGCCACGGGAGCTGCTGGTGCTGGATGAGCCGACCAACGGCCTGGACCCGCAGGGCACGCGGGAGGTGCGGCACCTCGTCCGGTCCCTGGCCGCGGACGGCGCCACGGTGTTCGTCTCCAGCCACCTGCTCGCCGAGGTGGAACAAATCTGCACGCACGCCGCCATCATGAGTGCCGGCCGCCTGGTGGCTCAGGGTCCCTTGGCGGAGCTGCGGCAGGCCGGGCAGGCCCGGGTACGGCTGCTAACGCCGGACCCCGGCGCTGCGGCCCGCGTTCTGTCCGGCCTGGGGCTGACCGTCGACGGCGCTCGCTTCGGCAACGGAAGGCCCGACGCCGGCTCCTCCACCGACGTCGGCGCCTCCGCGAGCGGGAGCGCGTCCGCCGACGGGAGCTCCGTGAGCCGGGGCGAGGTGCTGTACGCGCCGTTGCCGGCGGGATCCGCCGCCGGTGCCCCGTCGCCCGAACAACTGGTGGCGGCCCTGGTGGCGGCCGAGGTGCGGGTGCGCGGCTTCGCCGTGGAACAGGCCACCCTCGAGGACCGCTTCGTCGAGTTGACGGGGGAGGGGTTCGACGTTGCCCAGTGAGGCCCGCGCCCCCGGCCCGCGCCCCGGTCCGCATCCGCGCAGGAGGCAGCGCGGATCACCCGGCCTGCGGCTGCTCGGTTCCGAACTGGGCGTCTTGTTCCGGCGCCGCCGGACCTGGGCCATGTTGCTCGCGCTGGCCGCCATTCCGGTGCTGATCGCCGTGGCCGTTAGGCTGTCCTCCGCGGTGCCGCCCGGGCGCGGGCCGGCGTTCCTGGACCGGATCAGCCAGAACGGCCTCTTCGCTGGCGTGACGGGCATGCTGGTGGCCGTCCCGCTATTCCTGCCGCTCACTGTCGGGGTGGTCACGGGCGACACCGTTGCCGGGGAGGCGGGCCTGGGAACCCTGCGCTACCTGCTGGCGGCCCCGGCCGGACGGGCCCGGCTGCTGATGGTCAAGTTTGCGGGCGCCGTGGTGTTTGCCGTCGCGGCCCCGTTCATGGTGGCACTGGTGGGGGCAGGGATCGGTGCGGCACTCTTCCCGGTCGGTCCGGTGACCCTGCTGTCCGGGGACTCGATCGGCGCCGATCAGGCCTTCGGGCGGCTGCTGCTGATTGCCGCTTACCTGGCGGTATCGCTCGTGGGGCTGTCCGCCGTCGGCCTGTTCATGTCCACCCTCACGGACGCGCCCGTCGGCGCGATGGCGGCGACGGTGGTGGTTGCCGTGGTCTCCCAGGTCGCAGACGCGCTGCCGCAGCTGGACTGGCTGCACCCTTGGCTTTTGAGCCACCGCTGGCTCGACTTCGCCGACCTGCTGCGCCAGCCCATAGTCTGGGACTCCTTCGCGGCCAACGCCCTGCTGCAGGGCGGCTATCTGGCCGTTTTCGGTGCCCTCGCCTATGCCCGGTTCACCACGAAGGACGTGCTCTCCTAGGGTTCCTGGACCGTCAGGAACTGCCGTCAGTACCGGGCGGCGTAGGGATAGAGCTGCATCCCGGACATGGACGCGAGATCCGTCACGGTAATCCCGCTCTCCTGGTTCAGCGCCTGGACGACGCGGCCGCCGCCCAGGTAGATGGCCACGTGGTAGAACCCCGGCGCCGAACCCCAGACCAGCAGGTCTCCGGGCTGTGCCGCGGCCAAGGGCACCCGGACCGGCGCCTGCGCGAACTGCTCGGCGGCGGTGCGCGGCAGGCGCTTGCCGGCGGCGGCGAACGCGTTCTGGACCAGGCCGGAACAGTCAAAACCGTAGGCGCCAGTTCCGCCGTATTGGTAGAAGTACGGCGAGCCCATTTTGCCGAGGGCCGAGGACAGGGCTGCCTGGTTGGAACCGCCGGGGGCCGGGGCTGGGGCGGGGGCGGGGGCCGGAGGCGGCGGAGGGGCAGGCGCGGGGGCCGGGGGAAGAACCGGCGACGGCGGAACCGGGGCCGGGTCGACAGGAGCGGGAACGCTGGGGGCCGGACGCGGCGCGGCTGGGGCCGGGGCCGGCCTGGGTGAGGTGCCGGCCGGGCGGTCCGGTGTTGCCGGCACCGGCTGCGCTGCCTGGGCAGGCTGGCCGGTGGGCGCCGCCTCCCGCATCAATGCCGCGAGCCGTGCCTGCTGGCGCTGCCGGTCCAGGGCATCCACCCGGGCTGACTCCAGGGCCACGGTGGTATCGCGCAGGGTGGCGAGCTGGCCGACGAGTATCGTCCGCTGCGCCGCGGCGTCGGACACCGCTTTTTGGCGGTCCGCATCGGCGCGTTCGGC
Source organism: Arthrobacter sp. 01T414 (assembly GCF_056398965.1). Taxonomy (NCBI): domain Bacteria; kingdom Bacillati; phylum Actinomycetota; class Actinomycetes; order Micrococcales; family Micrococcaceae; genus Arthrobacter; species Arthrobacter sp. 01T414. The sequence continues at coordinate 291,865 of NZ_JBFTQK010000004.1, read as the reverse complement.
GTCGAGCTTGCGGGATTCCGCGGTCCGGGCAGCATCGTCGGCGGCGCGGTCGGCCTCGGCGGCGGCGTCCTTCGAGGACTGGGCGGCGGCGGCAGCGGTCTCCGCCGTCTGGTAGGCGCGCGTGCGTCCGGCGGCCATGGCCTCAAGCGTGGCGGCCTGCTGGAGCGCCTCGCCGTCGCCGCCCATCAGGTTGCCGAGAGCCGGAGTCATGCCGCCGTTGCGGTAGAGATCGCCGGCGAGTTGGCCAATCAGCTTGCGCGCTTTTTCCTGCTCCGATTCGGCGGCGGCGGCCTTGGCTTCCGCCAATTGCGCGGCATCCCGCCGGACCTGGAGTTCCACCAGGGCATCGGCGTAGGCGTTGTTAGCGGCGAGCGAGGCGGCCAGGCCGGCCTCCTTGGCAGCTGACGCGTCCGCCAGGATCTTGTCGATCCGGTTGACCTGGTCTGCCGTCGCGCTTTCGCTGGCTTTCGCTGCGGCGATGTCCCCGGGGGTGGGAAGATCCGGCTTGGCCGGCACCCGCTGGGCGTGGACGGTGTTCGCGGGGGCCGGGGAGGCCTGGGCGGGGATCGCCAGCGTTCCAAGCAGTACGACGGCGGCGCCGAGGGCGGCGGCCCTCGTGCCGGATGCGGTCCAACTCATGGAAAACCTCGCTGCTATCAGGCTGGCGTGAGCGAGGTCGGAAATTGGCGCATAAAAGAGCCCCTCTGCGGATCACCCAGCAGGGACGAGGCTACGTGCCAAATACCACTTTGGCAACAAGAGTCACATCAATAACATAAACAACAATGATGTCATTAGGTGGCATTGGCACCGGCGTGTCGCGCTCTGCGTGGGCTCACGCGCCCCCGGGGCGGGTCCCGGCGGACGGTCGCATCGGACGGTCAGGCGTGCTGGTGGGCCTCGTGCTCTGCGTGGGTGGCCGGTTCCAGCTGGAACGTGCAGTGCTCGGTGTCGAAGTGCGAGCCCAGGCAGGTGACCAGCTTGTCCAGCACCCTGTCTGCTCCGCGGGCACCCAGCGCCGCGTCCTCCACCACCACATGGGCCGAAAACACCGGCACCCCGGAGGTGATGGTCCAGATGTGGATGTCGTGCACGGACACCACTCCGTCCACGGCCAGGATGTGCTCCCGGATCATCTGCACGTCCACGCCCTTGGGGGTGGCTTCCAGGAGCACATCGACGACGTCACGGAGCAGGTGCCAGGCCCGCGGCAGGATCATCAGGGCGATCAGGATCGAGGCGATGGTGTCCGCGGCCTGGTAGCCGGTGGCCATGATGATGATCGCGGCGGCAATGACCGCGAAGGAGCCCAGCAGGTCGCCCAGGACCTCGAGGTAGGCGCCGCGGACGTTGAGGCTTTCCTTCTGGGCGCCGCGGAGGATCATCAGCGAGGCCAGGTTGGCAGCCGCGCCCAGGATGGCGGCAAAAAGCATGACGTCGGTGTGGACCTCGGGGGCCGTGCCGAGCCGCCGGATGGCCTCGGTGAAGATGACCACGGAGATGACGATCAGGACCAGCGCGTTGGCCAGGGCGGCGAGGACCTCCGCCCGCTGATAGCCGTAGGTCCTCGCGTCGCTCGCCGGCCGCGCTGCTATCCAGGCGGCCAGCAGCGCGATGAAGACCCCGGCGGCGTCGGAGAGCATGTGCCCGGCGTCGGCCAGCAGGGCCAGCGAGCCGGAAACCAGCGCGCCCACCACCTGGATCAGGACCACGGAAAGGGTAATGCCGAGCACGGCGATCAGGCGCTTCCGGTGCTTTCCGGTAGCCGTTATTCCGTGTGAGTGGCTGTGGTCGTGTCCCATGCTTCCAAGGCTAGTCCCACCGGAGGCGGCTAGCCCCAGCCGAGCTCGTGCAGCCGGTCATCGCTGATGCCGAAGTGGTGCGCGATCTCGTGGACGACGGTGACCGTCACTTCCTCGACGACGTCCTCGCGGGAAGTGCAGAGCTCCAGGATCGGCCGGCGGTAGATGGTGATCCGGTCCGGCAGCGAGCCGGCGTCCCACCAGGAATCCCGTTCGGTCAGCGGCACGCCCTCGTAGAGGCCCAGCAGCACCGTGTCCGGGTCCTCGTCCGGTTGCGGGGCGTAATCGTCCTCGATGAAGACCGCCACATTGTTCATGGTCTTGGCCAGTTCCGGCGGGATGCGGTCCAGGGCGTCACCCACGGCCGCCTCGAACTCGTCCTCGGACATCGGGAACGGGCCGGGCGAGGCCGCGTCGCCGTCGTCGTTCCCGCCGGGCACAATGGGCAGGCCGGGAGGAAGGGAAGCGGGCATACCCCGAACCCTATGCCTTGGCCTGTGAGCCTGCGGGCCGGCGCGAACGGCGGCGGGTCAGCGAGACCCCGGCGAGGCAGATCACGCCGCCTACCAGGCCCCAGATGGTGGGGATTTCGCCCAGCACCAGCCAGGAAATCAGGATGGTGGTGCCTGGCACCAGGTAGGTGGTGGCGGCAAGCCGTCCGGCGTCGATGAGCGAGAGCGCATAGGCCCAGGTGGTGAAGGCGATCGCCGTCGGGAAGACGCCGAGGTACACCAGCCCCAGGGTGGCGGGCAGCGGCGCCGCCTGCAGCTCGGCGATCAGCTGGCCGCTGAAGGGCAGGCAGCACAGGGCGCCCACCATGATGCCGAACCAGGTGGCCTGGGCCGCGGGGATCTTCCGGAGCACCGGCTTCTGCACGATCACGCTCACCGCGGCCAGGGCGGCGGCGAGCAGGCAGAGCAGCACTCCGGCGACGTCCGCCGTCGAGCGCTGGCCCGAGCCGAGCGCGATCACCGCCACACCGCCGAACGCGACCAGGCTGCCGATGATCAGCCAGCGCGGGAAGCCTTCCTTCAGGATGATCCCGGCCATCACCGCCACGAGGATGGGGTTGACGTTGATCAGCAGGGCGGCCGTGCCGGCGTCGAGCATGTGCTCGGCGGCGTTCAGCGCAACGTTGTAGCCGCCGAACCACATCACGCCGTAGGCCAGGATCGGCCACCACTCGCGGCCCCGGGGCAACACCGCGGCCTTGCGGAACTTCGGCAACACGACGAGGCCCAGTACGACGGCGGCCACAGCCAACCGTCCGAGGGTCAGCGCGCCGGGGGAGAAGCTGGGTCCGACGGCGCGGATGCCCACGAAGGCCGACGCCCAGAGCACCACGGTGACCACGACGGCGGCAATTCCGAGCCCGCTGATCTGCCCGGGCCGAAGCGTTGCCCGCGCTGCGACCGGCGGCGCGGCATGCGAGGCCGCTTCATGGGTGCTGCCCGGATGGGTATCTTCCGGATGCGTGCTGTCCGGGGAGGGGGAGCCTGTCTGGGCCGTTGTTGCCATATTGCCAATCTAGCCCGTGCGGTGGCCCGGCAGCTGGCGGAAATCGGTCAGGTCTAGTCGGTTTCCCGCCAAACTTACTGCCCGCCCGGTGCGATGCTCCGCCTTGGCCTACCGGAGCGGCCGGGCAGCCGCCTGGATGGCCGCCGCGACCTCCTCGAGGACGGCCGATCCGTGCCGCCACTGCTGCCAGTGGAGCGGGACATCCACGTGCGCGCCGGGGTCAAGAGCCACCGCGGTGCCGTGCTTCAGCTCCTCAGCCACTTCGATTTCCGGGAGCAGCCCCCACCCCATTCCCCAGCGGATGGCGTCGCCGAACTCGTGGGCGGCTGGAATGTAGTGCCGGGGCGGCTGCAGGGCAGTACGGCTCACCGACCGAAGGTACCGGTCCTGCAAGTCGTCCTTGCGGTCGAAAACGATGACCGGCGCGGCGGCGAGCGATTCCGCCGTGGCGCCGGCGGGGAACCAGCGGGCGGCAAAGCCGGGGGTGCAGACCGGCAGGTAGCGCATGACGCCCAGCCTCCGGGAGGAGCAGCCGGGCGCCGCCGCGGCCGTTGTGGTGATGGCGGCGGCCGCGGCGCCGCTGCGCAGGAGTTCGAGCGAATAGTCCTGGTCCTCGCGGAGAATCTCGAGCTGGACCCTTCCCGCGACCGCGGCCAGCCCGGCCAGCGCCCAGGTATGCAGTGAGTCGCTGTTAATCACCAGGGTCAGGCGCGTGCGTCCGTGCGGTTCCTCCGGGTGCAGCTCCGCGGCGAGGCCGGCCGCTAGCAGGTCCAGCTGGCGGGCGAACCGCACCACCGCCTGCCCGGATTCCGTGAGTCCTGCCGGCCGGGCCCGCGTCAATACCGGGCGGCCGACGGCGGCCTCAAGGGCTCGGATCCGCTGGCTGATGGCCGACGGCGTCACGGATAAGTGGGCGGCTGCGGCGTCAAAGCTGCCGTGCGCGACGATGGCCGCCAGTGTCCGGGCCTGTTCGGGGGAGATATCCAACATTAGCCAATCTTATGTAACCCCAGAAGGATTAGCTGGTTTCAACTTCCTGTTGCCCTTACCGTCGAAGAGTGATCCTTCCCCTGTTTTCCGGGCTCTCCGCCGGCTTGTCGCTCATCGTCGCCATCGGCGCGCAGAATGCGTTCGTTCTTCGCCAAGGCATACAGCGCTCCCACGTGGCCCTGGTGGTGGCCGTCTGTGCCGTGTCGGACCTGGTGCTGATTGTGCTGGGCGTCGCGGGTATCGGCGTCCTGTTGGACCGGGCCCCCGCCGCGCTTGTGGTGATCCGGTGGGCGGGTGCCGCGTTCCTGCTCGTCTACGGTGCCCTTGCCGCCCGGCGCGCGGTCCGGGGCGAACAGCTGGTGCTGCCCGGAGACAAGCCGACCAGCAGCCGGGCGGTGGTGCTGGCCACTTGCCTTACCTTCACCTGGCTGAACCCCCACGTCTACCTGGACACCGTCCTGCTGCTCGGGTCGCTTGCGGCCACCCACGGCGAGTCCGGACGCTGGTGGTTCGCCGCCGGCGCCGGGCTTGGAAGCATCGTTTGGTTCACCGCCCTGGGCGCGGGGGCGCGGTACCTGACCACCCTGTTCCAGCGCCGGGCGGCCTGGCGGGTGCTCGACGCCGTGATTGCCGCCGTGATGTTCACCCTGGCTGTGCTGCTGCTTGTCTGAGTCTCTATTTGCCGCGCGCGGCGGTGCTAAGTTCCATCACCGCTAGGTTTCGCGGCGGGACCACTCCAGCAGCCGCTCCACCGGCCACGTCGTGATGATGCGCTCCGCGGGAACGTTGTTCCGGGCGGCCCGCTCCGCGCCGTACTGCAGGAAGTCCAGCTGCCCGGGCGCGTGCGCGTCGCTGTCGATGCTGAAGAGGCACCCGGCGTCGAGCGCGAGCTGGATCAGCTCATCCGGGGGATCCTGCCGCTCCGGCCGGGCGTTAATTTCGACGGCGACGCCGCGTTCTGCGCAGGCTGCGAACACCCGTTTCGCGTCAAACTCCGACGGCGGCCGCGTGCCCCGCGATCCGTTCAAGAGCCGGCCGGTGCAGTGGCCCAGCACCCTGGTGCGCGGGTCCTCGATCCCGGCCAGCATCCGCCGGGTCATGGTCCGGCTATCCGCGCGGAGCTTCGAGTGCACGCTTGCCACCACGACGTCCAACCTGTCCAGCAGTTCCGGGGCCTGGTCCAACGTCCCGTCCTCGAGGATGTCGACTTCGATGCCGGCGAGCAGCCGGGGCTGGTGGCCCGCGCCGTCGGACTTGGCTGCTGCCGCCCCGGCGGTCTTGATCCGCTCGATCACTCCGAGCTGCTCGGTGAGCCGCTCGGCGCTGAGGCCGTTCGCGATCCTGAGATTGGGGGAGTGGTCGGTCAAGGCAAGGTAGTCCCGGCCCAGCATCCGGGCCGCATCCAGCATGGACTCGATCGACGAACCGCCATCGGACCAGTTGCTGTGCGTGTGCAGGTCGCCGCGCAGGCTCGCCAGCAGCTCGTGGCCGCCGCTGGCGAGGGGCTCGGCGCCGCGCTCCCGCAGATCGGCAAGGTAGTCGGGGACGCCGCCGTCGACCGCCTGCGCAATTACCTCGAAGGTGCGGTCCCCGATCCCCTTCATCCGCTTCAGCCTGCCGTCTGCTCGCCGCGCCGCCAGCTCCCCGGGGGAGAAGCCGCTGATGAGTTCGGCTGCCTTCCGGAACGCCTGCACCTTGAAGGTGGTGGCGCGTTCGCGCTCGAGCCAGAAAGCGATCTCAGTGAGGGCAGCGGTGGCGTCCATCTGACCATCATCCGCACAGCCGCCCGGGCCCTGTCCAGAGCTTATTCCCGGGTTGTGGATGGGATTTTGGAGATTCCGGAAGTTGGCCCTATAGTTTTATAGGTCCAGTTCGGAGGAACCCGAAGGGAACAAAAACGGAAGGCTTCGGCCCTTAATTTTTGCCCTTGTGCAGTGGGTTTTACCGGATGGCGTCCTGGCCCCCATCGTCTAGCGGCCTAGGACACCGCCCTTTCACGGCGGCGGCACGGGTTCGAATCCCGTTGGGGGTACGCAAGGAACTGGTCAAGCCGGATGAAAAAGTCTGGTAGGCTAAAGGCCTTGAAAAATTGCGGTAGCGATACTGCAAGCAGCAAGAAACAGCAGTAAAGCAGTACAAGCAAGGCCCTGTAGCGCAGTTGGTTAGCGCGCCGCCCTGTCACGGCGGAGGTCGCGGGTTCAAGTCCCGTCAGGGTCGCTCTGATTGCCAGAAGAAATTCCGGCCGTCATGGTGACAAGTCACCTAGGCTCTGTAGCTCAGTTGGTAGAGCGTTCGACTGAAAATCGAAAGGTCACCGGATCGACGCCGGTCGGAGCCACCAGCTAAAACCCCGCAGTTCCATGTGTTTACACGGGAACGGCGGGGTTTTTTCGTCAGTTGATGATTTCGCCGTGCTCGCTGGACAAAAGAACTGACAGGCGTTCACGCCAGGCCTGGAGTTCTTCGGGTGTCAGCCGGGCCCACTCGGAAAGCTCGCCGCAAAACGCGCAACGGGTCCCTGCTCCGGTACGAGCGGGTGGGGTTGCCAGGGAACTTCTTGTCGGTAACGTTCGGGTCGTCCTCGAACGCCCCGGTGGGCTCGACCACATAAACCCGCGGAACTGCCGCACCTCCCGATCACGATCTCGGGACGGTAATTCGATCGATTGCCCGCTGTGAGCAGATCGCCGATCTGCAAATCCGCGACCGTGCCGTGGAAAAAGGGACCCTCTTCAAGCGATCTGGGCACCTGGCATCCTTCTGTCGGCGTAGTGGTTCCCCGAGCAAGCCACGTCGGCTGCACCGGAGTGGTGCCACGGCATAGCCTGATCTTCAGACCGGACCGCCCCGTGGCACTTACTAGTCTGCCGTATCGCGGGATTGGTCGACACGCTGACGGCGACGACCACGGATTCAGGAGCCGGAGGTGCCTTCTGCGCGTGAATCAATCTGCTGGCGATCTTCTCGCGGCAGCGTTGTCGTCGAGGCGTTGCGGCCGCGCTGTCCCATAGGAGGACCATTTACCGGGTACCGGGGTCCCTCTGACTTGCAGTTCGCGAAATAGAGTCGAAAGACGCCATCGACCGAAGGAGAGGGGGATGTGGCACCAGGATTCGTCACTTGTCATGATCTGCATCGCATCCGCGCTCTTGGGCAGGCTCGCCCGCTAGAGAGCCCAGCTCTCCTCCCGCATCTACCCCGCAAATGCGATGCCCACATCCGGCATCCACCTGGCGCCACCTCCCCGGCCGCGGCCGGCCCAGACGCAAGCTCCGTCGGTGATCGGCACGGTCGTTCTGTAAAGACCACGTGGACGGAGCATCGCGCGATGCGGGCAATAGGATGTCCTGAGCGGCAGCCTGGTTCGGGGAAGCCACGCCGGTCTCATGGCGGGGAAGGTGACAGGCGATGTTCTCACTAGGGATTGGGATAGGGCCCGAACTGCTGGCCCGGCAGGCTGCTTGGTTCGCACCGACGCACCAGCCGTTCCTTGTCCCGAGGAGCAGTGCGGACTCGATCGGCATGGCACCTCCGGGCGGTGAACTCTCCGCTGAACTCAGAGATACCTTCGAAATCTACAACGTTCCTGACGAGCTGGTTTGCGTGCTGGTGAGCGAAGAAGAGTTCAATGACCTCGGGCGAAAGGCCCGGGCGGATCTCGTGCGAAATCAGGTCAAGCTCGGACGGGAAGTTATTCCCTCGGTTCGAAGTGCCCCGGCGGAGGTGCGCGCACAGGTATCGGCCCAAGCTGACGGGCACCGCTTCGTGTGGTGGCCCTCGTTGCTGCAGGGACACCGGGAGCCGGTCCTGGGCGAATATCTTCGCTTCGGACGCCGACCCAGTCGGCACTTGGAGGTACCTGAAGACCTCTGGGAGAACGCCCACGCGACGCTGCCGGGAGCGAGGGCGTTGGCGGGCACCTTCCCTAATGCCAGCGGCCCCAACTGCTTCGGGACCGTCATGGCGGCAGCGGGCCGATCCGAAGCGGCTGAGGTTTGGATGCTGCGGGAGCCGTTCGAGGAGTGGCTGTCGTCATCCGCCGTACCAGGCGGGGCCGATGACGACCCGGGAACGGTGCTCGTCTGGCGCTCCCCGGAAGGCTTAGTAGAGCACGCCGCTGTAACAATCGGGGGCGGATATGCCCTCCACAAACCGTCCCAAGGCTGGATGAGCCCGCGGAAAATTCTGACAGTGGGGGACGTTATTGCAAGCGCCCGGCAGCGTGGCCGCCGGCTGGCCCGCTACACCCTAAACGCCGGCTAGAGAATAGGGATCCCCTACAGGACGACTGCCTGCATCTGCCAGGACTCTCGCCAGGCTTTGGGTGAGCGGGTCAGCGCCAGCCGAGCTGCGGCGCCACGTGCTGGAGGATCGATTCGATCACGTGGGCGTTGTAGTCGACGCCAAGCTGGTTCGGGACAGTGAGCAGCAGCGTGTCTGCCGCTGCGATCGCCTCGTCCTCGGCCAGCTTCGCCGCCAGTTCGTCCGGTGCACCCGCGTAGGAGCGGCCAAAAATTGCACGGGTCTTCTCGTCGATGTTGCCCACCTGGTCCGAACTGCGGCGGTCTCGGCCAAAGTAATGCCAATCGCGTTCGTCCGTGAGTGCGAAGATGCTGCGGCTGACCGAGACGCGGGGTTCCCGCTCGTGCCCGGCTTCCTTCCAGGCCTGCCGGTAGAGCTCGATCTGCTCCGCCTGCTGGATGTGGAACGGCTTGCCGCTCTCGTCGTCTTTGAGCGTGGAGCTCTGCAGGTTCATGCCGAGCTTTGCGGCCCAGGCGGCGGTGGCGTTCGAGCCGGAACCCCACCAGATGCGCTCGCGCAGACCCTCCGAGTGCGGCTCCACGCGCAGCAGGCCGGGTGGGTTCGGGAACATCGGGCGCGGGTTCGGGGCCGCGAATCCCTCCCCAGTGAGCACCTCGAGCAGGCGCTCGGTGTGCCGGCGGCCCATGTCGGCGTCGGACTCGCCCGCAGCGGGAGCGAAGCCAAAGTGGCGCCAGCCCTCGATGACCTGCTCGGGTGACCCCCTGCTGATGCCCAGCTGCAGCCGGCCTCCGGAGATCAGGTCTGCCGCGCCGGCATCCTCCGCCATGTAGAGCGGGTTCTCGTAGCGCATGTCGATCACGCCGGTACCGATCTCAATGCGGCTGGTTTTTGCCCCGATCGCAGCAAGCAGCGGGAACGGGGACGCGTATTGCTGGGCGAAGTGGTGCACGCGGAAGTATGCGCCGTCCGCCCCCAGTTCCTCGGCCGCGACGGCGAGGTCGATCGCCTGCAGCAGCGCGTCCGACGGGGAGCGCGTGCCGGATTCAGGGTGGTCGGTCCAATGGCCGAAGGACAGGAACCCGATCTTCTTCACACCAAAAGCCAACATGGCCGCGGAGGCTCCTATTCCCGCCTTAGGCCCGGCCGGGAAGGCTGCCTGAACCCATCGATTGCTCCGTAACGGCCCTTTTGCCCCGTCAAAACGGCGGTTACGGAGCAATCGATGAGGTGTTCGACGGCGGCACTCGCGTTTGGGGACACCCCGACAGTCCGGGCTAGACTCGCACGCTGGGGAAGAACGCCATTGCCGCGGACGGTCCCTGGACGGTCCGCGGCGCAAGCCCGACCAGAAGAGTGATTTTGAAGAAGACTGCACGCCAGCTGACCGTAACCGCCCTCCTCGCCGCCGTGGCGCTGACCGCCTGCTCGGCGCCGGAAGCCGCGGCACCGCCGTCGTCGTCGGCCCCGGCGGCCAGCGCCACCGCTACCGCGACGCCCAGTCCCACCAAGTCCTCCGGCCCCTATGGCGACTTCCCCACGGCGGCCGAGGCCTGCAAGACGATCTCGGAGCAGGCCACGGGGGCCTCGCTCTTCCCGCTCTCGGCGGCGCAGGGCAAAACCGCCGAACTGGAGCAGCACAAGGCTGAACTCAGCCGCACGGCCGAACGCGTCCCGGACAGCCTCAAGGCCGCCTTCGCCAAGCTCAATCAGGTCGCCGTCGCGGGCCTGAGTGACCAGACTGTCTACTCGAGCGGCAAGTTCCAGGAGGCCATGGCTCCCGTGACCGCTTGGATTGCCGCGAACTGCCAGTAGGGCCGGGGCGATTGCCCCGAACGCCAGGCGTGGCCTCGGAAATCCGGGGATGCGGCCCCAGCGTCGGCCCTAAGGGCTAGGGTGGTGTCAAAGAGAAGGGGGAGTGCCACATGGAGTACCAGAATCCTCAATCCGCGGTTCCCGAAGTTGGCCTGCCGGCGGCCGCCCCGGCCGCGACCGGCCGCACCGTGATTTCTGAAGCCGCGGTCGCCAAGGTTGCCGGCATTGCCGCCCGGGCGGTCCCCGGCGTTTATTCCCTGGGCACCGGGCCGTCCCGGGCCCTCGGTGCCATCCGCGACGCGGTCGGGAGTTCGGACCACGCCGCGGGCGTGCGCGCCGAGGTGGGCGAGACCCAGGTGGCGGTCGACATCGATCTGGTGGCCCTCTACGGCACCCCGCTTCATCCCTTGGCGGACCAGATCCGCGCCGCCGTCTACGCCGCGGTCGAAGAACTTGTCGGCCTGCAGGTCATCGAAGTCAACATAGAAATCCATGACGTCTTCGTCCTCGGCCCGGCCAAGCCCGCGGTCTCCGGCGAGGCGCGGCCCGTGAGGGAGGCCCTGCAATGAACCTGACCGTGGTGGGCCTTGCCGCTGGCGCCTTCCTGGCCTTCATGTCGTTCGCCTTCGGACTCTGGGGCTTCCTCGGGTCCCTGCTCTTCATGGCCGTCGGAGCCCTGCTGGGCCGCGCCGCGGAAGGGAAACTGGACCTGCGCAGCGTCGTCGACGCCCTCACGGGCCGGCGTTCTTCCTCATGAGCGCCCCCGCCGCGCGGCTGCTGGCCGGGCACAACCGGATCAGCACCCAGGCCCTCAACAGCGTCGCGCGCGCTGCGGCCGCGGAAGCGCTCGGAGTGCCGCCGCAGGACGTCCGGGCCGACTGGGCCGACGACGACGGCCTGCTGGCGCTCTCACTCGTGACACCGATCGCAATTCCCTCGCTCACCGCCGTGCTCCGTGATCCGGCGCGGGTGGCCTCCTTCGGCGGCCCTATCTGGGACCGGGCAGTGGCCGCAAAAGCCGAGATTCTTCGCCGCGTCACGGAGCTCAGCGGCGCGCAGTTGAGCCGGGTGGACATCCGCATCAGCGGGGCGAGCGTCCGTGACGGAGGGCGGGTGCGGTGAACCAGGCTGCCGAACGTTACGAGGGTGACGCCATTCCCCGGGCGGCGTCACGGGACGCCGTGCTGGACCGGGTCGTTGCCCGCGAGACCACCGCCTCCCGGGCAACCGCCGCCGTCATCGCGGCCGTCCTGGTGATCGGGTTGTGCGTCTACGCCCTGCTGGAAACGGCGGTGCGGGCTGTCGGGCAGCCGCCGTGGCTGATTGATCCGCAGACCGCCGCGGAGAGGGTCATCGCACTGCCGGCCGGATTCCCCCCGCTGCTCCTCGGCGTCATTGGCGCGGTGCTGTTCGCGGCCGGGCTCTTCTTCTTCCTCAACGCGGTCCTGCCCGGGCGGCGCGCCCGGCACGTGCTCGCGGACCCGCGCGCCGCCGTCGTGGTCGATGACGAGGTGATCGCCTCGGCGCTGGCGCGGCGTGCCCGGCTGGCCGCCAATGTGACGCAGGAACAGGTGATGGTGGTGGTGTCCCGGCGCCAGGTGCTGGTCAACGTCCGGCCCACCTCCGGAGTGCCGCTCCGCGCGGCGGACGTGCAGGCCGCCGTTGAAGCAGAGCTCCGGGACATGGCTCCCTCGCCGATGCCGGAGGTCCGGGTCAACCTGGCGTCCTCGGGGGTGATCGGCGCGTGAACGGCACCCCCCGGGTACTGAACCGGATCCTGATCGGCATCCTCGGCGCGAAGCTCCTGGTGATCGGGGCCCTGCTGATCCTGCTGGCCACCGTCCCGTCCGTCGGCCGCTGGTGGCAATCCTGGTCGGCGGGACTATGGAACGCCGCCCGCGGACTCTTTGACCGGACGCGCTTCCCCGGCGGGCAGGAGAGTTGGCTCTGGTTTGTCATCGTGGTCCTGCTGCTGGCCGTCATCGGCGTCATGGTGGCGTGGCTGGCGCAGCAGGGCAAGGGCCGGGCGAACCTGCTGGTTGCCGAAGACGACGCCGGCGAAGTGGCCGGGAACGTGCGGATCGGCGGCGGCGTGGCGGAACAAGCCCTCCGGGCGGCGCTGGCCGACCGGCCGGACCTCGCGGGGGCCACCGTGGCCACCTACGAGTTTGCCGGCGAGCCCGCCTTGCGGATCCGGGTACAGCCGCGCCAGGGCGTGGCTCCGCACATCCTGGCTGCCGAGGTTTCTGCCCTCGTGGAAGCGCTGGACGCGGTGATCGGCAAACGCACCCCCGTGCTGGTCCACATCGGCTCCGGCGCACGGTCCAGGTTTGGCCGGGCAGAGCGCGTCCGTTGAGCCGACGGGGCGCCGGCGTCCCGCAGCGGGGACACATTTGCCCCACCCGAAACTCAGGTCCCAGCCCGGCTGCATTGCCCGTACGGGCGCGGCCTAACCCGGATTGAATGCCGTCGTCGGACCTTTTTATTGCGTAAAGCTTTGATGTAAGCGCTTGCATTCTCGGCTGTCGTGTCGCTAGTGTGATGGTCACCACACCAACTGCACCACCGGTCCAGCCGGTACTCAGCGAGGAGCACCTGTATGAAAACCCGTAAATACCTACTTCCCGTAGCCGCGGCCGGTGTCTTGGCCCTCTCCCTGTCGGCCTGTGCAGGCGGAGGTGGCGGCGGTGGCACCACGGGTGGTGGTGGCGGCGACGCGGCAGCCAACCTGGACGGGCGCGGTCCCATCACCTACGTACAGGGCAAGGACAACAGCAACGTGGTCCGCCCGCTGATCGAAAAGTGGAACGCCGCGCACCCGAACGAGAAGGTGACGTTCAAGGAGCAGACGGACCAGGCCGACCAGCAGCACGATGACCTCGTGCAGAACTTCCAGGCCAAGAATGCCAACTACGACGTCGTCAGCGTTGACGTTGTCTGGACCGCCGAGTTCGCGGCGAAGGGCTGGCTCCAGCCGCTCAAGGACAAGATGGCGCTGGACACCACCGGAATGCTGAAGCCGACGGTCGAAGCCGCCTCCTACAAGGGCACCCTGTACGCCGCTCCGGAATCTTCCGACGGCGGCATCCTGTACTACCGCAAGGACCTGGTCCCCACGGCCCCCAAGACCTGGGACGAAATGATGGGCATGTGCTCCATCGCCAAGGCCAAGAACATCGGCTGCTACGCCGGCCAGTTCTCGAAGTACGAGGGCCTGACGGTCAACGCCTCCGAGGCGATCAACTCCTTCGGCGGTTCCGTGCTGGACAAGGACGGCAAGCCGAGCCTGAACACCGAAGAAGCCAAGACCGGCCTGAACAACCTCGCCAAGGCCTACGCTGACGGCAACATCCCCAAGGAAGCCATCACCTACAAGGAAGAGGAATCCCGTCAGGCATTCCAGGACGGCAAGCTCCTGTTCCTGCGCAACTGGCCGTACGTCTACAACCTGGCCACCACGGAAGGCTCTTCCAAGGTCAAGAACGTGCTCGGCATGACCGCACTCCCGGGCAAGGACGGCCCCGGCGCCTCCTCCCTCGGCGGCCACAGCGCCGGCATGAGCGTCTACTCCAAGAACAAGGCCACCGCGCTGGACTTCCTGAAGTTCCTCACCACGGAAGAAACGCAGAAGTTCTTCGCCACCCAGGGCTCGCTTGCTCCGGTGCTCGGCAAGCTCTATGACGACAAGGAACTGGTCGCCAAGCTGCCTTACCTGCCGGTGCTGAAGACCTCGATTGAGAACGCTGTCCCGCGTCCGGTGACCCCGTTCTACCCGGCCGTTACCAAGGCCATCCAGGACAACGCATACCCCGCCATCAAGGGCGAGAAGGCAGTGGACGCAGCGCTGTCGGATATGCAGAAGTCCATCGAAACCCAGTCAAAGTAGTCACAAATGGCAACTGAATTGGGCCCGACGCCGGTTAAGAAGCCGGCGTCGGGCGGGACCGAGCCCCACCACGCACCCAAGGGTGTGGGTGAGGACAATGTGATCGCCAGCCAGGGCAAGTGGGCCTCGTGGCTGCTGGCCCCCACCATCATCGCGCTGGCCGTCGTCATCGTTTACCCGATTGTCAGCGCCATCGTGATGTCCTTCCAGGCCGACGCCGGCCTGGACCCGGCCACCGGCCTCTTCACCGAGGGCGGCCCGGCCGGCTTCTCGAACTACGTCAACTGGCTCGCCCAGCAGTGCACCTCGCCCGACGGCGGCACGGTGGCCTGCCCGCCGGGTACCCTGGGCTCCCAGTTCTGGTCCGCGACCGCCACCACCTTCTTCTTCACCGTGGTGACCGTGGCATTTGAGACCGTGCTCGGCTTCTGGATGGCCATGATCATGGCGCGCACCTTCAAGGGACGCAGCCTGGTTCGTGCCGCCGTGCTGGTGCCGTGGGCTATCCCCACCGCCGTCACCGCCAAGCTGTGGCTGTTCATCTTCGCCTTCGAGGGCATCGCCAACAAGCTCTTCAACACCACCATCCTGTGGACCGGCAGCGAATGGCCGGCCAAGTGGGCGGTCATCATCGCCGACGTCTGGAAAACGACGCCGTTCATGGCGCTGCTGATCCTGGCCGGCCTGCAGATGATCCCCGCCGAGGTGTACGAGGCCGCCAAGGTCGACGGCGCCACGGCTTGGCAGCGGTTCCGGATGATCACCCTGCCGCTGGTGAAGCCGGCGCTTATGGTGGCCATCCTCTTCCGCACCCTCGACGCGCTGCGCATGTTCGACCTGCCGTACATCCTGACCGGCGGTGCGAACAACACCACCACGCTGTCCATCCTGGTGATCAACCAGATCAGGCAGGGCTTCAACGTGGCGGCGGCGCTATCGACCATCACGTTCATCATCATTTTCCTTGTCGCCTTCATCTTCGTGCGCTTCCTTGGCGCGAATGTGGTGGAGCAGCAGACCGGCGCTAGTAAGGGGAAGAAATGACCACCGCCGCGACCGAGCTGCGCGCGCAGCAGGACCGGGGGCGCAAGGTCGCCCAGAACCGGGAAAAGTGGGCCCAGGGCCGGACCTACATCAGTGCCGTGGTGATCCTCATCTGGTGCCTCGCCCCGGCCTACTGGATGGTGGTGACCGCCTTCCGCGACGTGGGGTTCACCTACGACACCTCGATCCTGCCGACGCACGTCACGCTGGACAACTTCAAGACCGCCTTCGACACATCGTTCGGAAACCACTTCGGCCAGGCGCTGCTCAACAGCGTGTTCATCGGCGTCGTCGTGACCGTGGTCTCGCTGCTGATCGGCGTGTTCGCCGCGTACGCCCTGGCCCGGCTGAATTTCCGGTTCAAGTTCCTGGTCCTGGGCTTCATCCTGGGAGCCTCGATGTTCCCGGGCGTCGCCCTGATCACCCCGCTGTTCCAGCTGTTCACCAACATCGGCTGGATGGGCACCTACCAGGCCCTGATCATTCCGAACATTTCGTTCGTGCTGCCGCTGACCGTCTACACGATGACGTCGTTCTTCCGCGAAATGCCGTGGGAGCTCGAGGAATCGGCGCGGGTGGACGGTTGCACGCAGGGCCAGGCCTTCCGCAAGGTGATCATGCCGCTCGCGGCTCCGGCGATCTTCACGACGGCGATCCTGGCGTTCATCTCCTCCTGGAATGAATTCCTGATCGCCAGCCAGCTCTCGTCCGACGCGACCCAGCCGGTCACCGTCGCGATCGCGAGCTTCGCCGGCGCCCAGCCCAACCAGATCCCCTACACGGCGATCATGGCGGCTGGAACCATCGTGACCATCCCGCTGGTGATCCTCGTGCTGGTCTTCCAGCGCAAGATCGTCGCCGGGCTAACGGCCGGCGCCGTCAAGTGACGGTTTCCTGATGGCAGCTTCCTGATGGCACGCGGACAGAACCAGGGCGAAATCCACCCGACGCACCGCAGGGTCCGCTCGGGCGAGGACTTCGACATCATCATCGGGTTCCTAGGCTTCTGGGCGCTGGTCCTGCTGGTGGTCACCGTCTGGATGGAGGTGACCGCCCAGCCAGCCGTCGGATGGGCGCTCGGGCTGCTGGGCACGCTGCTTGCCCTGTACGGAATGATCCGGCTCCGGCGTCGTTTGCCTGGCCGGACGGCCACCCGGCGGCGCTGAGGGCGCCCGCCGGGTGAGCCGGGGGACCGCGGCCGCTGCGGTGCGGAGCGAAAAACGGATCGGAAACTAGGAAGGACCGGCGCCGTGGGGGCGGCATGCTAGCCGCGCTTCTGCGGATAGCCGACAAGGGGAAACGGTGGCACGGACAACTGACAGGGCGCAACGCGGCGGCCACTCCGGCGTCAGCATCGAGGACGTCGCAGCCGCCGCGGGCGTCTCCACCGCCACCGTCTCCCGCGCCGTCCGCGGCTTGCCCCGGGTCTCGCCCGCGACCCGGGAAAAGATCCTCGTCATCGCGGAGGCGCTGGGTTACGTGGCCTCCTCCTCGGCGTCGGGCCTGGCCACCGGCCGCACCCGCACCATCGGGGTGCTGGCCCCCTTCGTCAGCCGCTGGTTCTTCTCCAAGGCCATCGAAGGGGCGGATCGTGAACTGCACGGCCGCCAGTACAACCTCTCCCTCTTCAACCTGGGCGGCCATGGCAGCCACCGGGAGCGGCTGTTCAGTAAGACCATGGTCTACAAGCAGATCGATGCGCTCCTGGTCCTCTGCATGGCCCTGAGCCGCGAGGAGCTCGAGCACCTGCAAAAGATCGACATCCCGCTGGTCGTCGTGGGAGGCCACGTCGAGGGCTGCGCCTACATCGGGATCGACGACTACGAAGCCGCCTCCACCGCGGTGCGCCACCTGATCGGCCTGGGCCATCGGGATATCGCGCTGCTGCACGGCGACGACGAAACCGACCTGAATTTCGACGTTCCGCGGGTGCGGATCAAGGCGTTCCAGGACGTGATGGCCCAGTCAGGGCTGGACGTCAGGCCCGAATGGGACGAGTGGGGCGACTTTACCGTCCGCAGCGGCCAGGACGCGTTCCGGCGGCTGTGGAGCAGGCCAGGGCCCAAGCCCTCCGCGATCTTCTGTGCTTCGGACGAGATGGCGATGGGGGTCCTTTTCGAGGCGCGCCGAGCGGGCGTCCGGGTTCCGGAGGATCTGTCCGTGGTGGGGATTGACGACCACGAATTCTCCGCCGCCGTCGGCCTGACCACCGTCGGCCAGCGCCCCGACGAGCAGGCCGAGCTGGGCACCAAGATGCTGCTGGACGAACTCGACGGAATTGCCGGAGCGGTGCGCTCCACCGTGGCCCCGCACCGGCTGATCGTCCGGAACACGACGGCGGCCCCGCAGCTTGCCGCGCCGCTCGCCCCCTCCTCCGGCACGGGAGCCGGGCTGGCCTAGCGGAACCGCCTGCCAGCGGGCACACTGCCGCAGGCCGGCCGGCGCAGCGGACGGGCCAGGAAACGAGGGCTCAGGAAACGAGGGCTCACGGAACGTTGGCTCAGGAAGCGCGGGCCAGCTGCCGGATCGGAATCCAGCGGGAGGCAAGCCGGCGGTAGGCGGCTGCCGCTCCGGTCATGTCACCCTCGGCCAGGCACTCGATCCCGAGCCGCACGTCCAGCGGGGAATCGTCCGGGTAGACCTTGTCCGCCACCGCGCCGTAATCAAGCTCTACGACCGACTCGGGGTGGAAGAGCTCCAACCACTCGGTGAGCTGGGTCAGGTCCTCCAGCATGTCCAGGTCCGGGGCCGCGAGGGCCAAATGGGCGACAGCGTGCCGGACCCGTCCCAGCGCCGTGCCGATCGTCGCGCGGATGCGCACCGTGACAATCCGGCCGCCGGATTCCACTACATCCGTGGGGTCGGATTCCTGGAACAGGCAAAACCAGCTGAACGGGATGCCCCAGGTCGACGCGCGGGTGTGGACCCGGCCGATCCCCCCGTGCGCCTTCACCTGGTCGATGCGTTCCTGGTGCCGGTCCCGCTGTTCCTCGGGGATCAGCAGCTGGGCCAGCGGGCCGTGGATGCCCTCCATCAAGGCGTTGGCGGCCAGCCCGGCGCGGAGCACCAGCTGGCTGGGGCAGTACAGCAGCGTGGCCGGCACGGATTCGGCCCCGGCGTCGCCGTCGCCGTCATCGGTGCCGGGGCGGGCGCCGGGGATGCTGCCCGCGGAACCGCTGACGGCCAGCACGCGCACCAGGTCGGTCTGTCCGGTGGGGAAGGGATCCCCGCCGGGCCGGGTGATGCGGCCCAGGGAAGCCAGCAGCTCGGCATTTTCCACGGCAGCGCGGGACTCCGAGCGGGCACCTGCGGCGCGCAGGGCCTCCTGTTGCTCTGCCGGGAAGGCCTCCAGCGGCTCGTAGACCCGGAGCGTGGAGGAAAACGGCAATCCGGCCTGGCCGCGGTAGAGGTTGCCTGTCATCGCGGAACCGTGCTTCCCCGGCGGACGGCCATCAGTCGGCCAGCTCCACGATGACCGGTGCGTGGTCCGAGGCGCCCTTGCCCTTGCGCTCCTCGCGGTCGATTGAGGCGCCCGAGACGCGGGAGGCGAGTGCGGGGGAGGCGAGGACGAAGTCGATCCGCATGCCCTCCTTCTTCGGAAAACGCAGCTGGGTGTAGTCCCAATAGGTGTAGACGCCCGGGCCCGGCGCGTGCGGGCGGACGACGTCGGTGAAGCCGGCGTCCTCGAAGGCGTGGAACGCGGCACGTTCCGGTTCGCTCACGTGCGTCAGGCCCTCGGCGCGGAAGTAATCGATGTCCCAGACGTCCTCGTCCCGCGGGGCAATGTTCCAGTCGCCCATCAGGGCGATCTGCGCCTCCGGGTCGGCCTGCACCCAACCCTCGGCGTGGGCACGCAGCGTGTCCAGCCAGCTGAGCTTGTACGGCATGTGCTCATCATCGAGCGCCCGGCCGTTGGGGACATAGAGGCTCCAGACCCGGATCCCGCCGCAGGTGGCGCCGATCGCACGGGCCTCCTGCACCTCGTCCTTGCCGCCTTTGCCGAAGACCGGCTGGTCCATGAAAGTGCGCTCGACGTCCTCAAGCCCCACCCGCGAGGCGATGGCCACCCCGTTCCACTGGCTCAGGCCGAAGTGGGCCACCTCGTAGCCCATCCGCTCGAACAGTTCCCAGGGGAAGTTGTCGTCCTTGCATTTGGTTTCCTGGATGGCCAGGACATCACAGTCGGTGCGCTGAAGCCAGGCCTCCACGCGGTCGGCACGGGCACGGAGCGAGTTCACATTCCAGGTAGCAATCTTCACAGTTCCTAACTTACCGTTCCTTGGCCCCACGGCGGGGCGGCCCCCGGGCGCCGGACCGCGCCGCGGGGCCCGGAGCGGCCGCGGTCGGTTTCTCTGGAAATTAGTAGGAAGTCCGAGTATATTCGGATGCAGAGATGATCTAGGTCACATGCAAAGGAGCATTCCATCATGGTTCGTGAGCTTTCCCATTACGTCGGCGGACAGCACGTGGAGGGCACCTCGGGGCGCTTCAGCGACGTCTACGACCCGTGCACCGGTGAGGTGCAGGCCCGGCTCCCGCTGGCCACCGCGGAGGAGGTCCGCAACGTCATCGCCAATGCGGAGAAGGGGCAGCTGGAATGGGCTGCGATGAACCCGCAGCGCCGCGGCAGGATCCTGCTGAAGTTCGTGGACCTGGTCAACGAAAACATGGACGAGCTCGCCGCCCTGCTCTCCTCTGAGCACGGCAAGACCTTCCTGGACGCCAAGGGAGACATCCAGCGCGGCATCGAGGTGGTCGAATTCGCCGCCGGCGCGCCGCACCTGCTCAAGGGCGAATTCTCCGACAGCGCCGGCACCGGCGTCGATGTCCACTCGATGCGCCAGCCGCTCGGCGTCGTCGCCGGTATCACCCCGTTCAATTTCCCGGCGATGATCCCGCTCTGGAAGTCCGGCCCCGCCCTCGCCGCGGGCAACTCCTTCATCCTCAAGCCCTCCGAGCGGGACCCCTCCGTGCCGCTGCGCCTGGCCGAGCTGTTCACCGAGGCCGGCCTGCCGGACGGGGTGTTCAACGTGGTCAACGGGGACAAGGAAGCCGTGGACGCGCTGCTGGAGGACCCCCGCGTCCAGGCCATCGGCTTCGTCGGCTCCACCCCGATCGCGCAGTACATCTACGCCACCGCCGCGGCGCACGGCAAGCGCGCCCAGTGCTTCGGCGGCGCCAAGAACCACATGGTGATCATGCCGGACGCGGATCTGGACATGGCCGCGGACGCCCTGATCGGCGCCGGGTTCGGCTCCGCCGGCGAACGCTGCATGGCCATCTCGGTGGCAGTCCCGGTCGGCAAGGCCACCGGGGACGCGCTCGTGGCGAAGCTGCAGGAACGCATCGCGGACCTCAAGGTGGGCCACAGCCTGGCCAAGGATTCGGACTTCGGCCCGGTCGTGGCCGCTTCCGCCAAGGAACGGATCGAGGGCTACATCGCCGCCGGCGTCGAGGAAGGCGCCAGCCTCCTCACGGACGGCCGCGGCCTCAAAGTGGAGGGCTACGACGGCGGCTTCTGGGTGGGCCCGACGCTCTTCGACAACGTCACCAAGGACATGACGATCTACAAGGAAGAGATCTTCGGCCCGGTCCTCAGCGTGCTCCGCGCCGAGGACTACGACGAGGCGCTCCGGCTGTGCAGCGAGCACGAGTTCGGCAACGGCGTGGCCATCTTCACCCGCGACGGCGACGCCGCCCGCGACTTCGCCAGCCGCGTCCAGGTCGGCATGGTGGGCATCAACGTCCCGATCCCGGTGCCGATCGCGTACTACACCTTCGGCGGCTGGAAGGCCTCCGGCTTCGGTGACCTCAACCAGCACGGCGCCGACGCGTTCCGCTTCTACACCAAGACCAAGACGGTCACCACCCGCTGGCCCTCCGGCATCCGCCAGGGCGCCAGCTTCGTGATGCCGGAAGGCAGCTGATGACGGAGCAGGCGGCCAGTGAAGCCGCTGAGGTCCTGTTTGAGCGCCGCGGCCGGCTCGGCGTCGTCACGCTGAACCGGCCCAAGGCCGTCAACGCACTGACCGCCGGCATGGCCGCCGCCATGCTGGAGCAGCTGACGCTCTGGGCCGACGACGACGCCGTGGCTGCCGTGCTGGTCCGAGGCGCCGGCGACCGCGGGCTGTGCGCCGGTGGGGACATCGTGGCCATCTACCGGGACATGCTCGGGGGCGGCGACGCCACCGCGGACTTCTGGGCGGTCGAGTACCGGCTGAACCTGCTCATCTCCGAGTACCCCAAGCCCTACGTCGCGTTCATGGACGGGCTGGTGCTGGGCGGCGGCGTGGGAATCTCCGCGCACGGTTCGGTCCGGATCGTCACCGAACGCACCCGGATGGGCATGCCGGAAACCACCATCGGGTTCGTGCCCGACGTCGGCGGGACGCTCCTGCTCTCCCGCTCGCCCGGCGAGACCGGCACCCACGCGGCCCTGACCGGGGCACACCTGAGCGGCGCCGACGCGCTGTTCCTGGGCCTCGCGGACACTTTCCTGCCCTCCGGGCAGCTCGCCGAACTGGCGGAGGCGCTGGAAACCGAGCCGGTGGACGCCGCCGTCGCGCGCTTCACCGAAGCGGCCCCGCAATCCGTCCTCGCCGCGCAGCAGGAGTGGATCGACGCCTGCTACTCCAGCGATGACGCCGAGGAAATCGTGGAGCGTCTGCGGACCGTGGGCGGCGAGGCCGTCGACGTCGCCGAGACCATCGCGGCCAAGTCCCCGACCGCCGTGAAGGTCGCGCTCGCCTCGCTGCGCCGCGCGCACGGGTTGAGCCTGGCCGAGGCCCTGGAACAGGAGTACCGGGTGGGCCTGCGGTTCCTGGACGGACCGGACTTCCGCGAGGGCATCCGCGCCCAGGTGGTGGACAAGGACCGCACCCCGCACTGGCAGCCGGCCAGCCTGGCGGAGGTCAGCCGCGAGGACGTCGAGGCCTACTTCGCCCCGCTGGGCGAGCGTGAATTGAAACTTTCGAAGGAGCGCGACAATGTCTGAAGCATCGACTGAACCGGCGCAGCCCGGAACGCAGCTGGGCCCGATCGCTTTCCTCGGGCTGGGCCACATGGGCGGCCCGATGGCCGTGAACCTGGTCAAGGCCGGCTACACCGTGACCGGCTTCGACGTGGTTCCGGCGGCCCTGGACGCGGCGCGGGCCCACGGGATCGCCACCGCGGAGACCGCAGCAGAAGCTGTCGAGGGAGCCGCCGTCGTGCTGACCATGCTGCCCAGCGGCAAGCACCTGCTGGACGCTTACCAAGGCGTCGCCGGGCAGCCGGGTCTGCTCGCCGTCGCGGCACCGGGAACCATGTTCCTGGACTGCTCGACGATCAACGTGGACGAGGCCCGCGAGGCCTCGGCGCTGGCCGTCGCGGCCGGCCACCAGGCCGTGGACGCTCCGGTTTCCGGCGGCGTAGTGGGCGCCGAAGCGGGCACGCTGACCTTCATGGTCGGCGCGACGGAGGAGGACTTCGAAGCCGTCAAACCAATGCTGGAAGTGATGGGCAAGCGCGTGGTCCACTGCGGTGGCCACGGCGCCGGCCAGGCCGCCAAGATCTGCAACAACATGATCCTGGGCGTCTCCATGATCGCCGTCAGCGAGGCCTTCGTGCTCGGCGAGAAGCTCGGCCTGACCCACCAGGCGCTCTTCGACGTCGCCTCGGCCGCGTCCGGCCAGTGCTGGGCGCTGACCACCAACTGCCCGGTGCCCGGCCCGGTTCCGACCAGCCCGGCCAACCGCGACTACCAGCCCGGATTCGCCGGCGCCCTGATGGCCAAGGACCTAAAGCTGGCCCTGAACGCGCTCGAGAGCACGGGCGTCGCCGCCCGGCTCGGTCCGCTGGCCTCCGAAATTTACGATACCTTTGCCGCGGAGGGCGGTGCCGGCCGGGACTTCTCCGGCATCATCACCGACATCCGGGACAAATCCGAGCACCAGCCGAGGGGACAGGCATGACCGAGTACGCAAACATTCTGGTGGAGCGCCGCGGCCGTGTGGGCGTGGTGACGCTCAACCGGCCGGAGGCGCTGAACGCCCTGAACAAGGCCACCATGGACGACGTCGTTGCCGCCGTGACCGCGATGGATACCGACCCGGAGGTCGGCGCCGTCGTGCTGACCGGTTCGGCCAAGGCGTTCGCCGCCGGAGCCGACATCAAGGAAATGCAGTCCAAGGGCTACATGGACATGTACTCCTCCGACTGGTTCCGCGGCTGGGAAGACTTCACCCGGCTGCGCGTCCCGGTGATCGCCGCAGTCTCCGGCTTCGCCCTGGGCGGCGGCTGCGAACTGGCGATGATGTGCGACTTCATCATCGCCGGGGACAACGCCAAGTTCGGCCAGCCCGAGATCAACCTCGGCGTGCTGCCCGGCATGGGCGGCTCGCAGCGGCTCACCCGCGCGGTCGGCAAAGCAAAGGCGATGGACATGATCCTCACCGGCCGCTTCATGGACGCCGCCGAAGCCGAGCGCGCCGGACTGGTGTCCCGCGTGGTGCCGGCCGCCGACGTCATCGAGGAAGCCGTCAAGGCCGCCGAGGTGATCGCCTCCAAGTCCAAGCCGGTGGCCATGGTGGCGAAGGAAGCAGTCAACGCCGCCTTTGAAACCGGGCTGGCCCAGGGCGTGCTGTTCGAACGCCGGGTCTTCCACTCGCTCTTCGCCACCGAAGACCAGAAGGAAGGCATGGCCGCCTTCAGCGAGAAGCGGCAGCCCGACTTCACCCACCGCTAGGCGGCCCCGCGTGCCGCGGCGTCACGATTCCGGCGGGAAAGCGACCATGCGCACGGGTTTCCTCGGCGTCGACGCAACCTCCGAGGAGGTCCGGGCCGTTCTCCCTGGCGACGGGCTGGTCCCGGCTCCGGACGTGGTGATGGACCGCGGCTTCGGCCTGCCCGCCCCGCCCGGCGACGTTTGGCCGTGGATCGTTCAGCTCGGCAAGGAACGGTCCGGCTGGTACCTGCCGGGCTGGGCGGAAGCCCTCATTCCGGCCCGCCGCCGGGCCCTCCGGCACGTTGACCCGGCGCTTCAGGGCCTTGCCGCCGGGGACGTCATTGCGGATTGGGGCGGCCGTGATGCCACGTTTGAGATCGTCGAGGTGGACCCGCCACGGGCACTCGTCCACCGCTCGCAGCGCGGCGCGTTGGCCATCATCTGGGCGATCGTGCTCCGGCCGGCTCCGGCGAACGGGAACGGCGCGAACGGGAACGCCGGGGACACGGCGGCCGGGACCCGGGTGCACCTGCGGCTCCGGCTCGCCGGCGTAAAGCACCGGCGGCTTGTCGCGATCGGCGGGGGCCTGTTCGATCTGCTGACCATTGCCGGTCTCGCCGCCGGGCTGCGCGAACGGCTGCGAGCCCGGCGGTAAGGCGGCCGGTGATGCCGCCGTCGGGTCAGGCCCGGCGCGGTCCTGTCAGGCGCGGGGTGCGGTCAGGCCCGGCGGCGGGCGCGGAGCACTGAATCGTGGACGGTTACCGGGGCGCCGTCGGAATCACTGGTCTCCCGCGGCCTGGAGGCACAGGTGACGATCTCCCATTCGTCCGGGTCCAGCTCCGCTGCGATCTGTTCGGCCGTGAACAACAGCCCCGGCGCCGAGGGCCGCCGCACGGTGGTTTCCAGGTCCGAGGGGTGGTGGCCCACAATCAGCAGCATCCCGCCAGGCGCCACGGATGCAGCGAGCCGGCTGTAGACGCCGTCGCGCTGCGGGGCGGGCAGGTGCAGGTACTGGGCGGAGACCAAGTCGAACGTTCCGGCAGGCGGCGGCGAGGCCGTCAGGTCCTGGTGCTGCCAGGTGATCCGCGCTGCGGCCGCCGGATCGTCCTCGACCGCGGCGGCTGCCCGGGCCAACGCCACCGAGGAGATGTCCACCGCGGTTACCCGCCAGCCGTGCCGGGCGAGCCAGACGGCGTCCGCCCCTTCGCCGGCCCCGACGTCGAGCGCGGAACCGGGCACGAGGTCGGCGGCTTCGGCGACCAGCTGGGCGTTGGGCTGTCCGCTCCACACCGCACCGTGCTCGCCGTGTTGGCGGTACCGCTCGTCCCAGAACGATTCGTCGAAATCCATGCGGCTCTCCTCGCGGGCGGGTCGTCACGGCAGAGGTCCTGGCCGCCAATCCAGTTTAAGCATGTGGCGACGTGCAAGCCTTTCTGCCCTGCGCCCGGGGCCGGAGCACGGCCGGAGCGGGGCCCGGAACGGGAGCAGTTAGGCGGCGCTGATCCCGAACAGGCCGATGATCACGGCCATCACCATCAGGGTTACCAGTTCGTGCGCGCAGTTCAGCACGGTCAGGCCCGCGGGGCGGCCCTCAAAGGCGTCGTGCGTGATGAAGCGGGAGGCAGTGAAGCCGGCCCACAGGATGAGGGCGGTGACCAGGGTGTTGGCGAGGAAGTTCCCGCCGTAGAAGTGCTGCGAGATGGCGGCGGAGCCGGCCAGTACCCAGGCGCTGACCAGGCTGACCAACAAGGTGATCAGGATGGGCTTGACCGCGTCCTTGGCGTCTCCGCTCGGGGTGACGCCGGCGACGCGCATCCAGTAGTTGCCGAACACCCTGGGCGTGTACCAGACGGACCCCACCACCATGCTGGACAGCGTGGCCAGCAGTACCGCCCAGATGTTGATCTCCGGAATCATGGGACTCTCCTCAGCTCCGGGACCGTCCGGCCGACGGCCCCGCAAACGAAGTGTACGGCTTAGCCGCTGAAGTCCCCGGCATTGCGCCGGAAGTTGCCGAGGATGCGGATCAGCTGCTCCACCTCCTGGTCTTCGAAGCCGGATTGGCCGAAGACCTCCGTGTTGAGTACCGCCGTCGCCCGCTTGGCAAGCGTCCGCCCTTCCGAGGTGAGCTCGATCAGCGTGGTGCGCCCGTCGGTGGGATGCGGGGAGCGGAGCACCAGCCCGGCCTCCTGCAGCCTGTCGACGGCGTTGGTCACCGACGTCGGGTGCACTTGGAGCAGTGCGCTCGCCTTGTTCATCGGCAGCGCCCCGCTGCGGGCAAAGCTGAGCAACGCCAGCAGCTCATAGCGCGCGAACGTCAGCCCGAACGGCTTGAGCGCTGTTTCGATCCGGGCCAGCAGGATCTGCTGGGTCCGCATGATGGCCGTGATGGCAGCCATCGGGGCGGCCACGTCGGCCCAGCCGTGCCGTTCCCAGTTCCGCTGGGCGTCGGCAATCGGATCACGCGGCAGCGGGGTGCCCATGCCTAGCCCTGCCCCTTCAGGCCGGGAAAGTCCGCCTCCGAATACTCCGTGCCGAGTCCCTCCGGAACGCCGCCGGCCCCGTGGCGCAGCTCTTCGTTGTGCCGCAGTTCCACCCGCCGTATCTTGCCGGAAATGGTCTTGGGCAGCTCGGCGAACTCCAGCCGGCGGATCCGCTTGAAGGGCGCCAGGTGCTCGCGGCAATAGCGAAGGATGTCCTCGGCCAGCTCCGGCCCCGGTTCGTGGCCGGCGGCCAGGACCACGAAGGCCTTGGGGACGGACAGCTTGAGCGCGTCGGGGGAGGGGACGACGGCGGCTTCCGCCACCGCCGGATGCTCGATCAACACGCTTTCCAGCTCGAACGGGGAGAGCCGGTAGTCGGAGGACTTGAAGACGTCGTCGCCCCGGCCCACGTAGGTGATGATGCCGCGTTCGTCCCGGCTGGCCATGTCGCCGGTGTGGTAGTAGCCGTCGCGGAAAGCTTCGGCGGTCTTGTCCGGATCGCCGTAGTAGGCCTTCATAAGTCCGACCGGCCGAGGGTCCAGGCGCAGGCAGAGCTCGCCGTCGTCCCCCTCCTCGCCGGTGGCCGGGTCCACGAGGACGACGTCGTAGCCGGGCAGCGGCTTGCCCATCGCGCCGATCTTGATCGGCTGGCCCGGGGTGTTGGCGATCTGCACCGTGGACTCGGTCTGGCCGAAGCCATCCCGGATGGTCTGGCCCCAGGCACGGTTGACCTGGTCGATCACCTCGGCGTTGAGCGGTTCGCCGGCGGACACCACCTTGGTGGGCGGGTTCGTCAGCAGTGTCAGGTCGGCCTGGATCAGCATCCGCCAGACCGTCGGCGGGGCGCAGAAACTCGTGACCCGCTCGCGGTCCATCTGCTCCATCAGCGCCTTCGCGTCAAAGCGCTCGTAGTTATAGATGAAGACGCAGGCCTCGGCGATCCACGGCGTGAACACGTTGGACCAGGCGTGCTTGGCCCAGCCGGGCGAGGCCACGTTCAGGTGCACGTCTCCCGGTTCGATCCCGATCCAGTACATGGTGGACAGATGGCCCACGGGGTAGGAGGTGTGGGTGTGCTCCACGAGCTTGGCCTTGGACGTGGTGCCGGACGTGAAGTACAGCAGCAGGGTTTCATCGGCCAGGGTGGGTGCGTCCGGGGTGAACTCCGCGGGGGCCCCGGCCGCGTCGGCGTAGCGCAGGGCGGAGGTGCCGCCGTCGGCGTCCGCGCCGATTTCGATCAGGGTGTAGTCGCCCGGAACGCCGCTGAACTTGTCGATGTTGGCGCTCCCGACGGCGGCCCAGTTGGCCCCGCCGCGTTCCACCCGGTCCTGCAGGTCGGCGGGTCCCATCAGCGTGGTGGTGGGGATCATCACGATGCCCAGCTTGATGCCGGCCAGCATCAGCTCCCATAGCTCCACCTGGTTGCCGAGCATGATGATCATCCGGTCCCCGCGCCGCACGCCCTGGGCCCGGAGCCAGTTGGCCACCTGGGCGGACCGCGCGGAGAGGTCGGCGAAGCTGCGCCGCGTGGCTGTGCCGTCCTGCTCCACGATCACCAGGGCCGGCTTGTCCGCTTTGGCGGGGTCGGCCGCGATCTGGTCGAACCAGTCCAAGGCGAAGTTGAATTCCTTGAAGCGCGGCCATTCGAATTCCTGCCGGGCGGCGGCGTAGTCTCCCCGCAGCGCCAGCAGCCTGTCCCTCGCGGCACGGAATTCTTCAGTGACGGTCATTGTGCACCTTTCGCAGCCGGTCGCGGCCGGGCGGCCGGGTGCCGGCCGCCACTGGCCAAGTGATCCACATCCCTAGTGATCAATATCACTGTGCAATATACTAGGACATCCAAGGGTTTGGAAGAGTCGATGTTGCCGCCGATGCGCGGCACATTACGAAGGGATACGTGCCCGTGCAGTCACAAGGAAGTGCCGCCAGCCAGACCGCCGCCCAGGCAGCGGCAAGCCCCGATATTGCCGTGGAAGGCGCTGCGCAAGGCTCTGCGGACAGCGTCGGGGAACGCCCTGTCCGTGCCTCAGCTCCGGCGTCGGCACTGCCGCCGTTTCCGGATGCGGACCTGATGCATATCGTGGACCTGTTGCCCGCGGATGAGCGGGCGCGCTACCAGGAGATCCGGGAGTTCCTGCAGGCCCGGATCCGCGAAGCGTCGATCGACTTCTGGAACCGCGAGGAGTTCCCCTTCGGGCTGCTGGCCGAGCTGGGCAAGCACGGCCTGGGCGGGTTGCAGACGGATGGCAGTTCCAAGCTCTTCAAGGGGCTGATGTATGTCGAGGTGGCCCGCGCCGATGTGTCCCTCTCGGCCCTCGTGGGGATCCACAACGAGCTGATTGTCGGCATGATCGATGAGCTCGGTTCGGCGGAACAGAAGGCCCGCTGGCTGCCCGGACTCACCGCCTTCACCCAGCTCGGAGCCTTCGCCCTGACTGAGCCGGACCACGGCTCGGACATCGCCGGAGGGCTGTCCACCACGGCCCGGCTGGAGGACGGCGAATGGGTGATCAACGGGGCCAAGCGCTGGATCGGCGCCGGCACCATCGCCGACTTCGCCCTGGTCTGGGCCCGCGACGTCGCGGACCAGCAGATCAAGGGCTTCATCGTGGAGACCGACCGGCCCGGCTACACCGCCACCAAGATCGCGAACAAGATCGGCCTGCGGATCATGCAGAACGCCGACATCGTCCTGGATGAGGTCCGCATCCCGGAGTCCAACCTGCTGCCCGGCGCCACCGACTTCTCCCGTGCCAACGAACTGCTCCGCGACTCGCGCGCCTGGGTGGGCTGGCAGGCCGCGGGCATCCAGCTGGCCGCCTTCGACGTCGCCCGGGCGTATTCGCTGGAACGCAGGCAGTTCGGCAAGGAACTGGCCCGCTTCCAGCTCGTCCAGCAGCAGCTGGCCGAGATCCTGGGCAACGCCAGCGTCTCGCTGGCGCTGATGGCGCAGCTGGCCCATATCCAGCAGGAGGGCAGGCTGGAGATGGTGCAGGCAGCCATGGCGAAGTCCACCACCACCCGGCTGGCCCGGGCCTCCGTGGCGATGGGGCGCTCGCTGCTGGGCGGAAACGGGATCAGCACCGACTTCGAGATGGGCAAGCTCTTCGGCGACGCCGAGATCCTTTACACCTACGAAGGCAGCTACGAGATTAACTCCTTGATCGTGGCCCGGGCCGTGACGGGGAAGTCCGCCTTCGTCTAACGACGCGCCATCCCTCAGCCGGCCGCGCCGTAGCGCTCGCTGCGGTTGCGTCCGGCGTGCTTGGCTGCGTACAGCGCCCGGTCCGCGCAGGCCAGCAGGCTGTGGCTGCCGGCGTCCCGCAGTTCGCAGACGCCGGCGGAGACCGTGATGAAGCCGGCCTCGCCGAACGGCTCCGCCTCAATGGCGTTGCGCGCCCGCTCCGCCGCGAGCAGCGCCTCCGCGCCGTCCGTCCCCGGCAGCAGCCAGACGAATTCCTCCCCGCCAAAGCGGGCCACGATCTCGTCCTGGCGGGCGACGCCGCGGAGCCGTGCCGCGACATCCGCAAGCACCTCGTCGCCCATGAGATGGCCGAAGGTGTCATTGACCTTCTTGAAGTGGTCGATGTCCAGGACGACGGCGCTCAAGCTCGTGCCGCGTGAGACCGCCAGTTCGATCTCGTGCGAGAGGTGCTGCTCGAGGGCGCGCCGGTTGGGCAGGCCGCTGAGTTGGTCCGTGGTGGCCTGCAGCTCAAGGCTCGCCCGGGCCTCGGTGTTGCCGATGGCGATCTCCACTAGTTCCGCGAATTGAGCCAGCCGTTCCAGCATTTCCTCGTTGACGCCCGTGCGGGTCTTCGAGGTCAGGGTGACGACGCCCCACAGGCTGCCGTGGACCCTGACCGGGGCGGCAGCCGCGGACTGGAAGCCTCCGGCCTGCATCTGCTCGGCGGCGGGACCGCCTTCCGGGCCGTAAACCACCAGGGCCGGTTTTCCGGTGACCGCGACGCGGACGGTGGCAGAGTTGTCCGTGGGGGAAAAGACATGCTCGCGGCTCAGGGTGGGCGGCAGCGCCGGCGCCATTGCCACGATTTCCGCCGACAGAGCGCCGGTGAAACGGACGACGGCGGCGGAATCGACGCTGAACAGATCCCGCACAATGAAGGCGACCTGCTCCGAGATGTCCGCGGGGGCGGCGTTGCGGGCGACGGCGGTGGCGATCTCGTGCAGCGCCGCCCACGTCTGCTCCTGCTGGAGCCGGTGGGTGATGTCCACGGCCACCACCATGCCGGCGTTGGTGCCGTCGTCGGAGTGGACGGGCCCTGCCTTCAGCCGGTACGTCCGCGGGCCGATCCGCCGGTGCCAGGAGACCTCCTGGCCGGCGAGGGCGGCGCGGTAGCGGGGCTCCAGCTCGTTGGCGAGAGCGCCGTCGAGCACCTCGTGGATGTTCCGGCCCTCCAGCTCCGCGGAACGGTAGCCGAAGGATTCGAGCTCCTGGCCTTCGGCGATCAGGTAGCGCAGCTCGGAATCAAAGAGCAGCACAAAGACGCCGGGGACGCTGCGGGCCAGGGCCCGGTACCGGTCCGTGTCCTGCTGCTGGCGGCGTTCGGCGAGCACCCGCTCGGTGATGTCCGTGATCATCACGAAGAAACCCTGGACGTCGCCGGTGCCGTCCTCGCGCACATCCGGCATGTAGGAGACCTCGGCGAAACGCGTCGCGCCGGCATCGTCCGTCAGCGTGCGCTTAAAGAGCTGCGGCTCCCCGTCGAGGACCTTGGAAATGAACGGTGAATTGGCCTCAAGGACGGTGGGGCTGAGCAAATCGCGGATGTGGATTCCGTGCAATTGCTCCGGGGTTACTCCGAAATAGTTACGGTAGGCGTCGTTGGCCAGCCGGTTGCGCAGCTCG
The DNA here is from genome assembly GCF_056398965.1 of Arthrobacter sp. 01T414. NCBI lineage: Bacteria > Bacillati > Actinomycetota > Actinomycetes > Micrococcales > Micrococcaceae > Arthrobacter > Arthrobacter sp. 01T414. The sequence goes on along the minus strand of NZ_JBFTQK010000004.1, from coordinate 260,496 downwards.
GAGTCCCAGTAGGCCACCATCGCCGGAATGCCGTTGAGGACCGCGCGCATCTGCGCCGGCACCTCAGGCAGCGGGAGCTGCCGTGCGTTCTCCCGGGCGAGAGCGCTGTGAATATTCATTGCCCCAGTATCTATTGCGGCGGCGCCTCACGAGAAACCGGGGAGGCTGCTTTGGCGGCCGCCTCGATGCGGGCCCGGTGCGAAGCCCAATCCGCGGCATTGCGCCGCGTCAGGTTTGGATCCCCGGGCCCCTTTCCGGCCGCCCCGTCGATGAGTTCCCGGAGGATGTCGGCATGGCCCAGATGCTGCGCTGTTTCGACACACATGTGGACCAGGATCTGCTGCAGCGTGACGTGCCGGCGGTCTGCGGCCCACCAGGGAACTTCGCCCGGTGCGTCCAGCGGAAGGGCCGCGATGGTGGCATCGCTGTGGGCAGCCGCGGCGTGGTGCAGTTCCACAATCTGCTCCCGTGTCTCGCCCGGGGCCACCCACAGATCGGCATCCGCTTCTGCGTCCTCCTCCAGCCAGGGCAGTGACTGGCCGTGGGGCCGGCCGAACACTTCGCCGAAGTAGCCGATTTCGACGCTGGCGACGTGCTTGACCAGGCCCAGGAGGTTGGTGCCGGTGGGCGTCATCGGCCGGCGGACGTCGTACTCATCCAGTCCRTCCAGCTTGGCCAGCAGCTCGGCTCGGCGCAGGCGCAGGTAGCGGTGCAGAATTTCCTTCTGGTCCATGCCCGGCATCCTACCGGCCGGCCCGCGCGGTCAGGGCAGGAAACGGTAGCCGATCCCGGCTTCCGTGAGCAGGTGCCGGGGATTGCCGGTGTCTGGTTCGAGCTTGCGGCGCAGCTGTGCCATGTACACGCGGAGGTAGTTGGTTTCTTTGGCGTAGGCGGGGCCCCACACCTCGGAGAGCAGCTGCTGCTGGGTGATGAGCTTCTCCGGGTTCCGGACCAGCACCGCCAGGATGTTCCATTCCGTCGGGGTCAGGCGGATGTCCTCGCCGTCGCGCGTGACCCGCCGCTTGCCGAGGTCCACGGTGAAGGCATCGGTGGTGACTACCGGCTCGTGGTCCGGGTCGGCGCTTCGGCGCAGCAGTGCGCGCATCCGGGCCAGCATTTCGTCCAGCCCGAAGGGCTTCGTGATGTAATCGTCCGCGCCGGCGTCCAGCGCCTGGACTTTGTCGTCCGAGCCATGGCGGGCCGACAGTACCAGCACCGGAACCTGGCTCCAGGTGCGCAGTTCCCGGATCACGGCGGTTCCGTCCACGTCCGGGAGGCCGAGGTCCAGGATGACAAGTGCCAACGGCTGCTGGCTGGCCGCCAGGAGTGCCGAGTGGCCGTCCGCCGCAGTCGTCACGTCGTAGCCGTGCGCCTGCAGCGTGATCCGCAGGGCCCTGAGCAGATGCGGGTCGTCGTCGACGACCAGGACGGCGGTCACCCGGCGTCCGGTCGGGACGCCGCAGCCGGCAGTGAACGACTCCGGCGCGACACGGCCGACTGGGGTTCCAGCGGCGACTGCTGGTGGCGTAGTTCGAACGGCGCGCCGGTGGAGAGCGGAAGCCGAATGACCATGGTCAGGCCCCCGCCCGGCGTCGCCTCGGCGGTCAGGCTTCCGCCCATGGCGTCCGTGAAGCCCTTCGCAACGGCCAGGCCGAGGCCGATACCTGTTGTCTGCGGTGCGTCGTCCAGACGCTGGAACGGCCGGAACATTTCCACGACCTTTTCTGCCGGGACTCCCCGGCCGTGATCAATAATGCGTAGTTCCCCGGCAGGACGTCCATCAAGGGCAACTGGGCTGAGGCCGCCTCCGGCCCCAACCAGCACAATGTCCGAATCCGGGGCATACTTCACTGCGTTTTCGACAATATTCGCTATGACGCGCTCCAGCATGCCGGCGTCCGCATCCACCTCGGGCATGTTGGCAGGCAATTCGACGCGGACGCGCCCCTTCGGCACGGCACGCAGTGCGTCCGGAATCACCTCGTACCAGCGCACCGGCCGGAGCTGGGGGGTGGCGGCATCGGCACTGATCCGGGACATATCGAGGAGGTTGCCGACGAGGGCATCCAAGCGGTCCGAGCACTCCTCGATAGTTGCCAGCAGCTCTTGCCGCTCGTCCGGCGTGTACCGTGCGCCGTCATGTCGCAGGCCGCCCACGGCAAGTTTAATGCCGGCCAAGGGCGTCCGGAGATCGTGGGAAACTGCGCGAAGAAGGGACGTGCGGATGGTGTTGCTTTCGGCGAGGCGAAGCATCTGCCGGCGGCTAGCGACGAGCTGCTGGCGCTCCAGCTGGGCGGCAAGATGGACTCCGAAGGCCCCAAGGAGGCGCCGATCGCTTGCCGGCAGGATCCGGCCGTACAGTACGAGGCGTGTGGACGCATCAATCTCCTCGATGTTCTCGCCGTTGACACCGCCGCGTTCGGTGTCGGCGTCGGAAAGTTCCCCGGCCGCGCCCGTGAGGCGCCACCGCCGATCAGCTGCGCCAGCCGGGCCGGCATCTCCTCCCGAATCGTCGAGGCTGAAGACGGCGGCCCCGCGGACCTGGAAGACGCCCAGCGATTGCGCCAGGAGGGCATGGAGCATGTCATCTGAACCGGCCGCACTCCGGGCAAGGTCGCTTAGGGTGGTGGCTTCCGCGCGGGCACGCGCGGCCTCCTTGGAGCGCCGGGCGGACAGGTCGACGACGACGGCCACCGCCGCCGAAACACCCACAAACACCAGCAGGGCCAAGAGGTTCTGCGGATCGCTGATGGTGAGGTTCCCTACCGGCGGGGTTGAGAAGTAGTTCACCAGGAGGCTGCTCCAAAGCGCGGCGAGGATGGCCGGCCAGAGACCCCCGACTAGGGCCACAGCGATCGACCCGCTCAGCTGGACCAGCATCACGGTGGCCACGTTCCGTTCCGGGTTGAGGAAGAGCAGGATGAGCTGCAGTACGGCCGGCAGCGCGACGGCTAGGACGAATCCCACCGTCACCCGGACGCGGCCCAGATCGCGCTGGCGGGACGGCAATGTGCCACGCCCGCCGAGCGGGTGCGAGACCATGTGCACGTCGATGTCGCCGGAATCCCGAACCACCCGCGTGCCGACGCCTCCGCCAAGCAGGTTCTCCAGCAGGGCGGACACCTTCTTGCGACGGGAGATGCCAACGACGATCTGGGTGGCATTGACGCTCCGGGCGAAATCCAGCAACGCCCCTGCAGGGTCCTCGCCCGTCACAATGTGGTAGCTTCCACCGAGGTCCTGGATCAGATGGCGTTGGGCTTCGAGCGCCTGCGGGGACTCATTGGCCACCCCGTCTGCCACTCGGACGTGCACCGCGAGCAGGTCACCACCGTTCACGCGGTTGAGGATCCTGGCACCGCGGCGAATCAGGACCTCTCCTTCAGGACCGCCGGTCAGCCCCACCACAATCCTTTCCCTTGCCGGCCAACTCTCCTCTATGCCCTGTTCTGCCCGGTATTTGGCCAGGCCTTCATCCACACGATCGGCCAGCCACAGCAGCGCCAGTTCCCGCAGCGCGGTGAGGTTTCCCAAACGGAAGTAGTTCGAGAGAGCCGCGTCGATCTTTTCGGGAGCGTAGATCTTGCCGTCGCCCAGGCGCTGCCGCAGCAACTCAGGGGAGATATCTACGAGGTGGATCTGATCGGCCCGGCGGACGACGTCGTCGGGCACAGTCTCCGCCTGGTGGACATCCGTGATCGCGCTGACAACATCGCCCAGCGACGCGAGATGCTGGATGTTGACGGTGGAAAGGACATCGATTCCCGCGTCCAGCAGCTCGTCCACGTCCTGCCACCGCTTGGAGTTGCGGCTGCCGGGCACATTGGAGTGGGCGTACTCATCCACGATTGCTGTTTCGGGCGCCCGGGCCAGAACGGCGTCAAGGTCCATTTCCTCAAATTCTGTACCCCGGTAGGGCAGCCGCCTGGGCGGAATAACCTCGAGGCCCTGGAGCAGTGCGCGGGTCTCGCTGCGTCCGTGGTCCATGGCAAACGCAACGACGACGTCCGCCCCGCGCTTGCTGAGCCGGTGCGCTTCTTCGAGCATCTCGTAGGTCTTGCCAACCCCAGGCGCTGCCCCTAGGAAAATACGCAGCGTTCCACGTGCCATGCCGTCATTCTCTCATTTGGGCTGTGCCGGCGATGTCGGCGAGGCGGCAGTAACTGCCAAGTTCAAGGCCGTCACATTGACCGACGGCTGGCCAAGGAAAGCGGCTAAACCGCTGCTGGTGTGCTGCTCCACGAGCAATGCCACAGCGTCAGGGCTCAGGGCGTGTGCCGCCGCCACGCGTCGCACCTGCAGCCTGGCGTATTCCGGGGAAATGTCCGGGTCCAGTCCGGAGCCGCTGGCGGTGACAGCGTCGGGCGGGACCGCGGATTCGCTGACGCCTTCGGCAGAGGCAACGGCGGTCCGGTTGGCCTTCACAGCCGCCAGGAGCTTGGGATCATTGGGGCCGAGGTTGCTGGCCGACGACGTCGTCGGGTCCCAGCTCACGGCCGAGGGCCGGGCATGGAACCAGCGCGGATCCTGGACGCCGTCTTTGTCGGCGCCAGCCTGGACGATCAGGGCCGACGCGGCCGGGGCGCCGCCGGCGTCCCGGATGATCGAGCCATTGGCCTGGGAGGGGGCGATGAGCTGTCCGATGCCGAAGACGGCCAAGGGGTAGGCCACGCCGAGGACCAAAGTGGCGAAGAACAGGAAGCGCAGGGCCGTTCCGGCCTGGCGAAGATAGCCAGTGAGTGAGTTCATGGGGGCGTGCTCCTAGCCGATTCCGGGGATGAGGGAGATGATCAGGTCGATGATTTTGATGCCGATGAACGGGGCGATGAGTCCGCCGAGCCCGAAGATCAGCAGGTTCCGGGACAGCGCTTGGTTGGCGGAGACGGCACGGTATTTGACGCCGCGGAGGGCCAAGGGGACGAGGGCGATGATGATCAGGGCGTTGAAGATCACCGCGGAGAGGATGGCTGAGGACGGGGTTGAGAGTCCCATGATGTTCAGCAGTCCGAGCCCTGGGAAGGCGGCTGTGAACAGGGCCGGGACGATGGCGAAGTACTTGGCGACGTCATTGGCTACCGAGAAGGTGGTCAGAGCGCCGCGGGTGATGAGCAGCTGTTTGCCGATGCCAACGATGTTGATCAGTTTGGTGGGGTCGGAATCGAGGTCCACCATGTTGGCGGCGTCCTTTGCGGCCGGGGTGCCGGAGTTCATGGCGACGCCGACGTCTGCCGCGGCCAATGCCGGGGCGTCGTTGGTGCCGTCCCCGGTCATGGCGACAAGCCGGCCCTGGGCCTGCTCTTTCTTGATGACGGCAAGTTTGTCCTCGGGGGTTGCTTCGGCCAGGAAATCATCGACTCCGGCCTCGGCGGCGATCGCCTTGGCGGTGATGGGGTTGTCGCCTGTGATCATCACGGTCCGGATGCCCATTTGCCGCAGCTCGGCGAAGCGGGCGTGCATGCCGGGTTTGACGACGTCGGCGAGGTGGATGGTCCCCAGGACCTCGGCGCTTCCGTCTGTGCCGATCTGGGCGACAAGTAGGGGAGTGCCGCCCTGGGCCGAGATTTCATTGACCCGGTGGTCGACCTCCGCCGGCGTGTGCCCGCCGTATTCGGCAACGAAGGCCGCCACAGTGGAGGCAGCGCCTTTGCGGATTTGCCGGCCGTCCAGGTCAAGTCCGCTCATGCGCGTGGTGGCGCTGAAGGGGACCACGGCAAAATCGCCGGAGCTGCGTTCAAGGGTGGCCAGATCGGACCCGGTCACGCCCTTGTCCGCGGCGAGGTCCACAATGGAACGTCCCTCGGGGGTTTCGTCGGCCAGGCTGCAGACCCGGGCCGCTTCGATGAGCTGGGCCCGTTCAACGTGGTTGGCGGGGAAGAAGTTGACGGCGCGGCGGTTGCCGAAGGTGATGGTGCCGGTCTTGTCCAGCAGAAGGGTGGTGATGTCCCCGGCGGTCTCTACGGCGCGGCCGGAGGTGGCCAACACGTTGTGCTGAACCAGACGGTCCATGCCGGCGATGCCGATCGCGGGAACCAGCGCCCCGATGGTGGTGGGGATCAGGCAGACCAGCAGCGCGACCAGCACAATCGGCGATGGGGTGGCGCCGGCCAGGGCCGCGAACGGGGCCAAGGTCATAGTCACGGCGAGGAAGACGATCGTCAGGGACACCAGCAGTACGTGAAGGGCGATTTCATTGGGCGTCTTCTGCCGCACGGCGCCCTCGACGAGCTTGATCATCCGGTCGATGAATGTCTGTCCGGGCTCGGCGGTGATGCGGATGACGATCCGGTCCGAAAGAACCCTCGTGCCGCCGGTGACGGAGGACCGGTCTCCGCCGGATTCGCGGATGACGGGTGCTGACTCGCCGGTGATGGTCGATTCGTCGACGCTGGCGAGGCCTTCGATGATTTCGCCGTCGGAGGGGATGACGTCCCCGGCTTCGCAGATGACGACGTCATTCAGCCGCAGCTCCGTTCCGGGGACGTCCCGGGTGGTGCCGTCTGGCTGCCGGAGCCGGGCCTGGACGCCCTGGCGGCTGGCGCGGAGGCTGTCGGCCTGGGCTTTCCCACGGCCCTCGGCGATGGATTCGGACAGGGTCCCGAAGAGGACCGTGAGCCAGAGCCAAACCGTGACCGCGATGCCGAACACGGACGGCCGGTACAGCGAGATCGCCGTGCACAGGGCTGCCCCCACCAGCACGGTGAACATAACCGGGGAATGGACCATCTGCCGCGGGGCGAGTTTCCGGAACGCAAGCGGCAGCGCGGCGACGACGGACCTGAGGGTCAGTTTGGCAGGGGCCTTGGTGTGGTGCTTGTGCTCGCCGGGGGTGCCGAKGGGGTTGCCGTCGGCGTAGGTCTGGGCGGCGAGGTCCGTCTGGGACGGTGTCATTTCAGGAGTCCTTCTGCGAGGGGGCCCAGGGCAAGGGCCGGGAAGTAGCTCAGCGCGGTCAGGATCACTGTCACGCCGAGCAGCAGGCCGCCGAAGAGGGGGCCATGGGTGGGGACGGTGCCGGCGGAGGCAGGAACCTTGCCCTGACGGGCGAGGGAGCCGGCCAGGGCAAGGACCAGAACGATCGGGAGGAAGCGGCCCAGCAGCATTGCCAGGCCCATCATGACCGACAGGAATGGGCCGGCGGTGGTGATGCCGCCGAACGCGGAGCCGTTGTTGTTGGCCCCGGAGGTGAAGGCGTAGAGCACTTCGCTGAACTGGTGCGGGCCGGTGGCGGGGGCGTTGGCCATAGCGTCCGGGAGCAGGACGGTAATGCCGGCCAGGGCCAGGACCAGGGCCGGGGTGACGAGGATGTGCAGCGCGGCCAACTTCATTTCCGTCGGACCGATCTTCTTGCCCAGGTACTCCGGGGTGCGCCCGACCATGAGGCCTGCGATGAAGACGGAAATGATGGAGAGCATCAGCATGCCGTACAGGCCGGACCCGGTTCCGCCGGGGGCGACTTCGCCGAGCATCATATTCACCATGGCGACGCCGCCGGCCAGCGGAGGCAGGGAATCATGGGCGACGTTGACGGCGCCGGTGGAGGTCAGGGTGGTGGACGTGGCGAAGATCGCGCTGGGCACCGGACCAAAGCGCTGTTCGAAGCCTTCGCCGAGGCCTCCGGCGGCGGCCGTCGCGGTGCCCTGGCCGGAAGCCACGGCCCAGCCCATCAGCGAAATCGAAGCCAGCCAAAGGGCGCCCATCACCGCGGCGACCGTATAACCCTGCTTCTGGTCCCCGACCATCCTGCCGAAGGCGTAGGGGAGGGCGGAAGGGATGAGCAGGATCAGGAAGACCTCGAAGAAGCTGATGAAGGCGTTGGGGTTCTCGAACGGGTGGGCGGAGTTGGCGTTGAAGTAGCCGCCGCCGTTGGTCCCGAGCTCTTTGATGGCTTCCTGGGAAGCGACCGGCCCGCCGGGAATGTTCTGGCTGATCCCGGCGGCCTGGTTGGTGACGTCGGTGGGCCAGAAGTTCTGCACGACGCCGCCCAGGACCATCACCACGGCCGCGACGAACGCAATCGGCAGCAGGACCCGGAATGATGTCCGGGCCAGGTCCACCCAGAAGTTCCCCAGCCGGTTCGTCTTCGTGCGGGCGATGCCGCGGATGAGGGCGACGACGACGACGATGCCGACGGCGGCGGAGAGGAAGTTCTGCACCGCGAGAAGGCACATCTGCACGAAGATGCCAACTGTGGTCTCCGGTGCGTATGCCTGCCAGTTCGTGTTGGTCACAAAGGAAATGGCGGTGTTCATGGCGATCCACGGGTCCACCCCGGGCAGCGAGCCGTTGCCGGGCAGGACGCCCTGCAGCCGCTGCAGGCCGAACACGGCCAGGATGGAGACAGCGGAAAACGCCAGCACGCCGCGCAGGTAGACCGGCCAAGTCTGCTCGGTGCCGGCGTCTACCCCGGCAAGCCGGTAGAACAGGCGCTCTGGCCGGCTGGAGGTAGTGCCCTCGAAAACCCGGACCAGGTAGGCGCCCAAAGGCTTGTGCAGGGCAGCCAGGACAAGGAGAAGAGCCGCCACCTGGACAACGAAGGATGCGGTGTTGAAAGTCATGTTCCGCTCACCACTTTTCCGGATGAATCAGAACAGCCAGCAGGTAGCCGAACAGACACAGCCCCGCGATCAACAGCACGAACCACATGACCGCGTCGGCGCTCATCGTTCACCCTCCGGCTGGTCCCCGGGACCGCCGACCATCCCGGCCAGAACGTGGCCGATCCACATGACGAACCCCATGGACACCATGAGGATTCCGATAACAGCCAAGTCGGCCATCGCAGTTTCCTTTCATCTACACCCCGTTTGCGGGGTTAGTGACAGTCAACTCCCCTCAGGTTCGATTTTTCCGGTTCCTGATGATTCCTTAACGACTTCACGGCTCATCTTGACGGCGGTTTAACGGTGGGGCCGACCCCTGGGCCGTGCGGGCCCCCAAAGCAGAGAAGCGCCGCCAGAACGCAGCCGGTCGAGGCGGTCACGGACGAACGGTCGTTTGTGCGACCAGTTACGCGGCGGGTGGCGGAATGGCGGCGGTCACGCCGTCGCGGGGGTGGGGCTTGATGGCGGGGGTGCTAGCCGACGTGAACCCACGGTCGCTTGGTGACATCGGGTTCGGCCTCGCGTAGGACCTCGCGGGTGACAGGCGCAATTTCCCCTTCGCCGAATGCGAGGAAACGCAGTAGGTTGGTGACCGGGTTTCCCTCGGTCCAGCGGAAGTAAATGTGCGGCATCAGCCCGGTTACGTCCCGGATATGCAGCAGCACCGAGGCGATCGTGTTGGGGACCACGGGGCCGTGCACCTCCAGGATCCGGTAGCCGTGCCGGGTGATGCCACGGACCTCGAGTTCGGTTTCGAAGTCCGAGGAATCGTCCACGACCACCTCCAGGAACAGGGCCTGGTAGTCCAGCGGCAGATGGCTGACCTCGATGGCGGACTCCAGCTTCTGCCGATAGGCCTCGGCGCTGAGGCGCATCGGTTCGTGGGCGATGATCCGCAGCGGCCCGTCCAGCTCATCGGACATGAATTCCAGCGCCTGCCGGTCGAGATGGACGTGGGTGGCGTGCAACTCGAAGGAGCGCCGTACCCGGGAGAGGAGCGAAATCACGATGATGCCGAGGATGAAGAACCCGGCAATACGAATGCCTTCGGGCCGCTCGATGATGTTGGTAACCGTGGTGTAGATGAAGACGACGGCGATCACGCCGAACCCGATGGTGCGTTTGTGCTGCCTTTGTCGGCGGGCAGAGAGTGCCACAGCGATCGCCGCCGAAGTCATCAGCACCAGTACGCCGGTGGCGTAGGCGCCGCCTTGGGCGTCGACGTCGGCGTCGAACAGCCAGGTGATCAGGAACCCGATGAGGGTAAAGACCAGGACGAGGGGTCGCACCGCCCGGGCCCAGCCGGGGGCCATGCCGTAGCGCGGCAGGTAGCGGGGCACGAGGTTTAGCAGCCCGGCCATGGCCGAGGCGCCGGCGAACCAGAGGATGGCGATTGTGGAGATGTCATAAACGGTGCCGAAGCCTGCGCCGAGGTATTCGTGGGCCAGGAATGCAAGAGCGCGGCCGTTGGCTTGGCCCCCGGGCTGGAATTCCTGGGCCGGGATCAAAACCACCGTAGTGAAGCTGGTCGTGATCAGGAAAGCGCTCATAATGACGGCGGCGGTGGTCAGCAGTCTGCGCGCCCCCTCGATCCGGCCGACGGGGTTCTCTTCGGTGTCGCCGGGGCGTCCCTTGATCTGGGGCATCACAGCCACGCCGGTCTCGAAACCGGACAGGCCGAGGGCGAGCTTCGGGAAGACCAGCAGAGCGATCCCGACCGCCAGCAACGGGTTTCCATGCGACGTGGTCAAGGTTTGCCACCAGTCACTGACCGCAACAGGGTGCGTCAGCGTTGCAAACACGCTCACGACCACCACGATGACGTTCAAGCCAAGGTAGACGGCGACAAGGAGAACCGCCACGCCGATTGCCTCTTTGAATCCGCGAAGAAACACCGCCGCCAGCATGGCCAGCAGGAACAGGGTGACGAGGACGTTTTGGCCTTGGATCCAGGAAGGCGCGAAGGGGTTTTGGATGGCGTGGGCGGTGGCATCTGCGGCCGAGAGTGTCATGGTGATCATGAAGTCCGTGGCCGCGAAGCCGAGCAGCACCAGCACGAAGAGCTTTCCGCCCCAGCGTGGCATCAGCCGCTCCAGCATGGCAATGGAGCCCTCGCCGCGGTGGCTCTCGCCGGCAACGCGGCGGTAGACGGGCAGGGCGCCGAGCAGCGTGACGGCCACCAGCACCATGGTGGCCAGCGGCGAGATCGCCCCAGCGGCCAGCGCGGCAATGGCCGGCTGGTAGCCAAGGGTTGAGAAGTAGTCGACGCCGGTCAGGCACATCACCTGCCACCACGGATGCTTTTTCAAATGCGCATCGCTGGCGGCACCGGGCCCCTGGTGGACTCCCTTGGCGTCCTGCAGGCCGAACAGCAGCCACTGCCGGAAGTTGTCAGCAGTTCCGGGCCGCACCGAGGGGTCCGCGGGCGGCCTGCTCATCGTCGTCATTAGGGCCTTTCCGCGCGATGTCCGCAATCGTGTCCACGGTCGACTGTAGCCCCGGACCGTAGTCGTTCCGGGTCTGTTGCACCAATCTTGACGGTTCCTTAACGCCTCGCGGGCGGTTCGCGGCCCGCGGCTGTTGCACCGTGAGGACCGTCTGGGTCCGGCATCAGGGAGCCATGGATCTCGAGGTACAGGATTGGACCCGGGGCTGCAGGCAGCAGACGATACCTGCGGTGCCGGGCTGCCCGGTAGACGTGTCCGAAGGGGTCCTGAACCCGAACCTGGTCGAGGGCCCTGTGGTGGGAAAGCCGGCGGTTTATCTCTTCCAGGTCGGAGGGATGGGACGCAGAGCCCTCAACCAGGAGGGACCACCTTTGGTGGGCAGGTGCAATCCCTTGGTCCAAGGCCACGACCTCGAACAGGTCGGCGATCAGTTCATCCACGGACGCGGCCGGGAACCTTCGCATCCGGTGCTCGTCGGAATGCACCGTCTGGGCGCTCAACCACGCCTTTTTGAGCCAGTGGTATTCAACCGGACCGAGCGCGTGGCCAAGCACCAGGCGGCGATCCGGATTCAGCATCAGTCGGTAAGCGGTTCCCTCGCGGTCCAGGATGCAGGCGGCCTCAGCGGTGTATTCGAAGGCGTTCAGCAGATCACTCTCGGTGGGGTGGTACGAAAAGTCCCCGCTGTCATCGACAGCGATGAAATCCCGCACGGGCGCGGCAACCACTCCGGACGATCCGTGAATCGTCTGTGCGCTCCCGGCCATGGGGTCCAGTCCTTCCGCAGCTCCGGCCCGGCAGTCCGCCGCGGCCCTCGCTTCCCAGCACACCACTAACGCCCCGTCCGCGGAATAGTCTTAACACGTTCCATACGTCGGCGGCCGGTAAATTCACGGCCTCTTAACGCGACACGACCCGGCGGCCGGCCAGTTACGCGGACACTAGGGACCTCGTCAGGATGGTCCCGCCCACGCCCGCAAGGACGGCACCGGATCCGCCGGTGACTACCCGGTGGACCCGGGGCCGGGCCAGGACCGCGGAGACCTTCTTGAGCGACTGCACCAGCACGACGTACCACGCCAGCGCGGTGAGCAGGAAGATGCAGGCCATCAGGGCGTGCTGGCCCAGCGGCGGGAGCGGGCCGAGGTTGAACTGGGGGAAGAGGGACAGGTAGAAAACGGCGACCTTGGGGTTCAGCAAGTTGCTCACCACCCCCTGCAGGAAGGGCGAGCTGCCCTTGAACCGCAGCCTGGGTTCCGGCGCCGGTCCCTGGCTGCGGTGCCGGCCGAAGGCTTCACGTAGGGCGCTGATCCCCAGGAACAGCAAATACGCGGCACCGGCAACCCTGATGGCGGTGCCAAGAACTTCTGAGGCCGCGAGGAGCGCCGTGACGCCGAGGACGGCGAGGAGGGCGAGGATCGTGTTGCCCACCATGATCCCGGCCGCCGTCGACGCCGCCGATCCGGGCGAGCGGTGGGCGTTCTTCAGCACCAGGGCAAAATCGGGGCCGGGGACGACGACCACAACAACGCACGTCAGCGCAAAGGCCATCAGCTGTTCGAGGATCAAGGACTGCTTCCGGTGGAATGGATCTTCGGCCCGTTTTCGGTGCCATCACAGTGTAGCCGCGAGAACATAAACAGCCCCTCCGGAGAGTTACTCCGGAGGGGCTGAGCGGTCTTCTAGGAGAAGTATTCCGGCAGGCCGGGCCTTCCTGAAAGCTTAGAGCGGGCGGATGTTCTCGGCCTGCGGGCCCTTCGGACCCTGGGTGACGTCGAACTCGACCTTCTGGTTCTCGTCCAGCGAGCGGTAGCCGCTGGAAGCGATTGCCGAGTAGTGGGCGAAAACGTCGGCCGACCCGTCATCCGGGGCAATGAAGCCAAAACCCTTTTCGGCGTTGAACCATTTAACTGTGCCTGTAGCCATGCCTTTATCCTTCTGAAACGCTGCTGATCTCCGGCGGCCACGCAAGGCCAACGGCTGCGGAGACATTCGTCCGCTGTCCCCAACGTACGGGGCGCGGGGCCGCGGTGCAAGGGTCTGAGTGCGGGAGTTAATCCCGGGCTGAGGCTATAGTCAGCTCACCATGTCAACAATCTCGGTGGTAATTCCCACCCGGAACGATGCGCAGCTGCTCGCCGTGTGCCTGGAGGCACTCAGCCGGCAGAGCCGCCGCGCCGACGAGGTGATCGTGGTGGACAACGGCAGCACGGACAACACCGCCGTGGTCTGCGCGGCCGCCGGAGCGCGGCGGATTGCCGTGGAGCTGCCCGGGATCGCGGCGGCCACCGCCTGCGGGTTCGATGCGGCGGACACGGGGATCATCGCGCGCCTGGACACCGATTCCGTCCCGCCCGTCGACTGGCTGGAACGCGTCGAAGCCATCCTGGACCGGGCCGGGCCGCTCTCCGCGGTGAGCGGACCAGGAAACTTCTACGGCGGCACATGGTTTACCCGCTGGGTGGGCGGACGCGTCTGGATTCCCGGATATGCATGGGCGATCGGACTCCTGCTGGGGCATCCGCCGCTGTTTGGCTCCAATTTCGCGCTGCGTGCCGCCGTCTGGGAAAAGATCCGGGGAACGGTCCACCGTGGACAGCCCGCGGTCCACGACGACCTCGACATTTCCTACCAGATCCCGCCGGAGGTGTCCGTGACCTGGGAGCCTGCGCTGCGGGTGGGGGTCTCGGCCCGGCCGTTCGAGAGCCGGCACGCCGTCGGGCGCAGGCTGCGGATGGCGTGGACGACGTTCGCCGTCGAGTTCAGGGGCGAGCCTCCGTTGCGCCGGCGCCGCCGTCGTAAGCGGTGGGAACGGACCCACCGCCGCTAGCCGGCAGGCGGCGTTCGGCCCGCGCCGGCGTAGAGCGCTACCAAGTCCCGGCTCATCTGGTGCGGCGACGTTTCGCTGGGGCTGTGGCCGCCCCGGTAGACGGCGATCTTCGCGCCGATGGCCTGCGCGAAGCGGCGGTGCAGCGCCAGCGGCCAGAGGTCGTGTTCCCCGACGGCGACGAACTTCGGCAGCTCCGCCGCGGCCAGGACCGGCCTGAGGTCCGGGGCATGCTGCATCAGCCCGAAGATGTCCCGCACGGCTTTCCGACGGGTGAGGCGGAACCGGGACCGCACAAAGCGGATGCGGTTGGGTGCAACCCGGACCACGTTGCTGCGGATGCCCCAGATCATCAGCGCCGCACCCACCCGGGCGCTGGCCCAGCCGCTGAACCGGCCGATCCGCTGGACGCCGCGGAAGCTGTTGCCGGGCTCGGGCGGGCAGCTGAGCAGTGTGAGGCTGCGGAACAGCTCGGGCCGTTGCGCGAACGCCAGCTGCGCGACGATCGCGGCAAAGGAGTACCCGACGACGTGGGCGGCGCCTTCCCCGGCCTCGATCAGGGCAATGAGATCGTCGGTGAAGAGCTGGTAGTCGTAGTGCTCCCGCGGCGGGTGGAGGTGCTCGGGCCCGGCGTCGGCGGACTCGTACTGGCCGGCGATGTCGCAGCTAAGCACAAAGTAGCCGGCGGCCGCGAGCTGGGGCAGCATCAGCGAGAAGTCTTCCTTGGACCCGGTGGCGCCCGGGACCAGCAGGACCCGCGGATGGGCCGGGTCGCCCATGGACAAGGTCGCCAGCGCCCCGCTCGGTGCCTGGAATTCGCCGCGGACGGCGCCCGGCGGCGGGACGAACCAGTCGACGTCGGGCAGGGCAGCGTCCAGCCGGGCCGCCTCGTCAACCAGCCCCGAGCCGAAGACTCCGGGGTCCGGTTCCGGTGCGCCCGGAATGCTGCGGCCTGTTGACGCCATGGACTAAACATAGCCCCCGACGTCGGCCCCGGGTCTTAGCGGCCGGCCACCTTGTGCACGAAGGCGTGCAGGCGGCGGTAGACCTCCTGCGACTCCGGATAACGGAAGTCCTGCTGCCAGGTGTGTTCGGTGTTTGGGGCGTCCCAACCGTAAATCAGCGTGTCGACGTGCACCTCGTGCTCCCGCAAGCGTTGGATGAAGTTCAGGTTGGCGGCGTAGAAGAAGTCGCGTTCCGAGGTGGTCACGAAGACCGGCGGGAACCGGGCGTCGAGCCACTCGATCGGGGACAGGAAGCCGGCCGCGCTGCGCAGCTCCGAGATCCGGCGGCGGCCCTTGCTGCGTGTTGACCGGGGCAGGAGCATCCGGACGAAGTCCAGGCTGAGGACGAACCCCTTTTCGAAGAACACGGAGAAGTCCACCACGCTGCAGTGCTGGACCAGCCCGCGGAGGCTTGCGGCGGGGGCCGCCGGCGTCAGGGCGTAGTGTCGGGCGAGTTCCGGGCGGATGCTGGCCGCGGCGAGGAGGGCTGCGATCTGGCCGCCGGCCGAGTCGCCGCCGAGGACAATCCTGGCGGGGTCGCCGCCGTAGCCGACGATGTTGTCGCGGACCCAGCCCAGCGCCGCGTTGGCGTCCTGGAGGACGTGGGCCATGTGGAAGCGCGGGGCCCGACGGTAGTTCACGTTGACCGCGACCATCCCGCCCTCGGCCTGGCTTGCGCAGTACTTCGTCAGCGAGGTCTTGTCGCCGGAGGTCCAGCCCCCGCCGTGAAAGTAGACGTAGACCGGCAACGGGCCGCCGTCGCGCCCGGCGGCGGGGCTGATCACGTCAAGGCGGTGCGCCCGGATGCCGTCGCCCACGAAGTCGATGTCATGGAAATAGTCGACGCCGGTGACGGGGTCGGCGTTGAAGCGGGCGTTTTCGCTCGGGCCCAGCGAGTGCATCAGGACCCGCCAGGCCCACACCGGCACCCGGCGCAGCACGCTGCGTGCGCGGCGTGCGAGTCCGAAGGCGCCCCCGGCCGACTGCGACCGCGGGGCCGCGGAGGGCGGCAGTGCGGGCTGCTGCTGGGGTGGCCGGACCGCCGGAGTCATGCCTCAATTCTAACTGGCACGGCTGTGCTATCACCCCCCCGGGCGCATCGGCCGGGTCCGTGCCCCGGACGCCATGCCCCGGACCCGGGGTGGCGCTCAGTCCGGCAGTTCGCGGACCGTGCCGGAGGCGCCGTCGACGGTGACGCGCTGGCCGGTCCGCAGCCGTGTGGTCGCGTCCGGCACGCCCACCACCGCGGGAATCCCGTATTCCCGGGCCACCACGGCGCCGTGCGAGATGACGCCGCCCATCTCCATGACCAATGCGCCCGCCGTCATGAAGAGCGGGGTCCATCCGGGGTCGGTCGAGGGGGCCACCAGGATTTCGCCGGGCTCAAGGCGGGCGCCCACCGGATCCAGGATGACCCGGACCATCCCGGTGGCGGTTCCTGCGGACGCAGGGGTCCCGGACAGGGCTCCGGCTGCCGGCGTCTTCGCCATCACGGCGGCCTCCACGTCCGTTCCGTCCGAGAGCAGCAGGCGCGGGATGTGGCGGCGCCGGAGCTCGACGTCGTACAGCCGGCGGCGCTCGGCGACAAGGGACTGCATGGACGCGCCCCGCAGGGCCACGTGGAGTTCGTCGAAGTCCAGGAAGAACACGTCGTCCTCCGCGGCGAGGGCGCCTGCCCGCACCAGTTCCGTTCCGACCAGCAGCAGCTGGCGGTGCATTTCGCCGAGGATCTTCACGATGTGGAATTTCGGCAGCTCCCGCAGGCCGGACAGCTCCCGGACCTGGTGCAGGGAAAGCTCCAGCAGCCGGGCGCGCCACTTGCCGTGGGCGCCCGCGCGCTCCACCAGGCTGCGGATTCTCTCCTCGGCGTGCTCGGCGGCCCGGCGGAACTGCCGGTCCGGTGCCTGCTCAGGGTCCTCCACCCGGAGGTAGTTGGAGATCATGCCCAGGATGTGGTCCGGCTCCTCCGACCAGCGCGGCATGCCAAGATCGATCTCCGCCACGGCGCGGTGGCCGTAACGGGCCAGGAAATTCCGAACGCCTTCCTGTGCCGGCGCAGGAAGGGACCCAGAGCGGTAGGCCGCGGCCAGCCGGTCCGGAGGTTCCGCCAGGAAGGGCTCCCGCGAGGCGGTGTCGGCCCCGATACGTACCGCCAGCTGCCAGAGTTCAAGGTCCATCTCCGTAGTCACATTGTGCGGCAGCCCGCGCAGCACCGCTTCCAGCTCGCGGGGCTGGGCGATGCCACGCAGCAGCCGTCGGGCTACCGCCAACATGATGTAGCCCACGGAAGGTGCCGGCAAGGTTGCGCTAATGAGGCCGTCAATGGTCCGGTTGGTGATCTGTTCGGCGTAGTCGAGCCGCTGCAGGGCGGTGGCAGGTTCGGGCAGCACCAGCGCGGCTTCGAGTCGTTTACCGTAAGCCTCCGCGCGGCGGAGCTCCGCCGCGGGCCGAAGCGCGGCGCGGACCAGCGCCGGGACCAGGCCCAGGATCAGGCCGAGGCTATCTCCGGCCTCCGTGACGCGGCGCCGGGAACCGCCTCCGGAGGAGCGTGCCTTGGACGGAATTTTCAGGCGGCCGCTGACCGCGAAGCGCGGGTCGGCCAGCAGTTCGGGGAAGATCGCAGCTGACCTGCCGTCCGCCAGGGGGAGCATCCGCGTCAGGTAGCGTCGTCCCCATTTGTTCTGCACCACTGCGGTCAGATCCACGTACATGCGCAGCCCGGGGTTGACGTAGCGCCAAGGCCCTTTGCGGTTCCGCATCACGCCGAGGGCCGCGAGGCCGATTGGCGTGATGGGACGCGTGAGTCCCTGGAGCAGGGTGCCGCACAGGTAGACCCGCGTTCCGCCGGCCGGATCCGGGGCAATGGCAGTCCGGTCACCGGAGAACGGATCCTCCAGCGGATACAGCGTGGTGATGGGACGGGACTGCGTCAGCCATGCCTTGCCCGCGGCGTCGATGACCCATTCCGCATCCTGCGGCGAGCCGAGGAGGCGTTGGGCGGCCTCGCCCAGCCTGGTGAGTTCGCCGAGCTCTGCATCGGTCAAGCTGAACCCGGGCGCCGGATCGCCGCTTCCCCGCGCGCGGCGCAGGACGGCCGCCGTCGCGGTTTCCATCGTGAACTGGTCCGGATTCACCGCACCGGACACCACTGCCTGGCCGGCTCCGACGCTGGCGTTGATGACGGTCTCGGTCCGGGTTCCGGTTACCGGGTTGGCGGTGAACAGCACGCCGGCGGTGGCGGCGTCGACCATGATCTGGACGACGACGGCGAGCCCCACCTCGCGGTGGCTGATGCCGTTCGCGGAGCGGTAGGCCACGGCACGGTCGCTCCAGAGCGAGGCCCAGCAGCGCCGGACGGCATCGATGACGGCCTCGGCGCCGGTGATGCCGGTGAACGAGTCCTGCTGGCCGGCGAAGCTCGCGAAGGGCAGGTCCTCGGCGGTGGCCGAGGAGCGGACCGCCACGGCGGGCTCCGCACCCAGGGCGGCGTAGGCCGTCCGCAGCGCGGCCTCGACGCCGGCCGGGACCGCCGCCGCAAGGATCAGTTCGCGGGCGCTGGCCGCCAGGCGGTCCAGGTCCGCTGGTTCCAGGGCGGCCATTCGGCCGGATCCCGCGCCCGTCGCTGGGGCGGATCCTGTGGTACCGCCGTCGGCGGTCCCCGCGGGGGCGCCGTCCAGCAAGGCGGCCACGGCCGCAAGCGCGGACGGCACCGCCTGCCGGTAGGCGTCGGTGGTCAGGCAGAAGCCACGCGGCACCGGAAAACCGGCCTCGGTCAGCTTCCCCAGGTTGAGGGCCTTGCCGCCGACAAGCCGCAGGGGAGCGGTGCCGGCCCGGACCAGATCCAGCACAAAGCCGTCCGGCACCGCATCGTCCAGCACATGGCCCTCCGGTGCAGCGTCATCCGGCCCGTCGACGCCAGCTTCGGAACGCATGGCACGCGCGCCTAGTCTGCAGCCGCGTCGCCGGTGTCCTCCCACTGGACGTCCAGGTTGCGGAACACCGGCGGAGAGTCGCACAGGGCCGCCATCCGCGCCGCGAAATCGGAGGTCTCCGGCCGCCGGGAATTCTCCATGGCCGACTCGTAGGAATCGAACTCGACGATGGTGAGATAAGTCCCGGGCCGGTCGCGGTCTGCGGTGTTCAGGATCCGGCGGAAGGTCGGGGCGGTTTCCCCCTCGGTTCGGGAGGGCCGTCCCAGGGCTTCGATTTCCTCGATCCGGGACGACTGGTATTCGATGATCTGCACAAACCTGGCCATGACGGCTCCTTGACGGTGCGGGTGCTGATGCGCCTCACGGTAGACCTGCCGTCCCGGCAGTGCAAGAGCGGCAAGGCAGGAGTCCTGGCCTCCACCCGGCCGGTCCGGCTAGGGAGTCAGCAGGACCTTGATGGCGCGCCGCTCGTCCATCGCCCGGTAGGCCTCGGGAGCCTCCTCGAGCGGCATGACGACGTCGAACACGCGGCCCGGGTTGATGGTGCCGGCGAGTACGTCGGCGAGCAGTTCGGGAATGTAGGTCCGGGCCGGAGCCATGCCCCCGCCAATCGAGATGTTGGTGTCGAAGAGGTAGCGCAGCGGGATCTCGGCGCCGCCGGTCGGCACGCCGACGAATCCGAGGCCGCCGCCGGGGCGGACGCTGTGCAGCGCCTGCTCCATGGATTCCTTGGTGCCGACGCATTCCAGTACGGAATCGGCCAGCACCCCGCCGAGCAGCTCGCGGACCTTGGCCACGCCGTCCTCGCCGCGTTCGGCCACGATGTCCGTGGCTCCGAACTCGCGGGCGATGGCCTGCCTGTCTGCATGCCGGGACATCGCGATGATCCGCTCGGCGCCGAGCCGCTTGGCGGCCAGGACGCCGCACAGGCCGACGGCGCCGTCGCCCACCACGACGACCGTCCGGCCGGGGCCCACCTGCGCCGCGAGGGCGGCGTGGTGTCCGGTCGCCATGACGTCCGAGAGGGTTAGCAGGCTGGCGCGCAGCGCTTCGTCCGGCTCGGTGATGCCCGGAACCTTGACCAGGGTGGCGTCGGCGAGCGGAACCCGGACCGCCTGGCCCTGGCCTCCGTCGATGGCGAACCCGGCGTCGTCTTTGCCGCCCCAGCCGGCCAGGTGGTCGCAGGCGACCGTGACCCCGTTCAGGCACTGCGGGCACTTGCCGCAGCTAACCACGAAAGGTGCGATCACCAAGTCCCCCACGGCCAGTTCCGTCACCGCGTCGCCGATGCTTTCGACCAGGCCGATGAACTCGTGGCCGATCGCGCGCGGCTCGTTGGTGGGCCGGACGCCGCGGTACGGCCAGAGGTCGGAACCGCAGACGCAGGAGGCGGTGACTTTGACGACCGCGTCCGTGGGCTGCTGGATGGTGGGGTACTCGCGGTCTTCTACCCGGATGTCGCCGGGGCCGTGGATGATCGTGGCGCGCATTGGGGGCTCCTGGTTTAGTGGATAAGGGTTTGGTGGATAAAGGGTCTAGTGGATAAAGGCTGGAAAAGAGTCTAGTCCTGGACGGTGGAAGCCGCTCCCGGGCGGAGCAACTGGCCGATCCGGTCCTGGACCCTCAACTCCGGGGCGGATTCGTGGTTGAACAGGATGCGGTAAATGACGGGCGCCACCACCGTGTCGACAATTTCACGGGCGGCCGGCGCGGTCTCGCCGCGGGCTTCGGCCAGCGCCCGAATCTCCTCGAGATGGCCGTGCATGAGCGCGAAATAGTCCCGCGTCACGGCGCCGTCCGCCAGCATGTCACGCAGTACCTGCCGCCCCAGAGGCGACGAGAATTCCTCGACGTAGGGGATGAACCACGCCTCCATATCGCCTCTGAGCGAACCGGTGTCCTCCACCTGTTCGGGCAACATCCGGTTGGACGCGACGGCGGCGAGCAGCCGCGGCAGGTCACCCCACCGCCGGTAGATGGTCGAGGAATTCACCCCCGCCCGCTCCGCCACCTGCGGCACCGACAGGACCGAACGGTCGCCGTCGTTCTCCTCCAGCAGCGTGCGGACCGCCTGGTGCACCGCCTGCTGGACGCGTGCGCTGCGGCCGCCCGGCCGCGGAGTCGCTGTAGCCATCATCACACCATACTAAGGCAAAAATTCTGCTTTAGCGCCAGTTTCCGGTGCTAACCTCTTAATGCATAGATTGTGCTTTAGTCGTTCCATGAGTAGGCAGGGAAAGCATTGAAGAACACCGGTACCGCGTTCTGGCTGCATGCGGCGCTCCTAACGGTCTTCATCGGGGCTTCGTCGGCGCCGTCGCCGTTGTACGAGTTCTACGCCAGGGAATGGGGCCTCGGCTCCGCCGCCGTAACGGTCATCTTTGCCGTCTACGCGGTGGCCGTGCTGCTGACCCTGCTGGTGGTCGGCTCGCTGGCGGACCATCTCGGTACGCGGCCCGTGCTGCTCGGGGCCGTGGCGCTGCAGATCGGAGCGATGATGACCTTCGCGTTCGCGCCCGGTCCGGAAATGCTCCTCGCGGCGAGGGCCCTGCAGGGCGTCGCTACCGGTGCGGCCATGGGCGCCGCCGGGGCGGCACTGCTGGCCTTCGAGGGAACCGTCCGCAGCGGCCGGGGCTCCCTGGTGAACAGTGCGGCCTCGCCCGTGGGGCTCTCCATCGGTGCGCTCGGCTCGGCATCCCTGGTCCGCTTCCTGCCGGAACCTACCAAGACCGTGTACTTTTTCCTCGCGGCCCTGCTCCTGGTGCTTGGAACCGCCCTGCTCTGGCTGCCAAGCGCGGGCCGGATTGCCCCCGGCTGGCTCCGTTCCCTGGTGCCCGAGGCGAGGGTTCCCGGTGCCGCGCGCAAGACGATGGCCGCGACCATGCCCGTAGCGGCCGCCACCTGGGCGCTCGCCGGCTTCTACCTTTCCCTCGGTCCGAGCCTTGCGCATTCGATTACGAAGGACAGCTCCGTGCTGGTGGGCGGGCTGGCGCTGTTCGCACTCTTCGTCCCGGGTGCCTTGGCGATCCTCGTCGTCCGCCGCTGGTCCGACCGGAACACCCTCCTGACCGGCGTCCTCGCCCTCATCGCCGGAATATCCCTGACCGTGCTCGCCGTCCAGCTGGGATCCGCACCGCTCTACTTCACCGGCACCATGGTGGCAGGCGTCGGCTTCGGCAGCGGCTACTTCGGGGCGATGCGGATGACGCTGCCGCTGTGCGGGCCGCATGAACGCATTGGGATGCTCTCCAGCATCTACCTGATCTGCTACCTCGGCTTCAGCGTCCCCGCCGTGGCCGCGGGTCTGCTGGTCCCGGTTGCGGGGATGAAGAACACCACATTGGTTTACGGTTCAGCCCTTGTGCTGGCCGCCGTCCCTGCCCTTGTATTGATCGCCAGGGGCCCCCGTATGAATCGCATCAATGTGGCTGCTGCGTAAGCGGCGGCCGCCCGAAAGGAACTGACATGACGTACACGCTCCCAGCCAACACCGCGGACCGGCCCATTACCGTCATCGGAGGAGGCGCGCTGGGCAGGCGCATTGGCCTGATGCTCTCGCTCCAAGGCGCAGAGGTGCGCGTCTACGACACAGACCTTGCCGTGGCAAGGGCAGCTGTCGAATACATCGCAACGCAGCGCCACCGCACCGTGGAAGAGCTCGGGGGCACATCGGCTGTCCGGCTCGCGGCGAAGGATAATCTTGCCGAAGCCCTCAGGGATTCGTGGCTTGTGGTCGAGGCGGTCCCGGAGAAACTGGGCCTGAAGCAGGCGATCTTCGCCGATCTCGACCAGCTGGCGGACCCGGATGCCGTGCTGGCGAGCAACTCGTCGTCCTTTGCCTCCGGCGAATTCATTGGCGGCGTGACGCACCCGGAACGGGTCCTGAACATGCACTTCTACATGCCCCCGGCGGTCCGGTCCGTGGAGCTGATGTCCAGCGGGCACACCGACCCTGCGCTCATCGAACTGCTGATGGCCGAGCTGCCCAAGTATGCGCTGGTGCCGCACCGGGTCCGCAAGCAGAGCACCGGCTTCATCTTCAACCGGATTTGGGCCGCGATTAAGCGGGAGTCCCTCCTGGTGGTGGCCGAGGGCGTCGCCGAGCCGCAGGACGTGGACGCCTTGTTCGCCGACGTCTTCAAGTCCGAAACCACCCCGTTCCGTTTCATGGACGAGGTGGGCCTGGACGTGGTCCTCGACATCGAAAACCACTACTGCGAGCTGGCCGGGACGGAAAACAAGTCCGCCCCGCTGCTCCAGGACTACATCGGAAAGGGCTGGCTGGGGGTCAAGAGCGGCCGCGGCTTCTACAACGACTACTCCTGACCCCGCGGTGCCCTACACGCTGCCTTAGAAGCCCAGCGAAATACCGCGATCGGCCACGTTTTCGATGCTCGTCTCAGCCAAGGATTGCCTCGCACCACACTTGCGTCCCGTCGGCCTTGTGCAGCATGGCGCGCTCTGCCGAGGTCCAGTACCGGACCCAGAGGATCTTTCCGTCCGGGGTCGCGAGTTCCACCGTTGCGGGGGCGGGAACATGGCCGGGCCGGCACACCATCACGGGGGCGCCGGCCGCCAGGCCCAGCCAGTTGGTGACCCACACCATCTCCGCGGGCGGCGCCTCAGACTGCTTCAAGCACGCTGACGTAGTTCGCAATGCCCACGCCACCCATGTTCTGCACCGCGGCCCGGCGCGGCGCGGCCAGCTGCATGTCCCCGGCGGTGCCGGTGAGCTGCATGGCCGCGATGACGTGCTGTGAGACGCCGGTGGCCCCGACTGGGTGGCCCTTGGCCTTGAGGCCGCCCGAGACGTTGATGGGCAGCTTGCCGTCCTTGAAGACCCAGCCCTCCTTGACCGCGCGGGCGCCCTGGCCCGGTTCGGTCAGGCCGATGGCCTCGTACATCAGCAGTTCGGCGATCGTGAAGCAGTCGTGGACCTCCGCGAAGTCCAGATCCGCCAGGTCGACGCCGGCCATGCCCATGGCGCGCTGCCAGGAGGCGCGGGTCGCGGCGAAGGCGGTGGGGTCGCGGCGGTCGGTCGGGAAGAAGTCGTTCGCCTGGCCGAAGCCGGCGAGCCGGACCGGGGCGGTGGCGCCGCCGGTGGGGCCGACGCTCAGCACGACGGCGGCGGCGCCGTCGGAGACGGGGGAGCAGTCGGTGCGGCGCAGCGGGTCGGCGACCATCGGGTTCTTGTCCGAGACCGTCTGGCAGAACTCCTCGCCGAGATCCTTGCGCAGCTGGGCGTAGGGGTTGTCCACGCCATTGCGGTGGTTCTTCGCGGCGATCGTGCCGAGCACGTCCGATACGGCGCCGTAGCGCTTCTCGTAGTGCTTGGCCACCTCGGCGAACAGCCCGGTGAAGCCGGTGCTGGAGGGCTTGCCGGCCATGTCGTAGTCGGCGCCGAGCAGGGCCGCGCCCACGACGTCGGCGCCGGCCTGGGTCATCTTTTCGGCGCCGATCACCAGCACCGTCTTGGCCGTCCCCGCCAGCAGCGACTTGGTGCCCTGCTGGAACGCGGCGGATCCGGAGGCGCACGCATTCTCGACCCGGGTCGAGGGCACGTTGGCGAGTTGCTCCGAGACCTGCAGGGCCAGCGAGGACGGGAACGCCAGCGGCATCATCCCCGAGTTGAACTGGCCTACGTAGATCTCGTCGATCTGGCCGGGCTCGATCCCGGCGTTGCCGATCGCCTCGGTGGCGACCTGCACGATCAAGGACTCGAGGGTCTCGTCCGTGAGCTTGCCGAAGCGGCTGTGGCCCCAGCCGGTGAGCAGGACGTCCTTGCCGAACTGGTCCTTGAGGCTCATGCCGTTGCCCCTTCCAGGGTGCTGGCGTCACGGGCGGTGCTGTCGTCGGCGGTGCCGGCGGCTTCGAGGGAGGGGGCGACGTCGAACTCCGCCTCGGTCTTTTCGCGGATTTCCGCCACGCTGACGCCGGGCGCGAGCCGGGTGAGGGTGAGCCGTCGGCTGCCCGTTCCGTCTTCCGGCTTCACCAGGTCGAACACCGCCAGGTCGCTGATGATGCGGTCCACGCAGCTCAGCCCGGTCAGCGGCAGGGTGCATTCCTTGACGATCTTCGCGGTGCCGTCCTTGGCGTTGTGTTCGGTGAGGACCACCACGCGCGGGGTGCCGGCCACGAGGTCCATGGCGCCGCCCATGCCCTTGACCATCTTGCCCGGGATGGTCCAGTTGGCCAGGTCGCCGGCGCCGGAGACCTGCATGGCACCGAGGATCGCGACCTTGACGTGGCCGCCGCGGATCATGCCGAAGGAGGTGGCGGAGTCGAAGATGCTGCCGCCGGGCAGGACCGTAACGGTCTGCTTGCCGGCGTTGATCAGGTCCGCGTCCTCCTCGCCCTCGTAGGGGAAGGGGCCCATGCCGAGCAGGCCGTTTTCGCTCTGCAGCACCACGCGCACGCCCTCACGCAGGTTGTTGGCGACGAGCGTGGGGATGCCGATGCCGAGGTTGACGTAATCGCCGTCGTTGAGTTCTTCGGCCGCGATGGCGGCCATTTCATTGCGGGTCCAAGCCATGATGATTCTCCTGAAAAGTGTGGGTGGCGGCGCTCAGGCCTGGTTAGACGGCGACGGCGACGGCGGCGTTGTCCGTCCCGGACGCTTCGGCGCGGGGCCGGACTGTGCGCTGTTCGATGTCCTTGACCCTGTCGCTGGCCTGGACCAGCCGCTGGACGAAGACGCCGGGGGTGACGATGTGGTTCGGGTCCAGTTGCCCCGGTTCGACGATCACTTCGGCTTCGGCGACGGTGACGGCCCCGGCCGTGGCGACCACCGGGTTGAAGTTCTGCGCCGTGTAGCGGTAGATCAGGTTGCCGTCCGTGTCGGCGGTGTGCGCGTGGACCAGGGCGACGTCGGCCTTGATCGCACGCTCCTGGACATACGTCTCGCCGTCGAACTCCGCCAGCGGCTTGCCTTCGGCGACGAGGGTGCCGACGCCGGTCTTGGTGTAGAAAGCCGGGATGCCGGCGCCGCCGGCGCGCAGGCGCTCGGCGAGGGTGCCCTGCGGGGTGAACTCGACCTCGAGCTTGCCGGCGAGGTACTGCTCCGCGAAAAGCTTGTTTTCACCCACATAGGATGCGATGACCTTGCGGACCTGGCCCGCCTCGATGAGGACGCCCAGTCCCTTGCCGTCCACGCCCATGTTGTTGGAGACCACCGTCAGGTCCTTGACGCCGGAATCCCGCACGGCCTCGATCAGGTCTGCGGGGATGCCGCTGAGGCCGAAGCCGCCTACCGCGAGCGTCAGACCGTCCCGCAACACGTCCTGCAGCGCTGCTGCCGCGCCGGATTTCACCTTTGACATATGGATCTCCTCATTGAGCCGTGAAGTCTCCGGCTGCCATGGCCTGAGCCGCGGTGCCGGCATCCACTTTGTGGACTGTCTGCCTGATGAAGGAGCCTATGGTGTGGCGTGGAGCACTGTCAACGCAGAAAATCAGGGAAAATTGGCGCATTTCTAGAGTGTGGACGCTAGGCTTGATCTTGTCCACAATGTGGATACATCGCTAGGAAAGTTAGCTGCAAGGAGAGCCCGCATGACGTCTGCCCCGGTTCAGGGAGCCCAGGTGGTAAGCCGTGTCGCGGCCCTGCTGAGGATCGTGGGCCGGAGGCCGGAAGGCTCACCGCTCGTGGAACTGGTCCGCGAATCCGGGCTGACGCGCCCCACCGCCCACCGGCTGCTCACCTCGCTGGCCGCCGAGGGCCTGCTGGACCAGGATCCGCACACCGGCAACTGGGTGCTGGGCCCGGAAATCCTGCTGATGGGATCCGTCGCGTCCGCACGCTTTCCACTGGAAGACATTGCCCGGCCCAGCCTGCGCCGGCTGGCCGAGGAGACCGGCGAGAGCGCCTTCTTCTCGATCCGCCGCGGTGCCGAGACGGTGTGCCTGCTCCGGGAGGAGGGCAGCTTCCCGGTGCGCTCCTTCGTGCTGCATGAGGGTGTCCGGTTCCCGCTGGGGGTCGCTTCCGCCGGCACTGCCATCATGGCGTTCCTGCCCGCGGCCGAGCAGGAAGAGCTGCTGGCCGGCTGGACGACCCACGCCGGGAGCTTTGCCGCAGCGCACAGCGAGGAGGTGGTCCGCGCCAACCTGGAAGCGACGCGGCAGGCAGGCTACTCGGTCAACCCCGGCCTGGTGCTGGAGGGCAGCTGGGGGATGGGTGCCGCCGTTTTCGACCAGCGCGGCCGCCCGGCCTGGGCCCTGTCCCTGACCGGGATTGAACCGCGTTTCCGCGAAGACCGCCGCGAACAGCTGGGACGCCTGCTGATGGACGAGGCGCACCGGATCTCCCTGCAATTGCAGGGCCCCTGAACCGGCACCGCGGCCGGCTGCGTCCTCGGCGCGCTACTGCTTCCACCAGGTGTCGAAAATGGTGACTGGAACGGTGCGCTTGTGCCGGGTCCGCAGGTATTTCTGCTCGATCAGCTCGGCCGCCGCCTCGGGGACGTCCCGGCCCTCGAGGTAGTCATCGATGGTGTCGTAGCTCAGGCCGAGTTCTTCCTCGTCCGTGCGGCCTGGCTTGTGATCCAGCAGGTCAGCCGTCGGGACCTTCTCCCAGATGCGCGCCGGGGCGCCGAGCTCGGCCAGCAGCGCACGGTTCTGCCGCTTGTTCAGGCCGAACAGCGGCAGGATGTCCGCGCCGCCGTCGCCGAACTTGGTGAAGAAACCGGTCACGGATTCCGCGCCGTGGTCGGTGCCGATCACTAGGTAGTTGTGCTCCCCGGCCAGGGCATACTGCGCGATCATGCGGGTCCGGGCCTTGGTGTTGCCCTTGTGGAAATCGGAGATCCCGTTGCCGACTGTCTTCTCGAACTCGTCCTCGAAGCCGTCCACCGCGGCGGAGATGTTGAAGGTCCACTCCGTCTTGGCGCGCACGAAGTCGAGGGCCGCCTGGGCGTCGTCCTCGTCGTGCTGCACACCGTACGGGAGCCGCACCGCGACGAAGTTCGCCTCCACGCCCTCGGCGTCGAGCTCCTCGACCGCCAGCTGGGCCAGCCGGCCGGCGAGCGACGAGTCGAGGCCGCCGGAGATGCCCAGGACGAAGCCCTTGGTGTGGCTCGCCTTGAGGTAGTCCTTGAGGAACGTGACGCGCTTACGCACCTCCCCGGCGGGGTCGATCCGGGGCTGCACGCCCATTTCTTCGATGATCTTCGCCTGGAGTTCACGCATGCCTCAAAGCCTAGCCAGCCGTGTCAATCGGGCTCAACTGTTGCTGCCGCTCCGGTGCCGCCGCCCGAATCCGGAAGTGCCGCCAAAACCCCTCCCGCGGGCACCCTGGCAGGCGTAGCGTATGGCCATGGAGACGACGGGATGCGTGGTGGCCGGCGGCGGTCCGGCCGGGATGATGCTTGGCCTGCTGCTGGCCCGGGCCGGCGTGCGGGTGACGGTCCTGGAAAAGCACGCGGACTTCCTGCGCGACTTCCGCGGCGACACCGTGCACCCGTCCACCATCCGGCTGATTGACGAACTCGGCCTCGGCCGGGAGTTCCGCCGCCTGCCGCAAAGCCGCCTCAAGAGCGTCGTGTTCCCCGTCCCCGGCGGGCCGCCGGTAACCATGGGCGACTTTGATTCCCTCAAGCCGCCGTACAACTACATCGCGATGATGCCGCAGTGGGATTTCCTGAACTTCCTTGCCGCGGCGGCGGCCGAGGAGCCTGGATTCACCCTGCTGATGAGCCATACGGCCACCGGCCTGGTCCGCGACGGCGGCCGTGTCCGCGGGGTCCGGTTCCGCACCCCGGACGGCAGGCAGGACGAACTCCGGGCGGACCTGGTGGTCGCGACCGACGGCCGGCACTCCGTGCTGCGAGCGGCCGCCGGGCTCGCGCCGAAGGAGTTTCCGGTGCCGTTCGACACGTGGTGGTTCCGGTTGCCGCGCCACGCCGCTGAGAGCGGCGAGGTGGCGGGGCTTGTGCCGGCGTTCGGCCCCGGGGAAGCGCTGGTGGCACTGACCCGCAACGACTACTACCAAATGGGCTACCTCGCCGCGAAGGGAGCCGACGTCCGGATCCGCGCGGAAGGCGTGGAAAACTTCCGACGCCGGATCGCGGCGCTCCGCCCGGACCTCGCCGACCGCGTCGACGCCATCCGGTCCCTCGATGATCTGCACTGGCTCGACGTCCGGCTGGACCGGCTGCAGACCTGGCACATCAACGGACTGCTGTGCATCGGGGACGCCGCCCACGCGATGTCGCCCGCCGGCGGCGTCGGCATCAACCTCGCCATCCAGGACGCGGTGGCGACGGCGGAGATCCTGGCTCCGGCGCTGCTGAGGGGCCGGGTCACGACGGCGGACCTCGGACGCGTTGAACGGCGCAGGCGCCCGCCCACCGTGGTGGTGCAAACCGCGCAAAGGCTCATGCACCGCGCGGTCTTTGGCCCGATCATGGCCGGAAAGCGGACCAAAGTTCCGGCCGCGGCGCTCTTCGTGGTGCGTCACGTTCCGGCGCTGAGGAGAATCATTCCCAGGCTCATTGGCTTCGGACCCCGTCCCGAACACGCCCCCGCGTTCGCGCGCCGTTCCGAAGCCCGGCCCCAGCCCCACCCCTAGCACTCCGAATTCGTCGATTGCTCCGAAACGGCCCTTTTGGACGCCCATAACGGCAGTTATGGAGCAGCGGATGGGGCTCAGCCGTGCGCGGCGAGGTAGCTGATCAGGCCGTCGACCGTGGCGACGGCGGGATAGTCCCGCTCCGGGATGTCCACTCCGGTCGCCGTGTCGATGGTTTCGACGAGCCGCAGGAAATCCAGTGAGTCCAGCTCCAGGTCCTGGCGGAGCCGGGCGTCGCCGCCGACGTCGTCCAGTTCCACATCCGGTGCGACTTTGCCGAGCGCGGCCCGCACCGCAGCCCGGGCATCCTGTTCATTCATGGTCTCTCCGTCGTTACGGTTCTTCTGGTGTTCACAGCTCGTCCGGTTTCTGCAGCAGTTCCTCGATCCGGGCCAGGAAGCGTGCGCCGCGCAGACCGTCGCTGACCCTGTGGTCGGCGGAGAGGGTGGCGGTGGCCGCGAACCGGACGCCGAGCATCCCGTTTTCCGCCCAGGGCTGCTCCAGCACGCGGCCAAAGCCCACCATGGCCACCTGCGGCGGGTAGATCACCCCGTAGACGCTGTCCACGCCGAGGTCGCCGAGGTTCGTCACGGTGATGGTGGGGTCGGCCATCTCGGCCCGTTGCAGCCGCCCGGCCCGTGCGCGGACGACCACGTCCCGCAGCTGCTCCATCAGTTCGTCGAGCGCCAGGGTGTCGGCGTCATGGATCGCGGGTGCCACCAGACCGCCCTGGCGGAGGGCGACGGCGACGCCCAGATGGACCGCATCGCTGGGCCGGAAGGAGCCGTCCAGATAGAAGCCGTTGACCTCCGGAAACTCCTTGGCCGCGAGCGCCGCCGCCTTGAGCAGCAGGGCGGAGGGCACCAGCCGGGATGCCACCGGCCGCTGCGCGTTGACGGCCTGCATCCAGCCGACGGCGGCGCGCAGGTCCAGCGTGGTGCTCAGGTAGTAGTGCGGGATGGTCTGCTTGGAGCGAGTCATCAGCGCCCCGATGGCCCGGCGCAGCGCGGCCACCCGCTCCCGGGCCTCAGACGGCTTCTCCGCAGCCTGCTTCTCCGGGACCCGTTCCTCCTGTGCCGGCACCGCAGCGGCTTCAACGGGCGGTTCGACGGGGCCGACGGCGGGCGCTCCGGCCGCAGCCTCCCCCTCCCGCGGCCCGGCCTCCGTCCGGCGGGCGGCGGCGTCCTGCACGTCGCCGACGGTCACGGCGCCGTCCGGTCCGGTGCCCGGAACGGTGGGCAGCTCGACGCCGAGTTCGGCGGCGAGCCGCCTGGCCCGGGGCGAGGACCGCACCCGTCCCGTACCCGCAGGCCGGGCGGCGACCGCGTGCTCCACATCCGCCCGGGTGACCGCTCCGTCCTTGCCGGTGCCGCGGATCCGTCCCGTGTCCACGCCCAGCCGGTGCGCGAGGTGCCGGACGGGCGGCGTGACCGGCGGCGCCTCCACGCGCGGTACGGGCGGCGCGATCGGCGGGGCCTCCACGCGCGGTACAGGCGGCGTGACCGGCGGGGCTTTCCGGGGAGCCGCAGGCTCCGCGGCAACGGGCGGGGACGGGGGTTTCTCGGGCGTCGGTGCCCCAGCCTCGGCAGGGGTCTGCGTGATCCTTGCCAGCGGCGTACCCACCGGCACGGTCTGGCCGATCTCGACGAGGAGGTCCGCGACCACACCCTCCTGGAAGGACTCGACGTCCATCACCGTCTTGTCCGTGTCCACCACCGCCACGAGGTCCCCGCGCCGGACGTAGTCGCCGGGCTTGACCAGCCATTCGACGATCTTGCCGTGCTCCATGTCGGCCCCGAGCGAGGGCATCAGGAAGTCACCCACGCGCGCCGACCGCCTCCCGCGCCGCCGCGACCACGCGCTCCGCGGAGGGCAGCGCGGCCAGTTCCAGGTGCTTGGAGTAGGGGATTGGCACCTCGGCGCTGCAGACCCGGCCCACGGGGGCGTCGAGCTCGAAAAACGCGTGTTCGCTGATCCGGGCGCTGATTTCGGCCGAGATGCTGCCGCTGCGCCAGCCTTCATCCACCACCACGGCACGGTGCGTCTTAGCCACCGAGGCGAGGATGGCGGCGTCGTCGAGCGGCCGGAGGGTGCGCAGGTCCAGCACCTCGGCGTCGATCCCCGCGCCGGCGAGCTGTTCCGCGGCCTCAAGCGTGAGGGGAAGCGTCCCGCCGTAGGTGATGAGCGTGACGTCGGTGCCGGGCCTGCGGATGGCGGCGCTGGTGATGTCCACCGCGTCGGCGTCCTCGGCGAGCTCGCCCGGGACGTTGTAGAGCGAGCCGTGCTCGAAGATCAGCACCGGGTCCGGGTCTTCCAGCGCGGTCCACAGCATTCCGCGGGCGTCCTCCAGGGTGGCAGGGGTGAGGATCCGCAGCCCGGGGATGTGCGCGTACCAGCCCTCGAGGCTGTGCGAGTGCTGGGCGCCAAGCTGGCGTCCCGCCCCGGTGGTCATCCGGACCACCAACGGCACGTGGAACTGGCCGCCGGACATGTGCAGCAGGGACGCGGCGTTGTTCACCAGCTGGTCGAGGGCGAGGAGGCTGAAATTAACGGTCATGATCTCCACGATGGGTCGCAACCCGCCGAGCGCAGCGCCAATCCCGGCGCCGACGAACCCGGACTCGGACAGCGGAGTGTCGCGGATCCGTTCCGGTCCGAACTCTTCCAGCAAGCCCAGGCTCACGGCGAAGGAGCCGCCGTAGGCGCCCACATCCTCGCCCATCAGGAAAACCCGTTCGTCACGTTGCAGCGCGTCGCGGATCCCGGCCCGGAGCGCTTCCCGGTAGCTGGATTTCATGCCCCGCCGCCTTCCTGCCGGGCGCCGGGCTCGCTGTAGACATAGCGGGTGAGGTCCTCCAGCGGCTCCGGTGTGCCGGCCTCCGCAAACTCGACGCCGGCCGCGACTTCCGCCTCGGCGTCCGCCTGCAGCCGCTCCCAGTCCGCCTCGGTGAGCTGGCCGGCGGCCTCCATCGCGGAGCGCAGCAGCGCGATCGGGTCCCGTTCCAGCCACCGCGCCACCTCGGCCTTGTCCCGATACCGTTCCGGGTCGAACATCGAGTGCGCCCGGAAGCGGTACGTGCGCAGTTCCAGGAAGTGCGGGCCGCCGCCGGCCCGGACGGCGTCGACGGCGCGGCGGGCAGTCTCCTCAACGGCGAGGACGTCCATCCCGTCCACGGCCCAGGCGGAGATCTCGTAGCCGGCGGCCTTGAGCGCAATGTCGGTCTGCGACTCGGAGCGGCCCAGCGCCGTGCCCATCGCGTAGAGGTTGTTTTCGCAGCAGAACAGCACCGGCAGCTGCCAGAGAGCGGCGAGGTTGAGGCTTTCGTGGAACTCGCCCTCCGCGACGGCGCCCTCGCCGAAGAAGCACACGGTGACGCGGGGACGCCCGGCCATCTTGTCCGCCAGGGCCAGCCCGACGGCGAGCGGCAGGCCGCCGGCGACGATCGCGTTCCCGCCGTAGAAACGCGTGGCAGCGTCGAACAGGTGCATCGAGCCGCCGCGGCCGCGGCAGCAACCCTCCACGAAGCCGTACATCTCGGCCAGGATCGCCCCGGCAGACACGCCCCGCAACAGCGCGTGGCCGTGTTCCCGGTAGGTGGCGACGACGGCGTCCTCCGGCGCGAGGGTTTCCAGCACCCCGGCCGCCACCGCTTCCTCACCGATGTAGACGTGCAGGAAGCCGCGGATCTTGGCGGCGCTGTACAGCTCGACGCACTTCTCCTCGAGCCGGCGCACGCGCAGCATCTGCCGCAGCAGGTGCCGTCCGTGCGCAGGGTCCAGCGGGCCTGGGGCCGCCGCCATGGGCCCGGTCATTGCGGTGCCTCGTGCCCAGCGCCCGGCCCAGCGCCAGGCGCTATGTCGGGTGCTGCTTCGGGCGCAGCTTCCGGTGCCGCGGGTGTCCCCGGCGGCGACTCGATGGTGGACGTGTCGCCCTCCGGGAGCCCGAGTTCGCGGGCCTTCAGCAGGCGGCGGAGGATCTTCCCGCTGCGGGTCTTCGGCAGCGCCGTCGTGAAGTCCAGCAGCCGCGGCGCCACCGCGGGGCCCAGCCGCTTGCGCGCGAACCCGATGATGTCCAGCTGCAGCTCCTCGGACGGCTCCCAGCCGGGGCGCAGCTCCACGAAGGCCTTGACCACGTCGCCCGCGACCGGGTCCGGGACGCCGATCACGCCGGCCTCGGCCACCGCCTCGTGCTCCATCAACGAACTCTCCACCTCGAACGGGCCGATCAGATGCCCCGAGGACTTGATCACGTCGTCGCCCCGGCCGACGAACCAGTAGTAGCCGTCGGCGTCGCGCTTGGCGAGGTCGCCGGTGAGGTACCAGCCGCCCACGAAGCACCGCCGGTAGCGCTCCTCCTCGTGCAGGTAGCCCCGGAACATCGAGGGCCAGCCGGGCCGCAGGGCAAGTTCGCCCATGGTGTCAGGCTCGGTGACCAGCACCGCCTGCCCGTCCCTGAGCACCGGCTTGTCCTGGGCGTCCCGCGCCACCAGCGCCGCTTCGATGCCCGGCAGCGGCCGGCCCATGGAGCCGGGGCGGATCTCGGTGGCCGCAAAATTCGAAATCATGATCCCGCCGGTTTCGGTCTGCCACCAGTTGTCGTGCACCGGCTGGCCGAAGGCTTCCTTGCCCCACACCACCACCTCCGGATTGAGCGGTTCGCCAACGCTGGCCACAAAGCGCAGGGCGGACAGGTCGTGCCCGGCGGCACGGTCAGCTCCTGCCTTCATCAGCATCCGCAGCGCGGTGGGGGCGGTGTACCAGACGCTGACGTGCTGCTCGGCGAGGATCCGGTACCAGCGGTCCGCGTCCATCTCCTCCTCGTCCACGATGCTCGTGACGCCGTGACTGAGCGGGGCCAGGACCCCGTAGGACGTGCCGGTTACCCAGCCGGGGTCCGCGGTGCACCAATAGATGTCCTCCGGATGCAGGTCCAGCGCAAAGGTGCCGGTCGCGTGATGGGCGGTGACGGCGTCGTGGACATGGATGGCGCCCTTCGGCGTCCCGGTGGTGCCGGAGGTGAAGTGCAGCAGCGCCATGTCCTCGGGCTGCGTCGCCGCGATCTGCCCGCCGGCCGGTGCTGCCTGCATTAGCCCGGCCAGGTCCAGGGTGCCCGGCTCCGGGGCGCCCTCGGCGTCGGTCAAAAGCACATGCCGCAGCTCCGGGAGGGAGTCGCGCAACTGGGCGACCTTCCGCCGGTAGAGCGCCCGGGTGGTGATGAGCACGCGCCCCGACCCCAGCTGCAGCCGCTGCCGCACCGGCTCGGGGCCGAAGGCGGAGAAGAGGGGACAGAACACGCTGGCGTTCTTGAAGGTACCGAGCATGGCGATGTACAGCGACGGATTGCGGCCGGTGAGCGAGAAGACGCGCTCGCCGCGCCCGACGCCGAGGCTGCGCAGCACCGCGGCGAACCGGCTGCTTTGCTCCGCGAGCTCCGCGTAGCTGAGCGCGCGGCTGCTCCCGTCGGCCCGGATGAAGCGCAGCGCCTCGCGGCCGCCGAGCCCGCCCGCCGCGTGCCGGTCGGCGGCCTCGAAGGCGATATTCAGGCCCCGGCCATCCGGCAGCCCGGACAGTTCCCGGCGGGCGTGATCCCAGGAGAAGGCCGCGCAGCTGGCGTCGTAATCCATCAGATTGGGCCGGACCCGGAAGCTGCCGGGATCCTTGGGAATGGCCGGCCAGCGCGTGGAAGGTTCGGTTCCTGCCGTCATGCTTACATCGGACGCCCGCCCCGCCTCGGCTGCCAAGTGCCGTAAGTCCCGTGCAGTGCCGTGCAGTCCCGTGGGCAACGGTCCAGGCCGGGACGGAGGCCGCTCCGGGCGCCGACATCTGGCCGGCGGACTGGGAACCGGGCCGTTGCCTGGCACTAAACTGGGTCCCATGACTGCCACCAGTGACTTCGCAGCGGACGCCGCTGCCGCCCGTGCCCGCCTCCTGGAACTGATCAAGGAGCTGGCCGTGGTCCGCGGCAAGGTCATCCTCTCCAGCGGCGCCGAGGCCGACTACTACATTGACCTGCGCCGCATCACCCTGCACCACGAGGCGTCCAAGCTCGTCGGCCAGGTCATGCTGTCGCTGCTGGACGACGCCGGCATCGACTTTGAGTGCGCCGGCGGACTCACGATGGGTGCCGACCCGGTGGGCACCGCCGTCATGCACGCCGCCGTCGACGCCGGACGCCCGGTCGACGCCTTCGTGGTCCGCAAGGCGCAGAAATCCTACGGCATGGGCCGCCAGGTCGAAGGTCCCTCGGTGGAGGGCCGCAAGGTCCTGGTCCTCGAAGACACCTCCACCACGGGCGGTTCCGCACTGACCGCCGTCGAGGGTGTGCGCAAGGCCGGCGGCAACGTCGTGGCCGTCGCCGTAATCGTGGACCGCGACACCGGCGCCAAGGAAAAGATCGAAGCCGAAGCAGGCGTCCCCTACCTGTTCGCATTTGGCAAGGACGAACTGGGCCTGAATTAGGGGTTTCACCGGCGGCGGACATATATGGACGGTACTTTCGGGGTGTCTTACTATTTCTTAAATACCCCCGTCGGTACCTCTGTACCCGTAGTTGAAGAGACGCGCTATGCTCCCGCCCCAGGAATACCCGGCAACAGTCAGTACTGTCGACCAGGTCCAGAACCTCATCCTCGACAGCACCGACTTCGAAGAGTTCCTCAACGAACTTGCGCGTTTTTCCGCGCACCAGGTGGCCGGCGAGGGCGACGACGCGCTGTGCGGCATCACCCTCCTGCGTGACCGGAAGGCTGCGACCATCGGCTGGAGCAGCGAGTCCGCCCGGGAAGTGGACGAGATCCAGTACCGGCTGGCCCAGGGGCCCTGCCTGACGGCCGCGCAAGAGGAGCGCGAGGTCTACGTCCCGGACCTTTTCGAGGAAGACCGCTGGGGCCCTGACTATGCCAACGCCGTGGCCTCGCACGGGCTGCGCTCGGTGCTTTCCGTGCCATTCCATCTGCAGGGCGAAGCCCAAGCGGCGCTGAACCTGTATTCGGACGTTCCGCACAAGTTCGACGGCGACGTCGCGGCCCGGGCGCGCGACTACACCCGGCAGATCTCCCAGGCGTTGCGCATGGCTGTCCGCTTTTCGCTTCACACGGACAGCGCCACGAACCTGCGGGCCACGCTGGAATCCCGCACGGTCATCGACATGGCCATCGGCATTGTGATGGCGCAGAACCGCTGCAACCAGGCGACGGCGGTCCAGATTCTCACCGACGCCTCGAGCCACGGCAACGTGAAACTGCGCGACATTGCCACCTCGCTGGTGGAGTCCGTCGGTGGTTCGGCGACCCGGACGCACTTCCAGGAGCCGGGGCGGCAAGCCACAGGCTAAAGTGCGGGATCATTTGGGGACTTGTGCCCACCCCATCCCGCAGTTACGCTGAATGAGGTTGAGCCGTCGGCCATAGACACTTTATTTGGAGTACCTATGGACCAATCTCTTAACGCCCAGGTGAAGCTGGATGTCGCCGCAGATGTCATCCGAATCGATGTCCGGGGGCGCCTCAGCCAAGATTCCCGACCCGCCCTGATGCAGCTGATCCAGCGCATCCGCCGGAGGGGGCTCAGCTCCCATATTCGAGTCGACCTCGCGCACGCCGAATTCGTGGAATCATTGGCCCTCGCCGGCCTGCGCAACGATCTC
Organism: Arthrobacter sp. 01T414; assembly: GCF_056398965.1. Classification (NCBI taxonomy): domain Bacteria; kingdom Bacillati; phylum Actinomycetota; class Actinomycetes; order Micrococcales; family Micrococcaceae; genus Arthrobacter; species Arthrobacter sp. 01T414. The sequence continues at coordinate 223,480 of NZ_JBFTQK010000004.1, read as the reverse complement.
AATTCGGTAGATGGGGGATCCAGCCAGCTCGAGTTGGCCGGCGCTCCGACCGTTGCCGCAGGGGTTTCGCTCGAGCTGCTGATGTTCGGCGACGACTTTGGACGGGTGTTCCAGCCCATTGACCTCTCCGGGGACTTCGTGGCCTCCATCAACTCGTACGGGACGCGCCCGCTGGCCCGCTATTCCGACGACGAACTGCTGGCGGCCAGCGACTGTGTTTTCGGCAAGCTGGACGATCCCCGCAACGGTGGACCCTCGGAGCTTCTGGCCCGCTACGAGGACATCAGCCTGGAACTCGCACGCCGCGAAGCAGCCCGCGCACCGGAACCCGCGCTCGCACCGGAACCCGCCCGCGCGCCGGAACCGGCGTAGCCCCCGTCTTACCCGGCGCCGGAACCGGCGTAGCCCCGTTTCGTCCCGCGTTTTCTGCTCCACCGACGCAGTGGCTACGGTAGAGGTGTGCCGCATGAGACGGAACCGAACGACGGTCAGGAAGCCCGGAGCGCCGAGGCCCGCCTACTCCGGCACGCCGCCGAGCTCAAACGGTTTTCGCGGCGGAAGTTCCTCGTAGGTACCGGTGCCGCGTCGGCTCTCGCCGCGGACATGCTCTTCACCCGACGGGTCCAGGCCGAGCGGCGGGTCAACAAGATCCTCCTGGTGCCCGACGACGACGCCGAACTGTATTTTCCGCACGCCAGCTGGTTCCTCTTCCCGGGGTATAAAACCAGCTGGGAAGAGGCGCAGTGGATCCTGAACTCGCTTCGCGGTGCCCTGACCAAGCGCGGCCAGCTGGCCGCCGTCGGCTATTCGAATGTCGGCATGGACATCGACAAGATCGTGATCGCTGTCATCGAGCACATCCGGGCCCACCAGCTGGACACCGTCTACTTCTACGGCCACAGTTTCGGCGGCATGGTCGCCGTGCAGGTCGCCGCCCGGTTGCTGGAGCTTCATGGCGTCAAGGTGGCATTCATCCTGCTCGACTCAAGCCCGTCCAGCAGGTCTGACGTCCTGGACCAGAGCTGGTTCGAAGGGGTGGTGTTCCTTTACGAGAGAGGATTCCGCTTCCCCACCGTGCTGCGCGGCGGCTATGAACTTGGTGAGCGGGTGCTGAACAAAAATGAACGAAGCTGGGGGCAGATCCTGGACCAGACCCTGGAGCAGCTCTCGCCGATTGCCCCGTCCAGCGTGTTGATCGAAACCGAATCGGCGTACATCTACCACTTCGACATGAACCGCTTCGTCGGCAAGCTGGGCGACGCGAAGATGGCGTTCATCGGCAATCCCCGGGACCAGACCGTCAGCTACGAGACGGCCCGGGACACCTGGATGCTGCGGTTCAAAGCCAACATGGTCTCGGATACATTGCAGACCGACGGGGCACGCCCGGCCCACGCCAGTCCGCAGTGGAATCCTTCCATCTACCGGCCGCTCATCGAGGAGCTGCAGGACGAGTTCTTGCCGCTGCCCTCCGGCGGCGGCAAGAAGACCGCCTTCTAGCCAGCCGGTTCCGTGCGCCCGCTCAAATCTGGTTCTTCAGGTCCGCGACCGAGTTCAGGATCTGGTTGGGCCGGAACGGGTAGGCCGCGATGTCGTCCTTGTGCGTGATGCCGCTGAGCACCAGCACCGTGTGCAGGCCTGCTTCCATGCCGGCGATGATGTCCGTGTCCATCCGGTCCCCGATCATGGCGGTGGTCTCGGAGTGCGCGTCGATCTGGTTCATCGCTGAACGGAACATCATCGGGTTGGGCTTCCCCACGATGTACGGTTCGCGGCCGGTCGCCTTGGTGATGAGGGCCGCGATCGCGCCGGTGGCCGGCATCGGCCCGTCCTTGGAGGGGCCGGTCGCATCCGGGTTGGTCGCGATGAAACGCGCGCCGCCCAGGATCAGGCGGATGGCCATGGTGATGGCTTCAAAGGAGTAGGTCCGGGTTTCGCCGAGCACCACAAAGTCGGGGTCCTGGTCGGTGAGGATGAAGCCCGCCTCGTGCAGCGCCGTCGTCAGCCCCGCTTCGCCGATCGTGTAGGCACGATTGCCCGATTCGGAGCCGCGCACCTGGTCCTTGAGGAACTGCGCCGTGGCCAGGGCCGAGGTCCAGATGTTCTCCTCCGGGATTTCCAGGCCGGAACTCTTCAGCCTGGCGGCGAGGTCGCGCGGTGTGAAGATGGAGTTGTTGGTCAGGACCAGGAACCGCTTGGACGTGTCCACCCAGCGTTGGATGAGTTCCGAAGCGCCGGGGATCGGCTGGTTCTCGTGGACCAGCACCCCGTCCATGTCCGTCAGCCAGCACTCGATCTCCTGGCCGCTGCGGTAAACCGAGGACGTGGACCGCACGTCATCAGAGTCTGAACGCTGGTCTGTTCCGTGGTCTTCGTACTGCTCCGCCATGGTGCCCTCCGCCGATAGTGTGCCGCAACAGCTCCCAGTCTAATGTTGAGGCGTGACTGAACCCGAGACGCCCAGCGAACCACCCGCCGGTACCGAGGCCGCGCCGGACGGTGAGCCGGAGCCCAAGGCAGAGGTCGGCGTCGGACCCTGGCAGGGGCCGTGGCCGGAGGGCGGGCACTGGGATCCGGACCTGCTCGCCGACGGCGACCGCCGCAACGTGCTGGACAAGTACCGCTACTGGAAGCACGAGGCGATCGTCGCGGAGCTGGACTCGCGGCGCCACAACTTCCACATCGCGATCGAAAACTGGCAGCACGACATGAACATCGGCACCGTCGTGCGCACCGCCAACGCGTTCCTGGCCAAGGAAGTCCACATCATCGGACGACGCCGGTGGAACCGCCGCGGCGCGATGGTCACCGACCGCTACCAGCACGTCCGCCACCACGCCACCGTGGAGGACTTCGTCGCCTGGGCCCAGGGGGAGGGGCTGGCCGTGATCGGGATCGACATCTTCCCCGATTCCGTCCCGCTGGAAACCTATGAACTGCCCCGGGACTGTGTGCTGGTCTTCGGCCAGGAGGGCCCGGGCCTGACGCCGGAGGTCCACGAAGCCGCCGTCGCGACGCTCTCGATTGAGCAGTTCGGGTCCACGCGTTCGATCAACGCCGCCTCCGCAGCCGCGATTGCGATGCATGCCTGGATCCGCCGGCACGTCTTCAACCAGCTGCCCGGGTAGCCTGCCCGTCCTTTGGCGCGCGAGATGACACTTAACGGCAGTGTTGGCGCGCCACACTGCCGTTAAGTGTCACCTCGGCGGAAGCGAGTATTACAACCCCGGCGTGACCGGAGACACTGCCCCGGTGCAGGAATGGCTAGGATGGTTCGTAGCCGACGAGGTCCACTCCAGGGTCAACCAGCCCGCAGACGAAATTCACTTTAGGAGTCAGCATGCCCATTGCAACCCCAGAGATCTACTCCGAGATGATCGACCGCGCAAAGACGGGCGGCTTCGCATTCCCCGCCGTCAACGTCACCTCCTCCCAGACCCTGAACGCAGCCCTGCGCGGCTTCGCCGAGGCGGAGTCCGACGGCATCGTCCAGGTCTCCACCGGCGGCGCCGCCTACTGGTCCGGCGCCTCCACCAAGGACATGGTGGCCGGCTCCCTGGGCTTCGCCGCGTTCGCCCGCGAAGTGGCCAAGAACTACGGCGTCAACATCGCCCTGCACACCGACCACTGCCCCAAGGACAAGCTGGACGGCTTCGTCCTGCCGCTGCTCGCCGCCTCCGAGGCCGAGGTCAAGGCCGGGCGCAACCCGCTCTTCAACTCGCACATGTGGGACGGCTCGGCCGAGACCCTGCAGGAGAACCTCCGGATCGCCCGTGACCTGCTCCAGCGCACCGCAGCCGCCAAGATGATCCTTGAGGTCGAGATCGGCACCGTCGGCGGCGAGGAAGACGGCGTCGAGAACGCCATCAACGACAAGCTCTACACCACTGTCGAGGACGCCCTCGCGACCATCGACGCCCTCGGCTCCGGCGAGAATGGCCGCTACATCACGGCCCTGACCTTCGGCAACGTGCACGGCGTCTACAAGCCGGGCGGGGTCAAGCTGCGTCCGGAGATCCTCAAGGACATCCAGGAGCAGGTCGGCGCGAAGATCGGCAAGTCCAACCCGTTCGACCTCGTCTTCCACGGCGGCTCCGGCTCCTCCGAGAAGGAAATCGCGGACGCGGTCTCCTACGGCGTGATCAAGATGAACATCGACACCGACACGCAGTACGCCTACACCCGCCCGGTGGTGGACCACATGTTCCGCAACTACGACGGCGTCCTGAAGGTCGACGGCGAGGTCGGCAACAAGAAGCTGTACGACCCCCGCGTCTGGGGTGCGTCTGCCGAGGCCGGCCTGGCCGCACGCGTCGTCGAGGCTGCACAGCAGCTCGGCTCCACCGGCAAGACGTTCTAGCCGTGTCGGACGAGTTCCGTAAGAACCTGATGGGCCCGGAGCCCACGCTGCTGCCTGCCGAGACCGAGGTCTACGCGGGGCTGGAGGCCGGCCACGAGGCGCTGGACCTGGTGGAAAAGCACCCGACGTCCTCGCTGCTCTGGGCCGTGCTGGCCGAGGAAGCGTGGAAGGAAGGCCGGACCATCGACTCCTACGCCTACTCCCGCGTAGGCTACCACCGCGGCCTGGACTCGCTGCGCCGCAACGGCTGGCGCGGCGCGGGCCCCATCCCGTGGGAGCACGAACCGAACCGCGGCTTCCTACGCGCCCGCCGTCGTTAACTTACCGGGACTAGGCCTTGGCCAGGCCGGTGCGGGCCATGGCGTCGGCGTAAGCGACGCGCATTTCCTCCAGGTACTGCTCCTGGCGGGCCGGGGTGCCGGCGAAGGCGCGGCCGCTAAGGGAGCGGACCTTGTACGTCTTCAGGCCGCGGCGCCAGATCATCGGCACCTCGGTCTTGAGCAACAGGTTGGCTAGGCGGTTGGCCTCGGTGCCGTGCGCCACGATCACGGACGCGCGCGGCACCAGGGCGAGGAACTTCAGCAGGGGCTTGAGGCCGGCAGAGATCTGGTCCGGGGTGAACTTGCCGTTGGGCTCGCCGTCCACGTGCCACGGGTGGACGTTCCAAGGCATGACATACTCGGGGCGCAGCCCGAGCTTCCACTGGATGCCGAGCATGCGGGTGGCAGCTTCCTCGTCCCCGGCAGTGATGAAACCGGACGGGTCCGCGGTGCCGATGTTGGAGTACAGGCTGATGATGCGGCACTCGTCGATGTCGTGTGCGGGATCCACGTAGGGGACGGTGGTGCCAGCTTTGGCGGTCTGCAGTGCGTCACACAGTTCGTTGACCGGCGCGACGTTAGCGTCGTAACGGCGGCTCAGGAGCTGTTCGCGGAAATTTTCAGTGGCCAGGGCTGTCATGTATTGCTGGGTCTCCTGCGGGATTGGTAAAGCTGCCAGACCGGCCGCGGGCACGCCAAAGGAAGGGCACGCTGAGGCCGGTGTGGTTTGAAAATGTGGTGTGGACCGATTCCTGTTCGGTCTTCACCAGTCTATCAAGCCCAGCGAAATGCCCGGCGAGCCGTCCGGACCGGACGGCGGACCGGACGGCGGACCGCCCGGCCCGACGGGAACCGCCGGGCGGGTCCGGCTACCAGAGCCGCTTGCTGGCCCGCCGTGCGCCTTCCCCGAGGGCCTCGAGCTTGGCGAAGGCGATCTGCGGGTGGACGCGGCCGCCGAGGCCGCAGTCCGTGGAGGCAATCACATTTTCCCGGCCCACCAGTTCCGCGAAGCGTACGATCCGTTCCGCCACCAGGTCCGGATGCTCCACCACGTTGGTGGCGTGCGAGACGACACCGGGGATGATCGACTTGCCGTCGGGAAGCTTGGTGTCCTCCCAGACGCGCCATTCGTGTTCGTGCCGCACGTTGGCCGCCTCGAAGGAGTAGGCGCCGGCATTGATCTGCAGGACCGAGCCGATGATGTCCGCGAACGGGATGTCCGTGGTGTGCGGCCCGTGCCAGGATCCCCAGCACACATGCAGCCGGATCTTCTCCTGTGGGAGGTCGCGCAGGGCCCAGTTGGTGGCCTCGACCCGGAGCTGGATGAACTTCAGGTAGTCCTCGAGGCTCGGCTCGGGGTTGATCTGGTCCCAGCTCTCGGCCAGCGAGGGGTCGTCGAGCTGGACGGTCAGGCCGGCGTCGATGATGGCCTTGTATTCCTCGCGCATGGCGTCGGCGCAGGCGTACAGGAGTTCCTCGTCGCTCTTGTAGTACTCGTTGGCCACCCGGGCGCAGGAGCCGGGGGAGAGGGACGCGACGAACCCCTCGCTCAGGCCTGCCGCGGCCAGGCCCTTTTTGAGGTTGGTGACGTCCGAGGCCACGAGCGACTGGCCCGTGTACGTCAGCGGCCCCGCGATCTTGGGCTGCGTGACGGCCTTGCGGTGGGCCAGGATCCCGGAGGAGGGGTCGTTGTAGGCGTCGTTGAACTTTTGCCGGTCGCGGCGGTCCGGGAACGAGGTCAGGACAATGTGGCCGGGAGAGGAACGGTGCACCTGCGCGTCGGCCCAGCGGTCGACGTCGGTCGGTTCCAGGCCGCCGAGCCGCGAGAAGGAGTAGTTCCACCAGGCGCCGTAGTCCACGGTGCTGGACATCGTGTGGCCATACTCGCCGTCGTTGGGGATGTCGATGCCCAGGTCCTTCTGGCGCTGCACGACGTCCACCACGGAGGTCTCCAGCAGGTCCAGGAACTCGGGGGTGATGCCGTCGGCTTCCTTGGCCTCGTTCGCGGCGATGAGCTCCGGCGTGCGGGGCAATGAGCCGGCGTGGGTGACGCGGATGTGGTCGGTGTTCTGGGACGTGTTCAGGGACATGGCAGGGTTCCTTTCCATCGGTCCTGGCGGTAGCACCGGTGCCGGCACACGGCGTCCGCCAAGGGCGGGCCGGAACGGCAGGGTTGCTGCGGCGTCAACGGTCCAGGTCCCTCGGCCGCTCGGGATGGTCACTCTCACTTAATTCCACGCGTGGCCGGACCGCAAGTCATGCCCGCTATGTGTCGCAGCGTCCACGCAGGGAGCCGAAAACGGTGCCGTCCACCGTTTTCGGCTAAACTTGGGTGGTAAGAGCCCCGGACTCTGGCGTTGCTGGCATAGATCGTAGTGGTACTGAGCTACAGCGGTAGATTCGGGGCATTCTCATGAACGGCGTTGAGCTGCGATGACTACCTGGTGAATCAGCCGGCGAATCAACCGGGGCTCGGCCCGAACGAATGGGGGAGGATCCCATGCCAGCAATCGTGATCGTCGGAGCCCAATGGGGCGACGAGGGCAAAGGTAAGGCCACCGACCTGCTCGGCGGCCGCGTCGACTACGTCGTGAAGCCCAACGGCGGCAATAACGCCGGGCACACCGTCGTCGTAGGCGGTGAGAAGTATGAGCTGAAGCTCCTTCCGGCCGGCATCCTGAGCCCGAACGCAGTCCCGGTGATCGGCAACGGTTGCGTGGTGAACCTTGAAGCCCTGTTCCAGGAGATCGACGGCCTCGAAGCCCGCGGCGCGGACACCTCCAAGCTGCGCGTCTCCGCGAACGCCCACCTCGTGGCGCCCTACCACCAGGTGCTGGACAAGGTCACCGAACGGTTCCTCGGCAGCCGCGCGATCGGCACCACGGGCCGCGGCATCGGCCCGGCCTACATGGACAAGGTGGCCCGACTCGGCATCCGGGTGCAGGACGTGTTTGACGCGTCCATCCTGCGCCAGAAGGTCGAAGGCTCGCTGCGGCAGAAGAACGAGCTGCTGGTCAAGGTCTACAACCGCCGGGACATCGAAGTGGACGAGGTCGTGGACTACTTCCTCTCCTTCGCCGAACGCCTGCGCCCGCTGGTCATTGACAGCACCTTCGTGCTGAACAAGGCGCTGGACGAGGGCAAGGTGGTGCTCATGGAGGGCGGCCAGGCCACGTTCCTGGACGTCGACCACGGCACCTACCCGTTCGTGACTTCCTCCAACCCGACCGCGGGCGGCGCGTCCGTGGGCTCGGGCATCGGCCCTACCCGGATCTCGCGCTCCATCGGCATCATCAAGGCCTACACCACCCGTGTCGGCGCCGGCCCGTTCCCCACGGAGCTGTTCGATGAGATGGGCGTGTACCTGCAGAAGACCGGCGGCGAGTTCGGCGTCAACACCGGCCGCCCGCGCCGCTGCGGCTGGTACGACGCCGTGCTGGCGCGCCACGCCTCGCGCGTGAACGGCTTCACCGACTACTTCGTCACCAAGCTGGACGTGCTCACGGGCATCGAACAGATCCCTGTCTGCGTCGCCTACGACGTCGATGGCGTTCGCCACGACGAAATGCCGATGACGCAGACCGAGTTCCACCACGCCAAGCCGATCTTCGAATACTTCGAAGGCTGGACCGAGGACATCACCGGCGCCCGGACCCTGGACGACCTGCCGGAGAACGCCCGGAACTATGTGCTGGCCCTCGAGAAGCTCTCCGGCACCCGTTTCTCCGCGATCGGCGTCGGCCCGGACCGGGACCAGACCATCGTGGTCAACGACCTGATCAACGACTAGAGCCTCGCTAACCGGCGCACGACGGCGGCGGGTCACCTGCAAGGGTGGCCCGCCGCCGTCGTCGTTAACGCGTAAGTTCAGGCGCCGCAGAGCCGGAATCAAAAGAAGAAAAGAATTTTCGATTGCTGCGTAACCTTTCGAGGCGCCCCAGCGATTACCCCTTTGTAAGCGCCGCCCGGAGCCCTGGTCCCCCCATCAGATCCGGCCGGCCTTGCCGCGAATGATCCGACCGGTGCCTGCCCCATCAGGCGCCGGGGACTTCGAGCGAGATCCGACGGGTACCTGCCCCCATCAGGTGCCGACAGGACTCCGACCGTAAGTGCCGGCTGGCGCCTGCCCCCATCAGGCGCCGGCCAGCCTTCAAACAATCAAAGGATGTACGTTTTTCATGAAGAGTGTTAGCAAGACCACCAAGATCGCTGTCGGCGCCGCCATTCTCGCAGTGGGAGGCTTCTCCGGAATCGGCCTGGCCAACGCGGCCCAGATGTCCGGCACGCAGCAGGCTGAAGTGAACCACGCTACGCCCGCCACCCCCGCCGTTCCGGCTGCTCCGGCAACCCCGGAACTGCCTGCCGCCCCCGCCACCCCGGCCGTTCCGGCCGCACCGGCAACCCCGAACACCGATGGCTCCGCCAAGGGCGATGCCAAGGGCGACGCCGATGTCGAAGGTACCGAGGGCTCCACCGAGGGCTCCGTTTCCGCTGACAAGGACGGCGTTACCGTCGACGGCGCCGCCAACGCCAAGGGCGCTGCCGAGGCCAAGGCCCACGCCGGCGTGACCGTTGCGACCCCGGCTGTTCCGGCCGCCAAGGGCACCCCGGCAACGAAGGCTGTCCCGGCTGTCCCGTCGGTCGAGCAGCCGAAGCTCGACAAGTAAGCACGAACGCTTCTCTTCGGAGGCGATGGGGTGCGGCCGCTAGACTATCGGGGGCCGCACCCCAGCAGTAACGGAAGGAAAGCCTCTTGGCAGACCAGCTGAGCGATGACGAACTGTCAGCAGCTCTGGCTGGCGACCCGTCAGGATTCAGCGCCGTTTACACCGTGATGTCCCCGGCGGTGCTCGGCTACTTCCGGGCCAAGGGCGTCGACGACGCCGAGGCCCTCACCCAGGATGTCTTCGTGGACGTCCTGCCGAAACTGGCCAACGTCACCGGCGGCCGCACGGGTTTGCGGACTTTCATCTTCTCCGTCGCCCACGCCCGGCTCGTCGACCATTACCGTCGTTCCGAACGGACGCCGCAGCTGGCCGAGTATGACCCCTTGAATGACGCGAGGCACTCCGCCTCCGCCGAGGATGAGGCGCTCGGATCGCTGGGCGGCCTTTCACACACTCTCTCCCGGCTCAACGAGGAGCAACGGGAAGTCCTGGTTCTGCGGATCGTCGCAGACCTCTCCATCGATCAGGTGGCCGGCATCATGGGCAAGACCCCCGGTGCCATCAAACAGCTTCAGCGGCGCGGGCTCAGTGCCCTGCGCGAACTCGTAACCGAAAAGGACCACGCAGCATCATGACCGGCACGCGCGAACCCCAGCAGGATGGCAGCATCCAGGCGATGCTCCGTGACTCCGGCCTTGAAGCTGCCACCGAACTCCGCAGCACCCTGGAACAGCTCCGCGCCCTGGTGCCGGAGCAGGCGCCTGCCCCGCGCGCGGACCTCGCCGCGCTGCTCACCGCCGGTTCAGCCGATCCGGTTGCCACGTCCGCCGTACCGGACGGCGCAGCGGAGGACCTTCCCGACGGCGTGGTCAGCCTGGCCGACCGTCGGGGCGGCCGTAAGCGCCGGATGGCCCTCATCGGAGGTGCCGTGATCGGTGCAATGAGCCTCGGCGCCGGCGCCGTGGCAGCGTCCAGCCAAGACTTCCGCGCGAACGTGGGCCACACCCTGGGTGTCATTTTCCAGCCCGCAGCACCCACCCGGACCCCGGTCCCTTCCGGCCCCACCCCGTCCGATCTGCCGGCTGCCCCGGCTTCGGTTCCGGCTGGCACGTCCTCCGTTGCGACGCATCCGGCAGAGCCCTCTGCCGCGGCAACCGCGGCTGTCCCGAAGCACGCCGGCCCCGTCGCCACGCCTCCCGCCGTCGGCCGCCACGGCGTGCTTCCCGCCCCGTCGCACCGTCCCGTGACCCCCGGGACCCCGGGCCGCAATGGCCGGGGGCTTGCGCCCGCCCCGGTGCCGACGTCGCCCGTACTTCGCGGACTCCCCACGGCTTTCCCGACCCCCAAGCCGTAACCGGGGCCTAGGCGCTAAGCCACCTCGGAAACGCCTCGGCATAGGCGTTGTGGGCCAGGTCCAGGGCGAGCGCCTGCTCGATTCCGAACCAGCCGATTTCGGTGTGCTCTTCGGGCGCGCGGTTGTAGGGAATACCCTCCCAGTCCCTGAGCGCCCAGCCCTGCAGCAGCAGCGAGCCGGAGCCGCCGTCACCCTTGCTGAGCTGGAACGACGGCCCCGCCCCGGGCGGCGGCACGGTGATCCCCAGCTCCTCGCGGAGTTCACGGACCAGTGCCTGTACGGCGGATTCACCGCCCTCGATGTGCCCTCCGGGCAGGTCCCACTTGCCGGGGTAAGCCTTGGCGGTTGAATTCCTGCGGCACAGCAGGATTCCCTGTGGGCCCAGCAGGGCAGCGACCACCACGCGATGCATCATCCGCCCATTCGATCACAAGCCGGCGGCGGGCTGTTCAGGCTCTCTGCGGTTAAGCCGGGACCGGCCCGCATTTGTTGGCAACAAATGCGGGCCGGTCGCTGGCGGGCGGCTCCGACTAGGCGAGGACCTGCCGCTTGGAGGAGATGACGCCGGTGTCGAAGCCGGCCAGGTGCAGCCCGCCGTGGAAGCGGGCATGCTCAATTTTCACGCAGCGGTCCATCACGACGTCGAGACCGGCGGCCTCGGCTTCCTTCGCGACGTCCTCGTGCCACGAGCCCAGCTGCAGCCAAAGCGTCTTGGCGCCGGCTGCGATGGCTTCGTCGAGGACGCCGGGCAGGTCGTCATGCTTGCGGAACACGTCCACGATGTCCGGACTCTCCGGCAGCTCGGCAAGCGAGGCGTACGTCGGCTCGCCCAGGATTTCCGTCACCACCGGGTTCACGAAGTACACCTTGTACCGGGTGGAGGACTGCAGGTACGTCGCCACGAAGTAACTGGCCCGGGACGGCTTGTCCGAGGCGCCGACAATGGCGATCGACCGGGCCTGGCGCAGCAGGTTCAGGCGTTCCGGCGCGGAGGGGCCGGTCCAGGTGCGGGTTTCCTGGGTGCTCATGCGTTTGCTCCGATCGTGCAGGCGTCAGCGGAAAGTACTTCCGTGGCGGGCTCTTCCGTCGCCGCGTCCAAGGCCTGATCGAGGTCCCAGAGGATGTCGTCGAGGTCCTCCAGGCCGACCGAGATCCGGACCAGATCCTCCGGAATGCCGGCGGATTCGAGCTGCGCCGGGCTGAGCTGCTGGTGGGTCGTGGAGCCCGGGTGGATCACCAGGGTCCGCGAGTCGCCCACGTTGGCGAGGTGCGAGGCCAGCTGCAGGGACTCGATGAACTTTTGCCCCGCGGCCCGGCCGCCCTTCACACCGAAGGAGAACACCGAGCCCGGTCCCAGCGGGAGGTACTTCCGCGCCCGGTCGAAGTGCGGGTGTGAGGGCAGGCCGGAGTAGTTCACGTACGCCACACGCTCGTCGGCTTCGAGCCACTCGGCCACCGCCTGGGCGTTCTTCAGGTGTTCATCCAGCCGCTGCGGGAGCGTCTCCACGCCCTGCAGCAGCTGGAACGCGGACTGCGGGGACAGCGCGGGGCCAATGTCGCGCAGCTGTTCGCAGCGCAGCTTGGTGAGGAAGCCGTATTCGCCGAAATTCCCCCACCAGGAGACGTTTCCGTAGGAGGCCACGGGTTCGGTCATGGTGGGGAACTTGCCGTTGCCCCAGTTGAAGCGCCCGCTTTCGACGATCACGCCGCCGAGGGTGGTGCCGTGGCCGCCGAGGAACTTGGTGGCGGAATGGATCACGATGTCTGCCCCGTGTTCGATCGGCCGCACGAGGTACGGGGTGCTCAGGGTGGCGTCGACGACGAGCGGGATGCCGGCGTCGTGTGCCACCTTCCCTAGCCCCTCGAGGTCCTGGACCTCCGAGGACGGGTTGGCCACCACCTCCACGAAGATCGCCTTGGTGTTGTCCCGGACCGCGGCGGCGTAGTCCGCAGGGTCGGTGCCGGGGACGAATGTGGTCTCCACGCCGAAGCGGCGCAGGGTCACGTCCAGCTGGGTCACCGTGCCGCCGTAAAGTTGGGAAGCCGCGACGATATGGTCGCCGGCCTGGGTGAGCGCGGCAAAAGTGATGAACTCCGCGGCCATGCCCGAGGACGTGGCGACCGCGCCGATGCCGCCCTCCAGCGAGGCGATGCGCTCCTCGAACGCGGCCACCGTGGGGTTGCCGATCCGGGAGTAGATGTTGCCGTACTTCTGCAGGGCGAACAGGTTGGCGGCGTCCTGGGTGTCCTTGAACACAAAGGACGTGGTCTGGTAGATCGGCACGGCCCGTGCGCCGTGTTCGGCGTCGGGGGTGCCGCCGGCGTGCAGGGAGCGGGTGCGGAAGCCGAATTTGCGGTCAGCCATTACGCGTTCACCAGCTTGCTGGTGGCGCCGCTGGCCGCCGGGGTGAGGGACAAGTCGAGTTCGACGCCGTGTTTGCGCGCCAGGTCCGCCTCGAGTTCGCGCACGATCGGCAGGATCTCCGTACCGAACGCCGCGACCTCTTCCTGGAAGTGCAGGTAGCCGGTAAGGAACAGGTTCACGCCGATCTTCTTGTACTCCACGATCCGCTCGGCGATCTGCTCCGGGGTGCCGATCAGCTGGGTCTTGAAACCGTCGTTGTACTGGACCAGATCCTCGAAGCTCGAGTCGGCCCACATGCCCTTGCCATCCTTGGTGGACGCCCCGGCCTCCTGGACCGCGTCGCGGAACCCTTCGACGGCGGGCTTGTGTGCCTTCTCGACGATCTCGCGCAGGGTGTCCCGGGCTTCCTTCTCGGAATCCCGGGCGATCACGAAGCCGTTCAGGCCGAACCTCGGGGCAGCGAGGGCGCCTTCGGTCCCGCGCTTGGTGTCGCCGGCAGCGGCGACGACGCCGGCGATGTTTTCCTTGAAGCCCTCCAGGTCCTTGCCATTGGAGAAGTACCAGTCGGCGACTCGTCCGGCGGTGGCCTGCGCCGCGGTGGAGTTGCCCCCGAAGAAGATCTCCGGGTGCGCGCGCCCCGGTACGTCCACCGGGGCCGGCTGCAGGGTGAAGTCGGTGATGTTGTAGTACTTTCCGGCCTGGCTGTACTCCTGCTCGGTCCAGAGCCCGCGCAGCACCCGGATGAACTCCTCGGTGCGGACGTAGCGCTCGTCGTGTTCGAGCCATTCGAGGCCGAAGTTTTCAAATTCGGCCTTGAGCCAGCCGGAGACGATGTTCACTGCGGCCCGGCCGTTGGAGATGTGGTCCGCGGTGATGATGTATTTCGCCAGCACGCCGGGGTGCCACATGCCCGGGTGGACGGCCGAGATCACCTTGAGCCGCTCGGTGGCGGCCAGCAGGGCGAGGCTGAAGGAGGTGGCCTCGTGCTGCTTGTCGGCACCATAGGAGGCGGCGTACCGGGTCTGGGTCAGGGCGTATTCGAAGCCGGAGTTCTCGGCGATCCGGGCGAGCTTCTTGTTGTAGTCGAAGTCCCAGCCGGTGCGCTGTTCGATCGTGGAGACCACCAGTCCGCCGGAAACGTTGGGGACCCAGTAGGCGAACTTGAGGGGCTCGGAAAGACGGGCGACGTTGCTGATGTCAGTCATGGGTGTTCCTTACTTCTGGGTGTTTCGGAGTCGTAGGACATCCTGGATGTCCGCGATGGATGGTTCGTTTTGCAGCGAGGTTGTGTCGCCGAGGGGGCTTCCCTCGAACAGCTGGGTCAGCAGCCGGCGCATGATCTTCCCGCTGCGGGTCTTCGGCACATCGGGGACGACGACGACGTCGCGCGGCTTCGCGATCGGCCCGATCGCCTTCGCCACGTGGTTGCGCAGCTCCTCGGCCAGCGAGTTTGGGCCCACGCCCGCAGGGTTCCCTGCCCGAGCTTGCGAGGGGAGGGGGCGGGTGGGGACCACGAACGCCACGATCGCGTGGCCGGTCTTCGGGTCCGCGACGGGGCACACCCCGGCCTCCACCACGTCCGGGTGGGACACGAGGGCCGATTCGATCTCGATCGTGGAGAGCAGGTGCCCGGAGACGTTGAGGGTGTCGTCCACCCGCCCGAGGATCCAGATGTCGCCGTCGTCGTCATACCTGGCGCCGTCGCCGGCGAGGAACCAGCCCTGTTCGGCGAACTGGCGCCAGTACGAGTCGTAGTAGCGCTGCGGGTTGCCCCACACGGTCCGGGCGATGGCGGGGCCGGGGGCGTCCACCACGATGAAACCCTGGACTCCGGGCGGAACGGTGTCGCCCGCCTCGTCCACGATCCGGGTGCCGACGCCCGGCAGCGGCCGTGCTGCGCAGCCGGGCTTGAAGACCGTGTCCGTCGGGGCCGGGGAGAGGATGGTGGCCCCGGTCTCGGACTGCCACCAGGTATCCACCACCGGAGCGGTGCCGGCGCCCACGTTGTCCCGGAACCAGCGCCAGGCTTCAGGGTTGACGGCTTCGCCGACGGTGCCGAGCAGGCGGATCGAGGAGAGGTCGTAGCCTGCGGGTACGCCGTCCGGGAACCAGCCCATCAGCGAGCGGACCAGGGTGGGCGCGGTGTAGTACTGCGTGACCCGGTAGCGCTCGATGATTTCGAAGTGCCGGCCCGGGTGCGGGGTGTTGGGGGTGCCCTCGAAGATCACCTGGGTGGCCCCGTTGGAGAGCGGACCGTAAAGCTCGTAGGTGTGGGCGGTGACCCAGGCGAGGTCCGCCGTGCACCAGTGCACGTCCTGGTTGCGGAGGGACGGATCCGGATTGCTGAAGAGGTGCTCGAAGCTCCACGACGCCTGCGTGAGGTAGCCGCCGGAGGTGTGGACCAGGCCCTTGGGCTTCCCGGTGGTCCCGGAGGTGTACATGATGAACAGCGGCGTCTCGGCGTCGAACGCCTCGGCTTCGTGGACATCGGAGGCCCGCCCGACGGCGTCGTGCCACCAGACATCGCGGCCTGCGGTCATCGGGACGCTGTCCAAATCTTCGGACGCTGTGGTGCGGTTGACCACGAGCACATGCTCGATCGCGTTGTCCCCGGCGACGGCGGCGTCCGCGTTCCCCTTCACCGGGACCGCCACGCCGCGGCGGAACTGCCCGTCGGTGGTGACCAGCAGCTTGGCACCGGTGTCCTCCACCCGGAATTTCAGGGCTTCTGCGGAGAAGCCGCCGAAGACGAGCGAGTGGATGGCGCCGATCCGGGCCACGGCCAGGGTGATGACCACCGTCTCGGGGATCACCGGAAGGTAGATGACCACGCGGTCGCCCTTGCCGATGCCGAGGCCCAGCAGGGCGTTCGCGGCCTGGGCCACCTCGCGCTGCAGCTGCGCGTAGGTGATGGTGCGGCGGTCGCCCGGTTCGCCCTCGAAGTACAGCGCCACCTTGTCCCCGCGTCCCGCCGCTACATGGCGGTCGACGCAGTTGTAGGCGACGTTGAGCTTCCCGCCGTCGAACCAGCTGATCTCCGGTCCCGTCCCGGCCTCCGGGTCCGCCGGAAGGAACCGGTGTGCGGTGTGCCAGGGCTTCTCGGTGCTGGAAGATTCGCCGGGCGCCTGTTCCCAGTCCAGCCGCAGGGCGGCCGCTTCCCAGAATGCGATGCGTTCGGCGTCTGTATCCGGGGCATTGCTCCGCGGGGCCGGCGTTGCGGTTTCGTTCAGGGTTACGCCCATCGTTTCACCGCCCACTTCTCCGCCTGTCCCAGCAGGGCGTCGGTGATCTTGCCGATCACGGCGAGCAGCACGATGGCGAGCAGGAGCCGGTCCGTGCGGCCGTTGTTCTGCGAGTCCGTGAGCAGGAAGCCCAGGCCCATCGAGGAGGCAATCAATTCCGCCGCCACGAGGAACAGCCAGGCCTGGGCCAGGGCGAGCCGGAGCCCGGAGAACACGGCCGGCACGACGGCCGGTAGCTGGACCGTGGTCAGCAGCTTTATGCCCTTGAGTCCGAACGCCCGCGCGGCTTCAACGAGGTTCCGGTCCACGTGGCGCAGGGCCAGCGAAACCGTGGTGAAGACCGGGAAGAACGCGCCGATCAGGATCAGCGTGATCTTGGAGTCCTCGCCGATCTTCATCCAGAGGATCAGCAGCGGCACCCAGGCGAGCGACGGCACGGCCCGGAGCGCGCCAATTGTTGGCGCAAGCAGGGCCTCGGCGAACCGGGACAGGCCCACCAGTGACCCGAATACGAGTCCCAGTGCCGCCCCGGCCGCGAAGCCGATCAGCACGCGCTGGGTGGAGATCGCAATGTGCTGGCCGAGCTGCCCGCGCTGGAGCAGGTCCAGGCCGGCCTCCATGACCATGCCTGGCGGCGGAAGCTGGACCGCGCTGAACACTCCGGCGGCCGTGGTGAGCTGCCAGGCACTGAGCACGGCAACGGGAATGATCAATCCAAGGAGCAGACGCGCCCAGCCGTTGGCCAGGATCCCGGCGGGGGACCATCCGTTCGCTGGGGAGCCGCCTGCGCCCGTTTCGGGGGAGTCCGGCCGGGCGGCGTCTGCTGGAGTTGCGGGGACGGCTGCAGCGCGCCCGTCCGCAACATTGTTGCTGGTGAGGGTGGGGATTCCGAGGCGTGTCATCAGGAATCCTTGATGGCGGAGGCATCCGCCTTCTTCACCAGCGAGTCATCGAGGAGCGAGCCGACGGCGTCGTCGATCTGCTTCTGGCTCTTCACGTCCCCGGTCTCCACGAAGCTCGGGCCGATCTTCGCGAGGACCTTGCGCTGGGCTTCACCCGGTTCCGGGTCGACGTCGAGGTTGCTGCGCTGCAGCACGACGGTCTTGGCGACGGCCAGGTCCAGCCCGGCCGCGTCGGCCAGGATCTGCGCGGTCTCGCCCGGGTTCGCGGCCGCCCAGGCGCGGGCCTTCTCATAGGCATTGACGACAGCCTGCGCCTGCTTCGGCTTGTCCTTCAGGAAGGATTCCGTGGCGTTCAGGAAGCCGTAGGTGTTGAAGGAGAGGTTCCGGTAGAAGAGCTTGGCGCCCTTCTGCTCCGCTCCGGCCATGATCGGGTCCAGGCCCGACCAGGCGTCAACGGAGCCGTTTTCCAGCGCGGTGCGGCCGTCGGCATGCTGCAGGTTCTGCACCGTGACGTCCTTCGCGGACAGGCCGGCCTCGGACAGGGACTGCAGCAGGAAGAAGTACGGGTCGGTTCCCTTGGTCGCGGCCACGGACTTGCCCTTGAGGTCGGCGACCTTGGTGATCCCGCTGCCGGGTTTGGTCACCAGGGCTGCCCACTCCGGCTGGGAGAAGATGTCGATGGCCTTGATCGGCGAACCGTTCGCCCGTGCCAGCAGGGCGGCGGAACCGGCGGTGGAGCCGACGTCGATCGCGCCGGAGCGCAGCGCTTCGTTGGCCTTGTTGGACCCGGCGGACTGGACCCAGTTGACGGTGACGCCCTGGTCCTTGAGGGCGGACTCCAGCCAGCCCTTCTTCTTGATCACGAGGCTGAGCGGGTTGTAGGTGGCGAAATCGATGTTCAGCGTGTTGCTTGCCGCCGCGCCGCCTGCCGAGCCGGCGGCAGCCTGGCCGGAGCCTTCGCCGGCGACGCAGCCGGTGAGGGTCAGGGCGGCGGAAACGGCGGCGGCGGTGAGGAGCGAACGGCGGGTGGGTTTAGGGGTGGCGGCTGTGCGGAAGGGCATGAAGGTTCCTTTGAGAACGGTGCGAGCGGGTGCGGAAGAGGAGAAGAACGTTGGGCGGGTGGGCGCGGCAGCTCATGCTGCGCGCGTCCGGCCCTGGGGCAGCGGAAGAAGCTGGGGCTAGTGGCCGTCGACGCCGAGGCTGGCCAGAAGCGAGGCCCGCATTCGGGCCAGTTCCGCCGATGCCCGGTCCCGGGGCCGTCCGCCGGGGACGACGACGGAGCGGACGATCGTCGCACCCGGCGCCGGCGCGGCGGTCGGGTCGCCGGATTCCGGAACGGGATCCTTGCCGAGGACGATGATGCGGTCGGCGAGCTGAAGGGCTTCGTCGACGTCGTGGGTCACCAGCAGCACTGTGGTCGGCTCGGCCCGGTGGACCTCCAGCAGCAGGTCCTGCATTTTGATCCGGGTCAGGGCGTCGAGGGCGCCAAAGGGTTCGTCGAGCAGCAGCACGCCCGGGTTGCGTGCCAGGGCCCGGGCCAGCGAGGCGCGCTGGGCCATGCCGCCGGAGACCTCGCGCGGCCGGTGTTTGGCGAAGTCCCGCAGGCCCACGAGCTCAAGGAGCCGGGCGACCTTGGCCTTGCCGTCCTTGGCGCTGACGCCGGTGGGCAAGCCGATGGCGATGTTGGCCTGGAGCGTGTGCCATGGCAGCAGGCGCGGCTCCTGGAAGGCGAAAGCACAGCGGGCATCCATGCCTTGGACCGGGACGCCGTCGATTTCGACGGTGCCGGAGCTCGGGGCGTCGAGGCCGGCGGCGGCGCGCAGCAGGGTGGACTTGCCGCAGCCGGACGTGCCCAGGATGGCGAGGACTTCACCGGCCCGGACGTCAAAATTTACGTCGCGGAGCACGGTGTGCGCCTCGCTGCCGGTACCGAAGGTGCGGCGCAGGGCGCGGAAAGACACCGGCAGGGCCGCCGAGCGTTCGGCGTCGTGAACGGAGGCGTCCGCGGACGCAACCGGCGCGGAGGGGGACAGGACAGCAGACATAGGGATACTCCATCGGTCCTGGCAGTAGCACCCTACGGAACGAGCCTCCGGTCCGGGTGGTCAGTCCGGCCGTTCCCGTGGCTCGCTACCTTGCTATCGGCGGGTTCCGGGGAGGAACTCCGACGACCAGGGTTGCTGCGGCTTCATCGATCCAGGTCTCTCGGCCGCTCGGGATGGTCATTACCCACTAAAGCGGAAGTGCGAATTTTCCCCAAATCAGGCGCGTAATATTCGGACACCTCCCAGCTTTGCGCCGGGTTCCCGCCGATTGTTCGGACTGCCGCCCCGGGCCGGCCCGTTGCGCCCCGGCCCCGCCCCTCGCGGGACGTAGGCTGGGCAGATGACCCATGTGAACGACCCCGCGGTTATCGAACGGCTCCTGCGCACGAAGGGCAGGTGGGCGATCGTAGGCCTGACCACCAACGAGTGGCGCGCCGCCTACGACACCTCCCTGTACATCCGCGATCGGCTCGGCATGGAGATCATCCCGGTCAACCTCCCGGCGGACCCGGTGCACGGCGAGACGGGCTACGCCAGGCTGTCGGACATTCCGGCGGCGAAGCAGCCGATCGACGTCGTGGATTGCTTCGTGAATTCGCACAAGGTGGGGGATGTGGTGGACCACGCGATCGCCGCCGGAGCGAAGGCTGTCTGGCTGCAGTTGGGCGTCATCGACGAAGCGGCCGCCGCACGTGCTAAAGCTGCAGGCCTGGACGTGGTCATGAACGCCTGCCCCGCCCAGGAAGCGCCCCGCCTCGGCCTCTGACGGGCGCCGCCGGCCCGGCTAGGCTGGGAGCATGGACGCAGCAGCACTCCGCGGGATTTGCCTGACCTTTCCCGGCGCCTTCGAGGACTATCCCTTCGGGCCCGAGACGTCCGTCTTCAAGGTCCGCGCCGCCATCCCCGGCGGGGCCCGGCACGAGGCCAAGATGTTCGCGCTGTCCGCGCTGGACGCGGCCGAGCTCGCCGTGAGCCTGAAGTGCGAACCCGCGCTCGCCGAACAGCTGCGGGCCGCGCACCCCGAAATCACCGGCGCCTGGCATCTGAACAAACGGCACTGGAACGGAGTCAGGCTGGACGGTTCGTTGCCGGATTCCATGATCCGCGACATGGTGGAGGACTCCTACGACCTCGTGGTCGCCACCCTGAGCCGCCGCCAGCAGGAGCAGCTCGGCTGGGCCCGGCTCGCCCGCGGGGAGGCGCAGCCGTGACGGCGCGGATCGCGGCCGGCGAACTGAACTATCCGGGGATCGGGGCCACCGAGGGCGGTCCGCTGCCGGACGGGATCGAATGCCTCGTCAGCCAGGCCTATGTGGGCGACGGCGAGGCGGCCTACCGCCGGGCCGTGCAGGGACTGCTGAC
This sequence comes from Arthrobacter sp. 01T414, assembly GCF_056398965.1. Classification (NCBI taxonomy): domain Bacteria; kingdom Bacillati; phylum Actinomycetota; class Actinomycetes; order Micrococcales; family Micrococcaceae; genus Arthrobacter; species Arthrobacter sp. 01T414. The sequence goes on along the minus strand of NZ_JBFTQK010000004.1, from coordinate 202,863 downwards.
GTGGCAGCTGCACAAGCGGGCCGGGCTGCGCGTCCGCGCGGAGACCGACGTCGTGTACCCCGGGACGCGGGTGGTGAGCGGCTTCGGCGTCGGGCCGTTCCGGATCAACGCGCCCTGTGAAGTCGTGTGGGTGCGCCGGCCCCTCCCCGGCGGCGGCCCGCAATCGGCGGGTTTCGGCTACGGGACCCTGCCCGGGCATCCGGTCCGCGGCGAGGAATCGTTCGAAATTTCGCTCGACGAACAGGGCCTGGTGCTGATCAAGATCACCGCCTTCGGTGTTCCCGCCAACTGGTTCTATGCTGCCGGCGGCGCCATCACGGCGCGGGCGCGCCGGCTGGTCACTTCCCGATACCTTAGGAGTGCGCAAGAACTGGCCGCAGGTGTGAACTGAGAGGAGCAGAGAATGCTGAATCAACAGACCCTTGACCGATTCTGGAACTTTGACGATCCCGGGCTTTCGGAAACCCGCTTCCGTACCGCGCTTGAGGATCCGAACTTCGACGACGACGAACGGGCCGAGCTCGCCACGCAGCTGGGCCGGGCCATCGGGCTGCAGGGCCGTTACGAGGAAGCCGACGAACTGCTGGACGGCATCGACGGCGACGAGCCCACGGTGGCCGTCCGGGTGCTGCTGGAGCGGGGCCGGGTGCTGAACTCGAGCGGCCACGCGGAGATGGCGGTTCCGCTGTTCGAGCAGGCCGCCGAACTTGCCGACCACCTCGGCGAAGATTTTCTGGCCGTCGACGCCCTGCACATGCTGGCGATCGCTGACGCCGCGCATGCCGAGACGTGGACCCGCAGCGCCCTGGAGTACGCGTCCACGGTGCAGGATGCCCGGACCCGGCGCTGGATGGTGGCGCTGCACAACAACCTCGGCTGGACCCTGCACGAGGCCGGGCGATGCGCCGAGGCCATGGTCGAGTTCCAGCTTGCCGAGCAGTGGGCCGAACGGGTGGGCACGCCGCAGCAGCAGGAACGCGCCCGGGAGGCAATCGACGCCTGCTGAGCGACGCCCCGAACTGTAAGAATGGAAGACCGATCTACCCCCACCGAAAGGCCCAGCCGTGATCTTCATCGTCGTTAAATTCAAGGTCAAGCCCGACTGGTCCGAGCGCTGGCTCGGCCTCGTGGAGGACTTCACCCAGGCCACCCGGCAGGAGCCCGGCAACCTGTGGTTCGACTGGTCCCGCAGCGTGGAAGACCCCAACGAGTTCGTCCTGGTCGAGGCCTTCAAGGACGACGCCGCGGGCGACCACGTCAACAGCGCCCACTTCAAGCAGGCCATGGCCGACATGCCGCAGGCCCTGGCCGAAACGCCCCGGATCATCAGCCGCCAGCTCGACGGCGAAGGCTGGGACCGGATGGGCGAACTTACCATCTAGGCCGGCCTACCCGGCAATCGATTGCTCCGTAACGGCCCTTTTGAGACCCCAAAAGGGAGCCGGTGGGGAGCAATGGGTGGGAAAATGTGGGCATGTGGATCGGCTGGATTGAATTCGATGTCCTCCTGGGCGACGTGCACAGCCTGAAGGAGAAGCGCTCCGTGGTCCGACCGGTGCTGGCCGAGCTCAAGCGACGCTTCGAGGTGTCCGTGACCGAGGCCGGACTGCAAGACCAGTACCGGCGAACCGTGATCGGCGTCGGGCTCGTCGCGGCGGACCGGGCGCATCTGATCGAGGTGCTTGCCGCCGTCGGACGCTTCATGGCCGCCCGGCCGGAACTTGAGCTGCTCAGCGCCCGGCAGCGTGAACTCCGCAGCGACGACTGACCCCCACCCCGTCGGTTGCTCCACAGGTGCCCTTTTGGAGCGTCAAAACGGCACTTATGGAGCACTCGATCGGGCGGTGTGGATAACTTCAGCGACCCCGGCGCGTTTCTGCTCTGATGAAGCCATGAAAACCGCACGTCCACTGCCGGCTGAGTTCCGGGGCCRTCCCTTCACCACTGCTGAGGCCTCGGACGCGGGGGTGTCGCCCAAGAGGCTCCGCCACCGCTCGCTCGCCGCACTGGGCAGAGGCATTCGTTCCGCGGACCCGACGCCGGGCCTTCCGCTGAGCGTCTGTGTGCGGCCTTTCATCGAGGTCAATGAGCGGTGCGCCGCATCGCACCTCACAGCGGCGGAGCTTGGTTCGCTTCCGGCGCGTCGAGCAAAGGAGGCACCCGGGATGTACCACGTGATCAGGCCCGAAGGTGCGGCCCATCTCAACCGGCCGCACGTCATCGTTCACCGGATGAAGCTCTACGACGACGAGATCACCGTTCTGGACGGAATTCCGCTCACCACCCCTGAGCGCACCTGGCTGGACCTGGCCGAAATGCTGACCGTTGACGAACTCGTAGTGGCCGGCGACAGTTGCGTCCGGGTGCCACGGCGTGAGTTCGATGGCAGGGATCTGCCGCTGTGCAACATCGGGGATCTGCAGCGGATGATCGACCGCCACCGCGGAAAACGCGGGATCCGCAAGGCACGGGAGGCGCTAGAGCTGATCCGCGTCGGATCGGATTCGCCGCAGGAGACCTTGCTGCGGTTGGCTCTCGTCCGGGCTGGCCTGCCGGAACCGGAGCTGAACGTGCCGATCATCGACGACGCCGGCATGAACCACCACGAACCCGACCTGTCTTTCCGGAAGTACCGGGTCGGCGTCGAGTACGAGGGTGAACACCACGGCGATGAGGGACAGATCGTCCGCGACATATCCAGGTCGGAGCGCTACACGGCGCTCGGCTGGACGGAGGTCAGGATCTCCAAGCGCCACATGGGCGATGACGCCAAGGCCGCGGTGGCCAAGGTCCGGACCGCGCTCATCCAGGCCGGCTGGCGCCCCGGGGGTAAAACCAAAACGACTGCTCCGTAACCGCCGTTTTGAGGGCTCAAAAGGGCAGTTACGGAGCAGTCGATGGCGGGGTGGGCCCACGCCGCCAGGGTTCCCTGGCCGAGCTTGCGAGGCGAGGGTGGCGGTGGGGACTAGCCGAAGTACTTCGGCAGCGTCCCCTCGTGGGCTTCGCGGAGTGCGTCCAGGCGCAGCGGGTCGACGCCGTTGATTTCCAGCGTGCCGCTTTCGGCATCGACGACGCCGATCCGGACGTGCTCGAAGCCTCGGGCGGTGCACATGTCCTTGAACCGGATTTCCTCCGAGCGGGGCACCGCCACGATGGCGCGGGCCTGGGACTCGGAGAAGAGGGCGGAGAACAGGTCCACGCCGTCGCGGTCCATGACGTCCTGCAGCGAGATACGGGCGCCGACGCCGTAGCGCAAGGCGGACTCCACGAGGGCCGCCGCGAGGCCGCCTTCGGAGAGGTCGTGGGCGGAGTCCACCATGCCGTCGCGCGAGGCGTTGATCAGGATTTCGCCGAGCTCGCGCTCGGCGGCGAGGTCAACCTTGGGCGGCAGGCCGCCGAGGTGTCCGCGCAGCTTGGACCATTCCGAGCCGTCCAGTTCCGCCGCGGTCGTGCCCAGCAGGTAGATGGCCTGGCCGTCTTCGCGCCAGCCCGAGGGCGTGCGGCGGGCGACGTCGTCCAGCTTGCCGAGCACAGCCACCACGGGGGAGGGGTGGATCGGCGTGGTCCCGGTCTGGTTGTAGAGCGAGACGTTGCCGCCAGTGACCGGGATGCCGAGCACCATGCAGGCGTCGGACAGGCCGCGGATCGCTTCGGCGAGCTGCCACATGACGTCGGGATCCTCGGGGGAGCCGAAGTTCAGGCAGTCGCTGACGGCCATCGGCACGGCGCCGGCGGTGGCCACATTGCGGTATGCCTCGGCCAGGGCCAGCTGCGCGCCGTGGTACGGATCGAGGTAGGTGTAGCGGCCGTTGGCGTCGGTGGCCAGTGCCACGCCGAGCCCGGTTTCCTCGTCCACCCGGACCACGCCGGCGTCGTCCGGGAACGCCATGGCGGTGTTGCCGCCGACGTAGCGGTCGTACTGGTCGGTGATCCAGGATTTGGAGCACATGTTCGGCGAGGCGACGAGCTCGGTGACGGCCGATGCCAGTTCCGCGGGGGCCGCGGGACGGCCGCTGTCCTGCACGGAGCCGGTGAAGGCGTCGGCCTGGACCGTGTCCTGCCACTCGGGCCGGGCGAACGGACGGTCGTAGACCGGTCCGTCGTGGGCCACGGTGCGCGGGTCGACGTCGACAATCACTTCGCCGTCCCAGGTGATGATGAGGCGGCCGGTGTCGGTGACCTCGCCCAGCCAGGAGTACTCCACGGCCCACTTGTCCATGACCGCTTCGAACGCGGCGATGTTCTCGGGGGTGACGACGGCCATCATGCGTTCCTGCGACTCGGACATCAGGATCTCGCCCGGGGTCAGCGTGGGGTCGCGCAGCAGCACGGAGGTGAGCTCCACTTCCATGCCGCCGTCGCCGTTGGAGGCGAGCTCGGACGTGGCGCAGGAAATGCCGGCCGCGCCCAGGTCCTGGATGCCCTCAACCAGGGAACCCTTGAACAGTTCGAGGCAGCATTCGATCAGGACCTTTTCGGCGAACGGGTCGCCCACCTGCACAGCGGGGCGCTTGGACGGCTTGGTGTCGTCGAAGGACTCGGAGGCGAGCACCGAGGCGCCGCCGATCCCGTCGCCGCCGGTGCGTGCACCGAACAGCACCACCTTGTTGCCCTTGCCGGAGGCGTTGGCGAGGCGGATGTCCTCGTGCCGCATGACGCCGACGGCGAGGGCGTTGACAAGCGGGTTGCCCTGGTAGACGGAGTCGAAGACCATTTCGCCGCCAATGTTCGGCAGGCCCAGGGAGTTGCCGTAGCCGCCGATGCCGGCCACCGCGCCGTGCATGACGCGGGCGGTGTCCGGGTGGTCGATCGCGCCGAACCGCAGCGGGTCCATCACGGCCACCGGGCGGGCGCCCATCGAGATGATGTCGCGGACAATGCCGCCGATGCCGGTCGCGGCACCCTGGTAGGGCTCAACGAAGGACGGCGAGTTGTGCGACTCGATCTTGAACGTCACGGCCCAGCCGTCGCCCAGGTTGGTCACGCCGGCGTTCTCGCCGATGCCGACGAGCATGTCCTTCTTCATCTCCTCGGTCACCTTTTCGCCGAACTGGCGCAGGTGGTTCTTGGAGGACTTGTAGGAGCAGTGCTCGCTCCACATCACCGAGTACATGGCGAGCTCGGCGCCGGTCGGGCGCCGGCCGAGGACCTTGACCACCTCGTCGAACTCGTTCTGCTTCAGGCCCAGCTCGGCCCAGGGGAGTTCGGTGTCCGGGGTCCGGGCCGCGTTCTCCACGGTGTCGATGTTGAACTTCCTGGCGGTCTCCGCGGGCGCCGCCACTGCGGGTGTGTCCGTCATTTGTTGTCTCCCACGATCTTGTTCAGGACAGAGGTGAAGAAGCCGAGGCCCTCGGTGCCGGAGCCGGCCTCCGGACCGAAGCCCGGCTCGACAGCGTGCTCGGGGTGCGGCATGAGGCCGACGACGTTGCCGGCGGCGTTGGAGATGCYGGCGATGTCGCGGCGGGAGCCGTTCGGGTTCCAACCGACGTAGCGGAACACCACGCGGCCCTCGGCTTCCAGCGCGTCGAGGGTCTTCTCATCCGCGATGTACTGGCCGTCCTGGTTCTTCAGCGGCACCGTGATTTCCTGGCCGGCGGCGTAATCCCGGGTCCAGTCGGTCGTGTTGTTTTCGACCCGCAGGACCTGGTCGCGGCACAGGAACTTCAGGTGGTCGTTCTTGATCATCGAGCCGGGCAGAAGGTGCGACTCGGTGAGGATCTGGAAACCGTTGCAGATGCCGAGGACCGGCAGCTTGGCGTCCGAGTTGGCCGCGTCGATGACCTTGGCCATCAGCGGCGCGAAGCGCGAGATGGCGCCGGCGCGCAGGTAGTCGCCGTAGGAGAAACCGCCGGGGATCACGACGGCGTCGACGTCGCCCAGGGTGGTGTCGGCGTGCCAGAGCGCCACCGGGGTGGCGCCGGCCAGGCGCACGGCGCGGGCGGCGTCGCGGTCGTCGAGCGTGCCCGGGAAGGTGACGACGCCGATCCTCGCCCCCGCGAGCTGGGGGTGTGCGGCGACGGCAACGGCCTCGCCGATCAGGGGAAGTTCAGTCATGTCAGGCCTCGACGACCTCGACGTTGACGACGTCTTCGATGACCGGGTTGGAGAGCAGGGTTTCCGCGGCGTTCCGGGCCTGGGCCAGGATCTCCTCGGTCACCTCGCCGTCAACGGTCAGTTCGAAGCGCTTGCCCTGGCGGACAGAGCTGAAAGCGGTGAAGCCCAGGCGGGGCAGCGCACCCACGATGGCCTTCCCCTGCGGGTCGAGAATCTCGGGCTTGGGCATGACGTCGACAACGATCCGGGGCATCCGGCAACTCCTGTGCGTGAGCATTGGGTAAGGGCGCAGCGGAGTTGTGCCGTCTCACGCCGATCCGCTGTGGTGGACAGCGTGATGCGGGCGCTCCGCGAGCTTGCATGCCTATTCTACCGGGCGGCGTGCACCACGCCGCATTCGTGACCGGGCGGCACTGGCGGCTGCCCGGATCCCGGGTGGCTATGGTCTCGGCTGGGTGCGCTCAGTAGGATGTCCGCATGGCTGAGAAATCGAAATCCGTGCTGCTTCCCGTGATGGCCGCCGCCGTCTTCGCGGGCCTTGGCCGGATGGTGCTGCAGAAGATCAAGGCGGACCGGGCGGCCAGGTCCAGCAAGGTGGCCAGACCCCTTGATGACAAGACGCGGGCCTGGATCAGCGAGGTTGTCCGAACACCCCGGCAGTAGCCTGCCGGTGCGGCCGGGGCCCAGCAGCCCCCCTTAATTTCCCGTTTAAAGCCGGGGCGGCGTCGCCGCCCCGGCTTTGCCATGCCCCGGGAACCGTGTCGATTGTCGAGCGATGTGACTAATTTCGATTAGCCCTCTGTGGTCTATGTCATATTTGGCTCTCAGTCTGTACTGTATGAATCGGCTGGTATCCGCTGGGGGCGAGAGTCAACTCCTGATCCCGCACCCGAACCAGCCCTCGTCCCCGGCAATGGCGCCGGGACCGTTCCTTCTGAAAGGTTCAAATCACTCGTGAAATCACCAGGAAAGAGCTTCCTTCGAAGCGGGGGACTCCGGAGGGCCGTGGCACTGACCCTGGGCTTGCCGGTTCTCCTTTCAACAGTCGCCATTGCGCCCGCCACCGCGGCGCCGGCGCAGGGATCCACCGTCGCCGAAATCGCGCAGAAAAATCTGGACCCCGCTAACTACCCGGACGGCCGCTACATCGTCCTGCTGGCCGAAGAGCCGGCGGCCACCTACGACGGCGGCACGAGCGGGCTGCCCGCCACGAAGCCCGCGAAGGGCAAGAAGCTCGACACCAACAAGTCCGAGGTCAAAAAATACCGCGCCCACCTGGAGAAGAAGCAGGAGGACGTCGCGGGCAAGCAGAAGGTCAAGATCCAGCGCCAGTTCTCCGCTGCGGTCAACGGCTTCAGCGCCACCCTCACCACGGACCAGGCCGTCAAGCTCGCCAAGGACCCCAGCGTCCTGACGGTGGCCCCCGACACGGAGAACGCTCCGGATTATTCCAGTACCGACTTCCTCAAGCTCAGCGGCCCCAACGGGACGTGGAACACCAAGTTCGGCGGTCAGGATGCTGCCGGCAAGGGCGTCGTCGTGGGCGTAATCGACACCGGCTACACGCCGGACAGTGCCTTCTTCGCCGGCGATGAGGTTAAGCCGCTCGTCGGCGCCCCCGTCGTCGGGGTGCCCTACCGCACCGCGGACGGCAAGATCGCCATGCTCAAGGCCGACGGCGAGACCTTCACCGGCGAGTGCCAGAAGGGCACCGGAACCGGTGCGTCCTTCGACGGCTCCGCCTGCAACTCCAAGGTCCTCAGCGCGCACTACTTCGCCGATGATTTCCTCACCTACGTTCCGGCCGGTGACCGCGCCCCGGAGGAGCAGCTGTCTCCGGTGGACGTGGCCAGCCACGGAACCCACACGGCCAGCACGGCTGCCGGCAACAAGAACGTCGAGACCTTCGTTGACGGCCGCAGCTTCGGCCTGACCAGCGGCATCGCACCCGCCGCGAAGCTGTCCGTCTACAAGGTTTGCTGGGAAGACACCGATCCGAACACGGGCGGCTGCTACAGCTCCTCCTCCGTGGCTGCCGTCGAGCAGGCCATCGAGGACGGCGTCGACGTCCTGAACTACTCCATCTCCGGCTCCGCGACCTCCGTCATCGACCCGGTGTCGGTGGCCTTCTTGAACGCGGCCGCGACCGGCATCTTCGTTGCCGCTTCGGCCGGCAACTCCGGGCCCACCGCCAGCACGGTCAACCACGGCGCGCCGTGGGTCACCACGGTCGCCGCCAGCAGCTTCTCCCAGGAGCTCCAGGGCACGGTGGAATTCGCTGACGGCACCAAGTTCCGCGGCGCCAGCATCATGAACCGCGAAGTCAAGGACGCCGGCGTCGTGCTGGCAGCCAACGCTGCGGCCAAGGCCGGAGACGCCAACGCGGCGCTGTGCGGCCCTGACACGCTGGACCCGGCCAAGGTTGCCGGCAAGGTTGTTGTCTGCGACCGCGGTGTCTTTGACCGCGTCGCCAAGAGCGCCGAGGTCAAGCGCGGCGGCGGCGTCGGGATGATCCTGGTGAACCTGAGTAACTCCTCGCTGGACGCTGACCAGCACTCGGTCCCGACCGTGCACGTGAACCCTCCGGCCACCGCAGCCATCAAGGCCAAGGTCACCGCTACCCCGGACATCAAGGTTTCACTGGTCAACAAGGACACCACCGGCCTGCCGCTGGAGGCCCAGCCGCAGATTGCCGGCTTCTCCTCCCGCGGTCCGCTGCTGGCCACCGACTCTGACCTGCTCAAGCCCGACGTCGCCGCTCCTGGTGTCGCCGTTCTCGCAGGTGTGTCGCCCATCGCCGAGGGTGGGGCCAAGTTCGGCTTCATGTCCGGCACCTCGATGGCTTCCCCGCACGTCGCCGGCTTCGGCGCCCTGCTGCTGGGCAAGAACCCGAACTGGTCGCCGGCCGCGGTGAAGTCCGCCATGATGACCACGGCCTCCGACGTCAAGCTCGCCGACGGGTCCAAGGACCCCGACGTCCACGCCACCGGCGCGGGCGAAGTCGATCCGGCCCGGATGGTTGATCCCGGCCTGATCTACGACGCTGGCATCGAGGACTACATGAAGTTCATCCAGGGCACGGGCGTCAACCTGAAGCTGCCGAGCAGCACCAAGCCGCGGGACATGAACGTCCCGTCCTTCGCGCTGGGCAACCTGACGGGCAAGATCGAGGTCACCCGCACGGTGACCGCACTCACCCCGGGCGTGTACAAGGTCACGGCCAATGTCCCCGGCATCAAGGTCAGCGTGGCTCCGGCCGCACTGAACTTCAAGGCAGCCGGCGAGAAGCGCACCTTCAAGGTCAGCTTCGAAAACCAGGGCGCGGCGCTCGGCAAGTTCGCCATGGGCTCGCTGACCTGGCGGGGCGCAGGCAAGACCGTCTCCTCACCCATCTCGGTCCGCCCGCAGTCCGTGGTGGCCCCGAAGGATGTCACCTTCACCACCCAGTCCGCCACCGGTTCCGGTGACATCAACGTTGTCTCCGGCACGAACGGCGCCACCAGCATGACCCTCGACGGCCTGTCGAAGGCGGATTCCTCCGCCGTCGAACTGGTCCCGGGCCCGTTCGCGGGCCTCGCGGATGCCTCGACGTTCGTCAAGACCGTCCAGGTTCCGGCCGGGGTGCCGCTGGCGAAGTTCTCGGTTCTCTCTTCTGACCCGAACTCCGACTTCGACATGTGGGTTGTCACTCCGCGCGGCGTGGAGCAGGTTGCCACGTCCTCGTCCAGCGAGACTCTGTCGGTCGCTAACCCGGCCGCTGGCAAGTACACGATCTACGCGAACCTGTACTCCAGCCCGGACGGCAAGGCCCGCAAGGCCTCCGTGGATGCGGCAGTGCTCGGCGCCAACGTCGGCAACGCGACCCTCTCGCCGAACCCGCTGAAGCTGACCAACGGCAAGGCCGGCAAGCTCACGCTCAACTGGACCGGGCTCGCAGTTGGTTCGTACATCGGCCGGGTGACCTTCGCCGGCGCCAGCGAGCCGACGTTCGTCAGCGTGGTCGTGACGCCGGCGGGCGCCACCACGGTTACTCCTGCTGCAGGGGCTCCCGCCACCGTTATGAACCAGGGCCCGGCGCAGGTCCGGAACAACGCCCTCTAGGCGGCTGAACACCAAATAACAGCGATGGCCGGCGGTTTTCACCGCCGGCCATCGCTGTTATTTGGTTTGTTCTTGCCTGGCGCCGTTCTCAGGTGGCGCCGTTCTTAGGTGGCGCCGTTCTTAGGTGGCGCCGTTTTAGGTGGCGCCAGTGGAGCCCGAGGTGCCGCCCAGCAGCGGAGCCATGGCACGCCACCGGGCTATCTCGCAGCCGTCGGTGCGGCTGAATTCACTGTGGACATCACGGCCCCGGAAGCGCCCGGTGACGACGGCCACCTGCGGGCCACCGTACTGCTGGGTGCAAAGCCGGGGCGGGCCGGGCTGCGGGAAAAAGACCTCCTCACCGTGAAGGCGGAGGGCTTCGAGCGCCGCAGCGGGGTCCGGCAGGGTGGACGCAGCGGACGGACCGCCGCCGTCGTCGGACACCAGGTGGAAGCTGTACTCCGGCGCGCCGGGGGCCTCCGTCAGGCGGATGGTGAGGTCGACGTCGTGCGGGCTGCCCGCTCCGGGGCTGGCAGTTCCGTGGTTGGCAGTCATGGGCGTCCTTCCTGTGCCGCGGTAAGAGGTGAGTCGGCGGCTGCGGCCGTCAGCAGCGGAGTGAGCTCGTGCAGCAGGCGCCGGCGCAGTTCCTGGGCCGTGTCGGCGAAGGCCCGCTGCTGTTCCACATATTCGGCCTTGCCGTCCGGCGTCTCGATCCGGATCGGCGGGTAGCCCCATTCGCTCAGCTCGTAAGGGGACGCCTGCATGTCCATCGCCCGGATCCGCCAGGAGAGCTTGAAGCAGTCCATGACCAGCTCGCTGGGCAGTGCGGGTGCGAGCTTGTACGCCCACTTGTAGAGGTCCATGTTGGCGTGCAGGCAGCCGGGCTGTTCCATGGTCCGCTGGTTCTCGCGGCTCGGCTCCAGGGTGTTCAGCGGCACGGCGTCCGGGGTGTAGAAACGGAACGCGTCAAAATGCGAGCAGCGGATCCGGTTGTCCTCGACCACCCGGTCCGTCTGCTCGGAACCCAGCCGCAGCTTGAGGTACTCGTGCCGCAGTTCGAACTTGTCCTGCCGGTAGACCATGGCCCACTCGTGCAGGCCGAAGCAGCCAAACTGCGCCGGCCGCGCGGCCGTTCCCGCCAGGATGATGCCGGCGAACTGAACGGCGTCGCGCCGCTCGCTGAGGAACCGGCGGACGTCGACGGTCACTGCGTCCGTCCCGGGCGCCAGCCCTGCGGCGGCGAGCTCGTCGGCGTCGGGAGTGCGGTAGTACTTCCAACCGGAGCGTTCCGCTGCGGCCGGCCCGGACAGCACGACGCCGGCGCCCGGGTGCCAGCGCAGCAGCTGGCCCGGTTTTTGGGTGTAGTAGGTGAAGAGGAAGTCCTCCACCGGGTGCTTTTGGCCGGCCGAGCGGCGGGCGAGGTAGGGATCGGAGTAGGTGCGGACGCGCTGCTGGTGGGCGGCTTCGCGCGCAAGCCAATCGTCCTGCGGAAGGTGCTGCAGTTTAGACAGCCCCTCCGGTTGAGCCCAGAATGTCCTTGGCTGCCTTCCACTGGGCGATCTCGCAGCCGTCCCGCAGGCTGAACTTGGATTCGACCGCCTTGCCGTCCACCGAGCCGGTGACCGTCGCCTGGTCGGGGCCGCCGTACTGCTGGGTGCATGCCTGGTTCGTGGCCCGGGGCGAGGGGCTGAGGAGCGCCGCGTTTTTCTTCAGGGCGGCGCAGGCGGCAGCGGCCGTGGGGTGCTTGCTCTCTGCCGCGGGAACGCCGTTTTTGCAGACCAGGGTGTAGCTGACGGCCTTGGCAGTTTCGGAGGGCTTGATCATGATGGCCAGCTCGGCGTTGCCTTGCCCAGGCCCCGCGGTAGGGGCCTCGGCCGACGGCGAGGGCGCCGGGGCGGTGGTTTCGGTGTCGGCGGAGGGGGTGCCGCCCGGCGACGAGGCGGAGGCGGACGCGGGGCCGGTGGACGAGGGGCTCGGGGCCGGTCCGCCGCCTGGTGAGCAGGCGGCCAGTCCGACGGCCGTCATCAAGATGAGCGCTGTGGGAATCTGGTTCTTGCGCATGGGCTCTTCTCCTCGGTCTCAGCCTCATTCTAGCGCCGCAGGGCCTCGGGGTGCCGGGCCGGAAGTACCCTAGCTTCCGGCAGCGCCGCCGTCTGCGGACCGGGTGGCGGCGATGAGCCGCATCATGGCGCCGTGCAGTTCGCCCACCTGCTCCCGGTTCAAGCCCAGCAGGGCCATCATGGTGCCCGGGACCGCCGTCGCCTGCTGCCGCAGTGCTGCGCCGGCCGGGGTCAGCCGGACGGCGAGGCTGCGCTCGTTGCCCTCGGCGCGTTGCCTAGTGATGTAACCCGCCGCTTCGAGCCGCCGGAGCAGCGGCGAAATCGTGGCCGGTTCCTGGGCGAGGGCGTCGCTGATGTCTCGGACGGACCGGGGGCTGGACTCCCAGAGGCAGAGCATCACAAGGTACTGCGGATGCGTGAGCCCCAGCTTGTCGAGCACGGGCTTGTAGGCGCCCACCACGCTGCGCGATGCGACGGTCAGGGCGAAGCAGAGCTGGTGTTCCAGCAGGAGATCCTCGTCCGCGACGGGGGTTCCGGGAGTTGCGATGACGTCGGTCATAGAGCCTCCTTCAAATAGTTAGTGCACTAATTATTAGCGTACACTGATGGAACCCACTCGTACGAAGGAGTCTTGGAAGCGATGGCGAAGGACAACACCGCCCAGCGGTTCATGCGGGCCACCGGTAAGCTGCGGGCAATCTTTGGACCGGCCAGCCGGACCTCGCTCGGCCATGAGATGAGCGAGCAGAACCGCCAGCTGCTGGCCCAGCGGCAGGCCGAGACCCAGCAGTGGGAGACCCTCCACCGGCCGGACGGCAGCACCTACGTGGTGCCCCGCAACCCCGAGGACAAGTCGCTGCGCTAAGGGTTGGGGCTGGGCCGCGGACGTTGGCCCGCCACGCGCCGCTGTCTGGCCGTCCCCGGGCCGCGCGGCGGCCGCCTTTTCCCGCCCAAGCCCGCCGCGCCTTTTGGCGCCGTCGGGCGTAAAATTGGGTCACTGGCGCCGCCCGCGCCACCGCTGTTCCAGATGGCCATTTAGCAGGACGTGGCCCGTCAGCAGGAGAGGGGGTGGGAAATATGGCACATGCGCTGAGGAAGGCTGCATTGAGCCGGCGCCTGCACCCGTCAGCCTGGGTGCGGTTCCTGTTTGGCCCTGCCTCGCGGGGGGACTACTCCGCACCGGTCGTGCACAAGCACGATGACTACGAGCACGCCTCGGAGACTGATCTCGCCGGCTTCGAAGTAGAGACCGACTCCCAGGGGCACCATTACGCAGTCCGCCGGGAAGACCTGCCGAAAGAACAGGTCTGACAACCAAGCCACACTGGTACGGAAAAGGGAGCGGCAACCGCCGCTCCCTTTTCAGGTTTTGCTCTGGAATCCGTTAGCGGCCCGTGCCGCCGTAGACCGTCGCCTCGTCCTCGCTGTCCAGGTCGAACGCCTTGTGGATGGCGCGCACGGCGTCGTCCAGCAGATCGGCATGGGTTACCACGGAGATGCGGATTTCCGAGGTGGAGATCATGTTGATGTTGATCCCGGCCTCGGAGAGCGCCGCGAAGAACCGTGCCGAGACGCCCGGGTGCGAGCGCATTCCCGCGCCGATCAGGGACAGCTTGCCGATCTTCTCGTTGTATTCGATGCTCTCGAAGCCGATTTCGGCCTGGGCGGCGCGGAGGGCGGCCAGGGCATCGGCGCCTTCGACGATGGGCAGCGTGAAGGAGATGTCCGTCCGGCCGGTGCCGTGGGTGGAGACGTTCTGGACAATCATGTCGATGTTGGAGTGGGCGTCCGCGATGACCTGGAAGATCGCCGCAGCCTTGCCGGGGATGTCCGGAACGCCAACCACCGTGACCTTGGCTTCGGAACGGTCGTGTGCAACGCCGGAGATGATTGGCTGCTCCAAGGCAACTCCCTCTTGAATCGTGATCTTGTCATCGGCGCTGGGCAGGACCCAGGTGCCTTCGTTCTGGCTGAATGAGGAACGGACGTGCAGCGGCACCCCGAAGCGGCGCGCATATTCCACGCAGCGCAGGTGCAGGATCTTGGCGCCGGACGCGGCGAGCTCCAGCATTTCCTCGCTGGAGATGCTGTCGATTTTCCGTGCCGACGGGACAACGCGCGGGTCCGCAGTGTAGATGCCGTCAACGTCGGTGAAGATCTCGCAGACGTCGGCGTCGAGGGCTGCCGCCAGCGCCACCGCCGTGGTGTCCGAACCGCCCCGGCCGAGCGTGGTGATCTCGTTCGTGGTCCGGCTCATGCCCTGGAAGCCGGCAACAATCGCGATGTGCCCCTTGTCGAGGGCGGTGCGGATCCGGTGCGGGTCGACGTCGATGATCCGGGCCTTGCCGTGGATGCCGTCGGTGATCATGCCTGCCTGGGACCCGGTGAAGGACTGGGCGGACGCGCCGTACTTGTTGATCGCCATCGCGAGCAGGGCCATGGAAATGCGCTCGCCGGCGGAGAGGAGCATGTCCATCTCGCGGGCCGGGGCCGAATCGGTCACCTGGCCGGCCAGATCGAGGAGCTCGTCGGTGGTGTCACCCATTGCCGAGACGACGACGACGACTTCGTCACCTGCGTTGTGGGCGTCCACAACCCGCCTTGCAACGCGCTTGATGCCTTCCGCGTCCGCCACGGAGGAACCGCCGAACTTCTTCACGACGAGGTGCTTGGTGGCGGCAGGAATCGCGGGCAGCGGCTGCGGCTGCGGTCCGGGGTGGACTTCGGTAGTGGGCAAACTCATGCGCGCACCCTCACTGGATCATCGGGGTTCTGGGCGAAGCAACCAAACAGCGCGGCCAGTCGGCGCGACGGCTGCTTCTGAGGCAAGTTTATCGCCGCGGGCGTCCCGGAGTTTAATTGTGACCGAATGCCAGACAGGCCCGGGCGCTTCCGGGCACTCTATGTCCATTCGGGGCAGGGGCCGTTGAGCATGTCCATCGCCCACCCACTCAGTCGAGCCGGTCGGGCAGCTCCGGCCGGTCGAGCCGGTACCGCCACGACGGGAGTTTTTTGCCCGCAGTGTCCTCGGCCGCGGTGAAGTAGCGATCGGGCCGGAATCCCAGATTCTCCAGCAGCCGGCGTGAGGGCAGGTTCGGTTCGTAGACCCCGGCGAACACCGTCCTGCTTGCCCGGACCGTGAACAACCATTCCACGAGGGCGCCTGCAGCCTCGCTGCCGAGGCCCAGCCCGTGGTGATCCGGGTGCAGGATGTAGCCGAGGCTCGCCGCGTGGGCCGGGATCCTGCCGGGTGCGGGAGGAGCGTCTGAGTTCCAGGTCCGGCCGTCGCCAATGACCTCCCCGCTTCCTCGGAGCTGTATCGCCCAACCCACGTTGAACCACTCCGCGGTGGACGCAGCAGCACTGTTGAGTATCTTCCGCAGCCTGGCCGTGTTCTCTTCGGCGCTGAAGGCTTGGTGGGAGAGATAGCGCACGGCTTCCGGGTGGCCGCGGAACCGCAGGAGCGCGCCGTCGTCGTCGGGGGTCAAGGGGCGCAAGATCAGGCGTTCGGTGCTGATCGAAGCAGGGGCGGCGCCGCCTTGTGTCACGGCAACCGTCAGCTCAGGGCGTTGCGGCGGCCCTCGAAGGCCCGGCCCAGGGTGACCTCGTCGGCGTATTCGAGGTCGCCGCCTACGGGAAGGCCGGACGCGAGCCGTGTGACGGTGATGCCGATCGACTTGAGCATCCGTGCGAGGTAGGTGGCCGTAGCCTCACCCTCCAGGTTGGGGTCCGTCGCGATGATGATTTCCTGGATGGCGCCGTCATTGAGGCGGGTGAGCAGTTCACGGATCCGAAGCTGTTCCGGGCCAATCCCGGCGATCGGGTTAATGGCACCGCCCAGCACGTGATACCGGCCGCGGAAGGACCGGGTGCGCTCTACGGCGAGTACGTCCTTGGACTCCTCCACGACACAAATCACGGCGGGGTCGCGGCGCGGGTCCCGGCAGATGTTGCACAGCTCTTGCTCGGTGACGTTGCCGCACACGGTGCAGAACTTCACCCGCTCCTTCACCGTCGTGATGGCCTCGACCAGGCGCTTCATGTCCTGCGGATCGGCTTCGAGGATGTGGAAGGCAAGCCGCTGGGCGGATTTGGGTCCGACGCCGGGCAGCCGGCCGAGCTCGTCGATCAGCTCCTGAACTGCACCTTCGTACACAATGTCCTCGTTCGTTTGGGGGAGTGGCGGGCCGGGCGGCCGCCGGGAGGGCTAGAAGCGCGGAGCCAACGGGCTTCCGTCCAGGGAGCGCTCTTCGAGCAGTTTCCCGCCCAGAATACGCTCGACGGCGGCGCGGCCGAAGACGCCCGACTCCTCGATTGTTTCGTCGTCGGCGCTGGGGATGTCCTGTACGTAGCTCGTGGCGACGGCGGCGCGCGCCGGTGCCTTGGCGCGTCCGGCTTCCGCCTCGGGGCTGTTGGACAGCCGCTGGTAAAGGCTCTGCCGTCCCGACGACGGCGGAGCGCCGACCGGAGCCGTCGCCACCACCGGGGATGCCGCCGCCGTGATGACCGCAGGGCCGGAGGCGGCCGGGGCGAGCTGCGGTTCGGGGGCGCGGGCGGCAGCGGAACCGGCGAAGCCCGCTCCGGATCCGGCCGAATACGCGCCGACCGGCTCGGGAATCTGGGCAGCCGCAGGTTCATAGTGGGGAGGCTCCGGCTCGGGGGTGGGCTGCGCGGACTCTGCTGCGGCCTCCGGGGCGGAGTGCCGCCCCACATTCAGTTCCGTACCGACCGTCCAGACCCCGGGGGACTGCTCGACGGCGCGGGCCCACGGGTCCTCGGAAGTGGTCGTATTCGCCGGGGCCTGGCTCGTTGCCTTTGCCGGCGCCGCTGCCGGGGTGGGGGCGGCGTTGCCGGGGCGGGGCCGTTCCGGCGCGGGCGCCGCAGCGGGTGCGGGCCGGGCGGCTGAAGCGGCTGAGGGATTCCAGTCCATCGGCGGCTCTTCATCCAGCGGCGGGGCATCCTCGTCCCGCGGGGGACCCCAGTCCTCGTCCGGGTACGAGTAGGAACCGGCTGCCTCGGCCATCGGGCCGTCAGCCGGCTTGGCGGCCGGGCCGGCGCTCGCGCTGCTCGATGCAGGGGCCGGTGCGGTCGGGGCCGCTGCAACGGCCGGAGCCGGCTCCGTCGGGGCGGGCTCCGGCGCTGGGGCAGGCGGCTGCTCCGGGGCGGCCTTTACCGTTGCGGCGTCGGGTCGGGTATCGGCTCCGCCGCCTGCCGGGCTGCCGGCTGCCGACGCGGAATCCGGGGCGGGCCCGGCCGTGGCAGGGGCGGGGGCCAGGCCCCAGGCGACGTCGGCCGAGGTGGCCGCCTGCGCCGATGGAGCCGCAGCCTCCCGGCTAGCGGGCGCTTTTGGGTTTGGCTCAGAGCTCGCTGCGCTGTTGGTGCCGCCGGCCACGGCCGTGATCTGGCAGTCGATGCCAATCGTCTTGTGGATCGCCTGGCGCAGATTTTCCGCGTGGTCTGCCCGGCCGAAGGCTCCGGCGAGCCCGGACGTCGTGAAGGACAACGTCAGGACCTGGTCCTCGAAGTGTCCGACCTGCGCATTGGGTTCGACGAGCGCCCAGGTGCTGCGCTTGATCTTGGTCAGGGTCTGCAGGATCTCGGGCCATGCGCGGCGCAGGACCTCGACGTCGGGTCCGGAACCGGACGCTGGCGCGGAGGCCGGGGCGGGTGCCGGTGTAGGAACTGCCGAAGGGACACTCGCCGCTGGCCGCTCGGCTGGTTCGGGCCGAGCCTCCGGGGACGGGGCGGGCTGTGCGGGCGGGGCGCTCTGGCCCGATCCTGCCGGCGCGGACGCCGGCGGTGCCTGCTCCGGACGGTTGGCTTGAACATCCGGCCGGCTTGCTGGCGCGGGGGTGGGGCGGGAGGCGCCCTGGGGTGCTGCGGGTTCCTCGACCGGCCAGTCGTTGGTGCTGACCCGCGGGGCGGTGATCGTCGATCGTTCCGGCTGGATTTCCTGAGGGGCCGGGGCAGCGGGAGCGGCCGGGGACTCAGCTGCGGCCGCGCCGTCGACGGCTGGAGCAGTCTGGGCTGGGGCCGGGGTGGTTGTGGGCGCGACGGTGCGTGCCGGCACGGCTGCCGGGGCCGGAGCGCTGGATGGCATGGCGGCCGGCGCCGACACGGCTGCCGGTGCTCCGACGTCGTTCCCGGAGTAATTCAGGCGCCGCTCCACCCGGTCGATCCTGGCGGCGATGCCGCGTTCGGTTTGCTCCGAGCTGGGCAACAGGATGCGGGCGCACAGCAGTTCAAGGTGCAGCCTGGGGGAGGTGGCGCCGGTCATCTCGGTCAGCGCCGTGTTGGTGACATCCGCCGCGCGGGACAGTTCGGCCGCGCCGAGGTTGTGTGCCTGGTTCTGCATCCGCGCGATCTGGTCCGCGGGCATGCCGCGAAGAATCGACTGGGCGCTCTCCGGCATTGCCTGCACGATGATCAGGTCGCGGAAACGCTCGAGCAGGTCCTCGACGAAGCGGCGCGGGTCGTGGCCGGTCTGGATGACGCGGTCCACGGCGCGGAACACGGTGGCGGCGTCGGAGGCGGCAACGGCCTCGACGACGTCGTCGAGCAGGGAAGCGTGGGTGTAGCCCAGCAGCGCCACGGCGAGCTCATAGTCCAGGCCATTGGGGCCGGCCCCGGCCATGAGCTGGTCCAACACGGAGAGCGAGTCGCGCACCGAGCCGCCGCCGGCGCGGATGACGAGCGAGAGTACGCCCGGAGCCACGGGGACGTTCTCCTGCTGGCAGAGCAGTTCCAGATACGCCATCAGGGGTTCCGGTGGTACCAGCCGGAACGGGTAGTGGTGGGTGCGGGACCGGATCGTCCCGATCACCTTGTCCGGCTCGGTGGTGGCGAAGATGAACTTGATGTGTTCCGGCGGCTCTTCGACGATCTTGAGCAGCGCGTTGAAGCCGGCCGAGGTGACCATGTGGGCTTCGTCAATGATGAAGATTTTGTAGCGGTCGCGGACCGGTGCGTAGGTGGCTCGTTCCCGCAGGTCACGTGCGTCGTCCACACCGCCGTGGCTCGCGGCGTCGATCTCGATCACGTCGAGAGAACCGGCGCCGCCGCGGGCGAGTTCGACGCAGCTGGGGCACACGCCGCAGGGAGTGTCAGTGGGGCCTTCGGCGCAGTTCAGGCAACGCGCCAGGATGCGGGCGGAGGTGGTTTTACCGCAGCCGCGGGGGCCGGAAAAGAGGTAGGCGTGGTTGACGCGGTTCTTCCGCAGGGCCGTCATCAGCGGGTCGGTGACGTGTTCCTGCCCGATAACGTCCGCGAACGAATCGGGGCGGTATCTGCGGTAAAGAGCGGTAGTAACAGTCACAGCTAAACCCTACCAATCGGCACAGACATAAAAGACCCCCCATGCACCCGCCAGAGCCCATTTACCCTTGCTACCTTCCGGTCCTGGGGGAGTTCAACAGGATGACGCCACATGAGGGGCCGTCGATTAGTTTACCCGACGATCCGGCCTGGCCCGAATCCGGGGTTTGGCCCGCTTGGCCGCGGTGGGGCATGCCCATTTTTCGTGCCGGGGAGCGGGCATATTGGGGCGATGTCCATCGCGGGATCCGAGCGTGGAACATGTTCGTCGGGGGCCGGGCGGAGGGATCAATTGGGCGAAGCGCGGAAGTTCAGGTAGTCTAGTATCTGCTTTTGATTCAGAAGCAACTGGAGAATTCGCCTAGCGGCCTATGGCGCACGCCTGGAACGCGTGTTGGGTTAACGCCCTCGGGGGTTCAAATCCCCCATTCTCCGCGCTTGGCCCCGGTCCATTGGACCGGGGCCTTTTTGCGTTCCGGGTTGCTCACCGCCGCACCGGGAGCCCGGCCCCACAACCCCCACCGGCTCGCCTAGCCCGCGTACCCCAGGCGCCGGAGTCGTGCACGTGCAGCCTGCTCGCTCGGGCCAACCCTGCCCAAGGCCAGGTGGACGACGCCGAGGGTGAGTCTCGTCGCAAGCTTCACCGGCAACGGTAGGGGACCCAGCCGCGCGGTCCGCAGCCCCAGCATCTCCCGGTATTTGGGCTCCAGGCTGGCCACCGCCGCGGCAAAGAGCACCCGGTACCCGGGCCTGAGCGCAGGATGGAGCGGGGGATCCCGGATGAATGCCACGGTTTCGGCGACCTTCGCGCCCGAGGCGAGTTCGCCGTCGTCGTACCAGCGGTCGAGTTGCCGGCGCATGTCCGCCTCGCTCAGCGGCGGCTCCTCCACGCCCATCAGTGTCCCCGCCTGCGCCCACTCGCGGACGTAAGCGTCGGGGCCGCCCGGAATCGGCCGGCCCCAGAGCTTGTGCGCGGACAGGAACGCGTCGGTGAAGGCGATGTGCACCCAGCGGAGCAGCTCCGGGTCGTTCGCCGCGTAGTGCCGGAGCGCGCCGTGGCCGTCGGTGTACTCCCCGCGCACCGACTCGTGCAGCCGCAACACCCACCCCGACGCGGCGCGGGCAGCCCCCGTTGACCCGTAGGTGACGGTGAAAATCCAGCGGATGGTCCCGGCCAGCCGGCCCAGGGGGTCCTCGCGGAAGCGGGAATGGTCGTGCACCCCGGCCAGTGCGCCCGGGTGCAGTGCCTGCATGAGCAAAGCGCGGATACCGGCCACGATCGTCGGCATATCCCCGTGCACGGCCCAGACGGCGGAACCTGGTAGATGGAAGCCCGCGTCGTCTCCCTCAGCGAGGTGGCCCACCCACTCCGGGACCGCGTCACGCGTTCCGGTGAACGTCTGTTTGAGTTCGGCTTGCCATTCCCTGAGGACATTGCGCATACCCCCTATTCTTACCCGGCCGATGCGGGGCTGGTACCTGTTTTCCCGGCAGGGCTACTGGGACGCGCCGCTGTTCGCCCGACGCTGGCGCGGAATTGGTCCGAACGCCCGCGAACCCGGGCAGTTTGGAGGTTCACAGGCCCGGCCGAGTGTGTTCACATAGGGGGTGGGTCCGACGAGCTTGGGCCTGGCGGACAGATTCGCAGGAGTCGCATCGTGGGAAAACATTGGGGAAACTCATCGAGTGGACAGGCCAGGCCCTTGGGTCTTGTGCCGCGCTCGCTGGCGGCTGTCACCGGACTTGCCCTCGCCCTGCTGGTTTTTGGCCCCCCGGAACCCCCCATCGCCGTATCCGGTCCCGCGTCGCAGCCTTCGCTCGCAACAGGCACTCCCGGACCGGGTTTGCTGTACCGCGGAAGTAGGGTGCCCGGCGATCCGGGAGGTGCCGGCCGGGGGACATCAGCGCTGACCGCAGACCGGCACGCTCTCGTTTCCTTCTCCCGGACCACGGTCCAAACCACGTCCAAGGACGGCGACGTCGAGCTCCGGGTCGCGTCGGCAGGGCTCTCGCGCCCGCCCAAGGGCTTCCTGATGGCACCCCTCGAAAGGCTCTTTGAGTCGTCCCCGTTCGGGCTGCGCACCAGCCCCCTGACCGGAACCGCCGGGGAGTTCCACTGGGGCCAGGATTTCGCCGCCCCGTGCGGGACCCGGGTGTATTCGGCCGATGCCGGGGTGGTCCGTGCGGTGGGATGGCATCCCTGGGGCGGCGGGAACCGGGTGGAAATCGACCACGGAAACGGCTTGATCACCACCTACAACCACCTTCAGGGCATTGCCGTGAAGAAGGGCGAGTCGGTGGCCGTGGACGAGGTCATCGCCAAGGTAGGCACCACGGGCTCGTCCACGGGCTGCCACCTGCACTTCGAAACGATCCTGAACGGCTCCCACACCAACCCCTTGGACTGGAAGTTCCTTCCGACCCGGCAGGTGGACCGGCTTGAGGACATCCCGATGGTCAGCTACGCCCCGGGTGCGGGGAAGTCCGGTGCCGGCAGCCCGGGAAGCTCCGGCGCGGACTGGGCGGTTCCGGTGGCGAAAGATCACACCCAGGCGGTCACCGGCGGCGTGCAGGAAAAGCCTGTGCCCGGGCATCCCGGCGGTCCCTCGGCCAAGCCGTCACCGACCGCGACGTCCTCCCCGCACGCCACCCCGACGCCGAGTCCGACCCCGACGCCGGCTCCCGCGCCAACGACGCCGCCCACCCCCACGCCCACCCCCACGCCCACCCCCACGCCCACGCCCGCGGTCCCGTCGGATCCAGCCGTGCCGCCCGCACCAGCGGTGACGCCGACGCCGACGCCGACCCCGACTCCGGCTCCCACACCGACCGCCACGCCAGCGCCGGCCCCCGCCGCGACAGACCCGGCGTCGGCCCCCGTCGCCCCCGCTCCGACGCCCACCTCTCCCGCCGTCCCGCAGGAGACGGCTGCCACCGAGCCGACTGGCGGCCTCGGGCTCGCCACCGGCCCGACACCGTAACTCGCCACCGGCCCGACGTCGTAGCCACTCCGACGCCGCAGTGCGGCAGCCGTACCCATACCCGGGCGCCTTGGTGCCGAATCACCATCGTCAACTGTTCCTGCCCCCAAGCCCGCGAGGAAAACCACCCATGACATCCCTGCACTCCATCCCGCTGACGCTCAACGACGGCACCCAAACGGAATTTGGCCGGTTCCGGGGCCAGGTGGTGCTGGTGGTGAACGTGGCCTCCCAGTGTGGTTTCACGCCCCAGTACGCCGGCCTGGAGGCGCTTCACAACAAGTTCCGTGACGAGGGCTTCACCGTCCTCGGCGTCCCCTGCAACCAGTTCGCCGGCCAGGAACCTGGCGCCGATGCCGAAATCGCCGAGTTTTGCGAACGCAACTTCGGCGTCACGTTCCCGCTGACTACGAAGGCCAACGTCCGCGGCAAGAACCAGCACCCGCTCTATGCGCAGCTGACAAAGTTCAAGAACGGCCTCCTGCCGGGCTTGGTGAAATGGAACTTCGAGAAGTTCCTGGTGAACCGCGACGGCGAAATTGTGGCCCGCTTCGCACCCACCGTGGAGCCGGACTCACCCGAGGTCATCGAGGCAGTCCGGCAGGCGCTCGGCTGAACCACGGCCTCAGCGGCCTTCAGCGGCCTTCGCTGCCTACCGTTTGCCCGGTCCCGTCCCTATTGGGACAGCCGACGGTAACGCAAGGGCACAAGGGGCCCTACCCCTAAGCATGCTTCCGGCCTAGACTGGCGAAACCCTCCGACATTCCGGGCTTACCTGCGGCGCAAACGCGCCTGCCGTCGGCAGTGCAGCCGACCCGGCCCCGTGGAGGGCGCATCAGAATGCTTCGTGAATCACAACTGGGCACTCAACATTGGGGTCCGTGAAACCAGGAGGAAAGTGATGACAGGAAACAAAGCCGTTGCCTACAAAGGGCCAGGAAAAGTCGAACTGATCGACATTGACTACCCCACCTTCGAACTTAAAGACGGCCCGGGGGTCAACCCCGCCAACGTGGGCCGGTCGGTGCGCCATGGCGTAATCCTCAAAACCGTTGCCACGAACATTTGCGGCTCGGACCAGCACATGGTCCGCGGCCGCACCACCGCCCCCGCCGACCTGGTGCTCGGCCATGAGATCACCGGCGAGGTCGTGGAAGTCGGCCCGGACGTCGAATTCATCAAGGTGGGGGACATCTGTTCAGTCCCCTTCAACATCGCCTGCGGACGCTGCCGGAACTGCAAGGAGCGCAAGACCGGCATCTGCCTGAACGTCAACCCCGACCGGCCGGGCAGCGCCTACGGGTACGTGGACATGGGCGGCTGGGTCGGCGGCCAGGCCAACTACGTCCTGGTTCCGTATGCGGATTGGAACCTGTTGAAGTTCCCCGACAAGGACCAGGCCCTCGAGAAGATCATGGACTTGACCATGCTCTCGGACATCTTCCCGACCGGCTTCCACGGCGCTGTGACCGCCGGCGTCGGCGTGGGCTCCACTGTCTACGTCGCAGGGGCCGGGCCCGTGGGCCTGGCCGCTGCCACCAGCGCGCAGCTGCTGGGTGCGGCGGTCGTCATTGTTGGTGACATGAACGAGGACCGGCTGAAGCAGGCACGCTCCTTCGGCTGCGAGACGGTGGACCTGTCCAAGGGCGGGCCCGCCGAGCAGATAGAGCAGATCCTGGGCGTGCCCGAGGTCGACTGCGGCGTCGATGCCGTCGGCTTCGAAGCCAAGGGGCACGGCCATGACGCCAAGGAGGCGCCGGCGACCGTGCTGAATTCCCTTATGGAACTGACGGCGGCCGGCGGGGCGCTGGGCATTCCCGGGCTCTACGTGACGGGCGACCCGGGCGGCGTCGACGAGGCGGCCAAGAAGGGCGCACTCTCGCTCAGCCTGGGTACCGGCTGGGCCAAATCGCTGAGCTTCACCACCGGCCAGTGTCCCGTGATGAAGTACAACCGCGGCCTAATGATGGCGATCCTGCATGACAGGGTCAGCATCGCCAAAAACGTCAACGCCAAGGCGATCTCCCTGGAGGACGCACCGAAGGGCTACGCCGAATTCGACGCCGGCGCCGCCACGAAGTACGTGCTCAACCCGAACGGCTACCTGAGCTAGCCGCACGGCATACGAGTAATCCACTTTCCGGCGGACACATCCGGCATATACGTAAGCCCGTATGTGTCCGCCGGTCTACTCGATTTGTGCCTTTTTTCAAATATGCCTACTGGGGTTTGCACATTGTTGGCCGAATGTCTGGTTGGATAGATATTACTGAGAGGGACGCTGGAGGCACTGCCGCCACCCAACCAGGGAGGTTTGCAATGGAACTCATCGAGGCCGAGCACCCCCGGCCGCGTCATTTCCTACTCCACTTGAGTGATTCGCATTTGCTCGGCGGCACGGATCCCCTGCACGGGGCGGTGGACGCCGACTCCCGGCTCAGACAAGTTTTCGATCAGGTCCTCGCTTCCGGCGCGCGCCCCGAAGCCGTGATTTTTACCGGCGACCTGGCGGACCGCGGCGAGGCTGAGGCCTATTCGAAGCTGCTCGCCATCGTGGAACCTGCCTGCAGGGCGATGGGAGCCAAGGTCATCTGGGCGATGGGCAACCACGACGACCGGGCCAACTTCCGGACCAGGCTCCTGGAGCAGCCGGCGGACGACGCCCCCGTGGACCATAGCTACTTCATCAACGGCCTGCGGATCATCACGCTGGACACCTCGGTGCCCGGGTTCCACCACGGCGAACTGAGTGCCGAGCAGCTGGAGTGGCTGGCCGCGGAGCTCTCCACCCCGGCCCCCGACGGCACCATCCTGGCCCTGCACCACCCGCCGGTACCCTCGGTGCTGGATCTGGCCGTGCTGGTGGAACTGCGCGGACAGGCCGCGCTGGCCGGTGTTCTCCGGAACTCGGACGTGCGCACCATCCTGGGCGGCCACCTGCATTATTCAACGACGGCGATGTTCGCCGGCATCCCGGTTTCGGTCGCGTCCGCCACCTGCTACACCCAGGACCTGAACGTCCCCGTCGGCGGCAGCCGCGGGCGGGACAGCGGGCAGTCCTTCAACCTCGTCCACGTTTACGAGCACACGATTGTGCACTCGGTGGTGCAGGTGGGCGACACCCTGCCCGCGGTGGGCGAATACGTCACGGCGGAGGAGGCCCAACGGCGCATCACCGCCGCCGGCATCCGGTATCCGCGCCAGGCTCGGCTTGAGGATCCGGCGCAGGCGCCCGGCCACCGCCGGATCACCACGCGGAACTAGGCGGGCTAGCGGCCGCGATCTCCGCCGCTACTTCTCCCAGGGGGCCTTGATCGGGAAATACTTCTCCAGGAAATCGGTCACCAGCTCCGCGCGTTCCTCGGCCGGTACCTCCGGAAAGCTTCCGTCGTTGAGGCAGAAGAAATCCATGTTCCGCTTGGAGAGCAGCTTGGGCAGGTAGTTCAGGCCTGCCCGGGCCGTCGTGTCCACGTACCGGACCTTGGCAGCGGTCTGCGTAACGGCCAAGCCGGTCAGCAGGGCGTAGTAGTGGTAGAACGAATTCGTCACGGAGATGTTGTCCGCGGCCCGGAAGCGGCTGGCGGCCGTCTTCGCAAACTCGGCCGGGAACTCCTCCTCCATTTGCGCCACAACGCTGCGCCGGAGCGGGGCTGCGGTGTGCTCCAAGTGCCGGGTGGTGATCCTCCCGAACCGGTCCCAGAGGAGCTTGCGGTTCACCCGCGCAGCATTTTCAAAGCCGCTCCGCTCGGCGTCGTTGTCGCCCAGGCCGATGCGCGTCTCCGCCTCAATGAACTTGGTGATCCCGCCGGGCGTGAAGAACATGTCCGGCCGCACTGCCCGGCCGAAGAACATGTCGTCATTAGAATACAGGAAATGCTCGGACAGACCCTCGATGTGGTGGAGCTGGCATTCGACGGCCTGGGAGTTGTGCGTCGGCAGCACCGAGGGGTCGGCGAAGAACTCCTCGCTGCGGACGATCGTTACGGCGGGGTGGTCGGCCAGCCATTCGGGCGCGGGGGAGTCGGTTGCGATGAAGATCCGCCGGATCCACGGCGCGAACATGTAGACCGAGCGCAGGGCGTATTTCAGCTCGTTGATCTGACGGAAGCGGGCCTCGTGGTCGTCGCCCTCGCCGACGACGACGCCGGCCATCCGTGCCTTGCGCGCGGCGATGTATTCGGGCGAGGAACCATCCACCCATGAGAAGACGATGTCGATGTCGAAGTTGATGTCGCTGGCGTGGTCCGCGAACATGTTCTCGATCGTGGGCCAGGTGTGGCCATAGCGTTCGACGGTGCCGCGCACGGCGTCCTGGGCCAGCAGCGTCCGCCGGGTCAGCGAGTTCTCGATCGGCAGGATCAGCTGGTCGCCTTCAAAGCTCCAGAGCTCCAGTTGGACTCCGGCCGAGGCGCCGAACTCGAGCCCGCCGTGGGGTTCCACATGGGGGCGGTACAGGCGGAAAATCCGGGCCTGGCGGTTGGGCGAGAGCTCGCCGTCGGCTACCAGCACGGAGGACTTCTTCTTGGCGTCCACGGTCATGGAGTAGAACGGTTCGTCCCGGCAGGCCTCGACCAGGGCGGCCCGGAGTTCCCGGCGGTTCTTCCAGTCAACGGCGATAACTGGGCGGTCGTTGTTGCCGCGGACCAGGRGGTAATCCAGCTTCGCTCCGTCCAGCACGGAACGGACGAACAGCAGGTCCTCCACCATGGCCTGGTACGGGGTTCGGTTCTCATTGATCAGCGCGTACCGGCCGTGCCGGCGCACCACGTCGGTGCGGGTCCGGAGCCTGGCAACGGCGGCCGGGGAGGTGACCTCGGCGTGGGCGTAGTTGTCCTCGCTCGCCTGGCTGCCGTAGTAAATCTCGTCCTGGATCAATGCGTCTGTAATGTCGACTCTCCGAGCTGTAGGTGGTGCGTGGTTCTCTAATTGCATAATAACCCCGGCCGCAAAACGGCCCGGTGCGGGGCGTTCAGCCGGCGACGGCGGTACGCCAGTGACGCAGGAAGGCAGCCCCGGCGTCGTCGTGGATGACCTCGGCGCCGAGCCCCAGGTCGGCCGCGGTCAGGACTGCGTAGGGCTTGACCGGAATACCGTCGGCTGGGCGGACGTCCACATGCTTCACGGGGTGGTCGTTATGGTGCAGCCAGTCCGCCATGGCGTAGTCGGTGCGCGAATCACCCACCGTCCGCCAGGCCTGCGGCGTGATGCCCTGGGCCGCCAGGAGTTCCACCGCCCGGCTGGCGCCGAGATCCTTGCCGAGTCGGACGGATTCGATGTCGGTGGAGATGATGGTGGGGTCGACGCGGTAGTCGATCTGGTCATCGCTGTTTGGGGCGTGGTGGTCCAGCCGCACCACCCCGAGGCCGTGGCGGCCCATCAGTTCCATCGCGTCCGCGTCGAAGAGCGCCTGTTCCTCGCGGTAGTCGGAATTGGCGACGGCGATGTGCTGTTCCACCGAGACCATGGCCCGCTTGGTCTCGTCGTAGAACATGTGGGTGGAATAGTCCTCCGCGACGAGCCGCCGCACATCGTCCCCGAATGCCTGCGGAATGGCGAGCTCCCGGTCCACGTGGACCTGGCCGGCCCCGGACGCGGTGTAGCTGAACCAGACGGCGCCCTTCTCGCATACGGCGTGGATGGTGATTCCCGCCGGCATTCCCGCGGCGATCATCGGCGCCATGACCTGCTCGCGGATGAAGGCGTCGGAACGGCCGGTGTTGAAGATCACCGGAATTCCTGCCTCCGCGAGTGCCAGCAGGTCCGCGATGATCCCGGGCTGGACCGTGCGGGTGACGGGACTCGCCACCGGGCCGTCGACGTCGAGCAGCAGGGCCAGCGGCGGGGCCGAGGGCGCCGGGGCGGAGGTCGCGGTGTCAGTCATGCTTCCATTCTCTCAGCCGGACCTGGACTTCGCCTCCGGCGGCGGTCTTATGACGCCCGCGCCCGGGAGTGGCGGACGCCGGTGTGACAATCCTGCGCACGGCAGTGACACGGCGGGATATTGCGATGACAAATGATCACTGTTTGGCCACAACCTCCGGCGTCGTGGCCTCTTTGATTCCCCTGGCCAGGGATCTTCCATAGGCTTGCATGGTGATCTTCAAAGCTGTGGGCGAGGGACGCCCGTACCCTGACCATGGTTTCAATACGCCCAAGGACTGGGCGGCGCTGCCGCCGCGCCCGGTCCGGCTGGATGAACTCGTCACCACCAAACGCACCCTTGACCTCGAGGCGCTCCTGGCCGAGGACTCAACCTTCTTCGGCGACCTCTTCCCGCACGTGGTGGAGTTCCGCGGCGTGCTGTACCTCGAGGACGGCCTGCACCGAGCCGTCCGCACCGCACTGCACCAGCGCACCGCGATCCACGCCCGCGTGCTGGTGATAAATGGCTAGGAAACCGAAGGATCTCACGGTCCTGCACGGCCACAATGTCATCACTGGCTCCGATTTGCGGGCGACGTTCGCGGAGCAGGACGAGCTGGACAACCCCGTAAGGATGCGTCGGCGCATTCTTCACGGCGTCGTCCTGGTGCTTCTGGTGGCCCTTGTGGCCTCGGCCATTGTGGTGGCCTTGGCCATCATGAACGGCCAGATCAAGCTCCCGACGGCGGAGCGCAGCCAGGCGGCTGCGCCGCTCTGCCCCGGGGCGACGTACGACTACACGCCGCCCTCGAAGATCAAGCTGAACGTCTACAACTCGACGAGCCGGCCCGGTCTGGCCCGGACGGTGGCCAACGACTTCGTGGCACGCAAGTTTCGGGTGGGCGCGGTGGGCAACACCGAGTCCGGCTACCGGGGGGTGGCGCTGGTAGTGTCCGGGGCCGCCGGGCAGTCCGCGGCGTTCAGCGTCCAGCGCAACGTGCCCGGGTCGGACTACGTCCAGGACGGCCGCAGCGACGCAACCGTGGACGTCATCCTGACCGGTGACTTCAAGGCGCTGGCAAAGCCGGGGCTCGTGGACCAGACGCCGGGCAAGCTCAGCTGCCCGCGGGAAACCCGCCGGGTGGTCGAGGACCCCAGCCTGCCCGTCGTGCCGACCATCGTCCCGGTCAGCCCCAAGCCCTGATCAGCCGCCAATAAGCAGCCCGGGCTCCGGATGCCCGGACTAGCCGGGACTAGACCGGCCAGGCCAGGCCGGGCCGGCCGGGCCAGACCGGCCGGGCCGAGCATGGCTACGCGCCGAGGCGCAGGGGGTGGCCCTCGTCGTCGAACCTGGCCCCGGCACCCAGCTGGATGAAGCGCACCGTCCGGGCGATCCGCGCCTCCGCTTCCGGGTCCGGCCCCGCCCCGTCGCCCCGGGCCGCACTGGACGAGAGCGTGCCGTGGATGAGCTGGGCGAGCTGGGTGATGTCAGCCTGGGGGAGATAACCCTGCGCCATGCCGTCGCGCAGGATGTCCTGGAGCAGGAGGCTGAGTTCGCCCACATGGTCCGCCAGTTTGGCAAAGGAGGCAGGGGATAGGACGGCCCCCATCGCCGGGCCCGGCGGCAGGTGGCGCCGGCTCAGGTCCGCCACCTGGGCGCGCACGTAGAGCGCGAGCCGCTCCACCGGGTTCTCCAGCGAGGACAGGGAATCGCGCAGCTCCACGAGGAAACGCTCGGTTTCGTCCAGGGCGTAGGCAATGAGGAGCTCTTCGATGTCCGCGTAGTAGTTGTAGACGGCGGTGCGGCCGATCCGGGCGTGCCGGGCGACGTCGGTCATGGTCAGGCCGGGCAGCCCGTGCGTGAAAAGCAGCTCGCCGAACGCGGTCAGGATTCGTCGCTGGGTCTCGGCTCGTTGGGCGGCGTTGCTCGCGGCCGAAATCCTAGGCATACGGACACTTTAGCGCGATCTGTCACTAAAAAGATCCGGACTGAGGCGCAAAAGGCCCAGGCCATGGCCGGGGGTCGCAAGAAAAACACGCACCGGAAACGCCCCCGAAACCTCGCCCGTGCATGCTGGTGCCAACGGAGTCCCGACGGCGGGGCGCCGATGGGGAGGAAATCGCTATGGGTACGGAAAATGTGATCCGGTCGTGCGCGCAACTGGCCACGGGGGACGAAGTCGAGGCCTGGCACAACGGCAAGTTGTTTCACCGCGGGAGGGTCACCCAGACCATCCCGCTGATGGAGCTGTTCTGGATCCTGGACGCCCGGACCGGCGCCCGCAAACTGCTCGACGTCGAGGCGCTGGAGATCGTCCGGAGAGGGCCGGCGCTGGGCCTCGGGCCAAACGCAGCCCTGGCCCAGCCCGCCTAGGCTCCGGCCGCGGATTCAGACAGCGCAGCCGTCCGGGCCGCACGCCGCGCCGTCCTGGCCGGCCGAGGCAGCGCCGGCGTCGACCATCACCAGCGGATGGCTTTCCTGCCAGGCCTGCTCCAGGGCGGCGGTGAAAGTTTCCGCGGGCTGGGCGCCGGAGAGGCCGTACTTGCGGTCGATGACGAAGAACGGCACGCCGCTGATGCCGAGGGCCCGGGCCTCGGCGAAGTCCTGCCGGACGGCGTCGGCGTATTTGTCCGAGCCGAGCAGTTCGTCCAGCTCGGCGGCGTCGATCCCGAGGTCAAGGCCCAAGGTGGTGAGGTAGTCGCGGTTTCCGATGTCGCGTCCGTGCTCGAAGTGGTCACTGAGCAGGCGTTCCTTGGCAGCGTCCTGCTTCCCGTGCGCGGCGGCGAGGTGGATCAGCCGGTGGGCGGTGAAGCTGTTGGCCACCACGACGTCGTCGAACCGGTAGTTGAGGCCCTCGGCGCTGGCCATTGCCGCCACGTGCTCGAACATCCCGCTGACCTGTTCCGGCGCCATCCCCTTGCGGGTGCTCAGGTAGTCCAGCTCGGTGCCGTCGTAGTGCTCCGGCAGGGAGGGGTCCAACTGGAAGCTGCGCCAGTGCACCTCCACGGCGTCGCGGTGCGGGAATGCCGCAAGGGCGGTTTCAAAGCGGCGCTTGCCGATGTAGCACCAGGGGCAGGCCACATCGGACCAGATCTCAATCTTCATGCTGGCGACAACCCGGCCGGGCCCCGCTCCATTCCCGGCCGTCCTTCCGAGTGCCCGGTGCCTCCCGGGCTAGGGGCGCTCAGGGTGCGAGCGGACGTTCCATGACGAAGTCGTGCTCCACGGTGGTCCCCAACCTGAAGGACTTGGTGCCGACTTTTCGGAAGCCGGACTTCTCGTAGAACCTGATGGCTCGTGCGTTCTGGCTGTTCACGCCAAGCCAGAGACCTTGCGCGCCGGTAGCCGCCGCCGCTGTGATGCTGGCCTGCATGAGTTCGGCCGCCGCACCGAGGCCGTGGTGGTCCGGGTGGACGTAGCACTTGCTGAGCTCGGTGCTTGGTACGGCTGCCAGGACGGCCGACACGTCCGGATCCTGGGTGGGGCGGTCCACGAGCAGGCTGTAGCCGCGGAGGGCCCCTTCCGCGTCGAGCACGAGGACGGTGACGTCCGGATCGCTCAGGTAGGCGCGGAAATTGTCTTCGCTGAGGGTGTTTGCGAGGTGCGCGGCTATGTCCTCCGGCCGGGACTCGGGCGGGCAGGCGAGCGGAAAGGTGATGGCCGCAAGTTCGGCCAGCGGACCGGCGTCGGCGGCCGTGGCCCTCCGGATGTGGTGCGTCATGCCAAAAACCCTAGTCCGCCGGCCGCGCGGCTTGTCCATCGTGAAGCCCGGTGCGTCATGTTCCGGCGGGTGCGGCGCAGGCCGAAGCGGCGCGTGATAGCAATGGGACTGATGAAAACATATTTCTGCCCGGCTGCCGGACCGGGAACCGCGGGGTGAGTGCCCTGGCGAAGATCCCGCGCGGCGGGCTCCTGATGATCGCGATCGGACTCATCGCCCTCAACATGCGCGGGCCGTTCGTGGCGGTCGCGCCGGTGGTGGGGGACATGCAGCGCGACCTCGGGTTCTCACCGGTTGAAATCGGTTTCCTGACGGGCATCCCGGTGCTCTGTTTCGCGCTCGCCGCGCCCCTGGCCTCGCTGACCGGCCGGAAGCTGGGCCCGGAGTTCGCAATCACGCTGACCCTGCTTGGCGTGCTGCTTGGCGTCGTGGTGCGCTCCGCCGGCGGGGGCGCCCTCGTAATGCTCGGCACCGTGATCCTGGGTATCGCCATCACGATCGGCAACATCGTGGTCCCGTTGATCATCCGGCGGGACTTCAGCCCGGCGAAACAGGCCGCTGCCATGGGCACCTACACCGCCACGCTGAACATCGGCTCCTTTGTCACGTCCATGATTACGGCTCCATTGGCCGAGATGCTCGGCTGGCGTCCGGCGATCGCGGCGTGCGCCCTCTTCGCGGTCGCGGCCGGCGCAGTGTGGGTGTTGGCCGCCGGCAGCAGCTCGTTCCGGCCGGAAGCAATCCCGGGGGCGGACCCGACCCGGACGGCGGGACGGCCCGCATCGCGCTGGATCACGGTGGCGCTGACGGCGGGTTTCGCCGGACAGGCGTTCTCCTACTACGGCGTTACCGCCTGGCTGCCGAGCCTCCTCGCCGACGAACTCGGCCTGGCGCCGTCGGCGGCCGGTGCCGGATCCTCGCTGTTCCAGATCCTGGCGATCGCTGGCGGCCTGGGCGTTCCGCTCGTGGCCCGGCTTGCCAGCACGACGACGGTCGGACTCACCCTGGGCGCGCTGTGGCTGACGGTGCCGGTGGGGCTCCTGCTGGCCCCCGGGCTGTGGTGGCTGTGGGCCTCTTTCGGCGGCGTGGCCCAGGGCGGCGGCATTACGCTGATCTTCATCGCCATCATCCGGCTGGCACGCGACCAGGCCTCGGCGGGCCGGATGTCCGCCGTCGTCCAGGGCGCCGGCTACTGCTTCGGAGCCGCGGCCCCCACCCTGCTGGGCTACGTGCACGGTATCTCGGGCTCCTGGACCGGGCCGCTGCTGATGATCCTGGGCTCGGTGGCCCTGTTCATCGTGGGCTGCGCGCTGTCCCTGCGCCACATCCCGAAGGCCCACTGAAACGACGGCGCGGAGCTGCCCGCGCCAACACCTGAGGCCCATGTTTTGTGGAAAACATGGGCCTCAAGTGTCCGATCGACGCCGTTGTCGGGTGCTCGGAAGGGGTTTTCCGTTGCCGGGCTGCCGCCCCGGATTTCGGGGAGCCTGTTGCGAAGGGCGTGGCAGCCCGGCGGACGGAATTCTGGCGGGGCCGGGTCCGGACGCCTGGGTGGCGCCCGGGCCCGGCGTAGGTGGCTAGACGGCCACCAGGTGGGCGCCGCTGGTTGCGGTCTCGGCGCCGTCGCGGGCTTCGTGCAGGAAGCGGTCGTAGGCCGGCAGCGTCAGGAAGGCCGGGAACTCGTTGCCGAGCGTGACCTCCTCGAAGATGTCCCGGGCGTCTGCAAAACGGTCGCCCTCGAAGCGTTCCAGCTTGGCGAATTCCTCATCCAGCATGTCTTCCACCCACTCGCGGGTGATGACGTCGCCCGCGTCCGTGATGGCACGGGAGAAGATCCACTGCCACAGTTGCGAGCGGGAGATTTCTGCGGTCGCGGCGTCCTCCATCAGGTTGTGGATGGCCACTGCGCCGTTGCCGCGCAGCCAGGACTCGATGTAGCGGATGCCCACCTCGATGTTGTTCCGCACACCCTGTTCGGTGATGGTCCCCGTGGTGGAGGAGATGTCGATCAGGGCGCGGTCGTCCGGGGTGACGTCCTCGCGTAGCCGGTCCAGCTGGTTCGGGCGGTCGCCGAGGACGCCGTCGAACACCTCGCGGCACACCGGCACCAGGTCCGGGTGCGCCACCCAGGAGCCGTCAAAACCGTCTGCGGCCTCGCGGGTCTTGTCGGCGCGGACCCTCTCGAAGGCGATGGCGTTGGCTTCCTCGTCCTTGCGGTTGGGGACAGCCGCGGCCATGCCGCCGATCGCCATGGCGCCGCGTTTGTGGCAGGCCCGCACCAGCTGTTCGGTGTAGGCGCGCATGAACGGCTGCGTCATGGTGACCTGGCCGCGGTCCGGGAGCACGAAGCGCGGGCCGCGGGTGCGGAAGTTCTTGATCAGCGAGAAGATGTAGTCCCAGCGGCCGGCGTTCAGGCCCGCAGCGTGTTCGCGCAGTTCGTAGAGGATCTCCTCCATCTCGAACGCGGCCGTGATGGTCTCGATCAGGACCGTGGCGCGGATGGTGCCCTGCGGGATGCCCAGCAGGTCCTGGGCCAGGACGAAGATGTCGTTCCACAGCCGCGCCTCGAGGTGGTTTTCGATCTTCGGCAGGTAGAAGTACGGTCCCTTGCCCTGGGCGATCAGGCGGCGGGCGTTGTGGAAGAAGTACAGACCGAAGTCCACGATGCCGCCGGCCACCGGGGCGCCGTCGATGAGCATGTGCTTTTCCGGCAGGTGCCAGCCGCGGGGACGGACCACGATCGTGGGCAGTTCCTCGGCAGCGCGGAGCTTGTACTCCTTGCCCTCCGGGGATGTGAAGTCGATCCGGTGCTCCAGCGCATCGGTCAGGTTCAGCTGGCCCTGGACCACGTTGCGCCACGTCGGCGTGGACGAGTCCTCCATGTCGGCCAGCCACACCTTGGCGCCGGAGTTCAGCGCATTGATGGTCATCTTCTTATCCACCGGGCCGGTGATCTCCACCCGCCGGTCCGTCAGCCCCGGTGCCGGGGGAGCCACGCGCCACTCCGGATCGTTGCGGATGGACTCGGTTTCGGGCAGGAAACGCGGATCCTGGCCCTTGCTGATCTGCTGGCGGCGTTCCTGCCGGGCCTGCAACAGCTCCTGCCGGCGCTCCGCGGTGGCCCGATGCAGCTTGGCAACAAACGCCAGCGCGTCCGGAGTAAGCACCTCGCCCTGCCGGCAAATCGGCTGCGCGGTCAAAGTAACCCCGTTGATAGTGAAGTTGTCAGTGAAGCTGTTCATTTCAAATCTCTCCTTAGAGAAGAAGCAAGTTCGACGGCGAATGGTGACGTGGTTCGGGGCCGAAAAAGGCATTCCTCCGCGTGCTCCCGGATTACCTTTCCCGGCCCCCGGTGGCTCACCCCGAGGTGCCGGCCGCCGTCGTGCCTTCCGGTGAGCTGGCTGACCAGCTCACCGGGGCGGCGAAATGGGCCCACAGCCGCCGGGTTCCCTCGCGAGCTTGCGAGCGGAGGGGGCGGCTGGGGATTAGTGAAACTGGCCCTCTTCGGTCGATCCGACCAAGGCGAGGGTGGATGCGTTCGGGTTGAGCGCGGTGGCGATGTCGTCGAAGTAGCCGGTGCCGACTTCGCGCTGGTGCTTGGTGGCGGTGTAGCCGCGTGCTTCGGAGGCGAATTCCTTCTCCTGCAGCTCGACGTAGGCGCTCATGCCTTCCCGGGCGTAGCCGTGGGCGAGGTCGAACATCGAGTAGTTCAGGGCGTGGAAGCCGGCCAGGGTGATGAACTGGAAGGTGAAGCCCATGGCGCCGAGTTCGCGCTGGAACTTCGCGATGGTGTCGTCGTCGAGGTGCTTGCGCCAGTTGAACGACGGCGAGCAGTTGTAGGACAGCATCTGGTCCGGGAATTCGGCCTTGACCGACTCGGCGAACTTGCGGGCCAGCTCCAGGTCCGGGGTGCCGGTCTCCATCCAGATCAGGTCGGAGTAGGGGGCGTAGGCCTTGGCCCGGGCGATGCAGGGTTCGATCCCGTTGCGGACCTTGTAGAAGCCCTCCGGGGTGCGCTCGCCGGTGATGAATTCCTGGTCCCGTTCGTCGACGTCGGAGGTGATCAGGGTGGCTGCCTCGGCGTCGGTGCGGGCGATGATGACCGACGGTGTACCGGCGACGTCGGCGGCCAGCCGGGCCGCGTTCAGCGTCCGGACGTGCTGCTGGGTGGGGATCAGGACCTTGCCGCCGAGGTGGCCGCACTTCTTCTCCGAGGCGAGCTGGTCCTCCCAGTGCACACCGGAGGCTCCGGCCTGGATCATGGACTTCATCAGCTCGTAGGCGTTGAGCGGGCCGCCGAAGCCGGCCTCGGCGTCGGCGACGATCGGCACCATCCAGTCCTCAACGGTCTGGATGCCCTCGGAAAACTCGATCTGGTCGGCGCGGAGCAGGGCATTGTTGATGCGGCGGACCACGGTGGGGACCGAGTTCGCCGGGTAGAGCGACTGGTCCGGGTAGGTGTGGCCGGAGTTGTTGGCGTCGGCGGCTACCTGCCAGCCGGAGAGGTAGATGGCCCGCAAGCCGGCCTTGACCTGCTGCACGGCTTGGTTGCCGGTCAGGGCGCCCAGGGCGTTGGTGTACTTGCCCTCTTTGTGCTCCTCGGTGAGCTGCTTCCACAGCTTCTCGGAGCCACGGCGGGCCAGGGTGTGTTCCTCGGAGACCCGGCCGCGGAGGCGGACGACGTCGGACGCTGAGTAATCCCGAGTGACACCTTCCCAGCGGGGGTTGGCGGCCCACTCGAGCTCCAGGGCGGCGGCCTGCTCTGTTGTGTCCTGGCTGGACGGCTGCTGGGTGGGCTCAAATGCTGCAGTCATCTTAGTCTCCTTGGTGGATCCGGGCCGGCCAGCCTGCGTCGCTGCGGTTTGCTGGCCGGTTGTCCGGGTGGTGAATCTTTCTGTGAGAACTACTTTTCTGCACTTTCCAAGGGGTTTCTAGACCAAAAGTATGGAAAGAAATGCGGTTCTTCGCATATTCTCAATAAATGCATCCCGCCAGTTGGAATCGCCAGGCTTCGTCCTCGCCTTCGCCCGTCACGCCCGAGGTGGACGTCATTAGCATGGGCCGCCGTGTCCGCCATTTGCGCAAGGCGGCGGGGCTGACGCTCGATGACCTGAGTGCCGCCGTCGGAACCGCCCCGAGCCAGCTGAGCCTGATCGAAAAC
Source organism: Arthrobacter sp. 01T414 (assembly GCF_056398965.1). NCBI lineage: Bacteria > Bacillati > Actinomycetota > Actinomycetes > Micrococcales > Micrococcaceae > Arthrobacter > Arthrobacter sp. 01T414. The sequence continues at coordinate 165,629 of NZ_JBFTQK010000004.1, read as the reverse complement.
GGCAAGCGCGAACCCAAGCTCGGGCTGCTCCAGCAACTCGCCGCGGCGCTTGGCGTAAGCATCGACGAGCTGCTCGGCGCGGAACCGCCCAACCGTCGCGCGGCCCTGGAGATTGAGCTGGAGCGCTACCAGCGCAGCCCGATCTACGAGTCCCTGAACCTGCCCAAAATCCGCATCAGTTCAAGGCTGCCGATGGACGTACTGGAGTCCATGGTGGGCCTGCAGCATGAGTTGGAGCGCCGCCTCAACGAGCAGGTCGCGACGCCGGAGGAAGCCCGCCGTGCCAACGGCGAGCTGCGCGCCATGATGCGGGAGCGGAACAACTACTTCCCGGAGTACGAAGCGGAGGCGCAGAAGGTCCTCGCGTCCGTGGGCCACACGTCCGGCCCGCTGTCCCACCATGTCATCGCGGACATTGCCGGACACCTCGGATTCAGCCTGCACCACGTGGGCGACCTGCCGCATTCGACCCGCTCGGTGACGGATCTGAAGAACCGCAGAATTTACCTTACGCAGAACGCCCGGAGCGACCACGACCCCCGTTCGGTGCTGCTGCAGGCCCTGGGCCACTATGTGCTGGGCCACCAGACCCCCACGAACTACGGTGACTTCCTGATGCAGCGGGTCGCCACGAACTACTTCGCCGCCGCACTGCTGCTGCCGGAACTGGCCACCGTTGAGTTCCTGAAACGCGCCAAGGTGGCCAAGGAAATCGCGGTGGAAGACATCCGCGACGCATTCGCGGTGTCCTACGAGACCGCCGCGCACCGGTTCACCAACCTCGCCACCGAGCACCTGGACCTCCGCACGCACTTCCAGAAGACGCACAAGAGCGGAATCATCTACAAGGCGTACGAGAACGACGGCGTGACGTTCCCGCAGGACCACACCGGCGCCATCGAGGGCCAGCCCTCGTGCAAGAACTGGACCTCCCGCGTGGTGTTCGACGTGCCGGACAAGTTCAGTGCCTACAACCAGTACACGGACACCCCGGCCGGGACCTACTGGTGCACGGCCCGGACCGAGCGCTCCGCGAACGGCGAGTTCTCGCTCTCCGTGGGCGTGCCCTATGCGCAGGTGAAGTGGTTCCGCGGCCGCGACACCACGGAACGGTCTAAGTCGACCTGCCCGGACGAGAGCTGCTGCAAGCGACCCCCAGCCGCCCTGGCCTCGGAGTGGGCCGGCAATGCCTGGCCCTCGGCCCGCGCCCACTCGCACTTACTCGCCGCGATGCCGCCCGGCGCCTTCCCCGGCGTGGACGAGACCGAGGTCTACTCCTTCCTGCAGGCCCACTCCGGCTCCTGAGCACCCCCCGACCCTGGCTCCGACGCTCCCGACCCGGACCCCGACGCTCCCTCAGGTTCGGCGCGTTTCGTGGCGACGCTCCCTCAGGTCCGGCGGGTTTTCGGGCGACGCTCCCTCACGTCTCGCGGGTTTTTGGGGGATGCTCCCTCAGGTTCGGCGGGTTTTTGGGCGACGGTGCCTCACGTCCGACACGGGTTCGCTGGACCCGCCCTCAGAGCAGCTGAGGGAGCGTCTGTCGTTTTGCTGCCGGATTTGAGGGAGCGTCTGTGGGTAGGGTGCCGGATCTGAGGGAGCGTCCTCTGGGAGAGGCTCGGAGGTGAGCGGACTATATTGACCAGTGTCAGCTCATCGACCTACCTCGCGGGAGCGTGCACCCATGGCCAAGGAACTTGCCACCCAGCTTGTCGAACAACTCCAGGCTGCCGGTGTGCAGCGCATTTACGGGATTGTCGGCGACAGCCTGAACCCGATCGTCGACGCCGTCCGGAAGACCGGGGGCGCCGCGAAGGGCGGGATCGACTGGATCCACGTCCGGCATGAGGAAGCCGCCGCCTTCGCCGCCGCAGCCGAGGCCCAGCTGACCGGCAAGCTAGCGGTTTGCGCCGGTTCCTGCGGGCCGGGCAACCTGCACCTGATCAACGGCTTGTACGACGCCAACCGCTCCGGCGCCCCGGTGCTCGCCATCGCCTCGCACATCCCGAGCAAGCAGATCGGCAGCAGCTTCTTTCAGGAAACCCACCCGGACCGACTGTTCAACGAATGCTCGGTCTACTCCGAACTCATCAGCACCGCCGAACAGGCGCCGCGCGTCATGCACAGCGCCATCCAGCACGCCGTCGCACTCCGCGGCGTCGCCGTCGTGACCCTGCCCGGCGACACTGCCGGACTAGAGGCGACCGCCGAGACGCCGGCGCCGGCGGCGTTCCGGCCGGCCGCGCTGGTGCCCGACCCCGCCAGCGTGCGGGAGCTCGCGGACGCCATCAACGACGCCGGGAAGGTCGCCATCTTCGCTGGGGCCGGCGTCGACGGCGCACACGACGAGGTGATAGCGCTCGCCGAGCTTGTGAAGGCCCCGATCGGGCACTCACTGCGCGGCAAGGACTTCATGCAATACGACAACCCCTACGACATCGGAATGACCGGCCTGCTCGGCTACGGCGCCGCGGCCGAGGGAATCGAGGATGCGGATCTGCTGATCCTGCTGGGCACGGACTTCCCCTATGACCAGTTCCTGCCGGGGACCCGGACGGCGCAGGTGGACCGGGCCTCGCAGAACCTGGGCCGGCGCACCGACGTCGACATCGCCGTGCACGGTGACGTGCTGCCCACGCTCGCCGCGCTGATGCCGCTGCTCAAGGCGAAGAAGAGTAGCCGCTTCCTCGATGCCATGCTCAAAAAGCACGACCGGCTGATGAACAAGGCCGTCGGCGCTTACACCCGCAAGGTGGAGAAGACCCAGCCGATCCACCCCGAGTACGCCGCTTCGCTGCTGGACCAGGTCGCGGCCGAGGACGCAGTTTTCACGGCCGACACGGGCATGTGCAACGTCTGGACCGCGCGCTACATCAACCCGCTGGGCACGCGGCGGCTGATCGGGTCCTACCTGCATGGCTCCATGGCCAACGCGCTGCCGCACGCGATCGGCGCCCAGCTGGCGTACCCGGGACGCCAGGTGGTCTCGGTCTCCGGCGACGGCGGCCTGTCGATGCTGCTGGGCGAGCTGATCACGGTCGCGGCGCACCGGCTGCCGGTCAACGTGGTGGTGTTCAACAACTCGACGCTCGGCATGGTCAAGCTGGAGATGCTGGTGGACGGACTGCCCGACTTCGGCGTCGATGTTCCGGACGCCAACTACGCACAAGTCGCCCGGGCCCTCGGGTTCCACGCCGTCCGCGTCACGGACCCGGCCAAGATCGAGGCTGCGTACCGGGAAGCGTTTGCCCACCCCGGACCGTCCCTCGTGGAGCTCATCACGGATCCCAAGGCACTCTCGATCCCGCCGAAGATCAAGGGCGCCCAGATTCTGGGCTTCGCCACGGCCATGTCCAAGGTGGTGCTGAACCGCGGCGCCGGGGAGGCCGTGAGTATGGCCAGGAGCAACCTGCGCAACATCCCGCGGCGCTGACCGGACTCGGTTTCGCATGGGGCCGCCGTTGCCGCCGATTCGACGGTTCCGTGCGGAGTCGACGTCGGGATGCGTCGAGCGGGCAGGGAACCGTCGAAACGGACCAGGACGACGTCGAAACGGACCGGGTCGACCCCGAAACGGCGCCAAATCGTGACCGGGGTGCGGTCGCGCTTTCCCGGTGCCGGTGCTTGACTGGCCGTAGGCGGATCCCCGCCGTTTTACGCCATTGTGCGGGCTTTTGGGGGCGCGATGAAGCAGAAATCCAGGCTAAGGATTCTTACAACCGCGGCGGCTGCGGCGCTGGCGCTGGTCTTGTCGGCCTGCACGGCCTCGCCGCCGGCGCTGCTCAGGGCCGACGGCGTCGAACGGGTTTCGGTGGACCGGTCCGCCTACCCGGCCGAGCTGGCCACGCTCCGGGCGTCGGCGCGAAAGCTCGGTGCCGCACTGCTCGCAGACAGTGGCGACGCTGGCAACGTCGTTGCGTCCCCGACCAGCCTGCTGGTTGCCCTTACCATGCTGCGGACCGGCGCAACCGGGGCGACCGCCGCCGAGATGGACAGGGCCCTCGGCCTCCCCGCGGAGCACCGCGACGAAGCCTTGAATGCCCTGCTCGCGTCCTTGGAATCCTTCGACGGCGACCCCGGCTCGGTGGACGAAAAGAACCCTCCGCGCCGGCCCGTCCTGCACGCCGCGAATGGGCTCTTCGTGGACAAGGGAGTTCCTACCGGGGAGCGCTATCTCGATTCCTTGGCTCGCTACTATGGGACCGGCGTGTATCCCGTGAATTTCCAGGATGAGAAAGCCACTCGACCCGCGATCGACGCCTGGGTGAACAAGAACACCGGTGGCCGGATCAAGAAGGCCCCGGCCGGATACGGCAAAGACAACACCTTCAGCGTGCTCAATGCCGTGTACTTCGCCTCGGCCTGGAAGGTCCCCTTCGACCCGACCGACACCGCCGACCGGCCATTCACGACGGCGGACGGCCTCCAAGTCACCGTCCCCACCATGTCCGGCGTCCGGGACCTCTCCTTTGCCCAAGGCAAGGGCTGGCAAGCCGTCGACCTTCCCTATGCAGATGGGTTCGTGATGCGGCTGGTTCTGCCGGATTCCGGGGCCGCCATGCCCGGCGCGGACGTCTTCGCGGACGCCACGACTGCCCTCGAGGCGGCGGCGCCCATCCCCACTCAAATCTTCCTGCCCCGGTGGGACCACCAGAGTAGCTTCGAGCTGCGCAGGGTCTTCGCCCGGCTGGGCCTGCGGGAAATGCTTGAAACCGCGTCCGACTTCAACGCGATCCAGCCGGGACTGCAGATCACGCAGGCAGCGCAGGCCGTCAACATCACCGTGGCGGAGAAGGGCACCGTCGCCGCCGCCGTGACCCAGATCAACGCGGAAGCGGTGAGCGGCGCGGTGCAGACAAAAGCGATCCGCTTCGACCGGCCGTTCCTTTACGAGATCGTCCAAGTCGAAACCGGACTGCCCGTTTTCATGGGCAGGGTTTCGGACCCCAGTCCCTCATGAGACGCTCCCTCAGATCCGGCAGGGAAATCCCGAACGCTCCCGCACGTTCGGCAGGGAAATCCCGAACGCTCCCTCACAAGATGTGAGGGAGCGTCGGGAGGGGAAGCGCCGGATGTGAGGGAGCGTCGCGGCGGGAAGCGCCGGATGTGAGGGAGCGTCGGGAGGATTGGCGCCGGATGTGAGGGAGCGTCGGGAAAATTGGCGCCGGATGTGAGGGAGCGTCCGGGGTGAGTGCGGCTGGTTAGCGCGGGCCGCCCTGCCAGAGGGCGTCGAACGGGGCGCCCGAGGCTACCCGGTTCCGGATTCCCGCGGTGACGAACTCCTTGGCCGTGCGGGCTGCCTCCAGCGGCGTGGCGCCCTTGGCCAGCTCGGCCGTGACCGCGGCGGCCAGTGAGCACCCGGCGCCGGAGACCGCCACCTCGCCCACCTTCGGCGCGGACAGGACTTCCAGGGTTTCGCCGTCGTAGTAGACGTCGACGGCGTCCGGCCCGGTCAGGCGCACGCCGCCCTTGGCCAGCACGGCGGCGCCGCTCAGCTCGTGGATGCGGACGGCCGCGGCCTTGAGGGATTCGACGTCGGTGATCTCAAGCCCGGAGAGCGATTCGGCCTCGAAGTGGTTCGGCGTGACGAACGTGGCCAGCGGCAGGATCTGCGCCTTGAGGGCCTGGTCGGTATCCAGGGCGTGGCCCGGTTCCTGGCCCTTGCAGATCAGCACCGGGTCCAGCACCACGTTGCGGAAGGCGGAATCGGCCAGCGTGGAGGCCACCGTGGAAATGGCGTCCGGGCTGCCGAGCATGCCGATCTTGACCGTATCCAACACGGAGGTTGCGCCGGACGCGGCGCCGTACGCCGCCGTCGTGGCCTCGAGCTGGTCGGCGATAACCTGCTGGTCCACCGCGACGAAGCGGTGGTTCCAGTTGTCCTTCGGATCGAAGGAGACGATGCAGGTCAGGTTCGCGATGCCGAAAACGCCCAGTTCCTGGAAGGTCTTCAGGTCTGCCTGTGCGCCCGCGCCGCCGGTCGCCTCGGAACCGGCGATGGTCAGGGCTATGGCGGGGTAGGCGTCGGCGTCGGAGGTCACGTTGTCCACAGCGTAAGAAGTCATGGTCCCATCCTGCCACTCACGGAAAACCGGCCGCATTGTGCTCATGACCAATATGACCAAAACCCAAGTGTTCTGAATCACGGCAACTAAGGTGGCGGACGGTGTTGCTGCCTTGCGACGCCGGATCCAGGAAGGTTCATTGATGAGCACCCAACTGTCCGAAGCGGCCCAGACACGAAAAGCCGTCGGCAACATCCTTAAAGGCTCGGCCGGCAACCTTGTCGAGTGGTACGACCTCTACGTCTACACAGTCTTCGCGGCGTATTTCCAGTCGCACTTCTTCAACTCCAAGGACGACCTGCAGGCCGGGCTCGAGGCGATGGCCGTGTTCTCGACGTCGTTCCTGATGCGCCCGATCGGTGCCTGGTTCTTCGGCCGCTACGCCGACCGCAAGGGCCGCAAGGCCGCGCTGACCCTGAGCGTGACGATGATGTCCGCCGGGTCCTTCGCCATCGCGGTCCTCCCGACCCAGCAGGTGATCGGCCTGTGGGCGATGATCCTCCTGGTCCTCATCCGCGTGATCCAGGGCTTCTCGGTGGGCGGCGAGTACGGCACCAGCGCCACCTACATGTCCGAGGCCGCCACCACTAAGCGCCGCGGCTTCTTCTCCAGCTTCCAGTACGTCACCCTGATCGGTGGCCAGATGCTGGCCCTGCTGGTCCTCGTCATCCTGCAGAACGTGATGCCGAAGGCGGACCTGGGCGAGTGGGGCTGGCGCATCCCGTTCGCGATCGGCGGCGTCGCCGCCCTCGTGGTCCTGTGGCTGCGCCGGTCTATGGAAGAAACCGTCTCCGCCGAACAGATCGAGGCCGCGAAGGCTCCCGCGGTGGCCGGCGAAGCGCAGCCGGGCACCATGAAGCTGCTGTTCACCAGCTACTGGAAGCCGCTGCTGGTCTGCATTGGCATCACCCTCGGCGGCACCGTGGCGTTCTACACCTACACAAACTTCATCCTGAAGTTCATGAACGACACCTCCGGCATCGCCAAGACGGACACCTCCGTGATCAACTTCTGGGCGCTGTTCATCTTCATGCTGCTCCAGCCGGTCTACGGCATCATCTCGGACAAGGTGGGCCGCAAGCCGCTGCTGCTCTGGTTCGGCATCACCGGCGTGCTCTTCACCTGGCCGCTGCTCTCCACCCTGGCCGGCACCAAGGACCCGTTCACCGCGTTCCTGCTGATGATGGGCGGCCTGCTGATCGTCGGCGGCTACACCTCGATCAACGCCCTGGTGAAGGCCGAACTGTTCCCTGCGTCCATCCGCGCCCTCGGCGTCGGACTGGGTTACGCGATCGCCAACTCGCTCTTCGGCGGCACCGTTCCGCTGATTGGTGCGGCGCTGCAGAAGGCCGGCCAGGAGGAGCTCTTCTTCACCTACGTCACCGTGGCCATCGCGATCTCGCTGCTGGTCTACATCTTCGCGCTGAAGAACAAGAAGTCCACGCACCTGGACCACGAGCAGGGCCACGCCTGGCATCCCGCCGCCGCCCGCGAGGACGACGGCAAGGACCTCGTGGAGGCCTCGCGCCGCTAAGGTACTTCGGTAAGTTCGCCGTTTGGACGGTTCCCTGCGCCCACGACGCTCCGCAGCGTCGAATTGGCCGGGAACCGTCGAAACGGCGCACCGCGGACGACGGCGAGCTGCCGGCTACGGGACTTCGGTTCCGCAAGCCGACGGCCCGCCGTCGTCGTTAACGGGTGCGCTGAAGGGACGCCGGAAGTGCGCACGGCAGGTGGGAGAATGGAGGCGGTTCCGGGCCACGCGCCGCAGGAACCCCCAGTGCTAATACAGCCGGCCGTCCCGGGCGTGTGCACCCGTCACGGACCGCAGAGCGAACCACTACGAATGGACCACCCATGACTTCCGCCAAGACCTTGCCAGCTGCGGCCCCGCCAAAGTTCGCCTCGATCCGTTCCCCTCACTTCGGCATCATGCTGGCGGTCATGGCCGTGGTGCTGATCCTGTCCAACATCGGCGCCTCCAAGGGCGTGAGGATCGGTCCGATCATCACCGACGGCGGGTTCTTCCTCTTCCCGCTGGCCTACATCCTGGGTGACGTCATCAGCGAGGTCTACGGCTTCAAGGTCGCGCGCCAGGCCATCATCACCAGCTTCGCACTGTCCGTCTTCGCGTCACTTTGCTACTGGGTGATCATCGCGTTGCCCGGCTTCGACGACGAATACGGCGCGGCCAAGCAGTCCGCGCTGGAAGGTGCCCTGGGTCCGGTCCCGCAAATCGTGCTCGCCTCGCTCTTGGCCTTTCTCGCCGGCCAGACCATCAACTCCTGGATCCTGGTGAGAATGAAGGCACGGACCGGGGAGAAATCGCTCTGGGCCCGGATCATGGGCTCCTCTGTGGCCGGCGAATTCGTGGACACGCTGATCTTCTGCAGCATCGCCGCCTCCGTCATCGGCATCTCCGACGTCGCGATGTTCGTGAACTACGTCCTCGTGGGTTTCCTCTACAAAACCCTCGTGGAGTTCGCCTTCGTGCCGCTGACAACCCTCGCCATTGGCTGGGTCAAGAAGCGCGAACCGAGTTACGGGGCGGTCTAGCGGCGCCTGCGCCACCCCCGCCGTTTCGACGGTTCCGAGCCCGCTCGACGCTGCGAAACGTCTAGCCGGCGGCCGACCGTCGAAACGGGGACGAATCGGCCCCGGCGCCGCGGTTCAACGCGCTCAGAACCCGGTATTTGAACTCCACCTCGTTGAACAAGTGCTTCCACTCGATCCGGAGAAATGTCCAGCCCTGCTCCGTCAGCGCCTTCTCCCGCTGCCGCTCCGCGAACAGGACCTCCCCGGTGGGCCGGAAGTCGAAGTACTTGCTCTTGCCGTCGAACTCGAGGGCCACCTTGACCTCTGGCCAGGCAAAGTCCATCCGGTATTCCCCGAGCGGGGTCAGGACGCTGTACTGCAGTTCCGGCGGCCTGATCCCGAGCCGGTGCAGCAGTTCCCTCGTGAGACTCTCGCCGGCGGACTCCGAGCGGGGATCGACCAGTTCGAGCGCCCGGCGCAGCGCGACCACACCGTTGCGGCCGGCGAGGGCATCACACGCAGCGCGGATCATGCCAAGGTCCGCTCCGAGACGGGCCGCATGATCGACCAGGATCACGGCCTGCGGCACGGTAAATATCAGGCAGCAGTCGACGACGGTGCGCTCCAGGGACGTGCAAGGCAATCCGTCCACGAAGCACAGCTCGCGGCTTGCCACCCGCCTGGTGTGGGCGACGACGTCGCGCCCATGCGAAATCCCCGAGGGGCAGCCGGCCTGGGTGAGGTGCACGCGGTCATCGACCTTCCACAGCCGAAGGCTGTGGAGGCTGGCACCCGAGACGTGGCTGTACACGAATCCGCCCGCCGACGTCGTCAACGTTCCGAGCGCGTGGGCAGAAATCAGCTGACGACGGCGGGACGGGGCGTCAAGGTCCCGCCACCAGTCGCCCCGGCCGTAGCAGCCGCGGCGAAGCCGGACCAGGCTTCCGTCGCGGACGAGCACGGCGATGGCGCGGGCATTGAGTCCGGAGGCCAGGAGCTGGTCCGTGCGCCAGAGGGTCCCGTCACCGGGAAGTTTTGTAGGCATGGGACCAGCTTTGACCACGCGCCCGGCGCGCTGAAGGGATCCGTGGGCGTATGTGGATATCGCCGATTCGACGGTTCCCCGCGGGGACGACGTTTACCCGCATCGAGCACGCAGGGAACCGTCGAAACGGCGCCGGGGACCAGGTGCCGGGTCGACGGCGCCGGGGACCGTGGGGGGCGCCCCGCGTCAGGCCTTGAGCGTGCCGTCCAGGAGTTCGCGGAGCTCGCGGAAGTGCCGTTCGGTGGCCTCGGGGTGGAACGCGGAGGTGTCCGCCATCGAGTAGCCATGGGGTGCCCCAGCGTAGACCTCGTTGCTGGCATCCAGGCCCGCCGCCTCCAGGGCTGCCCCAAACCGGGCGACGGCGTCGGCGTCCATGCTCCGGTCGTGGTCGGCATGGCCGAAGACGAAGCGGGCGCGGGCGTTGCCGAGTCCCCGGTGCGGGCTGTCGGGCTCGTCGGTGGCGAGGCCGCCGCCATGGAAGCCGCCGCAGGCTGCCACCGCGTCCGGGTGGGCGGTGGCGGTGCGGACGGCAAGCCGTGCCCCCATGCAGTAACCGGTAACGCCGATCGGGCCGGGCGCGACGCCGTCGAGCTTGCCAAGGGCAGCCACCCACGCGTCCATATCCGGCAGCGCTTTGTCCGCGGTGAGGCGCCCGACCCGCGGGAAGGCCGCCGCGCCGGCAGCCTCGCGGCCCTCCGGCGTCGTCATGTCCCCTGCCGGGGCGAGCTCGGACGCCGTCCCTTCGCGGTAGAAGACGTTCGGGGCCAGGACGACGTAGCCCCAGTCGGCGATGCGCTGCGCCATGTCCTGGATACGGGGGCGCAGCCCGAAGGCGTCCATGTACAGGATGACGCCCGGGAAGGGGCCCTCACCGGTGGAGGGGCGGGCCACTAGGGCCTCGGCTGTTCCGTCTGCGGCGGGAATCTCGATAACCATCCGGCCAGCCTATCCGACGCCATTTCGACGGTTCCCTGCGCTCTCGACGTTTACCCGCGTCGAACGCGCAGGGAACCGTCGAAACGGCGGGAGGGAACAGGAGGAGCTACGATCCTAGGAGTAGTACCGCCCCAGGGTCTCGGCCTTGAACTCGAAGAAGGTGCCGTTCTCGATTGCGAGGCGGGCGTCGTCGACCATCTTCACCACGAAACGTTCGTTATGGATGGAGATCAGGGTGGCCGAGACCATTTCCTTGGCCTTGAACAGGTGGTGGATGTAGGCGCGGGAGTAGTTCAGGCAGGCGTAGCAATCGCAGCCTTCCTGCAGCGGACCGAAGTCGCGCTTGTACATGGCTCCGGAGAGGTTGTATCGGCCGGTGGGGTGGTAGAAGGCCGAGTTGCGGGCCACGCGGGTGGGGGAGACGCAGTCGAAGGTGTCCGCGCCGTTCTCGATCGCGGTGAAGATGTCGTCCGGCTCGGAGATGCCCAGCAAATGCCGCGGCTTGTTCTCCGGCAGTTCCTCGTTGCACCAGCGCACGATCGTGCCCAGGTTTTCCTTCTCCAGCGCCCCGCCGATGCCGAAGCCGTCGAAGTTCATCGCGCCGAGGTCCCGGCAGGCCTTGCGGCGCAGGTCTTCGTACTGGGCGCCCTGGATGACGCCGAAGAGCGCCTGATACGGCTTCCCGGCGCGCTCTTCCGTGAGCCTGAAGTGCTTGGTGATGCAGCGTTCGGCCCAGCGACGAGTGCGCTCCAGCGACTCCTCCTGGTAGCCGCGGGAGTTCTGCAGCGTGGTCAGCTCATCAAAGGCGAACATGATGTCCGCGCCGATTTGGTGCTGCACATTCATGGAGATTTCGGGGCTGAAGCGGTGCCGGTCGCCGTTGAGGTGGCTCTTGAACCAGACGCCCTCCTCGTCCACGTGGGCCAGGCGTTCCTTGCCGGGGGCGACGGCGTCGTCCGGGCCGGAGTGGTCGACGGATTTCATGTCGATGACCTTTTTGAACCCGGAACCGAGGCTCATCACCTGGAACCCGCCGGAGTCCGTGAACGTCGGCCCCCGCCAGTTCATAAACGCGCCCAGCCCGCCGGCCTCGTCCAGGATGTCCGCGCCCGGCTGCAGGTAGAGGTGGTAGGCGTTGGCCAGCACGGCCTGCGCGCCGAGCTCGGCGACGGACTCGGGCAACACGGATTTGACCGTGGCCTTGGTGCCGACGGCGATGAACGCCGGCGTCTGGATCTCACCGTGCGGGGTGGTGATGGTGCCGGTCCGGCCCAGGAATTTCCCGCCGTTCTCCGCGACCTGCGCGTCCGACGGCGCGCACGTTTCGCTCAGGCGCTTGCCCACCCTGAAAGAAAACTCGGATTGCCGGGCAGGCAGCAGGGATGAGGAGGCGGGTTCGGTGTTAGCTGGCACCGTTCAAGTGTGCCAGCTAACACCGCGGAAACCTTAGTGCAGCGGGTCCGATGTGGGGTAGTTCTCAGCACGCCAGCTGTCCCAGTGGTTGCGGATGGCTTCGAGCTGGTGCGCGCCGAGATCGTAAGTGGAGATGATCCCCAGCGAGCCGCCGTCGGGCCGGACCTCGGGGATGACGGGCTGGTCCGCCACAATCAGCAACCCGTCCCCGTGCTCGGCGTAACCGTGGACCGTCAGACCCACCTGGTGGTTGCTGCGGAACCAGACCTTCCCGGAGATCTCTTCGCCCGTCGCCAGGGTGAGCGAATACGGCTCCCCGGGGGCGGGCACGTCTGCCAGGCCGAGTTTTTCAATCGCGGAGCCCTCGGTCCCGGGCACGGAGAAGAAGAAGGTGCGCCGTTTGCCGTGCGGGTGCCGTTCCAGGGCGAATCGGAGCTGGTGCAGGAAGGTCAGCCAGCCTTGGGTGATGTCTTCGTCCCAGGCCGCCCACTCCGAGTTGTGGTCGATTGCAGCGCGCGTCACGCTGACTTCCGTGCCGTTGGGGACCGGTTTGAGGGTGAAGATGTCGCCGCCGTCGACGACGAGTGAAGTGTGGTCCGCGCTCTCGACCACGTTGGGACCGAAGTAGATCGCGTTGATCTCGGCGGCCTGGTCGTCGGCCTCCCAGCCGTGCCACTGCGCTACCTTCGCGGGTTCGCGCAGCATCGTCCAGACCTGCTGCGCGTCGGAGTTGATCACCACGCTGAGATTGTTCGTCATGGGGGTGAATCTACAACGCCGGGCCGCACCGGGGTAGGGCCAAACGGTGCCCGAAGCCGCCCGCGGCCAGCGCCGTGCTCAGGAGCGGACGGACTCGAGTTCGTTGCCGATACGGCGCTCAATTTCGGGGCCGCCGATGGTCTGCGAGCCGCCGTGCGCACGCAGGAAGAGCAGGGCCTCGAGCCGCAGCAGCCGCCATTCGCGCTCCGCGTCCGGGTTGGAATTGTCGATGGCGCGGAAGATTTCCTTGTCGTACAGGTTCGGCTCGTTGAGGGAGCGCTGGCGAACCTTGGCGTTGATCCGGGCCTTGAACGGGTCCGTCTCCATCGCGTCCGGCGCCCGCAGGAACTTCTCGTACACAGCAGCGCGGTCCTCTTCGCCGCGCTGGCGGCAAATGTAGCTGGAGAGCGCGAGCGAGGCCTCCACCGACGCCCAGCGGCCGGGGTTCCCGTCGAAAGGCAGCACGTTGAGCAGGTCCGCAACGGCAAGTGCGTTGTCGGCGTCCTTGAGCACGACAAACAGTTCATGGGCCARATCGCTCAGGTCCTTGAGGCAGCTGCCGGACTTGGTGTTGATGCCCTTGGTAAGGCGGTCGCTGAGCAGCAGCACTCCCAGCGCCTCGRGGTGCGCCTCGGCCGCGGCCTCCACCACGGATTCCGGGGTGCCCTCCGCGACGGGGATCAGGGCCAGGTCGGCTTCGCTCGGCCCGCTGGCGACCGGCGGGGCCAACGGAGGGGGTGGAACGACGACGGCCGGCGTCGACGTCGGGCCGCTGTCCTCCGCGCCCCGGAGCGGAACTGCCTGCAGTCCCGGAGCGGCGCCAGAGGACCCGTCGGAGGACCCGTCGGAGGCCCCGTCGGAGGCCCCGTCGGCGCCGGAAAGAATGGAGGGAATGGAGGCAGGGGAGGGCTCGACGGAACCGGGCTGCGGAGCATCGTCGTCCCGCCGGCCGGCGTCGTCCGGCGACAGCCCCGGCGCCTCAAGAACGGCGTCCTGGATCAGCACCGTGGTGCCGGCGGCGATCCGCAGCACGCCGCCCCCGGTGAGGGTTGCGCGCACAATGGCGGGGGAACCGAAATCGTCATTGTCGATGTCCACGCGCTGGATTTCGGCGGTGCGCGTGGCGTCGGGCAGGAGCAGCAGATCCCCGGTCTGCAGAGATCCCGCCTGCCGTTCGCTGTAGCTCAGTGAGGCTGTGGGGTGGGTCATCTGGAGTCCTTAACTTCTCTTCGGTCCGCTCAACAGTCTACAAAGACCGGCGCGCGAAGTCGGGGACGCGGGGGTGGGCCGGGCGTCCCCGGACGGTCCAGCGGCTCCCGGGCAGAGTCTCCTAGTGGCCGACGCCCGCGTACGCCAGCGCCTGGCGGATCAGGGCACCGCGGCCGCCGCTGAACTCCAGCTGCACGTCCGAGCTCATGACTTCCTCCGGGGTCATCCAGGTCAGTTCCAGGGCGTCCTGCCGCGGTGAGCATTCGCCGGTGACAGGGATGATGTAGGCCAGCGCGACGGCGTGCTGGCGGTCGTCGGTGAAGCCGGTGTGGGACGGGGAGGGAAAGTATTCCGCCACGGTGAAGGGGACCGGGCTGATCGGCAGTTGCGGGAAGGCGAGCGGGCCGAGGTCCTTTTCCATATGGCGCAGCAGGGCGGCCCGGATGGTCTCGCGGTACAGCACCCGGCCGGACACGAGGGACCGGATCATGGTGCCGTCCTCGTCGGCCTGCAGCAGGGTGCCGACCTCGTTCACGAACCCGAGCGGGTCAAGCCGGACCGGCACGGCCTCGACGTAGACCATGGGCAGCCGGCCGCGGGCCTCGAAGAGATCGTCGTCGGAAAGCCAGCCGGGATTGGGGTCGGGAGTGCGAACGTTCATGGTTAAGTTCTACCCCATACCCGTTCCCCGGGCGTGGTTACCCTGCCTATGCGGGCTCCGGGGCCGCCGCGATCCACAAGGCATGCGGGTGGGCGGCGGTGCCGTCCGCATCGGGATTGAAGACGTGCAGCAGCGGCACCGCGGCCTCCTCGCCGACGGCGACGTCGTGCCCGGCGTCCGCGAGCCGCTCCCGCAAGGCGTCAAGGTCGCCGTCGTATTCGAAAGCCAGCCCCGCGGTCCCGGCACCCGCCGCGGAACCGGCGGCACCGACCATCAGGACGCCGCCGTTCTTCGCCGTGAACGCTTCCGTTTCGAAGGTGTCAGCACCTGAGACGCCGACGCCGGTGGCTCCCGGCGCGGGGCGGGGCCGGGCGCCGATGTCGCGCAGGGTTTGGGCCGCGGCCCCCGGGTCGGACGCGAACCAGAGGGCGACCACGGCCAGGTCCGGGTCCGCCTCGGCATCGGAGGACCAGGTTCCATCGGCCGCGGCGGTGGCGGGGTCGGCCAGGAAGCTGAACCCGTCCGGCGACGAGACCCGGCAGGAGGAACCGTGGTCGGCGTCGATCAGCTCCGCCGTGGTGCCACCTGTGCTGCCAGCCGAGGCGCCGGCTTCGTTGGTCCGCCGGGCAAACTCCGCCAGGTCCCCGACCTCGACGCCGAACGAGGTGGTGCCATCCGCCGCGGACCCTTCCTCGGCGAAGTGCAGCGCCAGCCGGCCGGCACCGGCGTCGAACTCCCGCCAGGTGGGCTCGTCGACGGTCTTAACCATGCCCAGGTCGGTCAGCAGGCGCTCCCACTGATCGAGGCGGGACGTGAAATGGATGGGACGGACACGCAGCATTGGTATCTCCCGGGTGGGTGGGGGCTGGGAGCACAATGGTGCCATGGCTGCTGAGCTAAGGGAACTGCTGGTGAACGACGCCGCCGAGTGGCGTGCCTGGCTGGAGCAGCACCACGCGGACAGCCCCGGCGTGTGGCTGGTGCTGCATAAAAAGGGCGGCTCGGTGACCGAACTAGACTATGAGGCCGCCGTGCAGGAGGCACTGTGCTTTGGCTGGATCGACGGCCAGGGCAGGCGGCGGGACGCCGAGACTTCCTTCCAGCGGATGACCCGGCGTGGCCCGAAGAGCGTGTGGTCGGCGCGGAACGTGGAGCGCGTCGGGCGCCTCGAAGCGGCCGGCCGGATGACCGCGGCCGGGCGCGCCGCCGTCGAAAGCGCCAAAGCCGATGGGCGCTGGGAGGCGGCCTACTCGGGCCAGGCCTCGGCCGAAGTGCCGGAGGACCTTGCCGCGGCGATCGCGGCGGACCCGCGGGCGCAGGCCATGTTCGAGGTGTTGACGTCCGTGAACCGCTATGCGCTGATCTACCGGACCAACGCGGTCAAACAGGCCGCGACGCGGGAACGGAAGATCGCCGGCTTCGTGGAGATGCTCGCACGCTTCGAAACGCCGCACCCGCAAAGCCGGCGGCCGGAATCCGGGCCTTCAGCGACTTCCCGGTAACCGTCCCGGGTCCCGACAGCCTGGGCTGGCAAAATGGTCCAATGCTTATCACCGAACGCGGGTCCGCCCGCGGCGTCCTCCGCACCCCGCGTTCGCAGCGCACGCTGTTCTTTGCCGCCGCGGGCCTGCTGGTGGGCGGCGAGGGCGTGTTCTGGCTCATGCTGGCCGCAGTCCAAACCGACTCGGGGCTCGCGCTGCTCGACGGCGGCGTCCACGACGCCCTGGTGGAGGGCCGATCGCCCATCGCCACGGGGATCCTGGCGGCCGTCAGTACGGTCACCTCACCGGGCTGGATGACGGTCATCGGGGGCCTGCTCGCGCTTGGCTGGGCGGTGCGGAAGCGCGAAATCTGGCGTCCGGGACTGCTCCTCGGCGCGATGGTGGCGGCCTTCGCGGTGTCCACGGTGATCAAACACGAGGTGGCGCGCGGCAGGCCCTCGGCCGCCGGCTTCCTGATGGGACCCGACGACGCCCTGTCCTTCCCCTCCGGACACACCCTCGGTGCCGGCGTCTTCCTGCTGGTGCTGGTGTATCTCTTGCTGGGCAGCGCTGGCGCACGCACGGCACGGCGCTCGACGGCGGTGCTCGCCTATGCGGCGGCTGCCCTCGGCACGCTGCTTGTCGCCTTCAGCCGGCTCTACCTCGGCTACCACTGGCTGACCGACGTCGTGGCCTCGCTCGGCTTGGCCGTCGCCGTTACCGGCCTCGTGGTCCTGGTGGATGGCCTGCGGGGCGCCCGGTCTTCGGCCGCAGCCGAGGACGCAGGCGAGGACACACGCGAGCACGCAGCCGACCTAGAACGCCACGCCGAGGGTCTGGGCGAGCACCACCGCAGAGGCTGAGGACCACGCCTGCGGGTGGCAGGAGGCCGGATAGGGCACCGCCCGCCCCGATTCCGCCGCGCTGACGCCCGCGAACAGCTCGGGGAGCCGGTGGCCGAATGACTCCGAGGCCGCCAGCAGGCCTTCTGCCAGTACCCGTGCCTCGTCAAGGAAGCCGTCGCTGAGCAGGCCCCGGATCGCGATGGCGGTGTCGTGGCTCCAGACCGAGCCGCAGTGGTAGCTGAAGGGCCAGAATCCTGCCGCGCGCCGGGAGAGGGTGTGCAGGCCGTAGCCGGAGAATAGGTCCGGGCTGAGCAGCCGGTCGGCCACCAGGCGCGACTCCGCGGCGTCGAGGATCCCTGTGCCCAGCAGGTGCCCCATATTGGAGCCGGGGATGTCCAGCGGTTCGCCGTGGCCATCGAGTGCCATGGCCGGGAAACGGCCCATGTCATCCTCAACCCAAAAGCGCTCGCGGAAGTTCAGCTTCAGCGCCGCGGCGAAGTCGCGCAGCTCCTGGGCTCCGGGTTCGCCGTACGAGTCGAACAATTCCGCGGTCTCCACGGCTGCCTGGTAGGCGTAGGCCTGCACCTCGGAGAGCGCAATGGGGCCGTCCGCCTGCCGGCCGTCGCGGAACTGCATGGCGTCCCGGGAGTCCTTCCAACCCTGGTTGCTCAGGCCGTGGCCGGAGGTGTCCTGGTAGCTGAGGAAGCCGCCGTTGGCTGGATTCCCGGGGGCCGCGCCGACGCCGGCGGCACCGGCGGCCAGCAGCCACTGCGCGGCGCGGGCGGCATTGGGCAACAGCGACCGCACCGCGGCGTCATCGGTGCCGGCGCGTCCGAGTTCGCCCAGCAGGCACAGCCACAGCGGGGTGGAGTCGACGGCGCCAAAGTACACCGGGGGCAGCCGCAGGGCCTGGCTTTCCAGCACGAGTTCCTTGGCCCGCAGTTCGTGCAGGATCTTGCCCGGCTCTTCCGCCGCCGCTGGGTCTGTCTTGGTGCCCTGGTAAGCGGCCAGGGCGCGCAGGGTTCCGGCGGCAAGGGCGGCGTCCAGCGGCAGCATCAGCCGCGCCGCCCACAGCGAGTCCCGGCCGAACAGGGTGAAGTACCAGGGTGCGCCGGCTGCCAGGAACGGCGCATCGGGCGCCTTGCGGCCCGCCAGCCGGAGCCCGTCGAGTTCGTCGAGGGAGTTGTCGAGGAGCCGGCCCAGTGCCCCTTCCGGTTGGGCCCGGACGCGGCGCGAGGCCGACGGCGGCGCGGGCACCACGGCGTCCTCGGCGTCGGCCAGGACTGCCTGCCATTCCGCTTCCAGCGGTTTGCCGCGTCCGGCCGTCCCGCGCCAGAGGAGCCGCTCGCCGGCGGCCACCGCGCCGGGCGCCGAGACGGTCAAGGTCTTGCCGTCCTCGCTCCACCGGACCGAGGAATCATCCGCGGAAGAGGGCTGCATCGGGTCGCGGTAGCGGCCGAGCCGGATGGCGGCCATGTCGGTGAAGTCCGCGGCCAGCTGCACCTGGATCTCGGCGTCCAGGGCCTCCAGCGAGGTGCTCAGCCGCAGCGAGACGCGCACGGCGCCGGGGGTGACGGTCCAGCTCTGCAGCAGTTCGACGGCGGGATCCTCGGTGGGCCCTTCGATGCCGCGCACGAGTCCGCGGACCTGGAGTATGCCRCCGGGGGACGCCTCCACCGTGGTGGGTTCCGGTGCGAACCCGTTGACGGTCACGTCGGCGCGGCACAACATCCGGGTGTCCCCGTGCAGCAGCCCGGTGAACCAGCCGCCCGTGCCGGTGCCGCCGTCGGTTGAGCCGGCGTTAGTTGCGCCGCCGTCAGTTGCGCCGCCGTCGGATGCGCCGGCGAGGCGGCCGTCGTCGTCGAGCCACAACTGGGTGGGGGCGGCCACGGAACAGTGCTGACGGTGAAGTGCTGGCTGAACAGTCATGCGCTCCAGCCTATGTTGCGGGTCCGGGCGGGGCCTAGGGCCGCCCGCGCGGCCGACCGCGTGCCAGGCTTGGGTCTGCCGCCCTGGAATGCCGCGCCGGCGGGGCTTAGCCCTCCGCGGTGTCTTCCATCGGGAAGGCTACGGCCTCACCTACGACCCGCAGGCACAGTTCGGTGCCGGGCCGGGCGATGGACGCGTTCCAGTGCCGGATGGTGATGATCTCGCCGCCGCCGGGGTAGCGGTGGTCGGCCACGGCGCCTTCGGCAAGGACCGGGGGCACCGCCAGCTTCAGCCGAACCGTGGTCTCCGGGCCGAAGTAGTCCGTGTCCACCACGGTGCCGCGGATGGGGCCGTCCTCGGCGATCCGGATCTGCTCGGGCCGGAGCATGAGCTGGACCCGGCCCTGCGCCGGGGGCCGGCGCACCGGGATGCCGCCCAGCGAGCAGGTGGCCAGGGAGCCCTCCATCCAGGCGTCGAGGATGACCGCGTCGCCCAGGAACTCTGCGGTGGCCCGGTCCGCGGGGCGGGTGTAGACCACGAACGGGTTGCCGATCTGCGCCAGCTTGCCGCCGCGCATCACCGCCACCTGGTCCGCGAAGGAGAGTGCCTCGGCCTGGTCGTGGGTGACCAGGATGGTGGTCACGCCGGCGTCGTGGAGCACCTTGCCGACGGCGCGGCGGGTGGCGACGCGGAGTCCGGCGTCGAGCGCGGAGAACGGCTCGTCCAGCAGCATGAGCTCGGGCTCACGGGCCAGGGCGCGGGCGAGGGCGACGCGCTGCTGCTGGCCGCCGGAGAGCTGGTGCGGGCGCCGCTTTGCCATGGCCGGGTCCAGTGCCACCATTTCGAGCAGCTCCGCGACACGGGCCTTGACGCCGCGGTGTCCGCCGGGCAGCTTGCCGGCGTCCAGCCCGAAGGAAATGTTCTGGCCCACGGTCAGGTGCGGGAAGAGGGCGCCGTCCTGGGCCACGTAGCCGACGTGGCGCTTGTGCGCGGGCACCCAGACGCCGTCGCCGGCCACCTTGCGGCCATCAAGGGAGATGCTTCCGGTGTCCGGGTGCTCGAAACCGGCGATCAGCCGCAGCAGTGTGGTCTTGCCGGAGCCGGAGGGCCCCACGATCGCCGTCGTGCCGCCCTTCGCGACGGAAAGGTTGACGCCCTTGAGGACGGCCTGGGAACCGAAGTTCTTGGTGACGGCCTCGACTTCCAGGTGGCTGTTGGTGCTGGGCGCCACGGAGGGTGCGATCCGTGGTTCCGGAAGCCGGGAGGGGTTTTGTTCGGTCACTGTCCCGCTGCTTTCTTGGACTGCTGGAAGAGGAGGTAGGTCATCGGTGCCGAGATCAGGATCATCAGCAAGGCATACGGCGCGGCGCCGGCGTAGTCGATCTCGCTGCTCTTGCTCCAGAACTCGGTGGCCAGCGTGCGGGTTCCATTGGGCGAGAGCAGCAGCGTGGCCGTCAGTTCGTTCACGATCCCCAGGAACACCAGGGCTGCGCCGCCGGCCGCGGCCGGGGCGGTGAGCCGCAGGGTGACGCGGAGGAACGCCAGCAGCGGCGGCTTGCCGAGGGCCTGGGCTGCTTCGTCGAGCTCCTTCGGCGCCTGCGAGAGCCCGGAGCGGAGGTTCACCAGCGCCCGCGGCACGAACAGCAGCACATAGGCGGCGATCAGCAGTGCGGTGGTCTGGTACAGGTCCGGTGCCATCCGGATGCTGACCGTGACGAAGGCCAGGCCCACGACGATCCCGGGCATGGAGCTGGTGACGTAGTTGGAGAGCTCCAGGGCCTTGCTGAACCAGCCGGGACGCCGCACGGCGAGGTACGCCATCGGGAACGCGATGACGGTGGTGGCCAGGGCGCCGGCCAGGCCGTAACCGAGCGTCTGCAGCAGCGCCGGCAGGAACTCCTCGGCGGCCCAGATGTCCGGTCCGCCGGCGAAGATCCAGCGCAGCACGAAGGTCAGCGGAAGGCCGAAGGCCAGCGCGGTCAAAGCCAGCAGCGACAGCTGCGCCGGCAGCTGGTAACCGCGCAACGGCAGGCGCAGGGCGCGGGCCTGCGCGCCGGAGCCCACCCGGGCGTAGCGGGCGGTGCCGCGGCTGCGGACCTCCACCAGGAGCAGGATCAGGCAGAGGAAGACCAGCACGCTGGCCAGCATGTTCCCGGCTGTCCCGTTGAAAGTGGACTGGTACTGGACCATGATCGCGGTGGTGAAGGTGTCGAAGCGGATCATCGCGAAGGCGCCGTACTCGGCCAGCAGGTGCAGCGAGACCAGCAGCGCGCCGCCGGTCATCGCGATCCGCAGCTGCGGCAGCACCACGCGGAAGAAGGCGCGCCACGCGCCCAGGCCCAGAGAGGCGGCGGACTGCTCGATCGCCGGGTCCAGGCGGCTCAGGGTCGCGGCCGCCGGGATGTAAACCAGCGGGAAGTAGGACAGCGTCGCGATCAGCACACCGGACCAGAGTCCGCCCATCGAGGGCACGGCGGAGACCCAGGCGTAGCTGTTGACGAAGGCCGGCACCGCGAGCGGCGCGGCCAGCAGCACAGCCCACCACTTGTGGCCTTTGAGGCTGGTGCGTTCAACCAGCCACGCGCCGCCCACCCCGAGGACCAGGCAGAGCGGCACGGTGACCAGGGTGAGCAGCACGGTGTTGAGCAGCAGTTCGCCTACCCGGGCGCGGAAAATCAGGCCCACCGCGGTGTCCCAGCCGGTGGCGACCGTCATGTATGCCACGTAGCCGAGCGGAATCAGCGAAAAGAGGGCTATCAGGACGGCCAGGATCGCCACCACGGACACGCCGAAAGGCGGGCGGGGGCGCTTGCCCCTGCCCGCCGTCGTCGTGCTTCCGGTGGTTCCGGGAGCCGTTAGCGTTTTTGTCACTGCCTAGAGCAGTCCCGCCTTGGTCATCAGCTCGGTGACCTTGGCGGAGTTCAGCTTGGCCGGATCGACCTTGGGTGCCTGCAGTTCCTTGAGCGGAACCAGCTTGTCGTTGGACGGGACGTCCGAGCCGACCGCGTACTCGAAGGACGTGCCCTTCTGCAGCACCTCCTGGCCCTTCTTGCCGGTGATGAACTTCAGGAAGGCCTGGGCCGCGGCCGCGTTCTTCGAGGACTTGAGCACGCCGCCGCCGGAGACGGACACGAACGCGCCGGGATCCTGGTTCTTGAAGTAGTACGGCGTGACGTTCTTGGAGTTTTCGCCGGTCTTGGCCTGGTCGCCGTAGTAGTAGTAGTGGTAGATCAGGGCGGCATCCACCTCGCCGGCGTTGACCGCCTTCATGGCCGTGCTGTTGCCCTTGTACGCCTTGTAGTTCTCCTTCATGCCCTTGAGCCATTCCTCAGTGGCGGCCTCGCCCTTGAGTTCCAGCAGGGCGGAGACGATCGCCTGGAAGTCGGCGCCGGAGGGCGACGCCGCCCACTTGCCCTTCCACTCCGGCTTGGCCAGATCCAGCATGGACTTGGGCAGCTTGTCCTGGCTCAGCTTGGCCTTGTCGTAGACCAGCACGGTGGAGCGGGCGGCGATGCCGGTCCACTTGTTGGTGGAGGGGCGGAAGGCGGCGGGAACCTGGTCCACGGTGGCCTTGTCAACGTCCGCGAACAACCCGGCGTTTTCCACCTGGGCCATGGCGGGGGAGTTCTCGGTGAGGAACACGTCGGCGCGGGATGCCGCGCCTTCCTGGACGATCTGGTTGGACATCTCGGTGTCGTCGCCCTGGCGCAGGGTGACCTTGATACCGGTCTCCGCGGTGAAGGCGTCCACCCATTCCTTGGTGAGTGATTCGTGCTGGGCGTTGTAGACCGTGATCTCGCCGGCGGGCTTGCCGTCGGCTCCGGTAGTGCTGCCGGAGCCACAGGCTGCGAGGCTGAGTGCGGCGGTCGCGGCCAGGGCGATGCCCGCCAGCGCGTTGTTGCGGATCTTCATGAGGCTACTTTCTGCAAGGAAAAGGTCGTAGGTGCCTAACCTCCGTGAGCGGGGAAGTTAGGGCATGCTCACTACGAAAAACTGTAGGTTAGCCAAACCTAAGCAACCAAGCCGAAAGCGTCTTAAGTGAGTAGGATCACACGAATTACGAAACTATTGCGTGACCTAATTCCCCGTGGGATTGTTCGGGCCCGGTGCAGCAGCTTCCACGGCACCGCCCTCGCGGGTGGCTTCGGCGCCGGTCCCTGCCTCTTCAGTACCGGCCACGTCGGCCTCTTCGGCGCCGGCCGCGCCGTCGGCTGCGCTTGCTCCGGCTGCGCCATCGGCCGGCTTCCCGACGGCGGGCAGCTTGCCGGCGATGGACGCGGCCGCTTCGAGCACCATCCATGCCTGCAGCTGCGTGGACAGTTCGACGACGGACCCCGCCGGGTAGGTCCGTCGCGCCGGCAGTTCCGGACGGGCCGAGAAGACGAGCCGGGCATCCTTGCGCGCCAACGGCTCCTGCGCGGCGACCAGCCGGCGGCCTTCCCAGAAGGCCTCCGCGGTGTCCGTCACCAGCAGGGCAGCTTCGGCCCGGGTCTCGGGGGAAAGCCGTTCGTCGACGGCGGCCAGGGCCAGGTAGCGGACGAGGACCCCGGTGAACAGTCCGCCGTCGCCGGTCCCCTCCGACCGGAGCACCGTGCCCTTGCGCCCCAGCAGCGGCGCCTGGACGGTGAGGTTGCGACCGACGGCGGCCACCAGCGCGGCTGCCCGTTCCAGGTTCGCCTCGCCGCCGAGCTCCAGCAGTGCGCCCAGGACCGGGCCCTGGTTGTAGGTGTAGATGGCGCTTTCCAGCACGAGCTCGCCGCCCGGAGCGATCCGGAGACCGTCCCGGTACATGCCCTGTTCCGGGTCGTAGAGCTTGGCGTCCAGCCAGTCGAGCAGGGCCTGGGCCTTGGCCGCCTGCCCGGTCCGGGCGTAGTACAAGGCCACCGGGGCCGTCGCCGGAGTGTTCTTGAAATCGCGCTTCTTGCTCCAGAACGTGCCGCCGCCCAGGTCGTCGGTCGAGGCCGAGTCGAACTGGAGGGTGAGGCTCTTGAGGACCTTGGCATTGCGGCGCCGGCCGGAGGTCTTGCGGGAGTCCTCGGCGAGTGTTTCCAGCCGGAGGGTGGCGAGGGCCAGCCATGCCATGTCGTCGAAGTAGCTGTTCACCACGGTGAGGAAGTTGCGCAGCCGGATGCCGGTGACCAGGCGGGACGCCAGCCTGCCGGCGCTGGGCAGGTTGTCGCCGTCGAACTTGGCCGGAGTGTGGCCATCGGCGCCGAGTTCGCGGCGGCCGGTGTCCACCAGGCAGTCGACATAGTGGGCCTGCCACCAGTAGTGCCAGGGCCGGCCCAGATTCTTGATCCGGCCGGAGGGGCGGGAGATCGCGGCGATGTGGGTGCCGGGCAGGAAGAAGAGTCGCTGCCCGAACAGCCTGGTCACCGAACGTGCGGCCTCATCGGCGCGGAAAGACCAGTTCGGGGCGGGGGAGTGGGCAGCTGCTGCGGTCATGGACCAAGCCTAGTGGCGGCCGCGGCCCCGGCGCGGAATCTCGGGTCCGAGGTGCGCAATGTTGGCATTCCAGTTAACGTGTACTAACTAATGTTCCCTGGTGCCGGTGGGCTGCGCGCAGTCCACGGCCGGGTTGCGGTTCCACATCAAGGAGGATGCATGGACGTCATGGGTACTGTCGCGCTGATTACGGGCGGCGCGTCCGGGCTGGGGGCCGCGACGGCCCGGCGGCTGTTCGCTGAGGGAGCCTCCGTGGTGCTGGTGGATCTGCCCGCATCGGCGGGAGATGCCCTGGTCGCGGAGCTGAACGCATCAGCCGGCGGCGGCGCCCCGGAACCGGCCAACCGCGCCGTCTTTGTCCCCGCGGACGTCACCAGCGAGGAGCAGGTGCAGGCCGCCGTCGACGCCGCCGTCGCCCTCGGGCCGCTGCGGATCGTGGTCAACTGCGCCGGCATCGCCACGCCGGGCAAGGTGCTGGGCCGGGACGGTGTGCTTCCGCTGGAGACCTTCAGCCGCGTCATCCAGATCAACCTCATCGGCACCTTCAACGTCATCCGGCTGGCCGCCGCGGCAATGGCCGCCACCGAGCCGGTCTCCACCGAACTGGGCGGACCGGAGCGCGGCGTCATCATCAACACCGCGTCCGTGGCCGCCTTCGACGGGCAGATCGGACAGCCGGCCTACTCGGCTTCCAAGGGCGCCGTCGCCGCCATGACCCTGCCGATCGCCCGCGAACTGGCGCGCTCGCTGGTCCGCGTCGTCACGATCGCGCCCGGCATCTTCGAGACCCCCATGATGGCGGGACTGCCGCAGGAAGCGCAGGACTCCCTCGGTGCGCAGGTGCCGCACCCGTCCCGGCTGGGCCGCCCCGCGGAATACGCGAACCTCGCCGCGCACATCGTCGAAAACGCCATGCTCAACGGCGAGACCATCCGGCTCGACGGTGCCATCCGGATGGGACCGAAGTGACCCTCGCCCCGGAGGCCTCTGAGTCTTTGCTCGCCGGGCTGCCGTCCGGTGACTTCTTCGACTTTGAGTCGCTGCTTAACGCCGCCGAGCAGGCCAAGCTGGCCGAGCTCCGCGATTTCCTGGCCCGTGAGGTGGCGCCGTTCGCCACCCAGTGGTGGAACGGCGCCGAGTTCCCGGCGCACATCCTGCCCAAGCTCGCGGCCCTGGAGCTCAGCGCCCCGGCCCAACGCGGTTACAGCAACCTGTTCGCCGGCCTGGTCATCGCCGAGATGACCCGGGTGGACACCTCTCTGGCTACGTTCTTCCTGGTCCACCACGACCTGTTTGTGGAATCGCTCTACGGTTTTGGCTCCGAGGAACAAAAGACCAGGCTGCTGGCGGATGCCGCGGCCCTGCGCACCACCGGCGCCTTCGCACTGACCGAGCCGGAGCACGGCTCGGACGTCGCCGGCGGGATGGAAACGACCGCGCGGCGCGTGTCCGGCGGGGATGCCGGCGACCACTGGGTGCTCAACGGCGCCAAGCGCTGGATCGGCAACGGCACGTTCTGCGACTACATGTTGGTCTGGGCCCGCGACGAGGCCGACGGCGGCATCCGCGGTTTCATCGTCGACGCCACTTTGCCGGGCGTGCGCCGCAGCAGGATCGAGAACAAGATCGCGCTGCGGACCGTGCAGAACGCCGACATCGTCTTCACCGACGTTCGGGTGGCCGAAGCGGACCGCTTCGCCGGGATCAACAGCTTCGAGGACACCAACGAACTGCTCCGCGGTTCGCGGATCATGGTCGCCTGGCAGGGCGTGGGGCAACAGCTGGCCGCGTTCGACGTCGCCCGGCAGTACGCCGTCGAACGCCGGCAGTTCGGGCGGCCGCTGGCGAAGTTCCAGCTGGTCCAGCAGCAGCTCGTGACGATGCTCGGGAACGCCGTGGCGAGCATGGGCATGATGGTCCGGATTGCCCAGCTGCAGGATGCGGACGCGGCGGACATGCCCCAAGTGGCCCTGGCGAAGTCCTACGTGAGCGCCAGGATGCGGGAAACCGTGGCGATGGGCCGGTCCCTGCTCGGCGGCAACGGGATCGTCACCGATTACCGGATGGCCAAGATTTTCGCCGACGCCGAGGCTATCTACACCTACGAGGGCTCGTACGAGATCAATACCCTGATCGCGGGCCGCGCCGTGACCGGGGTGTCCGCGATCGTGTAGCCTCACCCTTGCTCCCTTGCGGGGTCAGGCGAAGGGCTGCTTCTCGCCGGCTTCGATCCGGTAGTCCAGGCTGTTGTTCTTCACCGGCATGGGGCAGGTGCCGTACGGGGTGAACGCGCTGGGGTAGTTGATCGCCCGGTTGAAGTCCAGGACCACCGTGCCGTCCGGCCTGGGCCGGGCCGTGGAGACCTTGCGCCACTCGTCGGTCGTTTCTCCGTTGGTCTCGTCGTGGAACGTCACCGTCAAGGCCCCGAGCTTTTCCTCCTCGGCTTGCAGGCGGCACTCATGCGCCTGGCCGGGAAGCCGGAACACGAGCTCGCCGACGGAGCGGTGTACGCCGTCAACCAGCGGGTTGGCGGTGCCGATGGGTACGTCCACGGGCTCAGGGTACGGTATGAACCGGGCCTCGACCACAAGGTCTGGCCGGTAATCAAAGGTGGGAACGCCGTCGAATCCGGTGAACACCGGCGACTTTGAGTCCCGGGTGCGCAGCGCGTACTTGTTGGCCCGCATGGCGAGCTCCACCCTGACCTGCCGGCCGTCGTCCCCGCCGAACTGGACCCACAGCAGCGACTCCTCATTGGCCAGCGCCGCGCTGATGGTCCCATCAACGGGCTCGCCCGTCTCCACCAGCGTCAGCCCGTCTGCCGCGGCGGCGGTGAGGAACGCCGTCGTGCCGTCGCTGGACCACAGGCCCGGCACGAGGTCCACGGCAGCCGGGCTGTCCGGGAGCCACTGGAACGACGTCAGGGTGAGCCAGCCGTACTCGCTGGCCAGGGCTGTATTGCGGCTGTTCCGGAAGCGCTGCCAGCGGGCCAGCTGCGGATCGGCGGGGGAAATGTTGGTGGTCAAGGCAACCTCCAGGAGTGTCAGCCCAACTAGCTCGCAGTTGTTGTCGTTCTGAGCGCTCAAAACGACAACAACTGTCTGTCAGTTGGGGGTTGGCGGGTTTGTCAGGGCGGCCGCCACCAGCTGGGCCGCCGTGCTGCGGGCGGCGGCGGCAGCGGCGGGGTCGGCGTCGAGCACCCCGCTGGCCAGTCCGCCGTCGAGGACCAGGGTCAGGCTCCGGGCCAGGCCTTCAGGGTCCCTGGCGCCGGCCTTGTCCGCCAGCTCGCGGATCCAGGCAAGGATGTGCTGCTTGTGGGCGACCGTCCGCTCATGGACCCGGGTGCCGGAGGCCGACTCGGCCGCGGCGTTGATGAAGGCGCAGCCGCGGTAGCCGTCGCGGCGGCAGGCCGTGGAAAGCGCATCGAAGAGAGCCACCAACTGCTCGGCGGGATCGGTCCCGGCAGCTTCGGCGGCGGCGTGCAGTTGCCCGGTCCAGACCCCGTCGACCTGCTCTAGGTAGGCCAGGATCAGGTCATCCTTGGCCGGGAAGTACTTGTAGAAAGTGGCCTTCGCGACGCCGGATTCGGCGATGATCGTATCGATGCCGGCCGCCCTGAGGCCCTGGGCGTAGAAGAGCCGGAAGGCCGTGGCCAGGATCTTGTCCTTGGCCTGCCCTGCCGGCGTCCGGACAGTCCGCGGCCCGGCGGCGGCGGGTGCGGGGGCTGGTGCGGTGGCTGCTTGCGGCGTCATAGCTTCATGGTACACAGACCAGTCTGTCCGGTGGGCCCGAGCTGCAGCCGGACCACAGCCGGACTAGCCCCGGGTTACGCCCGGACGCTCAAGCCCTGGATAAGCAGTTTCCAGACCTCGACGAGGTCGTCCTGAATGGCAGGGTCCTGCCATTCCGCGGCATGCAGCGGGTGGTGGAAGCGCGCCGTGGCGTGCAGCACAGCCCGGCCAGCCGTCACCGGGTCCGCCGCTGCGAACTCGCCGGCAGCGACGCCGTCGGCGACAATCTCGGTGAGCTGCGCGGCGAGGTGGTCGACGTGCTCGGCCGCGACTTCCCGGGCCTCCGTGGTCAGCTGGCTGAACGTCGCAAACAGTTCAGGGTCCTTGAGCGCCATTCCGTGCTTAATGGCCGCCAGCCGCTGCAGCCAGCGCAGCATCCGCTGGGCGGCAGGCCCTTCCATGTCGGCCGTCGGGGCCAGCGGCTCGGCGATCCGGGCGAGCCAGCGGCGCGCGACCGCATCGCGCAGGGCCAGCTTGTTCGGGAAATGCCGGTACACGCTGCCGTGGCTGACGCCCAGGGCCTTGGCGACGTCGACCACGGTCGCCTTCGCCGGGCCGTAGCGGCGCAGCACGTCCTCGGCGGCTTCCAGGATGCGTCCCTCGGTCAGGACGCCGGCAGTCTGCGTCACCGGCGCTCGCTGTCGAGCATGGCCATCTGGCCGGCGTCGTACCGGGTGCCTGCGACGGCCTCGGCCGGAACTGCGGCCTCGATATCCGCGACGTCCTGCGGGGACAGCGCTACGGATGCGGCGTCAAGGGATTCAGCCAGGCGGTCGCGGCGGCGGGCGCCGACCAGCGGGATGACGTCTTCGCCGCGGGACAGGACCCAGGCGATGGCGAGCTGGGCGACGGTTGCGCCCCTGCTGTCCGCGATGGCGCGGAGCCGTTCCACGAGCTCGAGGTTGCGCTGCAGGTTCTCGCCGGTGAAGCGCGGCAGGTGGGCGCGGAAGTCGCGCCCGCCGCCGTCGGGAGACCAGTGGCCCGAGAGGAGGCCGCGGGAAAGGACGCCGTAGGCGGTGATGCCGATGCCGAGGTCGCGGGCCGTCGGCAGGATGTCCTGTTCGATGCCGCGGGAAACCAGCGAGTACTCGA
The DNA here is from genome assembly GCF_056398965.1 of Arthrobacter sp. 01T414. Lineage (NCBI taxonomy): Bacteria > Bacillati > Actinomycetota > Actinomycetes > Micrococcales > Micrococcaceae > Arthrobacter > Arthrobacter sp. 01T414. Next base: position 136,426 of record NZ_JBFTQK010000004.1, on the reverse strand, counting down.
TCTGCAGGTCGGAGACGGGGTGGACCGCGTGGGCGCGGCGGAGGGTATCGGCGCCGACTTCGGACAGGCCGATCTGGCGTATGTAACCCTGCTTCACCAACTCGGCGAGGGTGCCCATGGTCTCTTCCAGCGGCACCTTGGGGTCCAGCCGGGCCGGGCGGTAGATGTCGACGTAGTCCGTGCCGAGCCGGCGGAGGGTGTAGGCCAGGAAATTCTTGATTGCGGCGGGGCTGCTGTCCACACCATTCCAGCCGCCGGCTGCGTCGCGCAGCACCCCGAATTTCACGCTGATCAGGGCGTTCTCCCGGCGGTGTCCGCGGAGCGCGTCGCGGAGCAGGAGTTCGTTGTGCCCCATGCCGTAAAAGTCACCGGTATCGAGCAGGGTGACGCCTGCCTCGAGTGCCGCCTGGATGGTGGCAATACTCTCGGCGTCGTCGGCCGGGCCGTAGAGGTCGGACATGCCCATCAGTCCGAGGCCGATGGGGGCGGTGCGGGGGCCGGTGCGGCCCAGCGTGCGGGTGGGGCTGAGCAGTGGAGAGGTCATGGGAAGACAATACAACAATCAACTGACAGATTTCAATATTTGTCAGCCACCATGCCTTCTCGATGAGTGCTTGCTGTAGACAGTTCTGTCTGGTAGCGTCTCGCCCAGCGGTAGACGAACTTGTCTACCCCCGGCATCCGACGAAACTCTTTCCCGAATGAGGTCCCCATGAAAATTGCAGTGTTTGGTACAGGCACGGTCGGCCCCGCCGTCGCGGGCGCCCTGGCAAAGCTCGGCCATGACGTCGTCCTCGGCACCCGCGACCCGCAGGCCACGCTGGCCCGGACCGAGGCGGGACCGATGGGCGGCGTCCCGTTCTCCCAGTGGCACGCGGAGCACGGCGACATTACGCTGACCACCTTCGCCGTGGCCGCGGCCGGCAGCGAGATCGTTGTCAACGCCACCAACGGCAACGGTTCCCTGGATGCGCTGAACGCCGCCGGCGCCGACAACCTGGCCGGCAAGGTCATCGTTGACATCGCCAACCCGCTCGACTTCTCCCAGGGCTTCCCGCCGTCGTTGAACCCGGTGAACACGGACAGCCTTGGCGAGCAGATCCAGCGCGCCTTCCCGGCCGCGCGGGTGGTCAAGACGCTCAACACGATGAACGCCGGCGTCATGGTTGACCCGGCCAGCGTGGCTGGCGGCGACCACTCGGTGTTCGTCTCCGGTAACGACGCCGACGCCAAGACGGTGGTGGCAGGGCTGCTGGCTGACCTCGGCCACCGCGACATCATCGACCTCGGCGACATCACCACGGCCCGCGGCACCGAGATGCTCCTGCCCATCTGGCTGCGGCTCTGGGGCGCCTTCGGCAACGCGGACTTCAATTTCAAGATTGCCCGCTAAACGGCGCCGCGGCCCGCCCAACTGACTCGCAGTTGTTGTCGTTTTCAGCCCTGGAAACGACAACAACTGCGAGCTACTTCGGTGGAGCCGCGACCACCAAGGGGCCGGACACTATCTGAGACGAATTCCCCGCGCGGGCGTGAGCCGGGTAACATCCCATGGGTACAAGTAACCCGGCTCACAGTATCCAGCGCAGTGTACGAGCCAAGTCGAACCCTCGAAAGATGTTTCCATGGCTGACACTGCACTGACCTCCGGCACGGACCTCGCCGCCGAACTGCGCGCCGACGTCCGCCGGGTTTCCACCCTCCTCGGCGAATCCCTCGTCCGCCAGCACGGCCCCGAACTCCTCGACCTCGTGGAGCAGGTGCGGCTGCTGACCAAGGAATCGAAGGAGGCGGCCCGCGGCGGCGCCGACGCCACCGGGCCGTGGAGCTCGTACGACGTCGTCGCCCAAGTCCGCGAACTGCTCGGCTCGCTGCCGCTTGAGCAGGCGACCGACCTGGTCCGCGCCTTCGCCTTCTACTTCCACCTGGCCAATGCCGCCGAGCAGGTCCACCGGGTGCGCGGGCTGCGCAACCGGCAGGAAAAGGACGGCTGGCTGGCCAAGGCCGTCGAGGAGATCGCGGAACAAGCCGGATCCGGCGTGCTGCAGGACGTCGTGGATGAACTCGACGTCCGTCCCATCTTCACCGCGCACCCCACCGAGGCCTCCCGCCGCTCGGTCCTGGACAAAATCCGCCGGCTCTCCGACGTGCTGGCCGAATCCACCCGGGAAGGCACCACGGCCCGGCGGCGCCAGGACCGGCAGCTGGCCGAGGTGATCGACCAGATGTGGCAGACGGACGAGCTCCGCCAGGTCCGGCCCACCCCGGTGGACGAGGCCCGGAACGCGATCTACTACCTCACCGGGATCCTCACCGACGCCATGCCGGAGATGCTCTCGGACCTTTCCGACCTCCTCGGCGAGCACGGCGTCGCGCTCCCGGTCACGAAGGCGCCGATCCGGTTCGGCTCCTGGATCGGCGGGGACCGGGACGGAAACCCCAACGTCACCGCCGGGGTCACGCGCGAAATCCTCCAGATCCAGAACCAGCACGCCGTCCGGATCAGCATCGGCCTGATCGACGGGCTAATTTCCATCCTGTCCAACTCGACGGCGCTGGCGGGGGCCGACCAGCCGCTGCTGGACTCGATCGACGTCGACCTTGCCAACCTCCCGGGCCTGGACCGCCGCGTCCTGGAGCTCAATGCCCAGGAGCCCTACCGGCTCAAGCTCACCTGCATCAAGGCCAAGCTGCTCAACACCGGCCGCCGGGTCGCCGCCGGTTCGGCCCACGAACCGGGCCGCGATTACGCCGCCACCGCGGAGCTGCTGGCCGAACTTGGCCTGCTCGAGGCATCGCTGCGCAACCACCACGCCGGCCTCGCCGCCGACGGCGCACTCGCCCGGGTCCGGCGCGCCATCGCCTCCTTCGGGCTGCACCTCGCCACCTTGGACATCCGCGAACACGCCGACTACCACCACGACGCCGTCGGGCAGCTGATGGACCGCCTTGGCGGGCCGGGTGTGCGGTACGCCGAACTGAGCCGCGCCGAGCGGCTTGAGGTGCTGGGCTCCGAGCTCGCATCCCGCCGACCGCTCTCCGGCCACCCGATCAAGCTCGACGGCGCCGCGGACGGCACGTACGACGTGTTCCGCGAGATCCGGCGGGCCTTGCGCACCTACGGCCCTGACGTGATCGAGACGTACATCATTTCGATGACGCGCGGCGCGGACGACGTCCTTGCCGCGGCCGTGCTGGCCCGCGAGGCCGGCCTGGTGAACCTGTTCGGCGAGGCGCCCTACGCCAAAATCGGCTTCGCGCCGCTGCTGGAAACCGTGGAGGAGCTGCGGGCCTCGGCCGAGATCGTGGACGCGTTGCTCTCGGATGCGTCGTACCGCGAGCTGGTCCGGCTGCGGGGGGACGTGCAGGAAATCATGCTCGGCTACTCGGACTCCAACAAGGAATCCGGCGTGATGACGAGCCAGTGGGAGATCCACAAGACACAGCGCAAACTGCGCGATGTCGCGGCCAAGCACGGTGTCCGGGTGCGGCTCTTCCACGGCCGCGGCGGGTCCGTGGGCCGCGGCGGCGGGCCCACCTACGACGCGATCATGGCCCAGCCCAACGGCGTGCTCGAGGGTGAGATCAAGTTCACCGAACAGGGCGAAGTCATCTCGGACAAGTACTCGCTGCCCGAGCTCGCCCGCGAGAACCTGGAACTCTCCCTTGCCGCGGTGCTGCAAGGCTCGGCCCTGCACCGCACTCCGCGCACCTCCGAGGACCAGCGCGAGCGCTACGGCCACGTCATGGAGACCATCTCCGACGCGGCATTCGCCCGCTACCGGACCCTCATCGACGATCCGGACCTGCCGGCGTACTTCATGGCGTCCACCCCGGTGGAGCAGCTGGGCTCGTTGAACATCGGCTCCCGGCCGTCCAAGCGCCCCGATTCCGGCGCGGGGCTTGAGGGCCTGCGGGCGATTCCGTGGGTGTTCGGCTGGACCCAGTCGCGGCAGATCGTGCCGGGCTGGTTCGGCGTCGGCTCCGGTCTCAAGGCCGCGCGCGAGGCAGGCAACTCGGCCCAGCTCGTGGAGATGATGGACGGCTGGCACTTCTTCCGCTCGGTGCTCTCCAACGTTGAAATGACGCTCGCGAAGACGGACATGGACATTGCCGGGTACTACGTCTCGACCCTGGTTCCGGCCGAGCTGCACCACCTGTTCCACGCCATCCGCGCCGAGTATGAGCTGACCGTGGCCGAGATCCAGACCCTCACGGGCGAGGACCTGCTGCTCGACGCCCAGCCCACACTCAAGCGCTCACTCGAGATCCGCGACCAGTACCTCGACCCGATCAGCTACCTGCAGGTGGAGCTGCTGCGCCGAGTCCGGGCCGAGGCCGCCGCCGGGGAGGGCATGGCCAACGCCGAGATCGACGAACGCCTCCAGCGCGCCATGCTGATCACCGTCAACGGCGTCGCAGCGGGCCTGCGCAACACCGGGTAGCCCATTCCGATCCTCCCTCAGGTGTGGCGGGTTTTTTCGGGACGATCCCTCAGATGTGGCGGGTTTTTCCGGGACGCTCCCTCAGGTGTGGTGGGTTTTTGCGGGACGCTCCCTCAGATGTGGCGGGTTTTTCCGGAACGCTCCCTCAGGTGTGGCGGAAAGTTCTCCTGCGTACAACCGGATCTGAGGGAGCGTCGGTGCTGGAGCGGCCGGATCTGAGGGAGCGTCGGCGTGAGGGCGGCCGGATCTGAGGAAGCATCGGTGTGAGGGCCGCCGGATCTGAGGGAGCGTCATTAGGGGCGGATAGGGTTGTTGCATGCCGTCGTTCCAGACCAGACTCAAGATCACCGGGCTCAAGCCGGGCAACCCGCCGGAGGCCGTGATGGAGGCGGCCGTGGAGGCGCTCGGGACGCGGCACCATGTGGAGTCCAATCAGCTGGAGCTCGCTGGCGGCGTCCCGCAGTTGAACCTGCGCTTCCTGGTGGACGCCACGGCCTATGCCGCGGAAAACAGCCAGGCGCTGGAGTCGGCCGCCATGATGCGCGACGCCGTCGAACGCGTCGCGGTGACCGGGACGCTGACCGTGCTGCGGCGGAACCGGGGCCGCTGGGCGCCGGTCTAGCCGTAACGGCGGGCCCGGCTTAGAAGTCCAGCTCCGTGCCCGGGTCAGCCGCGGCAGACCCGGGTTCCACCACGGGGGAGCGGTTTCCCCGCCGTCGGGTGACGACTACGCCGACGACGGCGCCGATCACCAGACCCAAGCCCACCCCGATCAGCGAGCTCGCCCAGAACGGCAGTCTCGTGGCCGATCCCGTGACGTATCCCAGCCCTACGGACCAGGCGGCCCACAGCGTGCCGCCCAGTGCGGCGCAGAAACTGAAGCCGCGGGTGGACACGTTGGCGATACCGGCCGCCGCGGTGGTGGCAAGCCGGCCGCCGGGGATGAAGCGGATTCCGATGATGCCGCCGTACGTCGAGGAGCGGCCCGCCCGGGCGATGGCCACATGAACCCCGCTGTGGAACCGTCGTCCCCAGCTCCAGCGGTCGAGCACGTGGCTGAGCCGGCGCTTGAACAGCTGGAAAACCACAAGGTCGCCCACCCAGGAGGCCAGCGCGGCGATGGCAGCGACGAGGAAGACGTTGGCGCGGCCGTCGGCTGAGAGGGCTCCGCCGGTGATGACCAGCATCTCGGAGGGAACCGGCGGGAAGATGGCGTCGCCGAGGACCACGGGGACGATCCAGAAATAGATCGCGGCTCCCCAGGTGTCCGCATTGGCCAAGTCCATGGGCACAAGGTACCGCATATCCGGCCGGGAGTAGGGGCCGGGCTAGCGGGCCTCGGAAAGTTCGAGCCGGCTGCGGTATTCCACCGGGCTGCCCGAGATGGGGTCCACGAAGCGGATGCCGCGGGCCAGGAGCTGGAGCGGTTTGGCGTAGTCGTCCGGCGCCTTGTCCAGCAGTTCGGGATAAAACGCGTCGTTGACGATCCCGAGCCCCAGCGAGGCCATGTGCACGCGGAGCTGGTGGGTCTTCCCGGAGTGCGGCTCGAGCCGGTAGAGCGCGCGGCGCGGTGTTTCGGCGTCGTCCGGACTGCTGGGGGCCGGGCCGTCAAAGGTGCGCAACCGTTCGATCCGGGTCTCGGCGTTGGGCTCGCCGTCGATGACCTCGGCGAGCAGATAGCTGCGCGACTTGGTCATCCGGTTCCGCACCACCACAGGGAAGTCGACGGCGGGGTGCCCCGGGGCGGGCTCCGCGGCGGAAACGCACTCGTATTCCTTCTGGACCTGGCGCTTCTCGAACAGCACCTGGTACTTCCCGCGGGTCTCGGGGTTGGTGGAGAGCAGCAGGATGCCGGCCGTCATGCGGTCCAGCCGGTGCATCGGGATCAGGTCCGGCAACTGCAGCTGGTTCCGCAGGCGCACCAGGGCCGATTCCTGGATGTAGGCGCCGCCCGGTGTGGTGGGCAGGAAGTGCGGCTTGTCCACGACCAAGAGGTGCTCGTCCTGGTGCAGGATGTTCAGTTCCACCGGGATACGGGTCTCCGGCGGCAGGGAGCGGTAGTACCAGATGAAGGTGTGGCGCTGCAGCGGAGTGGTTCGATCCAGCGGGACGCCGGCCTCGCCCACGATTTCGCCGGCGTCGAAGCGGGCCTCGATGCCCTGCGGATCGATGTGCCCCCAGCGGTGCATCATGTAGTCCATGGCGGTGTCCCACGGCCCCTCGTTCGGCAGGCGCAGGCGGGTGGCGTTCACGCCGTCGCGCACGGGTAGAGGGGATTGCATCACCGGTCCATTCTACTTTGCCCGCCCCTGCCCGCCGTTTCGACGGTTCCCTGCGCACTCGACGCTTCCAAGCATCGTGTCGGCAGGGAACCGTCGAAGCGGCGCCGACGAGAAAAAAGTTCTTGACAAATAAAATTGTCGGAGCCAAGAATCGAAGCATGTTGGACATCGAGGTGATCGAAGACCCGGCCGCGGCGGAGGCGTCCCTGGACCCGATCCGAACCCGGATCCTGCGTGAGCTGGCCGAGCCCGGATCCGCAACGCAGCTTGCCGCGAAGGTGGGCCTGCCGAGGCAGAAGGTGAACTACCACCTGAAGGCCCTCGAACGGCACGGCCTGGTGGAGCTCGTCGAGGAGCGCAAGCGCGGCAACGTCACCGAACGCATCCTGCAGGCGACGGCGACCTCGTACCTGATTTCCCCGACCGCACTGGCCTCCGTGGCCCCCGATCCGCACCGCTTCTCCGACCGCTTCTCCGCGTTCTGGCTGCTGGCTCTCGCGGCCCGCATGGTCCAGGAAATTGGCCAACTGATCGCCGGCGCCGCCGCGGCCAGGCAGAAACTCGCCACCTTCGCGATCGACGGCGAGGTCACTTTCCGGTCCGCCGCCGACCGGGCGGCGTTCGCAGAGGAGCTCGGCGTCGCGGTGACCAGACTCGTGGACAAGTACCACGACGGCGGAAGCGAGGTCCCGGCGGCCGGCGCGCCCGGGGCCCCGACAAACCGGCCTGCCGGACGCAGGCACCGACTCGTCGTCGCACTCCACCCAGCGTTGAAGACGCCGGCCCGCGCGGCAACCCGCACATCACCGCAAGACCCAGCCCCTAATTAAGGAGCAGGACCGTGACTGACAAGCGCGAATTCGAGATTGTCTACGACACCGAGCTGCCAGGCACACCCGAACAGGTGTGGGAGGCCGTCACCAAGGACACCCCGGCCTGGATGTTTCCCACGGACCAGTGGCCCGCGGTGCGGACCGTGGACGAGTACCCCTCGCACCTGGTGTCCAGGATGGACGGCCCCGACGGCTGGTTCAACCAGCTGGAGCACGTCCTGGAACCGCTCGACGGCGGCCGGGCGCGGCTGCACTACGTCCACAGCGGCATCTTCGCCGAAAACTGGGACGAGCAGTACGACGGCGCCAGCAAGCACACCGCCTTCTACCTCCACACCCTGGGCCAGTACCTGAAGCACTTCAACGGCCGCCCCGTCGTCTTCACGGACATCCAGGCGCCGGCCGCGTCCCAGACCCCGGATGGCTTCGACCGGCTCAAGGCGGCCCTCGGAGTGGCCGGTTCGGCCCCTGGCGACACGGTCGAGTTGGACGTCGACGGCGTCGGGCACCTGTCCGGGGAAGTGGACTTTTCCAACGAGAACTTCCTTGGCCTACGGACCGCCGACACGATGTACAGGTTCTTCGGGCGCAGCAACTTCGGGGCGTCGGTGGGCATGACCGTGCACGACTTCAGCGGCGGCGGGGACACCGGAGCGACGGCGGACGCCTGGTCCGGTTTACTGGCGAAGGTTTACGCCTAGCCCACTCCGCGCCCGCCCGCCCGTCTCGCGCCCGCCCGCCCGCCCCGCCCGCACCCCGCCCCAGCCCCGCCATTTCGACGGTTCCGTGCACACTCGACGCCTCTAAGCATCGAGTCGGCAGGGAACCGTCGAAACGGACCGACCCGAGGAGCCCAGGCTCAGGCGATGGCGGCGGCCGGTTGGGCGGGGAGGTTCCGGCGCAGCTGCGGGGAGCGGTCCAGGCGGTCCTGGGCCGCGCGCAGCGCCAGCACCGCGGACTCCAGTTGCTCCGGGGGCAAGGTGAACGGCAGCCGCAGGTAGTACTCGAAAGCACCGCCGACGCCGAACCTGGGGCCGGCCGCGAGGCGGATCCCGAAGTCCGGGGCGAGTACCGCGAGGTTGGTGCTGACTGGCGCGGGAAGCCGGCACCAGACGGACAGTCCGCCGTCGGGCCGTTCAGGTTCCCAGTCCGGAAGATGCCTGCCGAGCAGTTCCAGCAGCATCTCCCGGTTGTCGCGAAGCGCGGCCAGCCGGGCCGGCAGCGGCTCGGCCAGATTGTTGACCAGGTGCGCCGCGGCGAGCTGCTCCACCACCGGGCCGCCCAGGTCCAGGGTGGTTCGGGTGGCGGCAAAGCGCTGGATGAGGGGTTCGCTGGCGCGGATCCAGCCGGTGCGTAGTCCCGCCCAGTGCGACTTGCTGAGCGAACCGAGGGACACCACGGCCGGGCTGAAAGCGGCCATCGGAGTGGAGTTGGCGCCGTCGAGGTTCAGCTCCCGCAACGTCTCGTCCACCACCAACACCGTGCCCGACGCCGCGGCAGCCGCCACGAGCCGTCGCCGCTGGGCATCGGGCATCAGCCGGCCGGTGGGGTTGTGGAAGTCCGGCACCACGTAAGCCATCGCGGGCCGCTGCTGCCGGAGCGTCCATTCCATTGCTTCAAGGTCCCAGCTCGGGCCGTGCGGTTGCGCGCTGCCGGGCTTTGTGCCGCCGGGGTGAGCCGCGGGCATGGCCACCGTCACGGTGCTGCAGCCCGCGGCCCGGATCGCGTCGAGGGCATTCGGGTAGCTCGGATGTTCCACGAGCACCTTCCCGGCACGCCCGGCAAGGGTCCGCAGCACAATGTTCAGGGCGTGCTGCGCGCCGGAGGTGACCAGGATTTGCCCGGCAGTCGTCGGCACCCCGGCCGCGGTATAGCGGGCAGCGATCGCCTCCCGCAGCGGCCCCACCCCGAGCGCGTCGTAGCCGAAGCCGGGCAGCAGCGCCGGCAACTCCGTCAGCGCGGCGGCAAAGGCCCGGTGCACCACTTCGCCGCTCGCGGGCAGGGAGGCGTAGGCCAGATCCAGGATTCCGTCGGGAACCGCCAACCCGGGTGCGCCGCTGAGCCGCTGGCCGGCGTCGTTCGCTCCGGATTGGGCCGGGCCGTGGCTCGGGATGCAACTCCGGCTCCGGCTGCCCTGGCCGCTGCTGAGGAACCCCTGTTCGCGGAGCAGGGCGTAGGCCGCCGTCACGGTGGTCCGGCTGATGCCGAGGGTAGCTGCCAGGGATCGCTCGCTCGGCAGCGCGACGTCGAGCGCGACCCGCCCGTCGAGGATGAGCAGACGGACGACGTCGGCCAGCTCACGGTAGGCGGGCGAGGCGCCGACGCTCCACGCACCCAGCAACCGCGCCAGGGAGATCGGATTCAGGGAGCCGGACATAAAGCCAGTATTTCAAACTGGCTATGGATTACAAGGCCAGTTTTCGGGAAGGATGGAGGCCATGATGACCCGCAGACTCCTCCAGCTCCTGATCGGCCTTGCCCTGTACGGCGTCTCGCTCGCCATGGTCATCCGCGCCAGCCTTGGGACGGCGCCGTGGGACGTCTTCCACCAGGGGTTGGCGGGACGGACCGGCCTGAGCCTGGGAACGGTGGTCATCATTGTCAGCTTCCTGGTGCTGCTGTTTTGGATTCCGCTCCGGCAGTTGCCTGGCGTCGGTACGGTGGCCAACGCCGTGCTGGTGGGCGTCTTTGCCGACCTCGGGTTGGCGCTGATCCCGAAGTTCTCGCACCTGGGCGGCCAGATCGCGCTCCTGGTCGGGGCCGTGCTGCTCAACGGCGTGGCCTCTGCCCTTTACATCGGCGCCCGCCTCGGACCGGGTGCGCGGGATGGGCTGATGACCGGACTTGCCCGGCGCACCGGGTGGCCGGTCCGGGGCGCGCGGACCGGCATCGAGGTAGTGGTGCTGGGTGCCGGGTGGCTTTTGGGCGGCTCGGTGGGCGCCGGCACTGTGCTCTACGCGCTGGCCATCGGCCCGCTGGTGCAGCTGATGCTGCCGTGGTTCACCGTCCCGGAGCGCCAGTCTGCAGCTGAGGCCGAGCTCGAAGGGGAAGCGCCGCCCGAAGCGGAGGCCGCCGTCGCCGGCGCCTCGACCCCGGCGACGTAGCCCCGCCGCCTCGAACCGGGCGTCGAAAACCGGCGCCTCGACTCCGGCGACGTAGCCCCGCCGACGCAACCCCGCCGCAGCCGGGATACGCCGGAATCCTACCGCCGACCTTTCCCGGCACACCTCACGGCGTCTCCTGCGAAGCGCCGAGCAGCGGCTGGCAGGTGGGGCAATAGTAGATATCCCGTTCCTCGGTGCCGGTAGCCTTGGCCAGGACGCCGCGCCGGATGGGGGTGCGGCATTTGAGGCAGGGCTGGTGCTCGCGCCGGTACACCCAGTAGCCAGGCCGCCCGGCCGTCCGGCCCACTGGGACACCACGGGAGTTCAGCACTGTGATCCGGCGGCCCGGGCCGAGGTTCGCCGTCAGCAGGACCTTCGCATCGGTGATCATGGCCGGCAGGTCGGGTACCTCCGAGACCGGGGTGGCTGGGTGGACGCCGGACAAAAAGCACGCCTCGCAGCGGTAGATGTTGCCGATGCCGGCCAGGTTGCGCTGGTCCAGCAGCGCGACGCCGATCGGCACCTCAGGCGCAGCGAGCAGGCGGCGTTCGGCCTCGGCCATGTCCCAGTCCGGGCCGAGCAGATCCGGTCCGAGGTGGCCTACGACGGCGGCCTCTTCGGCGGTGGGGATGACCTCCAGCAGCCCCAGGGAGAACCCGACGGCGTCCGCCGACGCCGTGCGGAGCACACAGCGGGCCGTGAACCCGGGCTTGCGCCAGCGGCCGCCGGGCGGATAGACCTGCCAGGTCCCCTCCATCTTCAAATGCGAGTGGATGGTGAGCCGGTCCTTCGGGGCCGGGCCGGTCACGCGCATCAGCAGGTGCTTGCCGCGGGGGACCACCTCCTGGACGGTCCAGCCGCCCAGTTTGAGGGTGGCGAAGCGGGGCACCCGGAAGTCGGACGCCAGTAGCTCCTTGCCGGCCAGCGCGGCGTGCAGCTGCGCCGCGGCGCGGAAAACGGAATCTCCCTCAGGCACGGATCCTCAGTCCCTTCGGGGTGGAGTAGGCGCCGGCCTGGGCCAGGGCGGCGGCAATGGGAGTGTCCAGGATGCCGTGGCCGTTGACTTTTTCCATGATCAGCTTGTCGACGGCGCCCCTGGTGACCACGCCCACGAGGGCCGTGCCGGCGGCAGCAAGGACGTCGGCGTCGGCGCTGAACGCCAGCAGGGTCTTCCCGCCGCGCTCGACGTAGAGGACCAGGGCGCCGTCAACCAGCACCACCAACGCACCCGCCTTTCGGCCCGGCCGGTGGCCGGTGCCAGCCTCCTCGTTCAGCGCCGGCCATGGCAGCGCGGCGCCATAGGGGTTGGCGGGGTCCGTGGCGGCGAGGGCAAGGGTGACCGGCTCGGCCTTGTTCAACTGGGCGTCCTCGACATAGGACCGCAGCCGGTCCACCGTGGCCGGCACCGCGAACTGGGCCGCGCCAAGGTGCTCGATGAAGTAGCCGCGGCGGCAGCGTCCGGCTTCCTCGAGCCGGGCCAGCACCTTGTACATCAGTCCGAAACCGCCCAGGATGTTTTCCGCCATGACCGATCCCCGAGTGACCACGCCGTAGCGGTCGAGCAGGAGTTCCGCAGTGGCGCGGGCGTGGATGGTGGGGTCCAGTTCCGGGGCTGGCAGCGCCGACCAGCGCCCAGCGGCGAGCGGCGGCGTGGGCGCGGCGCCCGTGGTGGAGCCGTAGCGACCGCCGGTGAGGCCGGGCGAGCCGAGCAGGCCGGTGCCGTGGGCGCGTCCCAGCCGGCTGAGCCTGGGGGCGCGGGCCCGCGGGGCACGCCCCACTTGCCGGTGCGCGGTTTGGCCGCCGGCGATCAGGGCCCGTACCGGGGCGAAGGTGTCGCCGGTGATGCGGCCGGCCCAGGCCAGGTCCCAGAGCGCCGAGACGACGTCCTGGTCGCTGAGGACCGTGTCCATCCCGCCGGCGATGTCGGTCAGTTGCCGGAAGAAATAGCCGCCGCCGTTGTTCTGCAGGTGGTCCAGGAGCCGCTGCTGCGCGTCGCCGGGCTCGAAATCGAGGGCCGGGTTCAGCGTCAGTTCGGCCGAATCGGCAAGGTGCAGGCTGATCCAGCCGTCGTTTCCGGGCAGTGATCCGGCCCCGGACCAGAGGACCTCGCCGGCGGCCATGAGCTCGTCGAGCATGGCCGGCTGGTAGTTGGAGACGCGGCTGGCCAGGACCAGCGGTTCCCAGGCCGACGCCGGAATCGGAACGCCGGAGAGCTGGTCGATGGCGGTGATGATGCCGTCCAGCCCGCGCAGCGCCGACTGTCCCCTGGTTCCGGGGGTGCGCACGTTCTGCCAGGCGGGGAGGAACCTCCCGTACGCGGATGCGTCCACCGGCTCGACCTCGGCGCGCAGCGCGGCCAGCGAGCGGCGGCGGAGCTTGCGGAGCACCTCGGCATCGCACCACTCGCTGGCCCCCGCCGGAGGTAGAACGGTGGTGGCCGCCGGGGCCGCGGTGTCCGAAGTTTCTCCGGCCGCCCCGTCTTCCGATGCCGGGGCATGGGGCCGGAATTCGCCCTCGACGGCGCGCCCGTCCGCGGCCAGCCGCTTGAGCGCGGTGCCGACGACGGCGACGCCGAGGCCCAGCCGTGCGGCGGCCTCATCGGCGGTGAAGGGCCCGTGGGTCCGGGCGTAGCGCGAGACCAAGTCGCCCAGCGGGTCCGCGACGGGTTCGATGAAGGCCAGCGGCACGCCCATCGGCAACGGGACGCCGAGGGCATCGCGCAGCCTGGCGGCATCCTCGACGGCGGCGAACCGCTCGGTGCCGCCGATGTTGACCTTGATCGCCCGGTTGGCCCGTTGCAGCGCAGCCAGGTGCGCCGCGGCCTCGGCGCTGTCTGCCGCGGCTTTGATGGGCTCGGCCGCCGTCACGGGCTCCGGCTCCGCGCCGGGCGCGGACTCCACGCCAGCCAAGCCGTCAGCGGCCGCGGCATCCGCAGGCTGCGCCGCAGCCTCCGCCCCCACCGCAGTCTCCACTGTCCCCGCCACGGCCGCCGCCGCCGCGGCTTGGTCGGGCTGGACCGCGGCCTCGAGCCGGGCCGCGACTTCGTCAGCGGTGAGCGGGCCCAGCAGGCGGAGCAGGTCGGCCACGCCTTCCAGCCCGCGCATCCGCCGGTCCGGGGCAAGGCGCTGCAGCTCACGCTCGGTGGCCTCGATGACCTTGGCGTCGAGCAGTTCGCGCAGCTCCACCCGGCCGAGCAGTTCGTTGAGCAGGGTCGAGTCCAGCGCGAGGGCGGCGGCCCGGCGCTCGGCGAGCGGGGAATCGCCCTCGTAGAGGAACTGCGCAACGTAGCCGAACAGCAGCGACTTCGCGAACGGCGAGGGCTGCTGCGTGGTGGTCTGCAGGATCCTCAGTTCGCGCCGCTCAATCGAGGCTGCAATGTCTTTCAAGGCCGGAAGGTCGTAGACGTCCTGCAGGCATTCGCGCACGGTTTCGAGCACGATCGGGAAGGTCGGGTACTTCCGGGCGACATCCAGCAGCTGGGCCGAGCGCTGCCGCTGCTGCCAGAGCGGCTGCCGTTTGCCGGGGGTCTGCCGGGGCAGCAGCAGGGCCCGGGCGGCGCACTCACGGAACCGGGAGGCGAAGAGCGCACTGCCGCCGACCTCGGCGGTCACGATCTGTTCCAGTTCCTCGGGCTCAAACAGGAACAGTTCGGCCCCGGGCGGCTCGTCCTCCATCATCGGCACGCGCAGCACGATGCCGTCGTCGGCGGCCATCGCCGAGCCGTCCATCCCGTAGCGCTGGTGCAGGCGCTGGCCCACGGCGAGGGCCCACGGTGCGTGCACCGGCATGCCGAAGGGGCTGTGCAGCACCACGCGCCAGTCGCCGAGTTCGTCGTGGAAGCGCTCCACCACGAGGGTCGTGTCGCTCGGAACCACCTCGGTGGCGAGCTTCTGCTCGGCGAGGTACTGGATCAGGTTGTTGGCGGCGAAATCGTCCAGGCCGCTGGCCTTGCAGCGTGCGGTGGCCGGGCCGACGTCGGACGCGGAAAGTTCGCGCACGAACGCGCCGAGGGCGCGGCCCAGGTCCACCGGCCGGCCGAGGGAGTCGCCCTTCCAGAACGGAAGCTTGCCGGGCTGGCCGAACGCAGGGGAGACGAGGACCCGGTCGTGGGTGATGTCCTCGATCTTCCAGCTGGTGGCGCCGAGGGCAAAGACGTCGCCCACGCGGGACTCGTAGACCATCTCCTCGTCGAGTTCGCCGACCCGGCGGCCGCCCTTCGCGGGGGAGGCCTTGGCGGCGGGCTTGCCGTCACCCGAGCCGCCGGACGAACCGGTGCCTTCGACCTCGGTGCCGATGATGTAGACGCCGAAGAGTCCGCGGTCCGGGATGGTGCCGCCGGAGGTGACGGCCAGCCGTTGCGATCCGGGGCGGCCTTCGATGGTGCCGGCGTTGCGGTCCCAGACAATCCGGGGCCGCAGTTCGGCGAATTCGTCGGAGGGGTAGCGCCCGGCCAGCAGGTCAAGGGTCGCCTCGAAGGCCGAGCGCGGGAGCGAAGCGAAGGGGGCGGAGCGGCGGACGGTGGCGAACCATTCCTCCACGTCGATGGCCCCGAGCGCGGTGGCGGCGACGGTCTGCTGGGCCAGGATATCCAGCGGGTTGGCCGGGACATAGAGCCGTTCGATCTTGCCGTCCAGCATGCGTTCGACGGTGATGGCCGTGTGGACCAGGTCCGCCCGGTGTTTTGGGAAAAGGACGCCCTGGGAGATCTCGCCGACCTGGTGTCCGGCGCGGCCCACCCGCTGCAGTCCACTGGCCACGGAGGGCGGTGATTCGACCTGCACCACGAGGTCCACGGCGCCCATGTCGATGCCGAGTTCCAGCGAGGATGTGGCCACCACGCAGCGCAGCCTGCCGGATTTCAGGTCGTCCTCGATCAGGGCGCGCTGGTCCTTGGAGACCGAGCCGTGGTGGGCCCGGGCCAGGACCGGATCGGCGCCTGCGGTGCTGCCGGCCTGGGCCATCATGTGCGCAGGTGTGGCGGTGGAGGAGGGCAGCGAAGCGTCCGGCCCCGGAGCCGCGCCGGATTCGTCCCAGCCTCCGCCGGCGGCCATCAACTGGCGTTCGACGTAGATCTCGTTGAGCCGGGCCGTGAGGCGTTCGGCGAGCCGGCGGGAGTTCGCGAACACGATGGTGGACTGGTTGGCCAGCACCAGGTCCACGATCTTCTCTTCGACATGCGGCCAGATGGACGCGTGCGGCTGCAGTCCGGACGCCGGACCGGAGTCGAAGGCCCCGGCCGCGGCCTGGAGATCGGACATGTCCTCGACCGGAACGGAGACCGTCAGGTCCCAGGTCTTCTTCGACGGCGGCGCCACGATCTCGACCGGTGCGGAGCCCGCGAGGAACTGCGCCACGAGTTCCTTCGGCTCCACCGTCGCGGAGAGCCCGATGCGCTGGGCGGGCTTGGGCAGCAGGGCGTCGAGGCGTTCCAGCGAGACGGCCAGGTGCGCCCCGCGCTTGGTGCCGGCGACGGCGTGCACCTCGTCCACGATGATCGTGTCCACCTCGTCGAGGGTCTCGCGCGCTTTCGAGGTAAGCATCAGGAAGAGGGACTCGGGCGTGGTGATCAGGATGTCCGGCGGGTGGCTGAGCAGAGAGCGGCGGTCCGCCGCCGTCGTGTCCCCGGAGCGGACGCCCACGGTGATCAGGGGGGCGGGCAGGCCGAGGCGTTTGGCGGTCTGGGTGATGCCGATCAGCGGGGCACGCAGGTTGCGTTCGACGTCGACGCCGAGGGCCTTGAGCGGGGAAATGTACAGCACCCGGGTTTTCCGCTTTGGTGCCTTCTGACGGGCCGGCTTGGCGGCGGCGTCCAGCCCGGGCAGTTCGTCGGGTTCGGCGGGTGCCGAGACCAGCAGCCGGTCCAGCGCCCAGAGGAAGGCCGCGAGGGTCTTGCCGGAACCGGTCGGTGCCACCACCAGGGCATGCGAACCGGACGAAATGGCATTCCAGGCGCCGTTCTGGGCGGGTGTGGGCGCGGAGAATGCGCCCAGGAACCACTCCCGGGTCGGCCGGCTGAACCGGTCCATGGCCTCGGCCGCGAGTGTGCCGCCGGCGAGCTCCTGACCCTTCATTCCTCCATCATGCCTTATGGGGCAGACAGTCTTAGCCGGGGCCATTTGGCGCGGCGGAGGGGTGGTGCCTCCATGCGGTGGCGCTGCCCTGAGGCGATGGCTACGCCGCGGTGAACGCCGCGATGGTCAGGAGTTTGATCGCCGACTCGCGGCAAGCGTCCTTGGGTACGGGGACGAACAGCGATGCCGTGTCTTCCGGCGGGTAGACCCGGAAACCGGCGGCCGGCGTGCGGGTGCAGTCGGAGTAGTTGCCCGCCTGCGTGTAACGCAGGGTGGCTTTTCCGGACTGGCCCGGGGCGAGCAGTACGTCGGCGACGGCGGTGGAGTCGTCGCGCGTCGCTGCGGCACCGATGGGAGCGCCGTTGGCACCGGCGGTGAGGGACACTCCGGCGAAGCCCTTGAGCAGGCACGGCTCAGTGCCCGAGTTCTTCAGGATCAGCTGCATGTAGACACTGCCGGCCGCTCCGCCGCCCCTGGCGTCGAGGGAGGGCTTGAGGTTGGCGGCCTTGCACCGGGCGGGACCGGTTGCGGGGGAGGACGAGGGGGCGGCAGCGGATGACGCCATGGCAGCTCCGCCGGACTCCGTCGTGGTGGGGCTGGCGGTAGTGGACTCGCTCGGCGCGCTGGCAGAGGACGACGGCGAGGTGGCGGTCGCGGCGCCCTGCGGCTGGCTCGGGCCGCAGCCGCTGAGCAGCAGCGTGACCGCGGCGGCCGCGGTCACGGAAGTAATTACCAGTTTGTTCTTCATCTGCTGAGGCCTCATGGCACAACTTTGATGTTGCACGGTTGCCTGAGTCAACGACGCCACGACGAAGGGCCCAGATTGATGCCCGGATTGTGATTTCCGGGCACCAACCTGGCCTCTCAATCCGCCGAGGCTTACTCCGCGGCGGATTACTCCTTGGTTGCGGCGCCGGAGGCCGGAACCCGGGCAGCGGCGGGTTTGCGGCTGCGGAGCAGCGCGAGGCCGCCCAGCATCAGGCCGCCGACGCCGGCGACAAGGCCAGCCCAGCTTCTGGCCTGGCCGCCGTCGTCGTCACTTGAGGCGAAAGCGGTGGCGCCCGCCGGGCTGCCGGCTGCCGCAGCCGCGTGGGCGCCGTGCCCGTCGGTCCCCGCGACCGCCTCGGTGACCGTGACGGATGGCGCCGGGCTCTTGACCGACTCCTCGTCCTGGCCATCCTTCGGGATATCGGTCCACTTGGTCTGTCCTTGCTCGCAGTCCTGCAGGGTGGGGAAGTAAAGAGTCTTGCCCGGGGTGTCCGGCAGTTTCACGGAGAGCACCAGGACATCGCGGAATTCCGGGTTCAGCGGGGACTTGGCGGTGTAGACGATCTGGCTGGTGCGCTTGGTGATGGAGGAACCGTCGGCGAGTTTCTTCGGTTCGGGGAGTTTCTCCGTGACCTTGGCCGCGGTCCAGTTCGGGTTCACCGTGGGCTGCGCATCGTTGAGTTCCGCGGGCAGGGTGATGGTCATTCTCGTGGTGCCCGAATGGTCGCAGCCATGCGGGATGGCGAAGCTGAGCAGCGCGTAGGAGTTGGCCGCGGTCTTGTCCGGGGTCGCTTCGACGTGGGCCGATGCTCCGCTGATGCCGGCGAGCATCAGGGCTGCCGTCCCTCCGGCAGCGGCGGTGGCGGAGAGGGCGCGGCGGAAGGTGGACTTGGGCTTTGAGGTATTCAAAACAGGTGCCTTTCAGGCGGGTGCGCGGCAGGGTAGGGCGGCGCACGGAAACGGGGAGGCTCGGAAGCAGTAGGCACGGCACGGCTGCCCGCCGTGGCGGATGCACGGGAACGAAGTGGGGCAGGAGCGGCCGCAGCCGGAAGGAAAGTTAGGGAAAGGCGACGACGGCGGGCGGCCCGCGGCGGCAATCGCGCCGGAGGTTGCGCCAGGGCAACGGAATGGCGCCGTCGGTTCGGGGCGGAAGGACGCGTGCGGCCGCCGGACGCGGCGATACCGGGGCCGGGAGCTGGACGAGCGGGCGGAGCCAGGCGGCGAGGGCCCAGAGCGCATCCTCGCCCCTGGCCAGGAGCAGGCTGCAGGCGAGGGTTGCCAGGGCGTGTCCGATGAGCATGGACAGGGCCAACGCGGAGTCCAGTTGGTGGAGCTGGAGGTGGTCCGCCGGAATCGGAATTGTGCCCACGACGGCGTGGTGCGCGTGAGTGGCGATTGCGCTGTTCACTGCGCCCGCGGCGGGCCCCCTGTCCGGGGCGCTGAACGCGGCGAAGGCCTCATGGAGTACCACCTGCCCGGCGCCGAGCAGGCCGGTCATGGCGAAAAGGTTCAGTTTCAGGCGGGTGGCCGTGGTGGTAACCAAGCCGGTGAGGGCCAGGAAGGCAAACAGGATGGCGGGGGCGGGAAGCTGGCCGCCGGCGACGACGTGCGCTGCCGCGGCGAGGGCCACAATCGTGGTCGCGACGATGGCCGAGCGCAAGGCGTGGAAGGGTGCCCTGGCGGCGGTGCGCATGGAACACTCCCTTCGCCGGCGGCGGCCATTGTTGCTCCCGCGGGCGTTCTGCCGGCAGGGGGTCGTTCCCTGATTCTACCGGCGATTTCTACAGCGCTACGAAATCGCGCTTACTGCTACGGCGGCGGCACCCAGGTCCGGGGACCTGGGCGGCACCCCGGTCCGGGGACCGGCCGGGGACCGGCAGCGGCGCCCCGGGTTTCAGACCGGGGTGCCACCGGTGCTTAGTTTCCGGCTGCGACGCCGGCGGCAGCGACGGCGTCGGGACCTGCGGACGCGTCCGCAACGCCGGCGAGCCGGATCCAGGTGTCCACCACGGTGTCGGGGTTCAGCGAGACGGAATCGATGCCTTCCGCGACCAGCCATTCCGCGAGGTCCGGGTGGTCGCTCGGGCCCTGGCCGCAGATGCCCACGTACTTGCCGCGCTCCTTGCACGCCTTGATGGCCATGCTGAGGAGCTTCTTGACGGCAGGGTTCCGCTCGTCGAAGCTGCCGGCGACGATGGCGGAATCCCGGTCCAGGCCCAGGGTCAGCTGGGTCATGTCGTTGGAGCCGATGGAGAAGCCGTCGAAGTAGTCCAGGAACTCCTCCGCCAGCAGCGCGTTGGAGGGCAGCTCGCACATCATGATGACCTCGAGGCCGTTTTCGCCGCGGCGCAGGCCGTTTTCCGCGAGCAGCTCGATCACACCGGCGGCCTCATCAATGGTGCGCACGAACGGGATCATCAGCTTGACGTTGGTCAGGCCCATCTCGTTGCGCACAAAGGACAGCGCCTCGCACTCGAGGTCGAAGCAGTCCCGGAAGGACGGTTCCAGGTACCGGGAGGCGCCGCGGAAACCGATCATCGGGTTCTCTTCGTGCGGTTCGTAGGCGGGGCCGCCCAGCAGGTTGGCGTACTCGTTGGACTTGAAGTCGGACATCCGCACAATCACCGGCTCCGGCGCGAAGGCCGCGGCGATTGTTGCCACACCCTCGGCGAGGCGCTTGATGTAGTAGTCGCGGGGGCTGTCGTAGGCGGCGATGTGCTCCCGGATTTCCGCCAGGACCTCAGCGGGCTGTTCGTCCAGGTTCAGCAACGCCTTGGGGTGGATGCCGATCTGGCGGTTGATGATGAATTCCAGCCGGGCCAGGCCCACGCCGTGGTTGGGCAGCTGGGCGAACGTGAAGGCCTGCTCGGGGGTGCCGACGTTCATCATGACCTTGACCGGCGCCTCGGGCAGTTGGGTGATTTCGGTTTCCTCGACGCTGAAGTCCAGGAGTCCGTCGTAGATCAGCCCGGTCTCGCCGTCGGCGCAGGAGACGGTCACCTCGAGCCCGTCGGTGAGGGCGTCGGTGGCGTCGCCGGTACCGACGACGGCGGGAATCCCCAGTTCGCGGGCGATGATCGCCGCGTGGCAGGTGCGTCCGCCGCGGTTGGTGACGATGGCGGAGGCGCGCTTCATGATCGGTTCCCAGTCCGGGTCCGTCATGTCTGCCACCAGGACGTCGCCGGTCTTGAACGCGGCCATCTGGTCGATCGCGGTGAGGATCCGGACGCTGCCGGCGCCGATGCGCTGGCCGATGGCGCGGCCCTCGACCAGGACCCGCCCGGATTCGTTCAGCCGGAAACGGCTCAGGCTGCCGGAGGTCCGCCGGGACTGCACGGTCTCCGGACGCGCCTGCAGGATGTACAGGCCGCCGTCGACGCCGTCCTTGCCCCATTCGATGTCCATCGGGCGTCCGTAGTGGTTTTCGATGGCGACGGCGTGGCGGGCGAGCTGCTCGACGTCGTCGTCGGTGAGGCTGAAGCGGTTCCGCAGGGAGGCCTCCACCGGAACGAAGTCGATGGTGTGGCCGATTTCCCGGTTGCTCGTGTACGTCATCTGGAGTGCCTTCTCGCCCAGTCCGCGCTTGAGGATGGCGGGGCGGCCGGCCGCGAGCGCTGGCTTGTAGACGTAGAACTCGTCCGGGTTGACGGCCCCCTGGACTACGGCCTCGCCCAGGCCGTAGGAGGAGGTCACGAAGACGGCGTCCTTGAACCCGGACTCGGTGTCCATCGTGAACATGACACCCGAAGCGCCGACGTCGGAGCGGACCATGCGCTGGATGCCCGCGGAGAGCGCCACCTCGGCATGCTCGAATTTGTGGTGCACGCGGTAGGCGATGGCCCGGTCGTTGTAGAGGGACGCGAAGACGTCCTTGATGGCGGCCAGGATGTTCTCGATGCCGCGGACGTTCAGGAAGGTTTCCTGCTGGCCGGCGAAGGAGGCGTCGGGGAGGTCCTCCGCGGTCGCGCTGGAGCGGACGGCCCAGGAAAGGTCGTCGGAGCCGCCGTGCTTGTCCACCAGCTGCTGGTAGGAGTCGCGGATCTGCGCTTCGAAGTCCGGCAGGAAGGGCGTCTCGCGCATCAGGGCGCGGATTTCCTGGCCGGCTGCCGCCAGGGCCGTCACGTCGTCGGTGTCCAGTCCCACCAGCCGGTCGGCAATCTTCTGGTCCAGGCCCGAATCGGCCAGGAAACGGCGGTAGGCGTCCGCTGTCGTGGCGAAGCCGTCAGGCACCTGGACACCGGCAGAAGTCAGGTTCTGCACCATCTCACCGAGGGAGGCGTTCTTGCCGCCCACCCGGTCCAGGTCCTTGAGTCCGAGTTCTGAGAACCACAGGATGTCCGTCGTCATGGTTGCTGCTCCTTTGCAGATGGTGACATGCCGTAATGCGCCCCGCGTGGGGCGGCGCTGGTTGATGGGCGCAAGTCCTGTTTACAGTGACAGGTCGGCGCCGGTGTTTCCACACGATGTGGTCCACGCAACACTTGTGAAGGCCGCCTCAGTGCTTGAGGTTCATCTTCTGGAGGATGGTAGCTGCCATCTCCTCCACCGAAACGCTGGCCGAATTCAGATAAGGAATTCCGTGCGACACGTACAGCTGTTCGGCGCTGCGCAGCTCGAAGCCGCACTGCCGTAGCGACGCGTAGGGCGAGCCGCGGCGGCGTTCGGTGCGGACCTGGCTCAGGCGCAGCGGGTTGGTGGTGAGGCCGAAACACTTCGACACGAAGGGCCGCAGCGGCTTGGGGAGTCCCTCGCGTTCGAAGTCCTCGTCCACCAGCGGGAAGTTCGCGGCGAAGATGCCGTGTTGCAGCGCGAGGTACATGGTGGTGGGCGTCTTGCCGCAGCGGGACGGGGCCACCAGGATCACCTGCGCCTTTTCGAGGGCGCGCAGGCTCTGGCCGTCGTCGTGCTCCATCGCATATTCGACGGCCGCCATCCGGGACTGGTAGCGGGCGGCGTTGCCGAGGCCATGGGCGCGGCCCGGTTCCCCGCTGGCCTGGGCTCCCAGGGCCTGCTCCAACTGCCCCACGTGGGTGCCGATGAGGTCCACCAGGATCCCCTTGCAAGAGGCCAGCGCCTGCCGGATATCGCTGCCGACGGCGGTGGAGAAGACGATGGGTTGCAGGCCCGTGGCGGCGAGGTTGTCGATGACTTTGACGACGGCGCGTGCCTGGGCGACGGTAGTGATGAAGGGGACCGTGATGCGGTCGAAGTCGT
Source organism: Arthrobacter sp. 01T414 (assembly GCF_056398965.1). NCBI lineage: Bacteria > Bacillati > Actinomycetota > Actinomycetes > Micrococcales > Micrococcaceae > Arthrobacter > Arthrobacter sp. 01T414. Next base: position 113,709 of record NZ_JBFTQK010000004.1, on the reverse strand, counting down.
TCTCGGGGAACTGCGTGAGCAGGGTGTTGCCCAGCGTTTCCGCGGTGATGCCCGTACTGTCCGAAAGGAAGTAGACCGGGCGTGGAGCGTCATTGGTCATGAACGCATTGTGCACCAGGGAGGGCCCCGCGGTCTTCCCTGGTGCTTGAGTCCAATGCCGGGCGCGCCCCTGAGCTACACCGGTGGATCCTTTACCGAGGTTGTGCGTGCCGCTGGCTAGGCTGAGGACATGCGCACTTCTCCGGTGGTCGCCGTTTGTGGCCCCGCCTCCTGGAACCACCTGATCCTCCTTGACCACCTCCCCGATCCTGTTCCGCACATGCAGTTTGCCCGGCGCGCCTGGCATACGGTCGGAGGAACGTCAGCGGGGAAGGCCTTACATCTGGCGGATCTCGGCGTTGACGTGCGCTTGTTTTCGCCTTTGGGCGCGGACGACGCCGGCGGCCGGGTGCGCGATGCCCTCGCCACGGCCGGCGTCGCCGTCGAAGCTGTCACGTCTGATCGCACCGAGCGTCACGTCAACCTCATGACTGACGCCGGAGGCCGGGTATCTCTTTACGTTTCTGTTCCTTCCCCGCCGGCGGACGAAGAACTGGACGTTGCCGCCGCGGCAGTGGCCGCGGCCGACGTTGCCGTGATTGACCTGAGCGAATTTGGGGCGTTGTTACTGGGGCGTGGGGAGGTCCGGCAAACAGCGTTGTGGGTGGACCTCCATGACTTTGACGGCTCGTCCGCGTTCCATGAGCCGTTCCTGCGCACTGCGGATACCGTCTTTATGAATGATGACCGGACCGGCGATCCCTGGGAGTTGATGCGCTCTTGCCTCGCCCGGGGGCCCCGCCTGGCTGTGTGCACACGCGGGGCGGAAGGCGCCATAGCGATGGAAGCGGACGGGACCCGGCATGAGGTCGCGGCCGTTCCCGCGGAGGTAGTGGACACAAACGGTGCGGGCGATGCGTTCATGGCCGGCTTTCTGGCGGCGACCTTGCACGGTGAGTCCATTGCGGACTCCCTCAAAGCGGCTGCCGTCCAGGCCCGCGTCGCCATTGGGAGTGAGCATCTGCACCCGGCCCTCGGGCGTTGATGTGTGATCCCTCGTCCGAGGGAAGGGCTTAGAGGCCGGCCGGGAACGTAAACTTTGCGGGCAGGGGGTCCGGAGCCGTTCCGTGGAACAGGACCACCTCATCGTGGGCTTTCAGGACGACAGCCTGGACCGGCCCCGCCTGCTTGGCGCCGTTCACCGCAACCGACCAACCCGTTAGGGCTGAATGCGCGGTGCCGGGCATTCCGGTGCCGTCCAGGACACCCCACTCGGTCAAAAGCTGGCCGAGGGTATAGGTTGCGCCGGCGACCGGTGCCTCGATGTGGATGATGCCTGTCTCGTCATGTGTGTGCAACGCCGAGATGCCGTTCGGCTGGCCGGCCGCGGTGAAGCTGAAACCAATGTCCGCCGGCACCGCAACAGGCTTGCCGTCCACGAAAACGTCCAGATGGGCATGGAAGTGCTCGGCTGCGCCCTCCTCCGTGAGGACAGCCAGGCGTGCTGCCTTGATCCGTTCGGCTCCGCCCGCGGTGTTCAGCTCCCAGCCGGAGGCCGGGGCCGCGGCCGCGGAGGAGGCGGCGCTCGCAGGCGGCACGGTCGGGCTCGGAGCAGGTGCGGGGGTTGAACATCCGGCGATGCTCAAGCAGGCAGCGCCCAGCACGGCAGAGACCGGGAGGAGTTTCTTCATGGGGCTTCCTTCATTCAGCAGCGGGGGCGCAGTGGTATGCGGGAGGAGTCGTGACGTCCTAGCCTACGTGGAAGGCTTAGTGGCGACCCGCGGCAGAGCTTGTCAGCAAGCTTTTCCGCGCCTCACACAGTCGGGCCGGTGCCGTTGGCGGCCCGGCCGCCGCGGGGAGCCACGCTCATTGCCACCGTCACGGTGTCGCCGTCGCCGAACCGTTCCTTGGCGCGGACGTCCTTTTTCACCGGCAGCACGTATTCGCCGTTGCGGGGCAGCAGCGAGGTCTCCCATTCGGTGGCGCCGATTCGGACACTCACCGGGATGGCGCCCCAGCCGTAGGTGGCCGCAGCTGCTTCGGCCCGGACGTAGTCACACACGTCTGCGGGCAGGGCTAGCCAGTAGAAGGGCGCCGGACCACGCCATTCGAACAATTCCGCGCTGAAGGTCGAGTCCACGTCAAGAAACGGTAGTGGTGGGCCATAGGGTTTTCAACCTTTTAGAGCCGGCATCGGGGCCACTCGCCTATAGGTTTTTACCCATTTCCAAGGAAGCGATCCGGGCATAGGGTGAAGCCACCACACGACATCTGGTGGGGGCTTCCGCCGGACTCAGCAATTTCATCCGCGGACGAATAGAGGGAGATTCTCATGTTGCTTTGGATAGCCATCATCATTGCTGTTCTCTGGCTTCTCGGCTTGATCGGGAACATTGGTGGCGGGTTCATTCACCTGCTTTTGGTCATCGCCGTCGTGGTCCTGATCTTCCACTTCATCCGCGGCCGGTCGCGCACGTAGATGCGGGTCCCCGTTTCCCGGCCGCAGACGTGGGGCTGTGGCCGAGTCTCGTGCATCTTGCTTATGCCGCCCGTCCAACACGGCCGGCACAGGGTGGTTGAAGGACGTCCTGTTAGGGTGGTCACCTCGACAGCGGCCCCCTAATCACTCCAGGACGAAGCTTCTTGAAACCACGTTCACGGCACTCCCTGCAAATCCTGCTGGGGGTCGCAGCGATAGGACTACTGTCTGCTGCGGCCCATGTCACCGACCCGGCAGCGTTCCATCTGTTGGACCAAGGGCACGATTCAGGGCCGCCGGCGCAGGCGGGGTCCTCCGGGGGATCCCCCTCTGCCGCGCAGGTTGTCGTCATCGGAGACTCGCTGAGCACAGGGCACGGAACGAGTCCGGCCATGGCATGGCCCAATCTGGTTCAGCACGACACCAGGGGAGGGCAGCACCCTCTGGCCATCCGCAATGCCTCAGTAAACGGCAGCGGATACGTCAGTAACGGCGACGGCGGTTCTACGTTCCTGACTCAAGTCGAAGGAAGCGTTCAAAAGACGACCCAATTGGTGCTGGTTTTCGGATCCGAGAACGACATGGGCGCGGACAAAATGGAGCTCAAACAGGCCGTCGCCAAGACGCTGGCCGAGATTAACGCAAAGTCGCCGAACGCCAGAATTGTGGTTGTGGGACCCCCGTCCTACACAAACGCACCCGAACCGTCGCGACTCCAGGTGCGCGATGAGGACCGGGCTGCAGCGGCCGAGGCGGGCGCCGTCTTTGTGGACCCCATTGAGAACAAATGGATCATGGGACAGGCTGACAAGCTGATCGGACCCGACGGCGACCACCCAAGTGTGCAGGGACAGCACTATCTGCAGGCGAATATGGAGAAAATCATCCTGGGCAACCTTCCGGGATAAGCGCACAAGAGCGCTGGCCAGGGTGCGTATGCCGGGAGCGACGGCCGTGCACCTTGAGTTGTCTTGGATCGCACCATCGTCTCCTCTGGTGCGACTGCAGTTCAGCAGCCGCCGTCACGACTGCCGGTCGGTGGACTGCTGCCGCGTCGAAACGCGTGCGTAGCCGATCAGTTTCGCCATGCTGCCGGGGTGTCTCATAACTAATGGTGAATACACCGGTTCAGCCAGATGGTTTCGAGACATAGTTACAAGAACCGCATGTATCAGCGAGTTGCTCGAAAACCAACGAACTTTCGACCCATGTGACTTTTAGTCGGAGTTGGCGGTTAAATCGCAGTTTAGATTGGCGGTTTGTCGTCCCGCCCGGGAGCCATCAACGGGTGAGCGGCAGATCATGGGACAGCGCGCGTTGGGGGCTGACCGGTCGAGCGGCGGTATGTCTCCTGATTTATCCGTTGACTCCGCCGCTGCAGGTCTCGCCGGGTTCGGGTGTCTGCGGACCCTGCTGAAATGCTTTGATGAATGCGAACAGCCGCGGATCTGCCGGGTCTGTGACGCTTAGTTGTTTTCCCCAGGCGGTTGCTTCGATGAGGGATCCCTGTCCGGGAAAGGGACTGACCAACACGTGGCTCTGGTTGGTTGCAAGCCGGGCGAGTTTGGCGATGTCATCGGCGGGAAGCCCGGGTTGGTAGCTGATCCAGACGGCACCGTGTTCAAGGGAGTGCACTGCCCGGGTTTCCTGCACGGGCCGGTCGTAGGCTCCGCAGTTCGTCCACACCGGTGAGTGGTCTCCGCCGACGCCGGGACGTTGCGGATAGGTCACCGCGGTCTGGACGTGGTTCCTGCTCAGGCCGGCATAGCTGATGACTCCTTCGATCATGGTCGGGCCCTTCTCTGCTGACGGGGTCGGTTGACCGCTGCCGTTTGCGGTGAGCCCGTAGGTGAGCGCGCCGGCTGCGAGGAGGAGTGGCACGCCGACGGCGATCAATGGCCGCTGCAATCGGGCGGGCGACCTGGACCCTTTTGTGTTGGTGGGTGAGCGTTGCTGTGAACCGGGTGTTGTCCGGGGTTTCATGAGGCCACCTTCGGGCGCTGTTAACGGTTGCTTGTTTGCGTGACGGGTTGCTGGTCCGCTGCGGCCCGCCTACGGTGCGGTCGTTGCGGGCTTCTGGAAGAGGGTGCCTTCGAGGATGCTGCCGTGGAAGGTCCGCGCGACGACGATGATCCACGCGGCGACCAGCAGGGTGTAGCCTGCGACGGCCATTGCGTCGAACACGGCGAGGTGGGTGTGGGCGGCGAGGCCGGTCAGGCCGGTGACGCAGGTTCCGATGGGGAAGGTGAAGGACCACCAGGTCAGGGAGAACGGCAGGCCCTGACGGGCGGTGCGGATCGTGATGGCGGTTGCAAGGGCGGCCCACATGAGCGCGAAGCCCAGAACCGGCACCCCGTACAAGACGCCGAAGGCTTCCATCGCCCGGGCCAGGGTCCCGGACACGGCGAGGTGGGCGTTCCCGCCCAGGAGGTTCGCGGCGGTGATGGACTGGCCCAGCGGGCCCAGCACGATCCACAAGGTGGGCACTGCCGCGGCGGCCCCGATCTTATGCCCGGCGAGGCGGTTCCAGATCAGTGTGGTGATGATGATGGAGGCCAGCAGGCTCAGTCCGAACATCGCGTAGCAGCCCATCAGCAGGGTCAGGCGTGCTTGCCCGGCCGGGACGTAGGGCAGCAGCAGAGCCCCGGTGGAGGCCGAAACCATGGGCGGGACGACGGGCATAAGCCAGCCGCCGAACGCACTGTCCTGTGTGACCTGGTGCCGGCTGAACTGCAGGTACGGGACAGCGACGGCGCTGGCCAGCCCCAGCAGGGTCCCGGCGATCCAGAGCACCGTATCGATGCCGAGTGCCAGCTGTTCGCCCAGGACGTCTTTGCCCAGCAGCAGGGTACCGGCGCCGACGGTGAGCAGCGCCATGGGCGGTGCGCCGTAGAAGTGCGCCATCACCGGATGGCTGTGGTGGCTTCGGGCGGTTTCCCGGTGCCGGATCCAGTGCACCCCGGTCGCGGCACTCAGCAGGATCAGCAGCAGGGACGCCAGAGCCCAGACGACGGTGGCGCCAGTGCGCAGGCCGGGAAACTGCAGGGGCAGCGTCGCGGCGGCGGTCGCGACGATCCCGGTACCCATGATGGAGGCGAACCAGTTCGGGGTCAGGTTCGCGAACAGCTCCGAGGGCCTATCCAGACGGCGCAGGACGCGCCGGCCCCCGGTGCGGCCGCCCCGGGTCTGTGCCGGTGGTGTGGAGTGGTGTTCGTCGGCGGTCAGCAGCAGAGATTCCATACCTTCCATGCTCCCGGACCGGGACCTGCCGCAGTAGGGGGCATACACTTGTCAGGGTACAAGCCGGACTTGTACCACATGTGACGTTTCTGAAGGAGATTCCCCGATGCTCAGTCCCCGGATACCGGATCTCTCCGCCCTGGAAATGCTCGCCGCGGTCCATGATCTGGGATCCCTCTCCGCCGCCGGGAAACACCTTGGACTGTCCCAGCAGGCTGTCTCCTCCCGGATGCGTTCCCTGGAGTCCCAGATCGGATCCGCCCTGCTGACCCGGACACCGCGGGGATCCACCCTGACAGAATCAGGTGCACTGGTCGCAGGGTGGGCGGCGGAGGTCCTCGCAGCCGCGGAACGCCTGGACGCCGGAATCGCCTCGCTCCGATCCGACACCGCCCGGCAACTAAAGGTCGCGGCCAGCCAGACCATTGCCGAACACCTGCTGCCGCTCTGGCTGGTCGCGCTGCGCCGCCAGCAGGAGAGCCTCGGACTCGTCCCCACCGTCGTGGAGCTGACGGTGAACAACAGTGAAGCCACCGTAGCCCTGGTCCGATCCGGTCAGGCAGCCATCGGCTTCATCGAAAGCCCGCACCTTCCCCCGGACCTGAGCGCAGCGGCGGTACAGAACGATGACATGGTCGTGGTCGTCGCCCCGGACCACCCCTGGGCCCGGCGCCGGACCCCCGTCACAGCAGCCGAACTGGCTACAACCGCGCTGGTCACCCGGGAACACGGCAGCGGAACCCGGGACGCCCTCGAACACCTGCTCACCACCGCAGGGGCCCCGCCCCTGGCAGATCCGCTGGTGGAACTCTCCACGACAGCTGCCGTCCGCTCCGCCATCGCAGCCGGCACAGCCCCCGGAGTACTCAGCGCACTGGCCGTCCGCGACGACCTCGCCCTGCAACGGCTCATCGCCGTTCCCGTCCGCGGGCTACCCCTGCGCCGCACCCTGACCGCCCTTTGGCAGACCGGCCCCACACCACCGCCCGGACCGGCCCGTGACCTGGCAGCCATCGCCGCCAGAGCTGTCCCGGGAGCCGGCACCCGCCGTAAGTCATGAAACCAGGCGACTTCGCTGTGACTCGCGGCGATAAATGGCGGTGTTTTTACGGCGCTGTTTGTCGCATCGTTCCGCGCGGAAGGGATCCCCTACTGGGATAACGGGAGCATTGTGAGATTCGGGCTTGAATCCGTACGCAGTCTCGCGTGGGTCTCGACGTCGAAGCGTTCAGCACCGTACAGCAGCTTCTAGGTCCGGGCTCTGCCGGTTTGCCTCACACAGCGCTGGTGCATCTTCAAGCGTCCAAGGGCGAAGTTCGACGGTCATGGCTCCTATCGTGCCCGACGAATGACGAAGACCACCAATTGCCCGTAAGCCGGTCCCCTTACGGACACCGGAACCGGTCGCCATCGGTGGATCTATGTGTCTCATAACCTCAGTGCCTCGAAACCCTAGGGTTTCGAGACGTCAAGATCCTCTGGTCGAAATCCCACCGCACACCGGACGTTCGGCTTTTTCGGGCCACCTCAGCAATAGGTCGGGAGCGAACGTGTGACTGAAGTAGCTCGCGTCATGGATGCTAACGGTCGCGTCTAGAGACTCGAGCTCCTTAGTAACAGCAACTCTTACGGCATTGATCGAGTTCCGAGGAGAACTTATCTCTTGCACTCAGGATGTGGCTTGAGAAGCCACCACGATCATTCGCTTTCAATTCAGTCCCTTCGCCGTGTCGTGATGTTCGATGCGGCCTCGATGCTCTCTGGATACAGTCAGCATCTCCTCATCATCTTCTGGAAACCGTCGCGGGCAAACGTCGCCATGGGTGAGACTGTAGGCGGAGGGGCTGACAAGGTTTGGGACTCAGCCCTTCTAGGTTCGGGCGCCCGCGCGGGTTCGAGCCCCGGCGAGGCATGCGGCACCAGCGAGAAGATATTACGCCATTTGTTGGATTTATTGGTTTAGTGTTGATAGTGACGGGCATTCCCGGCCCCGGCGGTGATGCCGTCGGCGGTTTATATTTTCACTTTGGGGGTTTCTATGTCGCGTGTGTTGTCTACTGAGCAGGCCAAGGCTGCTATTGGTCAGGTGCAGTCGATTATTTCTAGTGGGTTTACGGATCAGATTTCGGCGTTGGATGCGCAGGGTCGTGTGCTGTCGGATCCGAATGTGTGGGATGGTCCGTTGGCTGCTGAGTTCCGTGGTTCGACGTGGCCGGAGACGAAGGCGGCGTTGGATAAGGCCAAGGAGGAGTTGGAGCAGTTGCGGGGTCAGTTGCAGAAGATTTCGCAGGATATTTTCTCTGCTGGTGGCGGGGCGTAATTGACCTAGGCGGATGGGCCAGGCGGCCCTTCTCAGCAGTTTGCAGCGATGTCATTGGGGGAGTAAGCATTGGGCGTTTCGTTTGACGATAATGCTGCCACGTCTTTGGTCAGGGTTGCCCGCGATGTGGATGGGCGGCTTCGTGATGAAGGCGTGTTGCGTCGTGGTGCGGTAGAGACTGCGCTGGAGGACTTCGCTGGTGGGTATGCGGACTTGTTCAAGGAGGCTGCCTCGATTGAGGCTGAGGATCGTGGGAAGCTGGCTTCCGTGCTTGACGGTCTTGCCGGACAGGTCGAAAGAGCGCATCGAAAAGCACGGGAGGAACGCGACCGCCAATCCCGACTGGATGCTTGGCGGGAGCGGGAGGCCGATCGTGAAAGCAGGCGCGTGAACTTCGTCGGCGGCGTCGGCACCGCGGTAGAGGGCATCTTTGATCCAAAACCCTCGGAGACGCCGGTCGCCCCGCCAACCATTTCGGCTGTCTTTTCTCCCAGGCAACGCAACCGTACCTCAGGCGGTGGATCTTCGAACGGGAAAAGTTCTGCCGTTCCGGACCACCTCCGCACGTTCGTGGCCCAGTCAAGGGCGGGTATCACAGGCATGCAGCAAGATCTCATGCGGCTGGGCAACGCGTGGGTGTCGTTCACTTCCTCTTGCGCCTGGGTTCCGCTCGGGTCGAATTCCTTCCTTGGCGGCTTTGAGCGGCTCCTGGCCGAAAATGCGGCAGATGCTTATTGGATTGAACACATCGCCGATGCATTCACCGCAGCCGGCGGAGGATCACTTTCACACGCTGCGCTCGATCTAGCCGGTACTGGTTTCGCACCGTTGAGCGACCAGGAACTGTTACATGCACTTTCATCCCTGACCGCAAAGGAGCTGGCCGCCATGTCGGCGGCCTCTCCAGCGCTGAAGTCACAGATTCTGTTGATGAACCCAACAGAGATCCACTCGTGGTGGACGGGACTGAACCCGCCCCCGGGTGTCGAAACCCAGTTTTCTGTCCGGCAGGACCTCCTATTGAGACAGTTCCCTACGGTCTTCGGAAACCTAGAAGGAATGCCCTACAAAGCACGGGACTATGCCAACCAGACCGCACTTACGGCTGCGGTAGCCGATGTGAAGACCCAAATCGCCCAAATACAGGCGCTCGTCGGCGAAACGACCGTGGGCTACGGTGGGGTGCCCCCGGTAGTGGCCGTGATGAGGCAATCACTCATCGACCTACAGAAGCAACTCGACGTGCTGAACAATATACGAAAGGCGCAATTTACCCCTGAGGGCTGGGAGAAGCGGCACTTGATCTCCTTCACCCAGGACAAGCCCCCTCTGGCCGCCGTGTCGATCGGTGACCTCGATACCGCGAGCAGTATCACCTATGCGGTTCCTGGCATGGGCACCACCGCAGGCGACATGACGCGGTGGACGAAAGTAGCCCAAAACCTCCAGGACCTGCTTCCCGAGGGAAGTGCTGTGGTGTCTTGGATCGGGTACGAGACACCTCCCGTGCCCGCTCTGGAGAACAACATCGACGTCGGCGTTCTTGATGTGAACCGAGCAGTAGCGGGCGGGCAGAAACTCGCCGGGGCGCTCGGCGGACTGGCCGCAGTCCGCGGTGAGAGCGCGCCGCAACTCAATATTGTGGCTCACTCCTACGGGACGACCACGGCAGCAGTGGCACTGACGCAGCCGGGCATCCGGGTGGATAACTTCATCACGCTCGGTTCAGCAGGGCTGCCCGACAACGTCCATACCGCATCTGACCTCAACGCAGAACACATATACTCCGGACATGCGCGCGACAAGATCCCTGGTGAAACGGAAAGCGGAGACCAGTGGGCCTGGACCGGCCGGGAAGGCAGCCGCGACCACCACGTGAATCCGATGGAACCTGAGTTTGGGTCCCGCGCCTTCGGCACTGATACCGGCGGTGACGCCGGACCACCCGTCGCCGACCACAACGCGCTCACGTCTGAGGAAGGTGGACCGGTAGGGTATTTCGACCGTGACACAGAATCACTACAAAACGTCGTGCGGGCTATAACCGGCGCAACGGACGACATTACCCCGTACGTTCCGTTGGGGCCGACTGACCTGCAAAAAGCCCTACTGGAAGGACTGTCAAATGCCAGCGGCTAAGACGCATAGAAGGATTCTCACGGCCGCAGCGGCCGTGCTGATGATGGGAACGGCCTTAACCGCATGCGCTGACAAGGAGCCAAACACGACGATGTCAGACAAGTCAACACCGGAAAAGACAATCAGTGCCAGAGAAGGGCGAGATCGCGTGGTCGAACTCGTCATCAACACCACCAAACAGCTCGACGTCACCGGCTGGTGGCCCCGCAACGGCGTCGCCGGAGCACAGGAGTGCACCCTCGGAACAGGCGAAAAGGGGGCCAGCTACGGTTATGACCACTGGGCCACGCAAGGAACTCACCATGTTGAGGACGCCAAACGCGTAGCCGAATATTGGAAATCCCTCGGCATGACCGTGCGCACCGTAAATCCGTCGACACACCCGACTGTCTTCGCGGAGGGCGGTCCCGTCCTTCGGGCAAGCTTCGACACGAATGCGGCTGATAAATCCTACCGAGTGGGTGCCACCGCCCCCTGCTCGCCGGGCGATGCTTGGGAGCTCAACGTTGCGGATCAGGCCGAGCGGGATCAGGGCAAAAAATTCCCCGGGGACGAAGGCGTTGTCGTTCGAAAAGACCCGCCACAATAACTGGTCAAAAACTTAGACATGCTCAGAAGAGGTTTCCTTGTCGAGGAAAACGCCGTACAGGTTGGCTCGGTCATTGAGGTTGGTACGCCTAAAAATCACAAGCGACRCACCGTCCCCTTCCCGCGCTCTTGATTTGGGCAAAGCAAAGACCCCTGCTTCCCTTGTAAACAAAGGGAAGCAGGGGCCTCGCTACGTGGCGGTGACGGTGGGATTTGAACCCACGTTGGCTTTTACACCAAACAACATTTCGAGTGTTGCACCTTCGGCCGCTCGGACACGTCACCAACCTGACTAGGGTACCGGAGTAGGGCGCCCAACCCCAAAACGGCACCCAAAGGCCCTCCGAAAACCATCCCTCCGCGCCCCGCCAGCGGCGCCGAAGCTTTCCCCCACCCGGCTCCGGCACTAGATTCGTAAGCAAGATGAGCAAATCGAACTACACCAGCCAGGCAGCAACCACAGCAACCGCATATTGGACCGTCGGCCCCGAACAGGGTGAACTCCGCCGCGAGGAACTGCCCGCGCCCGGCCCCGGCGAAGTCTTGGTCCGCTCGCTCTACTCCGGCATCAGCAAAGGCACCGAGATGGTGGTGCACAACGCCCGCGTGCCGGAGTGCATCGCCGAGGAGATGGCCGCGCCGCACCAGGAAGGCAGCTTCCCGTCGCCCGTGAAGTTCGGCTACCTCTCCGTCGGCGTCGTCGAGCAGGGCCCGGCCGAGTGGCAGGGCAAGACGGTCTTCTGCCTGCACCCGCACCAGGACCGCTACATCGTCCCGGTCGCGTCGCTCACGGAAGTCCCCGACGACGTTCCGGCCCGCCGCGCCGTCCTCACCGGCACCGTGGAAACCGCCGTCAACGCCCTCTGGGAGGCCGGACCGCGCCTCGGCGACCGCGTCGCCGTCATCGGTGCAGGGCTGGTTGGCGGCATGGTCGCCAAGCTCCTGGCAACGTTCCCGCTGGGCCGGCTGCAACTGATCGACGTCGACCCCGCCAAGCGCGCCTTCGCCGACACCCTGGGCGTCGACTTCTGCGACCCCGACGACGCGCTGGACGATTGCGACATCGTGATCCACTGCTCCGCCTCCCAGGCCGGCCTGCAGCGCGCCCTGCAGTTGGTGGGCGACGAGGGCGAGATCATCGAGATGTCCTGGTACGCGGACCGCCTGGTCACCCTGCCGCTGGGCGAGGACTTCCACGCCCGCCGGCTTTCCATCCGCGCCAGCCAGGTGGGCGTCGTCGCCCGCGCCCGCCGCCACCGCCGCAGCAACGCCGACCGGCTCGACCTGGCCGTCTCGCTGCTTGCCGACCCGGTCTTCGACATCTTCCTCACCGGCACGTCCGCGTTCAGCGAGCTGCCCGACGTCGTGCAGCGCCTCTCCGACGGAAGCCTGGACGCGCTCTGCCACGTCATCGAATACCCCGAAGTTCCCGCAACCGAAAGCACGAGGTAATCCGTGTTCAGCCTGACCGTCCGCCGCAATTTCATGATCGCCCACAGCCTGCCGCGACCCGCCTTCGGCCCCGCGCAGGGCCTGCACGGCGCCACCTTCGTCACGGAGGTGACCTTCCGCCGCCCGGCCTTGAACGAGGATGCGATCGTGCTGGACATCGGAGAAGCCGGGGACGTGCTGGATGCCATCCTGGCGGACCTGAACTACAAGAACCTCGATGAGCACCCGGACTTCGCCGGCAAACTCAGCACCACCGAAGCCCTCGCGCAGTACATCGCCGACGCCGTCGCCGGCCGGATCCGCGATGGGGAGGACGGGAAGGCCCTAGCCGGCATCGACGTCACGCTGCGTGAAACCCCGGACGCCTGGGCCAGCTACTCGCTCGAGTTCGACGCCCGCTAGCAACCCGTGGCAGCGCCCCGCCTCCGCCTCCTGGTGCCCGGCAACGTGCGCCACAACTCCGGCGGCAACGCCTACAACGCCGCCCTGATCCGCGCCCTGCGCGCCCTCGGGGTGGCGGCCGAGTCCTGCGGGGTCGACGGCGACTGGCCGGTCGGCAGTCCCGCTGACCGGCAGGAGCTGCGCCGCCTGCTGACCGAGTCCGACGCCGGCCAGCCCACGATGGTGGACGGCCTGGTGGCCTGCGGGGCGCCGGACGCGCTGGAAACGGCGGCCGCTGCCGGGGCGCCGGCCTGGATCCTGCTGCACATGCCGTTGGACGCGCACCCGGATCTGGAACGCCGCGCACTGCAGGCCGCGGCGGGTGTTATCTGCACCAGCAACTCTGCGGCGGCGACCCTGCGGGAACGGCACGGGATGGATGCAGCCGGGAAGATCCGCGTCGCGCTGCCCGGCACCGACCCCGCGCCGGCAGCCGCCGGCTCCGAACCGCTCCACCTGCTGGCGTTGGCCGCACTGTTGCCCAACAAGGACCAGCTGCTCTTGTTGCGTGCCCTGGCCGGCGTTAGGGACCTGGCCTGGACGGCCACGCTCGCCGGATCGGACACCGCGGACCCCGCCTACGCCGCGCTGCTGCGGAGCGAAACGGATCGTCTTGGCCTCAGCGGCCGGGTCCGCCTCCCGGGTGAACTGCGCGGAGCGGCAGTGGATGCGGAGTGGGCCGCCGCGGACCTCAGCCTGCTGATCTCCCGGGCCGAAACCTACGGCCTGGTGGTGACGGAATCGCTGGCCCGCGGTGTGCCGGTGATCGTTCGGCAAGGCACAGGCGCCGTAGAAGCGCTCGCCGCCGGCAGCCCCGCAGGCAAAGGACCCGCCGCCGCTGCGGACATCCCCGCGGCCGCGCCAGCGGCAGAGGCAGAGCCTGCGGCAGGGCCGGAAGCAACCGCGGTGCCGGGCGCCGCCGTCGAACTCGGTTCAGACCCCGCACCGCTCGCAGCGCTGCTCCGCCGCTGGCTCACCGACGTCACGCTCCGCACCGACTGGCGGTCCGCCGCATGGTCCTCGCGGGAGCTTCTGCCCGGCTGGGACGCCACGGCACGGTTCGTCCTCGCGATCCTCGGCGGGCCCGACCACCCAACTAACTCGCAGTAGTTGTCGTTTTGAGGGCCCATAACGACAACTATTGCGAGCTAGTTGGAGGCCTGAGGTGCAGAATGGCCCCATGACGACCGAGCCCAGCACTGTGCAACTGCCGCCCGCGGAGAGCCTCACCGCCGAACGGCTCCGCGCCTGGTCCTGGCACCGGCAGGGCCTGGACGGCTCGCTGGCCGGCTGCACCGCGGAACAGGTCTTCGCCCGGGGCGGCTGGGCACGGTCCGTGGGCGGGGCCAACCCGTACCTCACGCTCTTCGCCCGGGCGGGGATCCGGCGCGCACAGGTGGACGCCGACGTTCTGGCGCACCGCATCCTGGAGCTGCCCACGGCCCGCGGCTGCACCTACGTGTTGGGCGCCGACGACTTCGACTGGGCGCTGCGGCTGGGGCGCGACCCCGCCGAGGCCGGCTTCAAGGTGGTGGGCCGGCTGGGGGTGGACCGCGGAGAAATCGCGCTGCTCGAGGAACAGGTGCTGCACACCCTCACCGAAGCCGGCGTCCCGCTCGACCCGCGGCAGCTCAAGGACGAACTTGGCGATTCGGTGCGCAACCTCGGCGAGGAGGGCAAGAAGAAGGGCGCCGCCACCACGCTCCCCACCGCGCTCGGCATCCTGCAGGCGGACGGCCGGATCCGCCGCGTCCCCGCCAACGGCCGCCTCGACCAGCAGCGTTACGCCTACGAGCCATGGGGACTGCGGCCGAGCACGCTCAGCGACGAGGACATCCGCGCGGAGCTGATCCGCCGCTACCTCGGCTGGACCGGAGGGGCCAGCTTCAAACAATCCCAGTGGTTCAGCAGCTTCACGGTGGCGCAGAGCAAGGCAGCGTTCGCCGCCGTCGGCGCCGTCGAGGTTCCCACCGCCGCCGGGGGAGACCCGCTCTGGATGCTGCCCGACGACGTCGAACGCCTCGCCGCCTTCGAGGAACCGGCCGAAGAACAAATCCAGCTGCTCGCCGGAACGGACTCGCTGGTGCTGCTGCGCCGGAACGCGGGGGAGCTGCTGGCCGCGGAGGATCAGGACAAAAGGGCGCTGGGCTCGCTCGCGCTGCAGGCCGACCTGCCGGACCATCCGATTCTTGACCGCGGCCGGATCATCGGGCTCTGGCAGTACGACCCGGGCCGGGAGCGGATCGCCGCCTGGGGGTTCACCGCCCCCACGCCAGCGGTAACCCGCCGGATTGCCGAGGTGGAGGCCTGGATCAAGGAAGACCTGGGCGACTTCCGGGCCTTCAGCCTGGACTCGCCGGCGTCGCGGCAGAAGCGCATTGACGCGCTGCTGGCGTCAACGACCGCCACCGCCGAGCGGTAGTCAGTCCTCGGATCCGGCTGGGTCAGGTGCCGCGGTGTCCGGCGAAGAAATCGCGCAGCAACGCGCCGCATTCCTGCTCCCGGACGCCTGCGTAGACTTCCACCCAATGGTTGAGCCGGCGCTCGCGGAGGATATCGAAAACGGACCCGGCCGCCCCGGCCTTCTCATCCCAGGCGCCAAAGACCACCCGTGGAATCCGGGCCAGCACCACGGCACCGGCGCACATGGCGCACGGTTCCAGCGTCACCACCAGCGTGCAGTCCTCGAGCCGCCAGCCGTCGCCGGCCACGCCGTCGTCCGCGCTGCGTGCGCGCAGTTTGGCCGCGGCCTCCCGGATCGCCACCATTTCGGCGTGCGCCGTCGGGTCCCCGAGTGCCTCCCGCTCGTTTCGCCCGGTGCCGAGCACGGCGCCGTCCGGGCCGATCACGACGGCGCCGATCGGCACGTCCGCGGTGGCCAGCGCCCGGCGAGCCTCGGCGAGGGCCAGGCCCATCCATTCCGCATGGCGGGGCTCGGGGGTAGTCATGGCTCAATGATAGTTTCGACACTAAGCAAGCTGTGCACCCCTGCGGTGCACCGGGAAGTCGGGAGACGGCATTGAGCACGAAGACTGAGAGCTGGCTGATGCGGCGCTGGGGCAGGTGGGTGGTCCCGTACGCCGCACTGTGGGTCACCATGCTGATCGGCGGCATCGTCGTGGTCGCCTTGGCGCTCACCAGCGCGGAGGTCTATGACAATGTGGTCGACGACGCCGGCCTGGCGAACCTGGACAAGCCCACGCTTTCGTTCATGCAACAGCTGCGCAACCCGGGCCTGGACGCCTTCGTTACCGGGTTCACCAACATCGGCGGCGGCATCGGCATGCCGATCCTGGCCAGCATCCTCACGGCCACGCTGATCTGGGTCTCCCGGACCTGGCGGCCGCTGATCCTGATCGGCGGCGCCGCCGCGGTTTCCATTACCGCCACCTCGCTGGGCAAGAAGCTGATCGGCCGGGCCCGCCCCGACTTCGCGGACGCGGTGCCGCCCTACGAGACGTCGCCGTCGTTCCCCAGTGGCCACACCCTGAACTCAACTGTTGTGATCGGCCTGGTGGTTTACCTGGCCTGCCTGCAGGTGAAACGCACGCTTGCCCGCGTGGGTTTCATCACGGCGGGTGTGATCTTCGTCTTTGCGATGGGCATGAGCCGGGTGTTCCTGGGCCACCACTGGATGACCGACGTGATCTTCGGCTGGGCCCTGGGACTGGGCTGGGTGGGGATCGTGATTCTGGCCCACCGGCTGTTCCATGTGCTGCGGCACCGCGAACATACCGGCCCCGCCCCCACCTTCGATAACGAAGCGCACCTGCGCGACCGTGCCCCCGACAACATCGCGGACGTCGCCGCAGCCGACGCCGCCGCCGACGCCGATCAGAGTGGCTCTGCGGGGAGGTCCTCGACGTCCGGGTGATAGTTTTGACCCATGCGCACTCTCGTTGTGGACCACCCGCTGGTCGCCCATAAGCTCACCGTTCTGCGGGACAAGAACACCCCGTCCCCGGTCTTCCGCCAGCTCACCGAGGAGCTCGTCACGCTCCTGGCCTATGAGGCAACCCGCGACGTCCGCACCGAGCCGGTCACCATCGAGACCCCGGTCAGCACCACCATCGGCACGGCGTTCACCAAGCCCACCCCGCTGGTGGTCCCGATCCTCCGCGCCGGACTCGGCATGCTCGAAGGCATGACCAAGCTGGTCCCCACCGCCGAGGTCGGCTTCCTGGGCATGGCCCGGGACGAAGAAACCCTGGACATCATCACCTACGCCGAGCGCCTGCCCGAGGACCTCACGGACCGGCAGATCTTCGTCCTGGACCCGATGCTCGCCACCGGCGGAACCCTGCGCGAGGCGATCAAGTTCCTCTTCAAACGCGGCGCCTCGGACGTCACCTGCATCTGCCTGCTGGCCGCGCCGGAGGGCCTGGCCAAGCTGGAGGAAGAGCTCTCGGACGCGAACGTGACCATCGTGCTCGCCTCGATCGACGAGAAGCTCAACGAGAAGTCCTACATTGTGCCCGGCCTGGGCGACGCCGGCGACCGCCTGTACGGTATCGCGGGCTAAGCGACCGACTAGCCAGGCGACTGCCTCGGCGCCACCAGCCAAGGGTTCCGGCGGGACCTTTCCGGGACTAGCCTGTGGCCATGGACTGGAAACTTGAACTCATCTTCGTGCCCGTGTCTGATGTGGACCGGGCCAAGGACTTCTACGTGAACAAGGTGGGCTTCAACGCCGACTACGACGAGCGGCCCTCGGAGGGCATCCGGTTTGTCCAGCTGACGCCGCCGGGCTCCGGGTGCTCGATAGCGATCGGGGAGGGGCTCAACGAAGCCCCGCCCGGCACCGCGCCCAGCCTCCAGCTCGTGGTCGGCGACATCAAAGCCGCGCACAAGCAGCTCAAGGACAACGGCGTGGACGTCAGCGACATCGACGTCCAGGACTGGGGCCAGTTCGTCTACTTCGCCGACCCGGACGGCAATAAATGGGGTGTGCAGTACATCCCCGGCCGCCCGAACGGGTAGCCGCTCCGCCCCGCCGTCGTCTCCCTGCGGTGCAGCCCATGAAAAGGGCCCCGGATCCACTGGATCCGGGGCCTTCCTCATGCGGGCCTCAAGGCCCGTGGCTACGGCTGTTTAGTACCAGTTGTTCGCGTAGTGGAAGTTCAGGGCGCCACACGGAGAACCGTAGCGGTCCTTCACGTACTGCAGGCCCCAGTTGATCTGGGTCCGGTAGTTGGTCCGGTAGTCGGCGCCGGCGCTGGCCATTTTCTCGGCGGGCAGTGACTGGACCACACCGTAGGCGCCGCTGCTGGCGTTGGTGGCGGTGGTCTTCCAGTCGGACTCCCGGGTCCACAGCTTCATCAGGCACTGCATCTCGCTGGGAGCCCAGCCATGGGCGGGCAGCTGGGACGCGGCGTAGGCCTGCGCACCGGCGGGATCGTCGATCGCGACCGGCTTTGCGGGTGCCGCCGGGGTGGCGCGGGTCGGCTTAGGGGCCGGGGCAGCCGGGGCCTTGGCGGGCTTGATCTTGGAGGCCTGGGCCTCGACGCTCATCGGGGCGGACGACGCGGGCGCAATGCTGCCGACGCGCTCAAAGTCTAGGGTCTGCAGGGACGCGGCAGTGTCCTTGGCAGCTTCGGCGGTGTGGGCGGCAGAGCCGGACGCCTGGCCCGCGGCGCCTGCACCCAGCAGGACGGCGAACGCGGTGGCCACGACGGCGGCGCGCTTGCCATTGGTGCGGGCCCTCGACGAGGACACGGCCGAAGGGCGCTTTGCCGGCTCGGCACGGTGGCGTGCGGTGTCGGACGTGCGTTTAGCGCCCTCTGGGCGCGTGGGTTCCTTGATTTCAGTCATGTTCGCCTCTCAACGCCTACGGAGTTAGCTGTCGGGTTCGGATGCGAAATCCGGCCGCACGGAATCTCGACGTGTCGGCTTCACCCCTAGGGTGCATGGATGCAGAATGCCCGGGAACACTGGGTTCCCCGTCTCTGCCTGGTCCATGGGAATCCGGGAGCGGCAGAGTTTGGCGTCAGCCCGGATACGCGGCCAGATCGATGGCCGCACCCTAAAACGGTACCGGACTTTCACTCGGAAGTCACATTTAGGTAACGGCGGCCCGCCGCTGCGGTGTGGCGTCTTGCCTATTGGGCCGGGTGTTGGCGGCCCGTTTCGACGGTTCCCTGCCCGCACGACGCCGGTGAGCAGCGAGCGGGCAGGGAACCGTCGAAACGGGCAGGCAGGCTGCTACGTCAGGCGGCTACTCCACCGGGGACGCCGCGGGCAGCCGCACGGCGAACTCCGTCCGCCCCGGCCTGGACGTGACTTCGACCGTTCCGCCGTGGGCCTCGACAATCGATTGCACAATGGACAGGCCCAGGCCGCTGGTGCCTTCCGACGCCGCGGCCGC
Source organism: Arthrobacter sp. 01T414 (assembly GCF_056398965.1). Taxonomy (NCBI): domain Bacteria; kingdom Bacillati; phylum Actinomycetota; class Actinomycetes; order Micrococcales; family Micrococcaceae; genus Arthrobacter; species Arthrobacter sp. 01T414. The sequence goes on along the minus strand of NZ_JBFTQK010000004.1, from coordinate 94,647 downwards.
GGTCGCGACGGCTGAAGTGGCCGCCGACCCTGGGGCGGGACGGGCCGCTCGGCCGGCAGCGCCACCTGCGGACCGGTTGGTGCGGGCTGCGTCCGCCCGGGAGAAGCGGGCGAACACCCGGCCGAGGAATTCGGGGGCGATGCCGCCGCCGTTGTCCGTCACTGTGACCACGGCGCTGCCGTCCGCCGAGCGCCTCACGCCCGTGATCACGGTGGTTCCGGGGTCCGTGTGCTTGCGGGCATTGGACAGCAGGTTGGCGAGGACCTGGTGAAGCTGGGTTGCGTCCCCGCGCACCACCACGGGCTCGTCCGGGAGCTCCAGCTGCCAGGTGCGGTCCGGTGCCATGACTTTCTCGTCGCTGACGGTCTCGACGGCCAGCTGGGTGAGGTCGACGTCGATGAGTTTGAGCGGTTGCCCCTCGTCCAGGCGCGCCAGCAGCAGTAGGTCCTCCACCAGGGTGGTCATCCGTTCGGACTGGCTCTGGACGCGGGCCAGGGACTTCTCGCCGTCGGGCGTGAAGTGTTCGGTCATCCGCATCAGCTCCGTGTAGCCGCGGATGGCGGTGAGCGGGGTGCGGAGCTCATGCGAGGCGTCTGCGACGAACTGGCGCACCTTCATTTCGCTCTCCTGCCGCGCCTCGAGGGCGTTGGAGACGTTGTCCAGCATCTGGTTCAGCGCGTGGCCCACGCTGCCCACCTCCGTTCCCGGATGGGCCGCCGACGCCGGGACGCGCACCCCCAGCGCTACCTCACCGGCGTCCAAGGGGAGCCGGGAGACCTTGGTGGCAACCTCGGAGAGCTGCTCCAGCGGTTTCATGGTCCGTCGGATCAGGGCGGTGCCGGCGAGCCCGATCAGCACGAGGCCGCCCGCCGAGACGATGCCCAGGGTCCAGACGAGGGACGCCAGGGTGTTTTGTTTTTCTTCCAGCGGGAGGCCGGTGACAATGATGTCGCCGTACGGGGCGCGCACGGCGGTGAGCCGGTAGGCGCCGGCCGAGAGCGTCCGTTCCACCGGCACGCCGTCCGGGCGAAGCGCCAGCAGGGCGGCGTCGTCGGCGGCGGAAAGGCTCTGGCGGGTGGCGTCGTCGGCCAGGAAGCCGGGGTCGCTGACGGCGCCGTTGGAGATGCGGGCAGTGAGCGTTCCGATGCCCTGACCCCGGGCTTCGAGCAGGTCGGGGCGCCGGCCGGAGTCGTCGGTGGAGGGCCTGCCGAATTCGCTCGCACGGTGCGAGGCCTGGGCCAGCTGGGTGTCGAGCTGCCGGGTGAGGACCACATCCATGGAGACGTAGCTGAAAACTCCCACCGCACCGCAGATGGCGACGAGCAGCGCCATGGCGAGCAGGACCAGCCGTGTGCGTAGGTGCCAGGTGGAAGGGTTGCGCCAGTCGGGACCGGGGACTGGGGCCCCACGTGAGGGGGTGGGCACGGATCAGTCCGCCGGTTTCAGGACGTAACCGGCGCCGCGCACCGTGTGGATCATCGGAGCGCGGTTGGCGTCGATCTTCTTGCGCAGGTAGGAAATGTAGAGTTCCACGATGTTCGCCTGGCCGCCAAAGTCGTAGTCCCAGACCCGGTCCAGGATCTGGGCCTTGCTGATGACCCGCTTGGGGTTTTCCATCAGGTAGCGCAGCAGCTCGAACTGCGTAGCGGTCAGGTGCAGCTCCTCGCCGGCGCGGGTGACGTCGCGGGTATCGACATTGAGCACCAGGTCACCCACTACAAGCTCGGCGGTATCCATGGCGGCCACCCCGGAGCGCTGGACCAGCCGGTGCAACCGCAGCAGCACCTCTTCCATGCTGAACGGCTTCGTCACGTAATCATCGCCCCCGGCCGCCAGGCCGGTAATGCGGTCCTGGACGGCGTCTTTGGCCGTGAGGAACAGCGCGGGAACCTCTGGCGCAAACGCGCGGATCCGGCTGAGCAGCTCAACGCCGTCGAACCCGGGGAGCATCACATCCAGCACCAGGACGTCGGGGCGGAACTCCTTGGCGAGCTTGACCGCTTCGGGGCCATCGGCCGCCACTGCCACGGACCAGCCGGCCATCCGCAGCCCCATGCTCATGAGCTCGGAGAGGCTGGGCTCATCGTCCACCACCAGTGCGCGGATGGGAGAGCCGTCCGGATGCGTGAGCTGGGGAAGGTTGTTGGTCATGGAGTGCGAAGTGGCCATGGGACGACTCTCCGATCTGCCGTTGGGCCGAGGCTTTGGGGACCCTGTGCGGCACCTGTGAATCCCAGACTACCGAGCTGTACGCTGCCCCGGAGGTGCAAACGCCACGAGTCGGCCTCGGCCCGGGGCCTGCCCAGTCCGTGGACTGGTTGTGATGGCGTGACTCTTTCGAGACGATTCCGCCAGTATTGCTTACCGTGAATATTTTCGGCCTAGAGGTGGCAGTAGCTGAAGAATCTTCGACAAACTGGGTTGCACGTACTCGCATGCAGTGAAACACACAATTATTCGTAGGCTTATCAAAATTGTGATTTGCGCTACAATCGACGTTTTCGTCTCACCATGCGGACTTTGGAGTCCATTGTTACTTGCTAGTTCTTATTGTTACGTTGCACACTTCAATTGTGAACAAGAACTCAACAGCACCTGCAGCCGCAGCTTCCTGGATCAGCGCACCAGCTGGTACTGAGATGCCCTGTTGTCGAATGCACGCCTAACTTCTACACCCCAGAACGTTTCTAGGCATTCGCCCCCAGCCCAGCGTCGGGCGCCCCTCCCCAGTTTTCATTGCGGGGAACTCAGCATTCGAGCCGCGATGACGGCCATTCACATTGAGGTAAGCATTTCATGTCAGTTGCATCCGGATACGTCCACATCTCCGTCCGTAACGCCAACAAGGCCGGGCAGACCGGCCTCCGCCAGGGCTTCGGCGGCCGCCCGAGCTTCGGTCCCGCAGGATCCGGCAGCAGCTTCCCGGCCCCCGGTTACGCCGCGCAGGGCTACAACCCCAACTCGTACGGCCAGCTTCGTGCCGTCCCCGCCGCTGAGTCGGCGCCGACTACCGCGCCGACCCCGGTGATCGCTCCCGGCAACGGCAGCCCGGTCCGCCCCGTGCCCAACGACAATGTGGCCCGTGGCTTCGTGCTCTACATGGGGATCGACGAGGAAACCGCGGCCGCTGCCGGCACCTCGATTGCCAAGCTGGCCCAGGAAATCCGCGCCTATGCCCAGTCCCTCGTCGCTGGTGCTGAAAGCTACGCCGCTGTCGCCGTCGCCCCGGCGTCCGCGCCGGGTTCCGCGCTCGACGTCGTCCGGTCCACCTTTGGCGACCCGACTGCCGGTGCCCGCCAGCGCGCCGAGAACGCACGGCTGCAGCAGGCACAGGATCCGCGCCCGTCCGGCGTGCTGATCGACCTCGCCCGCCGCGAAGTGGCGCTCGACGGCGAATCGCTGAACCTTACGTTCAAGGAATTCGAACTGCTCAACTACCTCGTGGAGAACGGCACCCGCACCGTGGGCCGCGACGAACTCCTCGAAGGCCTGTGGCGCAACGCCGAAGAGGTGCCCAACGAGCGCACCATCGACGTGCACATCCGCCGGCTGCGCTCCAAGCTTGGCCGCCTGGCGAACACGGTGCGCACCGTGCGCGGCCAGGGCTACCGGTTCTACGAGCACCCCGAGGTTGTTGTCTGGGCCGCTCCGGAATACTCCATCTAGCCTTAGCTTTACGCAAAGCGTCCGTCCCTGTTCCGGGGGCGGGCGCTTTCGCTTTCGCGGCACGATCCCTCGGCGCCTGCGCTCGTTCCTCGCGCAACAACGGCGCTCTCGGGATGTGCCGCTGCGCTGCAGCGCCCTCGCAACACGAACGGCGGATTCGGGGCGCGGCAAGGCCGGATTTTGGGGCCGCGGCGTGGCGGGCACCGCGAAGCGGGCACGGCCCCAAATCCGGCGAAGCCGCCGCCGGGGGGCTACGGGGTTTGGACTCTGTTGTGTTTGGGGGCTTCGGCGTAGGCTCGCTCCCGTCGATCCGACTATTGGGAGGAAACATGTCTGTTGCACGTATTACTACCCTGAGCTCGAACTCCAAGACCTCGTTTGAGGATGCCATCAAAGAAGGCGTCGACCGGGCCAACAAGACCCTGCGGAACGTCACCGGGGCATGGGTCAAGGAGCAGAAGGTTGAAATAAGCGGCGGCGCCGTCGTGGCCTGGCATGTGGTGCTGGAAGTGACCTTCGTCCTGGACGACTGACAGGGCACCCGATGTGGAGCGCGCTCGTGGTGAAGCCGGCCGCACTAGGATTGAGCCATGAGCGCGCATCACATTAGACGTCTGGTGCTCATGCGGCACGCCAAGGCGGACTGGCCGGGCGGCGTCGCCGACCACGAGCGGCCGCTTGAAGAGCGCGGACACCGCGAGGCGCCGCTGGCCGGCAAATGGCTCCTCAAACACGGGGTGGTCCCCGACTTCATCCTCTGCTCCAGTGCCCTGCGGACACGGCAGACCTGCACCTGGGTGTGCAGCGAACTGGGGGATAAGGCCCCGACTCCGAAACTGGAGGACGGTCTTTACGGCGCCTCGGCCCTGCGCATGCTGGCCGTGATTAACCACGTCCCTGACACCGTCACAACGCTCATGGTGATCTCCCACATGCCCGGCGTGCAGGACCTGGCCATGCACCTGGCCTCCCGCGACTCCAACCATGATGCCTACATGGATGCGGCCACGCGCTATCCCACCAGCGGCCTGACCGTTTTCGAGATCGAGAAGCCCTGGGCCGAGCTCGACGGCCAGGACGCGCGACTGACCCACTTCAAGGTTCCGCGCGCAAAGTAGCAGGTCAGCGCGCCGGACCGTTGATGGTCAGCACCCTCATTGTGTTGTTTACTGATGCTGTTATTGCTTTTACTGCCGGTGTTTTCTAAGCGACCGAGGGAAAAGGTGGATCAACGTGGATTCAGGACAGCTCGTAGGGATCATCGTCGGCATCGTCGTGGTGCTCGCGATCATTGCAGTGGCACTCTATTTCAGCCGTAAACGCAAGACGGACGCTGACCGGAACCGGGCCGCGGAAATGCGTGAGAAGGCAGAGGCCGACCAACTCGCCGCGAGGGACCACGAGGCCAAAGCGGCGCGGGCGGAAGCCGATGCAAAGGCCGCCGAAGTCGAGGCCGAACGCCTCCGCATGCAGGCACGCGGCACGCAGCAGGAGGCAGCGGCCGTCCGTGCCGGCGCAGAAGAACAGCTCCGACGGGCCGACGACGTCGATCCGGACGTCGTAACGACCGAACGCGACGATGCCCGCGGCGACGAGGCCCACACCCACGATGCCGGCACCCACGAGGCCGGCACCCGCGAGTCACAGCCGCACGAGGAGCTGCGACCACAGGAGGAACTGCGCCGGGACCGGAGCGACCGTGATCGTCCGGCAGGCACCGGCGGCGTCGCAGGCCACCCCGGGGAGTCGGCTGCGGAGCGCCGCGATGCCGAGGACCCGCGCGATGAACGGCCGCGCAATCTCTGAGGCGCGGCAGCGGCGACGGCCGCGGGTGCGATGACCCCTCGACATTCCGGGCTTGCCCTGCTCGTCGCCATCCTGTGGGGCGTCAACTTCGTAGCCATCGACCTCGGCCTGCACCCCGACGGCGCACAAATGCCGCCGCTTTTGTTCGTGGCGATGCGCTTCACCCTCGTGGTGTTTCCCTGCATCTTCTTCATCCGCAAGCCGGACGTGACCTGGAAGGCCATCATCGGCGTTGGCCTGTTGATGAGCGCGGGCCAGTTCGGCCTGCTCTACTTGGCCATGGCGCTCGGCATGCCCGCGGGCCTGGCCTCGCTGGTGCTCCAGGCCCAGGTCCTGCTGACGGTGCTGCTGGCCGCGGGGATCCTGGCCGAACGGCCAACCCGGAGGCAACTCGCCGGCGTCGCGCTGGGGATTGCCGGGCTCGCCGTCGTGGCCGTCGGCCGCAGCCTAGTGGCGCCGCTGCTGCCACTGATGATCGTGCTGGCCGCGGCGCTGTCCTGGGCCGGCGGCAATGTTGTGGCACGCAAGGCCAAGGCCGCCTCCGGATTGGGGCTGGTGGTGTGGTCCGGCGCCGTGGTGCCGTTGCCGCTGGCCGGACTTTCGCTGCTGGTGGACGGCCCGGCCGCGGTGTCGGACGCCCTGCTGCAGCTGCAGCCGGTCACGATGCTCAGCGCGCTGTACACCGCCGTGTTTGGTTCCCTCATCGGGTACGGCATCTGGAACCGGCTGCTGGGGCTGTATCCGTCCTCCGCCGTCGTTCCCTTCACCCTGCTGGTCCCGGTGGTCGGCATGACGACGGCGTGGCTGGTGCTGTCCGAGGTGCCCTCAGCGGCGGAAGTTGGCGGCGGCCTGCTGCTCCTGGCCGGGGTGGCAACTGCCGTGCTGCCGGGGCCCGGCATGCGGCGCGGCGGCACGCGAAGGCCCGGCATGCGACGCGGCAGCGAAAACGGCCAAGCTCGGGGTGGTCAGCGCCGGGTGGGAGCTTTGCCGGAGGGCCGGGGCGGAGCCTTCGCAGCGGGCTTGGCCGGCGTCCTGGGAGCCGGTTTGGACCCTGAAGATGCAGACGACGACGCCGGCCGCTTGGCCGACGGTGCCGCGGACCGGGGTGCAGCGGACCGTGGTGCCGCGGTTCGTGGTGCTGCGGATCGGGAGGCCGAGGTGCGGGATGGAGCGGAGGCGCGCGGCGCAGCCGAGCGCGGCGTCGACGCCCGGGCGGCAGGGCGGCTGGCAGGGCGGGCTGGCTTGCGGGGTGCCGAACCCCTGGACGCGGAAGCCGGGCGCCGGGACGCGTAGGCGGAACCGGATGCGGGCCGGTGCCCGGGCAGGACGGTGCCGGCGAGCAACAGGATCAGCGTGAGCGCTCCCGCCGCCGCGGAGAGGTAGAAGTACAGGTCCGGGTGCTCGGTATCGACGTTGGTGGACAAGGCGTTCGGGTCCGGGTTGAAGGCCAGCCCCCACTGGCGCAGGAACGCGATGCCGAACGCGATGAAGAGGATGCTGCCGACCCCGCTGGCCAGCAGTGTCTTGTACCGCCGTCGGACCAGCACCTCGGCCACGGACGCCACATAGGCGAGCGCGGAGGCGGCCAGGAACCAGAGTCCTACCGTTTCGTGCAGGGTGACGCCCGTGAGCACCAGCAGCGCCAAGGCCGCCAGGGCTGCCGCGATGGCGGTCTTCCCGCTTTTACCCATGTGGCGCATGTGACTAATCATCCCCGAGCGGGGCTATTTCACGACGTAGCCACGCATGATCGCCATGATTGCGGCGACACTTTGAGCCCGCGTCCGCTCCGGGTTGTAGGTCTGGCGGTCCAGCCCCACGACAAAACACGCCCCAAAGATCGCCGTCTCCAGGCTGCCGCGGGACAGGGCCGGATCCACCGGATACTTGGCGGCCACGGCCTCGATGGCCGCGCCAATCACGCCGAGCAGCCGGCCGCGGAGCTCGGTGAAGGTGTCCTGCCACTCGCTGGGCGTCCGCCAGTTCTCGCTGACCCACAGCCGGGCGAAGGAAGGGTACTCGGCCATGAAGTCCATCGCCTGGCCGATCATCTCGTCCATTGCCTCGAGCGGGTCCGCCGACCCGTCCTTGACGCTCAGCAGGCGCGCCATGAGGATGTCCACGCCGTGACGGAGCAGCTGCGCGATCAGATCCGACTTGCTGCCGAAGTTGTAGTACACGGTGCCCTTGGAGACGCCCGCGGCTGCGGCGATCTCGTCGACCGTCACGCCCGCGGCCCCGCGCTCGCCGATCAGCTCCATCGAGGCCTCGAACAGCTTCTGCTTGGTCGCGTTGGTGCGCCCGGGCCGGAGTTTCTTGCCGGCGTCGGCGTCGGGCGCCGCGTCGGTCGCCGCGGCTACGCGGGGCGTGGTGCTCATACGGCGATCTCCGGCTTCAGCGTCTTGAGGGTCCAGAACTTGTGCTTCCGTACGGCGACGGCGGACATCGCCAGTCCCAGCAAAGTGTAGCCAACCAGGCCCAGCATGGTGGGCATGATGCTGGACAGATCGGCTCCATAAATCAGGTGCCGCATGCCGTTGACCACGTAGCCCATCGGCAACAGCTGGTGCACCACATGCAGCGGCTCCGGCGTGGTCTGCCAAGGGAAAGTGCCGCCGGAGGAGACCAGTTGCAGGACCAGCAGGATCAACACCACCAGCTTGCCGGGCGAGYCGAGCAGCGCCACCACACCCTGGATGATCGCACTGAAGGCCATGGCGGCTGCCAGCATCAGGACCCACATGAGCACCGGGTGAGCCGGATCCAGGCCCAGCCCCACATCCACCACCAGGGTCAGCAGGCTGGCCTGGACGGCGGCGACCGTAAGGAACGGCAGCCAGCCGCCGACGGCGATCTTCCACGTCGGCGCGTTGGATGCCAGGGCACGCTGCGTGACCGGCCGCATCGCCTGGATCAGCATGAAGACGCCGATCCACAGGGCCAGGGTCAGGAAGAACGGCGCCAGTCCGGCCCCATAGGAGCCCGCCTTGGCCTGCGAGACGTTGCTGACGGCAACGGGGTCCGCCATCACCTTGGCGAGGCTGTCCTTTTGCGCGCCGTCCGGGTTCGGCACCTTGCCGGCGCCCTTGCCCAGTTCGGCCGCGAGGGTTCCGGCGCCGTCGGATGCCTTCTTCGAACCGCTGTCCAGCTGCGCTGCGCCGTCGTCGAGTTGCTGGGCGCCTTGGGCGAGTTTTTCCGCGCCGGCCAGGGCATTCTGCTGGCCGGTGGCGAGCTGTGCGCTGCCGGCGGCGAGCTGGTCCGCCCCGGCTGAGGCCTGCCCGACGGCGCCGCTCAGGGCGGGGGCAGCGGCGGCAAGTTTCGCGGCGCCAGCGCTGACCGCGGCGGATCCGTCCGCCAGTTGCTGCACCTGGCCGGCGGCATCCTGGAAGGCGGCCGCTGCTCCGGAAGGTGCGGGGGCGGAGTTCACGTCATAGTCGGCCAGAATGGCATCGGCCTGGGCCTGGGTAATCACGCCGGCGGCGACCAGGCGGCCGTTGGAGGCGACGACGCGGCCGCGCTGGGCCTGCGCTGCGGCCTGTTGGGCGGACGCTAGCTGGCCCGCCATGCCCTGCAGCTTGGTGTTCAGCGCGGCATTGCCGGCAGCGACCCGGGCAGCGCCGTCGGCCAGCCGCTGCGTATCCGCGGGCAGTGTGGCGGTCTTGTCCTTGAGCTGGTGGAGGCCGCCGGCGAGCTGCCCGGTCCCGGAGTTCAAGGCATTCGCCCCGTCGAGGAGTTTGCGCTGCCCGGCTACCAATTCGCCGGTGCCGTTCCTGAGCGAGGACGTGCCTTGGTGCAGGCTCGCCGCGCCGTTGTGGAGCGACGACACCCCGCCAGCGAGGTCTTTGGCGCCGTCGGACGCCTTGAGCATCTGGGTATGGATGGTGCCGAAGCCGGTGAGGAGCTGGTTGGCGGTTTCTTCGCCCACCTCCTTCGCCACGGTCGAATGGACAGCGGTGGTGAGCTTGTCCACGATCGTGCCAAGCAGGTAGTTGTTCGCGTCGTTGGTGGTGACGTTCAGCATGGCCTGGTTGGCGGCGTCGAAGCTACCGGGCGAGACGAGGTTGGCGGAGAAGTCCCGCGGGATCTTCAGCGCGAAGGCGGACTGGCCGCTGCTCACGCCCTGGTCCGCCGCCTCGGCACTGGAGACGGTCTGCCAGTTGAAGACGTGGCCGTCCACGAGGCTGTCGGCCACCTTCCGGCCCGCCTCCAGCCGGGTGCCGTCGGCGGAGCTGGCGCCGGTGTCCTCGACCACCAGGGCCGCGTCGATCTGGTTCAGCTTCCCGTAGGGATCCCAGTTGGCGTACAGGTACACCGCGCCGTAGAGCAGCGGTACCAGGGTCAGGGCCACGATGGTCAGCTTCGGCAGCAGGCCGCCGGTCATGCGCTTGAGTTCGGAACGGGCAAGCCGCAGCACGGTCATCGGGCATCCTCGGTTTCGTGGTCAGGGTGGGCAGCGGACGGTTCCGGCGCGACGGCATTGCCGATCTCCGCGGCTGGACCGGTCCAGCCCGGCGGGAGGTTGCCGACGGTGGCGACGACGGCGAGCGGGCGGCCGGCGTCGTACGCCAGTTCCTGCAGCCGCGGCAGCCAGTGAGTCGGATCGCCGCTGTGGCGGTCAGGGGAATCGACCACCAGCAGGTCGGTCCGGGGGTTGGCCAGGGCCAGTGCCGTCAGCAGCTCGAGCCGGCGGTCGGCAGGAAGCTCCTCGGCCCAGCGCCCGGCGATGTCCTCGAAACGGTTCACCTTCAGCCACGGCGTGCTGAGCAGCGCGCCCCGGTAGCGGCGGGGGATCAGGGCCAGGTCCTCGGTAACCAGATCCCGGACGCTCAGGTGTTGCTCCGGCTCGTTCACCCCGGGGGCGTCCACCACGGCGCTCGCCTGCCGGAGCTGCTTGATCCGGGTGGTGCCGTCCCACTCGAGGGTGCCGGCCGAGGGCTTCATCCGGCCGCTCAGGGTCAGGGCCAGGGCGGTGCGCTGGTCCTGGCGTTGGCCGGCGACGAGCAGCAGTTCACCCCGGCTGGCCTGCAGCGAGGTGGGCGGGAGCAGGTAGTCCCGCCGGCCCTTCACATGAAGCTGTTGAACGGAGAGCAAGGGAAGCCTTTCGAAGAATTGGTCTCCTCCAAGGCTAACTAAACTGACCGGTCAGTTCAAATAGAAGTGAGCGAATAGACATCGAAGGCCCCGGAACCGCCGGTTCCGGGGCCTCCAAACGGCCGTTCGCGCTTACATCCCGTATTCCTCCAGCAGCCGCAGCCACACCTCGCTGATGGTGGGATACGAGGGAACAGCGTGCCAGAGCCGGTCCAGCGGGACTTCACCGACGACGGCGATTGTGGCCGCGTGCAGGAGCTCGGCGACGTCCGGGCCGGCGAAGGTGGCACCCAGCAGCACGTTGCGGTCCTCGTCGACCACGAGCTGGGCCCAGCCCTTGTAGTGCTCGGAATGAAGCGAGGAACCTGCCACCTGGATGGGGAGCTGCACGGAGCTGGCCCTGTAGCCGTCCTTCCTGGCCTGTTCCAGGCTGCGGCCGACGTTGGCCAGCTCGGGGTCGGTGAAGACCACGTTGGGGACGGCGTGCTCGTCGGCCGTGTGGGCGTAGCGGCTCCACGGGCCCGGCTCGCCGGTGAGGGTGCCGTTGGCGCGGGCGGCAATCGCATCGCCGGTGGCCCGGGCCTCGTATTTGCCCTGGTGGGTCAGCAGCACCTTGCCCGCGGCGTCGCCGACGGCGTAGAGCCACGGCGCATGGTCGTTGCCCTCAGCTCCCCGGACGAGTCCGCTCGCATCCGTCTCGAACCTCGGGGGTTTCCCGTCGTCGCCGGTCAGGCCCACGCTCTCCAGCCCAAGGCCTTCCAGTGCCGGGTGCCTGCCGGTGGCGACCAGCAGCTTGTCCACGGTCACGCTGTTGCCGCCGTCGAGCGCCAGCGTCAGGGAACCGTTCTCGTTCTCTCGGACGGCCTGGGTGCCCGTGCGGAGGCGGAGTTCGACGCCGTCCGCGCGCAGTCCGGCCTGGACCAGCTCGGCCGCCGGGGCAGGGAAGGCTCCCAGCAGCCCGCCGCGTGCCACCACCGTCACGGCCGACCCGAGCCGGGCAAAGGCCTGGGCGAGTTCGGTCCCGGCCACGCCGCCGCCGAGCACGCCCAGCCGCGGCGGAATTTCGTGTGCGGAGGTGGCCTCCCGGGTGGTCCAGTAGTCGACCTCCTCGAGGCCTTCGATGGGCGGGATGCTCGGGCGCGAGCCCGTGGCCAGCACCACGGCGTGGCGCGCGGTGAGTGCGTAGCTGTTGCCGTCCACCCCGGCCACCTCCACCCGGCGCGTACCGGTAATCCAGCCGTGGCCGCGGATCAGCTCGATGCCGGTGTCCTCAACCCATTTGACCTGGCTGTCGTCCTGCCAGTTGGAGGTGAAGTAGTCGCGCCGCTTCAGGACAGCCGCGGCATCGAGGACCCGGGTGACGGCCTCTTCGGCTCCGGGCACGGTCTGCGCGCCATGCAGCGCGGTACCGGGCCGCAGCAGGGCCTTGGACGGCATGCAGGCCCAGTATGAACACTCGCCGCCCACCAGCTCCGCCTCCACCAGGACGGCCGTCAATCCGCCCCGGACCACGCGCTCGGCCACGTTCTCGCCCACCGCGCCGGCCCCGATCACGAGGACATCGAATTCACGTTCAAAGTGTGCCGTCATGGCAACAGCCTAGCCCCGCACGGAGCGGTTTCGGCGGGACCCTGTGCAGGAGGTGGGACGTCCGTTACCCTGAGGATCACTTTGGGGAGGAGTTCAGCCGTGGGTGCAGCCAGTTCGAGTGCCGGCGACGCCGGGCCGGCGGCCCGTTTGGGCGCGCGGGACCGGCTGCGCGCGCTGCAGGCCGACATCGTTGAGCTCATCCTTGAGCGCGAGCTGGAGCCTGGCGACCCGTTGCCTACCGAAAACGAACTGGCCGCGCTGCTGGGGGTTGGCCGGAACACGCTGCGGGAGACCTTGAAGGTGCTTCAGGCCCTGGGCGTGATCGAGATCCGGCATGGGTTCGGCATGTTCGTGGCCGCGAGCAACTTCGAGGCGCTGGTGGGCGGCCTCAGCTTCCGGGCCCGGATGTCGCTGCGGCATCGCGGGCAGGAGGCACTGGAGCTGATCGATGCTCGGCGGCTGCTGGAGTCGGGGTTGATCGGCGCCTCCATGGCGCGCATGACGGCGGACCAGCTGGCCGGGCTGGAGGCGGCGGTGCTGGGAATGGAAGAACTGGCCGGTTCGGGGGAGGGCTCTGTCGAAGCCGACGCCGACTTCCACCGGAAACTGTTCGAACCGCTGGGCAACGAGCTGCTGCTCGGCCTGATGGGCGCGTTCCAGGCGGTCTACCGCCGGATCCAACTGGAGCTGGGCCCGGAGCTGGGCCCGGCGAGCGGGCAGGTGGCTGGCGAGCGGGGCGGCGTTGGGACGGCGGGTACGGAGCGGGGCAGCGACGAACCTGGGCGTGCCGCTGTCGGGAGCGCCCACGGCGATCCTGCGCGCCGGGCTGCGCTGCACCGGGGCATCTACGAAGCCGTGGCGGCGGGGGACGCGGTCCTGGCCGCGGAACGGCTGGCCGGCCACTTTGACGAAATGCGTCGCCGGATCTCGGCCGCCGTGGGGGAGTAAGGCCTGGGGAACTAGGCTGCGGCGGTTCTCGCTACGTTTTGCGACAGGCGCGCACCGGATCCGGCACACCCTCGTCCGAAACCGCCGTGTATTTCCGGAACCGCCGCGCTTTTCCGGAACCGCCGCGCTGGGGCATACAAAAAGACCCGCACCGGCGAACCGGTGCGGGTCTTTTCTATCTGTGCGCCCAAAGGGATTCGAACCCCTGACCTTCTGTTCCGTAGACAGACGCTCTATCCAGCTGAGCTATGGGCGCATTCTCGGCTCTTCGGGAACTTCTCGCTCCCCCGAACCTCGAATTACTTTACGCGAGATCGGCCCGGAGTTCCAAATCGAGAGCCATGTAATCTGCCTGACTAGACCGGTCTACGTGACCTTGATCACAAAAAATCCGCCGTGTGGAGTTACTAAACCTTGATTTTCCGGGGTTTTTCGATCGCCGGCCCGCCGTCAACCCGTATTTAGTCCTGAATCTGCGTGGTCCTCGAGACCTAGCATTTAGACCACACCACTGAACCCGAAGAAGGGAACCGTAATGGGCGATCTGGCGAACCTGCCGCTGCTTGAGAAAGCACCCACCACACATGCCGGCCTGCTGGCATGGGTTGAAGAGGTTGCGGAACTGACCCAGCCGGACCAGATTCACTGGGTGGATGGCTCGGAAGAGGAGAACACCCGGCTCACGGACGAGCTCGTGGCGGCCGGAACCCTGACCCGGCTGAACGAGAAGCTGTTCCCGAACTCCTTCGCGGCATTCTCCGATCCCGCCGACGTCGCCCGCGTCGAAGAACAGACCTTCATCTGCTCCGAGAACGAGCGGGATGCGGGCTTCACCAATAACTGGATGGCGCCGGCCGAGATGAAGGAAAAGCTGCGCGGCCTGTTCAACGGCTCGATGCGCGGCCGCACCATGTACGTCATCCCCTTCGTCATGGGCCACCTGGACGCCGAGGACCCGAAGTTCGGCGTCGAAATCACGGACAGCGCCTACGTTGTCGCCTCCATGCGCATCATGGCCACGATCGGCACCGAAGTCCTGGACAAGATCACCGCCACCAACGCTTTCTTCGTTCCCGCACTGCACTCCCTGGGCGCCCCGCTGGCCCCGGGCCAGGCTGACGTTGCCTGGCCCTGCAACCCGGACAAGTGGATCGTGCACTTCCCGGAGGAGCGCTCCATCTGGTCCTTCGGCTCCGGCTACGGCGGCAACGCCCTCCTCGGCAAGAAGTGCTACGCCCTGCGCATCGCCTCGGTCATGGCCCGCGACGAGGGCTGGCTGGCCGAGCACATGCTCATCCTCAAGCTGACCTCGCCGGAGAAGAAGAACTACTACGTCTCCGCGGCGTTCCCTTCCGCCTGCGGCAAGACCAACCTCGCCCTGCTCGACCCGACCATCGAGGGCTGGGAAGTCGAGACCCTCGGCGACGACATCACCTGGATGCGGATCGGCAAGGAAGGCGAACTGCGCGCCACCAACCCGGAGGCCGGCCTGTTCGGTGTCGCCCCGGGCACCGGCTGGGGCACCAACCCCAACGCCATGCGCGCCATCGCCAAGGGCCACAGCATCTTCACCAACGTCGCCCTTACCGACGACGGCGGCGTGTGGTGGGAAGGCATGACCGACGAGGTCCCGGCGCACCTGATCGACTGGCAGGGCAACGACTGGACCCCGGCGTCGGACAAGCCGGCCGCGCACCCGAACTCCCGCTTCTGCACCCCGATCTCGCAGGTCGACATGCTGGCCGAGGAGTACTACAGCCCCGAAGGCGTCGAGGTTTCCGCGATCCTCTTCGGCGGCCGGCGCAAGACCACGGTTCCGCTGGTGACCCAGGCCCGCAGCTGGACCAACGGCATCTTCATGGGTTCCACGCTCTCCTCGGAAACGACCGCTGCTGCCGCGGGCCAGGTCGGCGTGCTCCGCCGCGACCCGATGGCCATGCTTCCGTTCATCGGCTACGACGCCGGCGACTACCTGAAGCACTGGATCAGCGTCTCGGGCAAGGCCAACCCGGAGCGGCTGCCGCACATCTTCCTGGTCAACTGGTTCCGCCGCACGGCCGACGGGGACTTCGCCTGGCCCGGCTTTGGCGACAACGCCCGCGTCCTCAAGTGGGCCATCGAGCGCATCGAGGGCAAGGCTGACGCCGTCGAGACGCCCATCGGCTTCGTCCCGACCGGGCACTCGCTGGACATTAGCGGCCTGGACCTGACCCACGCCCACGTGGAGGACGCCGTCCGCGTTGACCGCGAGGAATGGGACGCCGAGCTGGCCTCCATCGAGGAGTGGTACGCGAAGTTCGGCGATTCGCTGCCGGACGCGCTGCGCTCCGAGCTCGATTCGCTCAAGGAACGGATGTCCGCGCACTAGCGGCTGTTGATGCAACGACGGCGGCCCCGCACCTTCGATAAGGTGCGGGGCCGCCGTCGTATTCTCAACGATCGTTGTCATCGCTTGGCAGGGAGGCACCGACTGCCGGGACTTAGGCCCCTAGCCCGCGGTCCGGAGAGGCCCATAGGCTCGTCGCATTCATCAGCCGGGCCGGCCGCTGGCGCTCGGGGATGCGGGGACATTCCGGGCGCACGCTGACGTGCCCTCCGCCTGCCGCTGCGGGCGAGATCCCAGGAGCACACCATGCTTGTCACTGACGATATCCAGGCCCTGTCCGATGTTGTCCGCGGCCCGGTCGCTTTGCCGGACAGTCCCGAATTCGCGGCCGAGACCTTCGCCTTCAACGCCGCTACCGTCCACCGGCCCGACGTCGTCCTCGGCGCCAGCACCGCCCAGGATGTAGCGGCGGGGGTCAAATGGGCGGCAGAACGCCGGCTCCCGGTAGCGGTCCAGTCCACCGGACACGGCGCCGACTCGGTGGTCGAGGGTGGTCTGCTGATTAACACCAGGCGGCTGCAGGGGCTGCACATCGATCCGGTGGAACGCACCGCGAGGGTGGGGGCCGGGGTGAAATGGCGCAGCGTCCTGGAAGCCAGTGTTCCGCTCGGGCTGGTCGGACTGCACGGCTCAAGCACCGATGTTGGCGTGGTGGGATACACCGTCGGCGGCGGTCTGCCGGTACTGGGCCGGGCCCACGGCTTCGCGGCGGACCACGTCCGCAGCATGGAGGTGGTCACTGCGGACGGTGCGCTGCGCCGCATCGATGCCGAGGCGGAGGCCGAGCTGTTCGGGTTGATGCTCGGCGGCAAGGGCAACTTCGGCATCGTCACCGAACTCGAGTTCAGCCTCTTTCCGCTGGGCGAGTTCTACGGCGGCGGCATCATCTACCCGGGTGCCGATGCGGCCCTTATTCTGGCCGCGTTCCGTGACTGGCTGGCCACGCTGCCGGACGACGCCTCGCCCTCGATCTCGCTGTTGCGGCTTCCGGATATGGAGTTTGTCCCCGGCCCATTGCGGGGCCAGTTTGTGGTGCACCTCCGCTTCGCCCTGTTGGGGAATCGGGAGGTCGGCGACGCGCTGCTTGCCCCCATGCGCGCAATTTCGACCCCGTTGATGGACACGGCCGGGCCCATGGACTACCTCGACGTCGACCAGATCCACATGGACCCGGCGGATCCGCTCCCCTTCACGGCCGGCGGAGCCTTGCTAAAGGACCTCGGCGAGGAGACCCTGGCGGAGCTGTTGCAACACACCGGGGAGGACTCGGACTGTCCGCTGCTCCTGGTCGAAATCCGGCCCCTGGGTGGAGCCCTGGCCCGCGAAGGGGCAGTGCCGAACGCCGTGTCGGGGCGGGACGCGGCATTCCTGCTCTTCCTGCTCGGCTTCAAGATGCCGCCGGTCGCCGAGGCTGTCACGGCGTCCATCCGCTCGACCCTGGCCGCGATGGCTCCGCACTCCACCGGATTTACCCTGGTCAACTTCCACGGCGAACCGGGCGATGAGGCGGACCGGGCCCGGGCGTGGGCGCCCCCAGTTTACGAACGGATGAGGGCCGCGAAGTCCAGCTACGACCCGGGTAATCTCCTGCGGTTCGGCCACACGATCACCGGTGTGCCATCCCTGGGGTGAGATGCATTCGAGTGCTCCGTAATCGCCCTTTTGGCCCGTCATAAGGGCGGTTACGGAGCAATCGATGTGTTCCTAGTTGGCGAGCCAGATGTCCGGGCCGAAGACCTCATAGTGGATCTTGGTGGCAGGGATGCCGGCGTTGATGGCCTCGTTGCGGATGTTCTTCATGAACGGCAGCGGCCCGCACAGGTACAGCGATGCATTTGCCGGCAGGTCCACGTCGCGCAGCGACATGAACCCCTCTTTCGCGCCCGCCTCCGGCCGCTCGAGCCAGAGCTGCAGCTCGGCGGCTTCGAGACGCTCGACGTCGTCGGTCATCTGGGAGCGCAGCGCCCAGCTGTCCAGGTTGCTTTCCGCGTGCAGGACCAGGACCTGGCGGTCCGAGCCCTCCTCCGCGAGGGAACGCAGGATCGAGGCCGACGGCGTGCAGCCGATACCTGCCGAGGCCAGGACCACGGGGCCCTCGCTCTCCTTGAGCGTGATTTCGCCATACGGGTTGGAGATCTCGAGGATGTCGCCGACCTTGACGTGGTTGTGCAGCACGGGGGAGACCTCGCCGCCGTCGTCGAGCTTGGTGGTGAAGCTGCGGCTGGTGCCGGCGTCGCCGGAGAGCGAGTACTGGCGGACCTGGCGGAGGCCCTCCGGCAGGGTCACCTTGACGCTGACGTACTGGCCGGGCAGAGCCGGGGTAATGGGGGTATCGTCGGCCGGTTCCAGCGTGAACGTCATGGAGCCGGTGCCGGCGGGGGTCTTGGCGGCAACCCGCCACGGGGTCCACATCTTGCCGTTGGCCTGCGCCGCATAGAGGCCCTTTTCGAGCTTGATCAGGGCGTCGGCCATGAGCCAGTAGACCTCGGTCCAGGCCTCGGCGATTTCGGGGGTGATGACCTCGGCCAGGTCCTCGGCGATGGCGGCGAAGAGGTGCTCGTAGACCACCTGGTACTGCGGTTCGGTGATGCCGAGGGAAGCGTGGCGGTGCGCGATGCGCGACAGCACGGTCTCCGGGAGGGTGCCCGGGTTGCTGACCAGGTGGCTGGCGAAAGCGGCGATGCTCCCGGCCAGGGCCTGCTGCTGGTTGCCGGAGCGCTGGTTGGAGCGGCTGAACAGCCCGTCCAGCAGTTCGGGGTGTGCGCCGAAGAGCCGGGCGTAGAACTTGGGGGTGATATCGCCGATCCGGGAACCGACCAGCGGCAGGGTGGCCTCGATGACGGGGAAGGACTTGTCCGAGAGCATGCTGACTCCTGAGATAGTGGCCCGGCGTCTTCAACCGGACCGTTGCCAAATACTCGTATTTGAAATACAAGTATTCATGCCTCAGTTCTACACGTCGTAGAAAATGGTTGCAAATCGGATGAAGCCGGGGCGGGCGGCATGCAGCGTGAGGGCGTGCGGGCGGGGGTGCGCGCCGGGGTGCGTGCCGGGGTGCGCGCCGGCTGGTGGCGGGATGCCGGCGCTCTATCTGTGTTCTGCCGCGCGGTGCCGGCGCTCTACTCGCGTTCTACAGGCGCTCTGCCAGGCCCGGGCGCAGGCCGATTGCCGCGAAAACGGGATTCATTTGCCGCGAGGTGGGCAGCGAAGCGACGACGATGTCGTCAAGCTCACGGTAAAACGCTTCCCGCGCGCGGCCCAGGGCGCTCCGGAGCCGGCACTCGTTGATAAGCGGGCAGGCGCCTCCGGCAGCCACGCAGTCGGCCGGGTCGGTCCGCGTGTCCAGCGCGCGGAGCAGTTGGCCCACGGTGGCGTCGCGGCCGGCCGGGCTGAGCCGGGACCCGCCGTTGCGGCCGCGCTCGACGTCGATCAGGCCGAGTTCACGAAGCTTGGCCATCGCCTTGCTGACGTGGTTGTAGGGCGTACCCACGGCGTCGGCGATGCTCTGGGTGGTGAGCAGCTCGCCGTCGGCCGCGGCTGCGAGCACCATCATGGCGCGCAGGCTCACGTCC
This sequence comes from Arthrobacter sp. 01T414, assembly GCF_056398965.1. NCBI lineage: Bacteria > Bacillati > Actinomycetota > Actinomycetes > Micrococcales > Micrococcaceae > Arthrobacter > Arthrobacter sp. 01T414. The sequence continues at coordinate 75,588 of NZ_JBFTQK010000004.1, read as the reverse complement.
GCGAAGGCGTTGATCTTCATGGCACCGGCTTGGTCTAGTCCACCCAGACGGTGGGTTCATTGGTGTCGGCGGACAGTTCGCCAAACTCCAGCTCGTTCGTCGCGGGGTTCGCGCCGTAGGGCAGCACCGCCGCGAAGACGGAACCATCTTGGTGCTCGGCAGCGACGTGGATCGCGTCCGAATCCTCTTCCAGCAGGGTGATGTCGCAGACGATCGCGGCGGCGCGGAACTCGTCCCGGTGCTGCCGGAGCAGCTCGGTGAGGTCGTTGATCATGCCGTCGGCATCGAAGTCTGCGTCGGCGTCCTCGGCCGCGTCCGCCGGGGTGACCGCCACGAGGCGGACCTCGCCGTCGTTCTCCACCACGAGGGCGAAGGGCAGGAAGCCGCCGTTGCGCTCCAGCTGTTCCTGGGCTGCCCCCACGCCGGTGCCGAGCAGGTTCTCGAGGTCGGTGGCGCTGGCGTCCGGCACCGAGCCGCGCCAGGAGTCCTCGGCCGGATCAGCCGGTTGCAGGACGGCGTCTTGGGTCTCCGGAGAATCCGTCACGGCGATCAGCCCCGGACCAGCGCCAGGACCCGGTCGCGGATGCGCTCCATGGTTTCCTGATCCGTGGCCTCGACGTTCAGTCGCAGGAACGGCTCGGTGTTGGACGGGCGAAGGTTGAACCAGTAGCTTCCGTCTGCCGCGATGAAGGTGCTGCCGTCGAGGTAGTCCACCTCAACGTCCTCGTTGTGAAAGTCCGCGCGGACACGTTCCACCGCCGCGGCCTTGTCCTCGATTTCCGAGTTGATCTCGCCGGAAGACCGGTAGGGCTCATATTCGCGGCCCAGCTCGGACAGCGGGCCGTCCTGCTCACCGAGAGCCGCCAGCACGTGCATGGCGGCCAGCATGCCGGTGTCCGCATTCCAGAAATCACGGAAGTAGAAGTGGGCGGAGTGCTCGCCGCCGAAGATCGCGCCCTCGGCCGCCATCACGGCCTTGATGAAGGAGTGTCCCACCCGGGTGCGGAAGGCTCGGCCGCCGTCGTTGACGACCAGTTCGGGCACAGCCCGGGACGTCAGGAGGTTGTGGATGATCGTCGGAGTTTCCTCGCCGTTGGCCTTGGCGCGCGCGATCTCACGGCGGGCCACCATGCCGGTGACGGCCGACGGAGAGACCGGCTCGCCCTTCTCGTCGATCACGAAGCAGCGGTCGGCGTCGCCGTCGAATGCCAGGCCGATGTCCGCACCGTGCTCGACGACGGCGGCCTGGAGGTCGCGGAGGTTTTCCGGTTCCAGCGGGTTGGCCGGGTGGTTGGGGAAGGACCCATCGAGCTCGAAGTAGAGCGGGATGATCTCCAACGGCAGCTTGGGCAGCAAAGTGTCGCCCAGAACGGCGGGGGTGGTCATGCCGGCCATGCCGTTGCCGGCGTCCACCACGACCTTGAGCGGACGGGAGCCGCGGAGGTCAACGAGGCTGCGCAGGTACTCGGAGTAGTCCTTCAGTACGTCGTGCACGCTGATCAGGCCGCGGGGGCCGTTCGCGGGGATGGTACCGGCGTTGAGGTATTCCTCGGCGAGGGCCTGGATCTCCTTCAAACCGGTTTCCGAGGAGATCGGCACGGCGCCGGCCTTGGCCATCTTGATGCCGTTGTATTCGGCCGGGTTGTGGCTCGCGGTGAACGTTGCTCCCGCCGCGTTGAGGGCGCCGCAGGCGTAGTAGAGCTCGTCGGTGGAAATGAGGTCCAGCAGCTGGACGTTGGCGCCGCGGGTTGCCGCGCCGTTGGCGAAGGCCCGGCTGAACTCGGGCGAGGAGGGGCGCATGTCGCCGCCGACAAGGGCGGTCTGCCCGGCCAGGTCCAGGACGTCCACGAAGGCAGCCCCGACCGCTTCGACGATTTCTGCGGTGATGGATTCGCCCACAATTCCGCGCACGTCGTAGGCCTTGAAGGAAGCCGAAAGGTCAAAAGTCTTCGTCTGGTCGCTAGTCACGGCTCCTATCTTACGTGGAAGGAGCCGCGGACCGTCCGGGCTGGGCGCGTATGTGGATATCGCTTATCCACATACGACTCTGCCCGCTTCGTGGCTGTCGGAGGGGACTGGGATACTGAAGCAATGGCCAATAACCAGAATGCTGCAGTCCTTTCCGCCCCCGAGTCCCCCTCCGCCGGGGGAACCGGGACGCGTGAGCAGGCCCAGGCGGTTCTGCGCGAACTGGTGGGGAACCCCGAAGCCCAATTCCACGACGGCCAGTTCGAGGCTATCGAGGCCCTCGTCGACGGCGGCCGGCGTGCCCTCGTCGTCCAGCGCACCGGCTGGGGCAAATCGGCCGTGTACTTCGTTGCGTCCCTGCTGCTGCGCCGCCGCGGTGCCGGCCCCACCCTGATCGTGTCCCCGCTGCTCGCGCTGATGCGCGACCAAGTCGCCGCCGCAGCGCGGGCCGGGGTCCGCGCAGTAGCCATCAACTCGGCCAACCAACTCGACTGGGACACCGTCCGTGAACAGCTCGCGGCCGATGAAGTGGACGTGCTGCTCGTTTCTCCGGAACGGCTGACCAACCCGTCGTTCCGCGAGAACCAGCTCCCGGAGCTGGTCCGCAGGACCGGACTGCTGGTCATCGATGAGGCCCACTGCATTTCCGACTGGGGCCACGACTTCCGCCCCGACTACCGGCGGATCGCCGACCTGATCACCCAACTGCCGGACACCGTCCCGGTCCTGGCCACCACCGCCACCGCCAACTCCAGGGTGGTCCACGACATTGAGGAACAGCTAGGCGAGGGCGTGCTGACCATCCGCGGCGCCCTTGGCCGCGAGTCCCTGCGCCTGGGCGTGCTGCGCCTGCTCGACTCCCGGGAACGGCTGGGCTGGCTGCTCACGCACCTGAAGGACCTGCCCGGCAGCGGGATCATCTACACCCTCACCGTGTCCGCCGCGGAGGACACCGCCCGCCTGCTGGCCGAGGCCGGCCACGACGTGCTCGCCTACACCGGACGGACTGACCCCGCGGACCGGGAACGCGCCGAGCAGCTGCTCAAGGACAACCAGGTCAAAGCCTTGGTCGCCACTTCCGCCCTCGGCATGGGCTTCGACAAGCCGGACCTCGGCTTCGTGGTGCACCTTGGCGCGCCGTCGTCGCCGGTGGCCTACTACCAGCAGGTTGGCCGTGCCGGCCGTGGCGCTGTCAACGCCGATGTGCTGCTCCTGCCCGGCTCCGAGGACCGGGATATCTGGCAGTACTTCGCCACCGCCTCGATGCCCTCGGAAGAAAAGGCCTCCGCTGTCCTGACCGCCCTCGCGGAGGCCGGCACTGCCGTGTCCACTGTGGCGCTCGAGGCCCGGGTGGACCTGCGCCGGACGCCGCTGGAACTGCTGCTGAAGGTGCTCGCCGTGGATGGTGCGGTTGAGCGCGTGGGTGGAGGGTGGCGCTCCACCGGCCAGCCGTGGACCTACGACGCCGAACGGTACCGCCGGATCGCCGAGGCCCGGGTGGACGAGCAGGACTCCATGGTGATCTACCAGGACACCGCGGGCTGCCGGATGGAGTACATCACCTCGGTGCTCGACGACGAGACCGCCAAGGCCTGCGGCCGCTGCGACAACTGCGCCGGGCAGTGGTTCCCGGCCGATATTGCCGCCGACGCGACCGAAGCGGCCGGCGCAACCCTGAGCCGGGCCGGCATGGTGCTGGAACCGCGGCTTCAGTGGCCCAGCGGCATGGACCGCCTCGGAGTAAACGTAAAGGGCAAGATCAAGCCGGAGGAAAGCCTGGCCAACGGCCGGGTGCTGGCGCGCCTGACGGACCTGGGCTGGGGCGGAGCGCTGCGGGAAACCTTCGCTGCGGGCGCCCCGGACCGGGCCGTCGATCCCGGAATGCTACGGGCCTGCGTGCAGGTCCTCCGCGAGTGGGGCAACGGGGACGCGCGCACCCCGGGCTGGAGCGGCGCCGGCCGTCCGGCCGCGATCGTCAGCGTTCCGTCCCGCGGCAAACCGGCATTGGTCGATTCCCTGGCCCGAGGCATCTCCGAGATCGGCCGGATCCCGTACCTGGGCCAGTTGCAGCTCGCACACGGCGGACCCACGGGCGGGCGCGGCGGAAACAGCGCCTACCGACTCGCCGGGGTCTGGGATCGTCTGGTGGTTGGCCCCGAGCTTGCGGCTGCGCTGGAAGGCATCCAGGGCCAAAGCGTCATGCTGGTGGACGACCTCGTGGACAGCCGCTGGACCGTCACCGTGGCCGGACGTGCCCTCCGGCTTGCAGGAGCCGGGGCCGTGCTGCCGCTGGTGCTCGGCCAGGCCGGATGAGCATCTGCCGGCCAGGCACCCAGCCTGTTGGGCCTAGGGAGGCCCGGCGGCAGCATTCAGCCGCCGGGTAATACCGATACTGCCCGGCATGCCGCCGGCAGCGTTCAGCCGCGGAGCGGTTCCTCGGATTCCAGCACGGCCATGGCAGCGTTGTGCCCGCCGATGGCGCTGACGGCGCCGCCGCGGCGGGCACCGGAGCCGCAGAGCAGCAGCTGCGGATCGTCCGTGGCGACTCCCCAGCGCTGCGCCGGGGTGTCTAGGGGCGCGTCATCGTCCGCGAAGGGCCAGTCGAGGCCGCCGTGGAAGATGTTGCCGCGCGGCATGCCGACAGCGCGTTCGATATCCAGGGTCGTCTTGGTTTCGATGCACGGCCTGCCATCCGGTGCTGTCAGCAGCAGCTCCTCGATGGGCTCGGCGAGCACGCTGTTGAGCGAGCGCAGCACCGCGGCCTGCAACTCGGCCCGGCGGGCCTCATTGTTCTGCGCGGTGATCAGCCGGTCCGGGACATGCAGGCCGAACACCGTCAGCGTCTGCGCCCCGGCTGCCTGCAGTTCCGCGGACAGGATGCTTGGATCGGTCAAGGAGTGGCAATAGATTTCGCACGGCAGCGGCTCGGGAATGTTCCCCTCCGCGGCGCTGAGGTAGGCCGCATCCAGCTGGGACCAGGTCTCGTTGATGTGAAAGGTGCCGCCGAACGCTGCTTCCGGGCTGACGGCGTCGTCGAGCAGCCGGGGCAGCCGCTTGAGCAGCAGGTTCACTTTCACCTGTGCGCCTTCGCGGTGATGGTTGGGATTCTGCGTGGCGTGCGCGGAACCGGCGTCGCTTGATGCGGTGGCGGTAGCATCCGGCGCGGCGTCAACTGGACCGTGACCGGCCGGCCCAGCGTTGCGCAAGCGGTCCAGCACCACGGGGGCCACGTTGGAGAGCACCCACGGGGCGGAGACGGTGTGCTGCACGCCGTCGTGCCGGTAGCTGACAACTCCGCCCGGGCGGACCGAGGAAACCTCGGCCGACGCCAGGATCGTTGTGCCGGCCTCCCGGGCGGCGCGTTCCAGCTCCCCGGACACCGCGCCCATGCCGCCGACGGGCACGTCCCAGTCGCCGGTCCCGCCGCCGATCAGGTGGTAGAGGAAACAGATGTTCTGCTGAAGGTCGGCGTCGTCGGCGCGGGCAAAGGTGCCGATCAGCGCATCGGTCAGCACCACGCCGCGGACCAGATCGTGGCCGAGCGCCTCGGCGATGGCATGCCCGACCGGCCGCTCGATCATGGCTTCCCAGGCCTCGGCGGCGCCGGCCCGGACGGCTAGCTGCCGCGCCGCCGACCGGCTGGGCAGCGGGGAGGTCATGGTCGGCCAGAGCGCCCGGGTGAGCTTCCCGCAGCTGGCGTAAAACTCGTTGAAGGCACGGAACTCGTCGTCTGACGCGCCGATCGCCGCGAACGAGGCAGCGGTGGACGCCGCGTCCTCGTTGTCGATCAGCAGGGCCCGGCCGGGACCAGCCGGGTCCGGGGTGTACGAGGAGTACCGCCGCCGCTCCAGCCTGATCCGCAGGCCGAGGTCGTCGATGATCTGCTGCGGCAGCAGGCTGACGAGGTAGGAATAGCGCGAGAGCCGGGCCTCGACGCCGTCGAACGCCTGTGCTGACACCGCGGCGCCGCCTGGGTGCTCGAGCTTTTCGAGCAGCAGCACCTTCCGGCCGGCCCTGGACAGGTACGCTGCCGCAGCAAGTCCGTTGTGGCCGCCGCCTACGATGATCGCGTCAAACGCGTGATTGGTCGACATGCGCCTATCCTGCCATCCGAACGCTGGCCGGAGGTGAGGGAGCGTCGGGCAAGTTCCGGCCGGACATGAGGGAGCGTCGGGTAAGTCTGCGCCGGAGGTGAGGGAGCGTCGGGTTAATTTCCGCCGGAGGTGAGGGAGCGTCGGGGGTGGGAACGCAAAAGGCCCCGGTCCAGGACCGGGGCCAAACGCGGAGACGGGGGGATTTGAACCCCCGGTGGAGTTGTGCCCCACACTTCATTAGCAGTGAAGCCCATTCGGCCGCTCTGGCACGTCTCCAATTGCTATTACTAGCCAACCAAGGATACGCAGAAGGGGCCATGCAGTGCAAAACGGTCGGCGCGGGGTCTCTTACGGCCCATGGCCGCCGTCAGAGTGGCCCGCAAATCCGCAGTTGCATCCCCACGCAGCGCGGGGTCCCTTACGGCCCATGCCCGCCGTCAGAGTGGCCAGCAAATCCGCAGTTGCATCCCCACGCAGCGCGCCCGCGCGCCTCGCCCGGCATCGCCCCCGGCACCGCGTCCGGAGCTCAGGCTGCCCGGCCCGCCAGCGCTCGCCAGAGGAAGTGCTGGCTGCGGCTCTGCAGCGCCGCGGCCTGGCGGTTGTCCGAGGCCCCCGCGTGACCGCCCTCCAGGGCCTCGTGGAACCAGACGTTGGGGATGCCCATCGCCTGCATCCGGGCGGCCATCTTGCGGGCCTGCACGGGACCCACCCGGTCATCCGAGGTGGCGGTCCAGATGAAGGTCTCGGGGTACTCCACCCCGTCGCGGAGCAGGTGGTAGGGCGAGAAGGTCCGGATGAACTCCCACTGCTCGGGCACGTCCGGGTCGCCGTATTCGGCAATCCAGGAGTAGCCGGCGGAGAGTTTGCTGTACCGGCGCATGTCCAGGAGCGGCACCCCGCAGGAGACCGCGCCGAACAGTTCCGGGTACTGGGTGAGCATGTTGCCCACCAGCAGTCCGCCGTTGGAGCCGCCCACGCAGCCGAGCCGCTGCCGGGACGTCACGCCGCGGGAAATCAGGTCCTGCGCCACGGCGGCGAAATCCTCATAGGCACGGTGCCGCTTGTCCTGCAACGCGGCCCGGTGCCACGACGGACCGTACTCGCCGCCGCCGCGGATGTTCGCCACCACGTAGACCCCGCCGCGGCTGTGCGGTGCCGCGCCGTCGGCGCCCGCGGACTCTTCGGTGCGCCGTTCCAGCCAGGCCCGGCCGACGGCTCCGCTGTAGGCCGGGGTGCGGGAAATCTCGAATCCGCCGTAGCCGGAGAGTTGGGTGGGGTTTTGTCCATCCAGCACCAGGTCCTTGGCCGCGATCTGGAAGTATGGCACCCGGGTGCCGTCCTTCGACACGGCAAAGTGCTGCTGGACCTCGTAGGCGCCCTCGTCGAAGAACGACGGCGCGGTGCGGACCACCTCGTGGGTGCTGACGACGCCGTCCACACCGGCGCGCGTGAGGGTGCCCCGGGTCAGCGTGCTCGGCGTCGCGAACCCGGTGGCGACCAGCCAGAAGTCGTTCCCGGCGGCGCTGTCGCTGTCGCCGTCGCCGGCATCGTCCTCGTCGTCGACGCTGAAGGCGTTGACGTCGTGCAGCGGCGGGCAGGCATCAAGCACGCTCGAGGCCCACGCGACGTCCGTGCCGGGCCGCTGCGGATCGAGCACCCGGATTTCGGAGGAGACGTCGCGGAGCAGGTTCAGGAGCAGGAAGTCCCGGGTCCAGCTCCAGGACTGCAGGGAGGTGTGCTCATCCGGGGTGAACAGCACGGACAGTTCCCGGCTGCCGGCCAGGAAGTCCTCGAAGTTCGCCGCCAGCAGGGACCCGGCCGGGTAGCTCGTTCCGTCCACGTCCCATTCGCCCTGCGGGCGGAAGAGCAGCCATTCCCGGTGCGAGCTCAGGTTCACGTCGGCGGGCACGTCGATGTCCACCCAGTCGCCGTCGCGCAGCACGGAGGTGCGCTTTTCGAAGAAGCTGATCCAGTCCACAGCGAAGGTCCGCTCGAAGCCGGGGGTGGAGTCGTGCGCTAGGAGTGCCATCATGTGGTCCTCCGGGATTTCGAAGAGCCGTTCGGCCGAAGCCAGGGACTCGCCGCGCCGCAGCACCACGCCGGTCCTGGCGTAGGAGGAGCTGGTCCGCGGCAGTCCCTCGGCGGTGCTGGCGACCAGCAGCGTGTCCGCGTCCAGCCAGGAGGCGTTGCCCTTGGCGGTGGGGAGGTCAAAGCCGCCCTCGGCCGGGTCGACAAAGCTACGGGTCTCGACGTCGAACTCGCGGTAGCGGTTGGCGTCGCCGCCGTCGGGGGAGAGCGCCAGCAGGGCCAGCCGGTGCGGCTGCCCGGCCGCCGGGCGCAGGAAACTGGCGCCGTGGAAGACCCATTCCTGCTCTTCGGCCGCTGCCAGGGCGTCGACGTCGAGCAGGACCTCCCAGGCCGGGGAGCCCGCCCGGTAGCTCTCCCAGTCCGTGCGGCGCCACAGGCCCTTGGGGTTCTCGCGATCCTTCCAGAAGTTGTAGTACCACTGGCCGTGCTTGCCCACCATGGCGATCCGGTCGGTGGAGTCCAGGACCTCCAGGATCCGGCCCTCGAGCTCGCCGTATTCTGCGTCCTCCAGCAGTTCCTCGGTGCGGGCATTTTGTTCCCGGACCCAAGCCAGTTGTTCCTCGCCGTAGATTTCCTCCAGCCAGATGTTCTCGTCGACGGGTTCCGGGGCCGTGCCGGAAATCGCTCCGGAGGTCTGGCCGGACGCGGTGGGGTACTCAGCTGAAGAGGTGGTCATGGGCCCATCCAAGCAACACGGACGCAGGGCAGGCAAGTCAAGACGGCGGCCCGGATGCGGATACGCTGGATGCCGTGGGTAAATCGCAGAGCATCCGGACGGCACTGATTGGCGCCGGTCCCCGGGGCACCAGCGTGCTGGAGCGGCTGCTCGCCAACTGGGCGCCTTCAACGCCCGACGCCGGCCTGCACATCGACGTAATCGACCCCTACCCGGCGGGCCCGGGCCACGTCTGGCAGCCCGGGCAGTCCCGGCTCTACCTGATGAACACGCAGTCCTTTTATCCCACCGTGGTCCCCGAGGACCCGGAGCTGGCGAAGCCGCTGGCCGGGGGCACCTTTGACCAGTGGCGGGAACAGCAGCGGAAGGATCCGGACCCGGCGTTCTCAGCCGAGGAACGCACCGAACTGTCCGGCCTGGGGTCCGCCGATTTCCCCAGCCGTGCGCTGTATGGCCGCTACCTGCGGTCCACGCTCGAGGACTTGCTCGCGAAGCTGCCCGCCGGGGTCACCGTGGAATTCCACCAGACCACCGCGACGTCGGTCCGGCCGGCCGCCGGCTCATCGAAGACCGGCTCCTTCAACGCCGGCTCCTCGAACGCCGGGTTCGACGTCGCGCTCGCCGACGGTTCCCAGCTCACCGTCGGCTCCGTGGTGCTGGCACTCGGACACCTGGAGTCCCGGCTAAACCCGGAGCAGCGCGAACTCCAGGCGGCCGCGGATGAGCTGGGACTGAAGTACCTGCCGCCGGCGGCCCCGGCGGACGTCGACTGGTCCGTGATCCCCGCCGTCCAGCCGGTGCTGGTGCGCGGCATGGGCCTGAATTTCTTCGACGTGATGGGCCAGCTGACCGAGGGCCGTGGCGGCAAATTCCTGCCCGCGCCCGACGGGCCAGGGCTGACGTACCTGCCCTCCGGCCGGGAACCGTCCATCATCGCCGCCTCGCGCCGCGGCACCCCGTACCGGGCGAAGGCGACCCTGGCGGGCTACTACCCGGCGGCGGTGTCGCTGCGGTACTGCACCGAGGACGCGCTTTCGAAATTCGCCGCCGCCGGAATCCTGCCCGCGTTCGACCACGACCTCTGGCCGCTGCTGCACCGGGATGTCGTGTGGGCCTACTACTCGACCCTCGCGCGCACCCAGCCCGACGCCTTCGATGCCGACCCCGCGGGCTTCCTGGCCACCCTCGAGGAGGCCCTGCAGCCGCATGCCCACTCCACCGTGAAGTGGGAAGAGGCCGCCGGGGAAGTGATCGAGGCGCACGTCCGGGAGGCCCACCGGCTGGACCTGCTGGGCCTCGCCGCGCCGCTCGCCGGCAGGAGCTTCGCATCCCGGTCGGAACTGGACGCCGCCGTCGTCGACTATCTGCTCGATGACGCGAGGCGTTCCGCGCTCGGCGAGGATGACCCGGTCAAGATGGCGATTGGCGCACTGCATCACGGCCGGGCAGTGCTGAAGACGGCCGTGGCCGACGGTGGCATCACCGACGAGTCGTGGGTGGCCGGGCTGCGCGGCTGGTTCGAGTCCTTCGTGGAAGGACTCGCGAGCGGCCCGCCGGCGTTACGCGCCGAGCAGCTCGCAGCCCTGGCGCGCGCCGGGGTGGTCAGCTTTGTCGGCCCCGACCCCAAGTTCGGCGTCGACCGCAAGGCCAAAGTGTTCACGGCCGCCTCGCCGTGGGTGGCCGGCCTCGCCGGCGACGGCGCGGAAGGCGGGGACAACGTCCAGGCCGCGGTGCTGATTGAAGCCTTGGCCCCGGCCAACCGGGTCGCCATCAATGCGTCGCCGCTGCTGGAGCAGCTGCTCGCGGACGGCCTGGTCCGCCCGCGCCTGATGATGAGTGTGGAGGGAATGCCGGTTCAGAGTTCCGGGCTGGAAGTCGTCCCGCACCCTTACCGGCCCGTCGGTGCGAACGGCTCGGTCACGGAAGGGCTCTACGTGCTGGGCCTGCAGCTCTCCGCCGCGCAGTGGGGGACGGCCATCGCGGCCGAAGCGCGGCAGCAGCACGGCCCCCACTACCGCAGCGGCCAGCGCACGCTGCGCGACGCCGATGAGATCGCCCGGGGCATCCTCGGCCGGTAGCGCCCTAGTTCCCGGCGTCGGGGTGGATGCTGCGGGTTTCGGAGCGTTCGTTCCGGGTCCGTACCCAGTCGGAGGGGTGGACCTTGGGCAGGATCTTCGCCAGCGCCAGGGCGGCGTACATGACGGTGTTGATCGCCACGAAGGTGGCGAGAACGGCGAACCACTGCGAATGCAGCAGGGACTCGGGGAACAGGAGTCCCGCGGGGACGACGACGGCGGCCGGGATGCTCATGCGCGTTCCGCCGGCGTGGTCTCGAGCGGCCGGGCGTGCGGGACGTGTTTCCAGCTGGCCGTCCGGCCCAGCGAGATGTCCGCCACGCCCTTCAGGTAGACGACGTTGAGGAACATGTCGAAGAACAACTCCGGGAACAGCGTGACGGCCAGGAACCGGGCCCGCCAGCCGCCCTTCCAGACCGTGGCGACGCGTTCGACCATGAACAGGGCGCCGAGTCCCAGCCAGAACGGGAACCAGATCCAGGTGTCCAGTGAGAAGACCATGAGGAAGATCAGCAGCAGGTAGGAGCCCAGCGCGATCACGCCGTAGCCGATGCCGAGTTGCTGGGCCCAGTAGCGCAGGGTCTGCGGCGTGATGCCGTACGCGCCGATGTTCTCCAGCGCTCCGCGCTGCCAGCGGAGCCGCTGCGCCCAGAGGGTGGCCCAACTGGGCATCAGCTCGGTCACGACCGTGCACTGTTCGGGCGAGATCATGAGCCCGCCGAGGGACTTCAGGGCGATGGTGAGTTCGTTGTCCTCGGTCAGCGCGGCGGTGTCATAGACGTCCCCGGGGGTGCCGGGGATCGAGGATCCGCGGCTGGCGGCCACGGTGCGCAGGCCCCGCGCGCGGAACATCGAGGCGGTTCCCGTCAGCACGAAGACCCGGCCGCGCCGGCGCCCGATCTCGCGGCTGTAGCGCAGGTACTCGTTGCGCTGGAACTGGCCGATCAGGCCGTGCCCCTCCTCGCCGTAGAACAGTCCGCCGACGGCCATCAGCGCCCGGTCGTAGGTGAAGCGGTCCACCGCGGCGCCGAGGAACCCGTCGTCGAGCCGGGTGTCGGCGTCCATGACCATCACGACGTCGTTGTCGCCGAGGCCGGGCAGCAGCTGCTTCAGCACCTGGTTCAGGGCGCCGGCCTTCTTCTGCGTGTTGTTGACGGATTCGATCACTTCGACGCCGGCCTCCCGGGCCAGTGGGACGGTGTCGTCGCTGCAGTTGTCTGCCACGACGATGACGCGGTCCGGGCGCCGGGACTGGGCCAGCAGGGAGGCAATGGTCAGCGGCAGCGAGGCTTCCTCGTTGTGCGCCGGGATGAGCACGGTGACCCTGACCGGGCCGGCAAACTCGCCGCGCGTCGCTGCCATCACCACGCGCGGCGCGAGCGGGCCGGTGAGCGGGTCCGCGGAGCGGCGCGAGCGGTTTGCGATCCGCCGGTCCACGGCGGCGACACCGGCGGCCAGGAGCAGCGCTAGTGCGATGGCTGCCAAGAGTACGCGGGGGGCCGGTGCATCGGTGTTGTAGAGGATGCTCCAGAAGCCGAAGAAGAGGCCCTGGGAGGGGGATTCGCTCAGCGCCGGTCCGCCGGCGGCGACGGCGAACCAGAGGAGGGCGGCCGCGCCGCTGGCCGTCAGGGCAATAAATATGCCGACAGCCCGGTTAAATCTCCCTCTACGCATGCCGGATATGATATCAGCCGCATCATGGGCAACACCTGTCACAGCAGTCCCGCCCGGGCTTTGTGACGCCGGGCGCTTGCGGGACCAAAAAAATGAGCATGTTCCCTTCCGGGGCCAGACGGTGGACACTTGCATGAAATGTCCACCGCTCCGGCCGCGGGAGGGGCATGCTCATTCGTGCCAGGCTAGGCAGTTAGCCCCGCAGGCACTGCCGGTACTTGACCCAGGCGATCGTGTACTTGATCCACCCGGCAAAGTCATACCACTTGGTCGGCGGGAGCGGCGGAGTGCACTTCGGCGGGACCGGGACGCTGGCCGCAACCAACACATCGGCCTTCACCACCGTGCCGGATTCGACCGCGGTGAGCGACAGGGTTCCCGTCCCTGCAGCGGCGCCGGCCGGCACCTTGACGTCCACCGTGGCCGCACCGGCGGTCACAGGGATGCTGCCGAGTGAGGTCACCTTGCCGGCGGCATCGGTGAACTCGGCCCGGAGCGCGGTGTTGGCCGGGCTGCCCAGCGAGGTGAGGTCCAGCTTGGAGACCGCCAGCGTGATGGAATCCCCGCTCTTGACCTCCGCTGCGGTGGTGTTCACCACGGCCACGGAACGGCGCGCGAAGTCCGGCGAGACCGGGTTGTGCGTCTGCAGGTACTTGATCCACGCGTCGCGGTCCACGAGCCCGGAGTCCTTGGTGCCGGTGCCGGACTTGAAGATCCGGAAATTGTCGCCACCGGTGGCCAGGAAGCTGAACGTGCCGATCCGGTACGACTTGGCCGGGTCGATCAGCGCACCATTGACCCGGATCGCGGTGATCCGGTCACCCGCGGCGCGGGCGGCGTCGTAGGTGTAGTTGACGTTCTGGGACAGGCCAAGCTGCTGGTAGGCGCGGCTGGGGACCGTGCCGTCCGGGTTGGTCTGCCACTGCTGCTCCAGCAGTGTCTTGAACTGCGCGCCCGTAAGGGTGGTGGTCCAGAGGTTGTTCACGAACGGCAGGACCGCATTGGCCTCGGCGTAGGTGATGGTGCCGTCCGGAGCGAAGTACAGCTCGTTGCGCAGGCCGCCCGGGTTGACGACGCCGATCTCCGCGGCGCCCAGTTCGGGCGCCTTGAGGGCGTCGACGAGGGAGTCCGCCACGAGGTTGCCCAGGGTGGACTCGCTGCCGCGGTCATCGCGCACGGCGGGGGAGCCGCCGAACGCCGTCGTGATGTCTGCGGTGACCTTGCCGACCGGCTGGTTGCCGATGACGGCCGCGTCGGCGACCGCCTTGTCAACGATGGCCTTGACCGCAGCTACCCGCGGATACGCGGCGACCAGGTCGGCCGCCGGATCCGTGGTGCGCTTGACGTTGGCCGCCTTGTAGCCGGTGACGGACATGGTCTTGGTGTCGACGGTGAGCTGGATCTGTCCGATGAACTCGCCGTAGTTGCCGGTCTGGACGATCGGCCGGGTCTTGCCCGTGGGCTGTCCGGCAGCATCCAGTACGGGTGCGTCCCAGGCGTACTGCTTGTGGGTGTGGCCGTTGAAGATCGCGGCAACATCCGGGGTGACTTTCTGGACCATCTTGGCGAAGGGGCCGCCGGCGGCGACTTCCTGATCCAGGGTGGCGCCTTCGGGAGCTCCGGAACCGGCGCCGTCGTGGTTCTCGACGATGATCAGATCGGCGAGCTTGTCCGCCTTGATCTTGGCGGCGACCCGGTTGATGGCATCGACGGGATCGCCGAATTCGAGGTCCGCGATCCCCGCCGGAGTGACCAGCGAGGGCACTTCCTGCGTGACGGTGCCGATCACAGCGACCTTGATGCCGTTCATGTCCAGCACGGTGTATTCGGGCAGAACCGGCTCGGTGGTGCCCTTCTTGTAGACGTTGGCGCCGAGGTACGGGAACTTGGCGTTGTTGCCGCCGGCGATGACGCGGTCGCGCAGATCGGCCCAGCCGCCGTCGAACTCGTGGTTGCCCACGGCCGAGGTGCGGAGGTCCAGGGCGTTCAGTACGTCGATGGTCGGCTGGTCCTTGGCCACGGCCGAGGCGAACAGCGAGGCGCCGATGTTGTCACCGGCAGAGAGGAAGGCGGTGGCGCCGGGCGCTGCGGCGGCCCGGAGCTTCTCGATGGTTCCGGCGAATTGGACGGTGTTGGAGTCGATGCGGCCGTGGAAATCGTTGATGCCCAGGAAGTTCAGGTCAACGCTGGCCGGGGTCGCGGGCAGGTCCAGTCCCACCACCACCGGATCGTGGTCGCTGGCGCGGAACTGGTTCGGGGCGTAGTAGTCGGTGACGTTGCTGTTGTAACGGCTGTATTCCAGCGCCACGGACTCCACCGAGTTGATGTTCCAGATGTCCGCACCGGTGACGACGGCGTTGGCCGCCGGCGAGGCGAGGATGTGGTCCAGCGAGCCCACGAGGCCGCCGAAGAGGTAGGAGTGCTTCGCGCTGCCGTCGGCGTTCTTGGCCTTTTCGTCCTGGTTGACGTACCCGGCCGCCGTGAGGACGTTGATCGGGTCCTCCTTGGCGTAGGAGTTGAAGTCGCCGATCAGGAAGACCTTGTTGGTGCCCTTGGACTTCTGGAGTTCGTCGGAGAAGGCCAGCAGGGACTTCACCTGGGCGGTGCGGGCGAGGTTGGAATTGCCCTGGCCCTTGTCCGTGTCGTCCGGCGTTGCGGCCGAGCCCTTGGACTTGAAGTGGTTGGCGATCGCGATGAACTTCTTGTCATCGGAGGCGCCGACGGGCTTGAAGACCTGGGCCATCGGCTTGCGGGCGCTGGCGAAGGCAACCGTGTCGTTGTGGATGATCGATTCGCCGACAGGTTCTGCTGCTGCCTTCTTGTAGATGAAGGCGGTGCGGATCATGTCCTCGTCGCTCAGCGGGGGTGCGTTCGCCGGAGTGCGGACGTAGTCCCAGATGCCGGGCGTGGCGACGTTCAGGGCATCAACCAGCTTGGCCAGGGCGTCGTCCCGGTTCTTGCCGAACTGGGCCGAGTTCTCGACCTCCATCAGGGTGACGACGTCGGCGCCGGACTTGGAGATGGCGGCGACAATCTTGTCCTGCTGGCGCTTGAAGTTTTCGGCGTTGGCCGCGCCGCGGACGTCACAGCCGCCGCTGACGGTGATGGGGTTGCCGGCCCGGTCGGTGTAGAACTTGCAGCCGGCGACCTGGTCGCCGGTGGTGGGGAAGTAGTTGAGCACGTTGAACGAGGCAAGCTTGAGGTTGCCGCCCACCGCGGCCGGGGTGTCCGCCCGGGTGGCGCCGAAGCTGGCCGGCTGGACCGTGTCCGCGTTGGCGGGCGTCAGCTGGGTCAGCGGCTGGAACTTCCACGAGCTGTTGGCGTAGCTGAGCACCACATTGGTCTTGAACGTCACCGGCGCGCCCACCCGGACGTGGTCCGCGGTGGTCAGGTACGGCAGGGGGAGCGCCTTGTTCGTGGCGTCCTTGAGGAAGTTGGTGCTGGCGCCGTCGTCGAGCTTGATGCCGCGCGCGGCGTTTGCCGCGACGGTGGCGGTGTATTCGGCAGAGCCGTACGGGGCGACGGCGGTGGGCTGCTCAAGCGGGGTGGTGCCGCCGGCCAGGCCGATTTCGCCGTACTGGTTCAGCGAGTAGTTGTCCGCGACCGTGACCGGTCCCTGCGGTGTCAGCAGCATGGCTTCCAGCGATTCGCGGAAGGCCTCGTCGGCCGGGAGGGCGAAGCCGGTGGCCTTGACCTCGGGGGCGGCCTCGGTCAGCTTCGTGACGCCCGCAGCGCCGGAGACGTTGAGCTGGGTCATGCCGTAGTACTCGGCAACGTCGCCGGTGACCTCGACGTAGTCGCCGATCTGCACCCCGGCGACGGCGGACGGCGCGTAGACGAAGATGGCGTCCGACGCCGTGTGGTTGGCCGGGGTCAGATCGCCGCCGGTGCCGGGAGTCTGGATGTAGAAGCCCGCGAAGCCGCCGGTCGGGAAGGCGGCAGTGACTTTGCCGCGGGTGGTGACCGAGGATCCGGCGAGCGGGCTGGCCGCGCCGGTGCCTTGGATCTCGGCGATGCTCTTGGCAACCGGGGGCGTGACCGGCCCCGGATCGACCGGGGTGGCTTCCCCGTTGGCCGCCTTGGGGGTGATGGCCGCGTTCAGGGTGAAGTCGGCGGCGTTGCTGTTGCTGTCCGTGCCGCCGCTGCGGTTCATGCTCTTGACGTCCGTGTTGCCCGACGGCGCCGTCGCCGCCTGGGTCTCGAACGTGTTGGAGGTGCCGTAGCCGAGCAGGTCGGCGACGTTCGCGGGTTCAATGACGGAACCGGTGCCCAGCGTGGTCAGGGCGGCGGGCTGCTTGGCCAGGATGATCGTTCCGCCGGCGCCCGCCGGGTTGAAGCCGGTGGCGGTGGCGTCCGCGGCGGGCAGGTCCAGCCCGACGGTCCCGTTGCTGCCGCCCTTGAGCAGGTAGAACCCCTTTGCCGGGACTGTCCCGGACAGGGGCACCGTGGTGCTGGGGGAGGCGGCTCCGGTGGCGGAGCGGTACTGGATGGACCAGCCGTCCAGCGCCACCGGGGCGTCCGAGGTGTTGTACAGCTCGACGAACTTGTTCTTGTACGCCGCTCCGGCGCTACCGCCGCTGAGGTAGGCCTCGTTAATAATGACTGGCGACGTTCCGGCCGCTGCCGGTGAGGCCTCCAGGGCGGCGGCGGGCGAGGCCGTCAGCGGGGCTGCGATGAGCCCGGCTGACAGTGCTGTGCCCAGCGCTGTTTTCCAAGGTGTGAATTTCATCCGCTCTAACTCTCATTAGGGTGCCCGGGTAAGGGCTGGGTGCGATGTCCGGGTTGATGGCCCGCGGACCGGCCGGTCTGCTCCTGGTCAAGCAGATTCCGGCACAGCAAAACAGGAGTGAATGAACGCAAGGTAGATTTCATGCGCATTCGGCGCGACGGCCCCCAGCGGAACGCCTCGCAGCCGTGGCGGAAGCCCAACAAGGTGGCCCCAGCGACGGTGTTGGTATGACTCTTTTGACGGCCCGGGGCTTAACCCCAGGCCTGGGCAGTCAAAAGAATACCGGCCAGTAGCCGCTTGGGATTCGGATGGCCGGTATTTCTTATCGCAGTTTTTCCAAAGGATTTATGAAGCCCGCGGGCTTAGGCGTTGGCGGTGTCCTTCCCGGAAGTCTCTGCAACGATCTTGAACATCGCGCCGGTCGGGTCGCTCAGCGTGGCGATTCGGCCGAACGGGGTGTCTTCGGGTGCCTGGACGACGGTGGCTCCAAGTGACGCGGCTTGGGCAGCGGTGGCGTCGGTGTCCTGGACGGCGAAGTAGACCTGCCAGTTGGCGGGCACGCCTGCGGGGAGGTATCTGGAGGCGTCCATGATCCCGGCTTTTGCCGTTTCCGCGGCACCCAGCGTGGTGTACCGGAAATCCGGGGTGTCGCTCATGACATCCGTGTCCCAACCGAATACGTCCTGGTAGAACTTCACGGCCGCGGCGTAGTCTTTAGTGTGAAGTTCGTGCCAGGCGGGGGCGCCCGGTTCGGCCACGAGTTGGAAGCCCTTCATCTCGCGCGGCTCCCAGACGCCGATCGAGGCGCCGCCCACGTCTGCGAACATCGCCATCTTGCCCTGCTCCGGCACTTCCATCGGTTCCATGTAGACCTGGCCGCCGTGTGCCTTCACGGCCTCCGCGGTCGCGGCGGCGTCGTCGGCGCGCAGATAGGTGCTCCACACATCCGGGAACCCGGCCTGCTCGGCTGTCTTCTGCATCATCCCCGCTACGGACTTACCGTTCCTCGAGGCGGTGA
Organism: Arthrobacter sp. 01T414; assembly: GCF_056398965.1. Taxonomy (NCBI): domain Bacteria; kingdom Bacillati; phylum Actinomycetota; class Actinomycetes; order Micrococcales; family Micrococcaceae; genus Arthrobacter; species Arthrobacter sp. 01T414. The sequence goes on along the minus strand of NZ_JBFTQK010000004.1, from coordinate 57,266 downwards.
TGTAGCCGCCGTAGGTCTCCTGGTCTCCGGCTTCGAAGGCCCAGCCGAAGAGTTCGCCGTAAAATTTCTTCGCCTTGTCCGTATCCGTGGTCATGAGGTCGATCCAGCACGGTGCGCCGGGAGTGATGTCAGGGCTCGGCATTGGTATCTCCTGCTCTGCGCGGCTCCGGTTGTTTCCCGGTGGCCGCGGCTTGCTGATGGGTGGGCCAGAGTCAAACATGGAGAGACTATTCCGCGGGTCCGACAGTTTCAATGGCTTGCGGGGAACCCGGCGCCGGCACCGATCCTCGGGCCGGGGTGCCCTGGCGCCTGCTTCGCCCGACGGTCGGCTCAGGCCTGGTTGAAGCGGACCATGTTGCCGGACGGGTCGCGGAAGGCGCAGTCCCGCGGCCCCCAGGGCTGGATGATGGGCTCTTGGAGAACTTCGGCGCCGGCGGCGCGGACGGCCTCGAAGGTTGCATCCAGGTCGTCCGTGCGGAAGACGATCACGGGCAGGACTCCCTTGGTGAGCAGCTGCTGGAGTGCGTCGCCGTCGTCCTGGGAGCGGCCGGCGTGCGGCGGCGAAAGCACGATTTCCAGGTCGGGCTGGGCGGCGCTGCCGAGGGTGACCCAGCGGTGGCCGTCCGAGCCGACGTCGTTGCGCACCTCCAGGCCGAGAACGTCGCGGTAGAAGGCGAGCGACTCGTCGAGGTCGTTGACGGTGATTTGTGCGTACTGGAGTGAAATGTTCATGAATCACACGCTACGACGGCGGGCGTTGGGGCGCTTCTTCAATCCTGCTCGGCTTCCTGGGCGGGCGGGTGTGCTGCCGGGCGACGCAGGATGGCATGGCCTTCACCGCGTGGTGCTCCCGGGCCCGGTAGGCGCTGGGGGTCATCCCGACGATCTCCCTGAACCGGGAACTGAAAGACCCCAGCGAGGTACAGCCGACTTCCATGCAGGCGTCGGTGACACCCGCGCCGGCCCGCAACAGCGCCATGGCACGCTCGATCCGGCGGGTCATCAGGTAGTTGTACGGTGTCTCGCCGTAGGCCGCCTTGAACTGGCGGGAAAAATGCGCGGGGGACATGAGGGCGCCGGCGGCCATCGTGGGCACGTCGAGCGGCCGGGCGTAATCGCGGTCAATCAGGTCCCGTGCCCGGCGCAGGTGGACCAGATTGGCCAGCTGCTGCGGTGTCATGCGGCCATCTTAGCGCTGGTCAGGATCCGTGCGGGGTGCCTCTGCCGGCCGGCCCCGATCAGGCCGTAGGCGACAGCCGGGTGGCGAGGCCTGACAACAGGATGGTGATGCCTTCGTCCAGTTCGGCCATTCCGTCGTAATCCGCGAGGACCGGTGCGAGCGCCCGGAGGCGGGGAAATTCCTTCGGGGGCAGCCGGTGCAGACCCAAGCGGAGCAGGACCTCGTTTTCCTCCGGGTCCACGATGAACTCCTGGAGCTCGTTGAGGATGTGGCCGTACAGGTAGCCGTAGTAGGCCCGGTAGACGTGCAGGGCGTCGGTCGGGGCGAAGCCGGCGTCGATCAGCAGCGCGAGAATTTGTTCGAGCGGCCGCAAGGTGCCCAGCGGGCGGAGGCCCAGGGGAGTGGACAAGGGGCGCGTGACGAGCAGCGGCACGACGTTCGGATGCTTGAGCGCGAGCTCGCGCAGGCAGTGCGCAATGCGCCGGAGCTGGGCCTGCCAGTCCGGGTCTTCCGGGACGATTTCCAGTTCGTCGAGGACCAGCTCCGAGACGCCGTCAAGGAGGGCCGCGCGGTTTTCGGCGTAGCGGTACAGGCTCATCGGGTCCCGGCCGAGTTCCTGCCCGAGCCGGCGCATGGTGAGCGCGTCGAGTCCTTCGGCATCCACCAGCGCCAGGGCTGCGGATAGCACGAGCTCACGGCTAAGGCGGGGTTTGGGAGTCGCGGAGGGGGACGGCTTTGCTGCGGGGGGCATGGGTTCTGATCCTGTCGGGCGGGCCCGGTGCCACAACGGAGCCGTCCCTGGGTAATTGGTAAACAAGCTTGCTTACATCGAAGTCTACGCCTACTGTCTACAGTGTAGATAAGTCCTGAATTTGCCGCACTGCGGCATCCGGACCGGCTTGGCGCCCGTGCATGGCGTTCAAGTGTCTGCCGCTGTAGCCCTCGGCGGCACAATATGCATCCAGCGGAAACGAGCCACCATGGCAGATTCGCAGTACGACCAGTTCCTCCAAGAAGCCACCACCCCCGACGCCGCACGCGGCTCCGTCCTCGGACGGGACTGCCTTTACGGCGTTTACACGAGTTGGTGCTTCCTGTCCCGGGCAGTGCCCCGGCCCGAAGACGCCTTTTGGGCGGCCATGAAAGAGAAGAAGATCCGTCCCGGCTACACGCCGCTGCGCATGAAGGGTCCCGCGGCCGCGGACTATATTCTGTCCAGCTATCCCGGGTTGATCTGAGCCGCTTCCGCTTGAGCGTTCCGCCGAACGGAAGCGAAGACAGGTGAGGCCGGTTGGAGCGATCTTTCGATCGCGCCAACCGGCCTCAATGTCGCGCAGATTCTGCGCACCCGCGGAAGGTAAGAGATTCGAACTCTTGGTACGGGGTTACCGCACACTGGTTTTCAAGACCAGCTCCATCGGCCGCTCGGACAACCTTCCTTGAAGAGTAGTGTTTCATAGCCTTTAGGCAGCCACAAAAAGCAGGCGGCGCTCGCAGACGACGCCGGTGCGGCCACTTACTCTGGAGAAGGGCGTTGCCCGCGCCGCGCGCCGGGGGTGCCCTGCCCGCACGAAATCAGTAAGGAATCGGGAGTTCTCCATGAAGGCTGTCTACATCTCAGAGCCCGGCGGTCCGGAGGTCCTGGAGCTCCGCGAGGTCCCGGCGCCTGTTCCCGGCCCGGGCGAGGTGCTGATCGACGTCGTCGCCGCCGGACTCAACCGGGCGGACGTCCAACAGCGGATGGGGTACTACCCGCCCCCGCCGGGCGCCTCCGAAATTCCCGGACTCGAGGTTTCCGGGCGGATCGCCGGCTTCGGCCCCGGTGTCACCAAGCCCTTCTCCGTCGGGGACAAAGTCGTGGCCCTGCTGGCCGGCGGGGGCTATGCGGAGCAGGTGGCCGTTCCGGCCGGCCAGGTCCTGCGCATCCCCGACGGCGTGGACCTCGTCACCGCCGCTTCGCTGCCGGAAGTCGCTGCCACGGTGTATTCCAACCTGGTGATGACGGCCCAGCTGCAGGCCGGGGAAACGGTGCTTATCCACGGGGCCACCGGCGGCATCGGCACCATGGCCATCCAGCTGGCCAAGGCCCTGGGCGCCCACGTCGCCACCACCGCGGGCACGGCCGAAAAGGTCGGCACCGCGAAAGCCTTCCTCGGCGCCGATATTGCCATCAACTACGCCGAGGAGCGCTTCCCGGAGAGCCTGCGCGCCCAGAACGGCGGGAAGGGTGCGGATGTCATCCTCGACGTCGTCGGCGCCAAGTACCTGGAACAGAACGTCGACGCCCTGGCCGACTATGGCCGGCTCGTTGTGATCGGGCTGCAGGGCGGCACCAAAGGCGAACTGGACCTCGGCCAGCTGCTCCGTAAGCGGGCGGCCATCATCGCCACCTCGCTCCGTCCCCGCCCCGTGGAGGAAAAGACCGTCATCATGAACGCCGTCCGCGACGCCGTGTGGCCGCTGCTCGCCGACGGCCGGGTTCGGCCGCTCGTGGCGAAGACCTTCCCCATCGACCAGGTCCAGGCAGCCCACCGCTACTTCGACTCCGGCGAACACGTGGGCAAGGTCCTGCTCGTCATGTAACCCCATGTGACGGACGACATGCACGAATCGGCATATGCATGGCGCTTGTCCGGGGTAAACGACGATAGTGTGATTCCATACGCGGTATACACGCGTCTTGGGGCGCGTGTATGCCGTCGTCCTGCTACCGTCGGGAGCACCATGTCTATCCGCCACAGCCTTCTTGCGCTGCTGCAGGACCGGCCGCGCTACGGGTACCAGCTCAGGACTGAATTCGAGGATCGCACCGGATCGTCCTGGCCCCTCAACATCGGGCAGGTCTACACCACCCTCGACCGCCTCGAACGCGACGGCCTCGTGCAAAAGGACGGCGCCGACGGCGACGGCCACATTGTCTACAGCATTACGACGGCCGGCCTCGCGGAGGTGCAGGGCTGGTTCCACGCTCCCGTGGGCCGCGCCAATCCGCCGCGCAACGAACTGGCTATCAAACTTGCCCTCGCCCTGACGCTGCCTGCCGTCGATGTCGGCGCACTCATCCAGGCCCAGCGCGCCGTCTCCATCCGGGCGCTTCAGGAGTACACCAAGTCCCGCCGCGAGGCCGTGGTGCACCCGAGGCCCGCGGACACGGCCAGGCTGCTGGTCCTTGACTCGCTGATCTTTCAGACCGAGGCAGAGGTCCGCTGGCTGGACCTCTGCGAGGCCCGCCTTCTGCAACTGACCGGCCCGGCCTGACCGCATCCCCGGCCTGACCGGCCCGGCCTGACCGCATCCACGGCCTGACCGCCCGGGCCCGCCAGCCCGCCGGCACCCCCGGTGTGACGCCGTTCACCGCGGACTCTGCACCGCTTGCCGAGCCGCAGGGCCCTGCGGCCCCGGGGTCATGTCCAAGCTGATGCTGCATTGATAGGGTGCCTTGGGGCAGATCTGACTGCTGATCTGTCAGATGGGGTTTCTCAAGGAGGAGACATGGGCACAATGCCAGATGGCGGGCCAAACACCGCACGAGTCGACGATGGCATCACGCCGGTGCCGGGCCTTCCGGCCACGGCCGTCGATGATTCCGTCCGCGAAGCGGAAGAGCGCAAGTGGACACCGGCGAAAATCGCGCTCTGGGTGGCGATCGCACTGCTGGGCGGCGTCGCCTGGTTCATGCTCGCGATCGTCCGGGGCGAGACGGTCAACGCGATCTGGTTCGTGTTCGCCTCGGTCTGTACGTACCTGATCGGCTACCGCTTCTATTCCAAGGTCATTGAGCGGTACATCACCAAGCCGAACGACCGCCGCGCCACCCCGGCCGAGTACAAGGCTGACGGCAAGGACTATGTCCGCACCGACCGCAACGTGCTGTTCGGCCACCACTTCGCCGCCATCGCCGGCGCCGGCCCGCTCGTCGGCCCGGTTATCGCAGCCCAGATGGGCTACCTGCCCGGCACCATCTGGATCATCATCGGCGTCGTCCTTGCCGGCGCCGTCCAGGACTACCTGGTCCTCTTCTTCTCCATGCGCCGCGGAGGCCGCTCGCTCGGCCAGATGGCCCGTGAGGAACTCGGCGTGATCGGCGGCACCGCCGCCCTCGTCGCAACGCTGCTGATCATGGTGATCATCGTCGCCATCCTGGCACTCGTCGTCGTCAACGCCCTCGGCGAAAGCCCCTGGGGCGTCTTCTCCGTTGGCATGACCATCCCGATCGCCTTGTTCATGGGCGTGTACCTGCGCTACCTGCGCCCCGGCAAGGTCATGGAAGTCTCGCTCATCGGCTTCGTGCTGCTGATGGCCGCCATCATCGGCGGCGGCGCCGTGGCCGGCACCGAATGGGGTGCCGCGTTCTTCCACCTGGATAAGGTCACCATCGCCTGGGGCCTGATCATTTACGGCTTCATCGCCGCGATCCTGCCCGTGTGGCTGCTCCTCGCCCCGCGCGACTACCTCTCCACCTTCATGAAGATCGGCGTAATCGTGATGCTGGCCCTGGCCATCATCGTGGTTCGGCCCGAAATCACGGTCCCGGCCTTCAGCGAGTTCGCCTCCCGTGACAACGGCCCCGTCTTCTCCGGCGCCGTGTTCCCGTTCCTGTTCGTGACCATCGCGTGCGGCGCGCTCTCCGGCTTCCACGCCCTGATCTCCTCGGGCACGACGCCGAAGTTGATCGAAAAGGAACGCCAGACCCGCCTGATCGGCTACGGCGGCATGCTGATGGAATCCTTTGTCGCCATCATGGCGCTGGTAGCTGCGATCTCGATTGACCGAGGCATCTACTTCGCCATGAATGCCCCCACCGCGTTGACCGGCGGCACGGTTGAGACGGCCGCGCAGTGGGTCAACAGCCTGGGCTTGGCCGGAGTTAACATCACGCCCGATGTCCTCGCCCAGACCGCCAAGGACGTAGGCGAACAGAGCATCATCTCCCGTTCCGGCGGCGCGCCCACGCTCGCTGTGGGCCTGGCGCACATCATGCAGCAGTTCATTGGCGGTACCGCCATGATGGCCTTCTGGTACCACTTCGCGATCATGTTCGAGGCGCTCTTCATCCTGACCGCGGTCGACGCCGGTACCCGCGTCGCGCGCTTCATGCTGCAGGACTCGATCGGTAACTTCGTTCCGAAGTTCAAGGATCACTCCTGGCGGCCGGGAGCCTGGCTCGCCACCGCGGTGATGGTTGCCGCGTGGGGCCTGGTGCTGCTGATGGGCGTCACCGACCCGCTGGGCGGCATCAACACGCTGTTCCCGCTCTTCGGTATCGCCAACCAGTTGCTGGCTGCCATTGCACTGTCCGTGGTTCTCGCGATCGTAGCCAAGCGCGGCACCTTCAAGTACCTGTGGATCGTGGCCCTGCCGCTCGCGTTCGCGGCCGTCGTCACGATCACCGCGAGCTTCTACAAGATCTTCTCGCCGGTCCCGGCCGTCGGGTACTTCGCCAACAACGCGGCGTTCGCCAAGGCCCTGGCCGACGGTAAGACCTCCTTCGGCACGGCCAAGACCCAGGCTGCCATGGAAGCCGTGGTCCGCAACACGATGATCCAGGGCTGGCTCTCGGTCATCTTCGTGGTGCTGAGCATCATCGTCATCATCACGGCGTTGATCGCCACTGCCAAGGCGTTCCGCAATGCCTCCGCCGGCACCGCCAACGTCGAATACGAGGATCCGGCCCAGCCGTCCCGCGTCTTCGCGCCGGCCGGGCTGTTCCCGACCGCGGCCGAACGGGAGCTGGACGCGGAGTGGAAGAAGCTGCCGGCCGACCAGCGGCTCGAACACTCCGCACGGCACTGACGGTTGCTGCCATGAACGCACTCCTAGCGGGATTCCGGGGATTTGCCGAGTACTTCAGCGGTGTCCTTGGAGCCGATGCCTACAAGAAGTACCTGGAGCACCATCAGGCCTCGGGCCACGATGGTCCGCCGATGTGTGAGCGGGACTTCTGGCGGGACCACACCGACCGCCAGGACAGCAATCCGCAAGGCCGCTGCTGCTGACATGGCTGCCGCGGTGCAGGGGGCGCCGTTGGGAACACCAGTTCCCGACGGCGCCCCTGCCATTTGCGCGTACGACGGCGGACCCGCCGCCGGGGCTTTCTGGCGAGCCCGCCGCGGGGGCCTCACTGGCGGAGCCCGCCGCGGGAGAGCGGGCCCCCGGTGCCACCTGGGCGACATCCACCCTCTGCGTCCCGCTGCAGCGTGAGAGTATGAAGCCATGAGCGATCCGAACGACACTCAGCCCGGCGGGGACGCACCGCTGGAGGGCATCGCCACCTCCGCGACGCCCGACGCCCCCGGCTCCGACACGGCCACTACGGAATCGGCGCCGCGCCCCTCCGATTCCCGCGGCCCGGCCGAGCGCGGCCGGGCCAGCCACCTGCAGGACCTGGTGGACGAGCCCGCCAAGGTCATGCGGATCGGCACCATGCTGAAGCAACTGCTGGACGAGGTGAAGTCCGCCCCGCTGGACGACGCGGCGCGGATCCGCCTGGCGGAGATCCACGAGCGCTCGATCAAGGAACTGGAGGACGGCCTCGCGCCCGAGCTCGTGCAGGAGCTCGAGCGGATCCACCTGCCGTTCCCCGAGGACGGCACCCCCTCCGATGCGGAACTGCGCATCGCGCAGGCCCAGCTGGTCGGCTGGCTCGAGGGGCTCTTTCACGGCATCCAGACCGCGATCGCGGCCCAGCATGCCGCCCGGGAGCACGCGGCCGCGCAGCTTCAGCTCCGCCAGCTGCCGCCCGGAACCATGATTGCCCCCGGCGTCGTCATCGGTGAAAACGGCGAACCCCAGCGGGCCGCCGAGCGGCAGCCCGGCGAAGACCCCACCCAGCCCGCCCGTCCCGCCGACCCGGACCACGGTCCCGGCCAGTACCTCTAGGGCCGCTTTGGGATTCTTTAGCGCGGCGCGGCAAGGACGCAAGGACGACGCCGAACTCGGCAAGGGCTTATGGCGGCGCGCCCACGACCGTTTCGTCCGGGGCCTGGACCGGTATCACCAAGTCCTCGAAGGGGTCGAGGATGAGGCCCTCTACGCGGAACTGGTCGAGATCGCCAACGAGCTGTCCGCCTTGGCCGTGCGGGTGCGGCAGATCTGCATGGAGGCGCAGCGCCGCTCTCCCAGCGACGGCCTGGACATCCCCGGAGCCCTGAGCGGGGTGCATCGGGCCCTGTCCACGGCGGGCAACGCGCTGGCCATGACAGCGGAAGCAGCGGCGATGCTGCGCCTCGCCGTCGGGCCGGTCCCGGTCGGCGCGGCGTCGGTGCGCCGCCGCGCCGAGACCGTCGCGGAACACATCGACGACGCCGAACGGCGGCTCGCGGAGGCAACAGCAGGGGACTGATGCTGCGCCCGCCGGAGGAGTAGGCCGGGCGATTGACGGGGCTGCCGGATATTCCGGGTTAAGCGCCTAGCTTAGCGGTGGAAAAACGCTGGCCTGGGGGGCCGCCGATTGGCAGGATGGATGAATGACTTCTTCACCCGAACTGACATTCAATGACGGCAACACCATCCCGCAGCTTGGCTACGGTGTGTGGCAGGTTGAGGACGACGTAGCCGAGAAGGTTGTCGTCCAGGCGTTCGAGGCCGGCTTCCGGCACATCGACACCGCCAAGATCTACGGAAATGAAGCAGGGGTGGGCCGCGCGATCGAGCGTTCGGGCCTCAAGCCCGAGGAAATCTTCATCACCACCAAGCTCTGGAACGCGGACCAGGGATACGAATCCACGCTTCAGGCGTTCGAGGAATCCATGGAGCGCCTGGGGCTTGCGACCCTGGACCTCTACCTCATCCACTGGATGCAGCCGAAGCAGGACAAGTACGTCGACACCTGGAAGGCGCTCATCGAGCTGCAGAAGCGCGGCCGCGTGAAGACGATCGGTGTCTCCAACTTCACCAAGGAGGGACTGCAGCGCCTGATCGACGAGACCGGCGTCGTCCCCGCCATCAACCAGGTTGAGCTGCACCCGTTCTTCAACCAGGCGGAGCTGCGCGAATTCAACGCCTCCAAGGGCATCCTCACCCAGGCGTGGTCGCCGCTGGGCCAGGGCGGGGAGCTGCTGGAAAGCCCGGTCATCGCCCAGATCGCGGCCAAGCACAACGCCACGCCGGCACAGGTGGTCATTGCCTGGCACCTCGCGATCGGCAACGTGGTGATCCCCAAGTCGGTAACCGAGTCGCGGATCCGCGAGAACTATGCGGCCCTGGACGTCACCCTCGACGCGACGGACGTGGAGGCCATCAACGGCCTGGACCGCTCCGCTGAGGGCGCCGGGCGTATCGGCCCGGACCCGGCGGTTTCCGACTTCGCCTAGGCGCTAGCGCCATGGCAGGGGTTCCCTGCAAGCGGTAACAAACGATAAGAAACGAGCGGTTCAGGGCCTACCGGGCCTGGACCGCTCTTTCTGTGGGCCGTCACGCGCCCGGGCCGCAGGGTGCGACGTCGAAGGCTCCGTCAGGAGCGTCGGTGAGCGACCGGATTTTTGCGATCAGCGCCTTCGTAGCGGCATCCCGCTCGAGTTGCGCGTAGACCGGTGCCGCCGCGGCTTCAAAGGCTGCGATTTGTTGGTCCGTGGCGGCGACGATTGTGCCGCCGCGTCGACAGAAGGCGGCCGCTTCGTCAGCGGTACGGGCCTTGGCTTCGGTGACCGATTCCTGGGTCCTGGCGGCGGCCTCCAGCAGGACGCGGCGGTCGTCCGCGGCGAGGTGCGCGTAGGCCTTGGTGTTGATGACCAGCGAGTTGACCTTCACGTATACGGGCAAATTTCCCGCCACGGTGCTTGGCCGCGGGAAGGTTGCGGCCCGCGTGAAGGAAGACTCGGCAGCCTTAACCGTGCCTTTGGCCAGGGCGTCGGTGAACAGTTCGCCGGCCAGTGCCTGCGGGCTGGCCCCCAATGCTTTCAGGGTTGCATTTCCTGTGCTTGAGCCGGGGGCCCGGACAACCTTTCCGGCGAGTTCGGCCGGTGCCATGATGGGTCTGCCGAAGGAGAAGAGCATCCGCGGGCCATCCGGCAGCAGGGCCAGTCCGGTGAGTCCGACAGGCCGCAGCCCGGCCATCATGCCGCCGGCATTTTCGGGCGAGACGACCTTGGCCACCACCTGGTCCGAGGCCCGGAGGAACGGCGCCGAGAGTGCCATAAAGGATCTGATGCCCTCCGCCTCCCAGGTCCGGGCCGGGACCAGCGCCATGTCGAAATCGCCGCCCTCGGTGGACTGGGCCACCGCCTGGTCCCAAGCACCGGCTTCGTCGGCAGCCGCTTTCAGCACGAGCTCAATCCGGAGCGTGCCGCCCGAGAGTTCTTTCACTTGGCTGGCGAATTGCCGGACCTGCGCTGCGGCCCGTCCGTCGGGGCCGCCAGCGGTAGCCAGGGTCAGGACAGTTGCATCGTCAGCGGACTGCGGGCCGCTCTGGGACAGTCCGCTGGTGGTGCTGCATCCGGCCGCTGCCAAGGCAATGGAGGCCGCCAGAATCGACGCCCCGCGCATCCGTGAGTGCATGCTGGCCTCTTTTCGGGTACCAAGGCCGAGCTCTCCGCGGTTGCCGACACCGCAAAAGAAGGGGCCTCCACCTCGAAAGGTACTCCCTCCCGCCGTCCGCCAAAAGGGCCCTGTGGGCGAACTTTCGGACGGCCCGGCGAACCCGGCCCCCTCCCACGGGGGCGGCAGCGGCAAGGGCGGCTAGGCGGCGGCCCGGCTCTGGCGTGGCCGCACGGCGTCGACGATTGCCCAGCCGTGTTCGTCCTGGACCCGCCGGCAGGCGAAGCGCTCGGCCGCCAGGGCGTCGTCGAAAGTTTCGGTGCGGACCCGGCCACAGTCGGTGTCCAGGTAGGTGACTGCCCAATGATCTGCCGCGGGCTGGTTTGAAGACTGGTTTGAAGACTGGTTTGACGACTGGTTTGACGACGAAGCTGCGGCTGCGAAATCCTGATGCTGTTCCATGAATTAAGTCTGCAACCGGCCTCTGACAGTAAGTGCTCAGCGGCCCGGCGTGTCGCCGAGCCGCAGCACCCGTTCCCGGGCCAGGTCCTCCCGGCGGCGGTCTTTCTCCGCGGTGCGGGCTGCCTGCTGCGATGCGGCGGCGGCCAGTTCGAGGCGCTTGCGGGCCTGCCGCAGCTCGGCGTCGGCCCGCGCCAGTTCCTCCTTGAGCCGGGCCGCCTCCTCGGTCAGCGTGGCCGCGGCGCGCTGGGTGTCCAGCAGCTCGTTGGCCTTGCGTTCCGCCTCGGCGGCGCTGGAAGAGGCGGCGTCCGAGGCTTCCCGCAGCGCGGCCTCGGCACGGTCCCTCGCTGACGGGCTGGGGGCGGGCCGGTCCTGCCTGACGGCCCGCAGGCGCGGTTGGCCCGGCCCGGGAGCAGCGGCTGCTCCTGCCGGAGCCGCCGTCGGAGGCGAACCCTTCCGCAGCGTTGGCCCCGGTGCTTCCGGAACGGCGACGGCGCCGTCGAGGTCCACGACGTCGACGCCGTCCGCTGAGAGCGCCCGCAGCAGCCGCCCGCTCCGGACGGCGGTAGCGGCGCCTTCGTCGGCGGTGGCCGCTCGCAGGGTCTGTTCCACTTCCGCCGCGACGGTGCCGCTGATCTTCCGCCCCTGCCGCTCCGCCTCGGCCCGGGCTGCGTCAACGGCACCGGCCAGCATGGTCCGACGTTCCCGGGAGAGGCTGCGGAGCGTCGCCGCGTCGAGGGCGGCCTGCGCCCGGCGCATTGCTAGTCCCAGCTCGGCCAGGTCACTCAGTGCCTCGGGCCTGTGCCAGGCGAGCATGTTGACGGCCCAGGCGCTCACCGAGGGCTTGGGCAGGGAACGGACCGCCGCTACGCGGGAGCGCAGCTCCGGGGTGGACTCCGCTGCTGCGAGCAACTCCTTGGCCGCGGCATTGCGTGCTGCGACAAAGCCGTCGAACGGCATGGCGTAGAGCTGCGCCGCGATGTCCGCGAGCCCACGTTGTGCCATGCAAGAATCATAGAAGCTCCGGCCCCCCACGCCGGGAGTGCGCAGCCCACGTCCACCGTAGGAGATTCCACGTGATTGAAATAGCCGGGCTCCCGGCCCACATCCTTCTGGTCCACGCCGTCGTGGTGCTTGGCCCAATCGCCGGCCTCGCCGCCATCATCTACGCGGCTGCCCCGCGCTGGCGCAGGTACCTGGCTTGGCCGTTGGGGGTCCTTTCGCTGGGACTGGTCCCGGTCGCGCTCGTCACCGCGCAGGCGGGGGAGCAGCTGGAGAAGGCCCGACCGGCTACGCAACTGGTCCGGGAACATGCGGAGCAGGGTGACGTGCTGAAGGTCGTCTCGGTCATCTTCTTCGTGATCGTTGCCGCGATGATCATCGTCAGCTTTGAACCGATCGGGCGGCGGTTCGCGTTCCTCGGCGGCCTTCGCACGAACCGGGTTTTGCGGACAGGCCTGCTGGTTGTCGGAGCCCTGGCCGGCGCCTTCTTTGTCTACCAGAGCATCATCACCGGTCACTCCGGCGCCGCATCCGTGTGGGCGCGCTGACATTGCACTGAGATTGCACTGAAATTGCGCTGCCAGCGCGCTGGCGTCGCCATGAAGGGCGCGCCGGACCCTAGGTCCGGCGCGCCCTTCGTACCGTCAGGAGTAAGAGCACCAGGGCGGCCGCCTGCAGCGCGGCCACCGCGGCGATCAGCGCCGGGAACGCGCCGTAGAGGGCTCCGTAGAGCGCACCGCCGGCCAGGGCCCCCGCTCCTTCGAAGGCAGCGAAGACCCCGTAGGCCGACCCCTGGCGCGGCTCCGGCACCAGGTCCGCGACGAGCGCCTTGACCGTGGAGTCCTGGATGCCGGTGGCGGCGCCCCAGATGGCCACGCCTGCCCCTACCATGGCCACACCGGGGGAGAAGGCCAGCGCGGGAACGGCGGCAATCAGCACCGGCAGCGCTAATAGCACCGCCGGGCCCACCCGGTCGTAGAGGAAGCCGCTGCCCAGCGCGCCGAGCGCCGCTGTGCCCATGGCCGCAGCGTAGAGCAGCGGCACCACGGGGGCAGGAACCGCTACGGCCGCGGTCAGATGGTAGGAGATGACGCCGAACGCCACGAGGCCCGCGCTCCAGAAGAAGGCACAGACGGCGAACAGCAAGAAAACCCCGGAGAACAACGACGGCGGCTTCCCGGCCGTGGCTGGCAGCGCCGGAATGCCGGCCGCGCCCGGTGCGCCGTCGGCGTTCTGCACTTCACCGCCCGGGGGAGCGCCCGGCCCGGGATCGGTTTCCGGGCCCGCGGCGGCAGCCACGGACTCCGAGTTGGTCTCCGCGCCGGGCTCGGCCACCCGTCGGCGCAACCAGAGCAGCAGGGCGAGTGCCACCGCTGCCGGCGCGGCCAGGACCGCAAACGCGGCCGGGAGGACACCGGTGACCGCCAGCACGCCGGCCACAAGGATCGGGCCGAGGAGAGCCCCGGTGAGGTCCAGCGACTTGTGCACGGCGAATCCCCGGCCGCGGCCCACGCGCTTGGCCGCGGCGGCGAGCAGCACTGTTTTTGCCGGACTGCGGACGGCCTTGCCTACCCGGTCGCCGATGATCAGCGCCGAAGCCAGGACCAGCCCCGCGGCACCCACGGCCGGGGCCAACGCCAGCAGGGGTACGCAGAACGCCGTCAGGGCGTAACCCGCAAGGGTAAACCTCCAGTATTTGCGGGTGCGGTCCGCCCACGGCCCGAAAACAAGGCGCAGGCCCTGCGCAGCGGCTTCGGCCCCGCCGGTGACGAGCCCAACGAGCAGGGCGGAGGCGCCAAGCTGCGCCAGCAGCGGTCCGGCGAGCGGACGGGCCCCGTCGGACACGACGTCGGTGGCCAGGCTGACCAGCCCGAAACCCACCACCGTGCCCCACGGCTGGCGGCCGTCGGCTGGTAACCCGGCCGAAGTTCTGTCAGCTGCCGCCGCGTTCGGTTGGGCCGGTGCCGCCGGAAGCGCGTGGGGAGCCGGCCCTGGATGGTCGGGTTCGCGCTCACGCCGGTCCATTTTCCAAGGGTCGCGGACGGGCACCTGAATGACAAGGGCAGCGAGGGCTCGGTGAGCGGCCAGGGTGCTTGTCCCCACGGATACGGTCCCGGTCGGTCTGGTGCGCGGCGTGTCCGTGTCGAAGTGCCCCCGTACCGCACCCCACGGTTCCCGCAGCCCGTCTGGTAGGTACGCAAAGAACCCCCGAAAATCCATGATTTCCGGGGGTTCTTTGGTTCGTGCTGTCCGAGCTTCCTATCAGAATCGAACTGATGACCTTCTCATTACGAGGGATACTGCTTTGCCTTATAAAACTGGGGATGCACCGCCCTAAGGTGACGAAAAAGTGACGAGCTAGTTCCATTTGAGGTTCACGAGCGCACCATTCAGACGCTCGGCGCTGTCATGAAGATCGTGATCGAAGAGCCCAGCATAAGTGTCGAGTGTCATCGTTGCACTCGCGTGTCCCGCGATGCGCTGAACGACTTTCACGTTGGCCCCGTGGCTGATCGCAAGGCTAACGGCAGTGTGGCGCAAGTCGTGAAACGTAGGGCGTGGGAATGAAGGATCGGCTGTCATGGCCCTGGCGATAGCGGGGGCATAGTGGCGCTTTGTCCAAGAGTTGTTACGCAGGACAGAGCCGCGCCCGCCTGTGAAGGCTCGTTCACGTCCGACGCTGGTGCCGGCCATTTGCTCGCATCGACGGGCAATGAGACGGGGGAGTGGCACGACGCGGCTTTCCCCTCCCTTAGTAGGCCCAAGCACAAGTTTTCCGCCAACCTCTGAGAAGGCCTGACGAATTGCCACGGAAGGCGTCTCCCCGAATTCAAAGTCGTCGAAGGACAGTGCTGTTATCTCTCCCCAGCGAAGGCCGCCTGTTCCCGCCAACATTACGAACAGCTCGAAGCCCTCACATTCGCGAGCCAGGGCGGTGAGTTGGGGCATGGTCAGGTAGACGTGCTCCCGCTGCTTCTCTTTGGCAGGTATGTAGTCTGTTTGTCCAAGTGGATCTTTGGCCGGATTGCTGGGGAGTAGGCGTTTCTTGACGGCGTGACCCATGAGCCTGCCGAAGTACAAGCCGACCTCACGGCGAGTGGTTACGCCTGCTGGAAGCCCGTCCTGTCCTTTAAGAGTTGTGATCCACGCTGCCACGTCGTCATAGCGGACGTTGCTGACGGGCGTGTGGGCCCACCGAGGTGCCACGTAGTTTTCGTAGCATCGGCGGTAATTGTCCAGTGTTTTCGGGCTTGCGGGCTTTCGTCCGTTGGCGCCGACGAGTGCAATCCTCGTGATCCATTCCGCATAGAGCTGACCGACAGTCGTCTTGCTGCTGGCCCGGGGGTCAATGAACGTGCCGCCCCTTATTGATCGGACGGTGGCCTGGTGAAAATCCTCCGCTTCGCGCTTCGTGGAGAAGCGCCTTCTCTGGCGGACACCATCAGCAGTTGTCCAGTCTGCTTGCCACCGCTTCACTCCATCAGCAAGTTTCTTAACTGCCACTGATCTCTTCCCTTCTTGCCCTCATTCTCGTCCAGAGCTGATTTGACTGTTCTTGGAACGAGGGCGAGATGCGGGCCTTGTAGCCGGTCCCTTGAAGAATTCCTCTGTTTCTAGCCCGCTTCAGGCGTGCAAGCCAGGTGTCCGGACTCTCGCCTGTCCACTCGTGCAACCGTCTGATGGGCTCTACTGATGAGGCGCCAAGGGCGACGTACGCAGCGGCGATGTGAACGTAGTCCTCGTCTTTCTCAACTCTTGAAGGGAGCGGGCTCAGATCCTTCTTCACCTCTTCGATTTCCAAGAATTCGTAGTTGTCCCGCATAAGGGCTTGGGCGTGAGCGATAGGCAGCTTCCTGAGAATTCTGGTGGTCAGGCCTGGCAAGGCGAGTACCTCGCGTTCAGCAGAATTCGTTTCGTAGCTGTTGTTTTCAGCCCACCATTCCGAGTCGAAGTCGATGTCGAGTTCGTCGGGCTCCTTGAAAGGTCCAAGCCGATGTCCGACAGTCCATCCAATCGTGACGTTGAACGACTCGACGCGGTACGAAACGCGCAGGGTGGTGACGGGGTGACCATCCACTTCGCCGGACGTCTCACTTATGGGGTGAGCAGCATTGCGGAGCTCTACGTCATCGGGTAGGGACGGCATTTTTCTAGTCATGTGAGCACTGTAGCACAGTCAACTTGCCAACCGCACTGTGCTTGAGTATTGTGAACACAGTCGGCTTGCCAAGTCGACTGTGTCTACACGATTGGAGTCGTTTTGATCATCCCCATGGCCTCCACCGCGGCGGCTAAGACAGCCGCCCCGGGAGACCTTCCGCCGAGCCCTTACTGGACTCGCAAGCAGGTGGCTTCCTACCTCCGAGTGTCCGAGAAGTGGCTTGCACAGGGTGGGCGCTTTAGCGGGCCTAAGTTCTATAAGTTCGGCGCCCACTGCAGGTACCACATAGAAGACGTGCGTCGTTGGGCTCAGCAACAGCGGGTTCCGGCGTGACTGGCGCAGTGGGTCCAACGTCACGTCGGCGGGTCTATGAAGACGCGGTCGCTGCATCAGACCTGCCCCCCAGAACGAAAGCAATATGTCTACTGATCGCAGGATCTGCCACCGGTGAGTCGGCGCGCGCGTGGCCAGCGCTGCGAAGACTGGCGGAGGGGGCGGGCGTTACCCCGGGCACCGTTTCAAGGCACACGGCAATCGCCGAAAAAGCGGGCTACCTGTTCAAGCAGCGACGCAAGAACAGCTCGGTCCTGTACACGCTGACTATCCCGACAGCGGCGGGCCCACTCTGGGGGCCCGTTATCCCGACTCAGCGTGCAGTCCCGCGCGCTGAGAAGTGGTCAGGGACGCCAGCCTCATACGAGGGCTGGGCGCGATGATTGCCCGTTGCCGCCACCGTGGCATTGCCGACCCGTGACTCGGAAGGCGGTTTGCGCTTCCGGCTGGTATCTCCAAAGGGCCCAGGCCGCATCGGCCCTGTGGGCTGCGAATCCGGCGTTCAACTTGGAGCAATACCTGGAGCGACTGTCCGCCTCCGCGCTCAAACCGAAGGTCGTTGATACTCTTTCCGCCACCGCCCGCACGGCCTCCGCACGCGGAATCACGGCAGTGGACCGCATGACCCTGGCCTCGACAGTCGGTAGGGACGAATCCACGATCACGCAACATTGGAAGTTGGCCCGGAGCGCGGGCCTCATGAGAAGTAGGCGCCGTTGGAATACGTCGAGCATCCACGACCTGACGGTCGGTGGTTCATCGGGCTTCGAGTACGACATCACTGATATTGCGCCGCACCCCTGGTCTGCCCGTGAGCACGAATGGTGGGTGCGGGCCGCGGATGACAACCCCCTGCCTGCTCCGTGGGGCGACGGGCGCAGCCCATTCTAAAAATCCCATTATAAGAAGAGAGCAAAGCGACTCTTCTACTGGCCGATCCCTGTCTTCTGCGGATCGTATTGTGCGGTGGCCCAGAGGCCATCGTCGCCGCTGCTGGGAAGTATGAAGCAGTGGCGCTATCACCCGCAGGGCAGCGCCCTCGAATGGGCGCTGACGGGTTTCCGCTGAACTTTCGCCCCCAAGGGGCGTAGCGGCGAGCCCCCAACTGTCGTTGCTAGGCAGAGCCCGCACGGCTACGCATCGTTCACGCAGGCGCCCGACGCCGCGGAGTCGCGCAACCCCTCCTCACTATCCTTTGAAAGGACCATCTTCATGTCCGCCACCACCTCAAGCAAGCGTGACGCCAACGAGACCCCGAGGCAAGCTCGGACGTTCTCGACTGTCAAGGGCCATTACCTGGCACTCGGACTTTGCAGCCCGTGTGCTGCCCAGGCGTCATTCGGCCACCAACTCGGGTTCTCAAGGTCCAAGCCGCCCTGTGATTCCTGCAGTAAGATCGTCGGCTCGTTTCCAGTTGACGAGCCTGGGCCATGGCGCTCCTCGTCTCCGCGTCGCGGTGCACCCGCACCGTGGTCAACGGCGGTGAATGCGCCTGCGGCAGGGCGCGGGCCGGGATTGGCTGACGACGGCACCGGTTCGCAGACCCTCCCATGCGACGAAGACTGAAGTGTCACGTCCGCGCTGCCAATGAGGCCCGTTAGCTGGACCGGTTGAATCCTTCGTTCATGCGCCGTTTCCAATCGACGATAAACATAGGTGCATGCTTCGCCAGTACACAGGGCCGTGGGGCTGAGCGCCCCGGCCCGATTCAGGGACAACGGTTCGACGCGACGCCAGTGCAAATCCCCCCCAGCGTCTCGTTGTCGTTCAGGGCCTGTCCCCGGCCGGACTGAAGGCTTTCCAACGCGTTCAATCAGTGAACGCCTACCACGAGCAGGGACGCATCGGGTGTGGGTGGGGGGTGGGGGGGGGGGGGGGCACCCGCACCCCACCTGTAATGCCGAGATCTATGATGAGATTTTAGGAGGCTACATCCGGGCGGCGTCAGCGACTGGCTCTGGATCGTCAGTACTGATCCCCGGCAAGTACTTTCTCACGGGCGCAAAAATGGCGGAGACTTCCTCCGGAAACTCTTCCGCCCACTGCGACAGGAATGCGTGTTCGACTGCTCGGCCCGCCGTGTAGTCGAGGTCGGCTCCGATCTGATCGAACAGGGTATGTGGATCGTGGTTAGTGCGCAGTCGCTCCCTGACGACATCGCGAACACGGTCCTGCTCGGTGATCGGAAGGCCTATGGCAATGGCCAGTTTGGCAGCTACCGAGTCCATCCTGGATGCAACAGCAAGGGCCACGTGTAGCTCGGGGTCGCTTTCGCCCGGAAGTGCAACGATCGAATCGGCATGACACACCTCCTGCGGTACATCTCCGTCGAGGATGGCCATGGCTCTGAACTTGATGGCAGGGTTTTCGTTGTGCGTGCGCGTGAACTTAACGGCTTGGGCGTGGCCGCCCACGAAGTGGATCGCGAGGCCTGCTAATTCCAGGCCGTCAGTTCGGCTGTAACTCCGCAGCGCCGCCATTGTCATGGCCTCCGCAAAACGATCCTCCACAAAAATTGCGAAGCTGTCCTTAACCTCTCCTGTAAGAGTTCGGAGAGCGTTGACATCAGGCTTGCCCTGTGTGAGCTCCCCGTTGCCGCAGGACCAAACGGCATGATCGGGCAGGGGTGCGAGTGCGTCGTTCGAATGAGTTGTGAAGATTATTTGGCAGGACTTCCGGCGAGCAACGCCAATCAGATACTCGACGAGTCGTTTGGTTGCCACAGGATGCAACCCGTTTTCGATCTCCTCAATTAGAATCATTGACTGATCGGGGCTCTTCTCGATGTCAGCAACGATGCGGATAACACTTGCCTCGCCGGCGCCGAAGTGGAACTCAGAGTAGGCCTGTCCATCCTCCGTCTCAGCCGCATACAGCTTCTTGGTACTTGTTCTTGACGCACCAACAAGAAGGTATTTGTTCGCCTCCTTGCCCAGAATTCGCTCCACTGCCTTGACGGTATCCTCGGAGAGTAGAGTCTCCTGCTGCCCCTTAAAAGTCCCGCCTATGAACCGCTGCAGGTCGGTCCTCTCAGTTGCCGGAAGCGTTCGGGTAACCCCAAATAAGTTAATCGGGCGGCTGATGGAGTTCCGGTCCCATTTGGATCTCGGGTAGCTTGCCGTGCGTACCGCCGAACTCTTGCCCTTCTCGGCCATCTCGTACTGGACGCGCCATGCCAGCATGCCAGCGTCATACTTCCCGCTCTTGGCAAAGAACCTCCGTGGCCGAATCTCATTAAAGATCAGGGCCGCAGCACCGAGGACGGTTGTCTTACCCCCTCCGTTTGGTCCTACAAGCGCGGTCACAGGAAAATCAAAACTGATTGTCTTGTCCTTGTAGGCGCGCAACTTGATTAGGTGCATGGAGAACAAGTAATTCTCATACTTTCGCCCCGCCACACGCTGAGAGAGCTCTCGGATCTGTGAGTGCCGGATCTCGCTGCGGTTGTCTATCCCCAAAGTCATGCCTCATAGTAACGGGGCATACTCAGCTGTGCCTGGGCCTGGCATGACTGTGGCGCTGAGAGAGTCTGCAAGAACCTGACGTGCTACATGCCATCGCCACCTTGAGGCTGGACGGAATGGCCACGACGACCCACTCACGTGGCGCGGGTACGTAGGGCCGGTACCACGCGCATTTCAGTTGGCCGTTTGCGGAATGTGGCTCACCTTCCGACTGCGATTCCTCCACGCAATCGGAAGATGAGATGGCCCGCCCAAAGCAACAGACTTGGTAAGGCGGCAGCGACGAATGCGAGAGCTCTGGTCGTTGATATGGACGACTACTTGAAGCCGGGAAGACTTTCTAACCCGTACGCGCAGGGAGGCGTTATCACGAGCGGGGGCGGGCGGCAACTGATTGGGGGTTACCCCCCCCTCCCCGCCGCAGCCTCAATCTTCCGCCGTGCCCGCTTACGGGCGCGGCGGATGCGTCGGACGGCGTGGGCTTCCTCACGCTGAAGGCGCATCCTCTCCTCCCCGCGCTCGATCTGCGCGTGTCCGAAGTACCCGCGGAACACGAGGGCGGTGACAATCCCAATCACAGACTGACCTGCCAGGAGTACGGAAATGAAGATCACCCAAGCCCAGCTGCCATCAATGTTTTGGTTCGCATTCACGTACAGAATTAGGGGGGCCATCGAGATGAGACACCCAGCGGCTCCAAGTGACTGACCAATCCCCTTCGCCCAATACCAAATCCAGCCAATAAGGCGGAACGGCTGCGGCTCGGGTCCGAGTATCCGCTGCTCTACGGCAAGTATCAGAACCAGCACGGGGATGAACTGCGCCAGCAGCTTTGCCCCTTCGACCGTGATCATGACTTCGAGCATATCCAACGTCTCAGACCCCAAGGGTTCGTAGACACTTCGTCGTGTGGTGGAACGCTCCCCTCCAGTCAGGCCTGAAAGTGTTTCGCTTCTACGTTTCACGAGCAACTCCCATAGACACACGATAATGTCAGTTATCATGTGGTTATGGAACTTGAGAAGATCGCAGCCCCGGCGAGTAACGAGCAGCGGCACGGCAGCATCATCGCCGCATGGAAGCTGGCACAAAGCTCTCCGCACACGCTCCGGGCCTACAGCCGGAGCATTACCGATTTCTGTTCCTGGCTGGATGCCAGGGGAATGGACCTGCTCACGGTGAAGCGTCCAATCGTCGACGGGTACAGGCACACGCTGGCTGGTGCGCCGGCCACGGTGGCCGCCAAGCTGGCGGCACTCTCCAGCTTCTACCGCTACGCGCTCTCCGCTGACGCGATCGCGGGAGGTAATCCTGTTGAGCTGGTCAAGCGCCCGAAGGTGGACGCGGACCATTCCAGCACCGAGGGGCTGACCAAAGATCAGGCGCGGGCCTTGCTGGCCGCCGCGCTGGCAGACGGCCCGCGCTCTCACGCCTTGGTTTCACTTCTGCTCTTTACCGGTGTCCGGCTCAGTGAGGCGTTGAACGCGAACACGGCGGACTATGGCCACGACACCGGCCACCGGACGTTGAGCATCCGGCGCAAGGGTGGAAAGGATGGCAGGGTCGCCGTCCCAGCCCCGGCGGTGGAAGCGTTGAATGCCTATCAAGAAACCACCGGGCGTGAGCTGGTGGCAGGTACAGCGGGCATGGGTTTGCCGCTTTTTACGACGGCTACGGGACATCGGTGGGCGGCTTCTGAGGCTTTCCGTACCGTTCAACGGCTGGCCAAGACGGCGGGAGTGGAGGGGCAGATCAGCCCTCACAGCCTGCGGCACACGTTCGCCACACTGGCGCTAGACGCGGGCACCGCTCTTCATGACCTGCAAGACAGCATGGGGCACGCCGACCCCCGAACCACTCGGCGTTACGACAGGGCGCGGGGCACGCTTGCAAGGGCGGCCGGATACGACGTAGCCCGAGCCCTGGCCTAACGCCCTAAAGGAACTTGCTCACAAGAGCTGCCTTGTGTGCCACCAACTTCGACAACTCGGTTTCAAGTTTGGCGATGTCGCGCCGATGACCGCGCACCTTCGTTAGCCAGTCACCAAGTTGCTCCTCGTTCAGCCTGGGAACTGGAAGTCTGCGCATCTTCTCCCACGAGGTCCGCGGCATCGTGTTCGTGATTGTGCGTACAACTTGCTTGTTGAACACCGGCGTCCTGAGATAAAGCGAGTAGAACGTGGACGCTTCTATTGATCCGAACCGGAAGACCAGTATGTCGGTTGAGCAGATGCCGGGCGTTTCGACCTGAACGACCTTATTTAAACCGGGTCTAAGCTTCCCGTACAGGACGTCGTTGGCTTCGAATCGTCGCTTGCTGCTTTGCGGATCATCGAGTTCAGAGCCTGCGACATCGGTCATCTCGCCGGTGTGGGCTTGGATGCTTTCCAATCCAACGTAGCGAACGGTATCGGTCTCGTCTTGTGGGTTGACAGAGACCGAAACGTTCTCTGCGACTTCGTCCAGACGGGTGGAGGGAAGGGTCTCAGCTTTAGCAACCTCAGTTATCAGCTCATGGTTGAGCCGAAGAATGTCGTCCTGAACTTTCGTGATCTTGTCTTCTAGGGCGTTGGCGTCAGCGACCAGTTTCTTTTGCGTGTCCTCATCTGCGCGCGGAATGAGGACACTCTTCACGCGGCTGATGTTCAAATTCCGTACGATCGGCCCCTTAGACCTGTGGTCGAGCTGACGCTGCACGATCTGGTCTGACAGTACGTAGTAGAGATAATCCTTACTGACCGAAGAATCCAGGTCTGACAGAATCAGCCAACCGTCGTGAACGCACCCGTCAATGTCCACGATGTAGGGCCGGCCCGCACTCATCGAATTGGAGAGGATGAAGTCGCCCTTTTTGACCGCTCGGGACTGCTTCGCACCCTCGGCCGTGATGCGCTCGGCGGTTTGCGTAACGTATTTGGCCCCGCGGGCAACATCGCCGATTTTGATCCAAGGTACGCCGTCCGGATCTTCCGTGATGTAGTCATCGATGGGCCTAGGGGAAGCTCCGCGGTTTATGTTGGTTGCAAGTAGGCGCAACGGAACCAATGGGAACTTGCTCTCCGGAACGAACATCTCTGACTTGGGGGAGAGCGATATGGCCTTGTCGAATACTGACTCGTCAAAATCCATGAGGTCTTCCAAAGGCGCAACGGTCCCATACTTTTTGAGGGCGTCCGGTAGCGAAGCCAGTGTGCCATCGAAATTAGCCGAGATGTAGGTGCTGAGCTTCGAAGGATTAGTACGAGATGTTTCGTCGTAGAGCGGCGTCACATGCCGCTTTTGCGCGTCTGTGATGAGCTGTATGCCTTCGTTGCCCTTCGCCTTGCTCCACCCGTACCCAAAGAACCGCTTCATCTCTTTGGTCCCGCTAGGACTGCGGATGATCAGCACTGGATTGGGCTGGGACCGGGCAACGGCAAAGAAGAATAGCTTTTCGCGCTCGATTGCGACAGCGAAGTTTCGGAACATATCCTCTTTTTCACGCTGGGCATCTGCGGTTGAGAGCCTGAGGAACGTGCGGGACTTGAGTCGGTTCTTTACTTTCGTGTCAGCCTCGAACGCGCGCTTGTAGTTCTGGAACAGCTCTGAAGCCATCATCTTGGGCGGCAGCCCGCCCCCAACGAAATCGCGGTACTCAGCAGGGTCCTGCTTGATGTGTTCGGCGTACTCGTCGATGATGCTGTCGTCTTCATATGCGTCAGTTGCATCGGGCTCGGCGTACCACGCTGCGATGCGATCGCGAAGGTGGACAGAGGTATCTGGTCGGCTTTCTTTCCGCCTTAGGAACGCCGTTACGGTGGTCGTCCCAGTTGATCCGAATGCGCCACTCCCCAGCTCCACCAGTGCCACGATGTCGAAAGATTCCAAGAGAATCTCTCGCGCCCGAGCCGTTGGTTTGTCGTTGTTCGAAAGGATGCTGGAAGGCAGGATGATTGCGGCGATGCCGCCGGGCCTCAGTAGCTGCTTGGCGCGCTCGATGAAGAATGCCTCGATCCTGTTCGCGGTGTCGAGAGCCTTTTCATCGATGGTCTTGGTTAACTCAAAAGCCTTCCTATCCTCCACCGGGAGCGTCTCCAGGAACCCTCGAACGCTATACGGCGGATTGGCCACCAACAGGTCGAACGTTCCGTTTGCAACAGCCGGGAAGGAGGTGTGTTCCTGCCTTAGCGCATCGCCGTACACGATGTTAATTGCGGGCTGGCCGTACATAAACGCGGATACTTTGGCCACCTTGGACAGGCGGTACTCTTTTTCGATTCCAAAGACGTTTTCGTGATAGCGAGCAAGTTCAGAAGCGTTCGTCGTCTCGCTTCGCAGGATCTGCGCCGCTTGGTTGGCGTACTCGTTCAGGAAGTGGCCAGCGCCACAGGCGTAGTCCACAACCTTTGGAGGTTCATTGCTGGCCGTTACCAACTGAACCAGCGGGAGACTCTGAATAATGAACCTGGTCAACGGGATTGGCGTGAAGAACTGGCCCTCAGATTGCTTCACACCCTGGTCCAAGAAGCCCTCGAACATGTCGCCCAGGAACTGGTTGAAGGTAGCACCGTCGGATGTCAACCGCACGTCTTGCCACATCTGGAGAATCTGCAGAAGTACCTCTGCATTTTGATAGAACAGCTGCTGGTTGTGGACGTCAATGAATGAAAAGTCGTTGTTGGTAAAGAACTTCTGCTGGACGAAGAGGTCCCAAACGGCTCGCTGAGTGGCATCGGGGCTCGTTCGGATGAATCGCAGAGCCCGATTGACGTCTTGCTCGTTGATATAGGTGATGTCCTCACCAAGGAACTTTTGCATTCCTGCTTGGTAAAGCTGCTGGAGGCGGTCCAGCAGCCCGAAATGGGTATCGTAGGCGACGCCCTTCCAGGTGAACTTCAGGTCGTCGGGGTTGGTAGCTTCGTCTACCAGTTTGCACAGCAGGATGTTGACCAGCTTGTCGAAGGCGTTTTCGCGGCCGGAGACATTATGTTGGCGAAGGATGGTGGCGAACTCGTTGTACTTCTTCTTGCGATCGCTCTCAGATATGGTGTGGAGATCGTCGAGGGAATACTTATCCTTGCCTATCTGGTACGGCTGAATGTTTGTCTCGAAGAGCCCTACTGTGCGGAAGTCACGCTTGTAGGTATCTCTCCAAACGGCGAACCGATCTTCAGTCGTGGTCGCACCTGAGAAAGTGGGCAGGCTAGGGTTCTCAGCCAAGTGCTTTGGATTGTCGCGGTGCGCGATGATGTTGGTCTGGTACCGGACTTCCGATTCCTCGTAGGTGGAAGCGTAGAGGCACAGGAACTGGGTCTCACTGACTTGTTGGGCGTAGCTGAACAGTTGGCCTTTGCCCTGCATAGTGACTCGCCACTCATGATCGAATTCCGATCCGAAGGTCTTGCACTCGATAAGGAGCAGTACCTTGCCGTCGTTGCCCTTAATCAGAATGTCGGCCCTGCCCCCGCTGGCGCCATGGCCGAGCTGCCATTTGGGCTCTAGCTCAATGTGGTTCGGGGCGTATCCCTTACTGAGAAGCCTGTAGACGCATTCGAAGACGACGAAGTTCTCATTTGCCGAGAAGTTGCAGGTCTGCCGTTCGCTGATCTTCAGGCCCTTGTCCTCGGGATAGATCAACTGCTTCTTCTTGAAGTCCACGGCCATGCGGGCGCCATCTACTGTGGTGGCCAACAACCCATTGGGCTCGTCCGTAAAACCGAGGCTCCGCAGAGCTTCCCCAAAATTGCTTGCGGTCAACACGCGGAGCACTCCCTCTTTCAGACGTAACGGCAGATGTGCGCAGAGTTCGGCACATCCGAGACTTAGGTTCTCGGCGTCGGGTGAAGGTCCGATTCACTGCCGGAGGCCCACGTCGCCACTTGAGCTTACTGGAAGGCCGCCGCTATCCGAGGTAGGCGGGTTGCATGCCAGCCTCAGGAAAAGCTTGCCGTCCGACTCGCGTCCCGTGTCCGTCCCCAGGGCAAGAGGGCGCCGGCTCGCTGCCTTGCGACGAGCCTGATGCCACCCGAGGGGACGTGACGAAAAAGTGACGGACACGATGGGAATCGAAAGAAACCTGGGGGAATGCACAGGATTCCCCACTTGTCTACAACCAAAGAGAAACCCCCCAGAAACGTTGATTTCTGGGGGGTTTGTCCGAGCTTCCTATCAGAATCGAACTGATGACCTTCTCATTACGAGTGAGACGCTCTACCGACTGAGCTAAGGAAGCAACCGCGTGAAACGCCGGCGAACCGGGCGGATCATGCAAGAGACAACTGTAATGGAGCTTCC
The DNA here is from genome assembly GCF_056398965.1 of Arthrobacter sp. 01T414. Classification (NCBI taxonomy): domain Bacteria; kingdom Bacillati; phylum Actinomycetota; class Actinomycetes; order Micrococcales; family Micrococcaceae; genus Arthrobacter; species Arthrobacter sp. 01T414. The sequence goes on along the minus strand of NZ_JBFTQK010000004.1, from coordinate 30,919 downwards.
GCGCCCGGGTCAAAATGAGCGGCGCGGAAGCCGTCCAAAGCTCAGCAGACCGTGTTGTCGGCCGGCGTCTTGCCGTCCACCAGGTACCCGTCCACCGCCTTCTCGATGCAGCTGTTGGCGCGGCCGTAGGCGGTGTGGCCCTCGCCCTTCCAAGTCAGGAGCGAAGCCTTGCCCAGTTGCTTGCGCAGGGCGCCGGCCCATTCGTACGGTGTAGCGGGGTCCCCGGTGGTGCCCACGACCAGGATGTCGGACGAGCCCTTGTACTGGACCGGGGCAGGGGTACGGAGGCTCTTGTAGGGCCAGTCCCTGCAGTTCGTGCCGCCGTAGGCGAAGTAGTAACCCAGGGTGGGGGACAGCTGGCGAAGCCGCTTCTCTTCGGCATGCATCGCGGCCGGGTCTGATTCCATCGGGTAGTCGAGGCAGTTGATGGCGTTGAAGGCAAACGTGGAGTTTGCCGAGTAGGTGCCGTTGGGCTCGCGGTCCGCGCCGAAGTCGGAGAGCCGGAGCATCGGGGACACGTCGCCCTTCATTGCGCTGTCCAGGGCCTGCGTCAGCGCGGGCCAGTTGTCGTCGTTGTAGAAGGGCAGGATGAAGCCGCTGACGAACATCGAGGCGTTGACCACCCGGCCGTCCTTGGCCTGCCGCGGATTCGCCTCCACGGCCGCGATGATGTCCTGGATCTGCCGGACCGCTTCGTCGGGGGTTCCGCTGAGCGGGCAGCCGGTGTTCTGGAGGCAGTTGGTCACATACGCGTGGATGGCCTTCTCAAAGGCCTTCGCCTGGCCGGCGGTCAGTTCCTCGTTGCTTAGCGAGGGGTCCAGGGCGCCGTCCAGCACCATCCGGCCCACATTGTCCGGGAAGAGTGAGGCGTAGGTGGAGCCGAGGAAGGTGCCGTAGGAGTACCCCAGGTAGTTCAGCTTGGCGTCGTTCAGGACGCCGCGGAGGATGTCGAGGTCCTTGGCGGCGCTGACGGTGTCGACGTGGCCCAGGACCGGTCCGGTCTTCTCGGCGCACTTGGCTGCGATGGCCTTGTTGTCCGCAAAGGCTTCGGCCAATCCGGCGTCGGTGTCCAGCTTGTAGATTTTGGCGCGGTTGGCGTCCCGTTCCTTGTCCGTGAGGCAGGTGACGGGCGCCGAGCGCTTCACGCCGCGCGGATCGAAGCCGATGACGTCGTAGTTAGAGCGCACCTTCTCGGAAATATTCGTGGCGCCGGCGTCCCTGACGAAGTCGTAGCCGGAACCGCCGGGACCGCCGGGGTTGACCAGCAGGCTGCCCTTCTTGTTGCCGCCCCTCGACGCCAGCTTGATGGCAGCCAGTTCGATCGTGCCGCCATCGGGCTTGCTGTAGTCCAGCGGAACCTTGACCTTGGCGCATTGGAAGTCAGTTTCGCAGGGCGACCAGGTGAGCTGCTGGGAGTAGAAGCTCCGCAGCTCGGCCGGGGCGGCGGCCGCGATCGACGGGTCGGGGGTCCCGGACGAGCTCTTTGGCCCGCCGTCGCCGGTGCCGAAAAGTGTGCAGGAAGACAGCACCAGGGAGAGCGCCAGGCCCAGCGCCAAGGCGCCGGCGGCCCGCACCTTGAGCCCGAAGGTTCGGCCGCCCGAGGGCCGTGGTGCTGCTGACGTCATGCGGTTCTCCTTGGGGATGTGGAACGGGGCGAATCGAAGTGTGTGGAGCGTTCCTGGCGGGTCAAATCAGGCTGGAGGCCATGGACTCGATGGCCAGCAGCGGGGCGACGTTGGTTGTCGTGATCCGTTTGCGGGCCTTATTGATGGCATCCATCCGGGCAAGTGTCACCTCGGCCGTTGAGCGCCCGGCGAATTCCTGCAGCTCGTTCCTCAGCTCAACGTTGACCAATTCCACGGCGTTCCCCATCTGGATGATCAGCACATCCCGGTAAAAGGACAGCAGGTCGGTCAGGGTGCGGTCAAGGGAGTCGGTAACGGAGCGCTTGGCACGCCGCTTCTGGTCGTCCTCCAGCTGCTTGACCTGGCCGCGCATGGCCGGCGGAAGCGGCCCGCTCTCAGGTGCCCCGAGCGTAGCGAGCAGCGCGGCCTTCTCGGCGGCGTCGCGCTCTTCGTTGGAGCTGTTGGCCTCCTCGGTGGCGATCTTGACGAGCTTGTCCGCCATCATTACGGCTGCGGTGATGCCCCGAAGGTGCAGCGGAAAACGTACGGTCTCCAGCCGGCGTTCGCGGGCCTCGGGATCCCGGGCCAGCCTGCGGGCGATCCCGATGTGGCTTTGCGCAGCGCGTGCCGCCCGCTCGGCAACCTCCGGCTCGACGCCGTCCCGCTTGACCAGGAGGGCCGCGACGTCGGCCGCTGGCGGGAGCCGCAGCGCCACCGGCCGGCAGCGGGAACGGATGGTCACGAGCACGTCCGCGGGGGACGGCGCGCACAGCATCCAGATGGTGCGCGGGGTGGGCTCCTCGATGGCCTTGAGCAGCACGTTGGTGGTCCGCTCGGCCATCCGGTCCGCGTCTTCGACCACGATGATGCGCCAGCGGGCAGAGGAGGGCCGGTTGCCGGCGGTCGAGACCAGTTCGCGGGCCTCGTCGATCGTGATGGTGACTTTCTCGGTCCGCACGAACGTCACGTCGGAGTGGGTCTCGCCGACGATCGTCTGGCACGCCGGGCACTCGCCGCAGCCCCGCTTCGTGACGTCTTCCTGGTCGCAGTTCAACGCCGCGGCAAAGGCCTTCGCGGCGTTGGAACGGCCTGATCCCGGCGGTCCGGTGAACAGCCAGGCGTGGGTCAGCCCCTCGCCCTCCGCTGCCTGTCGCAGTTGGGTGACGACGGCAGGCTGGCCCTGGAGGTCGTCCCAGACGCTCATGCCGAGCTGCCCTCGCGGAGGGCGAGCAAGGACTGAACCCGGTCAAGGATCCGGGCGGCGAGCTCCGGCACGGGCAGGTGCGCCGCGAGGACCAGGTACTTCTCCGGCCGGGCCGCGGCCAGTGACAGGAAGGCGTCCCGGATCCGGGCATGGAATTCGTCCGCCTCCGATTCCAGTCGGTCCTCCGCGGCGTCGCCGGCGGTCCGGCGTCGGCGGCCATCGGCAGGGTCGACGTCGAGCAGCACCGTCAAGTCCGGCTGCAGGCCCGAGGTAGCCCATTCATTGATGCCCCGCACCGCCTCCGTGCCGAGGTGGCGGCCCGCGCCCTGGTAGGCGACGGAGGAGTCGATGTAACGGTCGGTGAGGACCACCTCGCCCCGCTCCAGCGCCGGACGGATGACCTGGGCGGCGTGCGCGGCGCGGGATGCCGCAAAGATCAGGGCCTCGGTGCGGGCATCGATGTGGCCGTGGCCGTGATCGAGCACGAGGGAACGCAGTTTCTCGCCGATCGGCGTGCCGCCCGGCTCCCGGGTCCGCAGCACCGTCAGCCCGCGGGACTCCAGCGCCGCTGCAAGCTCCGCCGTCTGGGTCGACTTGCCGGCGCCGTCGCCGCCTTCGAAGGCAATGAACAGTCCGGGGAGCGTTCCGGGAGTCTGGGTATCCACTGCTCTAGCCTACCGACAATCTCCGACACCATAGCGGCCCGCGCGTAACGCCTTACAGGCACCGGGCCGCTCCGACGTACCCTGTCACCATGAGTCTCTCCGAAGAACAGGCAGCCTCGCTCTCGGCCGAAACCGTGGTGGTTGCCGCGGGCCGTCCCCCGCGCGAGCGCGACGCCCCGGTGAACCCGCCGATCGTGCTGTCCTCGACCTATTTCGGCACCGGCCCGCTGGGCCCCGGCGACCGCGGCTACGGCCGCTACTCCAACCCCACCTGGGACCCCTTCGAGCAAGCCCTGGCACAGTTGGAAGGCGCCGCACTGCCGGGCCTCTTGTATGCCTCGGGCCTGGCCGCGGTGGGTTCTGCGCTGTCCCTGGTTCCGGCGCAGGGAGTGCTGGTGATGCCCTCGCACAGCTACGCCGGGTCGCTCGTGATGGCGACGGAACTGGCGCAGAAGGGCGCCCTTGAGCTGCGCACCGTGGACATTGCGGACACCGACGCCGTGCTGGCGCAGCTGGCGCCCGTCGACGGCAAACCGGCCAGCATGCTGTGGCTGGAGAGCCCCACCAACCCGATGCTCGGCGTCGCGGATATCCGGGCGCTGACCGCCGCGGCACACGCGGCCGATGCCCTCGTCGTCACCGACAACACCTTTTCCACCCCGCTCGTGCAGCAGCCCCTCAGCCTGGGCTCCGACGTCGTCCTGCACTCGGTCACCAAGTACCTTTCCGGCCACTCCGACGTCGTGCTGGGCGCCCTCGCGACCTCCGACGCCGAGCTGCACGCCAGGCTGCTGCACCACCGCACCATCCACGGCGGCATCGCCGGGCCGTTCGAGGCCTGGCTGGCGCTGCGCGGGCTGCGCACCCTCGCCTTGCGGATCGAGCGCTCCCAGGCCTCCGCGGCGGTGCTCGCGGAACGGCTGAGCCAGCACCCGCGGGTTGGCAGCATCCGCTACCCGGGACTGCCCTCGGACCCCGGCCACGAACGGGCCAAGGCTCAGATGAAGGGCTTCGGCTCCGTGCTGTGCATCGAAATGGCGCCGGTGGAGGGCCCGAACGGCACCCTCAGCGGCGCCGAGGCAGCCGACCGGATGATCCGCGCCCTGGAGTTGTGGCTGCCGGCCACGTCGCTGGGCGGCGTGGAATCCCTGATCGAACGCCGGCGCCGGCACACGGCGGAACCGGAGAGCGTGCCGGAGAACCTGGTCAGGCTGAGCGTCGGAATTGAAAACGTCGAGGACCTCTGGGCCGATTTGCGGCAGGCTTTGGCAGCACTGGACAGCTAGGCTTGGGGCATGGACGGAAGAACGCTGATTGAATTTGCCGACAGAGGGATCTACTTCCTGCTGGCGGTCGTAGCCCTGGGCCTTGAGGTGTGGGCGTTCTTCGATTGCCTGCGGCACAAGGCCAACGCCTTCGAAGCCGTGTCCAAGCGGACCAAGACGTTCTGGCTCGCCCTGACCGGCGGCGCCCTCTTCATCGGCCTGCTGTCCATTGTTGGCGGCGGAGGCGGGTTCTTCGGCCCGCTGGGACTCTTTGGCCTCGCGGCCGTCACGGCCGCTTCCGTCTACCTCGCGGACGTCCGCCCTGCCGTGAAGGATGCCGGCCGCGGCGGAAGCCGCAACATGGGCCCCTACGGCCCCTGGTGATCCCCACCGGCACCCTAAGCTCGCAAGCTCGCTCAGGGAACCCTGCCGGCGTGGCCCCACCCACCGGTACCCCAACTCGCAAGCTCGCTCAGGGAACCCTGCCGGCGTGGCCCCACCCGGCTATAGACCGTCCGGTGCCACCGCTTCCCAATCCACGGTCAGCTCGCCCAGGCGCCACCGCGCCGGACCATCCTGCACGGGCCAGCCGGCGTCCCGCATCGCCCGGCACATGGCGGTCCAGCGCTGCCGGTTCCCGAACGAGGCCAGCGGCGCTGCTTCAACCCAGGCCTTGTCCAGGGCCTGCAGATAGGAATGGATTCGTTCGCCGGGCACGTTCCGGTGGATGAGCGCCTTGGGCAGCCGTTCGGCGATATCCGAGGGCAGCTCGAAGCCGCCGAAGCGCATGGACAACCCCAGGCTCAGCGGCCGCTCGTCGTCGAGCGCCACCCAGGTGACCCGGCGTCCAATCTCGTCGCAGGTGCCGTCGATGAACAGGCCTCCGGGCGCCAGCCGGTCCTGCACGAGGCGCCAGATGGCAGCCACGTCGGCTTCCTCGTATTGCCGCAGCACGTTGAAGGCCCGCACCAACACCGGCCAGCCCGGCACCGGAAGTTCGAAGCCGCCGAGCTGGAAACTGAGCCCGGGACGCTCCAGTGCCTTGGCCTGCCGGACGCGCTCCGGTTCGATCTCAATCCCCACCACGCGCACGTCGGGCCGGATGGCGGTGAGGCGTTCGAAGAGTTCGACGGCGGTAGCCGGGGACGCGCCGTAGCCGAGGTCGACGACCAGTGGATCCTCGGCGCCGCGCAACCGCCAGGCCTGTGGGCCGGTAAGCCAGCGGTCCACCCGTCGCATTCGGTTGGGGTTGGTGGTTCCGCGGGTCACGTTGCCTACCGGCCGGCCCGTCCTTGTGCCGCCGCCGGTGCCGTCCTGGGTCCGCTTCTGCATCCCGCTCCGGGTCCGGGGGGACACCACCCGCTCAGCCTTCTGCACCACGCGTCCAGCCTATCCCGGCCGGTGTAACGCTCGGCACGGCCCGGGACTGCTCGGCTAGGATGAAAAGCATGACTTACAAGCTGATTCTGCTGCGCCACGGCCACAGCGAATGGAACGCCAAGAACCTGTTCACCGGCTGGGTGGACGTCGACCTGAACGACCAGGGCCGTGCCGAGGCGGTACGCGGTGGCGAGCTGCTCGTGGAGAACAACGTCCTCCCGGACATCCTCTACACCTCGCGGCTGAAGCGGGCCATCAACACTGCCAACCTTGCGCTGGAGAAGGCCGACCGCGGCTGGATCGACGTCAAGCGCGACTGGCGCCTCAACGAACGCCACTACGGCGCACTGCAGGGCAAGGACAAGGCCCAGACCCTGGCCGAATACGGCGAGGAGCAGTTCATGACCTGGCGCCGTTCCTACGACACCCCGCCGCCGCCCCTCGCGGACGACTCCGAGTTCTCCCAGGTGGGGGACCCGCGCTACAAGGACCTCGGCGACGCCATGCCGCGCACCGAATGCCTCAAGGACGTCCTGATCCGGCTGCTCCCGTACTGGGAATCGGACATCAAGGAAGACCTCCGCGCCGGCAAGACCGTCCTGGTCACCGCCCACGGCAACTCCCTGCGCGCCCTGGTCAAGCACCTTGACGGCATAAGCGACGAGGACATCGCCGGCCTGAACATCCCCACCGGCATCCCGCTGGTCTACGAACTGGACGAGGACTTCAAGCCGCTGAACCCGGGTGGCACCTACCTCGACCCCGAGGCCGCCGCGGAGTCCATCAAGGCAGTGGCAAACCAGGGCAAGAAGTAGCGTCCTCCGTACCCCGGAAACGACGACGGCGGCCGGTCACCCCCAAGGTGACCGGCCGCCGTCGTACCCGCTGCTATTGGGACGGCGGGGCCGTCAGCTGTGCTCGATGCTGGTCGGGTGCCATGCGCCGGTGACCAGGTAGGTGACCTTCTGCGCAACCGAGACGCCGTGGTCCGCGAAGCGCTCGAAGTAGCGGCTGGCCAGCGCGACGTCCACGGTGGTGGCGGCGGACTCTGCCCAGTCGCTGCGGGCGATCGCCTTGAAGACGCTCAGGTGCAGGTCGTTGACGGCACTGTTGGCCTTGAGGATGTCCCGGGCCACCTCCAGGTCGCGGGTCTCCAACAGCACGGTGAGCTTCTCCGCGATCTCCAGGTCGTGCTTGGCGAAGCTCTTAAAGGTCTCCTGCAGCTGCTGCGGCACCACGTTGGCCGGGTAGCGGAGACGGGCGAGCTGGGCGATGTGCCGGGCGAGGTCGCCCATCCGCTCCAGCGAGGCGCTCATCCGGAGCGACCCCACGATCATGCGCAGGTCGCTCGCCACCGGGCCCTGCAGGGCGAGAATGTCGATGGCACGCTCGTCGAGGCTGTTCTGCAGGAAATCGATCCGGGCGTCGGCTGCGATAACGTCTTCGGCGAGGTCGATGTCTGCGCCCTCGAAGGCTGTGGTGGCCTTCTCGAACGCCTCGCTGACGAGCTTCGAAATTTCGACGAGCTGCTCACCCACCTGGGCGAGTTCTTCCTGAAAAACCTTACGCACGGGTGCGTCCTTTCCTCGGAAACGTTCCCGGGCGCCGCGGCGGCCGGCCGTTTCGTTTCACCGTAGCGGCGTTCAACCTGCCACCCTTCCAGCCTCCGGTGAACTGTTACGCCTCAATAGGTGAACGTTAGCTGAACCAGCGCCCCAATCGCACAAGTTTTCGATTTCCGGCATGCCGCAGCGCATAAGCTGGAGCCGTGGATCCAATGCTCATCGGTGTGATCGCGGGCCTGGTCGGCCTGTCGCTCGGCATATTTGGCGTGCTCGCGTTCCGGATCAGCGAGCAGCAACGCAAGATCAGCGACGTCGAGACCGGCGATCCCTCGCTCCCGGAGGGCGCCGCCGAGGTGCTGGCCGTCGTCGGGCGCGCCTTCGTGGTGGTGGACGCGGTCGACGGCGTCGTGCGCGCCAGCCCTGCGGCCTACGCCTACGGCCTGGTCCGGGGCCACACCGTGGTGCACCAGCAGCTGCTCGAGATGACCGGCAAGGTCCGGCGCGACGGCGTGATCCTTGAGAAACAGCTCGAGCTGCCGCGCGGCCCGCTCGGCCAGGGCACCATCGTGGTGCAGATCCGCGCAGCCATGCTCGGCGAGGAATATATCCTGCTGCTCGCCGATGACCGTACCGAGATCACCCGCACCGAGGAGATCCGCAACGACTTCGTCGCGAACGTCTCGCATGAGCTCAAGACCCCGGTCGGCGCAATCTCGCTGCTGGCCGAAGCGCTGGAAGCCTCACCGGACGACGAGGAAGCCGTCCGGCGGTTCGCCAAGCGCATGCATAAGGAATCCACCCGGCTGGCCGCGCTCGTGCAGGACATCATCGAACTTTCCCGGCTGCAGGGGGCCAACGTGGCCCAGCAGGCACACCCCGTGGACATCAACGAGGTTGTCGCCGAGGCCGTGGACCGGTCCCAGTTGCCGGCCGAAAGCAAGAACATTGAGATCGTTGTGGGAGGCCGGACCGACGCCATGGTCTACGGAGACCAAGACCTGCTCGTCACGGCGCTGCGAAACCTGATCGACAACGCTATCCGCTACTCGCCGGAGAACACCCGGGTTGGCGTCGGCGTGCGGGCCAGGGACGGCCTGGTGGCCGTCTCCGTGACGGACCAGGGCGAGGGGCTGAGCGCCGAGGACCAGGAGCGCGTCTTTGAGCGCTTCTACCGCGTGGACTCCGCCCGCTCCCGCCACACCGGAGGCACCGGCCTGGGCCTGAGCATCGTCAAGCACGTGATGGCGAACCACGGCGGTGAGGTCACGCTCTGGTCCCAGCCCGGGCAGGGTTCCACCTTCACCATCCGCCTCCCGGAGATGGAGGGCCAGGACGAGCCCGCGGCGGATCCCCGCCGGTCCCCGCAAACTGCACGACACGATCGACGCGACGCCGCCGGCGTCCATGAACAAGGAGCTAGCGCTTGAGCCGGATTCTTATTGTCGAGGACGAGGAATCGTTCAGCGACCCCCTTTCCTATCTGCTGGGCAAGGAAGGATTCGAGGTGGAAGTCGTGGACAACGGTCTCGACGCCATCACCGAATTCGACCGCAACGGCGCCGACCTGGTCCTCCTGGACCTGCAGTTGCCGGGCCAGTCCGGGACCGAGGTGTGCCGCCAGCTGCGCCAGCGCTCGTCCGTGCCGGTGATCATGCTGACCGCCAAGGACGCGGAAATCGACAAGGTAGTGGGCCTCGAGCTGGGCGCCGACGACTATGTCACCAAGCCCTACTCCTCCCGGGAGCTGGTGGCCAGGGTCCGCGCCGTTCTGCGGCGCCACGGCGAACCCGAGGAGCTCGTCTCCAGCACCGTCCAGGCCGGGCCGGTGCGGATGGACATTGAGCGGCACGTTGTCAGCGTGAACGGCGAACAGGTTTCGCTGCCGCTGAAGGAATTCGAGCTGCTCGAGATGCTGCTGCGCAACTCCGGCCGGGTCCTCACCCGCGGACAGCTCATCGACCGGGTGTGGGGCTCCGACTACGTCGGCGACACCAAGACCCTGGACGTTCACATCAAGCGGCTGCGCAGCAAGATCGAGCCGGACCCCTCAGCACCGCGCTACCTGATCACGGTACGCGGGCTGGGCTACAAGTTCGAGCCCTAGGCGGCCGGGCCGCGCCCCGGGTCCGGCTCGCGAGCGGGCGGGGCGCCCGGTCCGACTCGCGGGCCGGCCCGGCCGCTGGACGCGACGAAGACGCAAAAAAGGAGCGGCACCCGGTGGGGTGCCGCTCCTTTAGCGTGTGCGGGAGTGCTACGGCGTCGGCGTGGCCGACGGGGTCTCCGAAGGCGTTTCCGAGGGCGTCGACGACGGCGTTGTGCTGCTGGAGCTGGTGGGCTCGGCCGTCGGGAGGTACTTCTTGTAGTCCGTGATGGTGGCGTCCAGGACCGGCATCTTGAACTTGGCGTCCATGTTGGTGCCGTCTTCGCGGATCGTGACTTCCACCAGGGAACCCGGCTTGCCGCCGGAAGTGCTGAGGATCGCCGCGTCGGCGGTGTCATTCAGCAGGACGTAGGAGTTCTTCTTGACCGGAACCTCGGTCTGGGAGCCGGCGGCGCCGCTGATGGTGAGCTTCACATCTTTGGCAGAGGTGTTGTACACCGCCCCGATCACGCGGCCGGGCTTGTTCTCGCCGTCGGAGACGATCATCATGTTGCGGAGCTGGAGCGGTCCGAGGTCGGTCCGGGTCCCGTCCGACGCCGAATACTGCACAGAGGTCTGCTGGGGGTTGATGTAGCCGCAGCCGGACACCGACAGCAGGCCAATGCCAAGTGCAGCCGTTGCCATTGCCAGCTTGCCGCGCCGGCCCCGAGTCATCGCAGTGAAACGCACGTCACGCACTCCTTGAGAGTCTTGAAACATTATTCAGCCATAGCCTATCCGCAATGGACCTCAAACGCGGATTCGGGGGACTACACAAAGTCGGCCGCAGCGGGAGGAGGGGCCGGCCGGAGGGTGGGCCTCCGGCCCGGCAGGGACCCCTCCTGGGCAGGCCCGGCGTCGAACTTTCACGCCCTTGGCACGGGGTCTCCAATGCACTATTATCCGCGTCCGTCAAGGGGTTTGGAGGGCCGATTCTGGCGATTTTCCGCGTATTTACGCGGTTTCCGTGGCCGATCCATGGCAGTCGTATGCCTTAATCGTGATAAACTGGTCTGCGGGAAAGGGGAATGTCCACATGGTTTTTGAGGTCGGCGAGACAGTAGTTTACCCTCACCACGGTGCAGCCAAAATTGAAGAAATCAAGATGCGCACTGTCAAGGGCGAAGAGAAGATGTATCTCAAGCTCAAGGTGGCTCAGGGTGATCTGACCATTGAAGTTCCAGCAGAAAACGTTGACCTTGTTGGGGTCCGGGACGTAGTGGGCAAGGAAGGCTTGGAGCACGTTTTCGACGTGCTGCGTGCCGAGTTCACTGAAGAGCCCACCAACTGGTCGCGTCGTTACAAGGCAAACCTGGAAAAGCTTGCTTCCGGTGACGTGATCAAGGTGGCAGAGGTCGTCCGCGACCTGTGGCGCCGGGACCACGACCGGGGTCTCTCAGCCGGAGAGAAGCGCATGCTGGCCAAGGCCCGCCAGATTCTGATCTCAGAACTGGCACTGGCTGAGAAGACTGATGAAGAGAAGGCCGCAAGCGTTCTCGACGAGGTCCTGGCTTCCTAGCTAAGAATCGAACCCCGGTGGCATTACGCCGCCGGGGCTTCTTTTTGCCCAAACCCGTCCAGGTTGGGTCTGGGTGCGGCGCCGGGACGTAGTCTTGTCCGCATGAACTCTGCATCGACAGCCCACGTCACCGCGGTCATCGTCGTCGCCGCCGGCTCCGGCCAGCGCCTGGGCTACGGCATGCCGAAGGCCAAGGTCCCCCTGGGCGGCGACAGCATCCTCATGCACGCCCTCCGGGGTGTGGCCGCGGCTGGCATCGCCCGCCAGATCTGTGTCGCCATCCCGCCTGGAGACTCTGAATTGAGGGCGCAGTGTGAGGCGTTCGCCGCGGAATTGCAGTCCGAGCACCGCCGCACAGCCGCCGCGGAGACGGCCGTGCAGCTCCCGGTAGTGACCATCGTCGACGGCGGCGCCAGCCGCGCCGAATCCGTCCGAGCCGGGATGGCCGCGCTGGAGCCGGGCATGCAGTATGTCCTGGTCCACGACGCCGCACGGGCGCTCACGCCGGAAGCCGTCTTCCACCGCGTGGCCGCTGCCCTCGCCGCCGGCGCCGTCGCGGTCATCCCCGTGATCCCGGTTGTCGACACCATCAAGACGGTGGACCCCACCTTCGGCGACGACGCCGGCATCGCCCCGGAGCTGGTGACCGGCACCGCCCCGCGGGAGATGCTGCGCGCCGTCCAGACCCCTCAGGGCTTTGACCTCGCCACCCTGCGCGGCGCGCACGAGGCCGCCGCCGGGTTCGACGCCGCCCAAGCAGCCGCCGTCACGGACGACGCGATGCTGGTGGAGCTGCTCGGCGTCCCGGTCCACGCCGTCCGCGGCGCCAGCCAGTCACTGAAGATCACCACCCCGCTGGACCTGATCCTCGCCGAAGGACTCCTCGAAGGCCCGCTCGGCGCGCGCTGGGTGGAGGGCTAAGGGTGGAGGGGAACCAGCCGCAGCAGTCCGCGCCCATGATTCCACGCACCGGCATCGGCATCGACGTCCACGCCTACGCCCCCTTGGACGCGCCCCAGCCGCTCTGGCTCGGCGGCCTGCTCTGGGAGGGCGAACGCGGCCTGGCCGGCCATTCCGACGGCGACCCGGTGGCGCATGCCGCGGCCGACGCCTTGTTTTCCGCCTGCGGTATCGGCGACCTCGGCACGCACTTCGGTACCGATCGTCCCGAATACGCCGGCGCCTCGGGCGTGACGCTGCTGGCCGAAGCGGCCCGGATCGTCCGCGCCAGCGGATACGAGATAGGCAACATTGCTGTGCAGTTCGTGGCCAACAGGCCCAAGTTCGGTCCGCGCCGCGAGGAATCCCAACGGGTCCTCAGTGAGGCCGCCGGTGCACCGGTGAGTGTCTCGGCCACCACCAGCGACGGCCTGGGCTTCACCGGCCGGGGCGAAGGCATCGCGGCCACCGCAACCGCACTGGTCTACCCGCTCGGCGCAGCCGCTTCGGCCTAACTGCCCTACGCTTAAGGGACAACCCCTCCGTAGATGTCAGGAGACCTTCCGTGAAAAAGCTGCTTCCCGTCGTCGTCCTCGTAACCGGGACGCTACTGGCCGGCTGCTCCGGCTCCGCTACGCCGGCCGCCACCACCACGCCCCGCATGAGCGTCGAGGAGAGCTGCAAGTTCCTCACCACGGACACCTTCGTGCCCAAAGGCAGCGACAAGGAAAAAGCCACCCAGATCGGCCAGCACTACCAGGAGGTCGCGGACAAGGTGGCCCCGGAAGTCTCCGAGCCGATCCAGCAGATGGCCGACATCATGAAGCAGGTGGGCTCCAGCGCCACCGGGAGGCAGACCGCAGAGCAGCTGACGCAGCTCCGGCAGCAGATGGACAAGATCGGCGTGCACTGCAAGTAGTCCGCCCGGCCCGTCCCGGGGCATCGGCTAATCTGGAGCGGTGACCCTGCGCTTTTACGACACTGCATCCGCTGAAGTCCGCGACTTCGTCCCCCTGGTTCCGGGCAAAGTGAGCCTCTACTACTGCGGCGCCACGGTGCAGGGCATGCCGCACGTGGGACACATCCGCTCCGCGATCGCGTTCGACCAGCTCACGCGCTGGCTGGAGTACCGCGGCTTCCGCGTCACCGCGGTCCGCAACGTCACCGACATCGACGACAAGATCCTTGCCAAGTCCGCCGAATCGTTCGCCGCAGGCTTCGAGGACGAGCCGGGCACCGTCCGCGAAGAGGAGTGGTGGGCCTTGGCCTACCGCTACGAGCAGGAATTCCTTAAGGCCTACGACACCCTGGGCGTCACCCGCCCCACCTACGAGCCGCGAGCCACCGGCCACATTCCGGAAATGCACGCCCTCATCCAGCAGCTCATCGACCGCGGCCACGCCTACCCGGCCCTCGACGATTCCGGCGATGTGTACTTTGATGTGCGCTCCTGGGCGAAGTACGGCTCACTGACCCGGCAAAAGCTCGACGACATGCAGGGAGCTCCCGACGCCGACCCCCGGGGAAAGCGGGATCCGCGCGACTTCGCGCTCTGGAAGGGCCACAAGGAGGGCGAACCGGCGACGGCGGCCTGGGCTTCACCGTGGGGCGCCGGCCGGCCGGGGTGGCACCTCGAATGCTCCGCCATGGTCACCAAGTATCTCGGCACCGAGTTCGATATCCACGGCGGCGGCCTTGACCTGAGATTCCCGCACCACGAAAACGAGATGGCCCAGTCGCAGGCTGCCGGCCACGGCTTCGCCAATTTCTGGATGCACAACGGCATGGTCACCTACGCCGGCGAAAAGATGTCCAAGTCCATCGGCAACACCATCAGCCCGTCCGAAATGCTGGAGCTGGCCTCGCCGCGGGTGGTCCGGTACTACCTCGGCCAGGCGCAGTACCGCTCGGTCCTCGACTACCAGCCCACCTCCTTGCAGGAAGCCGCCGCCGCGATGGAGCGGATCGACGGCTTCATCAGCCGCGCGGTCCGGACCCTCGCCGGGGCCGACGGCGGATCCCCGGCAAGTCACGGCACCTTCGGCGACGGCACCGTCCCGGACGCCTTTGCAGCCGCGATGGACGACGACCTCAACGTGCCGCAGGCCCTCGCTGTCCTGCACGACACCGTCAGGGCAGGCAACACGGCGCTCACCGCCGGCGAGCACGACGACGCCCGGAAGGCACTCGCCGTCGTCGAAGCCATGCTGCGTGTCCTTGGTCTCAGTGACACGGCGGCCCCGGCAGAGGACGAGCAGGCCAACACCGCCCTCGGCGTCCTGGTCGAGGCCCAGCTCGCGGCCCGTGCGCAGGCCCGCGCCAACAAGGACTGGGCCGCGTCGGACGCCATCCGGGATACCCTCGCGGCGGCCGGCGTCGTCGTCGAAGACGGCGCGGACGGCGCAAGCTGGAGCCTCAAGCGCGGCTGAGGCCGTCCCGGCCAGGCTGGCCGAAGCGGGCCGCCGGCAGACCCCGCGGTCGAGGATTTAACGCGAGTCAGTAGACTGGAGTTCAGACTTATCAACGAATCGCGTAGTTAAAGTAGTTAAAAGGGTGAAACTCATGGCCAACAACGGTCGCCGCTCGGTCAAAATGAAGAAGGGCCCCACCGTCGGGACCGGCGGTCACGGCCGTAAAGCCCTCGAGGGCAAGGGCCCCACCCCCAAGGCGGAGGACCGTCCGTACCACAAGGCCCACAAGAATAAGCAGCTTGCGGAACGCTCCGCCGCCAAGCGCGGCTCCGGTGCCCGCAGCGCCGGTGCCGGTGCCCGCTCCGGCCCCAAGGGCCGTGCCACCGAGGAAGTCGTCACCGGACGCAACTCCGTGGTCGAGGCTCTCCGCGCCGGCATCCCCGCCAAGGCGCTGCACGTCGCCATCCGGATCGAGATGGACGACCGGGTCAAGGAATCGCTGAAGCTCGCGGCCGAACGCGGCATCCCGCTGCTCGAAACCGGCAAGCCCGAACTGGACCGGATGACGGACGACGCCATCCACCAGGGCCTCGTGCTGCAGATCCCGCCGTACGAATACCAGGACGCCTACGAGCTGGCCGAGGAGACCATCGAAGGTTGGAAGAAGGGCCACATCGCCAACGCGCCGCTTTTCGTCGCCCTCGACGGCATCACCGACCCGCGCAACCTCGGCGCGATCATCCGCTCTGTCTCTGCTTTCAGCGGCCACGGCGTGATCGTGCCGGAACGCCGCTCCGTCGGCGTCACTGCCTCGGCTTGGAAGACCAGCGCCGGTGCCGCCGTCCGCGTCCCCGTGGCCCGCGCCGCCAACCTGAACAGCACGCTCAAGGCCTTCAAGAACATGGGCATCTACGTTCTCGGCCTGGACGGCGACGGCGACGTCTCACTCCCGGACCTCGCTTTGGCCACCGAACCGGTCTGCATCGTCGTCGGATCCGAAGGCAAGGGCCTCAGCCGCCTGGTCCGCGAGAACTGCGACCAGATCGTCTCCATCCCGATCGACTCCGCCATGGAATCGCTCAACGCCTCGATGGCCGTCGGCATCTCCCTCTACGAGATCTCCCGCCAGCGCGCCGCCAAGTAACCGACCCTCCCGCACGTTTGGCGGGTTTTTCCGGGACGCTCCCTCACGTTTGGCGGGTCCTGCCGGGACGCTCCCTCACGTCTGGCGGGCTTTTCCGGGACGCTCCCTCACGTCTGGCTGAATCTGGGCGAACGCTCCCTCACCTCGAGTGAGGGAGCGTTCGCGTTTAAGCCGCCGGATCTGCAGGAGCGTCTCGCTTCAGTCCACCGGATCTGAGGGAGCGTCTGCGGGTAGAGCGCCGGATCTGAGGGAGCGTCGCTTAGAACTTGTGGCGGTTGGCGAGGACCGGGAGTTTGGTGCGGGCGTCCTCGACGACGGCGGGGTCCAGATCGGCGAAGAGCAGGCCCGGGGCGCCGTCGAGCTCCTGGAGGACTTCGCCGAAGGGCGAGACGACGGCGGAGTGCCCGACTCCGGTGGGCGCGGAACCTGCAGCCTCAACCCCCTGGCTGGCCGGATCGCCCTGCCCGCACGCCAATACAAAAGTGGTGGAGTCCACCGCCCGGGCGCGGGAGAGCAGCTTCCACTGCTCGACCTTGCCCGGCCCGGCACCCCAAGAGGCGCAAACGATGTTGACCAGGGCGCCACGGTCGGCGTTCTCCGTGAACAGGTCCGGGAACCGGACGTCGTAGCAGGTGGCCACGCCGAAGGTGACGCCGCCGACGTCGAACGTGACGGGTTGGGTGCCGCCTTCAACGGTGTCCGACTCGGCGAAACCGAAGGCGTCGTAAAGGTGGATCTTGTCGTAGCTCGCCTCCACGCCGGGGCCGGTGACCAGGAGGGTGTTCCGGACCTTGCGCGCGCCGGCCGCAGAGGAAGCAGAGGAGGCGGGGGTGAACATGCCCGCCACAATGACGATGCCGAGCTCGGCAGCGATGGCGCGGACCTGCGAGGCCCACGGCCCGTCCAAGGGCTCGGCAATGTCCAGCAGCGAGTTGCCGAAGGCACGCATGGTCGCTTCCGGGAAGACCACCAGTTCCGCACCGCCGGCCTTGGCCTGACGGGCGTAGTCCCGCACAAGGTCCAGGTTCCGGGCCGGTTTGCGGCCGGTGATGATTTGAGCCAGTGCTACCCGCACAGTTACCTCCAGTTCAGCGCCTACTCCCAGTATGGCGGCCCTTCGCCACCCGCCCCCGACGCCCTGGGACAAAAAGGGTGACCGTTTGTCATCCCCGGCTAAGCTTTAAGCGATGGTCAAGTCCTATGTAGATCCAGCTACCACCGTAGACGCCTCGCGGCCGTTTCCGCTCGGTGTCAGCGTCCCGCGCACGGGTTCCCCGGCGACGGACGACCCTCGCGGTACCTTCGCGAATGTGGCCGTCTACGCGCCGGGCGTGGCCAATCTGGAGATTGCCTATCAGGCACCCGGCGGCAGCTGGCAGCTGAAGACGCTGCCCAACAACACGGACGGCGTCCACCACGGCATCGTCGAGGGCCTGCCGGCCGGCTCGCGCTACGGCCTGCGCGCCTCGCCGGAGCCGGAGGCCCTGCCGCTCTCCGTGCCGACGCTGGACTTCGACGCCGACGGCGTGCAACCGCTGCTGCTCGATCCATACGGCCGGGGCGTGGACGAACGCGACGGTTTCATCACCAGCGTCCGGATGGCCGGCGACTTCGACTGGGGCATGGACCACAGCCCGCGGACCCCCTGGCGCAACACCATCATCTACGAGGCCCATGTCCGCGGCCAGACCATGTTGCACCCGGACATCCCGGAGAACCTCCAGGGCACGTACGCGGGGATGGCGCACCCGGCCATGGTCGAGCACCTCATCTCGCTGGGCATCACGGCCGTGCAACTGCTGCCCGTCCACTTCCACATCGACGAGCCGCACCTGCAGAACCTCGGGCTGCCCAACTACTGGGGCTACAACACGGCCGCGTTCTTCGCGCCGCACCCGGGCTACGCCACCCAGGCAGCCCAGGACGCCGGACCCCAAGCGGTGCAGGACGAGTTCAAGGGCATGGTCAAGCTGCTGCACGCCGCCGGCCTCGAGGTGATCCTCGACGTCGTCTACAACCACACCGCGGAAGGTGGAGCGGACGGGCCGACCCTGAGTTTCCGAGGCTTGGGCGAGCTGGAATACTACCGCCACGACGGCCAGGGCAAGTACGTGGATACCACCGGCTGCGGCAATTCGCTGAACTTCGGCGAGCCCCGGGTGGTGCAGTTGGTGCTCGATTCCCTGCGGTACTGGGTGAACGAGTTCCACATCGACGGCTTCCGGTTCGACCTCGCGGTCACGCTCTGCCGCAACGCCAACAACGAGTTCGATCCGCGCCACCCCTTCCTGGTCGCGATCGCCGCGGACCCGGTGCTGTCCGAAACCAAGCTCATCGCCGAGCCCTGGGACGTCGGCTACGGCGGATGGCAGACCGGCCGCTTCCCGGCCGGCTGGGTGGACTGGAACGACCATTTCCGCGACGCCGTGCGCACCTTCTGGCTGGCTGACCGCGCCGCGATCGACGCCGGCGGCCAGGGCGGCTCGGTGGCGCGGCTTGCCGATGCGCTCTCCGGTTCCGCAGGCCTGTTCGCGGCCTCGGGCCGGAGCCGGCTGGCTTCGGTCAACCTCATTACCGCCCACGATGGCTTCACCCTGGCCGATTTGGTCTCCTACGACCGCAAGCACAACGAGGCGAACGGGGAGCAGAACCGGGACGGCCACGGCGACAACCGCAGCTACAACCACGGCTTCGAAGGCCGCACCGAGGACGAGGAGGTCCTCGCACGGCGCGCCCAGACCAGCCGCAACCTGATGGCCTCGCTGATGATCTCCCAGGGCGTGCCGATGATCACCGCCGGCGACGAGATCGGCCGCAGCCAGCAGGGAAACAACAACGCCTACTGCCAGGACAACCCCATCACCTGGATCGACTGGACCAGCACGCCGGAGTCGCACGCGATGCTGCGCAGCACCAAGCGTGTGATCCGGCTGCGCAAGGAGTTCCTCGCCGCCCAGCCGCACGACTACCCGGCACGGGACCGGCAGTCGTACTTCCACTGGTTTGACGTGAACGGCGAGCCGATGTCCGGCGACCGCTGGCAGGATCCGGGCCACCGGGTGGTCCAGCTCCTGCTGGGCTCCGACGACGGGCGGATTGACGGGCTCGTCGTGGTCAACGGCGGCGCCGACGACGTCAAGGTCACGCTCCCGCTCATTCCCGCGGACGACGGCGGCGGCCACCGGCTGTACGAAATGCGGCTGACCACCTCGGAACTGCACGACCGCCGCCAGGGCGTCCGCATCTCCTCCGGCGAGCGGGACGCGGTCCAGGCCAACACCATCAACATCTACCGCGTCTAGGGTGTCCGCACAGCAGGCATGGGGGAATCACGAGTGAACGTCAAACGGCTCATCGCCCTGCTCGCCGTACTGGCGGGAGTGGTGGTGCTGGTCTTCATGCTGGCCGGCATCCCGCAGACCGGCACGGCCCCGCCGGATGCCGGCCGGAGCAGCCCCGCCTCCAGCGCGGCCGCTTCCAGGACCCCGACGCCGGGGAGGACCACGGCGGCCGGCGTCGCCAACCCCTCCAGCCTTCCGGAGATCAAGGCCTCAGGCCTGCCGGCCGAGGCGCGGCAGACCCTCGCCCTGATCGCCAGGGGCGGCCCCTACCCGTATTCGCGGGATAATGTCCCGTTCGGGAACTTTGAAAGAATTCTTCCGCGGAAAGCCTCCGGCTATTACCGGGAATTCACCGTACGGACTCCGGGGGAGTCGGACCGCGGAGCTCGCCGGATCGTGGCGGGCGCGGCCGGCGAAAAATACTACACCGCCGACCATTACGAATCGTTCAAATTCATCGCCGAAGGCAAGTAGGGATCCCATGAAGCTCTTTTCCGCCGACACCTGGACACTTGAGGAATTGCGTGCACAGGTGCACGACGCCGGACGCCGGGCACTGGTGATCCCGGCGGCGGATTCCAAAAAGGCCGTCCTGCAGGCCTTCGGCGAGGCAATGGCTTTCCCGGAGCATTACGGCGTCAACCTCGACGCCCTCAACGATGCCCTGCACGACTTCGCCGATGCCGCCGCCGACGACGACCGGCAGGCGACGGTCATCTGGCAGGTTCCGCCCGCCTTCCGCAGCGACCGCGCCTTCGGCATCATCTGCGAAATCCTCCAGGACGCCGAAAGCTACGCCGGCCAGGACCTCAACGTCATAGCCGTCTGCCTCTGACGCCGCAGCTCCCCAGCACCGAGCGAGCAACCTAGTAACTCCGCAAATCGGTCATGCGGAAGCGTGCGTCTAAGCAGGGCCCCCGCCGTCAGGGTTCCCTGGCCGAGCTTGCGAGGTTAGGGAGACGGTGGGGAGGAACGAGCGAGCACGCGGAGCATGGGCCGATTTGCGGAGCAATCGCCGGTCGGGTCAGGCTCAGGCGTTGACGATCAGGCCCAGCTCCGCCTTCGACGCCAGCCCCGCGTGCTTGGGCAGAACCCGGACGGTGTACCCGAAGGACCCGGAGCGGTCGATCACCAGGGTGCCGCTGAACAGGTACCGGCCCTTGCCCAGGTCCTCCACGGACTGCAGCTCCGCCACGGTGACGTCGGTCAGCTCGTCGCTGTCCTCGGCCCGGCCGAAGGCCACCTCCACCGCCACGTCCTCCGGCCGCAGGGTGTGGAGCGCCACGTAGGCGTTCACTTGCAGGTCATCGCCAATCTGCGGGTCCTCCGAGACACCCACCGAGTCCACATGTTCAACCTGGATCTGCGGCCAGGCTGCGCGGAGCTGGGATGACCAGGCGGCGAGTTCCTTCGCGGCGGCAAAATTGTCCGCTAGCGCCTGCCGCCCGGCCACCGCGGCCGGCCGGTAGAGGACGTTGACGTAGTCCTGCAGCATCCGGTCCGCGGACACGGCCGGACCAAGGTGCGCCATGGTGTGCTTGATCATCGAGACCCAGTGCGTGGGAACCTCCTGCGCCCCGGACTGCGAGGGGCCGGCGGCGCCCGCCTCGTCGGAGACGGTAAGGCCGTAGAACTTGGGTGCAACCTGGGTTTCGAGGAGCTCGTACAGGGCCGAGGCTTCAATGTCGTCGCGTTCCTCCGGGGACGCGTCGTTGTTAGCCGTCGGGATCGCCCAGCCGTTCTCGCCGTCGTACATCTCATCCCACCAGCCGTCCAGTACTGAGAGGTTAAGCGAGCCGTTCAGGGCGGCCTTCATGCCCGAGGTGCCGCATGCCTCAAGCGGACGCAGCGGGTTGTTCAGCCAGACATCGCAGCCGGGGAACAGGGTCCGGGCCATGGCGATGTCGTAGTTGGGCAGGAACGCGATCCGGTGCCGCACCGCGGGGTCGTCGGTGAAACGGACCAGGTCCTGGATCATCTTCTTGCCGGCGTCGTCAGCGGGGTGCGACTTGCCCGCAATCACCAGCTGGATCGGGTGGGTCTTATGCAGCAGCAGGGCCTTGAGCCGGTCCGGATCCCGCAGCATCAGCGTGAGGCGCTTATAGGTCGGCACGCGGCGGGCGAAGCCGATGGTGAGGATGTCCGGATCGAGCACGGAATCCGTCCAGGACAGCTCGGCGTCGGCCGCGCCGCGCTTCTTCCAGGCGGCCCGGAGCCGGCGGCGGACGTCCTCGACGAGGGAGACCCGCATCTCGCGCCGCAGCGCCCACAGGGCTTCGTCGCTGACGTTGTACGCCAGGTCCCAGCGGCCCTCGGTCTCGGCGTCGGAGCCGAACTGTTCGCGTGCCAGTTGGGACACCCGCGGATCCACCCAGGTGGGCACGTGCACGCCGTTGGTGACCGAGGTGATGGGCACCTCGGCGTGGTCGAAGCCCGGCCAGAGGGCGGAGAACATGCCGCGGGAGACGACGCCGTGCAGCTTTGCCACGCCGTTGGCGCGCTGGGCCAGCCGCAGCCCCATCACTGCCATGTTGAACACGAACGGGTTGCCGTCGGTGAAGTCTTCGCGGCCCAGGTCCAGGATCTTCGCGATCGGCACGTCCGGGGCCAGGCCCGCGGTGAAGAAGTGCTCGATCTGCGAGGTTTCGAAGCGGTCGATGCCGGCCGGGACGGGGGTGTGCGTCGTGAACACGGTGGAGGCGCGGCCCGCTGTCAGGGCTTCTTCCCAGCTCAGCGGATGTTCCCCGGACATCAGTTCCTGGATCCGTTCGACGCCCAGGAAGCCGGCGTGGCCCTCATTGGTGTGGAACACCTCGGGCGCGGGCGCGCCGGTCAGCCGCTGGTAGGCCCGCAGCGCCTTCACCCCGCCCATGCCCAGCAGGAGTTCCTGCTGCAGCCGGTGGTCGCCTCCGCCGCCGTAGAGGCGGTCGGTGATGCCGCGCGCGGCGTCGTCGTTGCCGGCCACGTTGGAGTCCAGCAGCAGCAGCGGGACACGTCCGACGTCGGCCCGCCAGACGTGCGCAAGCAGGCGCCGGTCGTGGGGGAGCGGCAGCGAAATCTGGATGGGCCGGCCGTTGCCGTCCGGGGCAGGCTCACGGAGCAGCGTCAGCGGCAGGCCGTCCGGATCGAGGACCGGGTAGGTCTCCTGCTGCCAGGCGTCGCGGGACAGGGACTGCTTGAAGTAGCCGGCCTGGTAGAGCAGCCCGACGCCGATCAGCGGAACGCCAAGGTCCGAGGCCGCCTTCAGGTGGTCGCCGGCCAGGATGCCGAGGCCCCCGGAGTACTGCGGCAGCACCTCGGTGATGCCGAACTCGGGCGAGAAGTAGGCGATGCAGCGGGGTGCGTCCTCGCCCAGGCTCTGGTACCAGCGGGGCTGCTCCAGGTAACGGTCCAGGTCTTCGGCGGCTTCGTGGACACGGCGCACCACGTCCTGGTCCGCGGCAAGGCGCTGCAGCTCTTCCCTGCTGACGAGGCCGAGGAAGGTCACCGGATCCTGCGCGCTCTCGGCCCAGACACCCGGGTTCAGCTGCTCGAAGAGCTCCCGGGTCGGCAGGTGCCACGACCAGCGAAGGTTGGTGGCGAGCCGCGCAAGAGGCCGGATCGATTCGGGAAGAACAGTTCGGACGGTAAATCTGCGGATAGCCTTCACCTGCGAAACACTAACGGAGAACGCAGGGGCCCGGAACAACTTTGGGTTTCTTTCCGCTAAATGTCGGATTGACCTCAGGATTCACCCAAAAAAAGTGAGCGGCCTTAGCATTCTGTCCGATTTGTAGATAACGTCGAGGCTGTGACGACTAACTCGCGAACCAGTGCCGTGTCCAAGCAAAAGCCGAAGGCCCTGATCACGGAGGGCCTCAAATTTGGCAGGTTTCCGATCACCGCGGTGCAGCCCGCGGTCGAAGACGGAAAGTTTCCCGCCAAGGCAGTAGTCGGCGAGAGCATCGTGGTGGGCGCCACCGCCTTCCGCGAAGGTCACGACATGCTCGGCGTCAGTGCCGTCCTCTTGGACCCGCGTGGCAAAGAGCGCCAGCGCGTCCGGCTGGCCCCGCCGCGCGGGAACCGGGGCAAGGGCACCGACCGCTGGGAGGGCCTGCTCACCCCGTCCGGCACAGGCAAGTGGTCGTTCGTCATTGAGGCCTGGCACGACCGCTACGGCACCTGGCACCACAACGCCGAAGTCAAGATCGAGGCAGGCATCGACGTCGACCTGATGCTCGCCGAAGGTGCCGCCCTGCTGACCGAGGCCTCTGAGGACCCGGCCCGGCCCTCGGCCGACCGGCGGACCCTGCGGATCGCCGTCGTCGGGCTTTCCGATGGTTCGAAGACCCCGGAGGAGCGCCTCGCCGCCGGCTTCAGCACCGACGTCGCCGCCGTCGTCGCCCGGCAGCCGATCCGCGAACTGGTGACCCTCTCCGAGCCGTACCCGCTGCTGGTGGAGCGCGAGCTCGCCGGCCGCGGCGCCTGGTACGAGTTCTTCCCGCGCTCCGAGGGCGCCGTTCGCAACCACGAGACCGGCGAATGGACCTCCGGAACGTTCCGCACCGCCGCGAAGCGCCTCGACGCCGTGGCCGCGATGGGCTTCGACATCATCTACATGCCGCCGATCCACCCGATCGGCACCCAGCACCGCAAGGGACCGAACAACACCCTGCTGGCCGGCCCGCACGACCCCGGCTCGCCGTGGGCGATCGGCGCGAAGGAAGGCGGCCACGACGCCATCCACCCTGACCTGGGCACCTTTGAAGACTTCGATGCGTTCGTGGCGCGGGCCGGCGAGCTGGGCCTCGAGGTGGCCCTGGACCTCGCGCTGCAGGCCGCGCCGGACCACCCCTGGGTGCAGAGCCACCCCGAATGGTTCACCACCCGGGTGGACGGCAGCATCGCGTACGCCGAAAACCCGCCGAAGAAGTACCAGGACATCTTCCCGCTCAACTTCGACAACGACCCAGCGGGCCTGTCCAACGAGATCCTGCGGATCGTCCAGCTCTGGATCAGCCACGGCGTCAAGATCTTCCGCGTGGACAACCCGCACACCAAACCCGTGTGGTTCTGGGAATGGCTGATCGCCAAGGTCAATAAGAAGAACCCCGACGTCGTCTTCCTCGCCGAGGCGTTCACCCGGCCGGCGATGATGCACGCCCTGGGCCGGGCCGGCTTCCAGCAGTCCTACACGTACTTCACCTGGCGCAACACCAAGGAAGAGCTGGAGGAGTACTTCCACGAGGTCAGCCACGTGTCGCCGGCCTACTTCCGGCCGAACTTCTTCGTCAACACCCCGGATATCCTCACCGAATACCTGCAGTATGGTGGCCCGGCGGCGTTCAAGATCCGGGCCACGCTCGCCGCCACGGCCAGCCCCATCTGGGGCGTCTACGCCGGCTATGAGCTCTACGAGCACGTCGCCCGGCCGGGCGCGGAGGAGTACATCGACAACGAGAAGTTCGAGTACAAGGCCCGGGACTGGGACGCCGCGGCCGAATCGGGCCGCACCCTGGCTCCGTACCTGACCCGGCTCAACGAGATCCGTCACACCCACCCCGCCCTCGGCGACCTGCAGAACCTCACGCTGCACCAGAGCACGGACAACGCCACGGTGGTCTACTCGAAGCACAAAACCCTCCCGGACGGCAGCAAGGACACCCTGATCATCGTGGTCAACGTGGATCCGCACGGCATCCGCGAGAGCACGGTCTCCCTGGACCTGGCCGCCCTGGAACTGGACCCGGAAAACCTGACGCACAACGGCGGCTTTATCGTCGATGACCTGCTGACCGGCGAGAGCTGGGAATGGGGCGAGTACAACTACGTACGCCTGGACGCACACGTCGAACCCGCCCACATCCTTAGCATCCGGAGGTAGCGCCAGTGAGTTTCAGCCCGAGCAACCCCAGCCAGCACTTCACCCCGAAGGGGACCTTCGAACTGAACGCGCCCGGCCTGCAGCATGATCCCCTCTGGTACCGGAAGGCGGTCTTCTACGAGGTCCTGGTGCGTGGGTTCGCCGACGGCAACGGCGACGGCTCCGGCGACTTCCACGGCCTGATCGAGAAGCTGGACTACCTGCAGTGGCTCGGCGTGGACTGCCTCTGGCTGCCGCCCTTCTTCCAGTCCCCGCTGCGCGACGGCGGCTACGACATTTCGGACTACAACTCGGTGCTGGACGAGTTCGGCACCATCAGCGACTTCAAGCGGCTCGTCGCGGAAGCCCACGCCCGCGGCGTCCGGGTCATCATCGACCTGCCGCTGAACCACACCTCGGACCAGCACCCCTGGTTCCAGGAATCGCGCAAAGACCCGGACGGCCCGTTCGGCGATTTCTACGTCTGGAGCGACACGGACGAGAAGTACCAGGACGCGCGCATCATCTTCGTGGACACCGAAGGATCCAACTGGACCTTCGACCCGATCCGCCGCCAGTTCTTCTGGCACCGCTTCTTCAGCCACCAGCCGGACCTGAACTTCGAGAACCCCAAGGTGATCGACGCGCTCTTCGACGTCGTGCGGTTCTGGCTGGACCAGGGCATTGACGGGTTCCGCGCCGACGCCATTCCGTACCTCTTCGAGGAGGAGGGCACCAACTGCGAGAACCTGCCGGCCACCCATGAGTTCCTGCGCCAGCTGCGCCGGATGGTGGACGAGAGCTACCCCGGCCGCGTGATCATCGCCGAAGCCAACCAGCCGCCGGCCGAGGTGGTCGAGTACTTCGGCACCGAAGAGGAACCCGAATGCCACATGGCCTTCCACTTCCCGATCATGCCGCGGCTGTACTACGCGCTGCGGGACCAAAAGGCTGCACCCATCATCGAGACGATGAAGGACACCCCGGACATTCCCGAGGGGGCGCAGTGGGGCACCTTCCTGCGCAACCACGACGAGCTGACCCTCGAAATGGTCACCGCCGATGAGCGCGCCGCCATGCTCGGCTGGTACGCTCCGGACCCCCGGATGCGCGCCAACATCGGCATCCGACGCCGGCTGGCGCCCTTGCTGGACAACTCCCGCTCGGAAATCGAACTGATCAACGCCCTGCTGCTCTCGCTGCCGGGCAGCCCGTTCCTGTACTACGGCGACGAGATCGGCATGGGCGACAACATCTGGCTCGAGGACCGCGACGCGGTCCGCACCCCGATGCAATGGAACCCGGACCGCAACGCCGGGTTCTCGCACGCCGACCCGGGCAAGCTGTACCTTCCGGTGATCCAGTCGCTGGTTTACAACTACAGCATGGCCAACGTCGAGGCGGAGGCCGCCCACTCCGGCTCGCTGCTGCGCTGGACACGGCAGATCCTCAGCGTCCGCAAAAACCACCCGGCATTCGGGCTCGGTTCGTTCCAGCATGTCGAAGCGGACCACGACGTCGTCCTGTCCTACCTGCGCGACCTGCCGGCGGGTAACGCCGCCGGCGAGGATCCGGAGACCATCCTGTGCGCTTTCAACCTGTCCCAGCACCCGGTGGCCACCACCTTGCGGGTGCCGCAGTATGCCGGCCGCGGGCTCCGCGACGTCTTCGGCGGCCAGGCGTTCCCCGCCATTTCCGACGACGGCACGCTGACCCTGACCCTGGGCAGCCACGACTTCTTCTGGCTGCGGATCCGATCGGCCGCATCCAACCCGGCTTCGCCCCACACCCAGGCGATGCCTATCCTGTCCATCGAAGGCTGAAATGACCCGACCCACCCTTTCCCCGGCGCTCGACGCCCTGCTCCGCAGCTGGCTGCCGCGCCAGCGCTGGTTCCCCGTCAAGAGCGCGCACTTCAGCTTCGAGCCGGTCGGCCGGGTGCGCCTCGGCGGCGGTCCGGGCGCCGGGACGCCGGAGGCCGGCGCGCAGCTTGAGGTCCTGCTGCTCGCGGTGACCTACCCGACGGCGGACGGCAACCGCACCGACGTCGTGCAGGTGCCGCTCAGCTTCCGCGCCCTGCCGCTGGCCGGTGCCGGCGCCGCCCTGCTGGGGGAGATCCCCACGGACGGGACCAACCCTGAACACGGCTGGATCTACGACGGCGTCCATGACCCGGCCTTCATCGCGGCCTGGCTCGAGCTCATGCGCGGACGCGCCGCCACAGCCGACGGCACGGCCGCCGGGCACTTGGTGGACTCGGATTACCGGCTGCCGTTCGCCACCGGAAAGGTCCGGGTGCTCTCCGGTGAGCAGTCCAACAGCTCGGTCATTGTGGACGACGGCGGCTCCGCGGCGATCCTCAAATTCTTCCGGGTGCTTTCCGAGGGGCAGAACCCCGAGGTCGAGATCGGCGCGGCCCTCACCGCGGGCCGGACCGTTGAGGTCCCGGCCACCCTCGGCTGGGTCACCGGCGAGTGGACCGGACCCGACGGCGCTGCGGCGGCCCGCGGCGAGCTGGCCGTTGCCCATGAATTCCTGGCCGGCGGCCTCGATGCGTGGCGCCTCGCAGTGGACGCGGCCAGCACCGGCACCGACTTCACCGCCGAAGCCCGCGCCCTGGGCGTAGCGACGGCCACCGTTCACCGCCGGCTGGCCGAGGCGCTGGGCACCGCGGCGGAGTCCGCCCCGGGCGGGGAGATCGCCCCCGGCGTCGCCCAGCGGGTCAGGCAGTCGTGGGCGGAAGCCGGCGCCGCCGTCGGGCCCTTCGACGACGAGCTGGAAGAACTTCTGTCGCGCCTCCAGGGCAGCAGCGCCGGCCGACTGCAGCGCATCCATGGCGACCTGCACCTCGGCCAGATCCTGCAGGTCCCGGGCGGGACCGGGAAACCCGCGCGCTGGGCGATCCTCGACTTCGAGGGCGAACCCCTCCGACCGATCTCGGAGCGAAATTTCCCGGACGTGCCGCTTCGCGACGTCGTCGGCATGCTCCGGTCCTTCGATTACGCAGCCGGCGCTGCGGTCCGCGAGTACGACGACGCCGTCGTCCCCGCCTCTTGGGTGGACGACTGCGCCGAGGCGTTCCTGGCCGGCTATGCGGAGGTCACCCCGGGCACGATCGACCGCGACTCGCCACTGTTCGTGGCGTTGTGGCTCGACAAGGCTCTCTACGAAGTTGTTTACGAACTACGGAACAGGCCGGATTGGCTCGCCATCCCGGTGAATGCATCCCGTCGTCTCCTCGGCAGTACAGGCGCCGGCGTTCCCGCCGAAGCCGCAGCGGAAGGTAACAAAATGACAGGTTCAGCACGTACCGATCGGCCCGGAGTCCCGCTTCCCGTGGACTCGGAGACCCTTGCCAGGGTCGCCGCCGGCGAACACCACGCCCCGCATTCAGTTCTTGGCGCGCACCTCGACGACTACGGCCACGTCACCATCCGCACCGTGAAGCACCTCGCGGAAGCCGTCTCCGTGGTCACGTCGGCCGGCAGCTTCCCGATGTCGCACGAATCCGGCGGCGTGTGGGTGGCCGTGCTGGAGCCGGTGGATCAAGGGCACGTGCCGGACTACCGGCTCGAGGTCACCTACGAGGGCCAGGCGCCGCAGCAGGCGGACGACGCCTACCGCTACCTGCCGACGGTGGGGGAGATCGACCTGCACCTAATCGGCGAAGGCCGCCACGAGCGGCTCTGGGACGCGCTGGGTGCGCATGTCCGTCACTACAAGTCCGTCCTCGGCGACGTCGACGGCGTCTCCTTTGCCGTATGGGCCCCGAATGCCCAGGCCGTGCGGGTCAAGGGCGACTTCAACGGCTGGGACGGCCGCGAATTCTCCATGCGCTCGCTCGGATCCTCGGGAGTGTGGGAACTGTTCATCCCGGGCGTTGTAGCAGGGGCGTGCTACAAGTTCGAGATCAAGACCAAGCATGGACACTGGGTGGAGAAAGCCGATCCGCTCGCCTTTGGCACCGAGGTTCCTCCGCTCACGGCCTCCCGCGTCGTGGAGCCCTCCTACGCCTTCCGGGACGAAGAGTGGATGAAGGCCCGCGCGGCCCGGGATCCGCACAACGCCGCGATGAGCGTCTACGAAGTCCACCTTGGATCCTGGCGTGTAGGACTGGACTACAAGCAGCTGGCCAAGGAACTTGTGGAGTACGTGAAGTGGCTCGGCTTCACGCACGTGGAGTTCATGCCCGTGGCCGAACACCCCTTCGGCGGATCGTGGGGCTACCAGGTCACGTCCTACTTCGCGCCGACCTCCCGATTCGGGCACCCGGACGAGTTCCGGCACCTCGTGGACGAATTGCACCAGGCCGGCATCGGCGTGCTGCTGGACTGGGTCCCGGCGCACTTCCCCAAGGATGCGTGGGCGTTGGCACAGTTCGACGGCGGTCCGCTGTACGAGCACTCCGACCCGAACCTGGGCGAACACCCGGACTGGGGAACACTGATCTTCGACTTCGGCCGGAGCGAGGTCCGCAACTTCCTGGTTGCCAATGCGCTCTACTGGCTGGACGAGTTCCACATCGACGGCCTTCGCGTCGACGCAGTCGCCTCGATGCTTTACCTGGACTACTCCCGCGAGGAGGGCCAGTGGCAGCCGAACCGTTTCGGCGGCCGCGAAAACCTTGAAGCGATCTCCTTCCTGCAGGAAGTCAACGCCACCGTCTACAAGACGCATCCCGGGGCGGTCATGATCGCCGAGGAATCCACGGCGTTCCCCGGCGTCACGGCCCCCACCAGCCAGGGCGGCCTGGGCTTCGGGATCAAGTGGAACATGGGCTGGATGCACGACTCGCTCAAGTACATGGCCGAGGACCCGTTCAACCGGAAGTGGCACCACGGCACCATCACCTTCTCCATGGTTTACGCCTACACGGAGAACTTCCTGCTGCCGATCAGCCATGACGAGGTTGTGCACGGCAAGGGTTCGATGCTGCGCAAGATGCCCGGCGACCGCTGGCAGCAGCTCGCGAACCTGCGGGCGTTCCTGGGCTACCAGTGGGCCCACCCGGGCAAGCAGCTGATTTTCATGGGTACCGAGTTCGGCCAGGAAGCGGAGTGGTCCGAGCAGCATGGCCTGGACTGGTGGCTCGCCGACATCCCCGCGCACCGCGGCGTCCAGCTCCTGACTAAGGATCTGAACGAGCTCTACAGCTCCACCCCGGCGCTCTACGAACGGGACAACGATCCGGACGGCTTCCAGTGGATCAACGGCGGCGACGCCGACCGGAACGTGCTGACCTTCATCCGCCGGGATGCCGAGGGCAACGCGCTGGTGTGTGCGTTGAACTTCTCCGGCGCCCCGCACCACGATTTCCGCTTGGGGGTCCCGGCCGCGGGGCAGTGGCAGGAAGTCCTGAACACCGACGCCGCCGCTTACGGTGGGTCGAACGTCCTGAACGAGGGGATGCTGACCGCGGCCGACGACGGGATTGACGGCCAGCCCGCGACGCTGACCGTGACGCTGCCTCCGCTGGGGGCCGCGTACTTCAAGGTCGCCGGGTAGCTACCCTTCGAAAGGCCCGGAACCCCTGTGGTTCCGGGCCTTTTCGCTGCCCGGGGGAGCCGGGCCCTGCGTCCTGAAGGGGAGCCCGTGACGCCGGCTTTGTCACCGCGGCCGAGTGGTGGTACAGTTTATTTCCGCGCTGCTCCCCGGAGTTGATCCGCTGAGAAGACCACGAAGGCCACGGCCAACTGGATCGGGACGCTGATTTGACTAGGTCGAAGTGCGCGGGTAAGTTTGAAAAGTTGCTCCGGAGCGATCCTGGACCGTTTGGTTTGGGTGGTGCCGGGTGTGTCTGTTGTTTGAGAACTCAATAGTGTGCCAAGTTTGTTGATACCAATTGTTTTATTGATTGGTTGTTTTGGCTGTGTTGTCCA